>NZ_JAVDBT010000004.1 GCF_030848395.1 Pseudogemmobacter lacusdianii | reverse complement strand
TTTATATAGGAAATATAATGGTCAGGACAGCGAAATCAGCGCCTTACTTGGGAAATGTGGGCTTAAAGGTCAGGCCAAGGTGAAATGGGGCGAGTTGACCGATGATGAGCTGGATGTGGCCGAAGGGCGCCGCGATCAGCTGGTTGGGAAGCTTCAGCAAAAATATGGCATCGCCAAAGATGAGGCCGAGCGTCAGGTCGACGATTGGTCGCGCAACCTCTAAGCGCGCAGCACCTGGCTTCGGGTGCAGTCCATGCGGGCTAAGTGGCTCAAACGGTCACATCCGGCCCGAGCCCACGATTTTGAGCCGTCTGCTAGGATCTCAATCGGTGTCGCTTGGGTCGCCTGATGAGGATCTAGACGGCTCAGAAGCGGCCGGGCGCAACAGCGTCCGGCCTGCGATCAAGCAAGGGAGCCCTGGCCGCCTACATCGGTTTGCGCACTGCCCGCTCAGCCTTCAGCCTCTTCATCTGATTTTAAGCATTAGCCTCTAGCCAAGCCGCATCCGCCCCCGCTTGCGCTTATTCTCTCAAGCCTCATACCCCGACCTCTTCACACCCATCCAGTCTTTCCGCACGCGTGCTGATTTCAAAGCTCGCTCTAGGGAACCATTCGAAATTGCTTGCGTTAGCCCCGCATCGGCCAAGGCAATCCTTTAGTCATCGTGCCGTTGCAGGAGTGAAAGACAATGCTGAAAGAATTCTCGATGTTCAGCCTGAACGGCTTTTGGGGAATGATCGTTCTGGCCTTGGACATCTGGGCCATTATTTCAATCGTCAATTCTGACTCTACGACCCGCGCCAAAGTGATCTGGGTGCTTTTGGTGGTTCTGTTGCCAATTGTGGGCTTTGTCATCTGGCTCGTCGCGGGCCCGCGCAGCGCACGCCATTCGATCTGATCCAAGAAGGGGCGGCGCCTGATGTCAACGAACAATGGGATGAACCCTTTTTGGCAGGTCGCGCGGATTGCCCTTTCCGCGCGGCAATCTTTCCGGCTGCGGCTGGCCTTGCTGCAAGTTGAGACCAAAGAGCGCGGCGGCCATGCCGGTAAGGGCCTTGCCTTGGTTTTGGTCGGCGCCCTCTTCGCCCTTGCCGCGCTGGTGCTGGGCATCGTCGCCATGGTTGCCACTTTGGTTGCCTATCATTGGTCGCTGCATGCGGCCTTGGGCCTGACGGCGGGGGGCGCTTTGCTGCTGGCCTTGGGCTTTATCCTTTGGGGAAAGCAGGCTTTGGGCCGCGCCTTCTCCTCACGGCGCTGAGACCGCGTCGTCCACCTGTGATTTGTAACATCGTCTGTCGGCCCTGCCCGACACCTTGAAGGAGTTTTGCGATGCTGTTCTCTTCGGAAACCCGCCGTCTGAAATCCGCCATCCATGCCCAAGATTCGCAGCTAAGCCAAAGCATTGCTGATCTCGCTGCAACCATCGGTCTGGGCAAAGCGAGCATGCGCGCGATGGGCGTGGCCAAGTCCCATCCGGTGCCGGTGGCGCTGGCCGGCGCGACCATCGCCGGTGCTGGGCTTGCCTATATGATGCTGCGCCCCACCGTCTCGGAGCTGGCCGCCAAGCGTCGCGGGCCACTGAGTGAGACTTTGGCACGCTGGGAGGATGAAGGCGGCCCCGTGCGCGGTGCAGCCGATGTCGTTGATCGGCTTGAGGAAAAGGGCAACGACTGGCTGGAAGCTGCCCGCGAAGCCAAAGATCTCGCCCGCGAAAAACTCTTGGACCTTTACGAGCGCGGTCTTGCCACTGCCGAAGCCAAAGCCGCCGTCGCGGCCGAGCAGGCCGAAGGTGTAGCTTCCGCCATGCGCAACGGTTTGGGCAATCTCAGCGATGAGGCCGCAGAGCTGGCTCTGGAAGCGCGCCGGAAGGCTTGGGATGCCGTCGATCGCGGCGGACGCTATGCCAGCCGTGGCTTGGATGAGGGCCGCCGCATGGCCCAAGAGCATCCTGTCGCCGCCTCGGTGGTGGGGATCGCCGCCGGTGCAGGCCTTGTCGCCTTGGCCCTGCGCGGGCGTGGCATCTTCAAGCTCTTGGCCCCGGTGGCTTTGGTGGCAGCGGCGACGCAATTCGTCTCGCGCCTGAACCAAGGGCAGTCGTTCGAAGACATGGCCGAGGATGTCAAACACACAGCTGATGAGGCTGTGCGCAGCGCCGGCAAAGCCGTGCGTCGCGGCACCCGCAAGGCCGAAGATTTGGCTGAGGATGTGACCGAGAAGGCCAGCCGCACCGCAGGTAAGGCCGCCCGCACCGCCACTGAGGCCGCAGGCACTGCCAAAAGCAAAGTGAAAGCGGCAGCCCGCTCGACCGCTAAAACCGGTGCGCGCAAGGCCCGCGCCACCGCCGATAAAGCCGCCGATGCGGTTGAAAAAGCCGGTTCGAAAGCCGCCGATAAGATCTCGGAGACCGCCGCTGCGGCCGAAGCCGCAGTGAATGACGCTGTGCGCAGCTAAGCGATCCATGGGGCGGCGGGTTGATCCTTCCGCCCCAAATTTCTCTACCCTGCCCGCCACTTAGACCAAGTTCAACCGCAGTGCCCTCTTTGGGCCTGCGGTTTTTCCTTGTTAAAAACCTGCGTTTTGCCTTTATCCACAGGAGATTTCTTGCTTGCGCAAGCGCGCAGCGGTAAAAGAACAAATCAGGAACATTAGGCAGTGATTCCGTGCATGCCGCGGCCAGACCCCAACCCTTTTCCGCCCGCCCTTGCCGCGCCCCCTTTGGGAGCGAAGGTCAAGGCAAGCGCGACGCTGTCCGAGGTCTTTGCGGCCCCCGGCGGCGAGGCGGCGGCTTTGGGCTTTGTGATGGCACGGTTGGAGCAGGCCTTCCAAGAGCGCGCGCAGATCAAGGGCCGCGCGGCTGCGGGCTCTCACAAGCCCGCCGCATCCGACAGAACCCCAAAGCCCCTCACCCCGATCCTCTGGCTGCAAGAGCGTATGGTCTGGCGCGAGGCGGGGCGGCCCTATCTGCCCGGCCTTGGCCCGCGGCCTTTGCTGTTGATGCAGCTCTCACGCCCAGCCGATATTCTGATCGCGGCGGAAGAAGGCTTGAATTGCAATGTCTTGGCCGGAGTGGTGGCCGAGTTGCGCGGCAATCCTTCAGCGCTCAGCTTCACCGCTTTGAAGCGGCTCGCGCTGCGGGCCGAGGCCTCGGGCGTGCCCTGCTGGCTGATCCGGCAGAGCGCCGAACCCGGTCTCAGCGCCGCGCGCGAGCGTTGGCGCATCGCGCCCTTGCCCTCGGATGCCAATCCCGACGACCCCCGCGCCCCCGGCACCGCGCGCTGGAAGCTCGAGCTTTTCCGCTCGCGCGATGCGCGTCCCGGGGAATGGGAGGCCCGGCATGAACGCACCGGGGAAAGTGACGAAGGCCGCGCGCCGGATCACCTCGATCTGGTTGCCGCAATTCGCGATGGAACGCTGGCAGAGACAGGCGCTGCAACGCGGCGACGCGGCTTCGGCTGAGCTCGCCATGGCCTTGGTGGATGAAGGACCGCAGGGTCCGGTGATCCATGCGATGAACCGCGCCGCGCGGCTGGCGGGCGTGACCTTGGGCGCGCGGCTCACCGATATGCGCGCGCTGGTGCCGGGGCTACGGGTCGATCACGCCGACCGCGCGGGCGACCGCGCCGCCTTGCGCCAACTCGCGCTTTGGGCACGGCGCTGGTGCCCTTGGACCGCCGCCGATGCGCCGGAAGACAGTCCCGCCGAAAGCCACGGGCTGGTGCTTGACACCACCGGCTCGGACCATCTTTTCGGCGGCGAGCCCGCCATGCTGGCCGAGATGGAGGGCGCTTTGTCGGCGCTTGGCTTCACCGCCCGCCTTGCCCTTGCTTCCACTTGGGGGGCGGCTTGGGCGCTTGCCCGCTACGCCCCGCCGCGCAGCCTTTTGCGGGGGGTGGATTGGGCCAACTCGCCCATGCTGATGCAACTGCCACCGGCGGCTTTGCGGCTTGAGGCCGAGACGGTTCTCCTCTTGAACCGGCTCGGCCTGCGGCAGATCAAAGCCATTGCCGATCTGCCGCGCCTTTCGCTGGCCCGGCGTTTCCCGCGCCACGACCCCGCGCGCAACCCTTTGATCCGGCTTGATCAATTGACCGGCCACCTGCCCGAGCCGGTCTGCCCGCCCGAAGCCCCGCCGCTCTTTCGCGCCGATGCCCGCCTGCCCGAGCCGATCTTTGACCCGACCAACCACTTGCCCGAGCTCTGCCAAGATCTCTGCGACCAACTGGCCCGCGCCGGGCGCGGCGCGCGGCGGCTCAGCCTGACCGTTTACCGCACCGATGGCGAGACCAGCCGGATCGAAGCCGCTTGCGCCTCGGCCAGCCGTGAGGCGCGGCATCTGGCCTTTCTCTTCCGTGACCGGCTGGAGAAAATCAAACCGGGCTATGGGTTTGACCTCATCTCGCTGGAAGCGCCGCTGACCGAAGCCATGACCATCCGCCAGCCCGATCTGGCGGGCGAGACTGAGACCACGCTGGAACTTGCGCATCTCGTCGACCGGCTCGCCGCGCGCTTTGGCAGCAAGGCGCTGACCCGGCTTGAGCCTGCGCAAAGCCATATCCCCGAGCGGGCCGAGGCCTCACGCCCGGCCCTTGCGCCCGTCGCGCCGCAGCCGCTTCCCGCCACCGAACGCCCGCAGCGGCTCCTGACCCCTGCCGAGGAAGTGGTGGTGCTTTATGCCGTGCCCGAGGGCCCGCCCGCGCAGTTCCAATGGCGCCGCCGCACCTACCGGATCGCGCGCTACCAAGGCCCCGAGCGCATCGCGCCCGAATGGTGGCACGATCGCCCCGGTACCCGTCTGCGCGACTATTACAAGGTCGAAGACGCCGCCGGGCACCGTTTCTGGATCTACCGCGAGGGGCTTCATGATGACGGGCGCGGTGCCGATCCGCGCTGGTTCCTGCATGGGGTTTTCGCCTGATGCCCGATCAAGATAGGCCCAAACCCCGCACGATCCTGACCGGAGATTTCGCGCCCAATCCGCGCAGCTCTTATGTGGAACTGGCTGTCACCACAGCCTTTTCCTTCCTGCGCGGCGCGTCGACCGCGCAAGAACTTGCGCTTACCGCCCATGCTTTGGGCCATGATACGCTGGCCGTGGCGGATCTGAACAGCATGGCCGGTGTGGTGCGCATCCATAGCGCCGCGACAGAGGCCGCTTTGCGCCCCCTGATCGGCTGCCGCTTGCAGCTTCTGAGCGGCGAGAGCTTTCTCGCCTACCCCCGCGACCGCGCCGCTTATGCGCGGCTTTGCGCGCTTTTGACCAAGGGCAAAAGGCAAGATGCCAGCGGCGCTTGGCAGGCCAAAGGCGCTTGCGATCTGAGCCTTGATGACCTCGCCGCCCATGCGGAAGGGGTGCAGTTGATCCTGATCCCCGGGCAGAGGCTTGCACGAAACCTTCCAAGGCTCTGCCGCCGCCTGCCCTCTTTGCGCCATATCGCGGCGAGCTATCTTTATCGCGGCGATGATCGGGCGCGGATCACCCGGCTTGACCGGCTGGCGCGGGCGCATGGGCTTTCGATCCTCGCCACCAATGACGTGCATTACCACAGCGCCGAGCGCCGCCCGCTGCAAGATGTGATGACCTGCATCTGCACCGGCACCACCATCCAAACCGCCGGGCGGCTTTTAGATGCCAATGCCGAGCGGCATCTGAAATCCGCCGAGGAGATGATCCGGCTCTTCGCCGATTGGCCGCATGCGATCCGCGCCACGCGGCAGGTTGCCGATGCCTGCAACTTCTCGCTCGATGAGCTCGCCTATCACTACCCGATGGAAAGCGTGCCCGAAGGTGAGACGCCGCAAAGCCAGCTAGAGCACCTGACTTGGGAAGGTGCGGCCCGCAGATATCCCGAAGGCGTGCCGCAAAAGGTGCACGCGCTTTTGGAAAAAGAGCTGGCGATCATCGCGCTGAAGAAGATCCCGCAATATTTTCTGACCGTGCATGACATCGTCGCTTGGGCGCAAGCGCAGGGCATTTTGTGCCAAGGGCGCGGCTCGGCCGCCAACTCGGCGGTCTGCTTTGTGCTGGGCATCACCTCGGTTGACCCTTCACACCAACAAGTCCTTTTCGAACGTTTTATCAGCGTAGACCGCGATGAGCCCCCCGATATCGATGTAGATTTCGAACATGAGCGCCGGGAAGAGGTGATCCAGCATATCTATGCCCGCTACGGCCGCCACCGGGCTGGCCTTTGCGGCACGGTGATCCATTACCGCCCCCGCTCGGCCATCCGTGAGGTGGGAAAAGCCATGGGTCTTTCCGAGGATGTGACCGCCGCCTTGGCCAAAACCGTCTGGGGCTCTTGGGGCTCGAGCATGGGAGAGGCGAACAGCCGCGAAGCCGGGGTGGATCTCAGCGATCCCCTGCTTTCGCGCGCCCTTAAACTCGCCGAACAGATGATCGGCATGCCGCGCCACCTCAGCCAGCATGTCGGCGGTTTCATCCTGACCGAAGGCCCGCTGCATGAGACGGTGCCGATTGGCAATGGCGCCATGCCAGAGCGCAGTTTCATCGAATGGGACAAGGATGACATCGACGCTTTGGGCATTTTGAAGGTCGATATTCTGGCGCTTGGCATGCTGACCTGCATCCGCAAGTGCTTTGATTTGCTGCGAAATCACTACGGCATTGACTATGATCTGACCACGCTGCCGCGAGAGGATAAGGCGACCTATGAGATGCTTTGCAAGGGCGACAGCCTTGGCGTCTTTCAGGTCGAAAGCCGGGCGCAGATGAACATGCTGCCGCGCCTGCAACCGCGCGAATTCTACGATCTGGTGATCGAGGTCGCCATCGTCCGCCCCGGCCCGATCCAAGGCGATATGGTCCACCCCTATCTGCGCCGCCGCAACCGCGAAGAACCGGTGATCTACCCCGCGCCGGGCCGCGAACACCCGCAAGATGAGCTGGTCAAAATCCTTGGCCGCACCCTTGGCGTGCCGATCTTCCAAGAGCAAGCCATGCAGATTGCGATGGAGGCGGCGGAATTTTCCTCGAAAGAAGCCAATGAGTTACGCAAAGCCATGGCCACCTTCCGCTCGCGCGGCACCATCGAGCTTTTGCAAAGCCGCATGGTCGGGCGCATGGTCAAACGCGGCTATGATGAGGCCTTTGCCCGGCGCTGCTTTGACCAGATCAAAGGCTTTGGCGAATATGGCTTCCCCGAAAGCCATGCCGCCAGCTTTGCGCGGCTGGTCTATGTCTCCTCCTACCTCAAATGCCACCACCCGGCGGCCTTTGCCTGCGCCTTGCTGAACGCGCAGCCGATGGGGTTTTATGCTCCTGCCCAAATCGTCCGCGATGCGGTGACCCACGGGGTTGAGGTGCGGCCTGTGGATGTGAATTTCAGCAATTGGGACAATACGTTAGAGCCGAAGGGCACGGGCTTTGCCCTGCGCTTGGGCCTGCGGCAGCTGGACGGTCTGGCGGCTGAGGCTGCGGCCCGGCTGATGGCGGCGCGCGATGCGCCCTATGAAAGCTTGGACGATCTTGCCCGTCGGAGCGGGCTTGGCGCAAGCAGCATCCGAGCCCTGGCGGCGGCGGATGCTTTTGGCTCCGCCGGACTGACGCGACGGGCCGCCCTTTGGGACGCAAGGGCGTTGCGCGACGCGCCTGATTTGCCGCTGTTCCAAGCAGGAAAGGATGAGGGTGTCGAGCCTGCCGTCCGCTTGCCACAGATGCCTTTGGCGGAATCGGTGGTTGCCGATTACCAAACCCTGCGCCTGTCTCTGAAGGCCCATCCGATGGCCTTTTTGCGCATGAGCATGAAGCGGCAAGGCTTTGTAACGGCGTCAGAATTAGAGATCCTGCCCAATGGCAAGCACCTTCGGCTGGCGGGGCTTGTGCTCATTCGTCAGCGTCCCGGCAGCGCCAAAGGCGTCTGTTTCATCACGATCGAGGATGAGACCGGCGTCGCCAATCTGGTGCTCTGGCCCAAGGTGATGGAGCAGTTTCGCAAGGTGGTGATGACCGCGCGGCTGATGCAAGTAACCGGCCGAATGCAGCGCGATCCGCGCTCAGGCGTGACCCATGTGGTGGCCGAGGATCTGCGCGACCGCAGCGATGCTTTGTTGCGGCTGGCCGACCGCAGCTTTGCGACCCCGCTTGCCCGCGCGGACCATGTGCGCAACCCGCTGCCCTCGCCCTCGCGCAGCCATCCGCGAAACGCGCGCGTGATCCCGAACTCGCGCGATTTCCACTAGGCCTGCGGCTTAAGCCGCAGCCCCGGCCTTAGGTTTTGATACGGAAATTCAGAAGGATCAGCGCGGTTCAGGCCGGGGAAAGCAGCATAGATCACTTCGCCCGCCACTTCAGCAAAGTCCGCCATGAAATGCACTGAGCTTTTCAAGCCAATCACCGCAATCTTGGCGGGATCAAGACCGAGATGATGGAAAATCGCGCGCGTTCCCGCCTGCGCGCGGACCGAACCGACAATCACCTGCACCCCGCTGCCCCTCAGCCGCAAAAGCGCCATTGGGCCAAAATTCAAGGGGTTGCCGTTGTAATAGCCCCCGGTTCCGGCAAAGCTGCCATCGCCCAAAGCCTCAACCGTCACCTCTCCCCGCCAAGGTTGATCGCCGCTTCCGCCAAAAGCCAGATCGAAATGTGCAGCGACGCCTTTTTCATGCGCTAAGGCGGCGGCTTGCGGATCGTGAAGCACTGCGACCACCGCATCGGGCGCGTTAACCGCCAACAAAGCGCGCAGCATCCCCGTGGTGTCAGAGCTGGCCCCGGCACCCGGATTATCCTGTGTATCCACGAGGATAGCCGGAGACACAGCCCCCGGACGCAAGGCCTGCGCCACGGCCGCAGGGCCATCGAGCAAGCCGATTGCCGCAAAATCAGCCTCAGCCTCATGCAGCCCCTGCCGCAAAACCGAAAGCGCCGCATCCGCGGTGGCCTGATCCTGCGCATAAGCCAAGATCGAGGGGCCACAATCTGCGACATCTGCCGGCGGGAACCCCGGCAAAAAGCTGGATACCGCGCCATCCCGCTCTGCGCGTCTTTGCAACGCTGCAAGCCTCGTCATAGGCGCAATCAGGGTAGATTGGGCATGGATTGGGATCAGAAAATCGCCTTGCGCAAAGGCCTTAGCGGGGCGCTGACCGCGCGCCAACCAGCCCAAGGCCGCCTCAACCACCCGCGCGCCGGTCTCGGCCATATCGACATGCGGATAGGTCCGGTAAGAGAGCAGGAAATCGCTCTGTGCCACCATCTGGGTCGAGAGATTGCCGTGAAAATCCAAAGCTGCAGCGATGAAGCAATCCGGTCCAAGCCTTTGGCGCAGCTCAGTTAAAAGCCACCCCTCGGCATCCTGCGTGCCTTGCGCCACCATCGCGCCATGCAGATCCAACACCACTGCATCCAAAGGCCCCGCCTGATCCAAAGCCTCAAACAGCCCCTCCGTCAAAGCGTCGAAGGCGGTACGCTCGATGATGCCGCCCGGCTGCGCCTCGGCCCAGATCAGCGGCAGAATCTGCGCATCAGACTGCCGCAATGCCCGCAATATGCCGCCTAGAGCCCCCGCTCCGTCATGCGCAAGCAGCGCCTCTCCGCGCAGGATCGGCGGTGAAGAGCCCGTCGAGTCAAAATCGGCATATCTCGTAAGAACCGGCGCGAAGCTGTTGGTTTCATGCTGAATTCCGCCGATGGCGATGCGCAGCTTGCTCATGGCAATTGGCCCCAGAAGGCCACCGCCACTGGGCCGGTTAGCAAAAGTGCGCCCTCCGGCGTCTCTTCGACAAAGAGCTTCCCGCCCGGCATGGCCACTTCCGCGCGATCTGCCGTTATCAACCCCAAGCGCCGCGCCACCGTGAAAGCGGCACAGGCACCACTGCCACAGGCTTGCGTCAAGATGCCCGGCCGCTCCCATACAACCAGCCGCATCGCTTCCGGCGACAGGATCTGCGCCACCCCGACATTTGCCCCCTGCGGCAAAAGTGGGTGCTTCTGCAGTTGATCCGCCCATCGCGGCACGTCGATCGCATCAAGATCCGGAACGAAACAGGTCAGGTGCGGATTGCCCATGCTGAGTGCGCCCTGAGCCGTCAGTGGCCCCGCCTGCAAGCCAAGATTCAACGTATCGCGCGGCTCGGCCAAGGGCACCGACTGCCATTCGAAACGAGGCTCTGGCTGGCGAAGAGTGACCTGCATCGGAGCGGCGGCAGAGGCCTTAATCAGCCCGCCCATCGTGGCGATCCGCACCGACGATGCACCAGTTTCATTCAGGATTATCCAAGCTGCACAACGGGTTGCATTAAGGCAAGTTTCCGCCTCTTGCCCGTCGATATTGTAAATGCGCAAACGCAAATCAGCGGCTTCTTCGCCGGGTTCAAGCACCAAAAGTTGGTCCCCGCCTACGCCGAAATGGCGATCACAGATTGCGGATATTTGCGCAGCAGATGGACGAAAGCGTCGCGTCCTTCCGTCAATGAGAACGAAATCATTCCCCGCCCCGTGCATTTTCACAAAGCCATCCACAAGCGCCATCGCCTGCTGGACGGCAGCGAAACGCAGGTCCTTTTCTGAAGGCTCCAGAGACGGCATGGGCACCTCGCATCATTGCAGAATGATGTGTTGCACGGTTGTTAAACATGCTGTCAAATTCAATAAAATCTACAATTCATTCACCCTTGATATAAGAAACCCATGCGCCTGACCCATCGCCAGCTCGAGATCTTTCGCTCGCTTATGCAGACGCTCAGCGTCACAGAGACGGCCGCGGAACTTTATTCCTCTCAACCCACAATCAGCCGCGAATTAAAGGCGCTCGAAGACAGCTTGGGCTTTGTGCTTTTTCTGCGCGACAAGCGCCGGCTTGAAGTCACACCGCGCGCCATTGCACTGCATAGCATTGTCCAACGCTCTTTCGTCAGCTTGGATGAAATCGGCCGCGCGGCGGATGCCATTCGAGGCGACCGGCTGCAAAGAATTGCCGTGGCTTGCCTGCCCGCTTTTGCTCATGCCCTGATGCCGCAAACGATTGATCGGTTTCGTGCCCTGCATAAAGACGCCGCGATCAAGGTGCATTCCATCGAGGAATCGGTGCTGACGCGTGAACTTTTGAACAAGATTTTTGATCTGGGTGTGGTGGAGGGCCGTGTGCCGGGCGGTTTGGGCAGTCTTGAGCAGCGCGATCTGGGCAATCTATTGTGCGTCATGCCGGCCGATCACCCGCTTTCTCGCTATAAATGCCTTGAAGTCGAGCAGATGGAAGGCTCAGATTTTATTTATTATTCGGAAGAAGACAGCTATCGGCGGCAGATCGACGCCTTATTCGACACCGCCGGTGTCAGCCGCAATCTTATGGTCGAGACCACAACCGCCACCTCAATCGGCGGCATGGTTTCGCAAGGGATTGGGATATCGATTGTCAATCCACTGACCGCATTAGCCTTTGAGGGCAATAACTTAACGGTTCGCCCCTTGGCAAAAACCATTCCCTACAGCCTGAATATTTGGCAACCCGATCCGGTCCGGCAGAGCCAATGGAGCGCTGGTTTTATGGATGCGCTTCGCCAAACCTTGGACGATATTGTTGAGCGCCTGACGGCGCGTGAGTTGATTTGAAAGGATCAAACCCGCCTCTCATATCAACAATGAATAACAGGATGGTTAAACGATATTTTACAGCTGCCAGAACCTGCCGCTAGCGTGAGTAAAAATAATGACGCGACAGGGAAATGCGGAGACTGAATCAGCGGCCATTGGCCGTTGGCCGCCCCACGCGTCCCGGTCTTCAGGGGAGCATCAGAACCGCAATGACCGCAGACCGTCTGCCAGCCACTGCCAAACGCGGCTGGAGCCTTTATGACCCCCGACTGGCCTGGCTATTGGTGGCCCCTGCCGCCCTTTTGCTGATTTGTTTCATGATCTTACCGATCGTGGTGATGGGAATTTACACCTTCTACACCTTCGTCACCGCCGGGGTGGAAGAAGCCAGTCTCACCGTCGCCAATTGGCACGAATTCTTCACCGACAGCTATTATCACGGATTCTTGCTCAAAACGCTGCGGGTGGGCATGGTGACAGCCCTGATCTGCGCCGTCGTCGGTTATTTCCCGGCCTATTTCATCTGGGCGACGGCGTTTCGGCAAAAGTGGCTTTTGTTGCTGCTTTTGATCGTGCCCTTCTGGATCAGCTTCACCATCCGCACCTTTTCGTGGATCCACATTCTTGGCGAGCAGGGCCTCATCAACGTTTGGGCGATGAAACTGGGCCTGATCGAAGCGCCGATGCAGATGCTTTACACCGAAGGCGCGGTGATCATGGGCCTGCTGCACTTCCTGTTGCCCTATATGATCCTGAACATCTATGTCAGCCTTGAGGGCATCGACCGCACCCTTGTGCAGGCCGCGAGATCAATGGGTTGCACCAATGCGCAAGCCTTCCGCGAGGTGACATTGCCGCTCTCACTTCCCGGCTTGGCCGCGGGCTTGATGCTGTGCTTTGTGCTGGCCGCGGGCAGCTATGTGACGCCGCAACTCCTTGGCTCGGGCCGCGACGCGCTCTTTGGCAATCTGATCTATGACACGATCATGGGGCAGTTAAACTGGCCGATGGGGGCCACGCTTTCCATCGTACTCTTCTTCATCTTGGGCTCTGTCGCCGCGATCTACACCCGCTTCATGGGCATGTCGCAAATCGTGAAAGGATTGGGAGGATGAGCCGCCCCCGCCGGAAGAGCTGGTCTTCAGAAGGGCGGCTCGCTTGGGCCCTGACCCGGATTATCACCCTTCTCGTTTACATCTTCATGTTCGCGCCCATCGTCGCGACGGTCGTGCTGTCCTTCAACGCCTCGCAGTTTGGTGGCTTCCCAATGACCGGCTTTTCGCTGCGCTGGTACGAGGTTTTGTGGCAAAATGCGCGGGTGATCGAGGCCTTCCAGATCTCGCTCTGGATCGCGCTGGTGACGGCGGTGGTGACCACGCTTCTTGGCATCGTGACCGCCTTCGCGCTGGTACGCTTTGATTTTCTTGGAAAATCCATTTTGGGCACGGTGGTGATCTTGCCCGCTTTGGTGCCCGAGACAATCTTGGGCGTTGGCCTGCTGATCCTGATTAAGGCGATCGAGACCCCGCGCAGTTTGGGCATCCTCGTGCTCGGCCATATCCTTCTGGCCCTGCCCTATGTGGTGCTGATCGCCCAAGCCCGCATGGTCGGGGTGAAGCGGATTTATGAAGAGGCGGCCATGTCACTTGGCGCCTCGCGCCTTGCAACCTTCCGTGCCATCACTTTGCCACTTCTGCTGCCCGCCGTGGTCGCGGGCGCGCTTTTGGCCTTTACCATCTCCTTCGACAACACCTCGGCCAGCCTGTTCTGGCGGCCTGCCGGGGTCGAGACCATGCCCACCCAGATCCTGTCGATGCTGAAAACCTCGATCAGTCCCGAGGTCAACGCGCTTGGCACGGTGATGATTGTGATGACCGTCGGCATCCCGCTGATCGGCGGCATCCTGGTTCAAGTTGTTTCACGATTGAAAAAACGAACAACAAGGGAGACCGCAAAATGAAACTGTCCAGCACCACCAGATTAGAGCGGCTGAAAGACCGCTATCAGCAAGGCGACCTTGATCGGCGCCGCTTCCTCGGCCTGACCGCCGCTGCAGCGGCTTCGGCTGGGATCTTCCTGCCTTGGGGCAACAAGGCCTTGGCGCAAGTGAAGAACGTGCGCTTCGACGGCTGGGGCGGCACCGTGCAAGAGGCGATGGATAAATACGCCTTCCAACCCTACACCGCAAAAACCTCGATCAGTGTGGTGCAAGGCACCTTTGGCGATGAAACGGAGATCATCGCCAAGGCCAAGACCTCTGCCCCCGGCGACTTCCAGATCGTCCACTCGTCCGGCGTGGAATATTACGTTCGCTATGTGAACTCGGGCCTGACCTCGGAAATCAACGAGGCCAATATCCCGAACATGGCCAATGTCATGCAGGCGATGATCGATCCTTTCCGCAAGATCACGCCGAAGCTTTCTGCCGTGCCCTATAACTACGGCACCACCGGGATTGCCTATAACACCACGGTGATCTCGCCCGAAGAAGCGGCAGCTAAAGGCGCCGCGCTGCTGACCGATCCGGCCTATAAGGGCAAAATTGGCGGCTATGACAGCATGACCACCCGGGTCTGGTATGGCGCTTTGGGGTCGGGCCAAGACCCCAACAACATCCAAGACATCGAGGCCGTCTGGGCCAAGGTGCGCGAGCAGCGCGATTTGGCCAAGAAGTTCTGGGCCTCGGGCGCCGAGCTGATGGACCTTCTGTCCAAAGGCGAGATCGTGGTCTCGGAAGCATGGTCGGGCCGCGTCGCCGCCTTGCAGCAGCAGGGCCATCCGATTGGCTATATCGACCCGCCCGGCTCTTACGCTTGGATGGAGGATCTTCTGGTTCTCAAAGGGTCGCCGATGGCGGAATGTGAAGAGCTGATCAACTTCATGCTGGATGTTGAGACCTCGATCGCCGTCTCGGAAGGTCAAAGCTATCCGCCCTCGCTGGATCCGACCAAGGTCGAGCTGACCGATAAGATCAAGGCGATGCCAGCCTTCGACCCCACCGGCAAAATGGAAAGCCTGACCTTCGCTGACCCGATCTATTGGGCCGAGCATGAGACCGATTGGGCCAAACAATGGGACAGGATCGCCAAAGGTGCCTGATGCAATGAACCTGACGGAGTCCCGGCCATTGGCCGGGGCTTCCCCCGCCCCCGCTACCGCCCCTCCGGCGGTCGAATTCCGCAATGTCGAAGTTGCTTACGGCAAGTTCGTGGCGGTGCAGGATTTCTCTTTGTCGATCGAGAAAGGCAGCTTCACCACGCTTTTGGGCCCTTCAGGCTGTGGCAAGACCACCTTGCTGCGCTCAATCGCCGGGCTGGTCGACATCACCCACGGGCAGATCTCGATCGGCGGGCGGCGGATCGACGACGTGCCGATCTACCAGCGCAACATCGGGCTGGTGTTCCAAAATTACGCGCTGTTCCCGCATAAGAGCATTTTCGACAATGTGGCCTTTGGTCTGAAATACCGCAACGTGCCGAAAGCCGAGATCGCCACCCGCGTCACCCGCGCGCTTGAGATGGTGCGTCTGCCGGGGTCTGAGAGAAAGCTGCCGTCGCAACTGTCAGGTGGCCAGCAACAGCGCATCGCTTTGGCCCGTGCCATCGTCTTTGAGCCCGAGGTTCTTTTGCTTGATGAGCCGCTTTCCGCGCTGGACGCCAATATGCGCGAAGAGATGCGCGTCGAGATCAAGAAGATCCAAAAGCAGACCGGCATCACCGCGCTTTTCGTGACCCATGATCAGGAAGAAGCTTTGTCGATGTCGGACCGCATCGTGGTGATGAATGCCGGACGGGCCGAGCAGATCGGCACGCCGCAAGATGTCTATGACCGGCCCGCCACCAAATTCGTCGCGGATTTCTTGGGCAAAGCCAATATGTTAGAGGGCAAGGTCGCGACGGTGACAGGCTCTGTCGCCAGTGTCACCCTCACCGGCGGCCAATCCGTGCAAATCACCTCGCCTCGGCAGCTGAGCGTTGGTGAGGCGGTGACCGTGGTGGTGCGCCCGCAAATGCTCACCACCCCGCCCCCGCCCGGCGCAAGCCCCTTGCGCGGAAAGGTCGTGTCTTCGTCTTACCTCGGCGGCCGGGTGATCTATGAGGTGGATATCGGAGAACCGGCGCTGATCCGCGTCAACACCGCGATCTCTGGCGCCTTGGCGGCAGAGGGGGCGGCGATGGAACTGGGCTTCGCCCCGGCCGATTGCGTCGTGCTCTAAAGCACCCTCCCTAAAGGCAGCGGGGGCCGAAGCCCCCCTGCCCATCTAGCCTTGCAGCTTTGGCAAGATCGCCGCGTGATCGGCCAAGAAGCGGTCCATCGCCGCCACAAGGCCCGCACAATCCGCCTCGCTATGCGGCAAGGCCAAAGCGATCATGCCGCGCGGCGTGACATATTGCCCGGCCAGCATCATCTCGAGATGCCAAAGCTTCTGCACCCGCCGGTCGGCCTGATCCACCGCCTGTGGCGTCACCGCTTCGCGCGGCATGAAATGCACCGCGAAAAGCGAGCCATAGCCCGCGGTGCAGCCCGCCAATCCGTGGGCTGCAAAAAGCCCGTCGATCTGGGTCTGCAACTGCGCCCCCAAAGCGTTGAACAGGGCCGAGGCTTCTTGCGTCAACACCTGACTGAGCCCGGTATAGCCAGCCCTCATGCTGATGATATTGTTGTTAAATGTGCCGCCATGGCCAAAACAGCCTTCCGCGCCCGGATCAAACCGCGCCATCAGATCGGCCCGTCCGCCAAAGGCACCAAAGCTGGCCCCGCCGCCGATATATTTACCCAAAGTCATCAGATCCGGCGTGATCCCGGTCACCGCCTGCAAGCCATTGAAATGCTGGCGCGAGGTCATCACCTCATCGAAAATCAACAAGGCCCCGGTCTCTTGCGTCACCCGCCGCAGCATCGCCAAGAACGCGTCCGAGGCGCGGATACAGCCGCCCGCCCCCAGCATCTGCTCCAAGATCACCGCGCCAATGCTGTCCTTATGCGCCCGAAGCAGCGCCTCGGTGCCCTCAATGTCGTTGTAATCCGCCATCACATAAGGAAAAGGCAGGTTCAGCACCGAACCGCCGTGCCCAAAAAGCAGCACGCCACCGTGATAGCCCTCGCGGAACACCATCACCTTGTCGCGCCCGGTGATCGCCCGCGCGGCTGAGATCGCCATGATATTGGCCTCGGTCCCGGAATTGGTAAACCGCACCCGCTCCAGCGCGGCAAAGCGCGCACACAGCTCGTCGGCCAGCAAAGCCTCATAAGAGTTGGGGCCGCCCAAGGCGACACCATTGGCAATCGCCTCACGCATCGCGTTTTGAATCAGGGGGTTGGAATGACCGTAGAGCCCCGCCGAATATTCGCTGACAAAGTCCGTATAGCTGTGGCCGTCCAGATCGGTAAGCTGCACGCCCTCGCCCTTGGCGATGCCAACCGGGAAAGGCTCATACCACATGACCGAGCGGGTATTGCCGCCCGGCAGACTGGCCTTAGCCGCTTCATGGCGCGCCAGACTGGCTGGGTTGGCTGCGGTATAGCGCGCGGTCGCATCGGCCAAAGCCAGCTCAAGATCTGAATTTCGCAGCAAAATCGCCCCCTGAAAAATGGTTACCAAAGCCTGTCCGCCGCCCGCCCTTCTGTCAAATTGCATTATCGCCAAGCCGTTGCATCTTGGGTGATTTTCCCACAAAAGCGCCGAATTGACACGAGCAGCCCGGTGATGAACGATGGGGGCATGCCTCGGCCCGCTTTCAGGAAAGGCGCCGCAATGCTGACCGCGCGATGGCTACATAAGTTTGCCCTTCTGTCCGCAGCCAACCTTGGCAGCGCGGCCTATGCTGAAGGTGCGATCACCTTGGCAGGCTGGGGTGGCACTTGGAATGAGGCCTATAAGACCGGCATCACCGATCCTTTCACCGAAAAGACCGGAATTTCGGTTGTTTTGGACGAATGGGACGGCTCTTTGGCACGGGTCCGCGCGATGGTTGAGGCTGGCGCGGTCAGCTACGATCTCGTCTCGATTGAGGCACCGCAGCTGGAAATGGGCTGCGATGAGGGGCTGTTCCTGCCGCTTCCCGCCTCGGTGACAGCGCAAGCCCCGCATTACCTGCCCGGCACTTTGCATGACTGCGGCATCGCCTCGGACACTTGGGCCACGGTCTTGGTTTATGACGGCACGAAGCTTACGAATGGCCCGAAAAGCTGGGCCGATTTTTGGGATGTTAAGGCCTTCCCCGGCAAGCGCGGCCTTGGTGGTCAGGCGCTTTACACGTTGGAAAACGCGCTTTTGGCCGATGGCGTCGCCCCATCCGACATCTACACCGTACTCGCCACGCCCGAGGGCGTTGACCGCGCGTTCGCCAAACTGGATGAGATCAAGCCGCATGTCGTCTGGTGGAGCAGCTCTTCAACTGCGCTGCAAAACCTTGATGCGGGTGAGGTCGTGATGACCGACATGTACAATGGGCGCGTCACTTTCGACAATGAAAACAACGGCAAAGACTATCGCATCGTCTGGGAGGCCGGCTTTCTCTACGGCACCGACCTTTGGGCCTTGGTCGCAGATGCACCCAATCCCGAAGGGGCCGCTGCCTTCCTTGAATTCTTTGCGGTGCCGGAAAACCAGGCAGGTTTTCCCCGGCTTTACGGCTATGGCACCGGCGACGCCCGTGTCTATGACCACCTGACCGAAGCCCAGCGCAGCCGCCTGCCGACCTCGCCCGATGTGATCGGTTATGGCGCGAGCTACAATGACGCCTTCTGGGCGGAAAATCTGGAAAGCTTGGAGCAGCGCTTCAAGGTTTGGCAGTCGCAGTAATGCGACCGCCGCAGCCCCTGCGGCCAAGCGCCCTGCGCGGGCAAGTGCCTTACCTGCTGATGCTGGCACCGCTGGTGATGTTCGTGCTGGTCACCGTGGTCGTGCCGGTGGCTTTGTTCCTCTTCCGCGCCATCGACAATCGCGAGCTGCAAGCGGGCTTTCCGCAAACCGCCGCCGCCCTTTCCGGCTGGAGCCAAGCCCAAGGCCTGCCGCCCGAGCCTGCCTTTGCCGCCCTGATCTTCGACCTGGCCAAAGCGCAAGAAGAAGGCCGAGCCGCCGCCCTTGCCGCGCGGCTCAATCAAGCCGTGCCGGGCAGCCGCAGCACGGTGATCAAGACCGCCAAATGGGCCGCCACGGCCGATCTGCAAGGCGCTTCTCTCCGCGAAGACGTGCTAGACCAAGGGAAAGCTTGGCATAACCCTGCCCTTTGGTCGGTGATCGCGCATGAAACTGGCCGCTTCACCAGCTATTACATCCTCACCACTCTGGACCTGAAACGCGGCCCTGAAGGGCAACTCCAGCGCCTCCCCGCAGAAGAGGCGCTTTTCCTGACCATCCTTGCGCGCACCCTTGCCATCAGCCTCAGCGTCACCGCGATTTGCGCCCTTCTCGCCCTGCCGGTCGCCCATGTCATCACCGCCGCCCGCCCCCGCATGGCCACGCTCTTGCTGGCCATGGTGCTCTTGCCGCTTTGGACCTCGCTCTTGGTGCGCACGGTCGCTTGGATCATCCTTTTGCAAGGCGAGGGGCCGGTCAATGCCACGCTGCAATGGCTTGGCGCAGTGACGGAGCCTTTGCGGCTGGTCTACACCCGTGGCAGCCTGATTGTGACCATGGTGCAAGTCCTTCTGCCGCTAATGATCCTGCCGGTGCTGGCGGTGCTGAAGCGCATCCCTCCCGAGCAGATGCGCGCGGCCCGCTCGCTGGGGGCGCCTTGGTGGATGGCATGGCGCCGGGTGCAGCTGCCGCTTTTATGGCCGGGACTGATGACCGGCGCGGGCCTCACCTTCACCTTCGCCTTGGGCTATTACATCACGCCCCGGCTGATCGGTGGCGAGAAAGATCAAATGCTCAGCAGTTTCATCGTCTTCTACACCGATAAGACGCTGAACTGGGGGCTGGCGGCGGCGCTGTCGCTGCAACTTCTGGTCATTCTGGCTTTGGTAGCAGGCCTCCTCGCCGGGCTGCACCGCTTAACCACAGGGCGGGTGCGTTGATGCGGGCCGAATTTTGGCGCATCCGGATTGCGCGGATCCTGACCGGGCTGGTGCTGGCCTATTTGCTGGCCCCGCTCCTTGTGATCCTGCCGATGTCGCTGACCTCGGGCAGCAACCTTACCCTGCCGGGACCGGGCTGGTCATGGCGCTGGTATGAGCTGGTGCTGAGCGATCCGCGCTGGCTTGACGCGCTTGGCAATTCGCTGATCGTCGGGCTTGGATCGACCCTGCTGGCGGTGCTGCTGGCCACTCCGGCGGCGGTGGCGCTGGCTTGGGGAAAATTCCCCGGACGGCAGTTCGCACTGGCGCTCATCGCCACACCTTTGGTGCTGCCGATCGTGATCCTCGCCGTGGCCTCGTTCAGCTTTTACGCCTCGGCCGGGCTTCTGGGCTCGCGGCTGGGGCTCATCTTGGCCCATGCCGGGCTCTCCGCCCCCGTGGTGCTGATCACGATTCTCGCCAGCCTGCGCGGCTTTGACCTTGGGCTGATGCGGGCCGCCGCCTCGCTGGGTGCGCCGCCCTTAACGGCCTTTCGGCGCGTGCTCTTGCCGCTGGTGGCCCCCGGCGTTCTGGCGGGGGCGATCATCGCCTTCGTCATCTCTTTCGACGAGGTGGTGATTGCAAGCTACCTGACCACCGCCGAGCAGCGCACCCTGCCCCGCGTGATCTTCTCAGGCCTACGCGAGTCGATCAGCCCCGCCATTGCTGCCGCTGCCGTGTTGTTGATCTTGGCTTCGACCCTACTCCTTTGTCTCGCCGCCGCGTTGCAAAGACCGAAGGACCGCTAAGCGCGCGCACCGCCTCTCCTCAGGCTGCAAAAAAACCGTTGCGCGCCCAGCGCCAAGGGTGACGAAACTGCGCGCCTTTCAGCACCTTCGCGCAAAATAGCGCAAATCCAAGCAAAGCCGCGCAATTGGCAAGCTAAGGGCGTCTGGCCTATCTCGGCGCAGTCGCTTGGAGTTTAGACTATGACTGTGCAAATCGTTGAAATCCCTGACATGGCCATCGTCATGGCCGACGGGACCCGGCTCTCTGCCCGGGTCTGGATGCCCGAAGATGCGGCGTCCAATCCTGTGCCGGTGGTCTTGGAATATCTGCCCTACCGCAAGCGCGACGGAACCGCGGCGCGCGACCAGCTGACCCATCCTTGGATGGCGGCACAGGGCTATGCCTGCGTGCGCGTCGACCAGCGCGGCAACGGCGAATCCGAGGGGCTTTTCGACGACGAATATTCCGCCCAAGAGATGTCGGACGGGCTTGAGGTCATCGCTTGGCTCGCCGAGCAGCCTTGGTCCACCGGCAAAGTCGGCATGATGGGCATCTCATGGGGTGGGTTCAACTGCCTGCAAGCGGCCTACAACAAGGCTCCGGCGCTGAAAGCGGTGATCTCGCTTTGCTCGACGACCGACCGCTATGCCGATGACATCCACTACAAGGGCGGCTGCCTAATCAGCGAGAACATCTCTTGGGCTGCCACCGCTGCCTCATGGTTCTCGGTGCCGCCGGACCCCGAATTGGTCGGCGACAAGTGGCGCGACATTTGGCTCAACCGGCTGGAAGAGGCGCCGTTCCTGGCCCGCACTTGGCATGAGCATTCGCAGCGCGACGCTTATTGGAAGCATGGCTCGGTCTGCGAAGATTACGACGCGATCAGCGCGGCGGTCTATTCGATCGGCGGCTGGCATGACGGCTATCGCAACACGCCCGCGCATCTTGCGGCCAATGTGAAGGCTCCGGTCCGCGCTGTGGTCGGCCCTTGGAACCACAAATACCCGCATTTCGCCGTGCCCGGCCCGCGGATCGGCTTTCTGCAAGAGGCCGTGCGCTGGTGGGATCACTGGCTGAAAGGCATCGACAATGGCGCCGATAAAGATCCGCAATACACCGCTTGGCTGATGGACAGCGTGAAGCCCGAGACAAGCTTCACCCACCGCCCCGGCCGCTGGATCACCGAAGCGGTCTGGCCCTCGCCCAGCATCGCCAATCGCCGCATGGCCTTGGGCTTTGAGACGCTTGGCGCCGAAGCAGCCGGCGCTTTCAGCCAAAAGGCTGTGCCCTCGACCGCTGTCGGCATGGGCACCGGCGAGTATTTCCCCTTCGGCTTTGGCCCGGGCGAATTGCCCGATGACCAGCGCGCCGATGACGCTTTGTCGGCCTGTTTCGACAGCGCCGAGACCAGCGAGATCACCGATATCGTTGGCGCGCCGCGCGTCACTCTGCGACTGGCCTCGGACCAGGCGCGCGGGCAAATCATCGTTCGTCTCAATGACTTGCGGCCCGATGGCACCTCGGCGATGATCTCTTATGGCATGCTGAACCTGCGCCACCGCAACAGCCATGAAGTGGCCGAGCCGCTGGTGCCGGGTGAGGTTTATGAGGTCTCGCTGGATCTGGACCAGATCGCCTATCGGCTGCCCGCCGGTCACCGGCTGCGCATTGCCGTCTCGACCAGCTATTGGCCGCTGGTCTGGCCCGAGGCTGTTCCCGTCACCGCCACGATCAGCGGTGGCTGGCTGGATCTGCCGGTGCGTCCGACCGCGCAAGGCGACGAGACCAGCTTCCCCGAACCCGTCACCGCGCCCGCTTTGCCGAAGAAAGAGCACAGCGAAGGCGAAGAGTTCAAGCGGATCGAGACCGATATGACCACCGGCGTGACCAAGATCACGACCTATGGTGCCGGCGCCTTGACCGAGGATCTGACGCATGGGGTGCGGACCTCGGAAGCGGTCGAGAAGGTCTATGCGATCCACAAGGACGACCCGGCCAGCGCGCGGGTCGATATCACCTGGAACCGCACCTATGGCCGCGGCGACTGGCAAGTGCGAACCCGCGTTGTCACCTCGATGTGGGGCGACGCCGATCATCTGCACATCGAGCAGCACACCGAGGCTTGGGAGGGCGACACTTCCGTCTTCCAAAGCAGCCACAAAGACAGCGTGCCGCGCGGCTAAACTCGGGCCTCTGCCCTTCGCATCACCGTCCCGCGCCAGCTTTGGCGCGGGGCAACCCAAGCGCCCCTCTATGGGTTGCGCGATTTCTGCCCCGTGCAGCTTAGCTCAGCCTGCGCCGTACCGAGCCCGGCACCACGGCGGGCATCACTTCCCCCTGATACCAGCGCAAAAGGTTGTCGCGCACCAATTCCCACATCGCATGGCGGGTGGGCACTGTGCCCGAGCCAAGATGCGGCGTGACCAAAGAATTGGGCAGGTTGAACAGACGCGGATCGGGGCTCGGCTCATTTTCAAACACATCCAAGCCTGCGGCCAAGATCTCGCCTTTGGTCAGCGCCCCGATCAAAGCCTCCTCATCCAAGACCGAGCCGCGCGCCACATTGATCACCACGCCTTGCGGGCCAAGTGCCTGCAAAAGCGCGCGGTCGATCAGATGTCGGGTTTCAGGGCCACCGGGGACAATGGCGATCAAAGTATCAACATCGCGCGCCATTTCCATCAGGTCGGGATAATGACGCAGCGGGCTGTCCGCACGGGGCGAGCGACTGTGGTAGACGACCGGCACATCGAAGCCTGCCAAGCGTCGCGCGATGCAGCTGCCAATCCGGCCCATGCCAATCATGCCAATGGTGCGCCCCTGCAGCGAGGGCGTCAGCGGGAATTGCCCGCCCGGCCATTTGCCGTCCAAAAGATAGCGATTGCCTTGCGGGATCTGTCGCAAGGTGGCCAAGAGAAGCGCCATCGTCAGATCGGCCACCTCTTCATTCAGCACATCCGGCGTATGGCCCACCGCAATGCCCCGCGCCCGCGCCGCCTCGGTGTCGATCATATCATAACCAACGCCAAGGCTTGAGATCACCTCTAGCGCCGGAAACCGGTCCATCAGCGCCGCACTTACCCCGCCCGAGCGGCGCAGGATGCCGGTGACTTGCGCCTCATGCCCTTGCGGATCGTCGATGAGAACGGTGAGACCAGCCGCCCTAACCTCGGCGATCAGCCAATCGGGGACGGCGCCCAGACAAAGGACATGACTCATGCTTCCCCCCAGTTTCGCTGAAATCGATAGCTGCAATGTTGTCAGCTTGCCGCATATCTTGGCTGCAAAACCAGCCCTAAACCTGCGCGTTGATTGAAACGTTCACCGCCGTCCCCCCCGCAAAGGCGCGCCATCATCGACGCCAAGCTTCGCGCCGAGATTGACGAAAGAGAATGACTTTTTCTCCAAGAGCGACCAAACTGACGGCACCTGCGCAAATCCCAGCAAAATCAATCATCTAAACCGACCACATGTCAGCCAGAAACAGGGAATTCCATCTTGTCGATTGACGCGAAGTTTCAAAGACTGGCCACCGACAACGCCCCCGGCCAAGAGCTGCGGCAAAGTGCAGACGGCCTGGCCGCGCAAATGATCGGCGGGCCACTTGAGGGGCGCCCGGTCGATTTCTCGCATGGCGATGTTGATGCGCATCCGCCCACGCCGGGCAGCTTTGACCTCTTCTCCGCGGGATACGAGATGGGCGGCGCGCAGGCCTATACCGAATATCGCGGCGATATCGGCATTCGTGAGATGATCGCGCCGCGTTTGGCGCGTTTCACCGGGGCTCCGGTCGATGCCAAGGACGGGCTCATCATCACCCCCGGCACGCAAGGCGCGCTTTTCCTTGCCCTGGCCGCAACGGTAACGCGCGGCGACAAAGTGGCCATCGTGCAGCCCGATTACTTCGCCAATCGCAAATTGGTTGAGTTTCTTGAGGCCGAGATGATCCCGGTGCAGATGGATTATCTTGGAACCAAAACTGGCGCGGGTCTTGATCTGGGCGAGCTTGAGGCGGCCTTAAAGGCCGGGGCGAAGGTCTTTCTCTTCTCCAATCCCAACAACCCCGCCGGCGTGGTCTATTCAGCAGATGAAATCACCCAGATCGCCGCTTTGGCCACCCAATACGGCGCCACGGTGATCGTCGATCAGCTTTATTCGCGGCTGCGTTATGTAGGGGCGGATTACACCCATCTGCGCGCGGGGGCGATCGATCCTGAGAAGGTCGTGACCATCATGGGTCCGTCAAAAACGGAATCGCTTTCGGGCTACCGCTTGGGCGTCGCCTTTGGCGCGGCTTCGGTGATCGCGCGGATGGAGAAGCTGCAAGCCATCGTCTCGCTGCGCGCGCCGGGCTACAGCCAAGCCGTGCTGCGCAGCTGGTTTGATGAGGCTCCCGGCTGGATGGAAGACCGCATTGCCCAGCATCAAGCGATCCGCGACGATCTACTGGCGGTCTTCGCTGGCTGCGAGGGCGTCTTGGTCCGCAGCCCGCAGGCGGGGTCTTACCTCTTCCCGCACTTGCCGAAATTGCGCATCGCGCCGGGCGATTTCGTCAAACTTTTGCGCCTGCAAGCCGGGGTCAGCGTGACGCCGGGAACCGAGTTTAGCCCGCATGCCGCCCAAAGCATACGGCTCAACTTCAGCCAAGACCGCAGTGCCGCCTTGGCCGCCGTACGGCGGATCACGGCAATGGTCGATCGCTATCGCGCCTGAACGCCCTGCCCTTTGGCCCAGTGCGTTTTCGCGTTCAGGCCAAAGGACAACAGCTGCCGAGTGTAGTCTTGCGCCGGGGCCGCGACGATCCTTTCTGTCGCGCCCAGCTCGACCACATCGCCGCGCCGCATCACCATCAGGCGGTCGGCGATATGGGCGACGACCTTCAGGTTATGTGTGACGAACAGCATCGACAGCCCGCGCTGCTGCTTGAGATCGGCGAGCAAGTTCAGGATTTGCGCCTGAACTGAGACATCCAGCGCCGAGGTCGGTTCATCCAGCACCAAAAGCTGCGGCTCCAAGGCCAAAGCGCGGGCAATCGCCACCCGTTGCGCTTGTCCGCCGGAAAGCTCACGCGCGCGGCGGTCGCGGAAATTGGCAGGCAGTCCGCAATCGCCCAGCAGGGTCTCGATCCGCGCGTTCAGCGCCGCACCGGCGCTCTGGCCCGCGGCCTGCAACGGCTCGGCCAAAATCTCTCGGACGCTGAGCCGCGGGCTCAGCGACAGAAAGGGGTTTTGCGACACCACACCGATGGCCTGCCGGGCTTGGCGCAAGCTGCGGCCCTTGATCGCCAACCAATCTTGGCCCGACATCTCGATGCTGCCACTTTCCACCGGCAAAAGCCGCAAGATCGCCCGCAAAAGGCTGGTCTTACCCGAGCCGCTTTCGCCCACGATGCCCAAGGTCTCGCCGGGCATCAGCTGGAAGCTTGCGCCATTGACGGCCGGTTTGGCGCGCGGCGCAAATAGGCCCGAGCGGTAGCGGATCACCAGATCGCGCACCTCCAGCATGGGGGTTCCGGTCATGGCTGGTCCCCTTGCAAAAGCGCACCCGTCTCTGGGTCGATGAAGAGCCCCTCGACCGTGGCGAGCCTTTCGCCGCGCGGGGCGGCATCGGGCAAGGCCGCCAGCAAGGCCCGCGTGTAGGGATGCTCTGGGCGCTGCAAAACCTGCTCGGCCGGGCCATTTTCCAGCGAACGTCCGTGGTAAAGCACCGTCACCCGGTCGCAAACCTCGGCGATGACATCCATGTCATGCGTGATCAGCAGCACCGTCAGCCCACGCGTCGCCACCAGTTGGCGCAAAAGCTCCAAGACCTGCATCGCAACCGCCACATCCAAAGCGGTCGTCGGCTCATCGGCAATGAGGAAATCCGCCCCCGTCGCCAAAGCCTGAGCGATCACAACACGTTGCAACATACCGCCCGAAAGCTCATGCGGATAGCTGCGCAGCACTTTTTCAGGATCATTGAGCCCGATCGAGGCCAAGAGCGCCACCGCCTCGGCCCAACGTTCGGCGCGTGGCGCTTTGCGGTGCAGCCGCAGAACATCATCCATCTGCCGCCAGATGCGCAGCACCGGGTTTAAAGCCGCCGCCGGATCTTGCGAGATCAATCCAATCCGATTGCCCCGCAGCCGATCTGCCGACTGCCGCAAATCCTCGCCATCAAAATGGAACCGTTCCGCCTCGACCTTGGTGCCTTGCGGCAAAAGGCCCAACATGGCGGTGCCAGTGATGGTTTTGCCCGAACCAGATTCGCCAATAACGCCGTGGATCTCGCCACGTTCGACGCTCAGATCGACCGCCCGCACGGCTCGGACATCGCCTTTCGGCGTTGGGATGGTGATCGACAGGCCACGGATCTCAAGCAGAGGCACGGGAGGGCCCTTTCGTGCGGTCGCGCAAGGCATCGCCCAGCACGCTGAAAGAGAGTGCGACAAGAAAGATCGTCAATCCGGGCGCGACCGAATACCACCAGCGCGCCGGGAAGAACTTGCGTCCCGCATCGACCATCTGGCCCCAATCGGCGTCCGGAGGCAGCACGCCCAAGCCCAGGAAGGACAAAGCCGCTGCCGTCAGAAGAGCGGGGCCGACATCCAAGGCCGCCTGCACCGTCAAGGGCCGTCCGGTCGCGGGCAGAATGTGGCGCAAGATGATGCGCGGATGCGAGACCCCGGCCAGACGCGCCGCCTCGACATAGGGTTGGCCACGCAACACCATGCCTTCAGCGCGGGCCAGCCTTGCATACCAAGGCCACCAAGTGACCGCGACGGCGATCACACTGTTGAGAAAGCCCGGCCCCATAGCCGCCGCCATCAACACCGCCAGAAGCAGCGCCGGGAAGGCCAGAAACACATCAGTGACGCGCATCAGCGCCTCATCCACCCAGCCGCCGAAATAGCCCGCCGCCAGCCCAATCGGCAGACCGATCAGCAGCGAAAAGCCAACAATCAGGATGCCGTTCGACAGCGAAATCCGCGTGGCATAGATCACTCGGCTGAGCACGTCGCGGCCCAGATGGTCGGTGCCGAACCAATAATCGGCCGAGGGCGGCGAAAGTTTGGCCACCACATTTGGTGCCCCTGCCCCTTGGGCGGGATAGGGGGCCAGCCAAGGCGCAAAAAGCGCCATGCAGATAAAACCCATCACACATAGCAAAGCGATGGTGCCGGGCCAGCCAAGGCGGTAGATCACGCGTCTCATGTCAGGGCCACCCTTGGGTCGACCAAGGCTTGGGCGACATCGATGATCAGGTTCATAACCACATAGCAGATCGTCACCACCATCGTGACGGCGGCAATCACTGGGAAGTCCTTGGCCAAGATCGCCTCCGAGACATAGCGGCCGAGCCCGGGCCAAGCGAAGATGATCTCAACCAGCACCGCGCCGGTCAGCGCGAAAGCAAAAGACAGGCCAATCACCGTCAGCGCCGGTCCCATCGCATTGGGCAAAGCATGGCCAAAAAGGATGCGCCGCTGCGACAGGCCCAGCGCGCGGGCAGCGGTGATATGGCGGCGCTGCAAAATCTCGATCATTGCCGAGCGGGTAAGCCGCATCGCCACCCCCGCCGGGTAAGAAGCCAGCGTCAAGGCGGGCAGGATCAGATGCAGCATCGCATTGCCAAAGGCGGCAGGTCGCCCCGCCAGCAGGCTGTCGATCAAGAGGAACCCGGTGACCTGCGCGACAGGATCGGTGATGCCGACCTCGCGCGAAGTGCGGCCCGACAGCGGCATCACCCCCAGCCATTGCGAGAAGATAAGCTGCAACAGCATCGCCAAAAAGAAGGTCGGCATCGCAACCGAGGCAATGGCGCTAAGACTGGCCAGCCGGTCAAACCAGCGCCCCTGACGGGCCGCGGCCATCACACCTAAGGGCACGCCGAAGAGCAAAGCGATCGCGGTGGAGAACACCGCCAGCTCAAGCGTTGCAGGCAGATAGGCCTTCAGATCCTCCAAGATCAGCCGCCGGGATTTATACGAGACCCCGAAATCCCCCGTCGCCATCGCGCTGGCAAAGGTCAGAAAGCGGGTGGGCAAAGGCGCATCGAGGTTCAACTCGACCCGCGCCTTTGCGATTTGTTCTGCCGAAGGGCGTGGCCCGGCGTAAAGCGCCGCCGGGTCCGAAGGGACCACCTGAGCCACGGTGAAGACCAAAAAGGTCACGCCGACCACCACAAAGGCAGACAACACCATGCGGCGCAGGATGTAGCGGATGATATTCATCCAATCCCCCCTTTTCTCAAAGCCTTAGCGGCTCATGTCGCCCACAAAGGTGACATGCCCATAAGCCGGATTGTCGGTGTAGCCTTTGATATCCGAGCGGATGATATGGACGTTCGGGCGGTCCAGCATGAAGACCGCTGCGGCATCCTCGACGACGATGCGCTGCGCTTCAATAAACATCTCTTCGGCTTTCGGACGGTCCACCCCCGACAGACGCGCCGCCTCATCCAGCACCTCGTCGAACTTGGGGTTCGAGTAGTAGCCAAGGTTAAAGAGCGGCTCATCCTCACTGCGGAAAAGGCTGAGCAGATAGTCATGCGGCGTGACATAGGTCGGCCACCAATACATCACGAAGATGTCTTGCGCCGAGGCTGGATCGGATTTCGCCATCTGCCATTGCGCCTCCCAAGCCATCGGCTGCAAGGTCAACGTGACGCCAAGCGTCTCAAGATTGGCCTTCCACAGCTCGCCTGCCAAAGCCGAGATCTCTTGCGTGGTGGAATAGGTCATCACCAGTTCCAGCCCCGAGACGCCCTCTTCGGCCAGAATGGCGGCAGCCGCTTCCAGATCGGTCGGCGGAATCGGTGCATCGGCGTCATGGCCCCAGATGCCCGTCGGCACCACGCCCTTGGCGCGCGTCCCAAGACCCGCCGTCCCAGCCATGATCACATCGTCATAGGGAAAGGCCATCGACAATGCCAAACGGACTTTGGGATTGTCCAAAGGCGCGCGCTTGGTGTTGTAAAGGCCAAAGAGTGTCTCGAAAGACGGGTTCACCACGACCTTCAGATCCGGATTTTCCTTCATCAGATCAAGGTTCTCGAATGGGACCGAATAGCCCCAATCGGCCTGCCCGCTTTCCAGCATGTTCTGGATCAAGGTCACATCTTCGACGATTTCAAAGGCGACGGTCTGGAAGGCACCCTCGGGCACATTGCCCCAATAGCCCTCGACCCGCTCCATCACCAAGCGCTGGCCGGGCTCATATCGCACGATGCGGAAGGGGCCGGTGCCCGCGTCATTGCCAGCGTTGAACCAAGCATTGTCTTGGCTGAGCGAGGCCGGCGACTGGATCCAAGCCGCAAAGCCGGCCGAGGCGATCAGGTCCAAAGGCTGCGGCTCGGAGAGCACGAAGACGACAGTCATCGCGTCAGGCGCCTCGATCGAAACCACCGGGCTCCAGATGAACGAGGCGCCGCCGCCAATCTGCCGCGTCCGCTCGATCGAGCCTTTGACTGCCGCTGCCGTCAGCGCCTCGCCGTCGTGGAATGTCACGCCCTCACGCAGCTTGAAGGTCCAAGTCAGACCGTCTTCCGAGACCTCCCAGCTTTGCGCCAGCAAAGGCTCGATCCGCGACGGCTCGGTCTCAGTGGCCGAGATATAGCGGGTCAGCCCCTCATAGGCATTGGCCAGCACCGCGCCATCGTTGGAGAAAGAGGTCGCCGGGTCCAGATCGGGGAAACTGGTCGGATAGGCCAGCGTGAAGATGCCATTGCCCTGCGCCATCGCAAGGTTAAAGCCCGAACTGGCGGCAGTGGCCAACGCGGCCAGCACAGAGGTCTTCATAAAATCGCGACGTTTCATGGCAGTCTCCCGGTTGTTTTTTTGGTTCGGCAATGGGTTGGTCAGGAAGCGATGTCGTAATGCGCCACCGGCGGCGCATCGGCCGAGATACCGGTGGGAATGAAATCCAGATCATAGCCAAAAGCCCGCGGCCCGACCGAGGCCAAGGCGATCTCACTGCGCAAAAGCACCGGCGCGGGGATCGACAGGATGTCGATGCGCAAACCGTAACGCAGCTCTTCTGTGCCAATGGCGCGGCCAGTCTCGGAATCGACGATGCAGATCAAATCCGGCACCATCGTCAACGCCTGCTCACCCTCAAAAGCGATCAGATATTCGTTTTGAATATCAACGGTTACGGTGCGGCCCTGATCGTGATCCAGCCCTGCCACCGTCAGCGTACCGCGGTTAAAGCCGGCCATCACTTGCCGGCCGATATCGGTGACCTTGCCGCGCATCAACCGGATCCCGCCCGAGGCCGCCATGATCGCCTCGACCGGATCGGCCTTGGCGGCACGGGCGTTGATCACCGCATCGCCCAGCGTCCAAGCTTGGCTGGTGGTGTGCGGAATGCCGAAGCGCCGCACAAAATCTCCGGTCATCGGCGCCGTGGTCATCAGCGCCGAGCAGCCCATCGCAATCGTGCCCGCCCGCAACAGCTTTTCCAGCATCTTGGGCGAAGTCGCTTCGGTCACGATCAGCACATTGCCGTCAGAATCGGCCAAAGCGGCGGGTTTAACGTCTTGGCCATGAATGAAGAACGAGGTCATTTGCACCTCGGGGAAGGCGCGGCCCATGCCGTCGGCATCGACGACCGGCAGATCGACCATTGCCGCCGTTAGCATCGGCGCAATGCCATTGCCGCCGCCGACTTCATCGCCCAGCAAAGCATCGACCTTGCGACCCAGATGCTGCTCAACCGCCTTCAAAAGCCGCACGCCTTCGCCGCCCTCGGCGATTTTTTCGATGCCAACTGTGGGGGCGCCGATGCCGCCGATGCCAAGGATACGGGCATCGGGCTCCATATCGGCCGGACGCACCATGCGGATGCGTTTTCCTTCCCGCAACAAGGCCTTAGCACGCAGCAGCCCATGATAGGTGCTGCCGCCGCCGCCGGTGCCAAGGATGCCACAGCCAAGGGCGATGCGGTCCAGATCCGCCTCCGTCAGGGTCCAATATGTCATGCCTGCAAATCTCCGATGACTTTTGCCGCAATGCGGATGGCATTGCCCGGCAGATAGGCCAGCGGCGTCTCCTCCACTTCGACCAATGTGATCGTGGCAGGCGCAGCCCCTGCCTCAACCGCCCGCGCGGTGGCCTCGGCCACCACGCTTTCAAGCGCCTGGGCACGGGTGATGCCTTCGAGCGAGACGACGCTATCGACCTCGCCCGAGATCTGCGCTATCGCCGCGCCAATGGCATTGGCTGAGCCGAAATGGTCCGGCTTCAACGAGCTTGAGGTGCCTTCCAGCAATCCATCCACCAAGACCGAGCCACCGCCGACCAAAATCGCCGGAATTGGATCGGCACTGGGTTTCATTCGGTCAAGAACCGCCTCGATGCTGGATTTCATTTGCGCCAAACCGCGCGCGACCAGCTCTGGCGTGATATGGGCAAGCTTGCTCTTGTCGCCCATCTCCGCCAGCCCCGAGGCCACGGCTATATCGGTCGCCGTCAGCGTATCCCCACCGAAACACAAAGCTTTTTGCGGCAGATGGAAGCCCACTGAATCCGGGCCAATGGTCAACTCCTCCTCGTTTCGCACGATGCTGCCACCGCCCAAACCGTAGGAAAAGACATCCGGCACCCGGAAATTGGTCAGCACGCCACCGATCGAAGCGCCCTCGCTGCGGGTGCGCGGGAAGCCGGCGACAAGCATGCCTATATCGGTGGTGGTGCCGCCGATATCGATCACCGCCGCATCGCTCAGCCCGGTCAGAAACGCCGCCCCCCGCATGGAGTTCGTGGGGCCAGAGGCCATCGTAAACACTGGATAACGCTCGGCAAAATCAGCCGACATCAAGGTGCCGTCGTTCTGCGTCAGATAAAGCGGGCAGTTGAGGTTCAGTTCGGCAATAGCCGAGCGGAAGGCCCCCACCGTCTCAACCCCCAAACGGCGCAGGCTGGCGTTCAAGATCGTGGCATTTTCTCGCGGCAAAAGCCCTGTGCGCCCAACCCGGTGCGACAGGCTGATCGCAGCGCCCGGCATCGTCTCGGCCACAATCGCAGCGGCGTCATTCTCCATCGTCGCATCAACCAGCGCAAAGACCGAGCAGATCGCAATCGACGAGATGCCGCGCGCCGTCCAATCGGCGCAAGCGGCGCGGATCGCATCGGCGTCCAAAGGCGCGATTTCAGAGCCGTCGTAATTCACCCCGCCATCGACCAACGCCGCACCGCCATCAACCAATGCCCGCAGATGGTCAGGCCAGTCGATCATCGGTGGCAAAGACCGGCTCGACGAACCGCAAAGCCGCAAAACGCCGACGCGCTCCAGATGCCGCCCCTCAACCGCGGCGTTCAGAAAATGCGTCGTGCCGATCATGACGCCGGCGACATCGCCTGCGGCCTCCCCCGCCGAGGCCAGCACCGAGCGGATCGCCGCGCCAACACCGCCGGTGACATCCGCCGTGGTCGCGGTTTTCACCGTCGCCAGCACCTCAGCGCCACGCAGCAAAGCGGCATCCGTGTTGGTCCCACCAACATCCACCCCAATCCGCAGCATAGGTCTATCCCTTTTTCTTGGACGCAAGATCCGCCCCGCCCAGCGCGGTGGTCCTTGTGCCGAACACTTTGTAAAGTCTGAGAACGACAGCGCTTTCGATGCGCGCCACGCCCTCGATCCGGCCCAGCTCTTCTTCGATAAAGCTCAAGGCGCCGTTGTGATCTTCGGCAAAAAGGGACGCGCTGAGCGCGCTTCTGCCGCTGATCGCAGCAAGGTAGCCAATCTCGTCATATTCAGCGAGTTGGATCGCCACCTCTTCGCGCCGGCCGGGCTCCACATCGATAATCAGCTCGACCTGCACATCGCGCCCCAGTGCAACTGGGTCCGGGATCGCGCCAATCACGATCATTTTGGCCTGCAAAAGCCCCGCAATCCGGTTGCGGATCGTGCGCTCTGACACGGTGCCAATCCGCCCAGAAATCTCGGCAGCGGAAAGCCGACCATCCTCGGTCAGATAGCCGATGATCTGCCGATCAAGGTCGTCGAGGATATAGCGCTGTGTCATGAATATTCCGAATCTTCCCCTCACGCTCGATCATTTTTCCGAATCGGAAATGAGTCAAGCGTTCTGACGAGCGGTGCCGGATAGGCAACACGACCTGCCGGCAGCAAGCAGCGCAGTGAAATAGTTGCGCGTCTGCATTTTTCTAATGATTAATAGACGTTACGCGTAATTTCGCATCAAACCGCATCGGAATTTTTTACTTCCGGATCGGCCAAGCCAAGAGCCATGCAACGGCTGTGCAGCACGAAAAAACCAGCGCCAGGTTGCCCCGGCGCTGGCTCATGTCACCTTGTTGCGGCACAGGCCTAGGCTTTAGCCGATGATGGCGTTCAGCGTGGCCGAAGGCCGCATCACCGCTGCCACCTTGGCCGGGTCAGTGTGGTAGTAACCGCCCAGATCGGCCGGCTTGCCCTGCACGGAAGCCAGTTCAGCCACGATCTTGGCCTCATTCTCGGCCAAAGCCGCAGCGATCGGCGCGAAATGCGCGGCCAGATCGGCATCCGCGGTTTGCGCGGCCAAGGCCTGCGCCCAGTAGAGTGCGAAGTAGTAATGGCTGTCGCGGTTGTCGGTCTGCCCCACCTTGCCCAAGGGCGAGCGGTTGTGGTCCAGCACGCCTTGCGTCGCCACATCCACCGCATCGCCCAAAACCTTAGCCTTGGCATTGCCCTTGGTCTCGGCCAAGAACTTGAAGCTTTCGCCCAAGGCGCAGAATTCGCCCAAGGAATCCCAACGCAGGTGGTTCTCCTCAAGGATTTGCTGGACGTGTTTCGGCGCCGAGCCACCTGCCCCGGTCTCAAACATCCCGCCGCCCTGCATCAGCTTGACGATCGAGAGCATCTTGGCGCTGGTGCCAAGTTCCAAGATCGGGAAAAGGTCGGTCAGGTAGTCGCGCAGCACGTTGCCGGTGACGGCGATGCTGTCTTTGCCGGCGCGGATGGTTTCCAGCGAAAGCCGGGTCGCCTCACGCGGGGCAAGGATCTGGAACTTGTCCGACACCCCGGCCTCAGCCAAGATCGGCTTCACATATTTGATCAGCTCGACGTCATGGGCGCGGGTCTCATCCAGCCAGAAGATCGCTTGGCAACCTTCGGCCTTTTGGCGCGAGATCGCCAGACGCACCCAGTCTTCGATCGGCGCTTGCCGGGTCGAAGCCGCGCGCCAGATGTCGCCCGCCTCCACCTTATGCTCATGCAGCACGTCGCCATTGGCCAGTACCACACGCACCGTGCCGTCTTTCGGGATCTCGAAAGTCGTCGGGTGCGAGCCGTATTCCTCGGCCTTTTGGGCCATCAAACCAACGTTTTGCACCGTGCCAGCGGTCGAGGGATCCAAAGCGCCGGTCTCTTTGAAGTAGCGCACCGATTCTTCATAAACTGGGGCATAGGTGCTGTCGGGGATCACGCAATTGGTGTCTGCCGCTTGACCATCCGGGCCCCAGCCCTTGCCGCCTGCACGCAGCAACGCCGGCAGCGAGGCGTCAATGATCACATCCGAAGGCACATGCAGGTTGGTGATGCCCTTGTCGGAATTCACCATATACATCGGCGCGCGCTCGGCCATGACGGCGTCAATCTCGGCCTTGATCGGGGCGACATTGGGCAAAGCCGCAACGCGCTCGAACAAGGTGCCAAGACCGGCGTTCGGATCGACACCAGCCGCAGCCAGCTCATCACCGTATTTGTCGAAAACCGGACGCAGGTAGGACTTCACCGCATGGCCAAAGAGGATCGGGTCCGAGACCTTCATCATCGTGGCTTTAAGATGGATCGAGAACAGGATGCCGTCGCGCTTCGAGGAGTCAAGCTCTGCATCCAAGAAGGCGGCCAGCGCTTTGGCCGACATGAAGGTCGCATCCAGAACCGTGCCAGCCGGGTAGTTCAGCTTGTCCTTCAGAACGGTGACCGAGCCATCATTGCCGACAAGCTCAATCCGCGCCGGACCTGCCTGAGCGGCGGTCAGCGTGCCGGATTTTTCGTTGGAAAAGAAGTCATTGGCCCCCATGGTCGAGACGCGGGTCTTGCTGTCCTTCGACCATTTGCCCATCGAATGCGGGTTGGCCTTGGCGTAGTTCTTCACCGCAATCGCCGCGCGACGATCCGAGTTGCCTTCGCGCAGAACCGGGTTCACCGCCGAGCCTTTGATCGCGTCAAACTTGGCGCGGATCGCCTTTTCTTCAGGCGAATGGATCTCTTCAGGGTAATCCGGGATCGCATAGCCCTTGGCTTGCAGCTCTTTCACCGCCGCCACCAATTGCGGCACCGAGGCCGAGATATTCGGCAGCTTGATCACATTGGCGTCCGGCGTTTTCACCAGCTCACCCAGCACAGCCAGATCATCAGATTGGCGCTGCGCTTCCGTCAAGGCCTCTGGGAAAGCCGCGATGATCCGGCCCGCAAGCGAGATGTCCCGCGTGCCGACCGACACCCCTGCCGGAGCCGCAAAGGCTTGAATAATCGGCAAAAGCGAGGCCGAGGCGATCTGCGGAGCCTCGTCAACCTTGGTGTAAATGATGTCGGGGACGGTCTGATCAGCCATGTCATCAACCTGTCTAGCTAAAGGTGAAAAGCGGGGTTTCCTTGGCCTTAGCAGAGTGCGGGCGCGGCGTCAGCACCTGATTGCATACAAAGGCATACAATCGCCTGAACTCGGCCGAGATCACCCCAATAACCGCGTCTCGACCGAGCGTAAATGCTGCCGCATCGCCACCTGCGCCGCCTCAGGATTGCGCACCGCGATCTCATCGACAATGCGGGCATGTTCGGCAAAGCTGGAATGCTGCGCCGGCGGTTTAATCCCAGCGCGGGTCATCCGCCCCCATGTCACCGTGCGGCGCAAAGTGTTCAACTGGTCAAACAGCGCCAAAAGCGTGGTCGAGCCGCTGCTCTCGGCGATTTGGCGGTGGAACTCATTGTCCAGCGCCTCATATTCGCGCCAAGTTGCGGCGCGTTGCGCGCGATCGACATTCAACCGCAGCTTGGCAATCGCCGCAGCCGAGGCATGCAAAGCCGCCTCGCGCGCAATCGCAGGCTCCAAAGCCGCGCGGGCGCGCAAAACATCGGCCGGGCTCACCTGTTGCGCCAATTGCTCAAAGGGCCCGGGCATCGCGGCCGCGGGATCGACATCGGTCAGGAAGGTGCCCTTGCCGACATGACGCCAAAGCCGGTTCTCTTGCACCAAAACCTCAAGCGCGCGCCGCAGATCGGCGCGATTGAGCCCCAGATCCACCGCCAAAACCCGCTCGGGCGGCAAGCGCTCACCAGGCTTGAAGGCGCGGTCGGCAATATAGGCGCGCAACTGCGCCAAGGCCGCATGGCCCGAGACTGCGGGCTCAACAGGCAGCGCAGCTGGGGACGACACGGATACAGGGGTCAGATCATCGGGCATAACAACTTGGTCCGGATTGGTTCGCAGATTCTAGAATGATCAGGATTGATTAGCCAGAGCGAATCTGGGATGCAAAAGCAGTCCGACAGAGGAGTTGTCCCAAGATGGCAGATTATGCGATCACCCCGCCGCCTGTTGTAACCTTGCCGATTTCCGGGTCTGAAACCCTGTTCCCCGTGCGCCGCGTCTATTGCATCGGCCGCAATTACGCCGCCCATGCCATCGAGATGGGCCACGACCCCAACCGTGAGCCGCCGTTCTTTTTCCAAAAGAATGCCAATAACTTAATCACCGATGGCACCTTCCCCTACCCGCCGAAAACCTCTGACGTCCATCATGAGATTGAGATGGTGGTGGCACTGAAATCGGGAGGAGTGAACATCCCCGTGGATCAGGCGCTGGATCATGTCTGGGGCTATGCCGTCGGGCTCGACATGACGCGGCGCGATCTGCAATCCCAAGCCAAAGACATGGGTCGGCCTTGGGAAACCGGCAAATCTTTTGAATTCTCGGCGCCCTGCTCGGCGCTGCGTCCGGTCTCGGACGTCGGCCATCCTGATGCTGGCTTGGTGCAGCTCAAGGTGAACGGCGTCGCCAAACAGACCGGCGATCTTAACCAATTGATCTGGAAAGTGCCGGAGATGATCTCCTATCTCTCCGAGTATTTTGAGCTCGCCCCCGGCGATATCATCATGACCGGCACCCCGGCGGGCGTTGCCTCGGTGGTCAAAGGCGATGTGATGGAATGCCATGTTGCGGGCGTTGGCGATCTGACCGTCACGGTGGTCTAAGCTTCGGCTGCCGGCCTTGGGCCTAGCGCCCAAGCGCCGGCAAAACACGCTCGCGCACCGAGATCAGATGATCACGCATCTTTTGCGAAGCAGCCTGCGCGTCGCGTGCCTGAATCGCCGCACAAAATGCGTCATGCTCGGCAAAGCTGCGGTGGTCTCGGGGCGGCAATTTGCTGATGCGCGGTTGGCCCCAAACCGTCGAGCGGCGCACCACATTCAGGATATCAAATAGATATACCAACAGCTTGTTGTGGGTAGCCTTGGCAACCGCGTAATGCAAATTGTTGTCCCAAGCCTCATAGCTGCGCCAGGTTGAGGCCTCTCTGCAGCGCTGCGCGCAGGACAGAATTTCGTCAAAATCGCTGCGCGTGCCGTAAAGCGCCGCCAATCGGGCGAGCTCGGGCTCGATCACCAAGCGGGCCGCAATCACCTGCGCAGGGCTTGCCAATTCTCCCAAGAACGCCACGTCGGCGAGGTTCAAAACCGGGCGCGCGCCAATAAAGGTGCCGCGCCCGACATGGCGCCAGATCAACCCATCGCCCTCCAGCGCAGCCAGTGCTTTACGCAGCTCCCCGCGCGAGACGCCAAAGCGCTGGCTCAGCGCGCGCTCGGGCGGCAGCCGGTCATTATGGTTAAACTTATTCTCTGCGATCCAGAGCCGGATCTGCTCGTCCAAAGGCAAAGGCAGCTTGTCATCCATACCCAAACCAATCCGAACATTGGTTAATCCAAATTTCTAGGCACAACCAACAAAGCTGTCTAGCATCTTTAGATAGACCCCGATTCCGCTGGCTCATTTGCCCGTGGAAGCGGGGCAGAAAGCCGCTTGCCGCCCCGGGCCAAAACTTTTGGCCGTTTGCTTGATGAGTGCTGCCGTCCGCGCCCCATCTGCCGCTGCACAGCCAGTGCCCTTTGCAGCCCAATCAGCTTTAGGAACTTCGCCCATGCGCTTCGCCACAATCGCCACCCCGACCGGCTCCACCGCGGCTTTGCAGCTTGAAAACGGAGATTTCCTGCCGATAGCGGCGGCATCAAAGGCCCAAGGCCTCACCGATCGGGCGCTGACCGAGGGCAGCCTGCAAGCGCTGATCGAAGGCGGTGACGCTGCATTGGCGCAGGTGAAGTCGCTTGCAGCCAAAGCTGATCCCGCTTTGATCATCGCGGCGCAAAAGGCAAAGCTGCTCGCCCCGCTGCCCCGCCCTGAAAAGAACGTCTTTTGCGTCGGTCGCAATTATGCCGATCACATTGCCGAAGGCGCACGGGCGCAGAAGACCACCGTCGCCATCACCGAAGTACCTGTTTTCTTTACAAAACCCCGCACTGCCGTGATTGGGCCGGGTACCGATGTGCCGATCTTCACCCATGTCTCGACCCAAATCGACTATGAGGTTGAGCTGGCTTTGATCTTCGGCAAACCCGGTCGCGACATCCCTAAAGCCCGCGTTTATGACCATATTTGGGGCTACACGATCCTCAATGACATCACGGCGCGGGATGTGCAGCGCCGTCATGGCGGGCAATATTTCAAAGGCAAAGGCCTCGACGGTTCCTGCCCACTTGGCCCGATCGTCGTCACCGCAGACGAGATCGCAGATCCGCAGAACCTTGGCTTGCGCAGCTTGGTGAATGGCGAGGTGCGCCAAAACTCCAACACCGCGCAGATGATTTTCGACATCCCGACGCTGGTCGCCTCGCTCTCCGAAGGTCTGACCTTGGAGCCGGGCGACATTTTGGCCACCGGCACGCCTTCGGGCGTGGGCTATGCGATGGAGCCGCCCGCCTTCCTGAAGGACGGCGATGAGGTGGTTTGCGAGATCGACGGAATTGGGCGGCTGGCCAATCCGGTCCGCAACGCCTGAGACAACCGGCCGTCAGAGCCGGGCATGCGACAGACGGAACACACTATTCTGGGAGGAATTCACATGCTGACGAGACGGACGTTTACCACTTTATCCGCGGCTCTGCTCGCGGCCCCCTTGGCACTTGGCGCTGGCGCTGTATCGGCGCAAGAGCTGACCAAGGTTACTTTCGTGCAGCCAAGCCCATCGGCAATCAACTCGTTCAACGTCTTCGTGGCGATTGGCGAGGGCTTTTTCGCCGAAGAAGGTCTTGATGTAACGGTAGAATCCATCAACGGCTCGGGCCCGGTTCTGCAAGCGCTCTCCTCGGGCCAAGCGCAATTTGGCCGTCCCGGTCCGGGGCCGGTTCTGGCCGCCCGTGGCCGCGATGTGGATGCGGTCTTCATCTACAACTTCGCCGCCAAGTCGAACTTTGGCATCGTTGTGCCCAATGACAGCGCCGTGCAAAGCCCGGCCGATCTGAAAGGCACCGTCATCGGCACCGGCACGGCAGATGGCGCCGAAGTTGGCTTTGCGCGCAATGTGTTGAAGGGCTCGGGGCTCGAGGAGGGCACCGATTACACCTTCCTCACGGTCGGTGACGGTGGCCCGGCGACGGCGGCCTTCTCTTCGGGGGAAATGCAGGCCTATTCCGCCTCGACCGCCGATGCGGCGATCCTGAACCAGCGCGGTGTTGCGGTGCGGGACATCACCCCGGGCGAATATGCGCGCTTCTTCGGCAATGGTTTCATCACCATGGGCGATACGATCCGCAACAATCCCGAGCTGGTCGAGAAGTTTGTCCGCGCCATCTATCGCGGCCATATCTTCGCGCTGGATGATGCCAATCGCGACAAGGTTCTGGCCCATATGGCCGCGGGCAACCCGCAGGAAAGCGAAGATCCGGCCTTTGCGGCGGCTTTGTTTGATGCAGTGCGCTCCAAGACCATTCCCGTCGATATGACCAATGGTTACGGCTACCAGCCGCCCGAGGTTTGGGAAGAATGGCAGCAGGTCCAACTCGCCGCTGGTGAATTGACCGCCCCCCTGCCCGATCTGACCGCCGCCTATACCAATGAGTTCACCCTCAAGGTTAACGGGAGCCAGAACTGATGCCGGCTGCCGCAGCCCTCACCGAGACCCCGCCTCTGGGCGCCCCCGTTTACCAGCTGCGCAACGTGGGCAAAACCTATGCCCGCAATGCCATCAAAGCACTGGATTCGGTGAATTTAACCCTGACCCAAGGCAGCTTTTCTTCTGTCATCGGCTCTAGCGGCTGCGGCAAGTCCACCCTTCTCAAGATCATGTCGGGACTGATCCCGCCCTCAACCGGGCGAGTGGTTCTACAAGGCAAGCCGGTGACCGGCCCGCGCCGCGACATCGGCATGATGTTCCAACAGGCGACACTTTTCCCATGGCGCACCACGCTGGAAAATATTGTCCTGCCAATCGAGATCCGCGACGGCAAAGCCGCCGCGAAAGCCGCCCGCGACAAGGCCCGTGCCTTGCTGGAACTCGTGGGCCTCAAAGGCTTTGAGAACACCTATCCGGGTGAGCTTTCTGGCGGCATGGCCCAGCGCGCCTCGATCTGCCGGATGCTGATCACCGAACCTGCGGTGCTTTTGTTGGACGAGCCCTTCAGCGCCTTGGACGAATTGACCCGCGACTTCATGAATATGGAACTTCAGCGCATCTGCACCTCGCGCAATGCCACAGCCTTCCTTGTTACCCATTCCATCCCCGAGGCGGTGATCCTGTCGGATGTGGTCTATGTAATGAAACCCCGCCCCGGCCATATTGCCGAGGTGGTCGAGATTGATCTGCCGCGCCCGCGCACGCTCGACATGATGACCACGCCGAAATTCGGCGCCATCGTCGAACATATCCGCAGCCGTCTGGATAAGGAGGCCTTCATATGAGCCTCGAACGCATTGCCGACAGCAGTCCCGCCACCGAAGAGGACACTGTCTGGAAAGAAGAGACCGGCTGGCTGGACCGGGTGCCGCGCGCGGCCAAAATGCTTTTCGTCTTTGCGGTCTTCATCCTCCTTTGGGATTTGGTCACGCGCTTTGGCATGGTCAGCCGGATCATCCTGCCAACCCCTTACGAAACCCTTAAAGACCTTATCTTTGTCGGCAAAAACCTTCTCACCGGCCAATATATGCTGGGCGCTTTGTGGATCACCCTCAAAGAAGTGTTTTACGGCTTCCTTTTGGCCATGCTGATTGGCTTCACCCTTGGCGTGATCGTCGGCGAGACCGCCTTTGGCGAACAGGCGATCATGCCCTATCTCGTCGCCATCGACACGATGCCGAAAGTCGCCTTCGCGCCCTTGTTCGTGGCGTGGCTTGGCTTTGACATCGACAGCAAAGTGGCGCTGGCGGCCTTCATCGCCACCTTCCCGATCGTTGTCGGCACCGCTGCGGGGCTACATTCCGCCGATGTGAACAGCCGCAACCTTTTCCGCACCATGGGCGCGAGCCGCTGGCAAACCCTGATCAAGATGAAGCTGCCAATGGCTTTGCCGCAGGTCTTCACCGGGCTTAAAATCGGCTCGGTCGGCGTGATGGCCGGGGCGATCACCGGCGAATTCCTCGGCGGCGGCAAAGGCTTTGGTGAGTTGATCCGCACCGCTGCCAGCCAGCTCAACACGCCGCGCGTCTTCTCGCTGATCCTGTACCTGTCGATCATCGGGCTTGCGATCTTCACGCTGGTCTCCTTTGCCCAACGCCGCATCGTCTTTTGGCAAAAAGACCGCGTCAGCACTGGGGGCGAGGGCTAACCATGGCCCCGCTTCCCGCATCCGCGCTCACCCGCTTTGTCACCCGCGCTTTTACCACGCTGGGCGTGCCTCAGGCCGATGCCGCCAAGGTGGCCGGTCTGATGGTCGAGGCGGATCTTTTGGGCTACGACACCCACGGGCTTTTCCGGCTGCGGCAATATGTGAACCGCTTGAAGGGCGGCGGCTGCAATCCAAGCGCCACGCCCCGAGTGTTGCGCGAGACCGCTGCGACCGCGCTGATTGATGGTGACAATGGCCTTGGTCATCTTGGCATGGCGATGGCTTGCGATCTGGCGATGGCCAAGGCGCGGCTGGCCGGGATCGGCTGGGTGGGTTTGCGCGGCAACAATCACGCCGGGCCTGCGGCTTTATATGTGCGACCTCAGGCAGAGAGCGGCATGATCGGCATCTGTGCCGCCGTTGGCAGCGCCAATCATGTGGCGCCTTGGGGCGGCACTGATCTGCTGCTTGGCACCAACCCGCTCGCCATTGCCACGCCCGGTGACAAGGATGCTTTCGTGCTCGACATGGCCACCACCGTGGCGGCGGTGGGCAAGATCAAGACCCTCGCCCAACGTGGCGAACCGATGCCCGAGGGCTGGATGGTCGGCCGTGACGGCCAGCCTTTGACCGACCCAAACCGCCGCGATGAGGGCTTTTTGCTGCCCATCGGCGGGCCAAAAGGCTACGGCCTTGCCACCGCAATCGGCCTCTTGGCGGGGGTGCTGAACGGGGCGGCCTTTGGCTCTGATGTGGTGGATTTCACCACCGACACCGCCACCCCCACCAACACCGGCCAATTCGTCGCCGCCATCGACATTGCCGCTTTCGGCGAGTTGGGGGATTTCATCGCCGCCGCGACCCGCAGCTTTGCCGAGTTGCGCGCCTCAACGCCCCTGCCCGGACATGAGCCCCCCCGTATCCCCGGAGAGGGCCGCTCCGCCTTGCGCGCCAAACATCTGACCGAAGGCATCCCCCTGCACCAAGCTCTGCAGGCCGAGCTGGACCGCATCGCGGATGAGCTTTCGATCCCGCAACTCAGCGAGAGTTAAGGCCCCGCGCGCCGCTTGGCTTAAGCTGCGCGACACCGCGCCTCACGCAGGCCCCTTCAGACAGGCCTCCAACAGCCGCACCACATGCCGGCCCTGCCGCCCGCTGCCATCCTTGATCTGGGCGCGGCAACTGGTGCCATCGGCAATGATCCAATCCTCGGCCCCCGCCGCCCGCACCGCTGGCAAGAGGCTCAGCTCCCCCATAGCGCGCGAGAACTCAAGCGTTTCGGCCTGATGGCCAAAGGCGCCTGCCATACCGCAGCAGCTTGAGGGGATCGTCTCGACCCGCAGCTCTGGCACCGCGCGCAACACCTGCTCCACCGCGCCCATCGCGCCCAAGGCCTTTTGGTGGCAATGGCCATGCAGATGCGCCACCTTTGGCAGCGCGTCCAGATCCAGCGCCACCAGCCCCGCGCGCAGATCCTGCGCCAAAGCCTCTTCAATCAGCTGCGTCGCCTCGGCAAGCCTTTGGCTCTCATCCCCCGGCAAAAGGCTAAGCGCCTCATCGCGGAAGGTCAAAAGGCACGAAGGCTCCAACCCCACCACCCGCGCGCCGCGCTGAACATAAGGCAAAAGGGCGTCGCGGCTACGCTGCAATTCTTTGCGCGCTTCGGTGGTCTGGCCCGAGGCCATGAAGCTGCGCCCGCAGCACAAAGGCCTGCCCTGCACCGGCACCCGGTGCAGCCGGTATCCCGCCGCGCTGAGAACCCGCGTCGCGGCGGTCAGATTCTCCGGCTCGAAATACCGGTTGAACGTATCGCCAAAGAGCACCAGATCTCGGCCATCGCCCTGCACGTCTTCTGGGGTCGAGACCCGCCCGCCCTCGGCCCAAGGTTTCGCCCAAACCGGCAAGGGCCGGTCGGCGGCCAGACCCAAAAGCCTCTCAGACAGCCAAGCCAGCCCCGGCACCCGGTCGCGCAGATTGGCCAAGCCCCGCAAACGCGCCACAAAAGGCGCATAGCGCGGCAAGTAAGCCACCAACCGCTCGCGCAAAGGCAGACCGTGGCGCGCGTGATAGTGATGCAGCACCTCGATCTTCATCTTGGCCATGTCAACGCCCGTCGGGCATTCCTGCCGACAGCCCTTGCAGCCAACACAAAGCGCCATGCTTTCCTTCATCGCCGTTGAGGTCAGCGCCCCTTCCCCCAACTGGCCCGAGATCGCCAGCCGCAAAGCATTGGCCCGCCCGCGCGTCAGATGCTGCTCTTGCCCGGTGACACGGTAGCTTGGGCACATCACCCCACCCGCCAGCTTGCGGCAGGTGCCATTGTTGTTGCACATCTCGATCGCACCGCCAAAGCCGCCCTTGTCGGACCAATCCAAGGCCTGTTGCACAGGCTCGGCCACATGATAGCCCGGGGCAAAGCGCATCAAGGCCGGATCATCCATCCGGTAGGGCCGCACAATCTTGCCGGGATTTAGAAGGCCTTTGGGATCAAAGGCATCCTTCACGCCCTCAAACGCCGCCACAATCCGATCACCAAACATCATCCGGTGGAATTCCGACCGCGAGATGCCATCGCCATGCTCGCCGGAATGCGAGCCCTTGAAGCGGCGCACCAAAGCGCAGGCCTCTTCGGCAATGGCCCGCATCGCGGCAAGCCCGCGCGGGTCTTTCAGATTCAGGATCGGCCGCACATGCAGACAGCCCTCCGAGGCATGGGCATACCATGTGCCGCGCGTGTTGTGCCTTGCAAAAAGCTCGGTGATTTCATCGGTGTAATCGGCCAAATGCTCCAGCGGCACCGCGCAATCTTCGATGAAGCTGACGGGTTTTGCATCGCCCGTCGCCGACATCATGATGTTGAGGCAAGCCTCGCGCATCTCCCAAACCTCGCGCTGCGCGGCGGCTTCAGTGATCTCGACCACTGCACCGGAATACCCGTGATCGGACATGCACTGGTCCAAGCGCTTCAGCTCTTGCGCCAAAGCGCCCTCGGACTCACCGGCGAATTCCACCAACAAAAGGCAATCCGGGTGGCCCTTGGTGATCTTGCTCAACGTGCGCTGGAACAGCGCAATCTCGGCCCCCAAAGTCAGCACATTATTGTCGACCAGCTCCACCGCTGTCGGGCCCAAAGCCACGATATGCCGCGTCGCCTCCATCGCGGCGCGGAAGCTGGGGAAGTGACAGACGCCCATCACGCGACGCGCGGGCAAAGGCGCGAGTTGCAGCGTCAGCGCCGTCGTCAGCGCCAAAGTGCCTTCGGAGCCTACCATCAGATGCGCCGGATTGGGCGTCTGTGCCAAAAGCGCGTCGAGGTTATAGCCGCCGACACGGCGCTGCACCTTCGGGAAACGCGCCTCAATCTCGGCGCGTTCGACCTCGGCCAAAGCTTGGGCGCGGCTCAGAGCCGGGTGGGCTGGGCTTTGCAGGACAAAGCGGACCGCCTCACCGCTGGCCATCAGCCCTTCGACCGCCCGCACATTGTCGACCATCTTGCCATAGGCCAGCGAACGCGCGCCGCAGGAATTGTTGCCCGCCATGCCGCCCAAAGTGCAGCGACTGGCGGTCGACGGCTCCACCGGAAAGAACAACCCCTCAGCCCGCAGCCGGGTGTTCAGCCGTTCGAGCACCATGCCCGGCTGCACCACCACCTGCCGAGATCCGGTATCAAGCTCCAGCAATCCGTTGAAATACCGGCTGAAATCCAACACCAGCCCAGCGCCCAAAGGCTGGCCGTTTTGGCTGGTGCCACCGCCCCGCGCGATGACGGGCACGCCGGTCTTTTGCGCCACGCTCAAAGCCGCTTGCAGGTCCGTGGCATCCTTCGGGAAAGCCACCGCCAAAGGCATGATCTGATAGATCGAGGCATCGGTGGCATAGCGGCCGCGGTCAAAGGCCGCCGCTGTCACCTCGCCTTGCATCTGCGGCTGAAGGCGGCGGGCCAAAGCCTCGCCTTGACGCTGGATGGAGGCGCTATAAGCGGGTGGCGCGGCGCGCAGCTCTGCACTCATACTTTGCCCTTCCCGAGCAATATGATGAACGTATTAACTAGGTAGATTAGTGGCTTCCACGCAGCTGTCACCTTTTAACAGCGCCAGATGCGACGGCTCCAAACAAAAGGCGGCGCAAAACCTGCGCCGCCCCTGCCATTGTCCCCAAAGGCCAGAAACCTACCGCCCCGTGACCCCGCGCAGCCGGTCCGAACGGCGACGCAACAGCTCAACCGTGGCCAAAAGCGCGATCGAGATCACCACAAGGATCGTCGCCACCGACAAGATCGCTGGGCTGATCTGCTCGCGGATGCCGTTCCACATCTGGCGCGGGATGGTCTGCTGCTCGGGTCCAGCGATGAAAAGCACCGCCACCACCTCATCAAACGAGGTGACGAAGGCGAACAACGCCCCCGAGATCACGCCGGGCAAGATCAAGGGCAAGATCACCCGGAAGAAGGTCGCGCGCGGATTGGCCCCAAGGCTGGCCGCCGCCCGCACAAGGCTTTGGTCAAAGCCCGAAAGCGTCGCCGTCACGGTGATGATCACGAAGGGAATGCCCAATGTGGTATGGGCCAAGATCACCCCCGAATAGGTCGAAGTCAGCCGGCCACAATCCACCCCGATCACCCCGCAAGGTGCCGAGTAAAAGAAGAAGGTCCCCGCCGCGATGATGATGATCGGCACGATCATCGGCGAGATCAGGATCGCCATGATCGCGCGGCGATAGGGCATATCGGGGCGCGACAGGCCCAGCGCCGCCAATGTGCCCAAAGTCGTCGCCAAAACGGTCGCCCAGAAGCCGATGATGAACGAGTTTTTCGCCGCCTTCACCCAAGCCGCATTGGCCCAGACATCTGACCACCAGCCCGCCACGGCTTCGGGGTTCATCATACCCGTGGTCAGCAAAGCCTCATACCAGCGCAGCGAAAAGCCCTCTGGAGCCAAGCGCAACATGGCTTCGGTAAAGGTGAAATAAGGCTCAGCGTTGAACGAAAGCGGCATGATCACCAAGATCGGGGCGATCAGGAAGATGAAGATCAGCGTGCAGATCACCAGATAAGCATAGTGCCACAGACGCTCGAGCGGAGAGGCATAGGTTGGCAGGGCCATTGTGCGTTTCCTTATCCGAGCTTGAGGTTGTCGATGCCAACAAGGCGGTCATAAAGCCAGTAAAGCACCAAGACGCCCAGCAGCAAAAGCGTGGCCAAAGCCGCCGCCATCGACCAATTGGCCTTGTTCATATGGAAGGAGATCATGTTGGAATAAAGCATCCCATCAGCGCCGCCGACCAAGGCCGGGGTGATGTAATAGCCCACCGCCAGAATGAAGACCAAAAGCGCGCCTGCGCCAATGCCGGGCAGGGTTTGCGGCAGGTAGATCCGCCGGAACGTGGTCCAGCTCGTGGCACCCAAAGAGCGCGCGGCCCGGGCGTAGCTGGGCGGGATCACCCGCATGACCGAGTAAAGCGGCAGCACCATGAAGGGCAGCAAGATATGCACCATCACGATGATCGTCCCGGTCTGATTATAGATCATCCGCAGGCGGCCATCATCGCCAATCGCTCCCAGATAGACCAAGAATGAGTTGATAACCCCTTGATCTTGCAAAAGAACGATCCAACTGGTCGTCCGCACCAAAAGCGAGGTCCAGAACGGCAGCAGCACCAAGATCAGCAAAAGATTGGCCTTGGCCATTGGCAAAGTCGCCAGCAAATGCGCGATCGGAAAGGCCAAAAGCAGGCAAATGCCGGTGATCAAAGCCGCCAGAAAAATCGTCTTGATGTAAAGCGCGACATAGACGCGCTGCGTCTCAGGCGCGCGCTCCACGCCGCCATCGGCCGCCAGCTGCAAATCGGCAGCGATCATGTAGAAATCCGCCGTCCAAGGCGAGGCAGCCGAACGCATCGCTACCCAAAGCCGCGGATCGGCCCATTTGGCATCCTCGGCCAGCAAAGCCTCTTTGAAGGGTGGCTCCAGCTTCTTGGCCCCCCGCGCGGCCGAGGTGTAAAGCGACCGCGCCCCCGGCAGCGTATAGTTGATCCGCGTGCCAGCATCACCCGCAGCCCGCGTCTCTTGCATCAAAGCAAGATCCGCGACCAAAGCGGCATAGGCCGCCTCATCCGGCTCGGTGCCCAGCGGGTTTTCGGCAAACCAAGCCTGCAAGGCCGGGGCGGATTTCGAAAAACCGTCATGGTAGAACGACCGCTGCAACATCTGCCCAATTGGGATCACGAAGCTGATCACAACGAACAAAAGCAATGGCAGCACCAAGAACAAAGCCCGGCGTTTTGAGCGGGCTTGCGCCGCTGCCAAAGCCGCCTTTAGCGGGCGTCCATCTGCGGTGGTCAGCATCGCGGGTGTGATAGGGGCCGCAGGGGTCAAGGGCTGTGCCTCGCTGGTTCGAAAGGCCGAAAGGGGGCATCCTTGCGGCGGGATCATCGCATCTCATACCGGGGCAATGCGCCAAAGCGCCCTGCCCCGGTCGTTCAGGCTGGGGTCTGCGTCCTGCAGCCCCCAGTCCATCGGCAAGCCCTTAGTTCGAGGCGAGCCAGGCGTTGAAACGCTCATTCAGCTGAATGTCGCGGTCGACCCAGAAGTCCAACGACGAACCCAGCGCATTGGTCATATTCGCCGGATCGGTCGGCAGGTTCGGGCCCATCGGCTCTTCCTTGCCTTGGATATTGCCAACCAGCGAAGCCGAGGATTTGCGCGGCGGGCCGTAAGAGATGAACTCTGCCGCTTTCGCCAACTGCTCCGAGGCGGTGGCGAAATGGATCAACTCCAAAGCGTCAGCCTCATTCGGGGCACCTTTCGGGATCGCCATGCCTTCCCATTCAAAGACCTGACCATCCCAAACGATGGCAAAGGGCTTGCTCTCCAACTGCACCGCATTGAAGATCCGGCCGTTGTAAGCTGTGGTCATCACCACCTCGCCATCGGCCAGCAATTGCGGCGGCTGTGCGCCCGCTTCCCAGAAGACCGCATCCTTCTTGATGGTGTCGAGCTTGGCAAAGGCGCGGTCCACACCCTCATCGGTTTCCAGCAAGGCATAAACCTCGGCTGCTGGCACGCCATCCGCCATCAAAGCCATTTCCAGCGTGGTTTTGGCATTCTTACGGATACCGCGCTTGCCGGGGAATTTCTCCAAATCGAAGAAATCGGCGATCGAGGTCGGCGGAGCATCGGGGAATTTCGACGCGTCATAAGCCACGACGGTCGAGAAAATATCCGTCGGGATCATGCATTCGGTCAAAGTGCCGGCGATGAAATCATCCTCGGCGCCCGTGCCATCGGCACCGTTGGGCAATGCCGAGAAGTCAAAAGGCACCAACGCGCCCTCGTCGCAAAGCCGCACCGCATCGGCGATTTCCAAAACCGCCACGTCGATGGTGACGTTATTGGCTTCGACTTGCGATTTCACCGGGGTTGCGGGGTTGTCGGAATCGACCGAAACCACTTTTTTGCCGGTCGCGGCGGTGAAGGGTTTGAAATAGGCCTCAATCTGGCTGTTGGCATAAGCGCCGCCCCAGCCCATCACCGTGATGTCGGCCTGCGCCGAAGCGGCAAAGCCGCACAAGGCGGTGGAGAGAATCAGAATCTTCTTCATAGCGAACTTCTCCCGTTGGTTTTTTTAATGGCCCCTTTTTTTGGGGCCGTTTTGGTCTGCCGCATTCTCCGGCGTCAGCTCGGGTCAAGCGCGCGGGCATCTTGCGGATGCCAGCCCACATTGATCTTTTGTCCTCGGTCCAATTTGGTCTGGCCAAGGGTGTTGCGCATCTTGATGACGAAATCGTCCGAGCCGGCGACCCGCAGCCGCGCGCGCAGGATGTCGCCCATATAGATCACCTCAAGCACCTCGGCGCCGATGGTATGGGCGCCCGCAGGCATCATCTCGGGCTTGAATTCGACCCGCTCGGGCCGGATGGAGACCAAAGTCTTCTGCCCCTTCTCGGTCACATTGACCGGGGTGGCATCGATCAACTCGCCCGTGGCAAGCCGGACCAAGGCCTTGCCTTGGCTCAGTTCCTCGACCGTGCCGGGAAGCTTGTTGTTCTCGCCAATGAACTGCGCCACGAAGCTGTTTTCGGGCCGTTCATAAAGATCGGCCGGAGGGGCGAGCTGCTGAATGCGCCCGTCATTGAAGACGGCCACTCGGTCCGACATGGTCAAAGCTTCGCCCTGGTCATGGGTCACATAGACCACCGTGATGCCCAGCCGCTCATGCAAATGCTTGATCTCAAACTGCATATGCTCACGCAGTTGCTTATCCAGCGCGCCCAAAGGCTCATCCATCAAGACCAGTGCGGGATCGAACACCAAGGCCCGCGCCAAAGCGATCCTTTGCTGCTGGCCGCCCGAAAGCTGCGCGGGGCGGCGTGAGGCGAAGGCCCCCATCTGAACCATATCCAGCGCGCGCTTGATCCGCGTCTCACGCTCATCCTTGCCCATGCCGCGCACTTCCAGCGGGAAGGAAAGATTCTCTCCCACCGTCATATGCGGGAACAGGGCATAATTCTGAAACACCATGCCAATGCCGCGCTTATGCGGCGGCACCAGATTGATGTTGCGCCCATCAAGCCGGATCTCCCCATGAGTCGCCGTCTCAAATCCGGCCAACATCATCAGGCATGTGGTTTTGCCCGAGCCTGATGGCCCAAGCATCGTCAAGAATTCTCCCTTGGCGATCGAAAGGTTGAGGTCTTTGACCACCAACGAAACGCCATCGTAACTCTTTTGCACATGATCGAATGCGACGTAGGCGTCACCCTCGGCTGCTGCGGCCAAGCTTTGTCTCCCTGTCGTCCGGCAGGTGTTCCTGCACTTCATTGAAAGGAAGGTAAGCAAAAGCCAATTTGCATTGCAACGTCCAAATGGCGCGGCAGAGACACAAGGTCGGAATGCCTAAAAAACAGTAAAGACTTTGAGGTTTCGCTGCGAATCTCGGCGTTTAGCAAGCAACCCTTGCGCGCAAGCCCGATCAAGCTGCGCCTATAAGTTGTCCGCATGCCGCTCTTAGGGTGATTCCCCATAGTCAGCGGAGGGCCAGGGGCGCAGGCACGAAAACCGATGGCCTAAAAAAGAAACAACCCGGGGTTAGAAACCCCGGGCTGGTGGTGCGGATGAAAAGACTCGAACTTTCACTCCGGTTAAGGAACAGCGACCTCAACGCTGCGCGTCTACCAATTCCGCCACATCCGCACGGTACCAGCTTCCGGGTGAGGGCTATCTAGCTGCACTCGCGGGGGATTAAAAGGGGGATTTTACGCCTAAAGTTGCTTTTCCTGCGCGGTACCGAAAATTTCCTTAAAAACCGCTATCTTTCCACCTTTCCAAAGCCTTGCGGCGTGTCGTCCGGCAGCAACCTCCCCTTTCGGACCCGCGCGCGACGCCCAATCCCGGCCGATCCTTGCGCGCAATCGAGATTGCATCCCCGCTCCAATCAGCGAAAAGGTCGACGCAGAGACCTGCCCGCCTTGGCCCGCTCTTGGGCCGAACCGGCGCGGCTTTCGTTATAAGGACTGCCTCATGGTGGAATGGACCCATATCCCCGGCCTCGCCCCCTACGGTGAAACCCTTGCCGCCATGGAGGCGCGGGCCGAAGCCATTGCGCGCGGCGAAGCGCCCGAGGCGATCTGGCTGCTTGAGCATCCGCCGCTTTACACCGCCGGCACCTCGGCCAAGCGCGAGGATCTGGTCGAGCCCGACCGCTTTCCCGTGCACGCCGTCGGTCGCGGTGGGCAATACACCTACCACGGCCCCGGCCAGCGGGTGATCTACACCATGCTGGATGTCAAAGCTCGCGGAGCCGATGTGCGCTGCTTCGTGCGTGCTTTGGAAAACTGGGTGATCGCCACTTTGGCCGAGTTCAACATCAAAGGTGAGATTCGCCCCGGCCGCGTCGGTGTCTGGGTGCCTCGGCCCGACCGCCCGCTTTTGCCCGATGGCTCGGTGCCCGAGGACAAGATCGCCGCCATTGGAATCAAGCTGCGCCGCTGGGTCAGCTTTCACGGCATCTCGATCAATGTCGAACCCGAGCTGTCGCATTTCCAAGGCATCGTGCCTTGCGGGATTCGCGAGCATGGCGTGACCAGCCTTGTCGATCTGGGTCTGCCGGTCAGCATGACCGATCTTGATGCTGCGCTTATGGCCACCTTCGATCAAGCTTTCGGGCCGGGCTCGGCTGCCTGCCATCAGTCGGGCCAAAATTGATGCAAATGGGCGATAAATCTGGGACGTAATGGCGCAGCAATGCTGCTGCTATTGCATAACACGCCCCCTAGCCCCCATGTAGAGCGAAGAGCACGACCGCGTGCTCGCCCTTCCTGACGAGGATAACATGACCAAGCAAACCGTACTTGCCGCCCTTGCAGCTCTGGCTATGGCAGGCCCTGCCTTCGCGGGCGACCCGGCCGCGGGTGAGGCGGATTTCAAGAAATGCAAAGCTTGCCATTCGATCATCGCCCCCGATGGGACCGCTTTTCAAAAGGGCGGCAAGAATGGGCCGAACCTTTATGGCATCGTGGGTCGCGGCGTCGCCTCGGATCCCGACTACATCTATGGCCCGTCGCTTTTGGCGCTGGGCGCCAGTGGTCGGACCTGGGACGAATCCTCTCTTGCCGCCTATATTGCCGATCCCGCAGGCTGGCTGAAGGAAACGCTGGGAGACACTGGCGCGCGCAGCAAAATGACCTTCCGGCTTGGCGCTGGAGCCGAGGATGTCGCAGCTTATCTTGCCTCGGTCGGCGGCTAAGCGGCGCCCGAACGGGCCAAGCAGGCGCTAAAGCGATGAAGGCTCTGCCAAAGCCGCGCGCCCCCATAAGATAGGCAGCCGCTGCCGCCATGAGCGTGGCCGCGGCCCCCTCGCCCCCCTCAGCTGCGGTTTTTCCCAGTTTTGGAGGGGGTCATAGGGCCACAACCCCCCATCAATTCTCAATCTGCGTCAAAGTCACCGATTGCGGGCAACCGCCCCTAAGGCTAAACCGGTTCTGTAACGCAAATGCCTTTCGGGTGACCGATCAGGCATAAAACGGAATCGTAGCGGGAGTAGCCAATGGCCGACGCAGCCATCCACGGCCATGACCACGAACAGAAGAACTTCTTCGTTCGTTGGTTCATGTCGACGAACCACAAGGACATCGGGATCCTTTATCTGTTCACCGGGGGCCTTGTTGGTCTGATCTCGGTCATCTTCACCGTCTATATGCGGATGGAGCTGATGAACCCCGGCGTGCAATATATGTGCGACGAGGGGATGCGCTTCATCGCCGCAACCGCCGGTGAAGCTTGCACGCCGAACGGTCACCTCTGGAACGTAACCGTAACCGCGCATGGCATCTTGATGATGTTCTTCGTGGTTATTCCGGCCCTTTTCGGTGGCTTCGGCAACTACTTCATGCCGCTGCAAATCGGCGCGCCGGACATGGCTTTCCCGCGGATGAACAACCTCAGCTACTGGCTCTATGTGGCCGGGACCTCGCTGGCTGTTGCTTCGCTCTTCGCTCCGGGTGGCGGCACTTGGGCTGACGGCTCGGTGCAGACCGGTTCGGGCGTGGGTTGGGTGCTTTACCCGCCGCTCTCGGTGAAAGAATCGGGCTTCTCGATGGATCTGGCGCTCTTCGCCGTCCACTTGTCGGGCATCTCGTCGATCTTGGGTGCTGTGAACATCATCACCACCTTCCTCAACATGCGCGCTCCGGGGATGACCATCCACAAGGTGCCGCTGTTCGCTTGGTCGATCTTCGTCACCGCGTGGCTTGTGCTTCTGGCGCTGCCGGTGCTGGCGGGTGCAATCACCATGCTGATCACCGACCGCTCCTTCGGCACCACCTTCTTCGATCCGGCTGGCGGCGGTGACCCGATCCTTTACCAACACATCCTGTGGTTCTTCGGCCACCCGGAAGTGTATATCATCGTGCTGCCGGCCTTCGGCATCATCTCCCAAGTCATCGCAACCTTCTCGCGCAAGCCGATCTTCGGCTACCTGCCGATGGTCTATGCGATGGTGGGTATCGGTGTTCTTGGCTTCGTCGTCTGGGCGCACCACATGTACACCGTTGGCATGTCGCTGACCCAGCAGAGCTACTTCATGATGGCCACCATGGTCATCGCCGTGCCGACCGGGATCAAGGTCTTCTCCTGGATCGCCACCATGTGGGGCGGCTCGATCGAGTTCAAAACTCCGATGCTCTGGGCCTTCGGCTTCCTGTTCCTCTTCACCGTTGGTGGTGTGACCGGGATCGTGCTGAGCCAGGCTCCGCTGGACCGCGTGTACCACGATGGCTACTACGTCGTTGCCCACTTCCACTATGTGATGTCGCTTGGTGCCGTCTTCGGTATCTTCGCCGGCATCTACTTCTGGTTCGGCAAAATGACCGGCCGTCACTACCCGGAATGGGCTGGTAAACTGCACTTCTGGGCGATGTTCATCGGTGCGAACCTGACCTTCTTCCCGCAGCACTTCTTGGGCCGTCAGGGCATGCCGCGCCGTTACATCGAGTATCCGGAGGCCTTCGCCTACTGGAACTGGTGGTCCTCGGTCGGTGCCTATATCTCCTTCGCTTCGTTCCTGTTCTTCATCGTGATCATCTTCTACGCGATGTTCTTCGGCCGCAAAGTGACCGAGAACAACTACTGGAATGAATACGCTGACACGCTGGAATGGACCCTGCCCTCGCCGCCGCCGGAGCACACCTTCGAGCAGCTGCCGAAGCAGTCCGACTGGGACAAAAGCCACGCGCACTGATCCCAAGCGACAGTAGAAATCTAAAAAAGCCCCGAGGTCACCTCGGGGCTTTTTCTTTGTGTCGGTATCCGCGCAACTCGCCCCCCCTCCCCCCCCGGCGCGGCAAGCGGTGAGCTCCCCTTCCGCCAAGCGGGCCTTGCCAAAGGCGCGCTTTCCTCCGACGATACCTCCATCTGCGCATCACGCCACCGCCACCTCTGGCAGGTCGAGCGACCCGCAGCCCGTGCCGTGCCCCTCGACACAGCGCCGTGCCTCTCCCGTGACTGATCAACAGCCCTGTCGCACAAGGCCAAGCGCGGATGACCGCCATATTTTTCATTGTCGACGGCCCAAGGCTGCAGGCGCAATCGGCGCTTCTGGTGGCATCACTGGCCCAATACCGCGCCAGAGATGAATGCCTGATCGGTTACGCTCCGCCGCAGAGCTTGCATGACCTGCCCTCAAGCTTGCGCGATCTCTATGCCCGTGCCGAGGTTGATCTGCGCGAGATCGCGCCAGTTCCCCAAAGCCCCTCCGCCCGAAACTTTGCCGCAAAAAGGCTGGGCCAAGCCCTATCCGCATGGCAATAAAATCCTCGCCGCGGCCTCGCCCCGTGACAGCGAATGGGGCGTTTTCCTTGATACAGATATGATCTGCACCGCGCCGCTGAACCTTAGCGCCCTGCAAAGCCCGAACCGCATCGTCATGGTGCCCGAAGGCGTGCCGAGTTGGGGTAAAGAGCCCGAGCAATGGCCCCGCGCCTATGCGCATTTCGACCTACCGATGCCGACCGAGACCGTGCGCCTAACCCGCCGCCGACGGCGCGAGAATCCGCCCTATTTCAACGCCGGCATGGTGATGTTTCCTGAAAAGCCTCCCCCCGGCCAAAGCCACGGCTTTGGATCGCTTTGGCTGGAGACCGCGCTTCATTTCGACTGGCATTGCGCCATGCGCAACAAGCGGCCTTGGCTGGATCAGATCACCTTGCCGCTGACGGTAAAACGCTTTGGATATGACTATCTCGCCGCAAAGGCCGAGTTGAATTTCTCAATCTCGGACAGGGCTTATGAGCCGCAAGCCCAGCCTGCGCTCATCCATTATCATCGCTGGAAATACCTTGCTGCTTGGCCGCAATCACGCGCCGCCTTTGCCGCGCTTGAAAAGCTTGCCGGGCCTGCCTTAGCCGCCCGGCTTGAGGCGGATTACGGCGCGATCCTTGCTGAAGGCCGCGCCGTCTGAACGCTCAACCGAAGCGCGCTTTCACCAAAGCGCCCACGGCGCCGAAATCCATCTGACCGGCATATTTGCCCTTTAGCACGCCCATCACCTTGCCCACATCGCGGATGCTGGTGGCGCCGGTCTCCGTCACCGCCGCATCCACTGCGGCAGCCACTTCGGCCTCGCTCATTTGGCGCGGCAGGAAGTCTTGGATGACCACGATCTCGGCCAGTTCTTTCTCTGCCAGCTCCAGCCGCCCGCCCTCTTCATAGGCGCGCGCCGATTCTTGGCGTTGTTTGACCATCTTGCCCATGATGCCGGTGATATCCGCATCCGAGACCATAGCCTCTCCGCCATCGCCACGCGCGGCAATCTCACGGTCCTTGATGGCAGCATTGATCAGGCGCAGCGTCGACAAACGCGCCGCATCCTTTGCCTTCATCGCGTCTTTCAGCGCCAGCTGCAAACGGTCACGCAGGGACATTCACCCACTCCTTCATGCAAGAATGCGCATCATATCGGAAAGCCGCCCAAGCCGCAACTGCGCCGCACTGCAGCAAGCCATTGATAAAAGGACATAAACCATTTCCCGCCGGACCTTGACCCCGCGCGCCTGCGCCTTTAGGTTCCGCCAAATTCGCCCGATCGGAGACTCAGCCATGCCTGCGCCGCAGAATGCAACCGCCTGCCTTGCTCTTGCCGACGGGACGCTGTTTTACGGCAAAGGCTTTGGGGCCACCGGCGAGACGGTGGCTGAACTGGTCTTCAACACCTCGATGACCGGCTATCAAGAGATCATGACCGACCCGTCCTATGCGGGCCAGGTGGTGACCTTCACCTTCCCCCATATCGGCAACACCGGCGTCACCGCCGAGGATGACGAGACCGCCACCCCCGCCGCTGCTGGCATGGTGGTGAAATGGGACCCGACCGAGCCGTCGAACTGGCGCGCCACCGGTGATCTGCAAGACTGGCTCGTGAAGATCGGCCGTATCGGCATTGGCGGCATCGACACCCGCCGCTTGACCCGCGCGATCCGCCAGCAAGGTGCGCCGCATGTCGCTTTGGCGCATGATCCCGAGGGCAATTTCGACATCGAAGCTTTGGTCGCCAAGGCGCGCGGCTGGAAAGGTCTTGTCGGCCTTGACCTCGCCAAGGACGTGACCTGCGCGCAAAGCTATACGTGGAACGAAAAACGTTGGGCTTGGCCCGAGGGTTACACCGCCCGCACCGAAGCTGGCTTCAAAGTGGTCGCCATCGACTACGGCGCCAAGCGCAACATCCTGCGCTGCCTCGCCTCGGCCGGTTGCGATGTGACGGTGCTGCCGGCTTCGGCCACGGCTGAGGACGTTTTGGCGCTGAACCCCGAGGGCGTGTTCCTCTCGAACGGCCCCGGAGATCCGGCCGCGACCGGCGCCTATGCCGTGCCGATGATCCAAGGCGTGCTCAAAGCTGAACTGCCGGTCTTCGGCATCTGCTTGGGCCACCAAATGCTGGCTTTGGCGCTTGGCGCCAAGACCCGCAAGATGAACCACGGCCACCACGGTGCCAACCACCCGGTGAAAGATGTCCGCTCGGGCAAGGTCGAGATCACCTCGATGAACCACGGCTTCACCGTCGATGCCGACACCCTGCCCGAGGGCGTGATCGAGACCCATGTCTCGCTTTTCGACGGCACCAATTGTGGCATTGCAATCAAAGACAAGCCGGTTTTCTCGGTGCAGCACCACCCCGAGGCAAGCCCCGGCCCGCAAGACAGCTTCTACCTCTTTGAGGATTTTGCAGCCGCGATGAAAGCTCGCCGCTCGGCCTGAATGGTGAACCGCGCAAAGCGCAATCTTTCGTGAAAAAGGGCCGGGATTTCCGGCCCTTTTTCTATGCCGCTTAACAGCTCATTAACCCTGCGCCCCGATGCTGCATGCTGGAGGTCGCATGACAGCTCTGGCTCAACAAATAAGGCTCGCCTCGCAGCCAGCCCCGTCCAAAGCGGCGGCGGGCGCTTCTGGCCTTGCAATCACGCTTTTGCGCGAAGGCATGCTGGGCCCCGAAGATCTTGTCGGCACGCTCTCCGCCCAGTCCGGCCAAAGCGAGCGGCTTTTAGACCAGCTTTTGGCCAAAGATTGCGCGGCCGCGCCGCAACTTTTGCAAGCAACGGCGCGGCATTACGGCGTGGCCTGCGCAGACCCAAGCGCCCCCCTGCCTGACCCTGCGCTGATCGATGCCCTTGGCACGGTGGAATGCTTGCGTCTGGGCCTGGTGCCTTGGCAACGCGCAGGGGGCCTTACCATCATTGCCACCTCTCGGCCTGAGGACTTCGCCAAGCTCCAGCCGTGGTTGCAGCAAAAGCTTGGTCCCGTGGCGATGACGGTCGCCTCGGCTCAGGCGATTGAGACGGCGCTGCACGCCAGACGCGGGGCTCGCCTGGCCCTCGCAGCGGAAACCCGCGTCGCTTTGGCCGAAAGTGCGCGTGGCTTTGGCCGCTCGCGGGGGCTGGTCGTGGTGCTCATGCTCACGCTTCTCGCCGCCCTCTGGCCGATGGTCGCCGCGCTCACCCTGCTCGCCCTTGCGCTGCTGTCACTTCTTCTTGGCACCGCGCTCAAACTTGCCGCAGCCATTGCGGCCCTGCGCCGCCCCTTGCGCGAAGGCCCGCCCCCGGCCTTGGCCCGGCTGCCCATGGTCTCCATCATCGTGGCGCTTTACCGTGAAGATGATATTGCCGCGCGCCTCATCCGCCGCCTGTCGCGGCTGGATTACCCCCATAACCTGCTTGAGGTGCTTCTGGCGGTCGAAGAGCACGACAGGTTGACCCGTGAGGCTTTGACCAAAACCGCGCTGCCGCCTTGGATGCGGGTCATTGTCGTGCCGCCCGGCAAGGTCAAAACCAAGCCAAGGGCGCTGAACCTCGCGCTGGATCATTGCCACGGCACCATCATCGGCGTCTATGATGCCGAAGACGCCCCCAACCCCGACCAAATCCGCAAGATTGTTGAACGTTTTCACAGCCGCGGCCCCGAAGTCGCCTGCCTGCAAGGCATGCTCGACTTCTATAACCCGCGCACCAACTGGCTTTCGCGCTGCTTCACGCTGGAATATGCCACCTGGTTTCGACTGGTGCTGCCCGGCGTTGCCCGGCTTGGCCTTGCCGTGCCGCTGGGCGGCACCACCCTCTTCTTCCGCCGCTCAGTGCTTGAAGAACTGGGCGGCTGGGACGCCTATAACGTCACCGAAGACGCCGATCTTGGCATCCGCCTCGCCCGCCGGGGCTACCGGACAGAGCTTGTGGAAACCGTCACCGCCGAGGAAGCGAATTGCCGCGCCGTCCCTTGGATCAAACAGCGCTCACGCTGGATCAAGGGCTATATGATGACTTGGGTCGTGCATATGCGCAGCCCGCGCCAACTGTTCAGAGAGCTCGGTCCCAAAGCTTTCACCGGTTTTCAGGTGATGTTCCTTGGCTCGGTCCTGCAAGCCCTCCTCGCCCCTTTGATGTGGAGCTTTTGGCTCTTAGTCCTCGGCCTGCCCCATCCGGTGGCCGATGCGCTGCCGAGTGGTATATTTCACCTGATGATCGCGTTTTTCATCCTGTCCGAGGTGGCCAATATCGCGCTCGCGCTGGTGGCGCTGAAACGCAGTGGTCAAACTCTGGCCCCCCTCTGGGTGGTCAGCCTGCACCTCTATTTCATGCTCGCTGCCGTCGCCGCCTATAAAGGCTTTTGGGAGATGCTGACGCGTCCGTTTTACTGGGACAAAACCCTGCACGGCATCTTCGACCCTGCCGACCTCGCCAAATAAGTCTGGCACAAGGGCGCTCTTTCAGAACAATAATCCCCGGCAGAGGCATCGTAACCGGCGCCCAAAGGGCGCCGCCCCCCTTATCGCGTGCGGATCTCCCCCGCCTCAACCCGAAGCCTCGTCTCAAAGGCTTGGCTGATATGGTTTTTCAGCGCGAGATAGGCCGCATCGCCGTCCCGCCGCGCGATGGCATCTACGATCACATCATGCTCAGCCAAAGCCACCTCATCGCGCCCCTCGGCCGCAAAAGAGGTATTGGCCATCAGCGCCATCGAGCGGTGCACCAGGTCCAACTGCTGCACCAAAAACCGGTTGTGACTGGCCAGATGGATCTGCTTGTGAAAGCGCTTATTGGCCCGGCTCAGCGCCCGTGGATCGCCGCCCGCCAATGCATGATCCTCGGCGACCATGCTTTGCAAAACCCGCAATTCCTCTTCCGTGGCATGCCGCGCCGCCAGCCTTGCCGCCAAGCCCTCCAGCTCGGTCCGCACCGCGTAAAGCTCGGCCAACTGGTTGTGATCCAAGGAAGAGACGATCAGGCTTCGGCCGTCGCGGGTCAGCATGGCTTGGGTTTCAAGCCGTTGCAAAGCCTCGCGCACAGGCGTGCGCGACACGCCCAGCCGCTCGGCCAGCTCGCTTTCCACCAACCGATCGCCGGGCTTGTAAGTCCCCCCCTCGATCGCCTCAAGGATCAGCGTATAGGCATCCTTCTGCACCAGCTCTCTCGTCCCTTCTGGCCCATCGTCATGGCAACCATGACGCGCATTCTAAAGCCGCGACCCTAGCCGCGCACCGCGCGCCGATCAAGCGGGCTTGCCAATAGCCCCCCTCAACCCTTTTCAAACCGCGCCGCAGCGCCTATCACCAAGCCATGCTCCAGCCAGATTTCCATCATGTGACCACCTGGGTCTTCGACCTCGACAACACGCTTTACCCGCCCTCGGCCCGGCTCTTCGATCAGATCGAGCGCAAGATGACCGATTGGGTGATGACAAAGCTGGGCGTCGATCGCGACCGGGCCGACCATCTGCGCAGCCATTATTGGGGCCAATATGGCACCACTTTGGCGGGCCTGATGGCCGAGCATGCCATCACCCCCGGCGATTATCTGACGGCGGTGCATGACATCGACTTTGCCGCGCTGCAGCCCGACCTTTTGCTCACCGAGCACCTCAAAGCCCTGCCCGGTCGTCGCATCGTGCACACCAATGCCGATGCCGCCTATGCCGCCAAGGTCTTGCAGGCCCGCGGTCTCGACGGGCTTTTCGACGCCATCTACGGCGTGGAAGAGACGCTCTTTCACCCCAAACCCGGCGCGCAAGCCTATGAGGCCGTGCTGGCCTTGGACGGCTTTGACCCCAGCACAGCCGCGATGTTTGAAGATGATCCGCGCAATCTGGCCGTGCCACATGCGCTTGGTATGCGCACCGTGCTGGTGGCCCCCGAGCCGCTCACCCAGCCGCATATCCACCATCATACCATTGATTTGACAGAGTTTCTCGGAAAGCTCACCGGTCGTTAACCAATACCAACCGCCCGCCCCCCGCCAAGCGGCAGAATGCCACCTCGCCAAGCTCCCAACTTGCCCCTATATCGAGGCCAGAGGGGAAGCCTGATGCGACAGCAAACCGATATCCTGATTTCCGGCGGCGGTATCGCCGGGCTCACCGCCGCTGCGGCCTTCGGCATGGCGGGGTTCAGCGTGATCTGCGTCGACCCCGAGCCGCCCGTGACCAGCGAAGAAGCTGCAGGTTCCGATCTGCGCAGCACCGCCTTTTTGCAACCCTCGATCGAGGTGCTCCGCGCCGCGGGCCTTTGGGACCGGCTCCTGCCCTTTGCAGCGCCCTTGCAAATCATGCGCATCATTGATGCCGGAGGCGTGCAGCCCGAGCCGCGCATCATCAAAGAATTCAACGCCGCCGAGATCTCGGACCAGCCCTTTGGCTGGAACCTTCCGAATTGGCTCTTGCGCCGTGAAATCGCCGCCCGGCTGGCCGAACTCCCGAATGTCAGCTTCCGCCCTGGCATGGCCACCACCGGGCTTTTAACCCGAGAGGCGCAAGCCTTGGTCACGCTCTCCGACGGCACGATGGTCGAGGCGAAACTGGTGATTGCTTGCGACGGGCGCAATTCCACCATGCGCCAAGCGCTTGATATCCCTGTTAAAACCTTGCGCTACGGCCAGAAAGCCTTGGCCTTTGCCGTCAATCACCCGATCCCGCATGGCAATGTCTCGACCGAGATCCACCGCTCCGGCGGCCCCTTCACCCTCGTGCCTCTTCCCGACCGCAACGGCCAACCGGCCTCGGCCGTGGTCTGGATGGAAACCGGACCCGAGGTCGCCCGCCTCGCCGCCCTCCCGCCCGAAGATTTCGCCCAAGCCCTCAACACCCGCTCTTGCGGCATTTTGGGCGAGCTCACCTTAATCTCGCGGCTGACCGCATGGCCGATCATCGCCCAAGTCGCAAGCCGCATGTCGGGCGAGCGCACGGCTCTCTTGGCCGAGGCTGCGCATGTGCTGCCCCCCATCGGCGCGCAGGGCCTCAACATGAGTCTGGCCGATCTGGCCTGCCTTTTGGATCTGGCGACCGCCAAGCCGCATGAGCTGGGATCTGCGCAGATGCTGGAAAGCTATCACCGCAAGCGCCACAACGATGTGCAGCTGCGCGTCACGGGGATTGATGCGTTGAACCGCGCCTCGATGGTTGGCGCGCAAGGCCTGCGCGACCTGCGCGCGGGGATGCTGGATACGCTTTACTCGATCGCACCTTTGCGCCGCACCATGATGCGGGCGGGTCTGGGGCTGCGCTAAGCCATTCAGGCGCCCAAGAATTTTTCGTAAAATTCTTGGGGCGAGGCCTTGCGGCCTCGCCCTCTTGTTCAAACCGATGCGCTTAAAGCACGCCCTCAACAGCGCGTTCCAGCCGCGCCACGGTACCGTCCACGTCTTTAAGCTTATCCAAGCCGAAAAGCCCCAAACGGAAGGTGCGGAACTCGGCGCCCTCGCCCACTTGCAAGGGCACGCCCGCGGCGATTTGCACGCCCTTTTCGCGGAACTTGGCGCCATTTTGCACGGCCGGATCCTCGGTGTAGCTCACCACCACCCCCGGCGCTTGGAAGCCCTCGGCTGCGACCGATTTCACGCCGCGCGCTTCGAGCAAGGCCCGCACTTTTCGCCCCAGATCCCATTGCGCGGCTTTTGCGGCCTCAAAGCCCATGGCTTTGGTCTCAAACATCGCATCACGCATGCCAAGGATCGCATCCGTCGGCATGGTGGCGTGATAGGCGTGACCGCCGCCCTCAAAGGCCGCCATGATGGCGCGCCATTTCTTCAGATCAACGGCAAAGCTGTTCGACTCGCTCGCCGCCAGACGCTCTTCGGCGCGCGGGCCCATGACCACGATCCCGGCGGCGGGCGAGGCCGACCAGCCCTTTTGCGGCGCCGAGATCAGCACATCGACGTTGTTCGCGGCCATATCGACCCAGATCGTGCCGCTCGCGATGCAATCCAGAACGAAAAGCGCGCCCACATCCCGCGCCGCTTGCCCCACAGCTTTGATATAATCGTCGGGCAGGATGATGCCGGAAGCGGTTTCCACATGCGGCGCGAAAACCGCATCGGGCTTCAGCTCATGGATCTTGGCCACGACCTCATCGATCGGCGGCGGTGCAAAGGCCGAAGTGGCCGAATTGCCATTGGCCCGCGCCATCACCACCTCAACCGACTGAGCAAAGCCGCCCATGTCGAAGATCTGGCTCCAACGGAACGAGAAGAAGCCGTTGCGGATCACCAGCGCCTTGCCGCGCCCGAACTGCCGCGCCACCGATTCCATCGCATAGGTGCCACCGCCCGGCACCAATGCCACGGCGCTGCCATTATAGACCTCTTTCACCAAGGCCGAGACATCGCGCATGACGCCTTGGAATTTGGCCGACATGTGATTGAGGCTGCGGTCGGTAAAGACGACCGAAAATTCCTCAAGCCCCTCGGGGTCGATATGAGCGTGCAAACCGGGCATGGAGGATCCTTCCTTAACTTTAGGTTGCGCCAATTGTCGGACCTTCCTGGCCTAACTGCAAGATGTAGAACAGGTTATCGAGGCCCGCAGCAAGATCGGCAGGTCAAAAGATGTGCGACGCCTTAGAGTGGCGGCGCTTCAAGGCTTATCCGTGCCCCAATGGCCCCGGACGGCGCTCTTCGGTCAAAAGCACATTGGCCTCGACCGAGCCGACACCCGGCAAAGTCATCACCCGCCGGCGCAAAACCCGCTCAAAATCCGCAAGATCGCGCGCCACCACGCGCAAACGGTAGTCGAAAAGCCCCAAGACGTGCTGCACCACCTGAACCTCGGGGATCGCCGTTACCGCGCGCTCAAAATCCTCAAGGCTGACCCGGCCTTTGGTGGCGAGCTTCACCCCCAAAAACACCGTCACGCCAAAACCCAGCTGCTCGCGGTCGACCTCAACCCTACGGCCCGCCAGCACCCCCGCCTCTTCCAAGCGCCGCACCCGCCGCCAAGCCGCCGGCTGGCTCAGACCAAACCGCCGCCCCAATTCCCCGGCCGAAAGCGTGCCATCCAAGGACAAAGCCCGCAGGATGGCGCGGTCGGTGTCATCAAGATCAATCGGCCCCACGCTCACAGCGGCAACCCCGCGCTTTCCTTGATGGTTGAAACCAGCATCAAAGCCTCGACCTCGGCGATATGCGGCAAAGCCAAGATCCGCTCGCGGTAGATCATGGTCCAATGGCCCATATCGCGGGCGATCACATTTAAACGCAGGTCAACACGGCCAAGGAAGGTTTCAATCCCGATCACCTCGGGCACATCCCTTGCCGCGGCGATAAATTCATCAAAGGCGCGCGGCTCGGTCTTATCCAAGGTGAACCGCAAGGAGACCTCGACCGCATAGCCCAAGGCGCGCCAGTCGATCACCGCGCCCTCGGCCTTGACCACACCCGAGGCTTTCATCTTCTCGATCCGCCGCCAGAGCGTGGCCGGGGTCACCCCTGCCCGCTCGGCCAGCACCGCGCGGTCGAGGCCGGGCTCGGCCAGCCAATGCCGCAAGATCCGCCTGTCACTGTCATCAAGCATGATAAATTCACAACTAGCATATTCTGCGCATGGCTATTCGCACAAACCGCAAAATTGGTCAAATATTGCACGGATCGAGACGGCGTTTTTGCTACTTTGCCATCATCTTAAGCCAAAAGGAGCGTGCCATGCGCGTTTACTACGACCGCGATTGCGATGTGAACCTGATCAAGAACCTCAAGGTTGCGATCTTGGGCTACGGCAGCCAAGGCCACGCCCATGCGCTGAACCTGCGCGATTCGGGTGCGAAGAACCTCGTGGTGGCACTCCGCGAAGGCTCGCCCTCCGCTAAGAAAGCCGAAGGCGAAGGCCTCAAAGTCATGGGCATCGCCGAAGCCGCGGCTTGGGCCGACGTGATCATGTTCACCATGCCCGACGAGCTGCAGGCTGAAACCTACAAAAAATACGTCCACGACAACATCCGTGAAGGCGCAGCCATCGCTTTCGCCCATGGTTTGAACGTGCACTTCGGCCTCATCGAGCCGAAAGCCGGCGTTGACGTGATCATGATGGCGCCGAAAGGCCCGGGCCACACCGTGCGCGGCGAATACACCAAAGGCGGCGGCGTGCCCTGCCTGGTGGCTGTCCACACCAACGCCTCCGGCAAAGCGCTGGAAATCGGTCTGTCCTACTGCTCCGCCATCGGCGGCGGCCGCTCGGGCATCATCGAGACCAACTTCCGCGAAGAATGCGAAACCGACCTCTTCGGCGAACAAGCTGTTCTCTGCGGCGGCCTGGTTGAGCTGATCCGTTGCGGCTTCGAGACCCTGGTCGAAGCGGGCTACGCGCCGGAAATGGCTTACTTCGAGTGCCTGCACGAAGTGAAACTGATCGTCGACCTGATCTATGAAGGCGGCATCGCCAACATGGACTACTCGATCTCGAACACCGCAGAATACGGCCAGTATGTCACCGGCCCGCGCATTCTGAAGTACGACGAGACCAAAGCCCGCATGAAAGCCGTGCTGCAAGACATCCAGCAAGGCAAATTCGTCCGCGACTTCATGCTCGAAAACGCCGTTGGCCAGCCGACCATCAAAGCCTCGCGCCGTGCCAATGACGAGCATCAGATCGAGCAAGTCGGCGCAAAGCTGCGCGAAATGATGCCTTGGATCTCCAAAGGCAAAATGGTCGACAAAGCGCGCAACTAAGCCCGCATCTCGATCTTACGACATCACCTATAAAAGGGCCGGAGCATTGCTCCGGCCCTTTTTTCTTGGGCTAAACCGCCGCAATAACCGCCTCGACGGCCAAGCCTGCCCGCGCCAAGCTATGCACCGGCGTCAGGTCAGCCATTCACTTGGGCTTTCCCGCTTTCGCAACCATTGTCAAAGCGTTACCGCCAAAGGCGTAGGGGCAATTGCCAAAACGGCCCGCCCTTTGAAATAAAATTGCTCGGACCAGTAACATGTCACAAACCACTCCTGCGGGCGGCAAAGCGGTGAACTCACCGGCCCGCGTGCTGACGGCAAGCCTTGTCGGCACCACGATCGAGTTCTTCGACTTCTACGTCTATGCCACGGCGGCAGTGCTGGTCTTCCCGGCGCTGTTCTTCCCGCAAGGCAATGACACGGCCGCCCTTCTGGCCTCTTTCGCGACCTTCTCCATCGCTTTCTTTGCCCGCCCCTTCGGCGCTTTGGTCTTCGGCCATTACGGCGACAAAATCGGCCGCAAGGCCACCCTCATTGCAGCACTGCTGACCATGGGCATCTCGACCGTGGTGATCGGCCTTTTGCCGACCTACAGCCAAATCGGCCTTCTGGCACCGCTCCTGTTGGCGCTTTGCCGCTTCGGCCAAGGCTTCGGTCTGGGCGGTGAATGGGGCGGGGCTGTGCTTCTTGCCACCGAGAACGCGCCGCCCGGCAAGAAAAGCTGGTATGGCATGTTCCCGCAATTGGGCGCGCCGGTGGGTCTCTTCCTGTCGTCGGGCTTCTTCTGGGTGCTCTTGAACTACATCTCGCCCGAGGCCTTCATGTCTTGGGGCTGGCGCCTGCCCTTCCTCGCTTCGATCCTGCTGATCGCCATTGGCCTGTGGGTGCGTCTTGCCATCACCGAAACCCCCGAATTCTCGGAAGCGCTGAAGAAAAAGCAAGACGTCAAAGTCCCGGCGATGGAAGTGCTGCGCAAGCATAAGATGAGCCTCTTCCTTGGCACCTTCGTGGCCTTGGTGACCTTCGTGCTCTTCTACATCTGCACGGCGTGGCTCTTGTCCTACAACACCAAGACCGTCGGCCTGACCCTGCTTGAAGCGCTGCAAATGCAGATCTACGGCTCGGTCATCTTCGGGATTTCCATCGTCATCGCCGGCAAGCTGGGCGATTGGATGGGCCGCTATCTCTTCTTGATCGTGGTCTCGCTGGCCATCGCGGTCTTCTCCTTCTTCCTTGCGCCCTTGATGACCAATGGCATCGGCTGGCTCTATGTCTTTGTCACCATCGGCATGTTCTTGATGGGCCAAACCTATGGCGTGATCGGTGCCGCTCTGGCCGCCCCCTTCCCGGCCGAGGTGCGCTACACCGGCTCGTCGCTGACCTTCAACTTCGCGTCGATCTTTGGCGCATCGCTCGCCCCCTATGCCGCGACTTGGCTGCAAGCCAACCACGGTATGGAATCGGTCGGCTACTACCTTGGCGCATCGGCGCTGATCACCTTGGCTTGCATCTTCGCAACCGGCCGCAAGGCGATCTAACCTGCGGACAACCGCAACGAAAAAGGGCCGGAGCATCCACGCTCCGGCCCTTTTTACATTCCGCCTCCCGGCTCAGTCGAAGGCAAGCACCGACTGCGCCGCGTCCTGAATCCACGCGGGCCAAGTCTCTGCCGCTTCCGGGAAGAACCGAGGCGCGTCATCTTCGGCCGCCTGCCAGATCGCCACCGCCGTCTTGGTCGCCGGATCGATCCAAAGCCGCGCCCAGACGCCCTCGCAATCGACCTGCCAGCACGCCTCCCCCTGATAGCCGAGCGCCCCCAGATCGCCCGAGCCCATTTCGGCCAAGGCATTGGTATAGGCCGCAAAATCGACCGGGCTCATACCTTGCTTGAAGATCGCATAGACCGGTGCAAAGCCCAAAGCCTCGATCGGATGCTTGCCCGCCAGCACCGCGCTATCGGCCCAAGTCTCGCCCGCGAGCGGCTGGAATTCCTGCCCGTCTTCCTGCGACCAGCCGCCGGCCACCGTCCAACGCCAAACTTCAGAAGGCACGCCCGGCAAAGGCGTATTGCTGTAAACCAGCGCATCACCTTCAATCGAACGCTCCAGATAGGTGCAGGTCTCGACCGGCCCATCCAACTCGGGCTGGCCATTCTTCAGCGCCAGAACAAAGGGGGCCGCACTGCAAGCATTGCCGCCCGCGCCGCTCAGGCCCGAGAGCACCGGCGTGCCCGCCAGATCCAGCACCGGATCGAGCAAGACCTGCGCATCTTCATGCAGCGTTTCGCCGCCCATGATGACCGCGCTGGTGAAATCCTCGGTCGCGCGCAGCAAAACCTCATGCCCGCCCAGATCAAAGCGCTCATCGGCCGCTTGCGCCAAAGCTGCAAAGGGCGCCAGCAAGGGCAGGCTCAGGGGAAGGATTTTGCCAAGCGAAAAGGTCATGCACGCCTCATTATGTGAAACAAGGGCGCGCCAAAGCGATCTGTCGCGCCGAAATTCGGTTACACCGCAGCCTCGACCGCCGCGACGATTTCTTCGACCACATTTTGCAGCAAAGCGGCATCTTGGCATTCCGCCATCACCCGGATCAGCGGTTCCGTGCCGGATTTACGGATCAAGATCCGGCCCTTACCGGCAATCCGCGCCTCATTGGCCGCGATCACCGCCTGCACGCTTGCCGCCTCAAGCGGAGCCTTCCCGGCCTCATAGCGCACATTCTTCAAAAGCTGCGGCACGGTCTCAAATTGGCGGATCAACTGGCTGGCCTTCTCGCCGCTGCGCACCATCTCGGCCAAGAATTGCAACCCTGCGATCAGACCATCGCCCGTGGTGGCGTAATCGGTCATCACGATATGACCCGATTGCTCGCCGCCAAGGTTAAAGCCACCCGCCCGCATCGCCTCGACCACATAGCGGTCGCCCACAGCGGTGCGTTCCAGCCGCAGGCCGCGCGCATCCAAGAAGCGCTCCAGCCCAAGGTTCGACATCACCGTGGCCACCAAAGTGCCACCCTGAAGCCGCCCCTCGTCGGCCCAACGCGCCGTAAGCAAGGCCATGATCTGGTCGCCATCGGCCACCCGGCCATGCTCGTCCAAGATCATCACCCGGTCGGCATCACCATCAAGCGCAATGCCCACATGCGCGCCATGCGCCACCACCGCCTCAGCCGCCGTCTGCGTATAGGTCGAACCGCAGCGGTCGTTGATATTGGTGCCATTGGGGCTGACGCCCACCGGGATCACCTCGGCGCCCAACTCCCAAAGCACCTCGGGCGCCGCCTTATAGGCCGCCCCATTGGCGCAATCCAAAACCACTTTCAGCCCATCAAGCCGCAGGCCCGAGGGGAAGCTGGTTTTCACAAACTCCTGATAGCGGCCGCGGCCATCCTCGATCCTTTTGGCGCGCCCGATATTCTCGGCCTGCGCCAGCCGGATCTCGCCCTCCAGCATCGCCTCAATCTCCATCTCGGCCTGATCGGACAGTTTAAACCCATCGGGACCAAAGAACTTAATGCCGTTGTCTTGATGCGGGTTGTGGCTGGCCGAGATCATCACCCCCAGATCCGCCCGCATCGAGCGTGTCAGGAACCCCACCCCCGGTGTCGGCACCGGACCCAGCAAAAGCACATTCATCCCCGTCGAGGTCAGGCCGGCGGTCAGCGCATTTTCCAGCATATAGCCCGAAAGCCGCGTGTCCTTGCCGATCACCACCCGATGCGCCGAGCCGCCATCGCGGCGGAAATACCGCCCCGCCGCAGCCCCCAGCTTCAAGGCCACTTCCGCCGTCATCGGATAGGAATTGGCGCGCCCACGCACGCCATCGGTGCCAAAGAGTTTCCGGCTCATACGCTCTCCCCGTTCACCGCTTGCCACAAACGCAGCGCCTGCCGCGTCTCGGCCACATCGTGAACCCTAATCATTTGCATTCCTTGCGCCACCCCGGCCAGCGCCACCGCGACAGAGCCCGGCATCCGGTCCCGCGCCTCACCGACCTGCGCAATCGTTCCGATAAAGCGTTTACGGCTCGCGCCCAAAAGCACCGGGCAGCCCAGAGCATGGAACAGCGACAGCCCGCGCAGCAGGGTCAGATTATGCTCGACCGTTTTGCCAAAACCGATGCCCGGATCCAAAGCGATCCGCTCTTTCGGAATGCCAAGCGCCAAAGCCGCTGCCAGCCGCTCGGCCAGCCAGTCGTAAACATCCAGCAAAACATCGTCGTAACGCGGCTCAAGCTGCATCGTCTCGGGCGAGCCTTGATGATGCATCAAGATCACCGGAGCCTGCCGCGCCGCGACCAAAGGGCCAATCTCAGCATCATAGCTCAGCGCCGCCACATCATTGACGATCTGCGCCCCGGCTTGCAGCGCCGCCGCCGCCACCGGGCCTTTGCGGGTATCGACCGAGATCACCGTCTCCACCCCATCCGCCCGCAAGGCGGCGATCACCGGGGCGGTGCGCGCAATCTCTTCCTCAACCGCCACGGCAGCCGAGCCGGGCCGCGTGCTCTCGCCGCCAATGTCCAAGATATCGGCATCCCGCGCGATCGCCCGCGCCTGCGCCAAAGCATCGTCAGATGCTAAGAACCGCCCGCCATCGGAAAAACTATCCGGGGTGACGTTCAAAATCCCCATGATTTGCGGGCTTCGCATCGACAGCCCGGCGAAATCCGCCCGCGCCGCGCTTAGCGCCTCAAGCGCCGCCCCCGCCTCAGCCGCAGGCACCACCTCCGAGGCCCGGCCGCGCTCCAAGCGCTCCACTTCGGAAAACCATAAGGATGAGCCTGCCAAAGGCACCGCCGATTTCGGCCGCACCGCACCAGATTGCACAAGAGGACGCCAGTATATCATCCCAGCGGCCTAGCCTTAGCGCGCCCGCCTTGGCAAGGGGGAAGGATCAGCCGCGTTCGACCGGGACGCGGCTTCCTGCTGGCAGTGTAACAGAGCCGTGAACGATCAGAGCCTGCGCCGCCAATTCCTCGGCGAGCCACAAGGCCAAGGCCACCGGATCCGAGGTCTTCGGCCCGTCCACCGCATCCAGCACAATCTTCGAGGGCGCCCAAACGACCGAGCGGCCGCGCTTCAGCGCCCAATCAATCTCGGTCCGGCTAGAAACCACCACGCAGCGCGGATCGCGCGCGGCCAAGGCCCAAGCGTTTTGTTCAATCGCCAAAAGGTCAATCCGGCGCTGGGTGGGCTTATGCCCGGTCACCGCGCGCGGGAAATCCGGCAGACCGACGCAGAAGACCGCCGGCACCCCGCGTGCCAACACCGCATCCAGCTTGGCCGAAAGCTCTGGCCCCTCGGCGGTCTCATTGTCGAAATAGACCACCAAAGGATGCACGGCATCGTCGCCGACCCGCGATGGCATCGCCGCACGAGAGCGCACAATCTCAACCCCCAAGACATAGGGGCCAACATCCAACTTCTCGATCCGAATGAAAATCCGCATCGCCTGCGGCTCTGCCAAAATCCGCTCGGCCAGCCGCTCTGCCAATGTTTCCAAGAGGTTCAGCCGCTCATCCGCCAACTCCGTGGCGATGGATTCGGTGATCCGGTCGTATGAGAGGATGCGGTCAACATCATCCTCCAGCGGCTCGGGCGCGGGCCGCACTTCGACCACAACGTTAAAGCGCAACCTCTGCTTTTGACCGCGTTCTTTCTGGAAAGCGCCGATATCGGCCTCGACCACATGGTCGCGCAGGCTGATGCGGTCCCGCGGATCCGCCCCGGCCGAGGCTTCCGCCCGCTCTTCAGGATGGGCAAAAGCAAGCTTGGTATCGGTCGTCATTCTGGTCCCTTCCCGACGCGTCGGGACCTGCCCGGCGTGGCAGAGCTTAGCGCGCCCTGCCCGCCTGCCCTTGCCCGAACCCGGCCTCTAAGGCAAGCGCCGCGACATGAAGCCCCGGCGCTGCAAGGTTTAGGCGCCAGGTTGGCGGTAGAAGATATGTGCCCCGATCGCGGCGGTTTGCGGGAACTTCCGCGACCAAGACGGCTTCACCGCCCGCGTGTGGAAATGCGTGGCGCCATCGGTCAGCAGCCGCGGCGCGCCGTCCAGCATCACCCGGGCAATCCGCGCCGCGCGGTCGCGGCTGGTGCGGTCGCGCATCTGGTCCGAGATGCCGTCGCAGACATAAGAGAAAGCGCAAGAGCCGCTGCCGCGCTGTTTGATCACCGCACAAACCGAGCGCGGATAAAGGCCCGATTCGAAGCGGTTCAAGATCACCTCAGCCACAGCGAACTGGCCCTCAAGGCTCTCGCCGCGGGCTTCGAAATACAATGCCTCGGTCAGGCATTGCCAATCCGCCCCGCCTTGCGGCGCAGGCTGGGCCGCCAGCCAGGCATCGCTATAGCGCAGGCCCGGATCGATCTTGGGTTCGGTTTTCTTTTTCACCGCAGGCGGGGCTTTCAGCGCAGGCTCGGCTTTGGCCGGACCCGAGGCAATCGCCCCCAGATCCCCTTCCGAAAGCCGTTGCAGCCCCTTGCGTTCAAAGCCCAAAAGGGCCGTCATTTGCAGACCAGCTTGGCCTGACGGTGCATTCTTCGAGCTGACCGCAATATCGGCCGCTGCTTGGTTGGCGGTTGCTGCAAGGGCCATAGACAAGACCACAAGTGCAGGTGCCGCGTGCCTCACGAGGCGGTTCATGGCAGTTCCCGTTTTCCGTTTCATCCCCACGCAAGGAAAGGCTCCCCCGCGCAACAGCCGCCGGGCATAGTCGCTGGTCAGCTTGGGGGTCCATGCAGCGATGCAAAAATGCCACGCATTCTTGCATCGCATCGGCGGGTTTCTGCCGAAATGGTTAATGTATTAAATTAAGAAACAATCGCAACGCTATGTATTTATGTAGTTTTACCGAGAACTGGCCTGATCGCGCAGCGCCAAATGCGCTGCCGCCAGTCGCGCCATCGGCACCCGATAGGGGCTGCATGAGACGTAGTCAAAGCCCGCTCGACGGCAAAAATCTATCGATTCGGGGTTGCCGCCATGCTCGCCACAGATGCTCAACGTCAGATCTTTTCGCGTCGCCCGACCGCGCTCGGCGCCCATCAGGAGCAGCTCGCCCACGCCATCCACGTCCAAAATATGGAACGGATCCTCAGGGAAAACGCCAAGCTGGACATAGGAATTCATGAACCGCCCCGCATCATCGCGGCTTAGCCCATAGGTCATCTGCGTCAGGTCATTGGTGCCGAAAGACAAAAAGCCCGCATGCTGGGCGATCTCCCCCGCCCGCAAAGCCGCCCGTGGCGTCTCGACCATCACCCCCAGCTTATAGTCGAAATCGACCTTGGCATGGGTGCGCACCATCGCCGCGACCGCGTCGATCCGGGCCTTCACCATCTCGACCTCGCGCTTGGCCGAGACCAGCGGGATCATCACCTCGGGCACGATCGGCGCGCCACGTTGCGCGCTCTCAATCGTCGCCTCAAAGATCGCTTGCGCCTGCATATTGTAAATTTCGGGTAGAACCACACCCAGCCGAACGCCGCGCATCCCGAGCATCGGATTGACCTCGCGCAGGGCATCGGCGCGGCGGGTCACTTCCGACAAAGGCCGGTCCAAAGCCTCGGCAAGTCCGCGCAACCCGTCGCGGTCATGCGGTAGAAATTCATGCAATGGAGGGTCGAAAAGCCGGATGCAAACCGGCAATCCTTGCATAATATCGAACAATTGCACGAAATCATCGCGCTGCATCGGCAAAAGCCGGGCCAGGGCCGCCGCACGCTCTTCGGGGCTATTGGCGAAGATCATCTCACGCATCACCACCAGCCGCTCTTCTTCGAAGAACATATGCTCGGTGCGGCAAAGCCCGATGCCTTGGGCCTCAAACCGCCGCGCCGTGGCCGCGTCCGAAGGCGTGTCGGCATTGGCCCGAATGCCGATGTCGCGGAAGGCATCCGCCCAAGCCAAAAGCTGGCGGAAAGAATCGTCCAAAGCGGGCGGCAGCATATCGGCCACCCCCGCCAAAGCCTGCCCTTTCGAGCCATCCAAGGTGATGACATCGCCTTCATGGAAGACGCGCCCATCCGAAGCGGTCAGCTTGCGCTCGCGCATATCAAGCCGCATGTCCGAAGCGCCCACCACGCAGGGCAGACCCAAACCGCGAGCAATAACAGCGGCATGGCTGGTCATCCCGCCCCGCTCGGTCAGCACGGCGGCTGAAGAATGCATCCCGCGAATGTCTTCCGGTGCTGTTTCCCGCCGCACCAAAATGCACGCCTCGCCCCGCGCCGCCGAGGCTTGTGCCGCATCCGAGGTGAAGACCAATTTTCCCGAAGCCGCCCCCGGCGAGGCGGCAATGCCGCGCGCAATCACATCGCGCGGCCCGCGCGGATCGACCTGATGGTGCAGCAATTCCGACAAGGCCCGCGGCTCAACCCGCAGCACCGCCTCTTGTGGCGGGATCACGCCGTCGCGCGCCAAAGCCACCGCAATATGCAAGCCAGCCCGCACCGAGCGCTGCACTTTCACCGCATCAAGAACCGCCAAGCGCCCGTCTTCAATGGTGAATTCGATCTGCATCTCTTCGCGCAGCCGCTGACGGCAGACCGCACCAAAGCGCAGCAATTCCGCAAAAAGCTCTGGCGCCACCTCTTCCAAAGACGGCCCGCGCTTGTCGCAGGTGAGGTACAAAGCCGCTTCGGTTTTCAGAGCATCGCGGCCCTGACTTTGGCCCAGATAGCGCCCCGTCACCTGCGGCAGGCCCGTCACCGGATCGACAAATTGAATGACGCCCGAGCCGGAAATCCCCTGCCCGATGCCCTGCGCCATCGCCTGCACCACAAGGCCCAACCCCGCCTCGGGCGGCGCGCCCTTTACCTGACGCAAGAGCCGCGCTGAGGTGCCCTCCCAGGCCCGCGCCATCGAGCGCAGCACTTCCGACAGCTGCTGAGCGGGATCTTGCGGGAAGGGATCATCGGTCTCATTGCGATAAAGCCGCAAAACCTCGGCCAAGGCGCCCGGCCCCGGCTTGATCTCTTCGAACGCGTCAGGGTCTAAACGGGCGACATGAATGGCGTAAGATTGCACAAAACGAACATAAAGCGCGTCAGCCGCCGCTTCGCCATGCGTCAGGGCCAGTTGCGCGTGCCGCGCGTCATTCAAACCAATATTCAGGATCGTCGCCGGGCCGCCCCAATCGGGATTGGCCGGGCTTGGCCGCACCGAGACCAGCGGCCCATCGCCAAAAACCTCAAGCATCGCGCGGGCATTAACGACATGACCCGAGGCTATCGCGCGCACCGTGGCCGCAGGCAAAGCCACGGTTTTCGGCACGGGCAGGTCTAGCCGGATCAGGCGCTGCAAACATTTCGACCGCCAGCCATGCTCATCCGGCACGATTCTGGCGGTAGGGGTGATCTCAACAAATTCCAGAATCGGATCAATTTTCTGCACTGCAGCACCTTTTGCAAGCGCAGCATACGCCGCTTGCGCTTTCGCGCAAGCGTTACATATGGCGCCGGATCAGCCTTCGAGGCGCGTTAGATCCGCAACCCCCGAACAGATAGAACGGATCCGGTGCAACAAATTCAAGCGGTTGCGACGGATGATCTCATTTTCGGTGTTGATTTGCACCGCGGTGAAGAAGGCGTCGATCGGACCGCGCAGCTCCGCCATCGCCGCCATCGCGCTGGGGAAATCCTCCGCGCTCATGGCCGGGCCGATCTTAGCCTCGGCCGCATCAAGCGCGGCAAAGAGCGCGCTTTCCTCGGCAGTTTCGGCGAATTTCGGATCGGCGCCGAAGGAATATTCGACCCCATCCTTCGCCTCGGCTTGGGAAAGGATATTGTTCGCGCGCTTAAACCCTTGGATCAGGTTCGCCCCATCCTCGGTCTTCAGAACCGCCGCCAAAGCCTCGGCCCGTTTGACCAAAAGTGTCAGGTCATCATTGCCCGGCATCGCCAAGCAAGCATCGATGACATCATGACGAATGCCTTGATCGCGCAGGAAAACTTTCAGACGGTCGTGGAAGAAGGAAAGGAGGTCAGCGGATTTACTTGCGAATTCCTCGTTAAGTTGACGAAGTTCTTCCGGTGTCTTCTCAGCGTTCGCATCGGCGAGGATTTTATCAAACAAGTCGCCTGCAATCTCTTGTTGCCCAAGCTTACTAAGCGAAACGTAGGCCGTAGAAAGTGCCGGCGTGTCACGTCGCGCGGAATAGTGAGCCATCTGCCGAACGATTTCGATGGTTAACGGTGCTCTAAGCCCCAGCCGAACACCATTCCCCAGCACCAGCCGGATCACGCCCAAAGCCGCACGACGCAGCGCGAAGGGGTCTTTCGACCCCGTCGGTTTTTCATCCACCGCCCAGAAGCCGGTCAGCGTATCCAGCTTATCGGCCAAAGCCACGGCCACCGACACCGGCTCCGACGGCACCGCATCCGAGGGGCCAAGCGGCGAGTAATGGTCGCGCGCCGCATTGGCGACGGCTTCCGTCTCACCGGCCTCAAGCGCGTAATAGCGGCCCATCGTGCCTTGCAGCTCCGGGAATTCACCAACCATCGCCGAGCGCAAGTCGAGCTTGGCGATCCGCGCTGCGCGCTCCGCCTGCGCAGCATCGGCGCCAACCAAGGGCGCAATCTCCCGCGCCAAAGCGGCAATGCGGTCGATCCGGTCGGCCTGAGACCCAAGTTTATTGTGGAAGGTCACCACTTTCAGCCCATCGGCCCATTCCGCCATGCCCGATTTGGCCACGCGCAGATCGTTTTCCCAGAAGAAGCGCGCATCCGACAGACGCGCCGCCAGCACCTTTTGGTTGCCCTTCAGGATCGTCGCGCCATGGTCCGCCGCTTCAATATTGGCGACGGTGACAAAGCCCTCGATCCGGCCAGTTTTTGGGTTTTTGACCGAGAAGAACTTCTGATGTTCTTTCATCGAGGTCTGCAACACCTCAGCCGGCAGGCCAAGGAATTCATCGGCAATCCGGCCCATCAACGGCACCGGCCATTCCACCAGCCCCGCCACTTCGGTCAAAAGCCCGCGGTCTTCGACCAGCTCAAGCCCTTGCGCGAACGCCAAATTTTGTGCGGCGGTCCAGATCGCCTGCTCCCGCTCGCCGGTGTCCAGCATCACCTTTGCGCGGCGCAGCTTCACCACATAATCGTCGTAAGAGCTGACCGCAAAGCGCCCCGCCCCCATGAAGCGATGCCCCTCAGTCTCATTGCCCGAGGTGATGCCCTCCACCGTCATCGGCACCACCGAAGCCCCCGCTTCGTCGGTCAGGATGCACAGGATCGAGTGCAAGGGTCGCACCCAGCGCAAAGCCCCCGCGCCCCAGCGCATCGACTTTGGCCAAGGGAAGTTGCGGATCGTGGCTTCCAGCACTTCGGCAACAATCTCAGACGCTTGGCGACCGGGCTTTTCGACCACGGCGAACCAAACCTCGCCCTTCTTATCGGCGCGCTTTTCCAACTGCTCCACCGTCAACCCGGTCGAGCGCAAGAAGCCCTCCAAAGCCGCAGCCGGGGCCGAGACGTTCGGCCCTTTGCGCTCTTCGCGCACCGGACGGCTCTCTGCCGTCAGCCCTTCCAAAGCCAGCACCAGCCGGCGCGGCGTCGAAAACGCACCCGCCGAGGCATAGGTCAAACCGGCCTCGACCAGCCCGTCGGTCACGCGCTTTTTCAGCTCGTCGCGGGCCATGCCCTGCATCCGCGCCGGGATTTCTTCTGAGAAGAGTTCGATCAACAGGTCCGGCATCAGTTGCTCCCTTCGGCAGCGGCAGGCGGTGCCGGGCAATCGGCCGGCAAGTCTTTTCCATCGTAATGCGCTTTGCCGCAGGCATTGATCTGATGCCAAGCAAAGGCGCGGCCATCGTCATAAACCGCCACAACGCGGTCGATGCCATAGCTTTTCGTCGGCTCGGACAAGAAGGCCAAAGCCGTGCCCGCCTCCAGATCCGCGCCAATCTGCGCGGCGTCAAAGCAGTCAAACCAGCCGGGCGCAAAATTCGGCTCGGGCTGGCCTTGGTACATCTGATAGGTCTCGGTCAACATCGGCAGCGACATTGGCGTGGTGAAACAGGCCCGGAACTTCAAGGGCGAGGCCTCGCCGTCAATCCCCTTGATACCTTCCACCAAGATCGGCTCTGGCACGCCCGAGGCGATCGGCACCATGCGGATTTCATTGCCTTTTTCAAAGGCAACTTCATCATAGAACGCATAAACTTGCAGGTAATACATCAGCCCTGCGGCGGCTAAAGCAGATACCACGATCGACCCCGCTGCAATTTTCCCAGCACTCACGCCGCATCTCCCGATGCCGCATCCCGGCCCGCTTCGGTCAAGCGGAACGCATCGGCGCATTTCTTCGCCAAGGCCCGCACCCGGCCGATATAGGCCTGCCGCTCGGTCACCGAAATAACGCCCCGCGCGTCCAACAAGTTGAACAAATGCGAGGCTTTGATCGTCTGATCATAGGCCGGATGCGCCATGATAATGGTCTTGCCGGTCTTGGGATCTTCCGCCGGGAAGTCCAAGAGACGCTGGCATTCGGCTTCGGCATCTTCGAAATGCCGGAAAAGCATCTCGGTCGTCGCCCCATCAAAGTTATGGCGCGAATATTCTTCCTCGGTCTGGCGGAACACATCGCCGTACGTCAGCGGGATCGGGCTCGACGGATCGTTGAACGGCATATCCATGACGTGATCGACCGCCATCACATACATCGCCAAGCGCTCAAGCCCGTAAGTCAGCTCGCCCGAGACTGGCTTGCAATCATGCCCGCCAACTTGCTGGAAATAGGTGAATTGCGAGACTTCCATCCCGTCACACCACACTTCCCAGCCCAGACCCCAAGCGCCCAAAGTCGGGCTCTCCCAGTCATCCTCGACGAAACGAATGTCATGCAGCGACAGGTCAATCCCAATCGCCTCCAAAGACCCCAGATACAAAGCCTGCATATCCGGGGGCGAGGGCTTAATGATCACCTGATACTGATAGTAATGCTGCAAGCGGTTGGGGTTCTCGCCATAGCGCCCATCGGTCGGGCGGCGCGAGGGTTGCACATAGGCCGCGGCCCAATGCTTATTGCCCAGACTGCGCAAGGTGGTTGCCGGGTGGAAGGTGCCCGCGCCCACTTCCATGTCATAGGGTTGCAGGATGGCGCAGCCCTTGGAGGCCCAATAGGCCTGAAGCCGCAGGATGATTTCCTGAAAACTGCGCGGAGTGGCTACCGTCTCGGCCATCGTCCCTGCCCCTGTCCTACCATGTCAGATGTGGCCCCTTCCCTATCCACTGGCCCCGATGCGGTCAATTCCCCGAAATCGCCCCGCCTTAGCTCTTGCCCCCGCAAGGCCGCGCTTTAAGGTGCCTTGGACAATTCGCCACAGCCGGGCGGGCTCCTGCGCCGCGCCCCTCTCATTGGAATGTGTTTCACGATGCAAGCAGCTTTGCGCGCAGTTCTTTGTCTGGTCGCCGTCTTTCTCCATCTGTCCCCCGCGCAAGCTCAGGATCAAGTTTGGCTGCAGATTGAGGCGCAGCCCACGCTCGAGGTCGCTCAAGAGCGCGCCTTCGCCTATTCCACCGCTTTTCCCGAAACCAACGGCTTTCAGCTGCGCTCGGGCTGGTATGCCATCGTGCTTGGCCCCTATTCGGTGGCCGAAGGCGCGGCGCGGCTCAATTTCCTCAGATCTGAGATGATGATCCCGGCTGACAGCTATATCGCTGTGGCCTCAGATTTCACCGCGCAATTCTGGCCACAAGAAAGCTTCGCAATTGATCCCGGCGTCACCGGCCTGCCGCTGATCGAGCCTGACGTCGAAGGCGTCACCATTCCCGATATCGACACCGCCCCCTTGGCGCTTGAGACGCCCGAAGCGGATCCCGAGAGCCTCGCCACTCATGAAGAGCCCCCGGCCCCGATCTCGCCCGAGATCTATGAGCCGGAAGAGACCTTGGCCGAAGCCCGCGCCTCCGAAGCCGCCCTCTCCCTCGAAGACCGTCAGCTTTTGCAGACCGCTCTGCAATGGTTTGGCTATTATTCCGGCGGCATCGACGGCGCTTTCGGCAGCGGCACCCGCAATTCCATGGCCAATTGGCAGGCGGCAATGGCGATTGAGCCGACGGGTGTGCTCACCAGCCGTCAACGCGCGACTTTGGTTGCGAACTACCAAGCCGAAGTCACCGAATTTGGCTTTGCCGCCGTCGAAGAGGCCGAGGCGGGCATTCAAGCCACCCTGCCGCTGGCCTTGGTGGAATTCGACCGCTACCAACCGCCCTTCGTGCATTATCGCGCGAAGAATGGCTCGGACCTCAGCTTGGTGCTGATCTCGCAGCCCGGCGACAAAGCCGCTTTGGCGGGTCTTTACGATATCTTGCAACGGCTTGATGCCATGCCCGCCACTGGTGCGCGTGAGCTGACGGAAAAATCCTTCCGCATCCACGGCACCTCTGCCAGCCAAGACAGCCACGCTTGGGCGCAGCAGTCGAACAGCACCGTCAAAGGCTTCATGCTGGTCGGCACGCCGGAAAATGCCGCCCGCGACGCCCGCCTGCGCGAGGTGCTCGAGGCCAGCTTCCGCTCCACCGGCTCAACCGCATTGGACCCCGGCATGGTGGCCCTGTCCGACAGCACCCGTCGCGGCCTTCTGGCCGGGCTTGAGCTGCGCCGCCCCGCCTTCAGCCGCTCAGGCTTCTACGTCGATGAGACAGGTTCTGTGCTGACCAGCGCCGCAGCGGTCGAGGCCTGCAGCCGCATCACGCTTGACCACGAGACCGAGGCGAAGGTCAGTGCCAGCGCCGAGGGTCTGGCGCTCCTGACCCCCGCCACCCGCCTGGCCCCGCCCGCCACGGCGCGCTTCCAAACCGCCCCCGACCGCCTTGGCGCCGAGATCGCGGTGGCGGGATATTCCTATGAAGACCGCCTGCCCGCCCCAGTGCTGACCTTCGGCACGTTTGAGGCCTCCGAAGGCCTACGCGGCGAAGCCGGGATCAACCGCCTTGCCCTCACCGCTTTGCCCGGCGATGCCGGTGGCCCGGTCTTGGACGAAAGCGGCGCCGTTACTGGCCTCCTGCTGCCCGAAGCCTCGGTCGGCGCACAGCAGCTCCCCGCTGGCACCTCCTTTGCCGCCTCCGCCGCCACGCTCACCGCCTTTTTGCAAAGCGCGGGCGTGACGCCGGCCCAATCCGAGCTAACCGAGCGCCTCGCCCCGGTGAAACTCACCGAAGCGGCCACCGGCATGACCGTCCTCGTCTCCTGCTGGCAAGACTAAGCAAGCGGCCAAAGGCCCCTAAAACGCAAAAGCCGCGCCCCCAAGCGCGGCTTTTTCTTTTCAGCCCCCGGACGAAGCAACCAGCCGCGCCGCTTAACCTAACGGCGCCAGAACCGCGGCAGCAGCAGCACCAAGACCGCCATCAACCCCAACCGCCCCATGATCATCGCCAAAGTCATGATCAAGATCGCCGCCTCAGGGTAATCGATGAAGGTGCCGGTCCGCGACACCAAGGGGCCAAAGCCGTAACCCGCATTGCCCAAAGCCTGCCAAACCCCGAACAATGCGCTCTCAATATCCACCCCGGTCAGCGTCATCGCCACGGTCAACACGCCGAAGATCAAGATAAACCCCGAGATGAACATGATCACGGCCGAGATCACATCCTCGCCCACCGTCCGCCCGTCATATTTCACCGGATCCACCGCCGAAGGGCTGGTGATCTGGCGGATTTGCCGCCGCAACAGCGCCATCGCGATCTGCACCCGAAAGACCGACAGCCCCGAGGCGGATGACCCCGAACAAGCCCCCACCACGCCCAAGACCAAGGCCACCACCAGCATCACCCCGCCCCATTCCGGGAAGGAGCCTGCGAAAAACCCGGTCGAAGACATGATTGAGGTCAGGTTGAAAAGGCTCTCGCGAAACGCCAGCTCCACCCCCATCCCGGTGGACCAAACCTGCCAGCCCGCGACAAAGACCACCGCGCTCAGCAGCCAGCGCAAATAGGCCCGCGCCTGACTGTCGCGCCACAGCGGCGTCGCTTGGCCGTTCATCAGTTGCACATAGCGAATGTAGGGCAAGGACGACAGGATCATGAAGAGCGATGCCGCATATAGCATCGCCGCAGAATAGCTGGAAAAACTATCGTCCCGCGTGCCAAACCCCCCGGTCGAGACCGTGGACATGCCATGCACCACCGCCTCCAAAGCCGGCATCCCCAAAGCGGCATAGACCAAAGCAAAGCCCAAGGTCAGCCCACAATAAAGCACCAACAGTTGCCGCGCGATATCGGTGGCGCGCGGCAAGGCCTTGCCGAAAGTGTCAAAGCCCTCGGTGCGGAAAAACTGCATCCCCCCCACCCGCATGATCGGCAAAAAGATCATCGCGATAAAGGCGATGCCAAGGCCGCCCACCCAATGCATCATGCCGCGCCAGAGGTTCACGCCTTCCGGCAAGACCTCAAGCCCGACGATCACCGAAGCGCCGGTGGTGGTGATCCCCGAGACCGCCTCGAAATAGGCGTAAACCGGGGTCAGATGCGGCGCGCCCAGCCAAAAGGGCAAAGCGCTGAAGGCCGGGGTCAGCACCCAGATGCCGATGGTCAGAAGATAGGCCTGCCGCACATCAAGCGAGGTCGAAAGCCCGTTCACCGTCGCCAGCGACAAGACCGCGCCGACAAATCCGGTGATGATCGCCGATTGCGCAAAGGCAACGCCATTGGCGTCGCCCGCGCGCCAATCAATGATCGCGGGTGCCAGCATCAAAATGGCAAGGACGACAAGAATGCGTCCGATCACATAGGCCACGGGGCGAAGGTCAATCATCCCCGAACTGTTAGGGGGTTCTCGGCCTTGCGTCAAATTCGCGCGAAATTTTCAACGCCTCGCTGGAGGCCAAAGGCTGGGGGCTGTCTGCCCCCAGACCCCCGAGGATATTTTCATTCTAAAAGAGGGAAAGAAGGCAGAGCCTCATCTTACGGCTCTTTCAGAATCTAAATATCCCCGCCGGAGGCTCCGCGCTTAGCCGACGTGGAACAGACTTTGGAAAAGACGCGGGTCAAGGCTTTCGGCGGCAAAGGTCGGGCCTTCGGTCAAAAGGCTCACCGCATCATGGCTGTGCAGGCTTTCTTGATGGCTTGCCAGCACGCGGAAATCGCCCACCCGCGGGTCTTGCTTCAAGGCCCGGGCAAAGCTGCGCGCGGCATCTTCGACGAAGATCGGATTTGCGGCGTTAAGTTCCGCAAAAGCCTGCTCATCCTCGCGTTTGACCATGACTTGCGTCTCGGTCGGCACGCCCGAGCGGGCAAGCTCGATCAGATCTTCGAACCAAAGCCGCTTGCCGCCCGCCAGCTCCACCGAAAGCCGCGCCACCGAGCGCTGCGAATGCGGCGTGGCCAACTGGCCACGGGTCATGCGGGCATGTTCGGAGAGCTCCAAGCTGCAAGGGCAGGTCGAGCTATAGACATAATCAAGATGCATGAAGCGCTTGCGCACCCCCGCCACATCCACCAGCTCCAGCGCGATATCGTAATATTGCCAGCCCGAAAGCCCCGAGCGCAGGCTCTCAATCCGCACCGGGAAGGAAAACCGCATCATGATGCGCGCATCGAAAGAGCCAAGGTCGCGCTTGTAGTCCTCAAGCGCATGCTCAACCACCGCAAAGGAGAAATCCTTCTCGGCATGGGCATAGAATGACCGCATGATACGGCTCATATTGATGCCTTTTTTCTCCGATTCCAGGCTGACCGTGCCGGTGACAGAGGTCTCCAAAGTGATCTCGCCCGCGTCGCGGGTGTGGTAGCGGATCGGCAGGCGGAAGTTCGAAATCCCGACATGCTGGATCAGCGCCTTGGCGCCTCGGATCAGGCTCGCAGGCCCGTTCTGCAAATCCGGCATCGAGGCGCGATAGGCGGCATCAGGCTGGAAGTCAGCCGGATAGCTCCGGTTCAGCTCCGGGTATCCAGCAGCGTTTTGCCCGGCAAGCACCGGCCCAAGCGCGGGGTCGAGGGCTGCCACCTCTTCGCGGCTGGCAGCATCGGCCCAGTGGCGCAAAAGCGCCAAAGCGGCCTCGGCCTCTTCGCGGCTGGGCGCGGGGTGATGGATGTTCATAGGGCGGATCCTTTCGGTTCGGGCAGGACTGCCGTCAATTTCCGGATGGAGAGTTGCTGCCAGATGGCGATGAAGGCCCGCGCAAGGATCACCCTGGTCGATGCGCGAAGACCTCAGAGATAGTCAATTTCACCGCCAAGACAAGGGAGGTTCCCGACGGGTTGCGCCTGAAAGACGCCAAACCCGCCGGGGGATCACAGCCCGACCGAAACCATACCTTTGCCATACCTAAGCCAGCGGAAAACCAGCTGTCGGATTTCAGGCTTTAGACCTCTTCCAAAGCCTGCATCAGATCGGCAACCAGATCGTCGGCATCCTCGATCCCGACCGAGAAGCGGATCAGCCCCGGCGAGATGCCCAAAGCGTCCTTTTGATCTTGCGGCAGACGCTGATGGGTGGTGGTCGCCGGATGGGTCGCAATGGTCTTGGCATCGCCGAGGTTATTGGAAATGCAGGCAATTTCCAAAGCGTTGAGGAAGCGGAAGGCCGCATCTTTGCCGCCCTTGACCTCAAAGGCGACCAAAGTGCCACCCACGCCCAACTGCTCCATCGCCAGAGCATGCTGCGGGTGGCTTTCCAGCCCCGGATAGATCACCTTCGAGATTTTATCGTGGCTTTCCAGCGCTTTGGCGATCTTCAGCGCGCCATCGGCCATGGCCCGGCAGCGCAGATCCAGCGTGGCAAGGCCATGCAGATGCATCCAAGCCGTCATCGGGCTCATCGAGCCGCCGGTGTGCTTCATATAAGGCTCAACCACCTTGCGGATATGCTCACGCGTGCCGCAGATCACCCCGCCCAAAGCCCGGCCCTGACCGTCGATGTGCTTTGTGGTAGAATAGATAACAACATCAGCACCTTGCTCGACCGCACGCGAGAAGATCGGCGTGGCGAAGACGTTGTCGACCACCACCAAAGCCCCCACCGCATGGGCGATCTCGGCCACGGATTTGATATCGACGAGTTGCAGGGTCGGGTTCGACATCGACTCGAAGAACACCAGCTTAGTCTCTGGTTTTACAGCAGCTTTCCACTGTTCCAGATCCTCGCCATCAACAAAGGTGACATTGACGCCAAAGCGCCCCAGCACATCCTCAAGGATGTAAAGACACGACCCAAAGAGCGCCCGGGCCGAGACCACATGATCCCCCGCCTTCAAGCCCGAAACCAACGCCCCATTGACCGCCGCCATGCCCGAAGCGGTGGCAAAAGCGTCCTCGGTGCCCTCAAGCCCGGCGATCCGCTCTTCGAACATCCGGGTGGTCGGATTGCCGTAGCGGGCATAGATGAACTCATCCGCACCGGCCTGCACGAACCGCGCTTCGGCGGATTCTGCATCGGGATAGGCGAAGCCTTGGGTCAGAAAAATCGCCTCGGCCATCTCGCCATATTGGCTGCGGCGGATGCCCTGATGGACAAGTTTCGTGCGTGTTTTCCAACCCTTGGTCATCGTCAGGCCCTCCGGCCAATGAAAAAGCCCCGGCCTCATAAGAGGTACCGGGGCCGATGCCCGAACCTCTTTAGCGGCTTATTTAACGTGGCCCGCAATCCGGTAACAAAGTGCCACGGCGTTCGGGTTACGCCCATTTTTGGCTCAGGTCAACGCCAGCGAGCAGGCCCCGAAAAGACCTATTCCTTCTCGGTAGGTTCCGAGGAATAGGTCTCAAACAGCTTGCCTTGCGTCATGATGAAGACAAACAGCGCCGCCGTCAGGCCGAAGGTCTTGAAATTCACCCAAGCCTCAGTCGACATCAGCCGCCAGACCAGTTCATTGGCGACAGCAAGCACCACGAAAAACGCCGTCATCCGCTTGGTCAGGATCATCCAACCTTCAGCGGTCATCGGGATAACCCCTTCCATCACCGCAGAAAGATAGCTTTTGCCCTGCAAAAGCCCGATGCCAAGGATCACCGCAAAGGCCGCATAAAGCAGCGTCGGCTTCATCTTTATGAAGCGCTCATCATTCAGCCAAACCGACAGACCGCCCATCACAATGACCAAGATCAGCGTCATCAGTTGCATCCGCGACAGCTTGCCGGTCAGCGCCCAAAGGATGCCGGTGGTCACCATGATCAGCCCGATGAAGATCGCCGTGGTGACGATAAAGCCGGAATAGCTGCCGCCCGCGATCTCAAAGGTTTGGTCTTTCAGCCGCCCGAAGACCACAAAGAAGAGTACGATCGGCCCCAACTCAAGGACCATCTTCAGGAATGGGTTGATCTTTTTCTCTGTCATGTCAGCGCCTTATTCTTCAAGCCCAACAAGGGCGCGGGCAAAATCTTCAGGGTCGAAAGGAGAGAGGTCATCGATCTGCTCGCCCACGCCGATGGCATGGATCGGCAGGCCGAAACGGTCAGCCAAAGCCACCAAAACGCCGCCCTTAGCGGTCCCGTCGAGCTTCGTCATCACCAAACCCGAAACATCGGCGATCTTGCGGAAGATCTCGACCTGAGTCACCGCATTTTGGCCGGTGGTGGCGTCCAGCACCAGCAAAGTGTTGTGCGGCGCGGTGGCGTCGACCTTGCGGATCACCCGGATGATTTTGGCCAATTCTTCCATCAAATCAGCGCGATTTTGCAGCCGACCGGCGGTGTCGATCATCAAAAGATCAACGCCTTCCGCCGTCGCCCGTGTCAGCGCGTCAAAGGCCAGCGAGGCCGGATCGCTGCCTTCCGGAGCGGTCAGCACCGGCACGCCCGCGCGATTGCCCCAGACCTGCAACTGCTCAACCGCCGCGGCGCGGAACGTATCACCCGCAGCGATCATCACGCTTTTGCCGCCAGCTTTGAACTGGCTTGCAAGCTTGCCAATCGTGGTGGTTTTGCCCGAGCCATTGACGCCCACAACCAGCACAACCTGCGGTTTTTGTTGGTAAAGCGGAAGCGGCTTGGCGACGGGGGTCATGATCCGAGTCACCTCATCCGCCAAGGCCGACTTCAGCTCACGGGTGGTGAGGCGCTTGCCAAAGCGGCCTTCTGCAATATTGGCGGTGACCCGGACGGCGGTGGCCGGGCCCATATCGGCCTCGATCAGCACCTCTTCCAGGCTTTCAAGCATCGCATCATCCAAGACCCGGCGCGGCTCTTCCGCCACGACGCCAGAGCCGCCGAAGATCCGGCCGAAAAGGCCCGATTTGGCTGGGGCCTGAGGCGGTTCGACATGCGGGGTTTGCGGGGCGGCAGCTTCTGCAACAGCCTCAGGGGATGCAGCAACCGGAGCTTCGACCGGAACTTCAACGCCCGCAGACGTCGCCCCATCCGAGACCAAAGCATCCAAGCCATCGCCGATTTTCGACGAAGACCGGAACATGCGGTCCTTAAGCTTGCTGAAAAATGCCATAGGGCCCCCTGTGGTCGGTTCCTTCCCACCTAATGCCTCAGACCCGCAATGGGAAGAGGATCAGGCGGGCCAGAGCCGCGTAAACCTCAATGCTAACGGGTGATCTGCGTCTACCAAGGCCCGTTCAAAGGCCAAGACGCCAGTCCCCCTGCCCCCGTGCGGCCTTTCGCGCCTGCGCAATTCATGCTTCCTTTGCGCCATGACCAAGCCGCGCCTCTTGTCCAAAGCCCTCAGCCCCGCGACCTTTGCCGTGGTCACGCTGGCCCCCTTGCCGCTTATCGGCTTGGGGCTTTGGCAGCAGGGCCTGTGGGTACTGCCCGGCTTTGGCTATATGTTCCTTTTGTCAGCAATCATCGACCGGCTGATCCCGCATGTCGCGGGTGAGCCCGCGCCGGGGCAAGAATTTCCTGGCTCGGATGCGGTCTTGGTCACGGTGGGGCTTTGCCTGCTGGCATTGGTGCCACTGGCGGTCTTTGCGGTAGCGGGGCCTTCGGGGCTTAGCCCGTTGGCGCGCGCTGTGGTCTTTGCCAGCGTGGCGCTGTGGCTTGGTCAAGTCGGCCACCCGGCCGCGCATGAGTTGATCCACCGCAGCCAGATCTGGCTCTTTCGCTTAGGCAAAGCCTGCTACATTGCAATGCTTTTCGGCCAGCATGCCAGCGCGCATCGCTTGGTGCATCATCGCCATGTCGCAACCGCGCAAGACCCCAATTCCGCGCCCGAGGGGATGGGGTTTTACGCTTTCGCGGCAAGGGCTTGGCTGGGAAGCCTCCGCGCCGGGCACCGCGCCGAGACCGCCCTGCGTCGCCGCCGCTCGCTTGGGGCAAAGCCCAGCCTGCACCCCTATTGGATCTATCTGATCGGCACTTTGCTGGCGCTGCTTGTGGCGCATCGGATCGCCGGAGCGGCGGGAATGGCAGCGTGGCTGGGGCTTGCCAGCCTTGCGCAGATCCAGATCCTGCTGTCCGATTATGTGCAGCATTATGGCCTGCGCCGGTCGCTGGCTGAGGACGGCAAGCCTCTCCCCGTCGGCCCAGCGCACAGCTGGAACGGGGGCCCGTGGTTTTCCTCGGCGCTGACTTTGAACGCGCCGCGCCATTCGGACCACCACAGCCACCCAAACCGCCCCTATCCCAGCCTGCGCCTGCCCGCGCCCGAGGCCGCACCGCGCTTGCCTTGGCCCCTGCCCATCGCCTGCACCATCGCGCTCTTCCCGCCCCTCTGGCGTCGCGCCATCCGCCCGCATCTGCGGCAATGGCAACCCAAACCCGCAGCGCAAGCCAAGCCACCTCGCTGAGCAGGCTTTGGTCACAGCACCCTGACTGGCCAAGGCCAAGGAACTCTGACAGGCTGCTGACAGTATGTGCCCCCGGAGTCGCCCTTGATGTGCAGCCTTGCCTTCCCCGCCCAATCTCTCGTGGCAGTGGCCTTGGCCGCGTTGATGGCCTCACCCGCAATAGCCGAGACTGCCCCCAATCCCCCGCTCGTCGAAGCGCCCCCCTCGGATCCCCTCCTGAGCGCCCCCCGGCCCACCGGCCCCGCGATGACGGCGGACGAGTTTGACGCCTATGTCACCGGCAAGGTGCTCACCTACTCAAAATACGATTGGATTTATGGCACCGAGGAATATCTTCCCGGTCGCCGCGTGCGCTGGCAAGTCACGGGCGATCTTTGCCAATATGGCCATTGGTACGAAAAATCCGGGCTGATCTGCTTCACTTACGAATATGCGCAAGGCGAGCATTGTTGGACCTTTTGGCAAGAGGACGGTCTTCTTCGTGCTCTGACCACCGATGATTTGGCCGGTGAGCCATTGTCCGAGGTCAAAGATGCAGAGGTCGGCCTTAACTGTCCTGATCTCGATGTGGGGGTGTGATGATGCGCCAATGGCTGCCGATTTTGGCGCTTTGCGGGCTTGCCGCCCCCGCGCTTGCGCAAGAGCCGCTCAATGCCGAGGCTTTTGACGCGCTGACCCGTGGCAAGGTCATGGACACTTGGTCAGGCGGCCAGATCTACGGGGTAGAGAAGTTCCTCCCCGGCGGCCGCTCGATCTGGGAGGATCAGCGCGGCTGCATGTATGGCACTTGGAAGCAGGTGGGTGAGATGATCTGTTTCAGCTATGAGGATGATCCCAGCACCCCCGATTGCTGGACCTATTTCGAGACCGAGGAGGGGCTTTCCGCGCAGCTCGACGGCAACCCCGAGGCCGCGCCGATCTACCTCACGCCCTCAGCCTACACTATGACCTGCAATGAATATCTCGGGGCCTAAGCCCCGCTGATATTCAGAGCCTCAGAGCAAGCTGCCCTGCCCGCTGTCATCCTCGGGCTTTGCCTTGCGCGGCCGCGTGGGGGCTGGCTTGGCGGGCGCCGCTACAGGCGCAGTGCTGCCCAGATCGACCATTTGACCTTGGCCCAAAGCCAGACGCCCATCGTGGAATTGCGCTTCCAATTGGACGGCCTTTGCAGCCTCGGCCCGGCTGGTCATCACCTGCCCATCGCCCCGGATCACCGCAAAGCCGCGCTTCAAAGTCTCATCATAGCCCAAGGTCAGCCGCATCCGGTCGCGCTCTTCCAGCTGGCGCTTAAGGTCAGCCATCCGCCGCGCCTGCGCCCGCTCAAGCCGCTCACCGGCCTGCAAAACCCGCTCTTTGCCACGCGCAATCTGATCATCCGAGCGGCGCAACAGCCCCGCCAAAGCCGGAGACAGACGTGCTGACCAGTTGTCAAAGGCCAGTTGCCGCCGCTCAAACCCGCGCTCAGCGCGGTCGTGCAGCCGCGAGGTTTGGCTCTTCACAGCCTCACCGCGCCGCGCCACCAAGCCCAACAAGAGCTCAGGCCGCATCAGCCCCGCCACACGCTCAAATCCGCCGCGCTTGGCGCTGACCAATAGCCCCAAAGCGCCGCCAAGCTTGGCCGTCGCATGATCCAGCCGCTGCTGCGCCGCCCCGGTCATCGCATCGGGGCGCGGTAAAGCGCGCGACAGATCGCGCAGGCGCTGCCCCCGTCGCTCAACGCCGTACCCCACCGCCCGGCCCTGCCGCGCCGCGAGATCGGCCACCGTCGCCAGTAGATCCAGCCGCACCGGCACAGCCAACTCGGCGGCGGCTGTCGGCGTCGGCGCCCGCAGATCGGCGGCGTAATCGATCAGCGTGGTATCCGTCTCATGCCCCACCGCCGAGATCAGCGGGATCCGGCTCTCGGCCGCCGCCCGCACCACGATTTCCTCGTTGAAGCCCCAAAGATCCTCCAACGAGCCGCCACCCCGCGCCACGATGATCACATCGGGCCGCGGCACTGGGCCGCCCGCCGGCATGGCATTGAAGCCACGGATCGCCGCCGAGACTTCGGGTGCGCAGGCTTGGCCCTGCACCGCCACCGGCCAGATCAACACATGGCGCGGAAATCGGTCACGCAACCGATGCAAGATATCGCGGATCACCGCCCCCGAAGGCGAGGTGATCACCCCAATCACCCCGGGCAGATAGGGGATCGCCTGCTTACGCGCCGGATCAAAAAGCCCCTCGGCCTGCAAAGCCGCGCGGCGCTTTTCCAGCATCGCCATCAAGGCCCCAGCCCCGGCTGGCGCCACATCATCGACGATCAGCTGATATTTCGACTGGCCCGGGAAAGTGGTCATCCGCCCGGTGGCAACGACCTCCATCCCCTCCTCGGGCCGCACCTGCATCCGCGCGACTTGCCCCTTCCAGCTGATCGCGGCAATGACCGAGCGGTCATCCTTGAGGTCGAAATAAAGATGCCCCGAGGCCGGACGACTGACCCGCCCGATCTCGCCCCGCACACGCACCAGGCCAAACTCGCCCTCAATGACGCGTTTCACTGCGCCAGAAAGCTCTGACACCGAATATTCCGGCGCATTGCCGGGACCGGGGGCTGTATCTTCAAACATATCCATGCCCCTTTCTTGCCGAAGGCCGCCCGCTAAGGCAACCACCCCTGCCATGCCCACGCGGTCTCCCCCGCTTTCAGAAGAAAATTATCCCCGATAAGCCCGCAGGGCCGGGGCAGAGCCCTCTCTTTTGCCACCTGCGCCTTGCCAGCGCCCGCCCTGCGACCTATGAGGCGCAAAACCACATGGAGACCGCGATGAACATCCTGATCCTTGGGTCTGGCGGGCGCGAACATGCGCTGGCTTGGGCGGTCAAGCAAAACCCGAAAACCGACCGGCTGATCGTGGCCCCGGGCAATGCAGGGATCGCACAGATCGCCGAATGCGCCGATCTCGACATCCTGAACGGTGCCGATGTGGTGGCTTTCTGCGAGGCCCAAGCGATTGATTTCGTCATCGTCGGCCCCGAGGCCCCGCTCGCCGCCGGTGTGGCCGATGCCACCCGCGCCGCTGGGATCCTGACCTTCGGCCCCTCGGCCGCTGCTGCCCGGCTGGAGGCCTCGAAAGCCTTCACCAAAGAGATCTGCGACGCCTGCAACGCGCCCACGGCGGCCTATGCCCGCTTCACCGCAGCCGAGCCCGCCCGCGCTTACATCCGCGCCCAAGGCGCACCGATTGTCGTCAAAGCCGATGGCCTTGCCGCCGGCAAGGGCGTCATCGTGGCGATGACGCTTGAAGAGGCGCTCGACGCCGTCGACGACATGTTCAGCGGCGAGTTTGGCTCGGCTGGCGCAGAAGTCGTGATCGAGGAGTTCATGTCGGGCGAAGAGGCCAGCTTCTTCATCCTTACCGATGGGGTGAACGCTTTGCCCGTCGGCTCTGCACAAGACCATAAGCGCGTCGGAGACGGCGACACCGGCCCCAATACCGGCGGCATGGGCGCCTATTCCCCTGCCCCCGTCTTCACCGAGGCCCTGCAAGCGCAAGTGATGGACGAGATCGTCCGCCCGACCATCGCCGAGATGGCGCGGCGCGGCACCCCCTATCAAGGCGTGCTCTTTGCCGGGTTGATGATCGAGGACGGTCGCGCTCGCCTTGTCGAATACAACTGCCGCTTCGGCGACCCCGAGACGCAAGTCTTAATGATTCGCCTTGGGGCGCAAGCGCTGGACCTGCTTTTGGCCTGTGCCGAAGGCCGTTTGGATGAGGCGCGGGCGAACTGGGCCGAGGATCATGCGCTGACCGTGGTCATGGCCGCGCAAGGCTATCCGGGCGAATATGCCAAAGGCAGCGTGATCGGCGGGCTTGAGGCTTTGCCCGAAGACAGCCGCCACATGCTCTTCCACGCCGGCACCAAGGCCGTTGACGGCAAGATCACCGCCAACGGCGGTCGGGTGCTGAACGTCACCGCAAGGGGCGAGAGCCTGCAAGAGGCCCGCGATGCCGCCTATGCGATGGTCGATGCGATCGACTGGCCCGAGGGCTTTTGCCGCCGCGACATCGGCTGGCGCGCGCTTTAAGCGCCGCCCCCCTGCCGTGCCCGTGGCGGGCCGCGCAAGGTGAGTATTTAGATCAAGATGAAAGAAACAGTGCTCCGCTGCGCTTTCATCTTGACGAAAATACTCCCGCCGGAGGCTCAACGGCAACAATATGCGCCACACCAGCCCTTGCGCCCAACCGCACCGCCGCATAAGACACCCGCGGATTTAAGGGGCCGTGGGAGGTATCCATGCCGCTTCTGGTGATGAAGTTCGGAGGCACGTCGGTCGGCGATATCGCGCGGATCGAAAATGCTGCCAAAAAAGTGCAAGCCGAGGTCGCACGCGGCTATGACGTGATCGTCATTGTCAGCGCGATGTCGGGCAAGACCAATGAATTGGTCGGTTGGGTCGAGGGCACCTCGAAGCTTTATGACGCGCGCGAATATGACGCCGTGGTCTCGAGCGGTGAGAATGTCACGGCAGGTCTGATGGCTTTGCGCCTGCAAGAGATGGGCATCCCCGCCCGGTCTTGGCAGGGCTGGCAAGTGCCGATCAACACAACTTCGGCGCATGGTTCGGCGCGGTTCATCTCGATCCCGCGCGAGAATCTGGATGCGAAATTCGCGGAAGGCTTCAAAGTCGCCGTGGTCGCAGGCTTCCAAGGCATCTCGGCCGAGGGCCGGATCACCACGCTTGGCCGGGGTGGCTCGGACACCACCGCTGTCGCCTTTGCCGCCGCTTTTGGCGCCGAGCGCTGCGATATTTATACCGATGTGGACGGCGTCTATACCACCGACCCGCGCATCAGCCCCAAGGCGCGCAAGCTGGACCGTATCGCCTTCGAGGAGATGCTGGAACTGGCCTCGCTTGGGGCAAAGGTCTTGCAAACCCGCTCGGTTGAGTTGGCGATGCGTTACAAGGTGAAATTGCGGGTTCTCTCGTCCTTTGAAGACACGGATGAGACTTCTGGAACTCTGGTCTGCGACGAGGAGGATATCGTGGAATCGAAAGTCGTTTCTGGCGTCGCCTATAGCCGTGACGAAGCGAAGATGACCCTGATCGCCGTGGCAGATCGCCCCGGTGTCGCCTCGGCCATCTTCGGGCCGCTGGCCGAAGCCGGCGTCAACGTCGATATGATCGTGCAAAACATCTCGGAGCAAGCGGCTGGTCACAGCGGCAACACCACCGATATGACCTTCTCGGTGCCGATCAATCAGGTCGAGCGCGCCCGCAAGGCGATGGAAGCGGCCCGCGCGGCCGGCATCGTCTCATACAGTGATCTGGTGGAAGACACCGAGGTTGCCAAGGTTTCGGTCGTGGGCATCGGCATGCGCAGCCAAGTTGGCGTGGCGGCGAAGACTTTCGCGGCCCTGGCAGCTGAGAATGTGAATATCAAGGTGATCGCCACCTCTGAGATCAAGATTTCCGTCCTGATCGACCGCAAATATCTGGAGCTGGCCGTGCAAGCGCTGCACGACGCCTTCGAGCTGGATAAAGCCTGACCCTTTTTCGGTTTCGCTTAAGGGTATCACCCTTTTTCAAGCCGCCGCTGGGTCTCTCAGCGGCGGCTTTTGCTTCGCATCCGGACCTTTTCTAAGGTGCCGGCTTGATGGTTTCAGGCGTGCGAGCGGAATTCATACCTTCGAAAGCGCCCCTGACGCGCATCTGAGACATTTCGTTTTGTGCGATCCTGTGGTCTAAGCAACCCAACCCAATGTCAGGAGATCGACCCCAGATCATGACCGAGCGGACGGAGAGTGAAAGCCGTAAACTGTTGCGCCGCCTGCGCGATGTCCTCGCCGTCCCCGGACAGGGGCAAGATCGGCTGGACCGGATCACCCATCTGATCGCGGATTCGATGGGGACAGAAGTCTGCTCGATCTATCTTTTCCGCGACCCTGAGACGTTAGAGCTCTGCGCCACCGAAGGTCTGCGCAAGACTGCCGTGCACCAGACCCGCATGAAGCTTGGCGAAGGCCTCGTCGGCCGCGTGGCCCGGCAGGGCCAGCCCGTCAACACCGCCGACGCCCCCAATGAACGCGGCTTTCGCTTCATGCCCGAGACCGGCGAAGAGGTGTTCTCCTCCTTCCTCGGCGTGCCCATCCAACGGGTTGGCGAAAAGCTCGGCGTATTGGTCGTGCAATCGCGCACCGCGCGCAGCTTCTCCGAAGATGAGGTCTATGCCGTCGAGGTCGTGGCCATGGTGCTGGCCGAGATGACCGAGCTTGGCGCCTTCATCTCGGGCGAGGATGGCGCGATGAAAGCGCGTCACAAGCAATCGGTGATGTTCCGTGGCGGTACCGGCCAAGAGGGCGCCGCCGAGGGTCACGTCTGGCTGCATGAGCCGCGCGTTGTGGTCACCAACCCGGTGGCCGATGACCCGCTGACCGAAATCGAGCGGATCCGCGCGGCGGTGAGCGTCCTGCGCGTGTCGATCGATGACCTGTTTGTCGCCCAAGAGCTCGACAAAGAGCAAAAGCAAGTCCTTGAAGCTTACCGCATGTTTGCCCAGTCCCGTGGCTGGCTTCGGCGCATGGAAGAAGACATCATGCTAGGCCTTTCGGCCGAGGCTGCGGTCGAGAAAGAGCAATCCGCCGCACGGGCGCGGATGGAGCAAGTTCCAGATGCCTATCTGCGCGAGCGGTTGCAGGATCTCGATGACCTCTCCAACCGGCTTTTGCGTATCCTGACCGGTCAAGGCGCCGATACCGGCGCGCAAATGCCGGAAAACCCGGTGCTGGTCGCACGCAACATCGGCCCGGCAGAGCTTTTGGAATATGGCCGCAAGCTAAAAGGCGTGGTGCTCGAAGAGGGCTCGGTCGGCTCGCATGCCACCATCGTGGCGCGCGCGCTGGCGATTCCGCTGGTGATCCATGCCGGGCGGATCACCTCCGAGGCGCTGAACGGTGACCATATCATGGTCGATGGCGATCAAGGCTTCGTGCATCTGCGCCCCGAGGAAACCGTGGCCCGCGCCTTCCGCGATAAAATCGCCATGCAGGCCGAGGCGCAAAAGCGCTATGCCTCGCTGCGCGGCCTGCCGGCGCAGGGGCTGTGCGGCACAGTGGTCTCGCTGCAGATGAATGCGGGGCTGATGGCCGACCTGCCCTCGCTTGAGGGCTCTGGGGCCGACGGTGTGGGGCTGTTCCGCACCGAGTTGCAGTTCTTGGTGCGCAACCAAATGCCCAAACGCGCTGAACTTGCAGCGCTTTACGCCCGCGTGATGGATGCGGCGAAGGGCAAGCGCATCGCCTTCCGCACCCTCGATATCGGCTCGGACAAAGTCCTGCCCTATATGAAGCCCAATGATGAGCCGAACCCGGCGATGGGTTGGCGCGCGATCCGGGTGGGATTGGACAAACCCGGTGTGCTGCGGATGCAAGTGCAGGCGCTTTTGCGCGCCGCCAATGGCCGCCCGCTGACCATCATGTTCCCCTTTATCACCGAGCTTGGAGAGTTTACCCAAGCCCGCGGCCATGTGCTGCGTGAGATCCATCGCGAAAGATCCTTGGGGCATGTCGTGCCCGAAAAGGTCGAAATTGGTGCAATGTGCGAGACGCCAAGCCTTGCCTATGCCCCGCAAGCCTTCTTTGAGCTGGTGGATTTCGTCTCGATCGGCGGCAATGACCTCAAGCAGTTCTTCTTCGCAGCCGACCGTGAGAATGAACGGGTGCGCCGTCGATACGACACGCTGAACTTGTCCTTCTTGTCCTTCTTGCAACAGATCGCGCAGCGCTGTGCCGCCTCGAACACGCCGCTGTCCTTCTGTGGCGAGGATGCGGGCCGCCCCGTTGAGGCTTTGGCCCTGGCCGCGCTTGGCGTCCAAGGCCTGTCGATGCGCCCGGCCTCGGTCGGTCCCGTCAAGGCACTGATCCGGCGCGTCAACTTGCATGAGATCCGCGCCGTGATCGAGGCAGCCCGCGACAGCGGCGCTGAAAGCGCGCGGCCAGCCTTAATGGATTATCTCGCAGGCTTACCGCAGTAAAAGGGGCATTCTGCCCCCCAAAGCCACAGGTTCTGCGAACCTATGCCCCCTAAGGATATTTTGTTCTGAAAGAGAGAAGATGTTGCTCTTTCAGAACCTTAAATATCCCCGCCGGAGGCCGCACTCGCCGGTTGCGCCTGCAAGGCGCAGAGGCGAGAGACCAAACTTGCGGCGACAAGCCGCTCAATCTTACGACGTTTTGAGCGCGCCCTTCGGATTGGCAGCCCGCTGGAATGCCTCCAACACCTCGGCTGTGCCATAGTCTTGCGACAGGTGCAGCAAGGCAAAGCGGACCGCCGCCAGCTCTCGGTAATAGCCCAGATAGGCCGCATTCAGCGCAGCCCCCGTTGCGGCCCCCAAAACCGGCACGGCTTGCGCGGCCAGCTTCTGGCTTAGCGCGGCCGCAAGTTTCGGCGCAACTTGCTGGATCAACTGCTGCACGGCCGGTCCGGTCAGGCTTAGCCGCGCCGACAGGAACGAGGTGTCAATGCCATCATCCCCCGAAAGTGGGCTGCCGGCCGAAAAGACCTGCAAACATTCGGCACGGATCTCGGGCGCATTCGGGTCAAATCCTGCAGCGATCGCCTCGGCCCGGATCGCATGCAAGATCACCGTGACCGTCACCGGCACCTCCGCCAGCGAGGTCGCAAGGCCCCCTGCTCCTCCTGCCGCCCCCGAGGCGAGCACCGCCAAAGTCGTGACCCGCCGCCCCGGCTGCGGCAACGCCCGCGCGCCCCGGTCCGCAACCAGCCACGCACCGCTGAGTGCCGTCTCGGTCAAACGCCCGACCCGGTCGCGCAGGCCCTTTGGCAAGGCCGACAATTGCCGCTCGAAGCTGCTGCCGAGTTTGGTCATCAGGGTCACAACCGGACCACCGGCACAGCGGTAGCGCCGCGCCAAAGCGGCGATTTGCGGATCAAGTGCCGCGGCGGGAGCGGTAGGGAGAGTTCGGGAATGTCGCAAAGATCTGTCTGCCATGCTTTGCCATATTGGGATCGCAACACTGCTTCGCAAGGCGCCCGGCGGGCGCGGACCTTACGTCGCGCGGCTCACTTTTCCCGTCACATTGTCCCAAGCCCCGGTCTTCAGTGCCAAGCCCAAGACCCGCTCGGGATTGGTGGGGGGCGGCATCTCAACGGCCTCGAGCTTGCGAAAACCGAAGCGTGAATAATAAGGCGCATCGCCAACCAAGAGCACGCGCTCCCAGCCCAAGCGGCGCGCCTCGGCTAGGCTTTCGTTGATCAAAAGCCCGCCCAGCCCCTCGCCTTGGCGGGTTGGATGGACGGCAACCGGCCCCAGCAAAAGGACATCCACTTCGCCAATCTGCGCCGGCCAGTAGCGGATCACTGCGGCAAGCGTGCCCTCATCATCCCGTAAGGTCAGGCAGAGCGGTGCCACGGTCGGCACACCTTCGCGCAGCCGGTAAGACGACAGGGCCGTACGGCCGGGCGCAAAGCACAGATCATAAAGCGCCTCGACCTCCCACCAGTCGGCCTCAGTCTCTTCTTCCAACCGATAGGCCAAAGCACTGCCCCCGAAACCAAAGCCGAATCTCTCGCCGCCCTGCTGGCGCCTTAGCGCCCCGTAACATGCGAATAGCTCAGGTTCAAACAACGCAAAGCCCTGCGCCTGACCAACAGTTGAGCGCCATACACCCGCCCCCAGCATCGCAAAGGCCAGCTCTGGCGCAGCGAAATCTTGGCGCTAATGCCGCCCCTTCGGCGACAGGTAAACCGGCGCAAACGCATTGCGCCGGTTCTTGGGTCTTAGCGTTCTTTGGCCTTAGAACTGGCGGCCCAAAGCCGCGTCCACCGACTGCCGGTTAGAGCCGCGCACCGCAAAGAAGAGCGTCATCGCAAGCCAAAGGATCGACTTCTCTGACCCCGCGTAACCCTGACCAAAGGCAACCCAATGGGCATAGACGGTAACCGCCAAAATCACCGAGGCCGCGACAGCTGCGGGGCGGGTGAAAAGGCCGATCATCAACATGATCCCGACCACAAATTCGGTGATCGACAGCGCAGGTGACCAGAAGGAGCCCGGATAGAAGCCCAAGCCTTCCACCATCTCGGTGGCGCCAAAGGGGTTCAGGATCTTAGGATAGCCGTGGACCGCCAAAATGCCACCGCAGACCACGCGCATAAGGGTCTCAGCAATGTCATGCAGGCCCGCATAGATCGGGCGCAGGGCGGGGATACGGTCCGCAATCGGGGTATGGTTGTTCGACATGTTACATACTTTCATAATCTTGCACTTTGGGCGGCGCTGGCGCGACGCTTCTTTGGCAAGGCAAAACGTAAAATTGGTGGCTTGGCCCAATCTCGGGCCGATCAAGGCTCAGAGCTGGCGGGGCGGGCGTTCAAGCCCCGTCGGAGAGATGCCACGCCAAGGTGCATCGTCTTGCGGAATGAAGCGCAGATCAAGGCGCTTTAACGGGCGGATAAGCGAAAGGGCCTCTGCCAAAACCGCTTTACCAAAACACGGCGGTTCTTGAAGCTGACGCGCGGGCAAAACCCCAATCGCAACGGGCAAGGGACAAGTCAGCTCAGGCGCTTGCGAGGGGCAAAGCGCCCCAGGCCCAGGCATCGCCGCAAAACCCGGCAATGCCAGACTGAGAACTAAGGCGATGAGGATGCAAATCCGCGAAATCATCCGCTCTCTTTCAAAGATGACGGCCCTCATGGCAAAACACGTTTTGGTCAAGTCTCTGAAGCAAAGGCGCAAATCAACACTCTGCGGCACTGGGGCCCCCTGCCCCGCAAAGCTTGTCGGCAGCCGCTGCCAAATGCTATCGAGACGGCAGAGATTTCCGAGGGCCCCATGCAAAAGACCGTCAAGGACTACATCCGCACCATCGTCGATTTCCCGCATGAGGGGATCCTTTTTCGCGATGTGACCACGCTCTTTGCCGATCCGCGCGGGTTTCGGATGTGCGTGGATCAATTGCTCGCCCCCTATGCGGGGCTGCGCATCGACAAAGTCGCCGGTCTCGAAGCCCGGGGCTTCATCTTAGGCGGTGCTGTGGCGCATCAGCTCTCGACCGGCTTCGTGCCGATCCGCAAAAAGGGCAAATTGCCCGGCCAAACCCTGAGCCAATCCTATAAGTTGGAATATGGCGAGGCGGTGATCGAAGTGCATGACGATGCCTTCCAGCCCGGCGAAGAGGTGCTTTTGGTCGATGACCTCTTGGCCACCGGCGGCACGGCTGAAGCCGGCATTCGCCTGATCGAACGCCTGGGCGCCAAAGTGGTCGGCTGCGCCTTCGTGGTCGACCTGCCCGAACTCGGCGGGCGCAAACGGCTTGAGGCAATGGGCATGGATGTCCATGCGCTTTGCGCCTTCGAAGGGCTCTGACCACGGGGGCTTTGTCAGACGCTGGGGGCATTCTGCCCCCAGACCCCCTGAGGATATTTAGAGACAGAAAATGAAAGCTTCCGGTATTTCTTGTCCATAAATATCCCCGCCGGAGGCAGCGCCGAGCCGGTTGCGCGGGCACCGCGCAGAGGCGAGAAAAAAGCTTGCGCCGTTAGGCGCGCCTTTGTCTTAAGGCAGGCGCAGGACAGCACCGGGGTTCATAATGCCTTGTGGATCCAGCGCTTGCTTGATCGCCCGCATTGCGGCGAGCCGGGCCGGGTCGCCGTAACGCTCAAGCTCAACCACTTTGCCACGGCCGATGCCATGTTCGGCGGAGATTGATCCGCCCATTGCAGCCACCAGATCATGCATCAGCCGCTGCAAATCGCCGCGTTGAGCGGCGTAGTCTTGGCGGCTGCGGCCGGGATTTGGGAAGATGTTCACATGCAGATTGCCATCGCCAAGATGGCCAAAAGCATTGATCCTCACCGCAGCTTGCGCGGTCAGGGCGGCTTCCACCTCAGTCAGGAAGGCCGGGATCGAAGACAAAGGCAGTGAAATATCGTGGCTGGAGATCGCGCCGATGCGCCGGTTCGCCTCGGGGATCGACTCGCGCAGCGCCCAAAGCTCATGGGCTTGGGTTTCCGAATTGGCGATGACGCCGTCGAGGACCAGTCCAGCATCGGCGGCCTCTTCGTAAAGCGAGGCCAAAGCCAGTTCCGGCTCCATCGCTTGCGGCAGGCCCAGCTCCACCAGCACTGACCAATCGGGCCGCTCGGCAAAGGGCATGCGGACTTCAGGTCCGACCTCGGCCAGAAAATCAAGACCGGTGCCGCGGATCAGCTCAAAGGCCGTGACAAGCCCCGAGAGCCGCGCCTCGGCCAAAGCGAGCAGCTCTTGCGCTGCCTTGGGCGAGGGCACCACCAAAAGCGCCACCAAGCGGTGGGCAGGTTGCGGGAAGAGCCGCAAAGTGGCGGCGGTGATCACGCCCAAGGTCCCCTCAGCCCCGATCAACAGGCCGCGCAGATCATAGCCAGTGTTGTCTTTGCGCAGCCGCTTTAGCCCATGCCAAATCGTGCCATCGGCGAGCACCGCCTCAAGCCCAAGGCAAAGCTCACGCGCATTGCCGTAGCGCAGCACTGCGGTGCCACCGGCATTGGTCGAAAGGTTGCCGCCGATTGTCGCGGTGCCTTCCGAGGCCAGCGACAAAGGGAAGATCCGTCCCGCTGCTGCAGCCGCCTCTTGCACTGATTGCAACGTCGCCCCGGCTTCGGCGACCAAGACCGCATCCTCGACCGAGACCTCGCGCAGCCGGTTCATCCGTTCGAGCGACAGGATCAGCGGCAGAGGCCCATCGGGCATCACTTGCCCACCGACCAGCGCCGTGCCACCGCCGTAAGGCACCAGCCCGACACGGGCCTGCGCAGCGGCGCGTACGATCACCGCAACCTCTTCGGTCGAGCGCGGCAGCGCCACGGCCCCCGCCTGCCCTTGCCAAAGGCCGCGCGGCTCTTCGAGATAGCGCGGCGCGGGCGGGCGCAGGGTATCGGGCGGCAGCAAAGCGGCCAAGGTTTCCAGAAAAGCCGTGTCGCAAGGGTTCAACATGGGTGCCTCCTTAAGCCATAAGTAGCGCCTGAGAGGGCGCTGCGTCCAGCGTCATGAGGTGCTTAGCGGTGCAAAGTCAGGCCCTTAGGCTTGGCCCACATCGGTGCGGCCGCGCCGGTCGCCACGCAGATTGGCGTAAAGCACGTGATTGCGCCAGCGGCCGTTGATCTGCAGATAGCTTTGCGCCACGCCTTCATATTTGAAGCCGCATTTTTCCAATACCCCGCGCGAGGCCGCATTCTCGGGCAGGCAAGCCGCCTCGATCCGGCTAAGGTCCATCACCGTAAAAGCGTGATGCACCAGCGCCAAAATCGCTTCGCGCATGTAGCCTTGGCGGGCATAGGGCTGGCCGATCCAATAGCCAACCGTCCCCGCCTGCGCCGGGCCGCGCCGGATATTATCAAGCGTGATCGCGCCCAGAAGCGCGCCGGTTTGACGCTGGAACATCATCAAAGGCAGCGCTGTGCCCTGCGCCTCGGCCCGGTTGGCCCAATAGACGCGGTTGGTAAACGAGCGGCGTGACAAATGATCCGCGCCCCAAACCGGCTCCCAAGGTTGCAAAAAGCCGATGCTGTCGCGGCGTAGATCGACCCACGCCGGAAAATCGCCATGCACAGGCAGGCGCAGCGACATCCGCTCGGTTTCGATCCGGACGCGACGGCGCAGGCCCAACATTATGCCGAGAGCCCCTTCAGGATCTCCTCAACACCCGGCGCGGCGCTGACCGGACCATAAAGAGCCAGCGCAGCTTTGGGCGTCAGCAGGCTGCCGCCATATTGGCGGATACCTGCGGTGGTCACGGCATCGATCCGGGTCACCGCTTCGTCAAGATCGGGGATGCGGCCCCAGATGGCCAGCAGGCGAGCATTGCGCTCGGCCCGAGAGGTCGGGCTTTCAAGGCCCATCAAGAGCCCGGCTTTCATCTGCGCCTTGGCGCGGTTGACCTCGGCCTCGGACATATCATCCGCGGCGCGCTTGATCTCAGCAACGGTGAGCTGGGTCAGTTGATCGATCTCTTCGCCCGAGGTGCCGGCGTAGATGGTGATCTGGCCGGTGTCATCATAGGCGGCGGCTTGGGCATAGATCGTGTAGCACAGGCCATTTTCTTCACGGATCTTCTGGAAGAGACGGCTCGACATGCCGCCTCCCATCGCAGTGGACCAAATCTGCGCGGTGTAGATGTCGTCGTTGCGATAGCCGGGAGATTCAAAGGACAAGGCGAAATGCGCTTGCTCAAGGTCTTTGACCTCGCGCCGCTCGCCGCCGATGAAGCGGGCGGCATCGGCGCTGCGATCGCCCACGGCTTTCAGCCCGCCAAAGATCGCCTCGGCTTGCGCCACGATCTCATCGTGATCGACCCCACCCGCAGCGGAAAGGATCATCCGGTCGGGGCCGTAATGCGCCGCAGTGAAGCCACGCAGATCATCGGCATTGAAGTTCGAGACCCGCTCTTCCGGGCCGAGAATGGTGCGGCCAAAGGCTTGATCGGGGTAGGATACCTCATGCAGCCAATCGAAGATGATATCGTCCGGCGTATCCGCCGCTTGGCCGATCTCTTGCAAGATCACATGCCGCTCGGTCTCGATATCGGCGGCATTGAACACCGGGTTCAGCACGATATCGCAGATCACATCCAGCGCGCGCGGCACATCCGCCGTCAGGCAGCGGGCGTAATAGGCCGTCATCTCGCGCGAGGTATAGGCGTTGATATAGCCGCCCACATCTTCAATCTCTTCGGCAATCTGCAAGGCCGAGCGCTTGGCGGTGCCTTTGAAGGCCATATGCTCAAGGAAATGCGCAATGCCGTTCTGGGGAGCTGTCTCATGGCGGCCGCCCGCGCCGACCCAAAGGCCGATCGAGGCGGATTTGAGACCGGGCATCGCTTCGGTTACGATGCGCAAGCCATTGGGCAGAGTGTGCAGTTTGACCGTCAAGTCATCATCCGTTCGGAAGTTGCGTTACCCCAGCCTCTTACAATGAGGACAGGTTTTGCGGAAGGGTCGACGCGGGGTTAAAGCCGGTCGGTCGCAAGGGATTGCGGGCAAAGGCGAAAGGCCCCTGCCCGCTGATCGTTCAGCCCCGCGCGGCAAGCCGCTCGTGGATCAGCGCCTTCAGCGCGCCAAGGTCGTTGGCGACGCGGGTGACGCGCTCTTCGCGGGTGAAAAGATCGGCCATGCGCTTCGGCAGGCCGGGGCGGATGCCCGAAGCCGCTTCCACCGCATCGGGGAATTTCGCCGGATGCGCCGTGGCAAGCGTGATCATCGGTGTGTCACCAAGGTTCTCTTCGGCCACTTTCACCGCCACGGCGGAATGCGGGCAAAGAAGCTCGCCGGTTGCGGCCAAGGCGCTAGCGATGGTGGCGCGGGTTTCCTCTTCCGAGCAAGCGCCCGAGGCGAAGGTGGCGCGCAAAGCCGTCAAAGCGGATTCGGGGATCGCGAAGCCGCCGCCTTGCTGCAGGCTGTTCATCAGCCCCTGCACCGCAGCACCGTCACGGCCAAGCGCATCGAACAAGGCCCGCTCGAAGTTCGAGCTGACTTGAATGTCCATCGAGGGGCTGATCGAGGGCTTCACGCCATTGGTGCGATACTCGCCACCCTTCAGCGTGCGGTCGAGGATGTCGTTTTGGTTGGTGGCAATCACCAGCTCGGCAATCGGCAGGCCCATTTGCTTGGCGATGTAACCGGCGAAAATGTCACCGAAATTGCCGGTTGGCACGGTGAAACTTACGTCACGATCCGGCGCGCCCAAAGAGACGGCGGAGGTGAAGTAATAGACCACCTGCGCCAACACCCGCGCCCAGTTGATGCTGTTGACCCCAGCCAGCCGCACCCCATCGCGGAAGTCGAAATCGTTGAACATGTCTTTCAGACGGGCTTGGCAATCGTCAAAATCACCATCCATCGCCAAGGCATGCACGTTCGCCTCGGAGGGCGTCGTCATCTGACGGCGCTGCACCTCGGAGACCCGACCATGCGGGAAGAGGATGAAGACATCGACGTTGGAAAGGCCGCGGAAGGCCTCAATCGCGGCCGAGCCCGTGTCGCCCGAGGTGGCACCGACGATGGTGATCCGCTCGCCGGTTTTGGCCAAAGCGGCCTGCATCATCTGACCGATGATCTGCATGGCGAAGTCTTTGAAGGCCAAGGTCGGGCCGTGGAACAGCTCCAAGAGGAAATGGTTCGGGGCCAGTTGCACCAAGGGTGCGCGGGCCGCATGGCCGAAGCCAGCATAGGCTTTGGCCAAAAGGCCCTTCAGCTCATCATCCGAGAAGAAACCGGCCACAAAGGGGCGCATCACGCGGAAGGCGACCTCTTCGTAGGAAAGCCCTGCCAGATCGGCGATCTCCGCCTTGGTCATGGTCGGGATGCTTTGCGGCACATAAAGCCCGCCATCGCGCGCGAGCCCCGTCATCATCGCTTCGCCAAAGCCCAGCTCGGGCGCTTGGCCCCGCGTCGAGATATACTTCATATCATTCCCCGGCCGTCTCCGGCCCGCCCCTTCAAACCGTCCGTTGTCTGATACGCCAGAGCAGGTAGAGAGTCATTACTCCCCAGACCAAAGCCAATAAAAACCATTGGATGGCATAGCCCATGTGGGAATTAGGCACCGAGGAACTGTCGACCGGCACCGGGGTGATCGCATCGCCGGTGGGTTGGCTTGCGACGATCAGGATCTCTTCGCTGCCAAGTTTGGCCGCCATAGCCGGCAGATCGCGTTCAAACCAAAGCCCGGTCTTGGCATCCGGCGGCGGGGTGTAGCTGTCATCGTCATCGGGCCAGAGAAGGTTGCCGGTCACCGTGGCGGCTGCGGCCGTGCGCGGGGTCTTGCGGGCTGCGTCCTCAAGGAAGCCCCGGTCGATCAGGATGCGGCGGCCGGTGTCGGTCTCGAAGGCCTCGATGATCCGCACGCCGGGACCGGTGCCCTTTTGGCCGGCCAGCAGTTCAACAAACGCGCCGGTGAAGCGGCCCGCCACGCTGACGGCAAGGTATTCATGCTCGGCCTCGGTCAACTCAGCCGAGAGGGTCGCGGGTGCGGCGGCGATGCGGGCATCAATCTGGGCCAGCACCCCCTCTTTCCATTCGGCTCGCCCCAGCTGCCAGACCCCCAAGCTGATCAGGATCGCACAGCCAACGATCCCCATCACGAACGGAAACAACATCCGCCAAAACATGCTTACCAGCCTCTTGAAATGAAAACGCGGGCCCGAGGGCCCGCGCATGCCCCGAAAGGCGAAGTGAGATTAGCCGCGGCCCCAGACGTAGACGGCGAAGAAGAGGAAGAGCCAGACCACGTCCACGAAGTGCCAGTACCAAGCGGCAGCTTCAAAGCCGAGGTGGTTCTTCTGGGTGAAGTCGCCCTTGATCGCGCGGATCAAGCAAACAGCCAAGAAGACGGTACCGATAATGACGTGCGCGCCGTGGAAGCCGGTCGCCATGTAGAAGGCGCCTGCATACATGCTGCCCGCAAAGTCAAAGGCCGCGTGGCTGTATTCGTAAGCTTGCAGACCGGTGAAGATGACCCCCAAAGCGACAGCAATGCTGAGGCCGGTGATCAGGTCTTTGCGGTTGTTCTCATGCACCAGAGCGTGGTGCGCCCAAGTTACAGCGCAGCCCGAAAGCAGCAGGATGAGCGTGTTGATGAACGGCAGGTGCCAAGGATCGAAGGTCTCGATGCCAACCGGCGGGTAGACGCCGTCAACCATCGGGCTTTCCGGCCCCATCGGATACATGCGCTGTTTGAAGAAGGCCCAGAACCATGCCACGAAGAACATGACTTCCGAGGTGATGAAGAGCAGCATGCCATAGCGCAGGCCAATGCCCACAACCGGGGTGTGGTCGACGCCGTTGTTGCCCTCACGGGTGACATCGCTCCACCAGCCGAACATGACGTAAAGCACCAAGGCAACGCCCATCATGAAGAGCCAAGGCTGGCTCCAGAAGCTGTCCGAGGGCACCTGCGGCGAGGTCCAGAGCACAGCTCCGAACAGCATGATGAAACCGCCAAGGGCGCCGAGGAACGGCCATATCGAGGGCGGCAGGACGTGGTAGTCGTGATTCTTTTCGTGGGCCATGGCGTGTTAGCTTCCCTCGTTTCCCGTCTTATTCTAGCTCAGTTGCGCACGGCCGCTGGGGCCGCCACGTTGTCCAAATCCAGCGCGGCCTGCTGGTCGGGCAAAGCGGTGGTATGGAATGTATAGCTCAAGGTGATCGCTTTGACGAACTTTCCTTCCCGGTCGTCAACGATCGCCGGGTCAATATAGAAACTGACCGGCATCGACACCCGTTCACCGGGTTGCAGCACCTGCTCGGTAAAGCAGAAGCATTCGATCTTAGCAAAGTAGCCGCCCGCAGTATCGGGGGCGACGTTGAAGCCAGCGGTGCCCGCAATCACCCGATCGGTCGGGTTATAGGCCTCATAGAAAGCCAGATTGGTGGCGCCGATCTGCACCTCCATCTCTTTCTGCACCGGCTTGAATTCCCACGGCATGCCCGCGCTGGTCGAAGCATCAAAGCGCACAAGCATCGTCTGGTCGAGCACAACATCGGATTCCGACGTTGCCACTGCGGTGGTACCTGCATAGCCGGTCACGCGGCAGAACCAGTCGTAGAACGGCACTGCGGCAAAGGAGAGCGAGGTCATCACAGCCGCGACGCCCAAAAGGCCGGTCATCGTGCGATTTTGCGGCGACATGCGCAGCCAAAAAGCCGGGCGTTTCATGGCTGCACTCCCGAATCGACGGCCGCCGGCTCGGCATCAACCCGCGGCAGATGGCCTGCCGACGGCGTGTGGTCATAGCCCTTCATCGGGTCACCCCGGGTGACTTTGACCACGCTCAACGCGAAGACCAAGACCACAAAGGCCGCCAGCACAAGGCCAAGGCCAAGATTGCGGCTAAAGCGGCGCTTGTGCAGTTCATGAGTGACGTGGATCGCCATTTACCAACCACCAATACCATAGGGACGCAGCAGCACATCCGCGAGGAAAGCACCGAACTGCAAGAAGAGATAGAGGATCGAGAACGCAAAGAAGCGCTTTTCAACCTTATAGCCATCGGCCTCGGCCGCAGCTTCAGGGCGGAACCAGATGCGGAAGGCGCCGATCACGAACCAGATGTTCAAACCGATCGCCACCGCCAGCGACAAGGGGCCGCCGATCGAGGTGAAAGCAGCGGCAACCGGCACCGGAACCAGAGCAAGCGTATAGCCCAGGATATGGGCGCGGGTGACTTTGCGACCATGGGTCACCGTCAACATCGGCACGCCCGCCGCGCTATAGTCGGATTTCATAAAGAGCGCCAAAGCCCAGAAATGGGGCGGCGTCCACATGAAGATGAAGGCGAACATCAGCACCGCCTCGATGCCGATATGTCCGGTGGCAGCAACCCAACCCACCATCGGAGGGAAAGCGCCAGCCGCGCCGCCGATCACGATGTTCTGCGGCGTCCAGCGCTTCAGCCACATCGAGTAAATTACGGCGTAAAAGAAGATCGTGAAGGCCAGAAGCGCGCCGGCCAGAATATTGGTGGCCAAAGCCAGCATCACAACCGCGATGCAAGAAAGCGTCAAGCCGATCGCCGCCGCCTCACCCGCCGGAATGCGACCCGAGGGGATCGGACGGCTTTGGGTGCGTTTCATGATGGCGTCGATATCGGCGTCCCACCACATGTTCAAAGCGCCCGAGGCCCCTGCCCCAAGAGCGATGAAGAGGATCGCGGCAAATGCCTCAACCGGGTGCAGCGACACCGGCGCGACCATAAGCCCCACGAAGGCCGTGAAGACGACCAGCGACATCACGCGCGGCTTCAAGAGCTGCACATAGTCACCAAAGCCCGCCTCATGCGGCAGGCCTTTGGGTTGTTCGAATGTGCTGATATCGGTCATCTTATACCTCGGTTTGAACGGGCCACGCCCCTTGGGCGCGCCCCGTCGCCAGCCTTGGATCCTGTTGCCTTGGCTTCAGAGAAAGCCAAGGCAGAGAACGTCAGTTTGCAGCTTCGGCTTCAGCAGCCGGAGCTTCAGCTTCAGGCGCAGCGGCCTCAACTTCAGCGGCAGGAGCTGCAGCTTCAGGCGCAGCGGCCTCGACCTCAGCAGCCGGAGCTTCGACCTCAGCAGCCGGAGCAGCAGCTTCAGCGGCCGGAGCTTCTGCAGCGGCTTCAACAGCCGGAGCAGCGCCGAAGATCACGTTGCCACCTTTGGCTTGGGCCAACCAATCGGCATAAGCCGCTTCCGAAACCACCTTAACGGTGATGGGCATGAAAGCGTGGTCCTTGCCGCAAAGTTCCGAGCACTGACCGAAATAGACGCCTTCACGGTCCGCACGGAACCAAGCTTGCGCCAGACGGCCCGGCACAGCGTCTTGCATCACGGCAAAGGCCGGGATCTTCCAGCTGTGGATCACGTCCGCAGCGGTGATCTGCAGCAAGACATCTTTGCCAACCGGAACCACCATCGCAGTGTCGGTCGCCAAGAGCCATTGGTCACGGCTGTAGCCAGCGGCAGCCAGCTCTTCTTCAACCTTCGGGGTCAGGGTGTTGTTGCCGTCCAGCGGAATGCCACCGATCATGTAGCTGTCGAAGCTGACGTCTTCACCGGGGTATTCGTAGTTCCAATACCACTGGTGACCGGTCACTTTGATGACCACATCGCCTTTGGGCATTTCTTGCTGGCTGAACAGCGCGGGCAGCGAGAAGAAGCCGATGAAGATCAGCACCACGATCGGCACCAAAGTCCATGCCACTTCAAGCGGCGTATTATGGGTGAATTTGCGCGGCGTCGGATTGGCTTTTTGGTTGAAGCGCAAGATCACATACAAAAGCAGCGCACAGACGAAGATCACCACAGCTGTGATGATATAAAGGGTCATGTTGTCCAGCCACTGCTGCTCAACCGCGAGGCTGGTTGCGGCGGGCTGGAAGTGCATTTCCTTGTCAATCGGCTGGCCGACGATCTCCAGACCCTGAGCCAGAATCGCTCCGGGAAAGGTGGTTGCCGCGAGGGCCAGAGCCCCTGTTCCCTTGAGGTAAGTCGAAAGACGCATATCTCTTCCCGTTTGCCGGAGCGACCCGTGTCGCTTGTCCCTGGGTAGTCGGGGGAATCCCCCGAAATCCCGTAGTTTCCAGCCCCTGTAAAACCATATCGGGCGGGGAACGACAAGAGAAACCGTTGCGACAGATCGGCACTGGCAGCCAAGGCCGTGGCGGGGCCACCGATGTCGCAGCAAGGCGCGGCTCCGGGTAGCGCGTGCCAGCGGTGATCCAAGGCAGTTTGCCCGCCTTGGCATTTCGCACCCAAACCCTTTGGCGCAGGTCAGCCGCCCTTGCGCCCCCCTGCCCTGCCCCGTTAGCAAAGGCCTTAAGCCGGAGGGTTTAAGATGCGTTACGCCGTAATTGCCATTGCCGTTTTGGCGGCCGCCTATCTTGCTGCGGTTCTGGCCATGCTGCTCTTTCAACGCCAGTTTCAATATTTCCCAAGCCAACGCGGCCCCTCGCCCGAGGTGGCGGGCTTTGCGGATGCCCAAGATTATGAACTGACGGCAAAGGATGGTACCAAACTGCAGCTTTGGTATGCGCCTCCCACGGATGGCGCGCCTGTTGTGCTTTATTTTCAAGGCAATGGCGGAGAGATTGCAGACCGGCGCGATCGCTGGACCGCCTATCGCGACGCAGGGTTTGGCACGGCCTTCTTGCATTATCGCGGCTATGGCAGCAGCGAAGGCTCTCCCAGTGAGGAGGGATTTCACCAAGATGCCGCCGCCGCTTTCGGCTTCTTGCTCGAGCAAGGCTTGGCCCCCCGTGACATCGCCTTGGTGGGCGAGTCGCTGGGAACCGGCGTTGCGGTGCGGCTGGCGGCTGACCAACCTACTGATGCTCCGGTTGCGGCTTTGGTGCTTGAAGCCCCCTATACCTCCACCGCCGATGCTGCGGCGCGGCTTTACCCTTGGCTGCCTGTGCGTTGGCTGATGTGGGATCAATATCGCTCGATCGATCGGATTGCTGAGATCAACACCCCGCTTTTCGTCTTCCACGGTGAGGCTGACCAGCTGATCCCCTTTGAGTTGGGATTGGCCCTATTTGAAGCTGCTCCCGCGCCAAAAGAGCTGTCCCCGGCCCCCGGTCGCGGCCATGGGGCGATCTACGATCCCGCCACTTGGCAGCAGGAAATTGGTTTTATCTGGCAGGCTTATTTACGACCGTGACGACGATGCGCCGCCCCGCCTTGCGGGTCAGGCCCGCCGCGCCTAGGTTGGTTGGGTTCCCTGAAAGGCCTCTTTAGATGACCGATGCTCCGTTCCGCCCCTTCGAGACCCATCTCGACGAAGCCGCCGCTTTGGCGCGGCTGCGTGAGGCCACTGCCGGGGCCGAAGATGGTGAATTGTTCCTCGAGCGCCGCCGGGGCGAGAGCCTTGTCTTGGACGATGCCCGCATCCGCACCGCCAGCTATGATGCCTCGGAAGGCTTTGGCCTGCGCGCGGTGAAAGGCGAAGTCGCGGGCTATGCGCATTCGACCGAAATCAGCGAAGCCGCTTTGAAGCGCGCCACCGACACCGCCCGTCTGGCCGTGGGCGATGGCGGCGGCACTTTGGCCGATGCGCCGACCCGCACCAATCGCCACCTTTACGCCGAGGTCGACCCGCTGGCCGATGCGACCTTCGCCGCCAAGATCGACATCCTGCGCGAGATTGACGCCTATGCCCGCGCCGCCGATCCGCGCGTGGTGCAGGTCAGCGCCAGCCTCTCGGCCAGCCTGCAAGAGATTGAAATCCTTCGTCCCGAAGGTCTGCGCTTCAGCGATATGCGCCCGATGGCGCGGCTGAATGTCTCGGTGATCTTGGAAGAAAACGGTCGCCGCGAATCTGCCGGCACTGGTGCGGGTGGGCGGCACGGGCTGGCGGGGCTCTTGGAGCCCAGCCATTGGAAACCTATGGTCGATGAGGCGTTGCGCATCGCCCGCGTCAACCTTTCCGCCGTCCCCGCCCCTGCGGGGATGATGGATGTGGTCCTGGGGCCGGGCTGGCCGGGCATCTTGCTGCACGAGGCGATTGGCCACGGGCTGGAGGGCGATTTCAACCGCAAGGGCACCTCGGCTTTTGCCGGGCTGATGGGCAAACAGATCGCCTCAAAAGGTGTGACGGTGCTGGATGATGGCACCCTGCCCGATCGTCGCGGCAGCATCACCTTTGATGATGAAGGTACAGCTTCGGCCCGTAACACCTTGATCGAGGACGGAATTCTGACCGGCTACATGCAAGACCGCCAGAACGCGCGGCTGATGGGTGTGGCCCCCACCGGCAACGGGCGGCGCGAAAGCTTTGCCCATATCCCGATGCCGCGGATGACCAACACCTATATGTTGGGCGGCTCGGACGCGCCTGAAGCGATCTTGGCCGATCTGAAGGACGGGATCTACGCCGTGGGCTTTGGCGGCGGTCAGGTCGATATCACCTCGGGCAAGTTCGTCTTCAGCTGCACCGAGGCCTACCGCGTCCGCAATGGACAAGTCTGCGAGGCCCTGACTGGCGCAACCCTGATCGGCGATGGCGCGACCGCGCTGATGGGCATTCGCGGCATCGGCAATGATATGAAGCTGGACCCCGGCATCGGCAATTGCGGCAAGGCCGGACAATGGGTGCCGGTGGGTGTGGGGCAACCGACGCTGATGATTGGCGGGCTGACGGTGGGCGGCTCGAAACTATAAGAATAAGGCGCGGAGGCTAACCCCCCGCGCCTTTTCAAATTTATCTGCCGAACTTGGCTTTCAGCGCATCGGCGAAGGCGTTGGACGAGGTTTCGACTTTGGGGGCGGCCTCCATCCGCGCCTTGGGCGCCGGGCCTTTCGGGCGTTCCGCTCCACGCTCTTGCCGCGCCGATGCGGCCGAGGCGCCACCATCTTTGCGCATCGTCAAAGCAATGCGTTTGCGCGGCACGTCAACCTCGGTCACCCGGACCTGCACGACATCGCCGGCCTTCACCACCTCATGCGGGTCTTTGATAAAACGGTCGGCCAGTTGGCTGACATGCACCAACCCGTCCTGATGCACGCCCACATCCACAAAAGCGCCAAAGGCGGCAACGTTGGTCACTGTGCCTTCCAGCACCATTCCGGGCTTCAGGTCTTTGATTTCATTGACACCTTCGGTGAAGGTCGCGGTTTTAAAGCTGGGGCGCGGGTCGCGGCCGGGCTTTTCCAACTCGCCCAAAATGTCGCGCACGGTGGGCAGACCGAACTTTTCATCGACAAAACTGGCCGGGTTCAGCGCCTTCAATGGCGCGCCATCGGCCATCAAGCTGCGGATATCGCGCCCGCAGGCCGAGACGATTTTCCGCGCCAGATCATAGGCTTCGGGGTGAACCGAGGAGGCATCGAGCGGCTCTTTGCCACCCGTGATCCGCAAGAAACCCGCCGCTTGCTCAAAGGCCTTCGGCCCCAGCCGCGCGACTTTCAACAGCTCGCGCCGGGTTTGGAACGGGCCATTGGCATCGCGATGCGCCACGATGCTTTCGGCAAGCCCCGAGCCCACGCCGGAAACCCGCGCCAACAACGGCGCCGAGGCGGTGTTCAAATCCACCCCAACTGCGTTCACCGCATCCTCGACCACGGCGTCCAACTGACGCGCCAAACGGTGCTGGTCCACGTCATGCTGATACTGACCGACGCCAATGCTCTTAGGTTCGATTTTGACAAGTTCTGCCAGCGGATCCTGCAATCTGCGGGCGATTGAGACAGCGCCACGTATGGAAACGTCAAGTTCAGGAAACTCGCGCGCAGCCAATTCCGAGGCAGAATAGACCGAAGCACCGGCCTCAGAGACCACCACTTTCACCGGTTTCGCCTCACCCGCGGGCAGCAGATCCAAGAGGTCCGAGACCATCTTTTCGGTCTCACGGCTGGCAGTGCCATTGCCGATCGCAATCAGCTTCACGCCATGCGAGCCGATCAGTTTGGCAATCGCCACCTGCGCGCCGCGCGGATCGTTCTTGGGCTGGAACGGATAGACCGTGTCATGCGCCAAAAGCTTGCCGGTGGCATCGACCACTGCGACCTTCACCCCGGTGCGGATGCCGGGATCAAGCCCCATCGTGGCCTTGCCCCCAGCCGGAGCTGCCAGAAGCAAGTCCTTCAAGTTGCGCGCAAAAACTCGAATCGCTTCGGCCTCGGCTGCCTCGCGCAGCTCGCCCATCAGATCAAGCGAGAGCGAGGTTTTCAGCTTCACCCGCCACGCCCAAGCCGCCGCATCACGCAGCCAACGGTCGCCAGCACCCTGCCCCGCCGCGCCCAAGGCTGCGCCACAAGCACGTTCGGCCGGGCTTTCGCCGCGCTTGGCCTCGGCGTCGATCTCAAGATCCACCGAAAGGATTTCTTCATTGCGGCCGCGCAACATCGCCAACACTCGGTGCGACGGCGCGCCGCTAAAGGCTTCGTCATGCGCGAAATAATCCGAGAACTTCGCGCCCTCGGCCTCTTTACCCGCCACAACTTTTGCGGTCAGACGGCCGACCTTGCGCATATGATCGCGCAACCGCCCCAGAAGGGCGGCATCTTCGGCCAGACCTTCGGCCAAGATGTCGCGCGCGCCCTCGGTCGCGGCTTTGGCATCGGCAAAGCCCTCGGTCAGGAAACCTGCCGCCAAAGCCAAAGGATCCGCCGAGCGGTCGGCCAAGATCGCATCGACCAAGCCCTGCAACCCGGCTTCGCGGGCGATCATCGCCTTGGTGCGGCGCTTGGGCTTATAGGGCAGATAGATGTCCTCAAGCTCGGCCTTGGTGACGGCTTTGGCGATAGAACCTGCCAAAGCTTCGGTCATCTTGCCCTGACCATTGATCGACTCAAGGATCGCCGCGCGGCGGCTTTCCAATTCACGCAAATAGGACAGCCGCTCTTCCAACTTGCGCAGTTGGGTATCGTCCAGCCCCCCCGTCACCTCTTTGCGGTAACGGGCCACGAAGGGCACGGTGGCGCCGCCATCCAAAAGCTCAACCGCGGCATTCACCTGCGAGGCGGCAGCGCCAATCTCGGCAGCGATGATCTGGGAAATGCGGGGCATGGCGGCACTGGTCATTCGAATCCTCCAAGGTCAGGGGGCGAACATATCGTCAGCCTCTCGCGGATTGAACCCGACATCTTGGGCAGGGACTGTCGCCCCGACCGAAGCTTAAGAAAAAGGGGGCCGACTGGCCCCCTTCTCCGCGATTAAGATCATAAGGATCAATCGAGCGGCTGCATCCAGCCCGCGCCTTGGAAGGCCCCCATCGGGGTGGTCAGATTGTTGCGCTTCGTCGCGCCAAAGGGAATGCGGACGCCGACATAGAGGTTGGTCTCTTCGGCTTTGTTTTCCCGATTGGCGGTGATCTTAGCGTGACGTGCCACGCCAACGAGCTCCATCTTCTCGCTCAGGTCATAAGACACTTCCAGCGAGACCGCGGTGTAGCGGCCCCATTGGTCGCCACAGTCTTCAAAGCAATCGGCGGAATAGGCATATTCCGCAGCCAGCTGGTAGCTGACAGCCGAATTCAGATCCCCCGCCACACCGATACGGGCCGAGGTGCCTTTGAACTCATTGTCGTATTCATCGCCAATCGCCTCGGCATAGCCGACCTGGCCAAAGAGGCTGATGCCAGAAACAAGCTGATGCTCGGCCTCAACGCCAATCGTGTAGCCCTTCATCGGATCTTCACTGTCATAACCGTCGAAGAGGCCAAAGGCCGCATAGCCGCCAAGATAGGTGGCACCCAACTGACGACCCAAATGCGCGCCGATCACACCGGTGTGCAGCGGGCCGGTTTGGTAAACGTCATCGATGCCTTTGTCAGACATAAGTTCAAGACGGGCATCCAAGCTGAACTTCAAAGCGCCAAAGTCGCGGGTCGTGTCAGCAGCGATATAGACCCCATAGAAGGGTGCTTCTCCGATATCGGTATCATCACTGAAGCGATCAGTTGCAAAGAAGCCGGTCTCGACGGACGAAGCCCAGTCTTGGGCTTGGACCGAGGAGGCTGCACCGAAAACCACCAAAGAACTGAGAAATGTAGAGGTAAGTTTCATCAAGCGAATCCATCGTGTTAGATGGCTTCTGAGATTAATTTCCCTAACGTAACGCTGCAATATCTCAGGGAGAGCGCTGCGAGTAATTTTCAACTACTAGGTGTAAACCCATGCATCGCGCCGAGACTCGTCTGAACGGCGGCCCATAAAAATGCGCGCACCAGCATTGGCTACTGCGCAATGCGCTATGTTCACACCAATAGTGGGGAGGGAGGTGGTACAGCTTCCCCGGCTTGAACGGGGGACCTCTAGATCCACAATCTAGCGCTCTAACCAACTGAGCTAAAGCTGCACACGAGGCGGATTTAGCCCCCTCGTGCGGGGATTGCAAGAGCGTCTCGACAGAACATTGCAGGCATTTTTGCTTGCACCCCGATCAGAGCCACGTTAGCCCCATTTTAAAGGCCGGAATGCCGGTCAGATCAGCCTGGAGGCCGACATGAGCATCAACAAACAAAGCAATATTTCGGCTGATATCCAGATCGGCCCGACCGATCAGGGCATGGTGCGAATCTATATCGAAGCTGATGGTGGAATCGAGCTGCCGCTGGACTTCGATCCGGACGAAGCCGAGGAAATCGCAGAAGAATTGCGAATCGCAGCCGAAGCAGCCCGCGAGATGGCAGCAACCCGCGGCAAGCGCCGCTAAGCCGGTTTGGCCGCTGCGGCGGCCAAATCCAGCGCCCCCGGATCGGGCAGACCGGGATCTCGCAAACCTTGCAAGCGCAAGGCCGCCACCCTTGCAAAGCGCTGGGTCACGGCCTTGCGACGCGCCCCAGCCAAAGGGGTCAAGCTGCCCATCCGCATCACCTCGGCCCCATAGGCATCGGCAAAGATCAGACCGGTCTCTGCTGGCAAAAGCTCTTGCGGAAAGGCACTGTCGACCGCCCAGAAGTAGCGGTCACAATAGTCCAGATACCCCTGCCACTTCCGATCTGACCGAAAATCCGCGCGTGAGGATTTGCATTCGATGATCCACAGCTCACCCTTGGGGCCAAGCGCCATCAGATCGACCCGAAGACCGGTGGCCAAGACCAGCTCGTCCACGCAAGCAAAGCCCAGATCGCGCAGGCCCCGCGCCACCCCTCGCGCCAACCGTTGCCCCGGCAGCAATGGCAGAGCGGCCTCAAGCACCGGATCTGCACCGCCAAGCCCCTCGGCCCCTTTGGGTGCCCCGGCCTGGGCCTCGCTCAAGGCTGGTTCGTTGGTCAGATGCGAAGAGAGTGTCGGATTGCGCATAAAAAATACATGAACGAAAAGAGAACTTTTGTCCAGATCGTGTGGCCTTTGCATCGCGCCTTGCGGCGGGCGGTTGCGGTGCTTACATTCACGAACGGCGGGTGCTGCTCTTCTCGTGTTCGGGCCCAATTTCCAGTGGCCGATAAGCAACCGAATGGGGGCTGGCTCTGCCCGGATCCTGGTCCGGGTATCTGGCGCCCACCTGAGACCTCTGGCTCTCGGGAAACCCCGGCCCTCACGGCCGCTGCGGGCCCGCCACCTTATCCCGCTTTTAAAGGCAAGATGTTGTCCACAGACAGCTTCCGATCCTAATTCTCCCCTCCCTCTTCGTAGCCCATGAAAAAAGGGGCAGGTTTCCCTGCCCCTAAGTTTAGCCTTGAATCAACGTTAGGCGTCGAATGGGCTTGGGCTTAGAAGCCCATCACCAGCGACACGCCCAGACGGTTGTCGGTGCGGATCGCGCGGCTTTCGTTATATTCGGTCAGGTAGCTGATCCGGGTCGAGAAGGTATCCGACAGCTTGACGTTCACACCGAAGTCGTTGTTGGCGCGCAGGCCAACGTCCGAGTCAATGATGTCGGTGTCGTTGGTCAAGAAGACGTTCTCGTTGATCTTCGAGTAGAAACGCGAACCCAGGATACCAGCGGATTCGGTCACCGAAGTGTCGTCACCATAGGCGGTGTAGCTGATGCCCACACCCGCTTGCACACGCCAGGTCATGTCCGGGGTGTTGATGATCCGGTAGCCCGGGCCAACGCCAATGAAGCCTTCGCGGTAAACAGCGTCAGCGGGGACAAGAGCGTCCTGAGCCAGACCGTCTTGGTCCAAACGAGCCAGACCGAAGATGTAGAAGCGGTCGTTGACGTAGTAGTTCGCATCATAGACCACGAAGATGTCTTCTTTGGTCTTGGTGGTTACACCAGCGACGTCAGACTCTTGGAAGTCCAGAACTGCGCCGATGGTTTGAACCAGCGGGCCACCAACGTGGCGGATACGGAAGCCGACCGCGAGGTCTTGGCTTTCGTTGTTGCCGGTTTTACCCGAGAAGCCCAAAGAGACGCTGCCGGTCAGACCGTCTTGGCCTTCGGGCTGGCCATAGCGGTAGCTGTCATTGGCGCGCGCCATATCTTCAGAAACATCGCGCTCGATGTCGTCGATGCGGTCATCCACCGAGTCTGCACCAACCAGGATCGATTGGGCGAAAGTCGGCGAGGCAATGGCCAGTGCCAGAACCGATGCGGAAACAAGCTTGATAGCTTTCATAACGTAATCCTTTCACTCGGAACGCAGAACCAATCGGGCACTGCACTTGTGTGACACTGAGGTATGTCAGGGGTGGATGAATGGAAACTTTTGGAATACTTGACACCCCCTCCAAGTATTTCTCGTGACCCCCTCTCTTGAATCTTTTGGCAATGTCGCCGTCGCCGGTTTTGAGCGGCGATAACAGATATGTATGCAGTGAATTCAGGACGTTGCGGCCAATAACAGCGTGTTACGGACTGTTTCAGTGCATTTCGAACTGGTTAAAAGCGGCTTTTTCGCTGCATTTCACCGTGTCGAACAGTGTCTTGGCCGCAACATTGCGCAATTGCTGCGCCATATCTTCGCGCCAAACCACCCATGCCGTCTGGGTAAAACTGGGCGCGCCTTGCACGGGATAAAGCTGGCGCGGCCCGAATTGAGCCAATTCGCGCGGCTCCCCCCGCAGCAAAGCCCCAGATTGCGCGGCCTCATCGCTGTCCATTTGCCCCAAAGGCGCGCGCAAATAACGCTCAGGTAAGTAAGCAGCCAAAGACCTGCTGGCGAGATACCAGGCCGACACGGCCCCCAAGGCCAAAACCAATCGCGGCTCGGAAAGCTGCGGCAGGGCCTCATGGTGGAAGCGGCAAAATTCAGGGCCCCAATCGACCATGACATAACTGTCGCCGACGCTTTCTATCGTGGCATCGGGGCAAGAGCTGACCATGACCAGCCGATCCTCCATCAGCCGCTCATTGACCAGACCGGGCCGGTTCATCGGCTCAAAGCACAGCATCGCTTGCGCCGCCCCCGAGAGCAGCGTCTCGTTCAACGCCTCATTGCGGCCCATTTCGGCGCGGATCTGCACCTGCGGCAATGCTGCGCGCAGCCGGTCAAGCCAGCCAAAGCCAAAGCGGGGCCAAAGCGAGCCTTGTGCGCCGATCACCATCGAGGCCGGCATATCATCAAGCGCGCTTACCCGTTGCCGGGCTTGCTCCCAATTGGTCAGGATCATCGCGGCAGAGCTGCGGAATTCGCGGCCGGCTGCGGTTAAGGCAACCCCGCCATTGCCACGCTCAAACAAGGCGCGGCCAAGCTCATCCTCCAGCCGCTGCACGCGCAAGGACACCGCGGATTGCGTGACGAAAAGCCGACCCGCGGCCGCCCCGAAAGAGCCCGTCGCGGCCACTTCCAGAAAGGTTTTCAGAAGCTGCAGATCCATGAACCACCCAAAACACCAAAGAATATCAATGGCATTGCCTCGGGGGCCAAAAGGACAGGCAACCGGCAGAGCAATGCTCGGCTGGAAACGCTGAGATGGCGGCAAGGTTCCCGTATGCCCTCACAACACTCTGTGATCGGCAGGTCTTCGCTGGCTTAGGGCTTAGGGCTTAGATCGGGCGGCGCGCAGCCACGTGTTTAAAGGAGGATACGTTGGAAGCCTTCGCGCAATGCGTTGGACCAAGCTTCGGACATCGCACGGAATTGCGGATCCCCCGCCTCAATCCGGCGGCGTTCGGTGATGACACAGCGGTCGCGCTCAATCACGCAAAGATCCAGCGGCATCCCCACCGAGAGGTTCGAGCGCAGGGTCGAATCCATACTCAAAAGCACTGCCTTTTGCGCATCGGCCAAAGAGCTGTCGGGCCGCACAATCCGGTCCAGGATCGGCTTGCCGTATTTATGCTCGCCAATTTGGAGGAAGGGCGTGTCCTCGGTGGCTTCGATGAAATTGCCCTCGGGATAGATCAAGAAGAGCCGCATGGCGCCCCCTTTGCGCTGCCCCGCCACAATCATACTCGCACTCGCCCCCTGGCTGGCCGAGAGCTTGTGGTCGATCTCTTCGCGCACCCCGGCGAGAGCGTCGCCAACAATTCCGGCCACTTGCAACATGGTGGGTGCCAGCATGATGCTGGTCTCAGGCGTCGCATCGGGCGCATCAATCGCCTCGCGCAGCAAAGCCAAAGTGGTTTGGCTGACCGAAAGGCTGCCGGCGGTCATGATCACAATCACCCGCTCGCCCGGTTCTTCAAAGGTGAACATCTTGCGATAGGTCGAGATATTGTCGAGCCCAGCATTGGTGCGCGTGTCCGACAGGCAGACGATACCCTCGTTCAACAATAGTCCCACACAATACGTCATCTCACCCTCAGCCTGCTTGATACTGCACCAAGCGTTTTAGCTAGCGCCTTGCCCGGCCCGAGAAAACCCCAACTGCCGCTGCGTGACAAGGGGTCCGACGTAGGGTCGCCGCACCACAGCATTTCGCAGTGCACGGGCCAATGACGCCGCCCTGTCCGTCCGCGCTCTTACTGCTGCGCGGCCACGACGGACAGCCGCACATCCAATGCGCCATCGCCCGCCATGCCGCGCGCGATGCCGCGGATGGGTGCGGCGGCGCTGGCATCAAAGCCCGAGCCAAGCCTGATATAGCGATCATCCGGGCAGCAGCGATTGGCCGGGTCAAAGCCCACCCAGCCAAGGCCCGGCACGAAAAGCTCGGCCCAAGCATGCGCTGCCTCATGCGCCGCACCCGAGGCATCAGCAAAGAGATAACCCGAGACATAGCGCGCCGGGACCTCATGCACGCGCGCACAGGCGATCAAAGCATGGGCGTGGTCCTGACAAACCCCCATGCCTTGCGCCAAAGCTTCGGCGGCCGTGGTCCGCCCGGTGGTGGTGCCGGGGCGATAGGCGATCGCCTCGGCCACCGCATGCGACAAATCATGGCACATCGACAGCGTCTCGCCACCGGGAACCCCGGCCGCCAAGTCGCGCAAGGCCCCATCCAAGGCCGTGGCCGGTGTATCGCGCAGATAAACCTCGGGCGGCGCGCTTTCGCGGTGGCTGCGCAGCACACCAGCTGTGTCGCTGGTTTCAACCCGCCCGCGTACCGTCACCGCCACCTCGGTCACCGGGCCCGAGACGGTCCAAGCTTGAATGGCATCGCCCGCACCATCAGTGAACCCGGCACCTTTGGTCGCGCCAGAGACCTGCACCTCCCATTGCACGACCTTTTGGGACGCGCAACGCGAGGGTGTCAGCCGATGGCTCTGCACCACCGAGCGCACCGGGGCCGCGTAGCGGTAGAGCGACAGATGATCGACATCCAAAAGCATCACCGCGCCTCCCCGCTGAAAAAGTCCTCATGCACCGCCTGCCCCAAAGCGGCGGTCTCGCGGATGCAGCCGGTCAGATATTCATGCAAGCCCTCATCCATGATCCGGTCCACGGTTTCCTCTTCCAGCCGCGCCAGCATTTCCGCCGCCATGGCTTGGGATTGCGACGCGCGGCCATAGGCTTTGCTCAGCCGGTTCAAATGGTTGGCGGTGCCCGCAATGCAGGTGATCAGCGCGCGCGGGCTTTGCGGGTTCAGGATCAGAAAATGCGCGATCTTGCTGGCCGTCACCTCGCCGCCGTAAGCCCAATGAAAGGCCCGATGCGCCCCCATCGCGCGCAAAAGCGTGGTCCATTGATAGTTATCAAGGCCAGAGCCGACGAAATCCACCCGCGGCAGCAGGACGTAATATTTCACATCCATCAGCCGGGCGGTGTTGTCGCAACGCTCCAGATAATAGCCGATATTCAAGAAGTTGAACCCATCGTCGCGCAAAAGCGTGGCATCGATCGCGCCGCGCAGCATGGCGGCATGGCGCATCACCCAATCGGTCATCTGCGACAGTTCCAGCGAGGAACGTTCTTCTCTCTCCAGCCGTTTCAGCTCTTGGAAAGCGGTGTTGAGCGCATCCCAAACCTGTGAGGTCAAAGCCGTGCGTACGATCCGCCCGTTCTCGCGCGCCGCCGTGATGCAGCTTGCCACCGATGAGGGGTTGTCGCGGTCAAAGAACAGCCAACTTTCCAAGTTGCGCTGCACCGGATCGCCGTATTTCGCGGCAAAGCCGGGCGCCATGCCGCAGGCCTGCAAGAGGCTGTCCCATTCGCTGCGATAGCCATGCGCCGAGGGCAAAAGGCTGATCCGGCTGCCGACTTCCAAAAGTCGGGCCGAGGTATCGGCGCGCTCCATATAGCGGGCGATCCAGTAAAGATTTTCGGCGGTGCGGCTTAGCATGCATCCCCCTTAGCTGCAGACAGGGTGGCGCCTTTGGCCCGCAAAACGGCCATGGCGGAGAAACGAGGGGCTTGGATCATTCGGCCAGCACCCACGTGTCTTTGACCCCGCCGCCTTGGCTTGAGTTCACCACCAATGAGCCCTCTTTCAGCGCCACACGGGTCAGCCCGCCCGGCACCAGCTCAATCCTCTCGCCCACCAAGCAATAGGGGCGCAGGTCCACATGGCGCGGCGCCACGCCCTCTTCAACAAAGGTCGGCACCGTCGACAGAGCCAGCGTCGGCTGGGCGATGTAATTATGCGGCTTGGCTTGGATCAGGTTGCGAAACACCTCGATCTCAGCTTTCGAGGCTTTCGGGCCCACCAACATCCCATAGCCGCCCGAGCCATGCACCTCTTTCACCACCAGTTCTGGCAGCTTATCCAACACATAGGCCAGATCGTCGGCCTTGCCGCATTGCCAAGTGGGCACATTGTCCAAAAGCGGCTCTTCACCCAGATAAAATCGTACCATTTCCGGCACATAGGTATAAACGGCTTTGTCATCCGCCACGCCCGCACCGGGAGCCGAACAGATCGAAACCCCGCCCGCGCGGTAAACATCCATCAGCCCCGCCACGCCCACCATACTGTCGGGGCGGAAGCACAAAGGGTCCAAAAAGCTGTCATCGATGCGCCGATAGATCACATCAACGCGCTTTGGACCTTGGGTGGTGCGGGCATAGACAAACTCGCCATCAACGAAGAGATCTTGCCCCTCGACCAGATCCACCCCCATCAAATCGGCCAAAAGCGAATGTTCGTAATAGGCCGAGTTGAAATGGCCGGGGGTGAGAATAACGATATTCGGCTCGCCCTTGCATTTCGCGGGCGCGACCGAGGCCAAGGTGCGGCGCAACACTTCGGAATAATTATCGACCGGCTCAATCCGATTGCCGCGGAAAAGCTCGGGGAACATCCGCATCATAATCTCGCGGGATTCCAGCATATAGCTCACCCCCGAGGGCGTGCGGCAATTGTCCTCAAGCACATAGAATTGGTCCGGCCCGGTGCGGACAATATCAATGCCAACGACATGAGAATAAATGCCTTTTGGCGGCACGAAGCCCGCCACTTCCTTCTCATAGGCCGCATTGTGATAGACCAAGCGGCCCGGAATGCGACCCGCTCGAATGATCTCACCGCGCCCGTAGACATCGACCAAAAACGCGTTCAGCGCCCGCGCGCGCTGCTTGATTCCGCGTGACAGTTTCGACCATTCAAGCGCCGAGAACACCCGAGGGAACATGTCGAACGGGATCAGCCGATCGGGATCGCCGCCCTCGCCGTAAACCGCAAAGGTGATCCCGATGCGACGAAACAACTCCTCCGCCTCGGCCTGTTTGAGGTTGCGCAACTCGCGCGGCATCGATTGGACCCAGTCTTGCAACCGCGCATAGGGCGGGCGCAGCTCACTGCCGGTGCCAGTCATCTCGTCAAAGATGTTTGGCCCTGCGCCGCCTTGCAATGGACCGACTGATCGAATGCCGCTGCTCTGTGCTGCCACTCTGCCACTCCCTTTACGCTAAGCTCCATCCAACGTCTCTGCCCAGCCCCGGTAAAGCCCCCGCGCGCAGAAAACCGTCGAAATCCCCGTCTAACATGCAACCACTTGCACAGTTTTTCGGCAAATCCACCGATCCGGCAAGCAAAACCCGCGCGGATGGGCGCAGGCACGCCAAATGCCTATCCGTAACGCCGCCGCGGCCATCTGGCTCCATCTGGGATGGATTTGACGCTTTTGACGCGGCAGCTGGGGTTGAAGCGCCCCCCCGGCCGCGCCTAGATGGGCCATAAGCCCAGATGACACCGGGCAAGGCCGATCTCACGGCCCCATAGCAAAGGATGCATCATGACCCTGCCCCTGCCCCGCCGGACTTTCGGCGCCTCAGCCTTTGCCAAGGGCGATGAGTTCGGTCGTCTGCCGGAATGGGATCTGACCGATCTCTACGCCTCGCCAGATGCGCCGGAATTTGCCCGCGATATGGATTGGCTTGACCAAGCTTGCGCCGATTTTTCCGCCTCCTATGAGGGCAAGCTGGCCGGTTTGGATGCAGTGGGCCTTCTAGCCGCCGTGCAGGCCTATGAGCAGATCGACATCACCGCCGGGCGTCTGATGTCCTATGCGGGCCTGCGCTACTACCAAAACACCATGGATTCCGAGCGCGCCAAATTCATGGCCGATGCCGAGGGCCGCGTCACCGATGCGACCACGCCTTTGGTGTTTTGGAGCCTTGAATTCAACCGCTTGGAAGATGCCCATCTGGATCGTCTTCTGGCCGAGAATGCCGACCTTGCGCGCTACAAACCGGTGTTTGAGCGTCTGCGCGCCATGCGCCCACACCAGCTCTCGGATGAGTTGGAGCGCTTCTTGCATGACGAATCCGTTGTCGGTGCCTCGGCTTGGAACAAGCTCTTTGATGAGACGCTCGCCGGGATGATGTTCGCCGTAGCAGGTGAGGATGAGTCGCTGAACCTTGAGGCGACGCTGAACCTTTTGACCGATACCGCCCGCCCCCGCCGTGAGGCCGCCGCGCGCGCCTTGGCGGAAGGGTTTGGCAAGCAGATCAAGCTCTTCTCCCGCGTCCACAACACGCTGGCCAAGGAAAAAGAGATCCATGACCGCTGGCGCAAGATGCCCTCGCCGCAGCATGGCCGGCATCTGTCGAACCATGTCGAGCCTGAGGTGGTGGAAGCCCTGCGCAATGCCGTGGTCGCGGCCTACCCCAAGCTGTCGCACCGCTATTACCGGCTGAAGGCGAAATGGCTGGGGCTTGAGACGCTGCAAGTCTGGGACCGCAACGCGCCCTTGCCGATCGAGCAGCCGAAGACCGTCGATTGGGCCACCGCCGAGAAGACGGTGATGGAAGCTTACGGCGCCTTCTCGCCTGAGATGGCAGCTTTGGCCAAGCCCTTCTTCGACAAGGGCTGGATCGATGCGGGCGTCAAAGCCGGCAAGGCTCCGGGCGCCTTTGCCCATCCGACGGTGACCACGGTGCATCCCTATGTGATGCTGAACTACCTTGGAAAACCCCGCGATGTCATGACCTTGGCGCATGAGCTGGGCCACGGTGTGCACCAAGTTCTGGCGGCCGGTCAGGGCGAATTGCTCTCGGCCACGCCTTTGACCTTGGCCGAGACCGCTTCGGTTTTCGGTGAGATGCTGACCTTCCGCCAACTGCTGTCGCAGGTCAAAACCCCGGCCGAGCGTAAGACGCTGCTGGCGGGCAAGGTTGAGGATATGATCAACACGGTGGTCCGCCAGATCGCCTTCTACGACTTCGAATGCAAGCTGCACGCCGCCCGCGCGGAAGGCGAGCTGACGCCCGATGACATCAACGCTTTGTGGATGTCGGTGCAGGCGCAAAGCCTTGGCGATGCCTTTGACTTCATGGACGGATATGAGACCTTCTGGGCCTATATCCCGCATTTCGTGCACTCGCCCTTCTACGTCTATGCCTATGCTTTCGGCGATGGTTTGGTGAACGCGCTTTATGCCGCCTATGAGGGTGGTTTGCCCGACTTTGAGGCGAAGTATTTCGATCTGCTGAAAGCTGGCGGCTCCAAACACCACAAAGAGCTGCTGGCCCCCTTCGGCCTTGATTTGTCGGATCCGGCCTTCTGGGACAAGGGTCTGAACATGATCTCGGGCTTCATCGATGAGCTGGAGGCGATGGAGGACTAAGCCTTTCCTCTCTCAGCAAAAACAACAAAGCCCTGCTCATCTGAGCAGGGCTTTTCCGTTGGATGATGTCGTCAGTTCAGGGGAACTCCACCGCCGCCGCATAGGCGCGGTCCATCATCCTTTGCGTGCCTTGCGCGGCTTCCAGCGGCCAGGGATAGGCCCCCCCTTCGCGGATCGCGCGGCCAAAGGCCTCAACTTGCAACTTATACTGAGGCGCTGCCGGGAAGCGCTCGGAGATCACCCGATTGCCCTGCTGATGCAGTTCAACTTCGGCCATATCGTTGACATTGGCGTTGAAACAGCCGCCCTCCAGCCGGATCATGCCCTTATCGCCTTGGAAGGTCACGCATTGGCGGTTGTAAAGCCGCATGCCGGTGGTCGAATGGTAGGTGAAGGCGTGGCCGCCCCCCTCCATCCGGCCAAAGACATGCGCCAAAGCGTCGATGCCATTCTCGCGCTGCACCCGCGCCTCTAGTGCCACCGGCTCGGCACCCGTCACAAAGCGTGCCGCGCCAAAGGTATAAACGCCAATGTCGCGCAGCGAGCCGCCACCAGTCTCGGGGCGGTTCCGGATATTGCCGGCGTCGGTCAGGTTGAAGCTGAAGACCGCATCGACATGGCGCAGGGTGCCAATCTCGCCCGCCGCAAGCCATTCCTTGGCCCGCTGCCATTGCGGGTGATGCACGACCATAAAGGCCTCGGCCGCCAGCAATCCGCTGCGGTCGCGCTCGGCAATGAGTTCGTCAATCTCACCCGCGTGCAGCGCAATCGGCTTTTCGGTCAGCACATGTTTGCCCGCCCGCAACGCCTTTAGCGTCCATGCGACATGCAGATGGTTGGGCAAGGGCACATAGACCGCGTCGATCTCGGGGTCGGCCAGCAATGCCTCGTAGCTTTCATGCAGGCGCAAAGATGGGCAGAAGGCCTGAAATCCGGCAGCCTTGCCGGGATCCGAGGTGGCCAGCGCCACCAGTTCGGCGCCATGTGCGGCATGGATCGCCGGAGCCATATGGTTCTGCGCAAACCTTGCGGCGCCCAGAATTCCCCAACGGATTGTCTTCATTCTACCCCCCCCCATCGCTCAAAGGGAGAGGCTAGGCGGCGGGGCAGCCCGCCGCAAGCCATTCAGTTCCGCCGCTTCCTGCGCAGCCCGGCCAAAGCCAGCGAAAGGATCGCGCCCAGATAGCACAGCGACAGCACCAGCAAGGTGACCCAAGGATAGGTGAAGAGCGATGCGATCACCACCACACCGAAGACCAGCACATAGCGCGCCCAAGAGGCCGCCACTGTGGCGCGTTTCATGCTTGGCGTGGGCAAGCGGCTGATCATCAGCGCGCCAATCGCCACCATCCATGCCGCAACGAACAAAGCCGGCAGGCGGTAATCGGTCACATGGCTCAGATAAATCGGCAGCAAGGCCAGCATCGCCCCCGCCGGTGAGGGCACGCCGATGAAAGCTGAGGTCTCGGCCGGGGCCGCAAGGCGGTTGCCCACGTTGAACCGCGCCAAGCGCAGCATGCAGCAAACGGCATAGACCAGAACGGCGATCCAGCCGATCTGGATTTCACTGCTCAACCCCCAAAGGTAAAGCACAATGCCCGGAACGACGCCGAAATTGACAAAGTCACACAGACTGTCGAGTTCGGCACCAATGTCGCTTTCGCTTTTCAGCATCCGGGCCAGCCGACCGTCCAGCCCATCCAAAGCCGCCGCTAGGGCGATCAGGAACACCGCCTCAGAGATCCTGCCAGAAATGGCAAAACGGATCGCAGTCAGACCGGCACAAAGCGCCAGAATCGACACAAGGTTCGGCAGCAGTTTCAGCAAATGCAGCTGAGGCTCCTTGGCCCCTTTCTTTTGTGGCAGCCAAGCGTCAGCTTGGGGATCCTCGGGCTGCGGTGCCATCACTCAATCCTTGCCGCAAGGGCCGGCATATCCTGACCGACATAGGCGATCACCGTCTCACCCGCGACCATCGTTTGGCCAAGGGCCACCTGCGGCTCAACACCTTCGGGCAGATAGACATCCAAGCGGCTGCCAAAACGGATCAGGCCGAAACGCTCGCCGGTGCGCAGGCTCTGCCCCGGCGCGGTCCAGCACAGGATGCGCCGTGCCACCAATCCAGCGATCTGCACCACCGCGATCTGGCGGCCATCATCCATCCGGATTGCCACAGCGTTGCGCTCATTATCGACCGAGGCTTTATCGAGCGAAGCGTTCAAGAACTTGCCCGAGCGATAGGAGACGGCCGTCACCTCACCGGCGATCGGCGCGCGGTTCACATGGCAGTTGAAGACCGACATGAAGACCGAAACACGCATCATCGGTGCAGGGCCAAGCCCCAGTTCAGGCGGCGGCACGGCCGGGCCCATCAGGCTGACCACGCCATCGGCGGGGCTGACAAGCAGACCACGGTTTTGCGGCACCGCGCGCTTGGGGTCGCGGAAGAAATAATAGCACCAAACCGTCAACCCCAGCCCGATCCAGCCCAAAGGCTGCCAGAGCCAGAACAGCGCCAGCGTCACCAGCGCGAATACGGGAACGAATTTCCACCCCTCGGGGTGCATCGGCTTCAAGAATGTATCGGTCATTTTCATGCGCTGGCTCTACCCTTACCGGCTCTTAGGAGCAAATAAAAACGGTGGGAGCGGCGCGGCAACGCTTCAGGCAAAGCCGCTTTGCCCCGTTGGAATGGCAAAAGGCCGGGCCTTTCCAAGCCCGGCCAACGCAGCCCTTTGCGCCAAGCGCTTTGGCCCATCACGCGGATCAGGCCGGAACAGCCAAGCCCTTGCCGCGCGCAAGATCCCGCATCCGGGCTTGCAGCTTTTCAAAGGCCCGCACTTCGATCTGACGGATCCGTTCACGGCTGACGCCGTAGTTCTCCGACAGCTCCTCAAGCGTTTTCGGCTCATCCGCCAGACGGCGCTGCACCAAGACGTCCTTTTCGCGGTCGTTCAGCACCGACATCGCCTCGGCCAAAAGTGCGCGACGGGTGTCAAGTTCGTCTTGCTCGGCATAAGCGCCGGCCTGATCGCTGTCTTCGTCTTCCAGCCAATCTTGCCACTGCGCCCCGCCCTCTTCCGAGCCGACCATCGCATTCAACGAAGCGTCGCCGCCCGACAAACGCCGGTTCATCGAGATCACTTCGGCTTCCGAGACCGACAGATCCTGCGCGATCTTGGCAAGGTTCTCAGGCCGCAAATCGCCCTCTTCCAAAGCACCGACCTTGGCCTTGGCTTTGCGCAGATTGAAGAACAGCTTTTTCTGCGCAGAGGTGGTGCCCAGCTTCACCAAGCTCCACGACCGCAGGATGTATTCCTGGATCGAGGCGCGGATCCACCACATCGCATAAGTGGCCAAACGGAAGCCCTTTTCGGGGTCAAACCGCTTCACCGCCTGCATCAGGCCAACGTTCGCTTCCGAGATCACCTCGGCCTGCGGCAGGCCGTAGCCGCGGTAGCCCATAGCGATCTTGGCCGCCAAACGCAGATGCGAGGTAACCATCCGGTGCGCCGCTTCACTGTCTTGCCGGTCGACCCAAGCCTTGGCCAACATATATTCTTCTTCCGGCTCCAAGAGCGGGAATTTGCGAATTTCTTGCAGATACCGGTTCAGACCCTGCTCGGGGCTGGGTGCCGGAAGATTTGCGTAGGTGCTCATGTCTGCCCCCTATTGTTACCCGGTGCCATCAGCCCCCGGGGATCGCGTTATCTAAGGAGCGCGCTCTTGGGTTTCAAGAACCCGCGCCGCGCCGACTATCATCCTTAGGTTAACGAAATATGTGTCGGGTTCCGTCGCTCTGCCAGATTTGTGACATTCCAGTCACGGGAATGTCAGCAGAGAGAGGATGGCATTTGCAAAGCCGTTTCCTATCTCTGCCCGCGCCAACGCATCAGATCGCAACCCGTTCCCCCAATTCCACCACCCGATCGCGCGGCAGGTGATAAAAATCACTGGGATCGGCGGCAAATCGGCTCATCGCCACATAAGCCCGGTCCAAACTCAGCTCGAGCCCCTGCCCTGTGGCCACCGCGCGACGCCGCCCCAAGAAGAAGGTCGAGGTCATCACATCGAACCTCAGCCCCGCCCGCCGCGCATGCGCCATCGCCCGGCTGATATTGGGCGTCTCCATAAAGCCAAAGCGCAAGATGACCCGTGTGAAAGCCCCACCCAAATCCTCGACAAAGGCGCGTTCTTCAGCGGTGGCATAGGGCACGCGCAGGGTTTCAACCGTCAAGAACACGGTCTGCTCATGCAAGACACGATTGTGCTTCATGTTATGCAACAGCGCCGAGGGCACGATCTCCGGATCGCCGGTCAGGAAGAAGGCTGTGCCCGGAATCCGATGCACCGAACTGCGTCGCATGATCTGCACAAAGGATGGCACCGTCACCGCCAACCGATGCACCCGCATCTTCACCGCCTGCGTGCCGCGCCACCAGATCCACATCAGCCCACAAATGACCAGCGCCACCAGCACCGGAACATAGCCACCCTCGTGAATTTTGGTCAGGTTGGAGGCAAGGAAAACCATCTCGATCAAAAGGATAGGACTTGTCAGCAGAACGGCAAAAGCCAGCGGCATCCCGCGCACGCGGGTCAGATAGAACAGCCCCAAAACCGTGGTCAGCACCATCGTGCCGGTGACCGCGATCCCATAAGCCGAGGCCAGCGCAGTGGATGTGCCAAAGCCCACCACCAGCCAGATCACGCCTGCCAACAAAAGCCAGTTCACCGCACCAATGTAGATTTGCCCGCTTTGCCCCTCGGCGGTGTGAACGATGCGCAGTCGCGGCAAAAAGCCCAACTGCACCGCCGCCCGCGCCATCGAAAAAGCCCCGGTGATCACGGCCTGCGCAGCGATCACGGTGGCGGCGGTGGCCAGCCCCACCAACACCGGTAAAAACGCCGCCGAGGCAAGGCTGTAGAACGGATTCTCGGCGGTCTCGGGGTGGCTCAGCACCAAAGCACCTTGCCCAAGGTAATTCAGCACCAAAGCCGGCAGCACCAGACCAAACCAAGCCCAGCTGATTGGTTTACGGCCAAAATGCCCCAGATCGGCGTAAAGCGCCTCGCCGCCCGTGACGGCCAGAAAGATCGCGCCGAGTACCACAAAGGCCACGCCCGGATGGCCGATCAGGAAGGAAATTCCCCAGGCCGGATTGACGGCCCACAGCACCATCGGCGCCTCGGCAAGGTGCCAAAGCCCCATGCCCGCCAGCACCGCAAACCACAAGAGCATCACCGGGCCAAAGAATTGCGCCACCCGCGCGGTGCCTTGGCGCTGCACCATAAAAAGCGCCACCAAGATGCCCAAAGTCACCGGCAAGACATAGGCCTCAAGCTGCGGCAAGATCAGCCCCATGCCCTCGACCGCAGACAAGACCGAGATCGCCGGGGTGATCGCCGCATCCCCAGCAAAAAGCGCTGCCCCCGCCATCGCCAAAAGCAAGATCGGGATCGAGCGGCGGCCAATCGCCAAGCGCACAAGCGTGTAAAGCGACAGGATCCCGCCCTCGCCCCGGTTGTCGGCGCGCAACAGCACGAAGACATATTTCACCGTCACGATCAGCAGCAGCGTCCAGATCAGCAAGGACAAGAGCCCCAAAACCTCAGGCGCCGCAGGCTGGGCCACGCCGGTGGCCCGCAAAGCCTCGCGGAAGGCATAGAGGGGCGAGGTGCCGATATCGCCGTAAACCACCCCCAAAGCGCCAAGCGCCAAGGCGCCGATGCCCTGCCGATGCAGGGTATGGTTGTGGATATCGGCATCAGCATCCGCCTCAGCCCGCAAATAGTCTGCAATATCAAGGGCATCTTCACTGAGATGCGCCACAGGCTTTGGCCCTAAGAATAGGGCGGATTCGTCGGTCATCACGACACCGGGCGCTCAGCGCCATATGAGAAAAGGGGATAAGAGTCAGGATTGCGCGAGGCGGCCAACCAAGGGCAAGCGCATAGATCCGCGCCCGCATTCCGCCGAGAAATCCCGCCTGGCAGGCGGGCTGAGCATAGCTCCAAAGCCACACCGGCATCGCCGGCTGAAGCTGAACGCTACACCCGAGACACGAACTGCACAATATGCTGCAACTGCACGATCACCCGAACGCGCAACAAGCGGCCAAAAAGCGCCGAGCCTGCCGCTCTTTTAAAACAGAACATCCCCGCCGGAGGCACGCGCTGGCCCTCCGCGCCCTGCGCGGTGGGGCAGCTCAAAAAACTTGCGCCGCAAGGCGCTCAATGGGATCCGGACGCGCCTTGGCGCAAAGCCTCGAGCAAAGCGGCAAGATCCGCCGGCAGATCGGCGGCAAACTCCATCCGCTCACCCGTGACCGGATGCTCAAAGCCCAAAGTGGCGGCATGCAACGCTTGACGCGGGAAGGCATTGCCCGCCACCGCGCCCTCTCCCAAAGCTTTCTCCGAGATTTTGCGTTTGCCGCCATAGGTTTGGTCGCCCAAGAGCCCATGCCCCACATAGGTCATATGCACCCGGATCTGATGCGTGCGCCCGGTCTCAAGCCAGCATTCCACCAGCGCGGCTTGCTCGGCAAAGGTCTCAATCACCCGCGTGCGCGTCACCGCCGGACGGCCTTCACCATCCCAAACCACAGCCTGACGCTGACGGTCAGTCTTGTGCCGCGCCAGCCCCGTGGCGATGCGGATCACCCCACCCGGCTCAAAGCTCACCCCGCGATGGCCGCGCAAGCGCGGATCGGCCCCTTCGGGCACGCCATTGACCAGCGCAATATAGCGCCGCGTCACCGTATGGGCGGCAAATTGCGCCGCAAGCCCCTGATGCGCGCGGTCGGTTTTGGCCGCCACCAAAAGCCCGGTGGTGTCCTTATCGATCCGGTGCACGATCCCCGGCCGCCGCTCGCCACCGATGCCTGACAGGCTGTCACCGCAGTGGTGCATCAAGGCGTTGGCAAGCGTGCCGCGCGGGCTGCCGGGTGCCGGATGCACCACCATGCCCGCGGGTTTGTTCACCACGATCAGCTCGGCATCCTCATAGATCACCTCAAGCGGGATATCCTCGGCCAGAAGATCTGCAGTGACCGAAGCCACAATCTCGATCTCAAACACCTCGCCCGGCTGGACCTTTTCCTTGGGGTTGGTCAGCGCAACGCCGCCGCGACGCACCGCCCCATCGCCGATCATCCGCATCAGGCGTGAGCGCGACAGCGACGCCTCCTCTGGCACTGAAGCCGCAAGAGCCTTATCAAGGCGCTCAACTGCCTCGCCCTCATAGGTGACGCGCAGCACTTCCGCGCCGGCCAAGGATTCCTCGCCTTCGTCCCCGTCCAAGAAAGGCTCTTGCATGACTGATGCTCCGTCGGGGGAAGGCCTACCGCCCTCACTGCGTCTGTTGAAACTTTTGGTCATCGTGCTGATGCTGGTGATGATTGGCGGTGTCATAACCATCGTCGGGCTGATTGTCACCCGCCTGCCGGCGGCAAAGGAGGATGCCCCGCCAGCGGCCCATGCGGGCCTCTCCGCGCTGCCTGCGGCCTTGCAGATGCCTCAGGGCGCGCAGCCCGAGGCGGTGACCTTTGGCAAAGGCTGGATCGCGGTGGTGACGCAAGACGATCGGATCTTGGTCTTCACCGAAGACGGCGCGCTGCAACAAGAGCTGCAACTCGCCCCGCTGCCAGAGGCCAGTTCAGCGCCCTAAGGCGCTAAGACCGCAAGGGTTTCCCTCAGATCCGCCCCGCGCGCTTGGCATCACGCCAAGCGATCCAAGCCTGCGCGGCGGTCTCAATCCCCTCACGCACGCAAGCGCCAATCGCCTCTCCCACCGCCGTGTGCAGCCCGGCATATCGCGTCTGACCCGGATGACAGGCGAGTGCGATGCAATCGGTGCCGGTGCCAGTGGCAAGGCCCGTCTCAAGCATAAGTCCAGCGCTCATGAGCCCCGCAGTGCGGGCCTGCACGGCGATGGTCAGCGCCTCAAGCTGCGCAGTTTCGGTCAAAGCGGCGTCGGTGGCGACGAGAATGTTGATCGTGCCGAAATCGGCCGGGTGCCACGGCAACCGCTTGCCCACGGCTTCGGCATTGGAAAGCCCCAAAGTGATCACGCATTGCGCAGTGATCCCCTCAACCGTCGCGCGGGCCTCATTATAGCTGCCAACATCGCGCGAGGTGATCATCCCCACCGCTTGCGGCGCGCGGCGCATCTCGGCGGCGAACCAGTCTTCGACCGGGAAATCCGGCGTCAGATCGGCATTGCGCACCTCGCGCCAAAGCACCTCATCCGTGGTGCAATAGCCCGCGTTATGCGGGGCATGCGACAGCAGGCGCATCGGCTGAGAGAGCGTGGCCCGCAGCCAAGGCCGCTCAAGCGAGACGTGGATCACCGCAAAACCTCGGTCGGTTGGAAGACGGGGCCTTCGGGGGTCATGGCATGGAAGCCTTTGATCCCAAAGGCATCAGCAAGGAGTTGATCGGTCAGCACCTCAGCCGGCGTGCCATCGGCAATCAGCTGGCCCCGGTGCAAGAGCAAAAGCCGCGAGCAATGGCGGGCGGCAAGGCCAAGGTCATGGATCGAGGCGATCACGCTGCGGCCCTCGGCGGCAAGACCCGCAAAGACCTGCATGGTGCGGATCTGCGCCTCGGGGTCGAGGCCCGCGACCGGCTCATCGGCCAGCACCAGCGGGGTCTCTTGGGCCAGCACACGGGCGATGAGCACACGGGCTTGCTCGCCCCCCGAAAGGGCCGTGGCTTTGCGGCCTCGGTAGCCTTGCAGGGCCATGCGGCGCAGGGCCTCTTCCACCGCCGTACCGTCCTCGGGCTGGCCAGAGCGGCCCAGAGCGACCAAGGTTTCCACCGTCACCGGCCAAGCGATCTCGCGCCCTTGCGGCATGAAAGCGGCCGCGCGGGCGCGGGCGGCGGCAGGCAATGCGCTGAGCGACGAGCGCCCCTCATGCGGCAAAAGCCCCAAAGCGCCGCGCAAAAGGCTGGTCTTTCCGGCGCCGTTGGGGCCGATCAAACCGACAAATTCGCCCGGCTGGACGGTAAAGGAGACCCCATCCACCACCGGGCAGACGCCTCGGCGCACCGTCAATTTGTCCAAGGAAAGCAAGCTCATGCCTCGACCCTCCGCATCCGCCAAATGAGATGAAGGAAGAATGGCGCGCCGACAATGGCGGTCAGAACGCCCAGTTTCAGGTCCTGATCGGGGGCGATCAGCCGGGTCGCGATATCGGCGGCAAGAAGCATGGCGGCCCCGCCCAAGGCGGCGGCGGGCAGAAGATGCGAAGGGCGGGCGGCGACGAGGGGGCGCAGGATATGCGGCACGACAAGGCCGACGAAACCGACCGCGCCCGCCACGGCGACCGAGGCGCCAATGGCGGCGGCGGTGCCAAGGATCAGCGTCCAGCGCAGCCGGGCCATGTTGATGCCCATGCTTTGCGCCGCATCTTCCCCGAGGGTAAGGGCGTCCAGACCGCGTCCGATGGAGAGAAGCGCGGCAAGGCCGAGGGCGATGAAGGGGGCGGCAAGCCAGACATGGGTCATCGAGCGATCAGCAAGCGAACCCATCATCCAATAGACAATTTCCATTGCGGCGAAGGGGTTAGACGAAAGGTTGAGCGCCAGTGAGGTCAGCGCCGCCGCCAAGGCCGAGATGGCGATACCGGCGAGGATCAGGGCCAAGGCACCACCTCGGGGACCGGCCAGAAGAAGGATCAACAGGACCGAAAGCCCCGCCCCGGCCAGTGCCGAAAGCGGCAAGGCAAGGGCGAAAGCGGCGGCAAGTCCGGTCTGCAAGGAGAGCACTGCGCCCAGCGCCGCAGCCGAGGAGACGCCGATAAGCCCCGGTTCTGCAAGCGGATTTCTGAGGTAACCCTGCATCGCCGCCCCCGCCAAACCAAAGGCGGCGCCGGCCAGGAGGCCCAAGATGGCACGGGGCAGACGGATCTCTTGCATGACGAGAACGACCGGGCCGCCTTGGCCGGTGATAAGCGCATGCAGGCTTTCGCCAAGGCCAAGACCGGCGGGGCCGATCAACAGGGAGGCGGCGAAGAGAAGCGCCACCAAAAGCGCCAAAACTGGCAGGGTATATTTCATTCCAGCGCCTCCCGCGCGTCGCGCATGCTGCGCAAGGCACGCAAGATATGGGGGGTTCCGCAGACCCAATCGGCATCTGTGGTGGTGGCCAGCCCGGCTTCTTGGCGCAATTCGGCCAAGGCGGGGTGGTTCAGCAGCTCCTCGGACCGGGAGCCGCCGGGATAGGGGGTGGAGGTCACGATGACATCGGGCTGGGCCATCACCAGCCGTTCCAAAGGCAAGGTGCCGCCGCCGGTGAGGCCCAACTCGGCCCCGATGTTGTGGAACCCTGCGGTGCGGAGCACATCATCTGCCAAAGATCCAGCGCCCGATGTATAGCCATTTGGGTAATACATTGCGGCGGTGGCCAACTCGCCCTGCCATGTCAGGCCCTTCAGCCCTTCGCGGAACTCGGCCGCTAGGGCCTCGGCTTGGGTTTCACGGCCAAGGGCTTGGCCGATCGTCAGAATTTGCGCCTCGACTTGGGAGAGGGCATTGACCGGCTCGACCTGCACCACGGTGACGCCAAGGTCGCGCAGCAGCGCAACCGAGGAGATCGAGCTATAGGTGCTGGCCAACACAAGGTCTGGTTTCATAAGGAAAATCTGCTCAGCCTGACCGCGATTGGGCGGATAAGCGGCGGCCTCGGCGGCCATCGAGGAAGACAGGGGATCGACCGCCAAACGGCTGACAGAGATGAGCTGGCCGGGGGCGGCAAGCATCAGCGCGATCTGATCGGTGCAGAGGTTCATCGAGACGACACGGGCCGGCGGCTCGGCGGCGGCGGGCAGTGCGACGCCCAGCGCCAAAGCGGTCAGCGCACCGCGCCGCAACGCCGAAATCAGCCTATGGAAAACGTATGGCAGACGTATGGAAAACGTCTGGCTTACGTCATGACCTCCGTTTCTCTGCGCCATGCCCGAACTTTCGTTGAAATTGGATCGTCAAATGGCCGTGGGTGACGGGCCGAGGCAGTTGCCCCGGCCCAGCACCAGATCAGAATTTGGCTTGCAGGCCGAGATAGACCTGCCGCCCCGGCTGACCGAAATTGCTGACGGTTTGGTAGGTCTCATCAAAGAGGTTTTCCACCCGGATGTAAGCGGTGGTCTGATCGTTCACATCATAGGCCAAAGCGAGATTGGCCAAGGTGTAATCTTCCAGCGCGACTTGGCTGACCACATAGGGCGTGGTCGAATAGTCGACGCTTTCATCCAGCACCCCGGCAACATGGGTCACGGTGAGATTGGCCGCCAGACGGTCGGAGATGTGACCATCAAGCCCGATGGCAAGGCTGTGGCGCGGCGCGCGGGCGCCGCGACGGCTGCTGCCGCCCTCTTCAACGGTGACATCGTTATAGGTGTAGCTGCCGGTCAGCTTCCAATTGGCCGAGAGCTGTTGGCTGGCTTCCAGCTCAACCCCGCGGGTCGTGGCCTCGCCATCGACTTGGGTATAGGCACCCCAGCCCATGTTGGGATCATAGATGATCTGATTGTCTACCTTGATGTCGAAGAGCGTGGCTTTGAGCGAGCCTTCCGCCAAGAGCCGCTCGAGGCCAAGTTCAAAGCTGCGGCTTTCTTCCGGTTGGAAGGCCGGATTGCCGTAGCTGCTCCAAAGCTCATAGGGCGAAGGCGCGCGGAAGCCGGTGGCGGCGACGGCGCGGATGATCCAATCCTCGGTTGGCCGGTAAGCGACAGCGGCGCGGCCCGAAGTGTAACCGCCGAAGCGGCTGTGCTCATCTTGGCGCAGCGCGAAGGAGAGATCGAGCTGATCATTCGGCGCATAGAGCAGCTCGGCATAGGCCGAAGCGGTCCATTGCTTGCCAGCGCTATCGCCGTAGGGGTTGAGAAGGACGAAATCCTCGGCCCGGCGCTCAAGCCCCCAGTTGATCGAGAGCTGGTCATTGGCATCCCAAGCCCCGGTATAGCCGATCTGGTCGCGGTCGCCGAAGAAATCGGTCGGGGTGGCGAATTCGATGACTTCCCGGCGCATGGTCATGCGCGAGAAGGACAGCTCATGTTCGACCGCGCCGGTGTTGATTTGGGCAAAGACCCGGCCGCCGCGCAGGATGCCGTCAGAGGTGTTGTCTGCATCGCCTCCGGAGGCATCGAACTCGGTGTAATTGTCGCGGATGAGGAGGCTGGCGCCCAAGGTGAGGCTCTCGGTCACATCATGGCTGGCATAGGCCGAGAGGTTGGTGCCTTGGTAGCCGTCCTTCTCGGTGCCGTTGATATGGGCCGAGATGCCATCGGTGATGGTCCGGTTGAGGGTGAAGGCAAGCTCGGTCCGGTCGTCGCGGTAGCCGACGGAGGCGGTGCCGACATAGGTTTGATTGGAGCCGGCCTCGGTGCCGATCTGGCCCGAAAGACCATCTTTCTCGGGTCGCCATGAGCTGATGTCGATCACGCCAGCAGCGGCCTCGGAGCCGTAAAGCGCCGATTGGGCACCGCGCAGCACTTCGATCCGCGACAGGCCCCCGGTGGTGAGGCCAGCGAAGTCGAAGTAGAGCTGCGGGCCCGCCGGATCGGTCACATCGATGCCGTCGATCTTGGTGCCGATGTAATAGGCGGGCAGACCGCGCAGGCGCACCGAGGTGGTGGCGCCAAGGCCGCCATTGGCATTGGTCGAGACGCCCGGCAGGGTGGCGAGATAGGTAGCGAAGGGCAGTGGAGCGGTGTCGAGTTCTTCCTCGGTCACCACGGTGACGGAGGCGCCTGTGCGGCTGACATCCACCGCCTCAGACGAGGCGGTGAGGGAGATTTTACCCAGATAGGTGTTCTCGTCGGTCTCTTGCGCGAAAGCCGTCACGGGTGCCAAAAGCGCCGTGCTTGCGGCCAGGATGGCCAGTTTGGAAATGCCCTGCATCGGGTTTTCCCTTTCCCTCATTGGGCCTTCTTCAGCCCAAACGTCAACAATATCCGTGGGAAAGGTGACTTTCCGCCCGGGGTGAACGTCACCACTGGCGGTATCCGCCTGCCTCCGCGCCCCTCGCACGGAAGTAAGGGTGATCACCCTGGCAGGTCTCCTGGCTTGCGGGTCGGGGCGCGGATGGGCCTTCCCGGTTTCCCAGTGGCTTTTGTCCATCCAAGCTCGCCGCTTACAGTTGCGGGGGCAGCTGCGGAATTGCACCGCATTCCCTTTTCATCCGGGGTGTGACGCCCAGAACCTAAGGTGGGCTCTGCATGATGCGGGGAAAGCAAGCTGTCAAGCCTTTCGAAAGGCGGATGTCGCGGCCATGGCGGGATCTGTCGCAAACCGAAAAGGCGGGGCGGGAATTGTCGCGGCGCTGGACAGGAGGGCGGCGCTGCGGGCAGCATCGGGGGAGTTGGGGGAGAGGGATACGGCGATGATCGGGGATTTGGGGGCGCTGGATGCGACGGCTTTGGCCGCGATGGTGGCGCGGCGCGAGGTGAGCCCGGAGGAGCTTTTGGATGCGGCTTTGGCGGCGGTGGAGCTGCGCAATCCAAGCGTGAATGCCGTGGTGCAAATCCAAGAGGGCGCGGCGCGGCGGGCGATTGCCAAGGGCTTGCCTGAAGGGCCGTTCCGGGGCGTGCCGTTTTTGCTGAAGGATCTGGGCACCGAGGCGGTGGATTACCCCAGCCACAATGGCAGTCGGCTGCTGCGCGATACGGTCTGGAGCAAAGATTCGGCGATTTGGCAGCGGATTCGCGCAACGGGGGTGGTTTGCTTTGGCCGCACCACCAGCCCCGAGGGCGGGATCGGCGCTGCGACCGAGGCAGCGGTTTACGGCGGGCCGACGCGCAACCCTTGGCATTTGGAGCATACGTCCGGCGGTTCTTCGGGCGGCGCGGCGGCGGCTGTGGCGGCGGGAATTGTCTCAATCGCGCATGGCTCGGACGGGGGCGGCTCGGTCCGGATCCCGGCGGCCTCTTGCGGGCTTTTTGGGTTCAAGCCAACGCGGGCGCGGCTGCCGGATGGTCCTTTCGTTGGCGAAGGCTGGGCGGGGATGGCGATTGATGGGTTCCTGACCCGATCGGTCCGTGACACGGCTGTGATGCTGGATGCTTGCGAAGGGGCTGACTTGGGCGCGCCCTATTGGGCGCCGCCCTTGGAGCGGGGCCATAGCGACGCGATCTCGCGCCCCCCTGCCCGGCTGCGGATCGGCATTGTGGAAGGCACCTTTACCGGCGCGCCGATTGACCCGGAGGTGGCCGAGGCGGTGCGGGCGACCGGGCGGCTGTTGGAGAGCCTTGGGCATCATGTCGAGCCGCTGACGCTGAAGGCTGATGTGGCGGGGATGATGCGGGCTTGGACGGATATTGTCGCGGTGGGCACGGCATTGGGCATTCGCCGCGCGCTGAAAGGGCGTGCGCTCACGCCGGATCTGGTCGAAGGCGTCGGGCGCGGTGCTGTGGCCCATGCCGAAAGCCTGCATCCGGCGCGTTATCTGGAAGCGGTTGGGCAAATCCATGCCTTTGGCCGCGAGATGGCGGCGGTTTTCGGCCCAAGCCCCGGCGGGCGGATGGGCGGGCCTTCAGGGGCCGAACCCGTGAGCCTTGCGGCAAGGGCATCCGGCCCGGATATCATCCTGTCGGCCACTTTGGCCGAGCCGCCCGCCAAGGTGGGGCGCTTTGCGCATGAGACGGAAGATTACGTCGCCTATCGCACGGGTCCGCAAGGGATTTTCGCCTATTCGCCCTTCTGTGCGGTCTTCAATGCCAGCGGGCAACCTGCGGCCAATCTGCCGCTTGGATGGTCACAGTCGGGGCTGCCGATTGGTGTCCACCTCGCGGCGGCCTTTGGCAAAGATGAGCTTTTGATATCGCTTTGTGCAGAGATTGAGCAGGCCGCACCTTGGGCCCAGCGCCGAGCGGCTTTGGCGGGGCTTGGCTAAGGAATCGCTTGTCAGACCGGAGAGCGGCTGCCCAATATGATCAAACGATAAGAACGATAACGATAATAAACGACCAACTTCGGGGAGAACGCGGATTGACCGATGACGTAACGATCTCGGCCAAAGGCGTGATCAAGGCTTTTGGACAGGGCGCTGTCGCGGTGCGGGCGCTGGATGATGTCTCGGTGGATATCCGCCGGGGCGAGTTTTTCACGCTGCTTGGCCCCTCGGGCTGCGGCAAGACCACGCTGTTGCGGCTGATCGCAGGGTTTGAGATGCCCTCGGGCGGGACGATCCTGCTCGATGGCACGGATATCACCACTTTGCCGCCCAATAAGCGGCCGGTGAACACGGTGTTTCAAAGCTATGCTTTGTTCCCGCATCTGACCGTGGCCGAGAATATCGCCTTCGGGCTGGAGATGCTGGGCAAGCCGAAAGCCGAAGTGCAGGCGCGGGTCGCCGAGATGCTGGCTTTGGTGAAGCTTGAGGCGATGGCCGAGCGCAAAACCTCGCAGCTTTCGGGGGGGCAGCAGCAAAGGGTGGCTTTGGCGCGGGCTTTGGCACCGCAGCCGAAGGTTCTCTTGTTGGATGAGCCTTTGTCGGCTTTGGATCTGAAGCTGCGCAAAGAGATGCAGATCGAGCTGAAGCGGTTGCAGACCGAGACCGGGATCACCTTTGTCTTTGTCACCCATGACCAAGAAGAAGCGCTGACGATGTCAGACCGCATTGCGGTGATGTCGGCGGGCAAGATCCAGCAGGTGGGCTCGGCGCGGGAGATCTATATCTCGCCGCGCAACCGCTTTGTCGCAAGCTTTATTGGCGAGACCAATTTCCTGACCGGCACCGCGGAAGATGGTGCTTTGCGGCTGGGCACGGGTGAGCGGATTGAGGTGGCGGGCTTGCGCGCGGCCTCGGGCACCACCACGGTTTCGGTGCGGCCCGAGCAGTTGCGGCTTGGGGCGGCTGAGGCGGGTGGGCTGTCGGCGGTGGTCAAGAGCCTCGTCTATTTCGGCACCGACACCCATTGCCATCTGGCGCTGTCGGACGGCACCGAAGTGGTGGCGCGGCTGCAAAGCCCGGCCAATGGCGAGGCGGGGCTGCGGGCCGGTGACGCCGTGGGCATCCGCTTTGCCGATGGGGCCGTGCAACGGGTGGAGGACTGACATGTCCAGCGCCGCTGAAGACCGGCAGATCCGCGCCTCTGCCCGCAATGCTTGGGCGCTTTCCGCCCCTGCCCTGTTCCTTTTGCTGATCGGCGCCTGTGGGCCTTTGCTGATCGTGGTGGTCTATTCCTTCCTGACCAAAGGGGCCACCGGCGGGGTGAAATGGGAGTTTTCCACCGATGCTTGGGTGAGCCTGCTTTATACGCGCGACATTTTTGATGACACGCTGAAGCTGGCCGATGCGCATTTGACGATTTTCTGGCGCTCGCTGAAAATCTCGATCCTAACGACGCTGATCACCTTTGCGGTGGGCTTTCCGACGGCGTGGTTCATCGCCACAAGACCCGCCAAAGCGCGGGCGTTTTGGCTTTTCCTCATCACCATCCCGTTCTGGACCAACCTGTTGATCCGCACCTTTGCGATCACCGAGGTGATCCGGGCCGAAGGGTTGATGAATACGGCTTTGATGGGGCTGGGGCTGATCTCCGAGCCGATCCGGATGATGAACACCGATACCGCGGTGCTGATTGGCATGGCCTATGTCTATCTGCCGCTGATGGTTTTGCCGCTTTTCGCCGCGATTGACCGCTTTGACATGCGGCTTTTGGAGGCGGGCTATGACCTTTACGCCAGCCGGATGCAGGTCTTGCGTCGGGTGATCTTGCCGATTGTGAAGCCGGGGATCATTGCAGGCTCGATCCTTGTTTTCGTGCCCTCGCTGGGGGCTTACGTCACGCCGCGCATCTTGGGCGGCGGCAAGAATATGATGATCGGCAACTTCATTGAGCTGCAATTTGGCCAAGGGCGGAACTGGCCTTTGGGGGCTTCGCTCTCGGTGGCGCTCTTGCTCTTGGTGATGGTGGCGCTGCTCTTCTATGTCCGGGTGGCTGGCAAGGGGAGCAATCCGCATGGCTGACAAAAGCTTTGAGGTCTCGCGCCTGCCGGGCTTTGGCGCGATCGCGGTGGTGGTGTTCTTGGTGCTTTATGTGCCGATCTTCACGCTGGTGATCTATAGCTTCAACGCAGGCACCACGATCACCCATTGGCAGGGCTGGTCGGTGAAATGGTATTACGACGCTTGGGCCAATGTGGCGATCAAAGAGGCGGCGGTGCGATCGTTGGTGCTGGCCTCGGCGGCGGCGGTGATCTCGACCTCGGTCGCGACGATGGCGGCGCTGGCGACGACGCGGCGGCGGGCGTTCAAGGGGCAATCGGTGATCTTTGTGGCGATCAACCAGCCCTTGATGGTGCCCGAGATCGTGACGGCGGTGGCGCTTTTGATCTTCTTTGGCGTGCTGAAATCTTGGACCGGCTATCAGGGCATGGGCTATTTGATCTTGGCGCACTCGGCCTTTTGCATCCCCTTTGCCTATCTGCCGATCCGGGCGCGGCTTGAAGGCATGGATCTGTCGCTGGAGACCGCGGCGGCGGATCTTTACGCAACGCCTTGGCAGACCTTCCGCCGGGTGACCTTGCCGCTGTTGGGACCGGGCATTGCGGCGGGGGCAATGCTGGCCTTCGTAATCTCACTCGACGATGTGGTGATCACGGAATTTGTGAAAACCGCCGGGCAAGAGACCCTACCCACCTATATGCTGGGCCAATTGCGGCGCGAGATGACGCCCGAGGTTAATGCCATCTCGACCGGGCTTCTGGCGGTTACGGTGTTGTTGTTGATCGCCTTTTCACTGGTCAATCGGAAGAAATCCTAAACCACGATGGGCACAACAGCCCGCGCAATAGACAATAGGGAGTATGAGATGAAGAAAATGCTGAGCGCTGCGGCGCTACTCTGCGCGAGCACCTCGCTGGCTTCGGCCGAGGGCACATTGCAGCTTTTCAACTGGGGCGATTACACCAACCCCGAGCTTTTGACCAAGTTTGAGGCCGAGACCGGCATCAAAGTCACCGTCACCGATTACGACAGCAATGACACCGCCTTGGCCAAGATCCGCGCTGGCGGGCATGGCTTTGACCTTGTGGTGCCTTCGGCCAACTATATGCCGGTCTTCGTGGAAGAGGGTCTGCTGCAAGAGCTTGACCACTCCAAGCTGGCCAATATCGGCAACATCGACCCGCAATGGGTGAATGTGAGCTGGGATGAGGGCCGCAAACACTCGGTTCCGTGGCAATGGGGTTCGACCGGTATGGTTGTGAACACCGATGTTTATAAGGGCGACATCAACACCTCGGCGATCTTCTTGGACGTGCCGGAAGAGCTGAAGGGTAAGATCAACGTCACGCCCGAGATGAACGATATCGTCAATATGACGGTTTGGTATTTCGGCGGCGAGACCTGCTCGGAAGATCCTGAAGTGCTGAAAAAGGCCCGCGATGCACTGATTGCGGCCAAGCCCGACTGGATCGCGATGGATTATGGCATGACTGAGCGCATGTCGAACAATGAATGGGCGGCTTCGGTCTATTGGAACGGTGCGGCTTTGCGCTCGCGCATCAACAACCCGCCGGTGGCCTATGGCTATCCGAAAGAAGGCTATCCGCTGTTCATGGATTCGGTGGCGATCTTGAAAGATGCCAAGAATGTCGAGGAAGCCTATAAGTTCCTCGATTTCATCATGTTGCCGGAGAATGCCGCGCTGATCTCGGCCTATGCGCGCTATGCCAATGGCATTGCAGGCTCGTCTGAGTTCATGCCCGAGGACATGAAGGGTGCGCCTGAGGTGGAGATCCCCGAAGAGCATAAAGCGGCCGGGATCTTCTTGGAGACCTGCTCGCCGAAATCGCAGGAATATATCACTGCGATCTGGACCGAGTTGATGAAGTAAGCCCTTTGGGCTGAGCTTGTGCCGGGGTCTGAAAGGGCCCCGGCATTTCTTTTGGCCGGCCGCCGGGGGGATCCTCCCCCCGGGCCCCCCTGGAGTATTTGGGTCAAGATGAAATCAGCAGAGCTTCTTGGGCTGTCGGCAACGGAATTGTCGCGGTTGATCCATGCGCGGAAAGTGGCGCCTTCGGAGGTGATGGCGGCTTGGCTGGAGCGGGTGGCTTCGGTCAATGGCGCGGTGAATGCCATTGTGAGCCTGCGCGATCCGGATGACTTGATGGCCGAGGCGCGGGCATTGGATGATGTGGCGCCTGTGGGGTGGCTGCATGGGATTCCCTTAGCGATCAAAGATTTGCTGGCGACGAAGGGGTTGCGGACCACCTATGGCTCTCCGCTTTACGCCGATTTTTTGCCGGAGGCGGATGACCTTGTGGTGGCGCGGATCCGGACCTCGGGCGCGGTGATTGCGGGCAAGACCAATACGCCGGAATGGGGGCAAGGCTCGCATTCGTTCAACCCGGTGCATGGGGTGACGCGGAACCCTTATGATCTGGCGCGCTCGGCGGGCGGGTCTTCGGGCGGGGCGGCGGCGGCTTTGGCAAGCGGGATGGCTTGGGTCGCGGATGGCTCGGATATGATGGGGTCGTTGCGCAATCCGGCAGGGTTTTGCAACGTTTACGGGCTGCGGCCGACATGGGGGCTGGTGCCGGGGGATGCTGGCGGCGAGACGCATCTGGCGACTTTGGCAACCGAAGGGCCGATGGCGCGGACGGTTGAGGATCTGGCGCGGTTCTTGGGCGTGATGGCCGGGGAGAACCGGGAGACGCCCTTCCCTCGGGCTTTGCCGGACCTGTTGTCGGGGCTTGAGGCGGGGGTGAAGGGCAAAAAGATCGGCTGGCTGGGCGATTGGGGTGGCGCCTATCCGATGGAGCCGGGAATTCTGGCGGCCTGCGAGGCGGGCTTGCGGGTGCTGGAGGATTTGGGGGCTGAGGTGGAGACCCTGCCGCCGCCCTTCCCTGCCCAGGAGTTGTGGCAAGCTTGGATTGCGCTTCGGGCGATGCTGAATGCGGGAGGCAAGAGTGATCTGGCGCGGGATCCGGCGAAACGGGCGCTGACCAAGGCCGAGACGATCTGGGAGATTGAACGCGGGGCCGGGCTGACGGCGGCGGAGGTCTATGCCGCGAGTGAGATCCGCAGCCGCTGGTATCGCGACGCCGCGCGGATGTTTGACCGGTTCGATGCGGTGGTGCTGCCCTCGGCCCAGGTTTGGCCCTTCCCGGCGGAATGGCGTTGGCCCGAGGAGATCGCGGGTGTGCGGATGGACACGTATCACCGCTGGATGGAGGTGGTGGTGCCGGCAAGCCTGATCGGACTGCCAGCTCTGTCGGTGCCTTTGGGCTTTGGGCCGCAGGGCCTGCCTTCGGGGATGCAGATCATTGGCCGTTCGGGCGATGATGCCGGGGTTTTGGCGATCGGGCAGGCCTATCACCGCGCAACGCTTTGGCCGCAGCGCCAGCCGGCTCTGGCGGCGGGGGCCGTTTCGCGCTAGCCATAGCCGAAAAGGGGGCCACATGCGGGTTCTGGTGATCGGGGCCGGGTCGATTGGACGCCGGCATCATGACAATTTCAACGCTTTGGGGGCCGAGGCGCATCTGCTGTCATGGCGCGAGGCGGGTCTGGACGGCGCTTTGGCGGCGATGGATGGCGCGGATGCGGTGGTGGTGGCGACCGCCACCGATGTGCGGCTGCCTTTGATCGAGGCGGCGGCGTTGCGCGGTCTACCTTTGTATATCGAAAAACCCTTGGCTTTCGCGCCTTCGGAGGTTGAAGCGATTGCTGCGGCGGCGGCCCCGGTCGCCGATCGCTCGATGCTCGGGTATATGATGCGCTACCATCCGGCCTTGCGGGCTATGGCTGCGATGGATTTGGCCGATATGTTCCAATTCTCCATATCCATCGGGCATGATGTCACTCAATGGCGGCAAAATTGGCTGTTTAGTGAAAGTTATGCCGCGCGGGCTGAGGGCGGCGGCGTGCTCTTGGATCTTTGCCATGAGCTGGATTTGGCCTTGTGTCTCTTCCCCGATTTGCAGGTCACGGGGGTGCAGTCGCTGGGGCATCCTCGGTTTGAGGGGGTGGATTTCGCCAGCCGAATTTCGCTGCAAGCGGGGCGCTTGGTGGGCGAGGTTTCGATGGATTATCTGACGCCGGGCTTGCACCGCCGCACCCTTCTGCGCGGTTCTGAGCAGATGCTGGACTTCGATTTTGCCCAGCAGATCTATCGGGTGACGGATGGCGCGGGCTCGCGGCTGTTGGATCTGCCGCTGGAGCGCAATGCGATGTTTATGGAGGCCGCGCGCGATTTCCTTGGGCTGGCCTTTGGCGGTGAGGTATCCGTTAACCCCTTGATGCCACGCTTGGATCAGGCGCTGGGCTCGGCGCGGATCGTGGCGCAGGCCTGGGGCGCGCGGCAATTTATCGGTGAGATCACGAAGGAGATCCCATGATCTTGGGTCATATCGGCGCCCGCAAGGGCAGCAAGGGCGTGCCGCGCAAGAACTTTCGCCCGATCTGCGGTAAGCCGCTGATCGACTGGTCGCTGGATCAGTTGTTCGCACATCCGCAGGTCGATGCCGTGGTGGTCTCGACCGATGACGAAGAAATCTATGAGCATGCGGTGGCAAAGGGCGCGCTGAAGATCGGCCTGCGGCCGGCGCATTTGGCCACCGATGCGGCGGGCAAGTTTGGCGTTTGGCAACATGCGCTGGAGGCCTCCGAGGCGCTGATTGGCAAGGTGGATGCCTTCTTGGACCTTGACTGCACCTCGCCTTTGCGGCTGCCGGAAGACATCACCGGTGCGCTACAACTTTACAATATCGAACATCCTGACCTTGTGATGAGCTGCTGCGAGGCCCGAAAGAATCCATATTTCAACCTTGTTGAGCCTGATGCCTCGGGCGCGCTGCATGTCTCAAAACCCCTGCCCGGCGGTGTGGTTGCGCGCCAACAAGCACCGGTGGTCTATGAGCATGCGGCTTCCACCTATGTGGTCTCGCCCGATTATCTGAAGCGCTCTAAGGGGCTATGGGAGGGGCGTGTAATCCCCTTCCTGATGCCCGCCGAGCGCTGCGTTGATATCGACAGCCCGTTTGACTTCCGCCTTGTCGAATTCCTGCTTAACGATGCCCTGAATGAGGCCCGCAATGACTGAACAGTTGAAAGACCGCACCATTTTCATCACCGGCTCGGGCGGGGTTTTGGGCTCTACCTATGTGCGGCGGATGCTGGCGCAGGGCGCGCGAGTCATTGGCTCGGATCTGCCGGGACATCGCGCCGATGCTTTGGTGGAAGCGCATGGCAAGAACCCGAACTTCCGCTTCTATCCCCTTGATGTTGCGAATGAAGATGAGGTCACCCAGATCTTTACGCGCATCCTGAAAGACGGCTGGGAGCCGAATGTGGTCCTTAACAATGCCGCCATCACCGGCGAGTTGTTGATGGGGGCCGGCAAGGGTTTTCCGGATTTCTGCGACCTTGAGGTCTCAGATTGGGAAAAGACCATGCGCACGAACCTGACCGCGCCCTTCATGGTCGCGCGGCAGATGGACCGCGATATCGTGGGCAAATATCCCTGCACGCTGATCAACGTGGCCTCGATGTATGCGCTAAACGGCGCGCATCACCGGATTTATGAGGGCATGCCCTTCAAGAATTTCTCGGCTTACGGCGTGTCAAAAGCGGGGATTCACGGGCTGACGGTTTGGCTGGCGGGCTATTGGGCCAAGCGCGGTGCGACGGTCAACACCATCGCCCCCGGTGCGGTTTTCAACAATCATTCCGAGGAGTTCCAGCGCCGGGTCGGTGAGTTGATCATGCTGGACCGCATGGCCAAACCCGATGAGATCGCCGATGCGATGCTGTTTTTGGCATCTTCTGCGGCGGGCTATATGACCGGGCAATTGCTGAACGTCGATGGCGGGTTCAGCGGCTGGTAAGAAGCGGCTCCAGCACCGCCAGACTGCGGGCGGTGGCGCCGGAATGGGCCTGCAAGAAGGCCTCAATTTCAGCCGATGACGGCCCCGGCCAGAGGGTCGGATCAAGGGCGCGGGGGAGATCCTCCGCGCCTTTTGCGTGGAAACAGACGCCCGCCGCGATCGCCTCAACCGCCGGATATTCGATCGTATGGATCGCGGGACCGACGATCACGGGGCGGCCAAGCGCCAAAGGCTCGATGATATTATGCGCGCCATGCGGGGTGAAACCGCCGCCGGTGACGGTGCGATCGGCCATGGCAAGGTAGAAATACATCTCGCCCAGAGAGTCGCCGATCAGGATGTCGGGACCTTGCAGCGCGGGCGCGGCTTCAGGGCGTAGGGTCAGGCTTTCGGTGAAGATCTGGCTCCGTCGGATCGCTTTGAGGCCCCTTGCGGCGATGATTTCTGCAGTCTCATCAAAGCGTTCGGGCTTGCGCGGGACATAGATGATGAAGGGCGGGTTCGGGGCTTTTAGGGCAGCCTCGATTGCGGTGAGATAGGTGTCATCCTCGCCCTCGACCACCGAGGCGAAGGTGATAACGGGGCGGCTTTGCGCAAGGGCGGCGCGGGCGGCGGGTGCGGCTTCTAAAAGGGCCTCGGGGATCGGCTGGTCAAAGCGCAGCTCGCCGGTGACATGGATGTTTTGCACGCCCACGGCGGCAAAACGCTCGGCCTGCATCTGGGATTTGACCAAGGCGCCCGCAAAGCCGCGCATCACGGCGGGGCGCAGCGGGAATTTGGCGTCGCGGGCAACCGATTTCGACGGGTAGCCCGCGTTGCACATATAGAGTGGCACGCCGGCGTCGCGGGCGGCGAAGGTAAGGCGGGGCCAGATTTCCACCTCCATCACCAACCCCAGTTTCGGGCGGAAGCTGCGGAAGAAGCCTTTGAAACACCAGTTTAATTCAAGCGGGATCCAGACGGGTTGCAGTTGGCCTGCTTTGATCTCGGTGGCGAAAACGCGGGCGGCTTCGCGCCGTCCGGCGGGGGTGAAATGGGTGATGACGACGCGCTCGCCCCGGTTCAGGAGCGCGCGGATGAGCGGGACGGCAGAGCGCAATTCGCCAAGGCTGACGGCATGGACCCAGACCGCGCCGGGCATGGGCATGGCGTAGCGGCCAAAGCGCTCACCAAGGTGCTGGGCGTAGAGCGGGTCTTTGCGGCCGCGCCGGCGCAGGTAGAGCAGGATCGCCGGGAGGGCGAGGCTCCAAAGCGCGGACCATAGGGCGAGAAAGAGCCTCATTTCATGAGCCTAAGGAGATCGGAGGCCAAGGGCGCGAGGCTGCCTTTGGCGGCATCGGAAAGCGCGCGGGCTTTGGCGACCATGTTGGAGTGATCGGCGGCAAGGGCGGCGGGGAGGCTTTCTGCGCTGACCGCAAGCGCGGCCCCTGCCCCGTCTAAGCTGCTGTAATCGGCGGAGAAATTGGCGGTGTGCGGACCGTGCAGGATGGCTGTGTTCAAAGCGGCAGCCTCCCACGGGTTGTGGCCCTCGATCGCGCTGAAGCTGCCGCCGATAAGGGCAGTTGGCGCGAGGCGATACCAAAGGCCGAGCTGGCCAAAGGCGTCGGCGATATGGACTTGAGTTGAGGCGGAGGGTTTTGGGGTTTGGCTTTGCAGGGTGGTGCTGAGGCCTAAACTGCCGCCAGTCTCAGCGATTTGGGGGCCGCGCGGGGGATCGCGGGGGACGATCACCAGCAGCGCATTGGCTTGGGTTTTCAGATGGTTGCGATGGGCCGCAAGGGCCACGGCCTCATCCTCGGGGTGGGAGGAGGCCAAGAGCCAAAGCGGGCGGCCCGCAAGCGCCTTGGTCATCGCCGCAAGGGCGGCGGGGTCGACGCCAAGCGCGGGGGCGGCGGCTTTGAGCGAGCCAGTCACCTGAGGATCCTTTGCCCCAAGGGCGGTGAGGTTGCGCGCGGTGGTGGCATCTTGCGCCGCGATCAAGCGGAAGCGGCGGAAAAGATTGCCATAAAGCGATTTGGCGCGGGCGCGGCTGGCAAAGGCGCGGTCGTTCATCCTTGCGTTGACCAATGCCAACGGGATGCCGGCGCGGTCGGCCTCGACCACGGCGGCGGGCCAGAGGTCTTGCTCGGCCCAGATTGAGAGATCGGGGCGCCAATGGGCAAGGAAGCGGCGCAGGTAGCGCGGCGCGTCGAGGGGCAGGAATTGATGCGTGGTGCGGGGCGGCAGGTTGGCGCCCATCACCTGCCCCGAGGAGCGCGCGGTTGAGGTGACAAGGAAGCTGAGGTCGGGCGCTTCAGCCGCAAGCGCGCCAATAAGGCCGCGCAGGGCCAGCACCTCGCCCAAACCAACGGCGTGAAGCCAGATGAGCCGGCCTTCGGGGCGCGGGACCGAGGCCTCACCCAGCTTTTCGCGCCAGCGTTTGGGGTCTTCCTTGCCGCGTTTCACCCGACGGCGCAGCACCGCGGGGGCGATCAGCGGCAAAGCCCGCACAAGGCCGAGGTAGAAGGCAAGTTGGCCCGAGCCCTTGGCCGCCATCACTCGGCGTCCTGAAAGGCCTTTTGCAGCGGCCGTTCCCAAAAGGCTGGATCTGCAAGGGTTTGCACGAAGCGTCCTGCCGCTCCACCCTGCCCGAATCCCGCATCGGGGGCGTGGCGACGGCCCCATTCCTCGGCCAAGAAGCGGGCGATGCAGGCGCTGTCAGCGGCCTCGCAGGCGGTGACAGAGTTCGCGTCCGAGCGGTTGGCTTGTCTGGTGCCGATGTCGAGCGAGGCCAAGCCGATGAAGGGTGCTTCGCGAACACCTGCAGAGGAATTGCCGACCATGCAGGCCGCGCTTTTCATCAGTTCAGAGAAATGCGCGAAACGCATCGAGGGCAGCACGCGGAAACGGTCATTCGGCAGTTGGTCGAGCACGGCGAAGATCGCCTCGGAGCCGGGGTCATTGTTGGGCGCGATCACCACAAAATTGCGGCCCGAGGCTTCAAGGCCAGCGAAAAGATCGGCCGCCTGCTGGCCCATCGTCGCTTGTTCCGAGGTCACCGGATGGAAAGTGGCGATGCCGTAATCGTCGAAGGGGATGGCATAGCGGGCCTTCACCTCTTCCAGGCTGACGCCCGAGGGCCGGGCGTGAAAATCAAGCTCGGGCGAGCCGATGACATGGATGTTCTGCGCCGGCTCTCCCAAGGCTTTGACGCGAGTCGCCGCCGCCTCGGAGGAGACGAAGTGATGCGTGCAGAGCTTGGTGTTGCAGTGGCGGAACACCTCATCAATGGTGCCAGAGACCTCTCCCCCCTCAACATGCGCCGAGCGGACATAGTTCATCGCCGAAACCAAAGCGCCGGCCAGAGCCTCAACCCGATCGCCGTGCAGCACGATGAGATCGGGGCGATGCTCGGCGACATAATCGGAAAAGCCGGTCACGGTTTTGGCCAGCACGATGTCTTGCGGATCGCCGGGGCGCTGGTTGACGAAATCATGCACCGCGACGCCGGGCATGCGCGACACTTCAAGCTTGGTGAGCCCATAGCGGTCCAGCATATGCATGCCGGTGACGAAAAAGCCGACGCGATGCCCCGCATCCCGCGCAGCAGCCGCGAGCGGTTCAAGCTTGCCGAAATCGGCGCGGGTGCCGGTGAGGAAGAGGATCGAACGGGTCATCCCGAGTGTATGGCGCGAAATCGGCCGCGCGTCTAGGGAAGCGGGCGGGTAAGCCTTGCCGAGCGAGAGCAGTTGACAGGCCCGCAGTTTAGCGAAACCCTGCCGCCCGTGTTGCGGAGTATAAGCTTTGGCTAAAAGTCTTGCCTTGCGCGTTTTTCGCGCATTCGTCTCAATGCTATTCGGCGCTGGTTTAATTCAGCACGCGATCGAGAGATTTGACCTCTCGACCCGGCTGATGGGTTTTTCGCTATCGCCTGTGACGACATCGCTTACGGTAACCGTCTTAGTCATTAGCGCTATCTCTTTGATTTTACCGCTGATCTGGCGGCAACCGGATCGTCTTACACGTCTGGCCGGGGCGGCGGGACTGCTGGCTTTGGCACTGACAGTGCCCTTCACCTTCCTTGCCACCAATTTTGGCTATGTTGACCTTGAGACAGTTTTGATTGCGATCGCGGACAACAATCCGGTCGATATGATGAACGTCGCGATGAAAGACTTTGCCAAGCCATTGTTGGAATCCGCTGTAATCACCGCGCTTTTGCTATTCTGCGGTTGGTATCTGCTGCGAAGCCTGCCCTATTTTGCGCCGCTCCTGCTGGCACTTTCGATATTTGGCATCGCCGTCAGCCATCCGGTTGCCTATCTCTGGCGGCAGGCTTTTCCTGATCCGGCGCTGAACATGGTGGGATTGGACGATCTGCGCCCGCCGGTGGTGACTTCGGTCCCGGCGCAAAAGCCCAATCTGGTGATCATCTATCTGGAATCGCTTGAGCGCAGTTACCGCGACATCCCGGCTTCGGCCGATGCGTTTAAAGCATTGGCAGCAATGGAGGATCGGGGATTTTCGGCCCGCAATCTTGGTCAGGTCAAAGGCACGCATTTCAGCGCGGCAGGCCTTGTCGCCTCGCAATGTGGCATCCCGCTGCTGCCGCGCGGCTTGACAGACCCCAAGGAGTTGAAATCGGCGGATGATGTGGCGACACATGGCATGGCGCAGTTTCTGCCGGGGGTCGATTGCCTGAGCGATGTGTTGCAGGCACAGGGCTATGAAGGGGCCTATGTGAACGGCTCGGACACCGAGATTTTTGCGATTGCCGATTTCTTGAAGGGTCATGGTGTCGGCCGGGTGCGTGGGCTGAAGAATGAGCCCGCCTATGCCAATATCCCCGGCACCAACACCTGGGGCGTACCGGATACAACTTTGTTTGAGGCCGGGCGCGAAGAGTTGGACCGGCTGGCCGCAGGCGATAAACCTTTCTATCTGATGATCTTTACCGCCTCGACCCACGGGCCAGCGGGCTATCTGGACCCCGGTTGTGACTATGTGCCCCCGATCAAACCGCGGCGGTCCGACAGTCTTATGCCGGCGACGATCCATTGTACTGGAAAGCTGATCGAAGGGTTCTTGGACGATTTGGAAGAGCGCGGCTTGGCAGACAACACCGTGGTTGCGGTGATGAGCGACCATCTGGCGATGCCCAACACGATGGTGAAAGAGTTGAATGCTGTTGGCGAGGCGCGGCGCAATTACTTTACCATCCTGAACAGCCCTCGCGCGTCAGAGCCGGTGGTGGTCGATCGCCCCGCCACCATGCTGGATATCTATCCAACCTTACTTGAGGCTTTGGGCTTTCAGCTGAAAGACGGCGCTGCCAATCTGGGCCGGTCGCTTTTCTCAAACGAGGCGACCTTGGCCGAGACGTTAGGATTGAATGTCTTGGACCGCGCGCTCTTTGGCAACCAAGAAATCCGACGCAGCGTCTGGACCCCGCGCTAGCGCTGGTGCCCGAGCGCAGAGGGCGAGAAAAGGCACTGCGCAAAAAAACTATTGCGGCCGCGCAATCGCATAGGCTTCGCGGCATAACGTTTTCGCAGGAAAAGTGAATCAAGCCTTTGGCAGATCGAGGCTAAGGCCAGCAGGCACGAAGTTGGGCTCATAGAGCGCTTGGACTTGGCTGGTCGAGCTGGCGTCATTATTACTCAGCAGCTCGCCTCAGCGAACTTGGCCATGGTCCCGGTGAGGAAAAGACTGAACAGATCATCATAGTCTACTATGCGCAGCGTTAACCTCATCTATAACTGCATCGACCCGGTACTTAAATCTCAATGTAGCCTCTCGGCAAACTTGGAGCATCTGAGGCTGCGCGAGCCCCTTCCTCAAATCATCTGCCCACCGCTTCGCTGAACTGTAAAACGGCGGATATCTGTAGGACGAAAACTTTCCAGAGAACGGAATACAAATTACACGCCGCCCCATTAACAAAGACCAATAGACACCGTGATACGAGTTTGAAACGACCGTTCGTCCACTTGCGATGAAGGCCAGCGCCTCCTCAAGGCTAGAGCAATTATTGGAGAGCGAAGGCATCCAGCTTGGAATATTAATGCCCTGACCAGCGGTCTTTCCGGCATGATAGTAAAACACCACATCATGCTCCGGAGGCTTTACAATATCGAACAGTGGCGACATGCAGCTCACGCATGGCGCAAAATCATATCGTTTATCTCCAAAATCACGACTACCAATCAATTCGCAAAGACGTCGTGACGCGCTATATCTGAAAGAAATCGGAAAAGTCTGAACGGTACTTACACCCCATGCGATATGTCGGGTGGTTTGCCCACGGATCACTCCCGCCTCTTTACTTAAAGATCCGAAGATCTTCCCCCCACCATAAATTCCGATGTCGTAGGCGGCGCCAGCCTTCCTTAGATCTCGAGCTTCAGCCCCCGGCCAATTAAAGTAGTCGAATGGGCTACACCAACGATCGCCAATATTGCGAGTCTCTCGCAAGTGTTGAAAAACCAGCTTCATTGTGAATCCCTAGAACCATTTGAGATATATAATGGAAGCCTCTCCAAAAAATTTAATGCAGTTCGATCTTCATTCAGATTTCTGCGGATGTCGCTCTCATATTTCGACACCGAGCAAGCCGTCACCGATCTTCGCTTCATCTTATGACCCAGAACATTGAGTGTCCTTGTGAAGTAAAGGTTCAATTGAAGTCGCCGCGTTGATGTAAAATCCCCTCCCCCACCACTTGTAATGGGTACAAGGAAGACGTCCCCTACCAAGTTACCACTCCCAGTCGATTGAGCAGCAGCTCCACGTTTGTTCGCCTTTTCCTCACCGGATCAAGGCCGTGAAACGAAACGGCCTCGCTATCGAACGGAGCAGTCATCACCCAAGATACTCCCACTTCAACTGCGTATTCCGCGTCACCGCGCGGTTCAGGCGTTTGCCGACCACTTTGTCGAAGTCATAGGCCGCGATCTCGCCCGAGCCGGGGCGGCGGGCCCAGATGTCGGCTTCGGTGATGACATGGCCCTCGGGCAGATCGGCATCGGCCACGACCGAGCCGCGGGCGAAGCGGTAGACGTCTTCTTCCGGGGCCGAGCGCTCTTTGGGGTTATTGGCCGCGATCCAGATCTCTTTCGAGCGGTCGATCAAAAGGCGCAACTCGGCCGGGTCCATCGAATTGATGATATCAGGGCCCTTGCGATAGCGCGTGTCGGTATAGTGCCGCTCAAGGATCGAGGCCCCCAGAGCCACCGAGGCCAAGGCCATCTCCGGCCCGATCGAATGGTCTGAAAAGCCGACAACCGCGTTCGGGAAGGCTTCTTTGAGGTCGGTCACGCCGCGCAAGGACACGATCTCAGCCGGGCTGGGATAAAGGTTGGTGCATTCCAAAAGCGCGTAAGGCACGCCCGATGCCTCAAGGATCTCGACCGAGGCGCGAAGGGTTTCAATGGTTTGCATGCCCGTGGACAGGATCACCGGCTTGCCCTTGCGGGCGATGTGGCGAATGAGCGGCAGATTGTCTGCCTCACCCGAGCCGATCTTATAGGCCGGCACATCCAAGCTTTCGAGGTAATCCGCCGCCGCCCGGCTGAAGGGCGTCGAGATCCAGATCATGCCAAGCTCTTCGGAATAGCGCTTCAGCTCTGCCTCTTCGTCCAAGCTCAGCGCGCAACGCTCCATCACATGCCAGATCGAGACATCGGCATTGGGCGGGAAGATCGACTTCGCCTCATCCGTCATCTCATCTTCCAAGATATGGGTCTGATGCTTGATCATCTCGCAGCCCGCAGCGGCGGCGAGGCGCACCATCTCTTTGGCAACGTTCAGATCACCGCCGTGATTGATGCCAATCTCGGCAATCACCAAGGGCGGATGAGCGGCGCCGATTTTACGGCCGGCGATGGTGATTTCATTGGACATGGATGGGGCTCCTTCGGCCCCCGTGGTCGCAAAGGCGGGGGGCCTTGTCAAGAAAGCGGACGGGGCAGCGCTTGGGAGCGGCCTTGGCGGGGCTGTCACTGCGGGTTGCGCCGCAAAAACCGGCAAAATACGTCGCCGAAATGCGACATTTGGCGAAAATCCGCCAAGAGCGCTGTTGCTTCACATTTAATCATGCTTAGCTGGGCGCAATGAAGAAGCCCCCGTCAGCAGGGGCCAAATGTGGCAGGCAGAAACGTGGGAAAGCTTCAAAAACAGATTATGCGCGCGGCAGCCGCCGAGGGCCCCTGCGCGATGTCCACCCGTGACCAGATCGGCGCCTTGTGCTGGCGCCCTCAGGGTAAGGGGCATGAGGTTTTGCTGATCACCAGCCGCGACACTGGGCGCTGGGTGATCCCCAAAGGCTGGCGGATGCAGGGCCTGACCGATTCCCGTGCTGCTGCGCAAGAAGCTTGGGAAGAGGCGGGCATCAAGGGCGAGCCCAATGACGATGCGGTGGGCTTCTTTGCCTATCGCAAAGTGCTCGACGGCGGCAAAAGCGTGCCTTGCGTGGTCAAGGTCTTCCCGCTGAAGGTGGACCGCTTGGCCAGCGCCTATCCCGAAAAGGGCCAGCGCCGCCGCAAATGGTTTGCGCCAGAAAAGGCCGCCAAAAAGGTGGATGAGCCGGATCTGCGGCAGTTGATCCTCTCCTTCATGCCGCAGGACGACGCGGCAGAGGGCTAATGCCACTTGCCCAAAGAGCCGCGCCGTGAAGGTGACCGACGCTCGCGTGATCACACCCTTGCACCTGCCGCGCCATCGACTAGATTCTCTTGACCCCGACCTTTTCGCCTTGGGGGGAAAGACCAGATGATCCGCTACGCCCTCTCCTGCGCGCAAGACCACAGCTTTGAAAGCTGGTTTCAAAACGCAGATGCCTTTGATGCGCTGTTGCGCGCGGGCCAACTTTCTTGCCCGATCTGCGGCGATGCCAAGGTCAGCAAAGGGCTGATGGCGCCTGCCGTCTCTCCCTCGCGCCGGGCAGAGGCCGCCAAAGCGCGGGCCGAGGCGCCCAGCGAAGCTGCCCCCTTGGCCGCGCAATCTGAACTGGAAAAGGCGCTGGCCGAGATGCGCCGCCATATCGAGACCAATTCCGAATATGTCGGCGGCAATTTCGTATCCGAAGCTCGCGCGATGCATGAGGGCGAGACCCCCGGCCGCTCGATCTATGGCGAGGCCAAACCCGAAGAGGCCCGCAAGCTGCTCGATGACGGCATTGCGGTCACGCCCCTGCCCTTCCTGCCGCGGCGCAAAACCAATTAAGGCGGCGCTTGGCCGCGGCTTTCGCCGCCCCTCCCGAGGATATTTTCATTCTGAAAGAGGCAGCAGTCCGCTCTCTTTCAGACCTTAAATATCCCCGCCGGAGGCAAACCGAGCCGAAGGCGAGACGAGCCGGTTGGCGCGGACGCGCCAGAGGCGAGACAAAAGCTTGCGCCTGAAAGGCGCGCATTTGGATCAGCAGTTCGGCACGTTGACGGCCAAGCCACCAAGGCTGGTTTCTTTATACTTCTCATGCATGTCATGGCCGGTCTGGCGCATGGTCTCGATGCAAGCATCAAGGCTGACGAGATGCTGACCATCGCCGCGCAAGGAAAGCGAGGCGGCGGAGACCGCCTTGATCGCACCCAAACCGTTGCGCTCGATGCAGGGCACCTGCACGAGGCCCTTGATCGGATCGCAGGTCATCCCAAGGTGATGCTCCAGCGCGATCTCGGCGGCGTTTTCCACCTGCTCCACCGTGCCCCCCAGCACCGCCGCAAGACCCGCCGAGGCCATGGCAGAGGCCGAGCCGACCTCGGCCTGACAGCCGCATTCGGCGCCCGAGATCGAGGCATTGTATTTGCACAAGCCCCCGATGGCAGCGGCGGTCAGAAGAAACTCCCCCACCCGCGAGGGCGAGGCCCCCGGCACATGGTCAAGCCAATAGCGGATCACCGCCGGAACCACCCCAGCGGCGCCATTGGTGGGCGCGGTGACCACTTGGCCCCCGGCGGCGTTTTCTTCATTCACCGCCATGGCATAAAGGCTCATCCAGTCATTGATCGTATGCGGCGCGACAAGGTTCAGACCGCGTTCGGCCATCAGCGCATCATGGATGCCCTTGGCGCGGCGGCGGACTTTGAGGCCTCCGGGCAGGATCCCAGTGCCTTCCATCCCGCGCGAGATGCAGGCGTTCATCACCTCCCAAATCCGCGCCATGCCTTGGTCCAGCTCGGCCGCAGTGCGGAATTTCAACTCATTGGCGCGTTTCATCGCCGCAACGCTAAGGCCCGAGGCGCGGGCCATTTCCATCATCTCATTGGCGGTGGAGAAAGGATAAGGCACATCGGCTTTGACGCGCGTCTTGGTGCCACCAGCCTCGGCCATCTCGGCTGCGGTCAGCACGAAGCCGCCGCCGATCGAGTAATAGGTCTCTTGGAAGATCACATCGCCTTCGCCGTCGGTCGCCTTCAGGATCATGCCATTGGCATGGCCGGGCAAAGCGGGGCCGTAGTCGAAGAGCAGATCGGCCTTGGGGTCGAAATGCAACGGCGGCAGGCCTTCGACTTCGATGGTTTGCGTCTCATGGATGCGGGCCAGCGCGGCATCGGCCTTGGTCGCATCATAGGTCTCGGGCGCGAAACCGGCGAGGCCGAGGATGGTGGCGCGGTCGGTGGCATGGCCGACCCCGGTGAAGGCCAAGGAGCCATGCAAAGACGCCTTCAGCCCTTTGGGATGGAACGGGCTGGCGCGCAGCTGGTCCAAGAACCGCGCGGCGGCCACCATCGGACCCATCGTATGCGAGGAAGAGGGGCCGATCCCCACTTTGAACATATCGAAGACGGAAAGGAACATTTGGCTAAAACTTTCAGCAGTCGGGATGGGTGAAGAGTGTCGCGCCAAGGTCTTGCTCCTTGGCCACTGTGAGGGCGGCAGCGCTGCTCTCGCTGGCCGCAAGGCTGGCGCGCAAAGCGGGATAGTCTTGGATTTGCAGCCGTGCCGGGTGGTCTGGTGGCAATTGGCCAAGCCAGCGCATCAGCGTGCCGGCATAAAGCGGCAAGAGCGCCAGACGGTCCTGCGGGAAAAGCGCAGGCTCAGCGCGGGCGGCCTGTTCAAGCGCCTTTAGCGCGGCTTTGGCCCTTGCGCTGGCAAGGGGCAGCAGAGCGTCCACCGCCGCCGCACCGGCGATGCGTTCGGGGTAGAAAAGCTCCATCACCGCCGGATGCAGGTTTGAGCTGGTGAAGAAGAGCCATTTGAGGAAGTCACCGCGCCCTATGTCATCGGGCGCAGGGGCATAGGTGCCGGGGGCATGGCGATCGGCCAACCACAAAAGGATGGCGGCGGTCTCGAAGAGCGGGCCGTCAGGGGTCTCGAGGAGCGGCACTTTGCCCAGGGGGTGCAGCGCGCGGTAACTGGGGCTGGCCAGCTCACCGCCCTCGCGGTCGATCAGGCGCAGCTTGTAGGCCAGGCCCAGCGCCTCGAGCATGATATGCACCGGCAAAGCCGCAGTGTCGGGCGTATAGTGCAACGTCAGCATCCGGCCTCCTTCCCTGAGCCCGCATGCGCAGGTCCATGCTGCGTATATGGCCCCTCTCGCAGCGGCAAAACAGGTGGAAACCGACATAAGCGGTGTCGAGACTGACGCGCGCAGGCCGGCGATGCGTGACTGTGGCGCTTTGTGTCGTTGCGCGCCGATGCCCTCAACGGACCGATTGCAACTTTCACCCTGCCGGGCTTTGCGCTAATCGAGAGCCATACCCGTCCAAGGCCGGAAAGGAAGCGCCGATGCCCGCCGATCTTAACCCTATCGACAAAGCCAAATTCATTGCCGCGAAACGTGCGGTTGGATTTGTGCAAGATGGGATGAAGCTGGGCCTTGGCACCGGCTCCACCGCCGCATGGATGGTGCGCTGCTTGGCCGAGCGGATCCGCGAAGAGGGTTTGCGCGTCGTGGGCGTGCCAACCTCAACCCGCACCGCAGAGCTGGCGGTCAGCCTTGGCGTGCCTTTGTCGACGTTGGATGAGGTGAAATGGCTCGATCTGACCATCGACGGCGCGGATGAGTTTGACCCGAGCCTGAACTTGATCAAGGGCGGCGGTGCGGCTTTGCTGCAAGAGAAGATCGTCGCCACCGCTTCGGATCAGATGATCGTGATCACCGATGCCGCCAAAGAGGTGGTGCAGCTGGGCGCCTTCCCGCTGCCGGTCGAGGTGATCCCCTTTGGCTGGCAGACCACCAAGGCTTTGGTGGAAGAGACCTTGGTCTCGATGGATGTGCTGGGCCGCGATGTCACCTTGCGGATGACGGGCGATCGGCCTTTGGTCACGGACGAGTCGAATTACATCCTTGATTTGCACCTGAACCGTATTGGCAATCCGCGCCAATTGGCGCTGGTTTTGAACCAGATCCCGGGTGTGGTGGAGAACGGGCTTTTCATCGACATCTGCGATATCGTCATCATTGGCCATGCTGATGGCCGCGCTGTGGTGCGCGATATTAACACCCGCACTGTGGAAGAGGATCGGGTAGAATTCGCCCCCTCGGACAATATCTTCACCGATCTGGACTAAGTGCGGCGGGCGCTGCGGGTGAAGGCCCGCGGCGCGATTGATCCGAAAGGACGGGGCCAAAGCGCCCCTTTCTGCCTTAAATGCAGGCAGAACCCCGGCGGCCCATGACAGGCACGCGACATGCACGCGCGAAAAATGCAGGCCCGCGCAATCCTTGGCTGATTGCGCCCCTCTTAACTTGTTAACGCTTTTGCACAGCATCTTATTTGCAAGCTTTAGCTTAACAGGATTTCGCCGTGCCCAACCCCTGCCTTCGCTTGGCGCTCGTGACGGTTTGCGCCCTCTCGCCTGCCCTATCCCCCACTGCCGCCTTTGCCGAAGAGAGCGATTGGTCCGGCATGTATCTGGGCCTTGGGGCGAGCTATCTTGATCTTGAGACGACGCAATACTCGCTGGCCCAAGGCGCTGCCCCCTTCTATCTGTCCGGGATTTATGGTGGCGGCCATCGCCATGGCTTCATCCAAACCGAGCTGCGCCAACAATCGGGCGCACGGGTTCTGGGCCTGCGCTTGCGCCACCAGAAGACCGGCTCGGCGGGCGACAGCTACCTGCAAACCGATGAGACCCTGTCGACTAAGATGACCTCGGTCACCTCGCTTTCGGCGACCATTGGCTATGCGGTGCAGCCGAAACTGATGGTCTACGCCAACGCCGGTGCCACATACGGCCGGTTTGACTATTGCAGCGTCGATTTCGAATGGGATCAGGTGGATTTCAGCGAGAAAGCCAATCGCGTCGGGGTGACGCTGGGCCTTGGCGCGGAATATCGGCTGACCGAGCGTCTTTCGGCCTTCACCGAGGTCAACATGACCCGTTTTGTTACCGGCAGCGCAACCTTCCATTACCCGCCGCCCTCAGAGACGACGCAATGGACCTATGATTTCGATCATGATTACAGCGAGATCGCGATGGGGATGAACATCCGCTTCTAAGCTCTGCCACGCCGTCTTCGGGCCAAAACTCTGCATTTGGCCCGAGGGACGAAAGCCAGCGGGATCCGCCGGCCATGTTCACGCTTGCTTGCCGGGCGGTTTTACGGTCCAGCTAAATGACCGGTTCTTTTCAACGGAGTTAAAATAAATGCGTGATTTCTTTATCAACTGGTCCGAGAAGCTGATTGGCGTTTTTGTCGGGCTGATGGTTTTGGCCGTGGTGATCGCTGGCTTTGGCATGATGTTCGCCCCGCAAGGCGGCTTCTTTCAGGGGCTCTTGGTGTTGGTCGGCGGCTTGATCTATGCCGTGATCATGGGCGGGATGCTGTATCTGTTCTTCGGCATCTACCGCAACACCCAGCAAACCAACGTGCTTTTGGAGCAGATCTTGCGCAAGTGATGTAAGCGGCCTGCCCCTGCTTTGGGGGCAGGCTGACCGCTCGGCCTCTGGCCTTTCGCTTGGCTCTGTGGAATATCTTTTTTGATCTTTTCCCAGGAGCTGCGCATGGCATTCGACGTTGATCTTTTTGTCATCGGTGGCGGCTCGGGCGGGGTTCGGGCGGCACGGATTGCCTCGGCCGAAGGCGGGGCAAAAGTCGCCCTGGCCGAGGAATACCGGATGGGCGGCACCTGCGTGATCCGCGGCTGCGTGCCGAAAAAGCTGATGGTCAATGCCTCGGCTTTTGCGCCGATCTTGGCGGATGCGCAGGCTTATGGCTGGAATGTGCACCATCACGGCTTTGACTGGTCGCATTTCCGCGCCACTTTGGATGTAGAGCTGAACCGGTTGGAAGCGGCCTATCGCGGCACGCTGACCAATGCCGGCGTCACGATCTATGACGCCCGCGCCGTGGTGAAAGATGCGCATAGGGTGGAGCTGTCGACCGGCGAGGTGATCCGCGCAAAGCATATCCTGATCGCAACCGGCGGGCGGGCCTTTGTGCCGGATATCCCCGGCGCAAATCTGGGTGTCACCTCGAATGAGATGTTCAAGTTGGACGCCCTGCCCCAGCGCGCTTTGGTGGTCGGCGGCGGTTATATCGCATCAGAATTTGCGTGCCTTCTGAACAATTTGGGTGTCGAGGTTGCGCAGTATTACCGCGGCGAGCAGATCTTGCGCGGCTTTGATGATGAGGCGCGGAGCCATGTGGCCTCGGCCATGCAGGCCAATGGCGTCGACGTGCGCTGCCATAAAGACGTGGCCCGGTTGGAAAAGACCGCCCAAGGCATTCGCGCCTATGACACCTCGGGCGCATTTGAGGATGTCGATCTGGTGCTTTTCGCCACCGGCCGGCTGCCCAATAGCGAAGGGCTTGGGCTTGAGGCTTTGGGCGTTGAGATCGGAGCCAAGGGCGAAATCAAGGTCGATGACTACAGCCAGACGGCTGTGCCCTCGATCTTTGCGGTGGGCGATGTGACCGACCGGATCAATCTGACGCCGGTGGCCATCCGCGAGGGCCATGCTTTCGCCGATACGATCTTTAACGCCCGTCCCAGCAAGGCCGATCACGAGCTGGTGGCCAGTGCCGTCTTCACCCAGCCCGAGCTTGCAGCGATTGGGCAGACCGAGGAAGAGGCCCGCAAGGCCGGTGAGATCGAGATCTACAGCGCCAGCTTCCGGCCCATGAAGACGCTCTTTGCCGGCCGGCAAGACCGGATGCTGATGAAGCTGGTGGTGGCGAAGGAAAGCCGCAAAGTCTTGGGTTGCCATATCGTTGGCGAAGGCGCGGGCGAGATGATCCAGTTGGCCGCGATCGCCATTAAGATGGGCGCGACCAAGGAGGATTTCGACCGCACCGTCGCCGTCCACCCCACCGCCGCCGAGGAATTGGTGACGATGCGCAAGCCGGTGCGCTAAGACCTCACGGCGGTGTCATCGGTTTGGCCTATAGGAGCGGGTTTTCATGCCCGCGCTTGGGCTTTGCCAAGGTTGCGGGACCGCCGGAACCACCTTAAGGAAGAATAAGCTGCGACAAAGCCGCTCGCCGCCCGCAATCGCGCAGGTTTCGGCGGCGTTGCGCTTGAATTTGCCGTGCAGATGCACAGGTTAGACGCAACCAAAGTCAGAGAGGAATTGGCCACATGGCAGGAGGTCCCTGGGGAAGCGGCGGCGGGCAAGGGCCCGGCGACGATGACCGGCGTGATGAGACAGGTCGGCGCGACGATGCCGATCGACGCAATGGCACTCGGCGTCCGGGCGACAATCCGCAGATCCCCGAGATCGATCAGCTGGTGCGCAAGGGCCAAGAGCAGCTGCGCGTGCTGATGGGCGGACGCGACCGCAACGGCGGTGGCAATGGTGGCGGGCGCGGCCCGGCTCCGGGGCCGATGTTCACCAAGCAAGGCCTTGGTCTGGCAGCGCTGGCTTTGATCGCCGGTTGGGCGTTCATGTCCTTCTACTCGGTCCGCCCGGAAGAGCGCAGCGTTGAGCTGACGCTTGGCCGCGCCTCGGGCATGGGTGAGCCGGGTCTGAACTTCGCGCCTTGGCCGGTTGTGTCTTATGAAAAGGTGCAAGTCACCGGCGAGCGGACCACCGACATCGGCTCGGCCGATGGCAATACCGGCGCTTTGATGCTGACCCGCGATCAAAACATCGTGGATATCGGCTTCCAAGTGGTCTGGAACGTGGCCGATCCTGAAGCCTATCTCTTCAACATCGCCGACCCCGAGGAAACCATCCGCGCGGTCAGCGAAAGCGCGATGCGCGACATCATCGCGCGCTCGGAGCTTTCGCCGATTTTGAACCGGGACCGCGGCACGATTGCCGCCGATCTGCGCGCCCAAGTGCAGACCACTTTGGACCAGTATAATGCTGGCATCCAAGTGATCCGGGTCAACTTGCGCCGTGCGCAGCCCCCGGCCGATGTGGCCGCCGCCTTCCGCGCCGTGCAAGATGCGCAGCAAGAGCGCGACCGGCTTGAGAAAGAAGCGGATGGCTATGCCAACCGTGTGACCGCAGGCGCCCGCGGTGAAGCCGCGCGTCTGGTGGAAGAGGCTGAAGCCTATCGCGCCCAAGCCATCAACTCGGCCGAGGGTGAAGCGGCCCGCTTCAACTCGGTCTATGCCGAATATGTCAAAGCCCCCGAGATCACCCGCAAGCGGCTGTATCTTGAGGCGATGGAGACGGTGCTGAGCGGCGTCGACAAGGTGATTTTGGACGGGGTGACCGGCGAAGGCGGCGTGCTGCCCTATCTGCCGCTTGACCGTCTGGGCAACCGCGGCAGTGGCTCGGCCAGCGAAGGGGGCAACTGATGCGCGCGTTCTATATTCTTCCGGCCCTCTTCGTGGTCTTGGTGCTGTTCCTGTCCTCCGTCTTCATCGTGGATGAGCGGAAAAAGGGCCTCGTGCTGCAATTCGGTGAGATTGTGCAGGAGAAAGAAACCCCCGGTCTGGGGTGGAAAATCCCGTTCATCCAAGAGGTTGTCTATTACGAAGACCGCATCTTGGGCCTGCAAACCGCGCCGATCGAGGTTACTCTTCTGGGTGAGCGTCGCTTGGTGGTTGACGCTTTTGCGCGCTGGCGCATCACCGATCTGAAGGCCTTCCGTCAGGCCACCGGCTCGGGCGGCGAAGAACGCGCGCAGACGCTTTTGGGCAACATCTTGCAGCAGGCCATCCCCGAGGTTTTGGGCAACACCACGCAAGACCGCGTGCTGAGCCAAGACCGTGCCGGCCTCACCAACCAGATCCGCGACATCGCCCGCCGCGAGGCCGAGGCTCTGGGTGTGACGGTGATCGACGTGCGCCTGACCCGCACCGATTTGCCCGAGCAGAACTTGAACGCGACCTATGCACGGATGCGCGCCGAGCGTGAACGCGAAGCCGCAGACGAAGTGGCGCGCGGTGGCGAAGCGGCGCAACGTGTCCGCGCTGCGGCAGACCGGACCGTGGTGGAAGAAACCTCGAAAGCCCGTCGGACCGCGGAAGTGGTGCGCGGTGAGGCGGATGCAGAGCGCAACCGGGTGCTGGCGGAAGCCTTTGGCCAAGACCCTGAGTTCTTTGCCTTCATGCGCTCGCTCGACGCTTATCGCCGGTCGCTGAATGGCAGCAATTCGACGATGGTCATGCAGCCCGACAGCGAGTTCTTTGACTATCTGAACAGCGAAAGCGGCCGCGCCGCCCCTGCCCCGGCAACCGCGCCGTGACTTGGGTCATCCTGGCCTTTGGGCTGGTCTTAGTGGTGGAGGGGCTGGCGCTTGCGCTGGCCCCTTCGCGTATGGAAGAGGTGCTGCGCTTCTTCGCTTCGCTCTCGCGCGACCGCCGCCGGGTGCTGGGCTTGGTTTCCTTGGCGATCGGGGTGGCCCTGATCTGGGCCGCGCGGAGTTTTGGAACGCCAATCTAGAGCGCTTCTGCCCCCGGCGGGCCATCGACCGAAGGCCGTGGAGCCCTTGCCATCAAGATGGGCTGAACCTTAAGACCCCAGCGATCTTAGGCCCAGCCGTGCTATCTGAAGGGTGCGAGACGCCATCCATCACCGGAACTTCAGGAAAATCAAACGGGCTGACACCTTCAATACAGGCAACGTTAACCCCAAATTGGTTGGGGTTTGAGCGCCGCTGATGGTGGGTATAGATCCCGCATGTCTTGCAGAAGTAATGCTGAGCGGTTCTCGTATTGAACTGATAAAGCGTCAGATTGTCTTCACCTTTTACGAAGGTGATATCTGCCAGTTGCACCGAGGCGGCAATGGCGCCGCGCATCCGGCAATAAGAGCATGTGCACCGCCGGATCGTGTTGAACCCATCCGTCAGGCGGATTTCAAACTGCACTGCGCCGCAATGGCAAGCTGCCTTATGGTGCTGTGGCAAGGTATTCATCACGTCAGCCCCTTTTTTATCTTTCCCGATTTAGAACTTGGCCTCTGACCGCCTGCAACGGACCAACCGCCGTCGCCCTTGATCTTAGAGGCAATCCCCCTCCCCCAGATGACAAATGCCTTCACAAGGCCTTGATTCTGCGCGAGGGGGTTTGCATTGCCTCTTTCAATGCCCAATTGTTCTGTCAGCCAACGGCGACTCCTGCGCTGAATTTTGTCAGACAGAGCAACCGCCTCAACGGATGTAAGAGGAGTTTTTCCCGTGCCCGCAGCCCTTTCCCTTCCCCGCCGCCGCAGAACCGCCTCTTTGGCCTCTGCCCTTGCGCTGGCCGCCGGGCTGGCTTTGGCAATCCCGACCGCGCCGGCTTACGCCTTCGCAGCCCCCGAAAGCTTTGCCGAACTGGCCGAAAAGATCAGCCCGGCAGTGGTGAATATCACCACCTCTTCGATGGTCTCCGGCCCCGCCTCGGGCGGTCCGATGGTGCCCGAAGGCAGCCCGTTTGAAGATTTCTTCGAGCAATTCCAAGCCCCGAATGGCGAGCCGCAACGGTCCGAGGCCTTGGGCTCGGGTTTCGTGATCAGCGAGGACGGCTATATCGTCACCAACAACCACGTCATCGAAGGCGCCGATGAGATCCTGATCGAGTTCTTCGGCGGTGAGAAACTCCCCGCCACTTTGATCGGCACCGACCCCAAGACCGATATCGCACTTTTGAAGGTCGAAGCGGAAAAGCCCTTGGCTTTCGTCACCTTCGGCAACTCGGATCTGGCCCGCGTGGGCGATTGGGTGGTGGCGATGGGCAACCCCTTGGGTCAGGGCTTCTCGGTTTCGGCCGGGATCGTCTCGGCCCGCAACCGTGAACTGACAGGCACTTACGACGATTATCTGCAGACCGATGCCGCCATCAACCGCGGCAACTCGGGCGGGCCTTTGTTCAATATGGACGGGCAAGTGGTCGGCGTGAACACCGCGATCCTGTCGCCCAATGGCGGCTCAATCGGGATTGGCTTCTCGATGGCCTCGAATGTGGTCACCAAGGTCGTGGATCAGCTGAAGGAATTTGGCGAGACGCGGCGCGGCTGGCTTGGTGTGCGGATCCAAGATGTCACCCCGGATATCGCCGAATCGATGGGGCTGAGCGAGGCCAAAGGCGCGCTGGTCACCGATGTGCCCGACGGCCCCTCGAAGGATGCCGGGATTGTGGCGGGTGATGTGATCACCACCTTCAACGGCCAGTCGGTCGGCGATGCGGGAGATCTCACGCGCCGCGTCGGCGATGCCCCGATCGGTGAGGCGGTGCCGGTGGTCGTGCTGCGCGATGGCAAGTCCGAGACGCTGCAAGTTACCCTTGGCCGCCGCGAAGAGGCCGAAGCCCAGCCCCGGCCGGTCTCGGGCCAGCCCAGCGAAGAAAAACGCTCGCTTGAGCTGTTGGGGCTGACCTTGCAGCCCTTGAATGACCAGCTGCGCCGGCAATTGGGCCTGCAAGCCGGTGACAGCGGCTTGGTGGTTGGCAAGGTCGATCCGGCCTCGGAGGCTTTTGTCAAAGGCCTGCGCGAGGGCGATGTCATCACCGAAGCTGGCCAGCAAAAGGTGGCGCGGCTGAAGGATCTTGAGGATCGGGTGGAAGAGGCCCGCGCCGCCGGGCGCAAATCGCTCCTGCTGCTGATCCGCCGTGATGGCGATCCGCGCTTCGTGGCCTTGTCGATTGCGAAATAAGGCCTGAGTTCAGGGCGTTATAAAGGGCGGCAGGGCATTCTGACCGCCCTTTTTTCATGGTCTAACGCGGGGGGCGACTGGCCCTCGGCCCCTAGCCGATTTCGGTCAGAAGTTGATCGCGAAAGCCGCGCATAAAATCAGCCCGCTCGGCAGCCATGCGCCGCCCCGTTTCCGTCTGCATGGCTGCGGCGACGGGAAAAAGTTTGACCTCCAGATGGTCCAAGGCAAAGGCCTTGTCATCCAAGGGCCGGGCAGTCGCCAAAGGGTCTTCCGCGTCAAAGAGCGCGCCGCCCATTTGGCCGGTCACCGCGAACATCCGGGCCATGCCAATCGCGCCCAAAGCCTCAAGCCGGTCGGCATCTTGCAAGATCTGCGCCTCAAGCGTTTCGGGTGTGATCCCAGCGGAAAAGCTATGTGCGGCAATGGTATGCGCCACAGCATCGAGCTTTTTGGCCGGGAAATCGGTGCCGCTCAGATACTCCCGCGCCCAATCGGCCGAAAGTTGCGAGGCTGCGGCGCGGTTGGGCGCATTCTTCGGCAGGTTCACCGCATCATGGAAATAGGCGGCGGCCAAAAGCACCTCAAGATCGGCGCCCGGCTCGGAGGCGGCAATGGCTTGGGCATTGGCCCAGACCCGACGCAGATGCCCCATGTCATGAGCGGCATCGGCCTGACCCGCCCAAAGCTGCGTGATCGCGGTCTCATAGCCCGCCTGCTGGAGTGCAAGGCTCACAGGCTGCTCCGATCCACCGCGATCAGCCCCAATTCGCGCGCCCCTGCCAAGGAGAGGTGGTCGCTGTCGAGGCCGCGGCTGCGCTGATAGCGGCCCAAAGCGTCGCGCGTGGGCCGGTCCATCACGCCGGTCAAAGGCAGAAGATAGAAGCCACGCGCCTTGAGCGCCCGTTGCAGCGTCGCAATGAACTCGGGCGTCATTTCGGCCGCGCAGGGCGCGCGGAACCAGACCGTGCCGCGGTCCGAGACGATGCGCTGGCGGGTTGAGCTGCCATAGACGGCAGGTTCGATGCGGCCATCCGCAAGCACCCTCTCGGGCTTGACCATGACCTGCTCGGTCACGGTTTCGATCACCGCAGGGCGGATGTCTGCCTGCCAGCAAGCCCCTTTGGGGCCAGGCGGGGGCCCGGGGTCTTTGCGACTTATCATCTCGGCCGAGAAATCGGCCACCGGCAAAGGTCCGGCGGTGTCGATGCAACCAGCCAAGGCCAAAGCCAGCACGCTTGCGGTCAGGAGTGATTTGAACATCTGCCGCGTGCCGGGCTCTTTAAGGGGGGCCAAGCGTTTGCCAGACCAATGGCCTCCATCCTACCGCCAACCCGCAAAGGACGATAGCCCCACCGCCCTTGCGAAGCGGACCGCGTGGCATTCCGGGCACGCGCCGCCCCTCTTGCAGGATGCGCCGCACCGTAAGGCCGTCCTGCCTCTGGCAAAGGCCTATCATATGCCCTAAGTCGAGAGGGAACAGGCAGGCAAGTCAGCAAGAGGCCCAGACGCAAGGCTATGGCAAAGATTACCTATATCGAACACAGCGGCAAACGGCATGAGGTCGAGGTCGCCAATGGGCTGACCGTGATGGAAGGCGCGCGCGACAATGGCATTCCCGGCATCGAAGCCGATTGCGGCGGCGCCTGCGCCTGCTCGACTTGTCATGTCTATATCGACCCTTCCTGGGTCGAGAAGCTGCCGGCCAAGGACAGCATGGAAGAAGACATGCTCGACTTCGCTTGGAACCCCGATCCCGCGCGCTCGCGCCTGACCTGCCAGATCAAGGTCACCCCGGCTTTGGATGGTCTGGTTGTCCAGCTGCCAGAAAAGCAGATCTGAGCCTAAAGGCTTGCGAAGACCAAAGCGCGCGCCCCGACCGGCGCGCGTTTTGCATTCATGGCCAGAGATGGGGCGTGGTCAAAAGATGGGGCACTGCCCTGCCCTCTCTTTCAGAACTTAATTATCCCCGCCGGAGGCATCCACAGCCGGCCAAGGGCGCGGCGGTCAGCCCTCGGCATCGCCCTTCATCAAACGCTCGGCCTTTTTGCGCACCAGAACCGAGCGCAGATCATGCATCGCCAAGAGAAGCTTATCGGTGATCGCCTCAAGCTGCGCCTCGGTGGCGCGCGACTGCGCCCAATGCGCCGTGAGGTTGAGATGATCCACCGCGCGCAGGATGTCATCGACATCCCGCGCTTCAAGCTGGGCGCGGCGTTCAGTGAGCCAGTCACCGATCACCGCAAGGTCTTCGGGACTTAGGGCCACATCGCCATGCGGCTTGATATTGCCGTTGCGGGTGTTGACCACCGCAATCTCATCCAGCTCGATCCGGCGCTGGCGGTTCTCGGTATCCACCTTGAACACCGCCGCGCCGTTTTCGCGGATGCGGAAATAGTAGTTCGGCAGATCGTCAGCCATTATGCCTCATTGCCTCTTCACCGCCTTACGCTGTGCCCCGCGCTGACCCGTAGCCACGCGGGGCGCGCGCGCCGCGCTTAGACCAAGCTTGCGCAGAAGCTTTGGATCCGGGCGCAGGCCTCGCGCAAAACCTCATCCGAGGTAGCGTAGCTGACGCGGAAGTTTGGCGATACCCCGAAGGCCGCGCCGAAGACCACGGCGACGCCGGTTTCTTCAAGAAGGGCCGTCGCGAAGACCTCATCATTGGTGATGACGGTGCCCGAGGCGGTGGCTTTGCCGATGCAGCCCGAGATATCGGGGTAGACGTAGAAGGCGCCCTCGGGTTTCGGGCAGGTGATGCCCTTGGCCTCATTCAGCATCGAGACCACCAGATCGCGGCGGCCTTGGAAGACCTTGCGCCATTCGCCAAGGAAGTCTTGCGGGCCGGTCAAAGCCTCCAAGGCGGCATATTGGCTGACGGAAGACGGGTTCGAGGTTGATTGTGATTGGATCACCGCCATCGCCTTGATCAGCGCCACCGGGCCCGCGGCATAGCCGATCCGCCAGCCGGTCATGGCATAGGCCTTCGACACACCATTGCAGGTCAAAGTGCGGTCATAAAGCGCGGGTTCGACCTGCGCCGGGGTGCAGAATTCGAAATCATCGAAGACCAGATGTTCATACATGTCATCCGACATGATCCAGACCTGCGGATGGCGCAGCAGCACATCCGTCAGCGCCTTCAGCTCATCACGGGTATAGCCTGCCCCGGTCGGGTTCGAGGGCGAGTTGAAGATGAACCACTTGGTCTTCGGCGTGATCGCGGCTTCCAGCTTTTCCGGGGTCAACTTGAAATTGCTCTCAATGCCGCATTCCACCGCGACCGGCGTGCCACCCGCCAGCAGCACCATGTCAGGATAGCTCACCCAATAGGGCGCGGGCACGATCACCTCATCACCCGGGTTACAGGTCGCCATCAGCGCATTGTACAGGATCTGCTTGCCGCCAGTGCCGACCGAGACTTGGGCAGGTGTATAGGTCAGACCATTCTCGCGCAGGAATTTGGCGCAGATCGCGGCCTTCAGCTCGGGGATACCATCCACCGCCGTATAGCGGGTCTTGCCCGCGTCGATCGCGCGCTTGGCAGCCTCGCGGATATGTTCGGGCGTGTCGAAATCGGGCTCGCCAGCGCCAAGGCCGATCACATCCTTGCCTTCGGCCTTCAGCGCTTGCGCCTTGGTGGTGACCGCAATGGTCGGCGAGGGTTTCACACGGGCCAGCGTATCAGAGAGCAGCGCCATCGAGGGCATCCTTTGGATGGGTGGAAATATGGGCCTTGTCGTTCTAGAAGCGCCCCAGCACAGCGGCAAGCGCGAAGGACATCGGATATGCAGGAAACGGCTGAAGCGCGCCTTAAGCGGATGCGGATGCGCAGCTGGCGGCGCGGCACCAAAGAGATGGATTTGGTGATGGGCCCTTGGGCCGATGCGCATCTGGCCGGGCTTTCCGAGGAGCAACTGGCACTTTACGACCGGCTTTTGGACGAGAATGACCAAGATCTGATGGCCTGGCTTGTGGGCCAAAGCACCCCACCCGGCTGGGCGACTGGGCTTTTGGCCGATCTAGGGGCTTTCGCGGTGAAGCGTTTGCGCGGCTAAATCTGGCCGCCAGAGCTGCGGAAGTTTCTGCGAAATTGCCGCAAATCCGGTGCGAGTTTACCGAATATTGGTGGTTTGTGCTGATTCTCTCTTTGTTCCCAACTGGCGGAGAAAGAGGATGTCGCTTCATCAAACCATTCTGGACGGATCGCAAAAAGCGTTCCTGTCATGTTACTTGGAAAACCTGTCGCTGGTCGAACGGCTGCACCGGCTGTTGCTTGATGTGATCAAGGATGAGTTTGAGCGGCTGCATATCCTTGAGATCAACTCGGTGCAGGCGCTTTTGCTGTTCAACATTGGCGAGAATGAGGTGACGGCCGGGGAGCTGAAAACCCGCGGTTACTATCAAGGCTCAAACGTCAGCTATAATCTGAAAAAGCTGGTGGATTTGGGCTATATGCACCACCAACGCTCAGACATTGACCGCCGTTCGGTGCGGGTGCGGCTGACCGATAAAGGCGCATCGGTGCGCAGGCAACTGGGCGAACTGTTCACCCGCCAAGCCGAGATCATCGAAAAGCGCGCCTTGGTCGGCATCAATGGGATGGATGAAATCAACTCTGCCCTAAAGCGGATGGAGCGGTTCTGGACCGAGCAGATCCGGTATATTTATTAGGTTTTCGCGCGCGGTGATGGGCTGGGCTAGGGCGTCAGCGCCTTCGTCTGACTGTGGGAGCCTCATGCGGGGATCTATTGGTCTGAAAGACGGGAAAGTCGCAGATAGCGGAGGCGAGGTCCGGAATCAGCTCCGGCAAACGCCTTTTAGCTGAGCCAATCGGCGCGACGTTTGGGCGCGGGCACTGCGCTGAGACTGCCGATTACAAAGGCCAGAGCGATGCTGTCGGAACGTTCTGAGCCTTGACCGCAAGGGCTCGGGGCGGCGGCTTTCAGCTGCGACGGTTTTTCTTGTTTCCCCCGGTCGCAGGTGGGGCTATACCCCCCACGCATTTTCCAGACCGAAGGACCGGACCCGAATGGCCAACGTAGTCGTCGTGGGCGCCCAATGGGGCGATGAGGGCAAGGGCAAGATTGTCGATTGGCTGTCGGAGCGCGCCGATATCGTTGCCCGTTTCCAAGGTGGCCATAACGCTGGCCATACTTTGGTCATCGATGGCGCCGTCTATAAGCTGTCGCTGCTGCCCTCGGGCATCGTGCGCGGTGGCAAGCTTTCGGTCATCGGCAATGGTGTGGTCTTGGACCCTTGGCACCTTGTCACCGAGGTCGAAAAGCTGCGCGCGCAGGGTGTTGAGATCAACGAAGACAACCTGTTGATCGCCGAAAACACCTCGCTGATCCTGCCGCTGCACGGCGAATTGGACCGTGCGCGTGAGGGTGCTGTCGGTGTGGCCAAGATCGGCACCACCGGCCGCGGCATCGGCCCGGCCTATGAAGATAAAGTCGGCCGTCGCGCCATCCGCGTGGCTGATCTGGCCGATGAGGCGACGGTTGAGCTGCGCGTGGACCGCCTGCTGGCGCATCACGATGCTTTGCGTCGTGGCCTTGGGCTGGAGCCGATCGACCGGGATGCGCTGATCGCGCAACTGAAGGAAATCGCTCCGAAAGTTCTGCCCTATGCCAAGCCGGTCTGGAAGGTTCTGACCGATGCGCGCCGGGCCGGAAAACGTATTCTTTTCGAAGGTGCACAAGGTGCGCTTTTGGATGTCGACTTCGGCACCTATCCTTTCGTGACGTCGTCCAACACCTTGGCCGGCCAAGCCGCCACCGGCGTTGGCCTTGGGCCGACTGCGATCGATTTCGTCCTTGGCATCGTCAAAGCCTATACCACCCGCGTTGGTGAAGGCCCCTTCGCCGCCGAGTTGCACGACGAAGACGGTCAGCGCTTGGGCGAGCGCGGCCATGAGTTTGGCACCGTGACCGGGCGTAAGCGCCGCTGCGGCTGGTTCGACGCGGTGCTGGTGCGCCAGACCTGTGCCACCTCGGGCGTTTCGGGCATTGCGCTGACCAAGCTGGACGTTTTGGACGGGTTCAAAACCCTGAAGATCTGCGTTGGCTATGAGCTCGACGGTGCGCGGATCGATTATCTGCCGACCGCTGCCGATCAGCAGGCACGCTGCAAGCCGATCTATGAAGAGATGGAAGGCTGGAGCGAATCGACGGAAGGCGCGCGTTCTTGGGCCGATCTGCCGGGTGCTGCGATCAAATATGTCCGCCGCATCGAAGAGCTGATCCAATGCCCGGTGGCGATGCTGTCGACGAGCCCCGAGCGCGACGACACCATCCTTGTCACCGACCCTTTCGCTGACTGAGCCGATGGCATTGCGCTACAAGACCCGCAAGCGACTGGCATTGCTGATCCTTTTGGTCGGCATGCCGCTCTATATCGTCGCAGCGGTCAGCTTGATGAACTGGCTTGGCAGCAGCTTTGGGCGGCTGCCGATCTGGGCTGAGCTGGTCGTCTATGTCGGGCTTGGGCTGATCTGGATCCTGCCCTTCCGCAAGATTTTCACAGGGATCGGTCAGGCCGATCCTGATGAGGCTTCGAAAGAATGAAACGAAAAAGGCGGGCCACTCGGGCCCGCCTTTTTTCTTATCGCCCGTCGCGGCGACTTAGCGCGCCATCTTCCGCGCCTCGGCCAGATAGGTCGAATCATCGGTCAGCACGAAATGCCCGCGCCCAACCTTGGCAAAGCGGCCCTCGCGCAACAAAGTGCCGAAACCGCGCAACCCATCTTCGCGGGTGAAGCCGTCACCAAACCGACCGGCTTCGACCTGACGCATCAGATAGGGCCGGGTGAAGTGATCGCGCTTGCCAAAGCAGGTTGCATAAGCGGCAGCGGCCTCAAGCATCTGCGTCAGGTTCGAGGTGCCAAGCCGTTCAGCAAACTCGGCAAAACCGCGGCTGTCGTCGAAGATATTGCCGGCATTCAGCGCAGGCTCAACGTCATCTTCCGAAGCGTTGAGGTCCAGATCGGCCTGCATCACCGAGCCGGCTTGCTCGGGCAATGCGGGCTCATCCGCCAGCAAAGCCGCACTGAGTTCGGCCTCCAAAGCGTAATCGTCCTGCAACGCCTCACCACCGCTGGCTGCCGCCACAGCGCCACCGCGGCCCACCCGGCGCGGACGCACGGGGGCAACATGCACGGGGGCGACATGCACGGGCGTCGACGGGGCCGCGCTCCGGTCAATGCGCTGTTCTGAAACCAAAACCAGCGGCGCTGGCCGGTTGGTGCTGGACATCAGACGTTGCTCGCTGGTCGCCGCAAGTCGCGGGGTCCGCTCGCTCTCATTCGAGCGCGGACGCACCGGACGCACCGCACGCGCCAGATCGGCCCGATAAGGATCGGCACGCTCGGCGTCCGAGGGCTCTTTCACGCCAGCCAAACGCTCGGCCACGGTCGCGGCGACGGCGGCTTTCAGATGCTGGATCGCCGAAAGGCGGCGACGGTTGCTTGGCTCAGACATCTCGTCATCCGCTTGGCGCAGAAGCCGGGTCATATCCTCATCGGGCGCCGTGGTGGTGGTGTCAGCTTCGACCGGCTGATCCGCCACAGGCGCCACGAAGGCGGTTGGCTCATCAGCGGTTTCCGGCAACATCGCATCAGCACGGCGGATCTTGATGACCCGCGCCCGCGCCCGCTGCGCCTTTTCCAAGGCGGCATCATGGGGAGCTGGTGCAACGGTAGCGGTCTCTTCAGCCTCAACCGGTTCGGCAAATTGGGGTTCAACTTGAGCCGCCGCAAGGGGTTCGGCATCAACCTCATTCGCCGTATCATCGCCAGCAACTTCTTGCAGATCGATGTCTTGCGCATCATCGGACCAAGCCGCAGCCAGCGGCTCCTCAGCTTCTTCGACGGGCGTCACGACTTCTGGCGCGGCGTCATCCGCATCGTCAAACAGCGCGGCGGAAAGCTCGCTTTCGAGGTCATCGCCCAGATCGGCGACATCGGGCGAGCCTTCATGCTGCCAAGCCGGCGCAGGCGCTGCAGCAAGACCGAAGAGCTCTTCGTCTTCTTGCTCAATATCCTCGGCAAAGGCCTCGCTGGCCCAGTCTTCTTGCAATTCAGCCGCTTGCGACGGGGCGGTCTCCACCTCTGGCGCGGCCGGTTCAGCCCCGGCTGCGGCGGCAGCGGGCTTGCCCGTCAACTCTGCGATCAGATCAGCAAGCTCAACGCCCTCATCGCCCAAGGTCAGCGGTGAAGCGGTCGGAGGCTCAGCCCGATCCTGCAAAGCAATTTCATCGTCTTCGTCGAGGGAATCAGTGCTTTCCAGCACCTCATCCTCATCCACCATCAAGCCGCCCAGCCGTGCAAGAACCTGCGCATCCGCATCGCCCTGCACGTCATCACTGGCCTTCGCGACGAAAGCAGCTTCAGGCTTAACATTCGCAACGTCAAAAGCTTCCGCGAGGCCGGCAGTGCCGCCAATATCAGCATCGTCTTCTTCATCAAAGCCGTCCGAGCCAAAGCTGGGCGCAAAGGCCGAGGCGGCATCCTCGACCGGGAGCGCACCGTTTGCGGCAACAGGCGCCGCCGCAGCGCCCGAGAGGGCCACAGCATGACGAAGCCGTGCCAGCTTAACCGCAACGCCTTCTGGCATCACCTCAGCCAAGGCGGGACGCGCAGGCGGCTCGACTGGCTCTGGCGCATCGGCAACCAAAGGCTCGACCGGTGCGGCAGGCACTTCGGGCAGCTCGTCGGCAATATCTACGGGCGCAAGCGGCTCAACAGCAACGGTTTCAGCCGCCGGCTCAACCACGGGGTCTTGTGCCACGGGGGCTTCTGCCACGGGCGTCTCAGCCGCGCCGGGCTTTGCCACATTTTCTGCCACAATTGGCGCTGCAATCGCGGCAGCCGCCGGCTCTTCGGCCGCGCGCAGAATCACATTGTTGTCTTCGACCCGCGCTTCGACCCGGCGCTGCACTTCGCGCTCGGCGATCCGGTGCAGCATCGCGGCATCCGGCGTCGGCGGTTCTGCGCCGAAATAACGGTCTCCAGCAGCCAAATCCCGGAAGTATTCAGCAATCGCACGCATCGTGTTGAACGGATCATCAAAGCCTTCCAGCGTGCAGCTGAAAGTGCCGTAGGAAACCGTCAGGATCTTGCTTGCACCTTGCATATGATGCTTGCCTTTCGCACTACTCATTCCGGCCATACTGGCCCGGCCGTTGTCCGAATCCGTGGACAGACCGGGGTAATTTGAAGGATTGATTGTGTTCTACCACGCGCAGATTGCCTTAATTCGAATAGTATCCTTGTGATCGCGCCAAATGTCCAACACAGCCAAGGTGTGACGCTGGTGGGCGGCGGTGCTTTGGGGGGGCGCGACCTGCGCTTGGCGCTGGCGCGGGCGCCGATGGCCGTGGCCGCCGACAGCGGCGCGGACCGATTGCTGGCCGCTGGAATCCTGCCCGATGCGGTGATTGGAGATTTCGATTCGATCTCGTCCGAGACGATGCGAAAACTGCCTGCCGACCGTCTTCATCCTGCCCCGGCCCAAGATCGAACCGATTTTGTCAAAGCCTTGCAGAGGATCAAAGCGCCGCTGGTGCTGGCAGTCGGCTTCACCGGCGCGCGCATGGATCATGGTTTGGCGGTGATGAACGGGCTGGTGCTGCTGCCCAATCACCGCTGCATTGTGATTGGCCCTAAGGATATCGCCTTTGCCGCCCCGCCAGAATTGGCCTTGCGGCTCTGCCCTGACGATCCGCTGTCGCTTTTCCCGATGACCAGGCTGGAGGGCAGCAGTGAAGGCCTGCACTGGCCGCTACAGGGGCTGGAGTTCGCCCCGGATGCGATGATTGGCACCTCGAACAAGGTGGCACGCCCTGAGGTGCGGATGTCGTTCAACCGCCCCGGCATGCTGACGATCCTGCCGCGCAAGCGGCTGGATGCTGCGATCAAAGCGTTGGCGGCAGCGCCGTTTTGGCCTGAGTCCGATGGGTCAGCCGCTCACGATAGATGATATATAGGCCGGAGCCGACCACGATGGCGATGCCGGTGAAGGTCATCTCATTCGGCAGATCATCGAAGATCAGATAGCCCAAGATCACCGCGATCACGATTTCAAAATAGTGCAGCGGTGCCAATGTTGCGGCCGGGGCCCAAGCCAAAGCTTGCGTCATGCAACCGTGGCTGGCAGCGGCCCAAAAACCGACACCAAAGAGCCAGAGCCATTGCCAGCCCTCGGGCATCACACTGTGCAGGGCCGGGATCGGCCCTTCTTGCATGAACCAAAGCACGGGCACAGAGATCAGCACACCAATCCAGCTGGTATGAGCCTGCATGGCCACAGGATGCATGACCTTTGAAAGCTCTCGTGTCACCAACATATAGAAAGCAAAGGAAAAAGCCGTGGCCAAGGGCCAAAGCGCGATCAAGCCAAAGGCGGTCAGCGAAGGCTGGATGACAAAGAGCGCGCCACCAAAGCCAACAAGGCAGGCAACAATCCGACGCGGCCCGACCTGTTCGCCAAAGAGGATATAGCCCAAGATCAACAAGATGAAGGGCTCGACGAAGACAATGGCCAAGGCGTCGGCCAAGGGCATCACCGCCACACCCGAGACGAAGGCAAAAGTTGAGAAGACCAAAAGGGCCGCCCGCAAAGCGCTAAGGGCCAAGGCGCGCGGGCTTACACGCATGGGCACCCGCATGAGCCAAGCCACCGGCAGGATCAGCGCGCATTGCACAACGAACCGCGCTGCGGTGATCTGGCCCACCGGGATGCCGCCCTCGGCCGCCAATTTGGAACTGACATCAAGCAAGGGTGCCAGCACACAAAAGGCCAGCATCAACAAGATGCCCGGCAAAATCCGGTCGCCCGCAGCATGGGTGGGCACGGCCAACTCCGGCGCAACAGTGGAATGGGCAAAAGCGGCGGGAGGGTTCGGCATGGGCTTACTCATGCCCCGAAAACTAGGCGGCATCGCTGCCCCCTGCCCCGTCGAAAGCGACGCTGGGTGTCGCGAACACCCCCCAGACTTTGGCAATTCGATCAAAGCCTCCTAGGCCCAAGCCCGCTTGCAGAATAAATATCTCCCTGCCGCACCCCCCCCCAGATCATCCATCCGCATAGGCATTTTGGCCAGGTTTGATCGGTGCAAGATGTGCAAAACCCGCGGCTCCGACGCAGCGCAATGCAATCCAAAAGGCGCGGGGACTGCATCCTCACTTGCGCCGCGCGCTCCATAGTCCTAAATGGCCCCGCAAGACTTGGCCCCGGGAATAACGCCTCCATGGAAACCGTCGTCCTTACCGTCCACCTGATCCTCGCCCTTCTGTTGATTGGCGTCGTGCTTTTGCAGCGCAATGAAGGTGGCGCGCTTCTCTCTGGCGGCGGCAGCACGCAAGCCCGTGGCAAAGCGACCGGCCTGACCAAGCTGACTTGGGTCTTCGCGATCGCCTTCATCTGCACCTCGATGACCCTTGCGGTCATGGCGGCACGCGATGCTGGCGGCGGCTCGGTTCTGGATCTGGTCCCGCCGCCCGCTGCGCCGGCTGATGGCACCAGCGCACCGGCTGAAATCGACAGCCTGCTGCCCCCGGCCCCCGCGGATGAGGCCTTGATCCCGCCTGCTGTGACCGCTCCGGCAGCTGACGAAACCGCCGCTCCGGCGACCGGCAGCAACTGATCCACTAGCTTTTGACTTTCTACCCGCCCCGCAAACATCATGTTGCGGGGAGCGGGTTGTGAACATGACCGGGAGAGGGTATATCCCATCTCCCGTGGTGCTGCGATTCCACCTGCCCGAATCGCATGTTGAACTGAACACGGGGGGCCCGGCGTGGCGCGTTATATTTTCATCACCGGTGGCGTCGTATCCTCTCTTGGCAAGGGCTTGGCCTCGGCCGCTCTGGGGGCCTTGCTGCAGGCGCGCGGCTATACGGTTCGGCTGCGCAAGCTCGATCCCTACCTCAACGTCGACCCCGGCACGATGTCCCCCTTCGAGCATGGTGAGGTCTTCGTGACCGATGACGGCGCGGAGACCGACCTCGACCTTGGACATTATGAACGCTTCACCGGCGTGCATGCGCGGATGACCGATTCTATTTCCTCGGGCCGGATCTATTCCAACGTGCTCGAGCGCGAGCGCCGCGGCGATTATCTGGGCAAGACCATCCAAGTCATCCCGCATGTCACCAATGAGATCAAAGACTTCCTTCGCGTCGGCGATGAAGAGGTTGATTTCATGCTGTGCGAGATCGGCGGCACCGTTGGCGATATCGAAGGCCTGCCCTTCTTCGAAGCCATCCGCCAATTCATTCACGAACGGCCGCGTGGCCAGTCGATTCTGATGCACCTTACCCTCCTGCCCTATTTGGCGGCATCGGGTGAGTTGAAGACCAAACCCACGCAGCACTCGGTCAAAGAGTTGCAATCCATTGGTCTGGCGCCGGATGTGCTGGTCTGCCGCTCAGAGCATCCGATCCCCGAGCGTGAGCGCGAAAAGATCGCCCTTTTCTGCAATGTCCGCAAAGAGGCGGTGATTCCGGCCTATGACCTGAAAACCATCTATGAAGCACCGCTGGCCTATCACCGCGCCGGTCTGGACCAAGCCGTGCTTGACGCTTTTGGCATCAACCCGGCACCGAAGCCCAATCTGGGGCGTTGGGAAGATGTGATGGACCGCCTCTCGCATCCCGAGGGCGAGGTGCGTGTGGCCATTGTTGGCAAATACACCCAACTGGAAGACGCCTATAAATCCATCGCCGAGGCGCTGACCCATGGCGGCATGGCCAATCGCACCAAGGTGCGTTCGGAATGGATCGATGCCGAGATCTTTGAGCGCGAAGATCCGGCTGCGGTTTTGGGCAATTTCCACGCGATTCTGGTGCCCGGCGGCTTTGGCGAGCGCGGCACCGAGGGCAAGATCAACGCCGCCCGCTTCGCGCGTGAGCGTAAGATTCCTTACCTTGGCATCTGCCTTGGCATGCAAATGGCGGTCGTCGAAGCCGCGCGGAACATGGTGGGGTTGGCCAATGCCGGCTCGGAAGAGTTCGACCATGAAAAGGGCGAGCGCCGCTTCACCCCGGTTGTCTATCACCTGAAAGAATGGGTGCAGGGCAATCACACCGTGCGCCGCAAGGCCGATGACGCCAAGGGCGGCACCATGCGTTTGGGCGCTTATACCGCGCATCTCAAGGATGGCTCGGCTGTCGCGCGGATCTATGGCGCGACGACGATCGAAGAGCGCCACCGTCACCGCTATGAGGTGGACACGCAGTATCGCGACCAGTTGGAAAAGTCGGGGCTGGTGTTCTCGGGCATGTCGCCCGATGGCAAGCTGCCCGAGATCGTCGAGGTGAAAGATCACCCGTGGTTCATCGGCGTGCAATTCCACCCCGAGCTGAAGTCAAAGCCCTTCGCGCCGCATCCGCTTTTTGCCGATTTCATCCGCGCCGCGATTGAGAACAGCCGTCTGGTCTAAACGGACCGCAGCCCGAAAATACACCAAAGCCCCCGCCCTCGCGGGGGCTTTTTTCACCTCACGGAAAGTTGAGGCGATCCACGGCTAATACACTGAAATTCCTTAAATATGACTAGCCGATTAATTATTTAACCTGTTGCATACACCCTCTGAGGTTGTTTACCACACCGGGCATTTACTATGGAGCCTTCCCCTGATGAGTACCAAATTTGGCGCCCTTGCCTTCACAGTTGCTTTGGCCTCTCCGTTCGCCGCCTTTGCTCAGGACTATTCCGGCGCATTGACCCTTGGCTATAGCGAGACCGGATGGGATTCGGTGTATTCGGTGCCCACCAAGACTGTCACCTTCGACGGGCGCATCAAATTCGCATTTGAGAATGGCCTCACCTTTGGCGCCCGCTTTAATAAACTCGACAAAGAGGACGGCTACTCCGAAACAAGCACCCCGGGTGATTTGAAGTCCTTCGACCTCGGCTATACCTTCTCCAATAATATGAAAGCTGCGGCCTTCTACGAAAGCTTCTCACTAGACTACGAAGACGAAGGGGATGTGGAGAAGGACTATTCGACCATGGACACGACGGGTATCGAAATCGGTTATGAAGCCGACGGTATCGATGTAGCCGTCTTTGCAGCCAAAAGCAAAATGGGCGGCCCCGGCGGCGACGTTGGCAGTGACTATAGTCTGAGAAGTTCAGGCATCCGTGCCAGCTATAGCATCGGCGAAAAGCTAACAATCGGCGTGTCGGTCGTGAAAACAGACTGGGACATTTTCGGCTCCGATCTCAAGCAGATGACGACCAAGGGAATTGCAGCGGTCTACAGCGCTACCGATAAGATCAATATCTTCGCTGGTCTGGTCGAGCTTACAGGCGCTGAGTCCATTATGTGGAGGACTGACACTTACCAAGATCGGACCATAAGTCTTGGCGCATCCTATGATTTGACCGACAATATCGGCGTACCCATGATTGCATCGCTCGAATTGGCTCGGAGTTCCTCCTCCGTCCATTCCGGTTATGGTACCGAGGCGGTTCGCTTCGGCCTTTCGATCCCGCTGGGTAAGGGCAAGATCAAGGCGCCGCTGAACAGCACTGCTGATGCGATTCTGAACCCGTCGCGCTCGGCCTTTTCGCAAGCTCACCTCAGCTTCTAAGCTTAGGCTGGTCTCAAACGAAAAGGGGGCGGTCCATTCGCCCCCTTTTCGCATTTCAGACCTCAGGTCGGATCACGAGACCCAATAGGTATCCCGCGGCAGGCGCGACAGGATGCGGCAGCCGGTTTCGGTGATGACGGCAATCTCTTCAAGCCGCACGCCAAAGCGGCCGGGCAGATAGATCCCCGGCTCGATGGTGAAGGCCATGCCGGGCTGCAAGACCACTTGCGAGCTTGCGGTGATGAACGGGCCCTCATGCACGTCAAGGCCGATGCCGTGGCCTGTGCGATGGGTGAAATATTCGCCATAGCCCGCTGCCGTGATCACGCCGCGCGCCGCATCATCCACCTCATGCGCCTTGGCACCCGGCTTTGCTGCCGCCAAAGCCGCCTGAACCGCTTGCTCAACGATGCCGTGGATCTCGGCGTAGCCTTCGGGCGCGGTTCCGACCACGGCCATCCGGGTCATATCCGAGTAGTAATCGCCCTTATTGCCCGCGATATCGATCACGATCGCATCGCCCTCTTGGATGAGATCGGTGCCGGTGTGGTGATGCGGCTTGGCGCCATTCGCGCCGGTGCCAACGACGTAATAGTTCAGCTCAGCGCCTTCGGCGGCGAAGGCGGCCTTCACCTCGTTCAGCACTTCGAACTCGGACTTGCCCACAGCGATTGCAGCAAAGGCCGCTTCCATCGCTTTGTCATTGATCTCGGCAATCGCTGCCAAAGCTGCCAGCTCGACGGCGTCTTTGCAGGTCCGGACCTGCGACATCAGCTTTTCACTGCTTTCGAAATCTGCGCCCGGGAAGGCTTTGACCACCAAAAGCGCGTGATCGGCCCGCATGGTTTCATCGATGCTGACTCGCGCCACGTTTTTAGCTCCCAGCAGTGCCACCGCCTCGGCCAAAAGTACCGCTGGATCCAACTCATCGCGCAAGGTGACCGCGGGGATATCGAGATGCTCTTGGAAGGTCGTCAGGTCCAGCTCAGGCATCAGGGCCACAACATTGTCTTGGCCAACCAACAAGATACAGGTGCGCTCCATATACATCGGACGCAGACCCACGGCCCAAGTCATATTGGCCGTGGGTGCCAAGGCCACAAGGTCGATGCTGTTTTCGCGCATCTTGGCTTGTAGCAACGGCAGGCGGTTGGTGGGCGTGGACATGGTCGGGTCTCCTACAATCCTCACGGCCGGTGTTGGGCGAAAGTGAACTCAACGTCAATTACTTAACAGATGTTCAACCACCCCAGCGCCTCCCCTCCCCCCTCGCTGGCCCTTGCGCCTGCCCCTCGGCGCCTGCTAGGCCAAAGTCATGCTCTCTTATCAACATGCCTTTCACGCCGGGAATCTGGCCGATCTGCAGAAGCACGCGCTTCTGGCTTGGGTCTTTGACTATCTGACCCAGAAGGACAAACCGCTCTCCTATATCGAAACCCATGCCGGACGGGGACTGTACAACCTGACCGCGGATGAGGCGCAAAAGACCGGTGAGGCCGCGAAGGGCATCTTGGCCCATGCCGATTGGTTTGCGCCCGAGCATCCCTACAGCCAAAGGTTGGCCGAGACCCAATCGATGTATGGCGACACCGCCTATCCCGGCTCACCGCTCATCGCCGCTTTGGGTCTGCGCGAGACCGACACGATCCATCTGGCCGAGCTGCATCCGCAAGAACATGCGGCTCTGGCGGAAAATCTTGGCTCTTGGGGCGCGCATCTGCACAAGGCCGATGGGCTGGATCTGGCCCTGGCCATCGCGCCCCCGACCCCGCGCCGTGGGGTCTTGCTCTGCGATCCCTCATATGAAGTGAAAGAGGATTATGAGCGTATCCCGCGGGTCTTCGCACAGCTTGCGCGCAAGTGGAACGTGGGCACGCTGATCCTGTGGTATCCGATCCTCACGGGGGGCGCGCATGGCCCAATGCTGCGCGCGCTTGAGGCGCAGCATCCTGACCATCTGACGCATGAGGTCCGCTTCCCGCCCGCGCGCGAAGGCCACCGGATGCTTGGCTCGGGCATGTTCTTCGTCAACCCACCTTGGGGCCTTGAGGCCGAGGCCGCGAGGCTGACCGCGCTTTTCAAGACCTTAAGCTGACAAAGCTTTCCGGCACAGACGAGCGAATTCTTGCGGCGCCTTCACAAGCCCGCAAGACGCTTGCGCCGCATCTGGCGCTAGCTTTGTAAGGCCGCTATCCTTCGTCCATGTTTGAAACCTTCCTCCGCGCCCTTCTGGCCCCCGCCCCCGCCCGCCTTCCGCAGGCGGATGCCAATCTTGCCCTTGCCGCGCTGATGGTGCGCGCTGCCCGTACCGACGGCCTTTACGCCGCCGAAGAGGTAGAGCGTATCGACCGGGTGCTGATGGCCCGGATGGACAACGACGCTTTCGCCGCCGCCAAACTGCGCGCCGAGGCCGAAGAATTGGAGACCGAAGCCCCTGATACGGTGCGCTTTACCCGCGCGCTGAAAGACGCAACCGAACTCGATGAGCGTCTTGGTATGATGCAGGCTTTGTGGTCGGTCGCATTGGTCGATGGGCTCCGCGATGCCGAGGAAGATCGGCTGATGCGGCTGGTGGCAAATCTTCTTGGTCTCTCCGATGTGGAGAATGCGCAAAGCCGACAGGCCGCTTGGCAGGGGTTGCAGCAGGAATGATTGCCAGCCTTGCCATGTATGATTTTGGCCCGGCTGAAGCCGCCAATGATCGTCTGTGGCAGCTGATTCGTCGCGCTCTGGCCGCGCGAGGCATAGCTGCGCCGGCGGATCTGACCCGCGGTGCGGCAGCCTATTGGCCAGCATGGCAAAGCCCCGATCTGATCTTGGCGCAAACCTGCGGCTACCCTTATCGCTCGCGCCTGCATGAGCATGTGACCTTGGTGGCAAGCCCGGATTACGGCCTGCCGGGCTGCCCGCCCGGCCATTACAAAACGATTTTCGTCGCCCGTGCCGATGATCGCCGGCAAAATCTCCACGATTTCTCTGGCGCGCCAATGGCTTATAATGAGGATCTGTCGCAATCGGGCTGGGCCGCTCCGGCGCAGCATTTGCTGGATCTAGGCCTGACACCCTGCCCGCGGTTGCGCAGCGAAAGCCACCGCGCTTCCGCCAGGGCCGTTGCGGCAGGCGCCGCCGATCTGGCCGGGCTCGACGCCCTGACATGGCGGCTGATGCAAGGATTTGACCCATCCGCCACACAGCTGAAGGTGGTGGCCGAAACCGCCCCCACCCCTGTGCTTCCCTTCATCACCGCGAAGACAAACCCGCCCGAGCCTTTGCGTGAGGCGCTCAGCGCGGCCATTGCCGCCCTTGCGCCTGCCGATGCGGCTGCCCTGCAGCTGCGCGGCATTGTGGTGATCCCAAAGGCCGCCTATCTCGCCGTGCCCACACCGCCACCGCCGCAGCACTTTGGGATGAAAAATTGATCAAATTGCCAGCGCAACCGCCCTTTCAGCGGTGAATCTGCGTTGCAATGTCCCAAAAATTGCGCCCTACTGAACCAAATTGAACACCCGGACAGGTGCATAGAACGCCGCCGGATCTCAGGGAAAGTATAGGGGCGCATGACGGACACCCCGGTTATCGAAATCCACGATCTGCATAAATCCTATGGCCAACTTGAGGTGCTTAAGGGCGTTGATCTGGTTGCAAAACGCGGCAATGTGATCTCGCTGATCGGCTCTTCCGGCTCAGGTAAATCCACGCTGTTGCGCTGCTGCAATCTGCTGGAAGACAGCCAGCAGGGCGTGATCCGCTTTGAGGGTGAGGCGGTGCAATGGAAGGGCTCGGGCCTTGACCGTCACCCGGCAGATCGTGCGCAAGTGACCAGAATTCGCACCAACCTTTCGATGGTTTTTCAGCAGTTTAACCTTTGGTCACATATGACCGTGCTGCAAAATGTGATGGAGGCGCCGGTGACGGTGCTGAAGCGCGATCCGAAAGAAGTTGAAGAAAAAGCCCGGCATTATTTGGCCAAGGTCGGCATTGCCGAAAAGGCTGATGCTTGGCCTGCGCAGCTTTCAGGTGGCCAGCAACAGCGCGCCGCCATTGCGCGCGCTTTGTGCATGGAGCCGCGCGCTTTGCTTTTCGATGAGCCGACCTCGGCCTTAGACCCTGAGCTTGAGCAAGAAGTCGTGCGCGTGATCAAGGCTTTGGCCGATGAGGGGCGCACGATGCTGCTGGTCACCCATGATATGAAACTGGCCGCCGATTGCAGCGATCACGTCATTTTTCTGCATCAAGGCCGGATCGAAGAGCAAGGGCCGCCCGCGCAGCTCTTTGGCAATCCGCAGACCGAGCGGTTGCGCGGTTTCCTGTCCGCTACGGCAGCTTAGGGGGCTAAGATGGGCTGCTTCGCCACGGTTGCAGCTCTGGGCGCGTCGCTGTTTCTGGCAGCGGGCGGCGATCAGCGCCTGACCATCGGCACCGAGGCGCCCTTTCCGCCCTATATTATGACCGATGCCAGCGGGGCACTGACCGGCTTCGAATATCAGCTCATGCAAGAGATCTGCCAGCGAAAGCAGTTTCGCTGCGACTGGGAGAGCACGGCCTTTGAAGAGCTGGTGCCGGGGGTAATGGACGGCCGATTTGACGTGGTTCTCGGGGGGATGGCGATCACGCCAGAACGCCGCGCTCTTGTCGACTTCTCAATGCCTTACCAGCAAACCGATGACACCGAATGGTTCATCGGCCCGCCCAGCGCCCCCCTGCCCGAAGTGGCGCGCATCGCGGTGCAATCGGGCACTTTGCACGAGGCTTGGCTGCGCCAGAACGGGTTCGACTTCCGCGCCTACCGCACCGAGGCCGATGTGCTCTCTGCCCTTCGCCAGGGAGCAGCGGATTTGGCCTTTGGCCCTTTTGAGCGACGTGCGGATCTGGCCGCGTATTTCTCTGAGACCGGCACCGAACTGCTCTATGAGGTGCCGATCGGCGATGAGGGCACGGCGATGGCGGTTTGCAAGGGCAACGCGCCCCTGCTGGCTCAGCTGAACGAGGCGATCCGGCAGATGCAGGCCGATGGCACGATTGCCGCATTAGAACTGCGCTGGTTCTGACGGAAGGGGCCAGTAAAACTTTACCTAAGTGACGAATAACCAACGGGAGATAATCATGAAAAAACTGGTTCTAGCCACGGCCCTCATGGCCTTTGGTGCCGCGGCTCAGGCGCAAGACGCGATCAAAATCGCAACCGAAGGCGCTTATGAGCCCTATAACTACATCGATCAGGCCACCGGTGCGCTGGTTGGGTTTGAGGTCGATCTGGCGGCAGAGATCTGCGCCCGCGCAGCGCTGAGCTGCGAAGTCATTCAAAACGAATGGGATTCGATCATTCCGAACCTGCAGTCGGGCAATTACGACGCCATCATGGCCGGCATGTCGATCACCGAAGAGCGCCAGAAGGTCATCACCTTCTCGGAAAACTACACGCCGCCGTCGAAGTCCGCCTATATGGCCGCCTCGCCCGAAGCCAATATCGGCGATGGCGCGGTGATCGCAGCGCAGGTCTCAACCATTCAGGCGGGCTATATCGCCGAACAGGCCGGCGTCACTTTGCTGGAATTCGCCAGCCCCGATGAGACGGTTGCGGCGGTGAAGAACGGCGAAGCCGATGCCGTTTTTGCCGATCTCGACTATCTGGTGCCGATCGCAGGTGACTCGGGCGGTGAGTTGGTGATGCTGAACAACGACGTGGCCTTGGGCGGCGGTATCGGCATTGGCCTGCGCCAGTCGGACACTGAACTGAAGGCGAAATTGGACGGCGCCATCCAGTCGATGAAAGCCGATGGCAGTCTGAACGCCTTGATCGAGAAGTATTTCGGCCCGGAAGCTGAAAAGTTCTAATTTGACAGGGGGCAGCGCTGCTGCCCCCCAATTTTCAGGTTCAGATGTTCGAATATTGCAATGACCCGCGCGCGCTAGAAGGCCTGCAATGGCTAAGTTGCTATCTGACGACAGCAACGCATTTCAGCTTTTACTGGTCCTTCGTCACCGTGCTCTTGCTGCTGCTTGTCACCGCACCGCTGGCGCTGGCCTTTGGCTTTGCCGGTGCTGCCTCGGCGCGATCGCATTTCCTGCCGCTCAGCTGGCTGGGGCGGATTTATATCGCGGGCGTGCGCGGTGTGCCGGACATCGTGTTCTTTCTGTTTTTCGTCATCGCTTTGGATCAGGGGCTTGAATGGTTCAAGCATCTCTTCGTCTGCGAAGACCTGTCGCAGCCGGTGTGGAGCAATGGCGAGTTTCGTGTCTGCCCCGCGGCGAAGGTGCCGCTGGGCAATGCCTCGCCCTTCATGGTCACCGCCTATTCCTTTGCACTTGCCGTCACCACATTTGCCATTGTTTTCGGGGCCTTCGCGGCGAATGTGCTTTACGGTGCGATGAATGCCGTGCCGCGCGCCCAGCTTGAGACGGCCGAGGCTTACGGCATGTCGCAGTCCCAAGTCTTCCGCCGGGTGCTGGTGCCGCAGATGTGGATCTACGCCCTGCCTGGCCTGTCGAACCTTTGGATCATCTTGATCAAATCCACGCCTCTCCTGTTCTTGCTGGGCATCAAAGACGCGGTCTATTGGGCGCGCGAGTTGGGTTCGGCCAAGACCTCGGGCAACAACCCCTATCCGCATGGCGATTGGCGGCTCTTTTACTTCCTAGCCCTTTTGGTCTTCTACCTTATGGCCACCCGGCTCTCTGAGATCGGACTTGGCAAGATCACCCGCCGGCTGTCGCGCGGGCAAGCCACCCGCAGCGGTGAGGAAATGCGCAAAGCGGGGGGCCAGGCATGAGCTGCTGGGAGACGATACAAGCTTATGCTTTTCGATCATTGGGCTACGGTGAAAGGCTGCTCCCGAAGGAGGGCTTTGACCTTTGCCAACAATTCACCCTGATCGGCTCGGGGCTGATCTGGAACATCTACTTCGGCACTTTGGCGTTGTTCTTTGGCTTCTTCCTGGCCAATGCCGTGGCTTTGGCAAAAGCCTCACGCCATGCGGTCCTGCGCAAACCGGCGGAGTGGTACATCTTCCTCTTCCGCGGCTCGCCGCTCTTCATCCAGTTCTTTCTGGCCTATGAGCTGCTTGTCCTGTTGCCCAAAGCCGGGATCGAGATCTTTGGGCTGCATATTGAGACCTCTTGGACCACAAGGGCTTGGGCCGGGGCGCTTCTCACGCTCTTTCTCAACACCGCCGCCTATTCGGCCGAGATCTTCTATGGCGCGTTGAAAACCATCCCGCGCGGCGATCTTGAGGCCGCTGATGCTTACGGGCTTTCGGGCTGGGCCAAGTTCCGTCGCATCGAATGGCCCACCATGCTGCGGTTGGGCTGGCCCGCCTATACCAACGAGGCGATCTTCCTCTTTCACGCCACCACTTTGGTTTATTTCTCGGGTTTTCCGGCCTTCGCGCAGAAGGGCGACGCGCTCTACTACGCCAATTACTTCGCCGATAAGACCTTTAACCCCTTTGTGCCCTATCCGATCGTGGCCTTCTATTTCGTGCTGCTGACCCTTGCGGTGACCGGGCTATACGGCGTGGTGAACCGCTATTTGAACCGGCATTTGCCCTCAAACCAACGGCAGAGAATTCGCTTGCGCCCGAACCTGATCCGATAGTAGGCTTCTTTTGATCAAATTATTCGGACACCCGTCCGGACCTGCGGCAGCGCTATCGCGCGGGCCCTGCGGGAAGGCGATCAAACCAAGGGAAGGACCAAGGGCATGGTCCGAACTTGCGCATCAGGCGGCCTCTGAAGTTGGAGGCCGGGGCGCCGGGTCCGTGCTCTTCCTGAATTGACATGACGATGAAAGATTATTTGCGAAAGCATCCGCATGTGCGGACCATCCGCGTCGCAGCCGCTGACCTGAACGGTCAAGCGCGCGGCAAGCGCGTCCCGGCTCGTTTTGCCGATAAAGTGGTAAAAGACGGCACGCGTTTCCCCTTTTCTGTACTGAACCTCGACATTTGGGGCGAGGATATCGACGACAGCCCACTCGTTTTCGAGATGGGCGACCAAGATGGCGTGTTGAAACCCACCGAGCGTGGCTTCATGCCGATGCCTTGGCTGGAAGCGCCAACCGCGCTTTTGCCGATCTGGATGTTCCGAGAAAACGGCCAGCCTTACGAAGGCGACCCCCGCCACGCCTTGCGCGCTGTGGTCGATCGCTACAAGGAAAAAGGCCTCACTCCGGTCTGCGCGATGGAGCTGGAATTCTTCCTGATCGACGATTCCGGAAAGACCATGCAGGTGCCGGCCAGCCCGCGCTCGGGCAAGCGCCGCAAAGCGGCCGAGACCTTGTCGATCCGCGCCCTCGACGCCTTCGACACCTTCTTCACAGACCTCTATGACGCCTGTGAGGCGATGGATATCCCGGCCGATACCACCACCTCCGAAACCGGGCTTGGCCAATTCGAAGTGAACCTGATGCATTGCGATGACGCTTTGCGCGCCGCCGATGATGCTTGGCTTTTCAAGATGTTGGTGAAGGGCCTTGCCCGCCGCCACGGCTTTGCCGCGAGCTTCATGGCCAAACCCTATGCCGATTATTCCGGCTCGGGCCTGCACACGCATTTCTCGGTGCTGGACCAGAAAGGCGACAATATCTTTGATTCCGGTGGCCCCAAGGGCACGGCGGCGCTGCGCCATGCCGTCGCCGGTTGCCTGAATGCGATGCATGATTCCGCCTTGGTTTTTGCGCCGCATTTCAACAGCTATGAGCGTTTGGTCCCCGACAAACACGCCCCCACCGCCATCTCTTGGGGCTATGAGAACCGCACCACCGCGATCCGGATTCCCGCCGGCAACCCGGCCGCACGCCGGATTGAGCACCGCGTCGCGGGCGGCGATGTGAACCCCTATCTCATGCTGGCTGCCATCCTTGGCGCCGCCCTCACCGGGATCGAGGACGCGGTTGAACCGCCGCCGCCGATCACCGGCAATGCCTATGCGGTGGATTTGCCGCAGATCCCCTCCTCTTGGGAGGAGGCGATTGAGGCGTTTGAGCATTCGGACGTGCTCTACCGCTTCTTGCCGCGTGAGATCATCCGCAACTTGGTGCAGACCAAACGGCAAGAGCTGTACTACATCGCCGAGCTGACGCCTGAGGAACGGCTTGAACTCTATCTCGACACTGTTTGATCGCAGATAGGTTTGCTAGAGGGCGGTGTTCACCGGGAGCAATCACAGTTCCCCCTTGACCGCCGCCCCCAACCGCTTCCACCTTAAGGCTAAGCTTAGGATGTATCAGATGCAGATCGGTATCCTTCAAACCGGCGAATCCCCCGACGCTCTGCGCGCCGATATGGGCGATTACCCCGATTTCTTTGAAAGCCTGCTGGCGGATAAGGGGCTGACCTTCCGGCGCTACGCCGTGCTGCGCAATGAGATGCCGCAAAGCGTGACCGAATGTGACGGCTGGCTGATCACCGGCTCGCGCTTTGGCGCTTATGAGGATCACGCCTTCATCCCGCCGCTGGAAGATTTCATCCGCGCCTCTTACGCCGCGCATGTTCCGATGGTCGGCATCTGCTTTGGCCATCAGATCATCGCCCAAGCCATGGGCGGCAAGGTCGAGAAATACGCCGGGGGCTGGTCCGTGGGGCCGACCGAATATGATTTTGACGGCGAGAAGATCACTCTTAACGCTTGGCACCAAGATCAAGTCGTGGTGAAGCCCGAAGCGGCCCAAGTGGTTGCCTCTACAGGGTTTTGCGACAATGCCGCCCTGCTTTATGACAACCGGATGTTCACCGTCCAACCGCATCCCGAATTCCCGCGCGAGTTCATTGAAGGCCTGATCACCCATCGCGGCCCCGGTCTTGTACCCGCGCCCATTCTGGATGCCGCAACCCAGCGCCTTGACGCCACTTTGGACCGCGCGAAGATGGCCGACCGCATTGCCGATTTCTTTAAGACCCACCAGAAACGGGCCGCGTAGCTCCGCGCATGAAGCGCCGGGGGCCAGCCCAAACCAACGTGTGACACATGTCCAAATGGACCGACAAGCTGCCCGAGGCAGCGCGCAATTACATCGGCGATCGCCGCGTGGATGAAGTGGAATGCGTCATCGGCGACATTGCCGGTGTGGCCCGCGGCAAGGCGATGCCGGCCGCGAAGTTTGCCAAGCAAACCAACTACTTCCTGCCCAACTCGATCTTTTTGCAAACCATCACCGGGGAATGGGCCGACAGCCCCTTCGATGCGTTCACCGAACCGGATATGATCCTTGAGCCGGATTGGACCACCGCCACCGCCGCCCCTTGGACCGCCGATATCACCTTGCAGGTGATCCATGATGCCAAGGATCAAAGGGGCAATCTGGTGCCCTTCTCGCCGCGCAACGTGCTGCGCAAGATCGTTGACCTTTACGCCGCACAAGGCTGGAAGCCAGTGGTCGCGCCCGAGATGGAGTTTTTCCTGACCGCGCGCAACATCGACCCTAACCAGCCGGTGATCCCGCCGATGGGCCGTTCGGGCCGCCGCGCGGCGGGCAAACAGGCCTATTCGCTTTCCGCAGTGGATGAATATGGCAAGGTCATCGACGACATCTACGACTTTGCCGAGGCGCAAGGCCTTGAAATCGATGGCATCTTGCAAGAAGGCGGTGCCGGTCAGATTGAGCTGAACCTTGCCCATGGCGATCCGATCCGTCTGGCCGATGAGGTCTTCTTCTTCAAACGTCTGATCCGCGAGGCCGCTTTGCGCCACGATTGCTTTGCCACCTTCATGGCCAAGCCGATCGCGGATGAGCCGGGCTCGGCCATGCATATCCATACATCGGTGGTGGATCTGAAGACTGGCAAGAACATCTTTGCCGGGCCGAAAGGCGTTGAAACGGAAGAGTTCTTCCATTTCATCGGCGGGATGCAAAAGCACCTTGGCGCCGCCGTGGCGCTCTTCGCGCCTTACGTGAACAGCTACCGCCGCTATGTGCCGGATTTTGCCGCCCCCATTAACCTTGAATGGGGCCGCGACAACCGCACCACCGGCCTGCGCATCCCGATCTCAGGCTCGGCCGCACGGCGGGTCGAAAACCGCTTGCCGGGGATGGATTGCAACCCCTATCTCGGCATCGCCTCGACCCTGGCTTGCGGCTATTTGGGGCTGATCAATAAGACCCAACCGCGTGCCGAGTTCACCGGATCGGCCTATATCGACTCCGAAGATATCCCCGCGACTTTGGGCGATGCTTTGGATCTTTTGGAAGAAGATGTCGCGCTGCAAGAAGTGGTGGGCGTCGATTTCTGCAAGGTCTACGACTCGGTAAAACGGAACGAATACAAAGAGTTCCTGCAAGTCATCTCACCTTGGGAGCGTGAGCATCTGCTCTTGAACGTCTGATGGCATTGAACCTTTTGCACGCCAATGACCGGGCGGGGGAATACCCGCCCAGCTACTATGCCGCGACTGCCGAGCCGCTGCACCGCTTCGCCCCTTTGCAGGGCGAGGCTACGGCCGATATCTGCATCGTCGGCGGCGGTTACACCGGGCTTTCGGCGGCGTTACATGCCGCCGAAAAGGGCCTGTCGGTGATCCTGCTCGAGGCGCATCGCGTCGGCTTTGGCGCCTCGGGGCGCAATGGCGGGCAGGTCGGATCGGGCCAGCGGCAGGACCAGATCTGGGTCGAAAAGGCCGTGGGGCGCGAGGCGGCGCAGCAGCTTTGGACCCTTGCGCAAGACGCCAAAGCCTTGGTGCATGACCTTATCCAGCGCCACGCTATGCCCGGCACCGATTGGAAACCCGGCATCGCGCATGCCTGCTGGAGTGAGGCCGAGGTCCGCCATACCCATGATTATGCTGAGAAACTTCAGCGTGATTACGGCTATGACCAGATTGAGCCTTTGGATCAAAACGGCATCCGCGCCCTGATCGGCTCGCCCGTCTACAAAGGCGGCGAGATCGATCACGGCGGGGCCCATATCCATCCGCTGAACTATGCGATCGGCCTTGCCAAAGCGGCCAGCGCCGCGGGCGCGCGGCTCCATGAAGGCAGTGAGGTGCTCGAGATCCGCCAAGGTCCAAAGCCGCAAGTCGTCACCGCCTCGGGCGTGGTCACCTGCGGCACCGTGCTTTTGGCGGGCAATGGCTATCTCGGCGGGCTAGAGCCGAAGATCGCGGCAAATGTCATGCCGATCAACAACTTCATCCTTGCGACCGAGCCTTTGGGGGATCGCGCGAAAGATGTGCTGTCCCGCCCGATCGCGGTGCATGACACCAAATTCGTGGTGAATTACTGGCGGCTCTCTTCCGACAATCGCCTCCTTTTCGGCGGCGGCGAAAGCTATGGCTACCGCTTCCCTGACTTGGTGAAAACCGTGTCGAAACCGATGCTTGAGGTCTATCCTCAACTCAAAGACACCAAGATCGACTATGCTTGGGGCGGCACTTTGGCGATCACGCTGAACCGCATGCCCTGCTTCACCAGCCCTCAGCCCAATGTGCTTTCCGCCTCGGGCTATTCGGGGCACGGCGTGGCGCTGGCAAGCCTTGCCGGCAAGCTGATGGCCGAAGCCGCCGCTGGCCGCTCGGCCGGGTTCGATGTGATGGCACAACTGCCGCAAAGCCGCTTCCCCGGCGGCGCCCTCTTGCGCTGGCCGCTCCTCGTCGCCGCGATGAGCTGGTATTCCATGCGCGACCGGCTTGGTTTTTAAGCAAGGGGCGAGGGCCGGAACGAAGAGCGGGGGCCAGCCCCGTCGTCCATTGGTTCTCGAACCAATGGCGAACTCAATGGACGCCCCCCGGAGTATTTGGGTCAAGATGAAAGCCCCTTCATCTTGATCTAAATACTCATCTTTCATCTCATAACTATCCACAGCCACCACCTTCACGGCCCCTTGCGTCAACTCTCGACAGAGGCGCCGCAAAAGCCCATATCTGACCCATGTCTTTGCCACCGGGATTCCTTGACGAGCTGCGCAGCCGCGTTTCGCTTTCCGCCGTTGTTGGTCGGAAGGTCACGTGGGACATGCGCAAATCCAATATGGCCAAAGGCGATTGGTGGTCACCCTGCCCGTTCCATCAGGAAAAATCCGCCTCTTTCCATGTCGATGACCGCAAGGGGTTTTACTATTGTTTTGGCTGTCAGGCCAAAGGCGATGCGCTGACCTTCATCAAGGAAAACGGCAACCTTTCCTTCATGGAGGCCGTGGAAGAGCTGGCCCGTGAGGCTGGCATGACCATGCCCGCCCGCGATCCGCGCGCGGCGGAAAAAGCCGATCGGCGCACGCAGCTGGCCGAGGTCGTCGAAGAGGCGATCAAATTCTACCGCCTCCAGCTGAAGACCGGTGCCGGGGCGGCAGCGCGAAAATACCTGACCGAAAAACGCCGCTTGGGCGAGCCCGCTTGGGAGCGTTGGGGCATTGGCTGGGCCCCGGACAACGCACAAGCGGTGATCGAGGCTTTGGCGGCAAAGGGGATCAGCCATGAGCTCATGGTCGCCTCGGGCGTCGTGGCCAAGACCGACTCTGGCCGGTTTTACGACCGCTTCCACAGCCGCATCATCTTTCCGATCCGCGATGCGCGGGGCCGGGCGATCAGCCTTGGCGGCCGCAGTCTCGATCCCAATGCCCGGGCGAAATACCTCAACGGCCCCGAGACCGAGCTTTTCGACAAGGGCCGCAACCTCTTTAACCTCTCCCCCGCGCGGGAAGCGGCGGGCAAGGGCCAGCGGCTCATCGTGGCCGAAGGCTATATGGATGTGATCGCGCTTTCCGAGGCCGGTTTCACCGCCGCCGTCGCGCCTTTGGGCACGGCCGTCACGGAAGATCAGCTGCGGCTGATTTGGCGGATCTCGAATGAACCCGTGATCGCTTTGGACGGCGATAAGGCCGGTATTCGCGCCGGGCTCCGCGTGGTCGATCTGGCCCTGCCGCTGCTTGAAGCCGGCAAGGCTTTGCGCTTTGCTTTGCTGCCCGACGGCCAAGACCCAGATGACCTTTTGCAAGCCCAAGGCCCCGCCGCCATGCAGCAGGTCTTGGATGCCGCACAGCCGATGGTGCGGCTGATTTGGCAGCGCGAGACCGAAGCCAAGGTCTTCGACAGCCCCGAGCGGAAGGCGGCTTTGGAAGTCGCCCTTGGCCAATCGATCGACAAGATCAAGGATCCGGTCATCCGCGGCTATTACGCAGACGAGCTTTCCACCCTGCTCGATCAGACGATTGGCCGTCGTGGCGATGCGCCGCGCTGGGGGCAAGCCGCTCCGCGCAATGCGCCATACAGCGCCCCGATGGACGATCGCGACTGGGCGCCGCCACCGTCCAGCTATCCTGAAGACGACCGCGCATGGCAGGCCGAAGGCCCAGACTGGGGCTATGATCCGCGCGACATCGAAATTGAGATGCCGTCCTTTGAGCCGGCAAAGCCTGCACGCCCCGCGCGGCAAGAGCGCCCGGCCCGCCCGCCGCGGCAAGAGCGCCCTTGGAAGCCGGGCCAAAAGCGCGCGGCGCCCGAGCCGATGCCCACCGAAAGTGCCCGCGCCTCTTACATCACCACCGCCACCGAGCCCGCCAATGCCCTGCGCGAGGCGGTCATTCTGGCCACGCTTTTGCGCTTGCCGCAGCTGATCCCCCGTTTTGAGACCGCCCTTGAGCGGATCGAATTCAGCTCGGACGACCGCAACCGTCTGCTGAGCCTTGTTTTGACCCACGGCCATGCCCCTGATTGCTCGGACCTTGTGCGTGCCGACAGTCCAGAGGCCCTTGACCGGCTCTTGCAAAATCCCCATGTCCGGATCAGCCCCGCCTTGCGACCGCGCCCGGACCCCCAGGCCGATGAAGAATTCGCCGCCGCCTGCGTCGAAGAGGCGCTGGCGCGGCTGCAAGCTGATCGCGCGCATCAGGCCGAACTGGCCGAGGCCGAAAAAGACGTAGAAGGTCTGGTCGATGAGGGCCTGACTTGGCGCCTTGGCAAGGCCGCCGAAGCACGCCTCTCGGCCGCCCGCGGCCCGCAGGAACAAAAGACCGAGGCGATTCTCGCCTCCAATGGAATTGAGCTGGATCGTGAAGAGTTGGAACGCAAACGCAAGATGGACGCGGAGATCGACTTCACCCGCGGAGGCCGCTCAAGGGACTGAGAACGTATGATTCGCGAGTTTTCCGTCATTTAGCCAACAGAATGCCGCGTAATCGGGGGTGATTCGGGATGCCCTCGTCCATGATTCGCGGTATTGATCCCAAAGCCCGAACTGATTCGCACCTGCAGGAGCAAGCATGGCCCTCAAGGACGCCGACGATTCCAAGCCTGACACCGACGAAGCGGATGTCTCGCTGGATATGAGCCAGGCAGCCGTTAAGAAGATGATCGCCGACGCCAAAGAGCGCGGCTACATCACTTACGACCAGCTGAACCAGCATATGCCGCCTGAACAGGTGTCCTCGGAACAGATCGAGGATGTCATGTCGATGCTCTCGGAAATGGGCATCAACGTCATCGAAGACGAAGAGGTCGAAGAGGGTGAACCCGCTCTGACCGGCGATCTGGTCGAGACCGGCTCTGGCTCTCGTGAGGTCGCATTGGCTGGCGCCACGACCGAGACGCTCGACCGCACCGATGACCCGGTGCGGATGTATCTGCGTGAGATGGGCTCGGTTGAGCTTCTCAGCCGCGAGGGCGAGATCGCCATCGCCAAGCGGATCGAGGCCGGCCGCAATACGATGATCGCCGGGCTTTGCGAAAGCCCGCTGACCTTCCAAGCCATCACCATTTGGCGCGACGAACTTTTGTCGGAAGACATCCTTCTGCGCGACGTCATCGACTTGGAAGCGACCTTCGGCCGCTCCTTGGACGGCGAAGAAGATATGGACGGCCCCAATCTCGACGAGATGGCAGTGGGCGGCCCTGCCCCGCGGCCCTCGTCCAGCGGCGATGAGCCGGAGATGGATGCCGACGGCAATCCTTTGATGCGCGAAGAAAGCGATGACGAGGATGATGAAGCCTCGAACATGTCGCTGGCTGCGATGGAAGCGGCGCTGAAGCCCAAGGTTCTGGAAACCTTGGAAATCATCGCGCGCGACTATGCCAATCTGGCCGAGATGCAGCAAAGCCGGATGAATGCCGCTTTGTCTTCGTCCAGCCGGTTCAGCACCACGGAAGAGGCGGCTTACCAAAAGCTGCGTTCGGAAATCGTGTTGCTGGTGAACGAGTTGCACCTGAACAACAGCCGGATCGAGGCGCTGATCGACCAGCTCTACGGCATCAACAAGCGGATCATGTCGATCAACTCGGGCATGGTGAAGCTGGCCGATAACGCCCGCATCAACCGCCGCGAATTCATCGACGCCTATCAGGGCTATGAGCTGGATCCGTCCTGGCTGGACCGTATGGCCGATAAATCGGGCCGCGGCTGGCAAGTGCTGATGGAAAAATCGCGCCCCGCGATTGAAGAGCTGCGCAATGAGATGGCGCAGGTCGGCCAATATATCGGCGTGGATATCGGCGAATTCCGCCGCATCGTGAATCAGGTCCAGAAGGGCGAGAAAGAAGCCCGTCAGGCCAAGAAGGAAATGGTAGAAGCGAACCTCCGGCTCGTGATCTCCATCGCCAAGAAATACACGAACCGCGGCCTGCAATTCCTTGATCTTATTCAGGAAGGTAACATCGGCCTGATGAAGGCCGTGGATAAGTTCGAATATCGTCGCGGCTATAAGTTTAGCACTTATGCAACATGGTGGATCCGTCAGGCCATCACCCGCTCGATCGCCGATCAGGCCCGCACCATCCGGATTCCGGTGCATATGATCGAGACGATCAACAAGCTGGTGCGTACCGGTCGCCAGATGCTGCACGAGATCGGCCGCGAGCCGACCCCGGAAGAACTGGCCGAAAAGCTGCAAATGCCGCTGGAGAAGGTTCGCAAGGTGATGAAGATCGCCAAGGAACCGATCTCGCTGGAAACTCCGATCGGCGACGAAGAAGACAGCCAACTCGGCGACTTCATCGAAGACAAAAACGCGATCCTGCCGCTGGATTCCGCCATTCAGGAGAACCTGAAGGAAACCACGACCCGCGTTCTGGCCTCGCTGACGCCGCGCGAAGAGCGGGTTCTGCGGATGCGTTTCGGCATCGGCATGAACACCGATCACACTTTGGAAGAAGTCGGCCAGCAGTTCTCGGTCACCCGCGAACGGATCCGCCAGATCGAAGCCAAGGCTTTGCGCAAGCTCAAACACCCGTCCCGCTCGCGCAAGCTGCGCAGCTTCCTTGATCAGTAAGCGTGGCCATGCAAATCGCTGAATTGCGTGACGAAATCATTTCATCGAAGGCCCAAGCGGCCTTCGATGTTTTGGTCGAACGTTTCTCTGCCCATCCCGATTATGAGCTGCTCGCCCATGAGCAGGGCTTTCTCAACAGCCTGCGCATTCTGCGCGGTGAGGAGTTCTGCTTCGCGGCCGTGCCGAATGACGAATGGGTGCTGGCCTATATCCGCAAGCCCGAGCTGCGCCGCGGCAAGCTGACCGTGGAAGCTGCGATGGCAGAATTCGCCCAAGCCCGCCTGACCAAAGCGGGCGAAGTCACCCTGCGCCTGAGCGACGCCGACATGGCCGACCGCTGGTTGGCTTTCGTTCTGCAAGAGACATAGGAGGCCGCATGTCTCTGTTTTCATGGCTTTTCGGTTCAAAATCCTCTGCGGCTTCGGCCCCTGCCACAGCGGCCGAGACCTACAAAGACTTTTCCATCACCCCGAACCCAATCAAGGAAGGCGGCCATTTCCGCGTCGCCGCCAAGATCGAAAAAGACGGCAAAACCCACGAGCTGATCCGCGCCGACACGATGGCCTCTTTGAATCAAGCCGTCGCAATCTCGCAATCCAAAGCCAAGCAGCTCATCGACGAGCAGGGCGACCGCCTCTTCGGCTAGATCCGCATTTCAAAGGCCGCCTCTCGTGGGCGGCCTTTTTCAACATTTCTTCGAATATCAGGCATTTTTATGCGCGCCTTGCTTCTGACCTTGGCCCTTCTCCCCTCGGCCGCCCTTGCCGATTGCGGCGCCGATACCGAGATTTTCAGCTGCCAGATCGGCAAAAAGCAGCTGCAAATCTGCTTCGATGACCGCGCGGATGTCTTTGCCTATACCTTTGGCCGCAAAGGCAAACCCGACCTGTCGCTTTGGGAGACGACCCCCGATCTGGACTTCCAGCCCTGGCCCGGCGTCGGCAGCGCGATTTGGGAGAACGTCACCTTCTACAATGATGGCCACAGCTACGAGGTCTGGACCTCGGTCCAACGCGACCCCGAAGATCAAAGCGGTCTTTCCGCTGGCGTCACCGTGCGGCAGGGCGAGACCACGCTCACCACGCTCACCTGCAATCCCGGCAGCGCCAGCCAATCTTTGGACGTTATCTACGACGTCAAAGTTGCTTATGGGCAATGCTGGAGCTTTGCTGACCAAGCCTGGGCCTGGAGCTGCGACTAGGCTGCAAGGCCCTCTCCCCCTCAGGCGTGAGTCTCTATCGCCACAGTTGTGCCTCTATATGCTGGGGGCTCAACTTCCTTCTTCCCCATATCCTTGTCACGCCTCTATAGTCAGTGCAAAGAACCGGGGGCACACCCGGACTTAGAGGCAGGCCAATTACAACAAGCGAGGAGGGGGCGAATGCGCTGCCCATTTTGTGGCAACATCGACACCCAGGTGAAGGATTCTCGGCCGGCCGAGGATCATGTCTCCATTCGGCGCCGGCGCTTCTGCCCGGCCTGCGGGGGACGCTTCACCACCTACGAACGGGTCCAACTGCGCGATCTCGTCGTGATCAAATCCTCCAACAAGCGCGAAGATTTTGACCGCGACAAGCTGGAGCGCGCCATTCGCATCGCCATGCAAAAACGCCCGATTGACCCCGAGCGGATCGACCAGATGATCTCTGGCATCGTGCGCCGGCTGGAATCCTTGGGCGAGACCGATATCCCCTCGAAGCAAATCGGCGATATCGTGATGGAAAGCCTCGCGCGGATCGACACCGTGGCCTATGTGCGCTTTGCTAGCGTTTACAAGAACTTCCAGGCGGCCGACGATTTTGACCGCTTTGTGAGTGAGCTGCGCCCCGGGGAAAAGCCGGAAGAGTGAGCGACGACATCACCCATATGGCCCATGCCCTGCGCCTTGCCGCGCGGGGCTTGGGCACGACTTGGCCCAACCCTTCGGTGGGCTGCGTGATCGTGAAGGACGGCCAGATTTTGGGCCGTGGCACCACCCAAAAAGGCGGCCGCCCACATGCCGAACGCATGGCCTTGGCGCAAGCCGGAGACGCGAGCGGCGCCACCGCCTATGTCACGCTGGAGCCCTGCGCCCATCACGGCAAAACCCCTCCTTGCGCCAAAGGCTTGATCGGCGCCCGCGTCGCCCGCGTTGTCACCGCCCTCACCGATCCTGACGCGCGCGTCGCCGGCCGCGGCCATGCCATGTTGCGCGCCGCCGGGATCACTGTCGCCGAAGGCGTCCTGAGCGCCGAAGCCCAACGCCTTAACGCGGGCTTTTTGAAACGCGTCACCCAAGGCCTGCCCTTGGTCACGCTGAAGCTCGCCACCACGCTTGATGGCCGCATCGCCACCGCCACCGGCGACTCCCGCTGGATTACCGGCCCGCTGGCCCGCGCCCATGTGCATATGCTGCGGATGACGCATGATGCGGTGCTCGTGGGCTCCGGCACCGCTTGCGCCGATGACCCTGACCTCACCATCCGCGGCCTTGGCGCCCGCCACCAGCCGTTGCGCCTGCTGATCGACAGCCAGTTGCGCCACAATGCCGACAGCCGCCTTGGCCGCAGCGCCAAAGACCACCCCGTCTGGCTGCTGCATGGCCCACAAGCCCCTGACGCTGCCCGCAAATCTTGGGCAGACACCGGTGCCCGCCTGATCGAATGCCCCGAGGCTGACGGCCATCTCAACCTGACCGAGGCGCTGCGTCGCCTTGCCGCCGAAGGCGTCACCCGTATCCTCTGCGAAGGCGGCGGCACCCTCGCCGCCCGCCTCATCGCACTCAATCTCGTTGATGAACTGGCTCTCTACCAAGCCGGTTGCCTGATCGGCGCCGAAGGCACCGCAGCGCTGGGCCGCCTCGGCCTTACCGCCCTATCCGAGGCCCCAAGACTAAAGCGGCTCGAAACCCAAAGCCTCGGCCCCGACCAATTCACTCTCTGGTCGCTCTAACCCAAAGCACCCGTCCCCTTTCATCTTGAGGCAAATACTCCGGGGGGTCCGGGGGGCTGCCCCCCGGCCTCCTTGTCAGTTGAGAGCTGCTCCCATCGAGAGCAGCCGCTTACCTCACCAATGCCCGGTGTTTTCCATCGAAGCCCAAGGCTCCGCCGGTGCCAAAGTCTCACCCTTTTGCAACAGCTCAATCGAGACATTGTCGGGAGAGCGCACAAAAGCCATATAGCCGTCGCGCGGCGGGCGGTTGATCACCACGCCATTGGCCTGCAAATGCGCGCAAACCGCGTATATGTCATCGACCTCATAGGCCAAATGGCCAAAATGCCGGCTGTCGCTCGGCAATTTATCATCGCCATCCCAGTTATAGGTCAACTCAACCGGGCAGTCCGGCTGCCCGGGAGGCGCCATAAAGATCAGCGAAAATCGCCCCTTCTCATTGTCCATCCGCCGGGTCTCTTCCAAACCCAAGAGCCGATAAAAGGCCATCGAGGCCTCCAGATCCTTCACCCGAACCATCGTGTGCAAATAGCGTAAAGTCATGTGCGAACTCCTTTTTTGCCCTGACTAGCCTGCCAACCCGACAAGGGAAAGCCGCCGCCCATGGTAACAAAGCCTCAGAAAGAGGATTGGATCCCGAAACCGATCCCGACCCCATCACCGGAGTAGCGGCTGACGTTGGATTTCGTCCGGCTTGCTTGCAAGGAAAGCACCGGCTCAAAGCCAAAGACCTCCCATTTCGGCAGCGCCAGATCCGCCGAGACTGAGACCGAGCGGTCCTGCCGCCCGCTGTCATTGAAGATCGCGTTGAAAAACACCGGATAGTCCCGCGTCTTCAGATCCAGCCCGCCCGAAAGCCGCATCCCGGCGACCGGCTCGCCCCGGCGATAGCGCAGGCTCGCGCCCAGCATCCGGCTTTGCTGATTGGGATCCTCCGAGAGGGTCCGGCCAAGCTCCAAACGCAATGCCACCGCATCGCCCGAGGCCAAGGCCTTCTGCAGCCCCAGATCCAGCGCCAAGGCGCGATCGGCGGCACCGCCCGAGGCACGCCATTGTTGCTCGACAGAAAAGCCGATGCGTGACTGCAATGCAGGCCCATGCTGCGACGAGAGCGCCAATTCCGCGCGCAGCCGGTCGGCATAGGGCTCACCTCCGAACCAGATGGATCCGGCCGTAAGGCCCGCGCTCAACACTTGTCCCTCATCCAGCCGCCATTGCTGGGTCAAAAGCCCATCCACCGCCATATGCGCGAAATCCAAACCGCGCGCCGCGGGGGCCGCCGCCCGCGCCTCATCCGACAAAACCACCCCACGGGCGCTGATGCTGAAGCCAAGCGTGGTCAGCGCCGTGGCACTCTCTTTCAAGCGGTAGCGCAGCGCGACCTTAGCCGTCGCTTCGCCCCCCGACAAAGCCATCGAACTGCGGTCGAAATAGAACCAAGTCGGCACGCCATCCACGGTCAAAAGCGCATCCTCGGCCCCGCTGTTCACATTGCTCGAGGGTTTGATGCTAAAGCCCAGATCGACGACCACCCGGCTCCCTTGCCGCAAGGTCTGATAATCGCGCAAGGTGGCGGAGCGCGCCTCTTCACTCGGGACCAGGTGCAGCGCCCGGCGGAGCCAATATTTCGAGGCGGTAAACTGGTCGAGATCCGCCGAAGCCTTAGCCGCAAGCCGCGCCGCGGTGAAGCGCTCCAGCTCGGTTTTGCCAAAGCGGAAGGCGCGCTTGGCCACAACCCGCGCGGCCTCAGCCTCTTGCTGGCTCAGACCAACCGCTGCCAAGACGGCTAAGGCGCGGCTGTTTCTCGGTTCATCCTCGACCACGGCCAGCGCCAAAAGCCGTGCCAGCTCAATCTCACCGGCCGCTAGAGCCGCCTCCGCCTCCGCCGCTAAAGCGGCCCGCTCACCCGCCCCACTTCGCGCCTCAGCCGCCGCCGGAAACACCGGCAACGGCTGACAAAGGCAGGCGAAAGCTGCGGCGCGAAGAAACCGGCGGATCACTGCGGACAGGGCAGCGGATCGCCCATGACGCATTTCTCAGCCAAGAAGACACCCCGTTCTATCAAGTCAGGACCGAGACTAGCGTCAACGCCACCAGCTACCGACGATCCGCCTGCTCCCCCGAATGCACCTGCAAAACTGCCTAAATTGGGTCCCCTTGGCTCATGAACAAGATCACCCTCGAAGGTGCCGTCCGCTTTGATCGTTGTGATTGTCATCAACAGGTCATTATATGTGTCACCCGTATCGACATTTTGCCGCTCGTAGATCGCGCCTTCCAGTGCGTTGTCGGTGAAATCCGCGTTCACGACGACTTTGCCCTGCACGCGGTCATTTTGAACTGCATCAAATTGGCCCCCGCCACCACCGGGTGCCACCACACCTTTATTCAGAACGCCTGCGTAATTGCCGTGGTAGGTCGCAAGTCCACCGCTGACGGGCTTCGTGAAGTTGCTGCCCGTGTAGTTAGCGCCCCAGACCACCTCAGCGAACTGTGCGCTTCCGACCACCCCTGCAGTCGTCCCGCCATCAACGGAACGCGCCAGCAGTGCGACGAAATAGCGATTTGCAGTGGTCTCACGGAATGTAAAAGCCCTAAATCCGGGAGTATCTAAACTTGGATTACGGGTGAAAGTCGCCGTGATCGGGCTGGCGTCCAAGGGCACGATCACCGCAGTCAGCGTCCCAGCACCTCCACCGCCCGCCGGATCATAGTTCACGCTTTGCAGATTGCCACGGATCGCCAACGGGATAGTTGAGGTACCGCCGCCCCCACCACCGCCTCCACCGCCGCCGCCATCGGCCAGAGGATTACCGCCACATCCAGCCAGCAGGCCCGCGCAAAAGATAGCAGATAAAATGCGGTGCACGAGAAATCCTCACCCGATCAATTGAATGTCGGCAAAACTTGCGGCGCGGCGCAGCAAAAGTCAAAGGTAAGAAGGCGTTTACAATTTTCCTTGCCGCTGCGTGCCCCGTCGGCATCACCACCTGGTTTCCCTAACCGCTCCCCCCATATACAGTCGCCTCCGACTCGTGTTCCATCGAAAGGCCAAGCCCATGTCCCTTACCCCTGACCAGCTGGCCGAGATCGAGGCCGCCCGCGCCAACCCGCGCCAAACCCTGCGCGCCACCTCGCCCGGCATGGAAGCACATCTCTACCGCGCCCATCCGGTGCTCGACCACGGCTTCATCCGGGTCATCGACTATATGGGCGACGACAGCGCCATCGTGCAGGCCGCCCGCGTCTCTTACGGCGCTGGCACCAAACATGTGTCGAACGACGAGGGCCTCATCCGCTACCTGATGCGGCACTGGCACTCGACCCCGTTCGAGATGTGCGAGGTCAAGCTCCACGTCAAACTCCCGGTCTTCGTGGCGCGGCAATGGATCCGCCACCGCACCGCCAATGTGAACGAATATTCCGCGCGCTATTCGATCCTTGATCGCGAGTTCTACATCCCCGAACCGGCGCAGCTTGCCGCGCAATCCACGGTAAACAACCAAGGCCGCGGCGCGGTGCTGGAAGGCGCCGAGGCGGCGCGGGTGCTGGAAACCCTCAAACGTGATGCGGCGAGTTCTTACGACAATTACGCGCAAATGCTGGGCCAAGAGGGCCCGGATGGTGAGCCGCAACAAGGGCTTGCGCGCGAATTGGCGCGAATGAACCTGCCGATGAATATTTACACCCAATGGTATTGGAAGACCGATCTGCACAACCTCTTCCATTTCCTGCGCCTGCGCGCCGATGCCCATGCCCAATATGAAATCCGCGTCTATGCCGATGCGATTGCGGCGACGGTGAAAGATTGGGTGCCTTTGGCCTTTGCCGCCTTCGAGGATTACCGCATGGGCGGCACCACGCTTTCGGCCAAGGCGATTGCAGTGCTGAAGCGTCGCCTTAAAGGTGAGACCGTGTCTCAGGAAGATTCCGGCATGTCCAAAGGGGAATGGCGGGAATTTGAGGGGATATGGGGCTGATGGTTGGCCCAAACCTTGGATACAAGCGTATCTAAGATTGTGCAGCGGGAACCGTTGTTGATGCACGTTCAACTGATGAACTGATCAATCGCGATTACACGTCCGGAACGGGCAAGCGATCTCAAAGTTAATTGCAAGAGCACGAGTAAACCTATGATCCTCTACGGCATCCCCACCTGTGACACCTGCAAGCGTGCGCTCAAAACCCTTGAGGCGGCGGGCAAGGAGGTTACCTTCCGTGACATCCGCAAAGATCCGCTCTCCGAGGCGGAGATTGCCGAGATCGTCGGCGAATTCGGCGACAAGGCCGTGAACAAGCAATCCACCACCTATCGCGCCTTCAGTGATTTCCTGAAAGCCTCGGACCCCGAGGATCAGATCAAGGCGCAGCCCACCGTGATGAAGCGCCCGGTGATCAAGGCGGATCGCTGGTATCTCGGCTGGGACGCCTCGGTCGAGGCAGCGCTCAGCTAAGGCCCCTCCCCCAGATCCCCAATGAAAAACGGCGCGCAAAACCCTTGCGCGCCGTTTGCTTATCCTGTTGCCCAATGGCCAGCCAAAGGGCGTATAAGGTTAAAGCAGCACCAAATCACCCGCCGAAGATCGACCATCGCGGCCCGACAACAGCTCATATTTGATTTTCTGATTGTCGTTCAGGCCTTTCAGCCCGGCCCGCTCAACCGCCGAGATATGCACGAAGATATCGTTGCCGCCGTCATCCGGCGCAATAAAGCCAAAGCCTTTGGTCGCGTTGAACCACTTCACGGTGCCCGTTGGCATTCCGCCTTCTCCCTCATCCGAACGCCTTGCCGCACCATACCGCAAGGTCAAAGCCCCCAGGCCGGTCAGGGCCTTTCGGATCAAGGAAAGGCACCGCTTTAAGCTCTGGTTCACCCACAGATGATGCCGCAACGTAGAACAAAATCAAGATGTTTGGAGAAAAACGCCCAAAACGCCCTATCCAGCCCTACAGCACAGAAGAAAATTCGCGCCAAACGCCCGGGCTTCAAAGAAGTTTCCATAGAAAGGCCGGGAGAGGGTAAACCCTTCCCGGCCAATCCTTAACCTTTCGTCGCCAAAGCTTAGGCCAGATCAGGCGCCAGCGCCAATTGGCCAAACTCGGCCACGGCTTGCTCCAAAGTCATCGTCTCGGTGCGGGTCTCGCCCAGACGACGGACGGAAACCGTGCGCTCTTCAACTTCCTTCATGCCGATCGCCAAGATCACCGGCACTTTGCCGACCGAATGCTCGCGCACTTTGTAGTTGATCTTCTCGTTGCGCATATCGGCCTCGGCCCGCACGCCCGCCAGCGTCAGCGCGGTCACCACTTCTTCCACGAAGGGATCAGCGTCCGAGACGATCGAGGCGACCACAACCTGACGCGGGGCCAGCCAGAAGGGCAGCTTGCCGGCGTGATCTTCGATCAAGATGCCGATGAAGCGCTCAAACGAGCCAAGGCAGGCGCGGTGCAGCATGACCGGGCGGTGCTTGGCACCATCCTCGCCGATGTAACTTGCGTCGAGACGCTCCGGCAGGTTGGGGTCCACCTGCAAGGTGCCGCATTGCCAATCCCGGCCGATCGCATCCGTCAGCACGAACTCAAGCTTCGGCCCGTAGAATGCGCCCTCGCCTTCGAAGATCTCATAGCTATGCCCCGCCGCCGTGACGGCCTTGGCCAAAGCGGCCTCGACATAATCCCAAGACTCATCGCTGCCGATCCGCTTTTCCGGCCGGGTCGAAAGCTTGATGCGCCATTTGGTGAAGCCCAGATCGGCATAGACCTTCGACAGGAAGGTGATGAACTTCAGCGATTCCGCCTCAATCTGCGCCTCGGTGCAGAAGATATGCGCGTCATCTTGCGTGAAGCCGCGCACCCGCATGATGCCATGCAGCGCGCCCGAAGGCTCATAACGGCTGCACGAGCCGAACTCGGCCATCCGCAGCGGCAGATCGCGATAAGACTTCAGGCCGACGTTGAAGACCTGCACATGGCAGGGGCAGTTCATCGGCTTCAGCGCGTTAACCGTCTTCTCGCGGGCATGCTCCTCATCCACTTCGACGATGAACATATGGTCTTGGTAGTTGTCCCAATGCCCGGATTTCTCCCACAGCACCCGGTTCACCACCTGAGGCGTATTGACCTCAACATAGCCGTCGGCGCGCTGGCGACGGCGCATATAGTCTTGCAGCGTGGTGTAGATGGTCCAGCCATTCGGATGCCAGAAGATCTGGCCCGGCGCCTCTTCTTGCATATGGAAGAGGTTCATCTCCCGGCCCAGCCTGCGGTGGTCGCGCTTGGCGGCCTCTTCCAGCATATGCATATGCGCCTTAAGATCCTCGCGGTTCTTGAAGGCCAGACCATAGATCCGTTGCAACATCGGACGCGAGGCATCGCCCAGCCAATAGGCCCCGGCGACATGGGTCAGCTTGAACCCATCTGCCGGCACTTGCCCGGTGTGCTGGAAATGCGGGCCCCGGCAAAGGTCTTGCCAGTCGCCATGCCAATACATCCGCAGATCCTCGCCCTCGGGGATCTTGTTGATCAGCTCAACCTTATAGGGCTCGCCGCGCTCTTCGTAATAGGCGATGGCGCGGGCGCGGTCCCAAACCTCGGTGCGGACCGGGTCACGGGCATTGATGATCTGCTTCATCTTGGCTTCAATCTGGCCAAGGTCTTCCGGGGTGAAAGGCTCCGCCCGGTCAAAGTCATAAAACCAGCCGTAATCGCGCACCGGCCCGATGGTGACTTTCACGTCCGGCCAAATCTCTTGCACGGCGCGCGCCATGATATGGGCGCAGTCATGCCGGATCAGCTCCAAAGCCGGGCCTTCGTCTTTCATCGTATTGATCGACAGCGTGGCATCCGCCGTGATCGGCCATTGCAGATCGTAATGCTGGCCATTCAACTGGGCCGAGATCGCGGCTTTGGCCAAAGAGGGCGCGATGGAAGCGGCCACCTCAGCAGCGGTGACGCCCGCCTCATAGTGGCGGATATTACCATCGGGGAATGTAAGGGAAATCTGGGCCATATGCCTGGATCCTCGTCGGTTTGGCGCCCACTGAACGCCCGGTTGCGGGTTATGTGCACCTGTCTTGCGATGCCTGTAACGCGCCGTCAAGCCCCTGCCCTGCTTGGTAAACCTCGCCCGCTGCGCCCCCAGTCTTGCCCGCTGGTAGAATGCAGCGCGCCCCGCTAGGTTTGGACCAAGAGAGGAAACCAGCCATGACCCAATACCTCACCTCGCCGCAGGGCCGCCGTCTGGCCTATAACCATAGCCCCCAAGCCGGAGCGCCCGGCGTCGTCTTCCTTGGCGGCTTTAAATCCGACATGCAGGGCTCAAAGGCCCTGTTCTTGGAGGACTGGGCGCGCGGCAAAGGCCTCAGCTTCCTGCGCTTTGATTATTCCGGTCATGGCGTCTCGGACGGCGCCTTCGAAGACGGCTCCATCGGCGATTGGCGCGACGATGCCCGCGCTGTCATCACCGCTTTGACCACAGGCCCGCAAGTGCTGGTCGGCTCTTCCATGGGCGGCTGGATCTCGCTTCTTCTTGCGCGTGAAATGCCCCAGCGTGTCGCGGGCCTTGTCACCATTGCCGCCGCGCCTGATTTCACCACCACCACTTGGGACGAAGAACTGACCGAGGCGCAGCGCACCGAGGTTCGCGCCAAGGGCCGGGTTGAGATCCCTTCGGAATATGCCGATAACCCCTATATCTTCACCGAGAAGCTTTTCGATGATGGGGCCAAGCAGCGGGTCTTCGACCAGCCCCTGCCGCTGCCGATGCCGACCCGCCTTCTGCAAGGCACCGCTGACAAAGATGTGCTGCCGCAGGTGGCGACCCGGCTCCTCAACCATGCCAGCGGGTCCGACATCCGTCTGACCTTGGTCAAAGGCGCCGATCACCGCTTCTCAACGCCCGATTGCCTTGCCCTCATCGCCACCGCGATTGATGAGGTTCTGCAGCGCCAATCCGCATCCTAACCCCTTGAAATGCAAACGGCCCCCGGAAAAGGGGGCCGCTCGCACAAAGCCAAAACCTTATTTCGAGGCCGCCAACCGCACTGCAGGCTTTTTGCCCGCCTTCGGCCCGCCCGCATTGGCATCGATGAAGTTCAGCACCAAGGGCCGAATGTTCAACCGCCAGCTCTTGCCCGCGAAAATCCCGTAATGCCCCGCGCCGGGCTCCAGATGGCTGGCCTTCTTGCCCTCATCCACCCCGGTCAAAAGATCCAAAGCCGCGATACATTGCCCAGGGGCCGAGATGTCATCCTTCTCGCCCTCGACCACCATCACCGCAACATCACTGATCGCGCCAATATCCACCCGCTTGCCCGCCACGGTGAAGACATTGCGCGCAATCTCGCGATTCTTAAAAATCCGCTCGACCGTGGTCAGATAGAACTCGGCCGTCATATCCATCACGGCCAAATATTCATCATAGAAGCGATTATGCGCATCATGATCGCCCGCCTCACCTTGGGCGACGCGCAGAATTTGCTCGGCAAAAGCCCGCGAATGCCGCTCGGCATTCATCGAGATGAAGCCGGCGAGTTGCAGCAGGCCCGGATAGACCAACCGCCCCGCGCCCTTGTGCTTAAAGCCGACGCGCTGGATCGCCATATGCTCCAGCTGGCCCATGGTGACCCGGTGGCCAAAATCCGTCACCTCGGTCGGGGCGGCATCGGGATCGACCGGGCCACCGATCAAGGTCAAAGACCGAGGCTGCGCTTCGGGCGCTTCCGCCGCGAGATAGGCCGTTGCGGCAAGCGCCAAAGGCACCGGCTGGCAAATGGCGATCACATGGGTGTCCGGCCCGAGCTCCCGCATAAAATCAACAAGATAAAGCGTGTAATCTTCCACGTCGAACTTGCCGGCACTCACCGGAATGTCGCGCGCATTGTGCCAATCGGTGACGAAAACATCAGCATCCGGCAGCAAGCTCGCCACAGTCGAGCGCAGCAATGTCGCATAATGCCCCGACATCGGCGCCACCAGCAGCACCCGCCGCGCCATCGGCGCCCGGCGGCGCACGAAGAACTGCACCAGATTGCCAAAGGGCCGTTCCACCACGATCTTTTCATCAACCAAATGGTCCTGCCCATCCGGCATCGCGATCGAGCGGATGCCCCAATCGGGCTTGGCAATCATCCGGCTGAAACTGCGCTCTGCCACATCGCCCCAAGCCGCCATCATCGGCAGCATCGGGTTCATAGACATTGCAAAAAGCGGATAACTCGCAAAAGCTCGGGCCGAGGCTCCCAACCATTCATGGGTGTTTCGCGCACTTTCCATAAGGTCGTAGGTGGCCATATACTTCATGACGTCTCCTAAGGAAGGGTCTGGCATCGGTGCCGCGACCCCTCCCAAGGTCGGCGACTTATGCTGCACAGCAGCAAAGATAGGGGGGATCGAGAAGCATGGCAACAGAATCCGACGAAATCACCGCCCGGCAAGACCGCCTCAGCGCCAATTTGGCCCGTATGGAAGAGCTTTCGACCCGCCTGACCACAGCCCTTGCCAACCGCCGCACCTCCGACCCCGCCCTCGCCGGCCCCAGCCAAGAGGTCTACGTCAAAGCCACCGCCGCCTATCTTGCGGAAATGATGCAAAATCCCGGCAAGGTGATTGAGCAGCAGGTCGGTTATTGGGGCAAAACGCTGAAACATTACGCCGATGCCCAAGCCACCTTGGCCAAGGGAACCTTTGAAGCCCCCGCCGACAAAGGCCCCACTGACCGCCGCTTTGCCAATCCGCTTTGGGACAACCACCCGTTCTTCAACTACTTAAAGCAGCAATACCTCTTTAACTCCGAGGCTTTGACGACGGCAGTCGCCGGACAGGAAGGCCTTGATCCGGTGGACCACCGCCGCGCCGATTACTTCATCCGTCAAATCATCGACCTCTTCGCCCCCACCAATTTTCTTGGCACCAACCCCGATGCTTTGGAAAAGGCGATGCAGACCGATGGCGAAAGCTTGGTCCAAGGCCTTGAGAACCTGATCCGCGATATTGAGGCAAATCAGGGCGATCTTCTGGTCAACCTTGCCGATAAATCTGCCTTCCAAGTCGGGCGCAACCTCGCCACCACCCCCGGCGCGGTCGTCTACCGCAACCGTATGTTGGAGCTTATCCAATATGCGCCCAGCACCGAAAAGGTGCACAAAACCCCGCTGCTGATCTTCCCGCCTTGGATCAACAAATTCTACATCATGGACCTTAAGCCGCAGAATTCCCTGATCAAATGGATCGTGGATCAGGGCTTCACCGTCTTCGTGGTCTCTTGGGTCAACCCCGATGCTTCTTACGCGGGCGTCGGCATGGATGATTATATCCGCGACGGTTTCATCCGCGCGATGGCCGAAACGCGCCGCATCACCGGCGAGAAACAGATCAACGTCGTTGGCTATTGCATCGCCGGCACCACCTTGGGCCTCACCCTCGCGCATCTGCAAAAAGCGGGAGATACCTCGGCCAAAAGCGCGACCTTCTTCACCACCCTCACCGATTTCTCCGACCCGGGCGAGGTGGGCGTCTTTCTTGCCAACGACTTCGTCGACGGGATCGAGCGTCAGACCGCGCAAGACGGGATTCTCTCCTCCTTTTTCATGTCGCGCACCTTCTCTTTCCTGCGTTCAAACGACCTGATCTACGCCCCGGCGATCAAAAGCTATATGATGGGAGAGCGCCCGCCCGCCTTCGATCTGCTCTATTGGAACGGCGACGGCACCAACCTGCCCGCCGCGATGGCCGTCGAATATCTGCGTGCCCTGTGCCAAAAAAATGGCTTCGCCACCGGCCAATTCCCGGTCTTCGGTGAGCCGGTCTCGCTTGCGGACATCCAACTGCCGCTCTGCGCCGTGGCTTGCGAGACCGACCACATCGCCCATTGGAAAGGCTCGTTCAACGGCATCAAGCAAATGGGATCAAAGGATAAAACCTTTATCCTTGCCGAATCTGGCCATATCGCCGGGATCATCAACCCGCCCTCCAAGGGCAAATACGGCCATTACAGCAGCCCTGCCCCCATCGAGGGCAGTCCTGAAGACTGGCGCGCTGGGGCCGAGAAAACCCATGCCAGCTGGTGGCCGCGCTGGGGCGCTTGGCTGGCCGAGCGGTCAGGCGGCATGGTGAAGGCACGTCCGCCCGGCGGCAAAGACGGCACACTTGCCCCAGCCCCTGGCACCTATGTGCTGCCGCTGCAGCTGCAAAACGAGGCCAGCTAAACGCCTCCGCCGCAGCGCAGCGATTCGGCGCCTTCCCCCAAGAAGCCCAAATAACCTCGCTGCCATTGCAGCGAGGTTGATCGGTGGATTTGGCCCGCAACACCGCCAAATCCACCCCGACCCGCAGCTTTCGTGAAGCAGATCAATCGGTTCTTAGTCGCGCCCCAACTCCCCCGTGACGTGTGCGTTAGCGCCAGCCATGCACCCAGACGATTGCTGCAATGCAGAAAGAGCCTTGCATTGCTGCACTGCAGCATCTATATCTCTGTTCATGAAACGGGCCCCGCGGCTGGACCGATGGCACCCGGACACAGGAGATGATGACATGAACAAGACTCAGGACTACACCAAGGTCTTCCAGGACATGCTGGCTCAGTTCCCGGTTGACTCCTCGGCGCTGCAAACCGCCTTCAAAACCCAAGCTGCTTTTGGCGAGAAGCTGGCCAAAGTTGCTCTGGATGCCGCTGAAAAATCGACCGAGATCAGCGCCAAATGGGCCAAAGACGCTCTGGCACGTTTGGGCGATGTTGCCAAAGCCAAGACCGAGCCGACCGATTATTCGAAATCGGTGAGCGACTTCGCTTCCGCCTCGGCCGAAATCGCCGCTGAGAACTTTGCCGCCTTCGCTGAAGTTGCGAAAAAAGTCCAAGCTGAAACGGTTGAGCTGATGTTGGCTGCTGGCAAAGAAGCCTCGCAAGACGCTTCCGCTGTTGTGCAGAAAGCCACCGCCGAGGTGACCGCTGCCGCCAAGTAAGCCGCTTCGGCCGCGAAGTAAGCCTTTGCGATCAAGGTCTTTTATGCCGCATCCCGGCAAGTAGACCAAAGAATATCATCTGGCGGGCGGGTCCATTGCGGCCCGCCCTTGCTTTTTGGCCCCCACCCGCCCTAAGCTTCTCTGCATGCGCATAATGCTCTGGGGGACCCGCGATGGCTGAGACCGACAAGCCGCTTTTGATCAAGCGCTACGCCAGTCGGCGGCTCTACAACACCGAGACCTCGGATTACGTCACGCTTGAGGATATTGCCGGTTTCATCCGTCAGGGGCGTGAGGTGCAGATCATCGACCTCAAGACCGGCGATGACCTGACGCGCCAATATCTGTTGCAGATCGTGGCGGAACATGAATCGAAGGGCGAGAACGTTCTGCCCGTCGATGTGCTCACCGATCTTGTGCGCAGCTATGCGTCCGGCATGCAGTCGGTGATGCCGCAATTCCTTGCAGCCTCTTTTGAGATGCTGCGCGGCAAACAGTCCAAGGTTATGGAAAACCTCACGAAAATCCAAAACCCGATGGCGTCGATCCCGGGGTTTGAGGCGCTGCGCAAGCAGCAAGAAGCCTTCCTAAAGTCGATGATGGGCGGTGCCGGTGCAATGCCCGGCTGGCCCGGCACTGCGGCAGAGCCTGAGGGCGAAGCCCCGGCAAAGGAAGATGATATCGCCGATATCAAGCGTCAGTTGGCTGAATTGCAGTCCAAACTGTCGAAGCTTTAAGCCATGCCCGAGCCGGAGGGCCGCGTCACTCTTTGGGGCATTGAGATCTTTCTCGCCGCTGCAGAAGAGGGCGCAATCTCTGCTGCGGCGCGGCGTCTGGGCGTCAGCCCCTCGGCCGTCTCGCAGCAATTAAGCGGGCTGGAGCAGGCCCTTGGCGCGGCTTTGCTGGACCGCAGCACAAGGCCGATGGCGATCACGCCAGCGGGGGCGATGTTCCGTCGTCATGCCCAGACCATGCTTAATGCCGCAGAAGAGGCGCGGGCCGAGCTGGCTCAGGCCGACCTTGCGGGCCTCACTACGCTACGCCTTGGAATGATTGAGGATTTTGACGCGGACGTGACGCCGCGGCTGCTCTCGGCTTTGTCGCAAGAGCTGAAATCCTGCCGCTTCCTTCTGGAAACCGGCCCCTCGCATCGCCTGCTCGACCTTCTGGATTCCCGTGCCTTAGACGTGGTCGTCGCCGCCGACAGCGGCAGCGAAGGCGAAGGGCGTGAGCTGCATCCGATCCTGCGTGAGCCCTTCCTTGCCGTCTGCCCCAAGGGCCGTACGCCCGCCGATCTACCGCTGATCCGCTACACCGCGCGCCATCTGATGGGCCGCCAAATCGCCGCGCATCTGGCGCAGCTTGGCCTGAACCCCGCCTCGCGGTTCGAACTCGACAGCTATCACGCCATCCTTGCCATGGTCGCGGCTGGAGAGGGTTGGGCGATCCTGACGCCGCTGGCTTTGCATCAAGCCCGCCGCTTCCGGGCCGAGGTTGAGGTCACCCCCCTGCCCTTCGCGCCGATGTCGCGCACGCTGTCACTTTCAGCGCGCAATGGGGTTCTGCGCGGGGTTCCCGCGCAGATTTCGCAACGCCTCAAGGGACTTATCCAAAGCGACGTGATCGACCCGATGTGCGCAGCTCTGCCCTTCCTTGGGTCCGAGCTGCGGGTGCTTTAGCCCTTAACTTCGGCCACAGCGTCCAAGATCACCCCTGCCACAAAGTCGAGCTCGGCTTGCGAAAGCCGCGTCGGCAGCCGCACATCGCAAGCCCGCATCAGCATCGCACGGGTCTGCGGCAGCTCGGGCACATCGCCAAGGAACTGCCAGTTCCAAAACGCCCGCGCATTGCCGTCGCTGAGGCCAAAGACCTGCACCGTCACGCCACGCGCCTTGGCCGCCGCCTGCAACGCCCGCGCCTCATCATCGCTCCATTCGCCCTTCAGGTTGAACTGGATCGAATCCGGCGCGCGCTCTTCGCCCGGCAAGGCCGGCGGCACCACCAGATGCGGGCAATCATTCAGCTGCGCCGCGACATGGTCGTAATTCGCCCGGCCCTTGGTCACGCGGTCCGCCACCAAGGGCAGCTGCGGCCGGATCACCGCCGCCGAAAGGTTCTGCATCCGCAAATTATAAAGCGGCAGCTTATTCTGCCAATGCGCGCAGGAATTGCTAAGCCCCGGATGTTTCTTCCAGTTTTCCTCATAAGCGCCGGACATGATGATGGCCCGCGCCGCGATCTCAGGATCATCGGTGACCATGATCCCGCCCTCACCGGCATTCACCAGCTTATAGGATTGGAAGCTGAAACAGCCCGCCTTGCCGATCGTGCCGATCTGGCGACCGCTCCACAACGTGCCCAAAGAATGCGCCGCATCTTCGATCACCGGCACGCCAGCAGCATCGCAAAGCGCCATGATCGCATCCATATCCGAGGTATGGCCGCGCATATGGCTGATCAAAACGGCCGAGGCTTGCGGCAATTTCGCTGCAAAATCAGCCATATCCACGCGGTAATTCGCACCAACCTCAACCAAGACCGGCTCACATTCCGCATGGACAACCGAGGACGGCACCGCGGCAAAGGTGAAGGCCGGGATCAGCACTTTGGCGCCTTTCGGCAGATCCAAAGCCTTGAGACACAAGAACAAAGCCGCCGAGCAGGACGAAACCGCCAGCGCAAAGCGCGCGCCCAAAAGTTCGGCGAACTCTTTTTCCAACAAGGCCACCGGCGCATCCGAAGGCGCGGTGTAACGGAACAAATCGCCCGAGCTTAGCAGCCGATCAATCTCGGCCCTTGCGGCTTCGGGGATGGATTCAGACTCGTGGAGATTGGGGGCAAGAACCTGACCATCGGGTGCCATATTCAGCTTTCCTGAAACTATGCTTCAGGAAGGGTGTAATCTTCCCTTTGCTCCCGTTCCAGTGGTAAAATATTCTCTAGACAGAAATCCGCCGGTTTTCGTTGCGTAAAATGACAAGATCCTGTGACTTTCGCCACAGGATCCACTTTATCTGCTGAGTTTTGGCAGCGCTGGCCTTAGCTTTTCAGCGTCCCGCGTGCGGCCAGTTGGCCCATCACCTCTTCCAACTCATGCCAAGCGCTGCGCGCCATCGAGCGGAAGGTGTAAATCTCAAACGCCTCAGCCGAAGCGCGGCGCAGGATCATCGGCATGTGGTTCAGCCCGGTGCGGACAACCTGCCCCGGCGCGAAGGCCGACAGCCGTACATCGACGGCGACCAGTCGCGACAGCACATCCTCGACCCCAGCGCCCGAGAGGCTGAAGGCAGCCCAACCATCGCTTTGATCGGTGATGGCAGCGCCTTCCATTGCAGGCGCCTCGGCCCCGATCAGAAAGGCCTGATCGCGGCCCGTCCACAGGATGCGTGCCGCGCCATTTTCTTGCGACTGGCCCGGAGCAGGGAAGGACAGGCCAAGCGTTTCCAAACCCTTAGCCCCCGCTTCCGCCCCATGCGCATAAAGCGCAATCGAGGAGATCGGGCCCGGCTCCATGAGGGCCAAGCTGGCCCCGCCCTTGGTCACAGGACCAGCATCAATCGCGGATTTTGCAATCAGTTCAGGCACGGAGCTTCCCTCCCTCCGGGTCAAAGAAGACCGGGTCACAGATTTCACACAGCACATCGATGCCGCGCAAATGATCGACCAAGCGAATGGTCTCGCCGTGGCGGGCACGCCCGTTCACCACAAAGCCCATCCCCAGCCAAGCCGAGAGCGTCGGCGAATAGCCCACGCTGGTGACATAGCCTTGGTCATTCTTCAGCTCGACCTTGTCATTCGGGCGGAAGAGATGCGCGCCAGCGGTGATCGGCGCAGCTGCGCGCAGACCGACCAGTTGCTCACGCTCTGGCCCCAGCAGGCCCGGGCGCTGCGCTGCCGCTTTGCCGATGCAATCTTTCTTGGCCGAGATCATTTTGACCATGCCAATGTCGAAAGCATTGGTGCGGCCGTGGATCTCGGCATGGGTGATGAACCCTTTCTCGATCCGCAGCACGTTCAGCGCTTCCATACCGTAAGCACCGCCGCCCATCGTCTCGGCCCGCGCCAGCAGGTCACGGAAGAGCGCTTCACCATAGCGGGTCGGCACTGCAATCTCGTAGCCTTCTTCGCCCGAGAACGAGATCCGGAAAAGACGTCCCTGCACATCACCGATTTGCACCGGAGCAACGCCCATGAACGGCAGCTCCACCGGCTGGCCAAGGTAGCCCGCCAACAATTGCCGCGCCATTGGCCCCGCAACCGCAAACTGCGCCCAAGATTCGGTCACCGAGATGAACCGCACATCCCAATCGGCACAGAAGGCTTGCTGCACGAAATCAAGGTGCCGCATCACCACGCCAGCCCCGGCGGTGGTGGTGGTCATCAGATAGTGGTTCTCGCCCAGACGCGCGGTGGTGCCATCGTCCAAGACAGTTCCATCTTCGCGCAGCATCAGACCGTAGCGGACCTTACCAAGACCCAAGGTGCTGAACATATTGGTATAAACGAAGTCGAGGAAGCGCGCGGCATCCTTGCCTTGAATATCCACTTTGCCCAAAGTCGACACGTCGCAAACGCCGACCGAGGTCCGCACCATCGTGGTCTCGCGGTCGCAAGCTTCCTTCCAGGTGGTCTCACCCGGTTTGGGGAAGTAGCTCGGGCGATACCAAAGCCCCGCCTCAACCATCGGCGCGCCGCGGTCGCGGCTGGCTTGGTCCGAGGTCAGGAAGCGCTGCGGCGCAAAGCCCATGCCACGCCCACCAGCGCCCATCGAAGCGATCGAAACCGGCACATAAGGCGGACGGAAGGTGGTGGTCCCGGTCTCCGGGATGCCGCGCCCCGTCGCATCGGCCAGCACGGCCAAAGCGCCAACGTTCGAGTTTTTGCCTTGATCCGGCGCCATCCCTTGCGTGGTGTAGCGCTTCATATGCTCGACCGAGGCATAGTTTTCATGCGCGGCAAGGCGCACGTCCTTGACGGTCACGTCATTGGCGAAGTCGAGCCAAGCCCGGCCCTTGCCCTCCACGGCCCAAGTCGCGCGGACCGCATAGGGTGCATCTTCCGCCCCCGGCACAGCCACCTCAGCGACGTTGCGCTCCAGATGACGCAAGGCCGCCTCGGCCGCTGCCTTGCCCGCGGCCAAGGCGCCGTGGGTGGACATGGTGCCATTGGCCGCACCGGCAGCGCTGAGCCCCGGCACAGCGCCCTCAACCGGCACGAAGGCGGCAAGCTCTTCGTTCCATTGCGGGCGGCCATTCATATGGCAGGTGAGGTGGATCGTCGGGTTCCAACCGCCTGACATCGCCAGGCAATCGGTTTCGATCCGCTTCTCTTCACCGCCCTGACGGATGGTGATTTCGCGCAGGCCAAGACGGCCACGGGTGTCGATCACCTCGGCCCCGGTATAGACCGGGCAGTCTTCGACGCTGGAGGCATCGGCGCGCGGATCGATGATCGCGGCCACCGAAACGCCTGCCGCAATCAGCTGGCGCGCGGTGTCGCGGGCAGCATCGGTATTGGCAAAGAGCGTCACGCGCTTGCCCGGCACGACGCCGTAACGGTTCATATAGCTGCGCACGGCGCTTGCCATCATGATGCCCGGACGGTCGTTCATCGGGAAGGCAATCGGCCGCTCCAAAGCGCCTGCCGCCAGCACCGAGCGTTTGGCGACGATGCGCCAGAAGCATTCGCGCGGCAGGTTCGGACGCGCCGACTTGTGCAGGCCCACCCGCTCCAAAGCACCAAAGGTGCCATTGTCATAAGCGCCGGTCACCGCGGTGCGGGTCATGATCCGCACATTCGGCAAGGACCGCAGCTCGGCCTCGACCCGTGCCACCCAAAGCGCCGCCGGCTCGCCATCGATCTGGCCCGCGTCATCGATCAAACGCCCGCCCAGATGCGGGTTTTCTTCCGCCAAGATCACATCCGCGCCCGAGCGCGCTGCAACCAAAGCGGCCATCAGGCCCGTCGGCCCAGCGCCGATGACCAACAGATCGCAGAAGGCAAAGGCCTTCTCATAGCTGCCATCATCATGCTTGCCCGAAAGGCTGCCAAGCCCCGCCGCACGGCGGATGATCGGCTCATAGACCCGCTCCCAGAAGGCGCGCGGCCACATGAAGGTCTTGTAATAGAAGCCCGCCGACAGGAAGGGCGAGACATAATCGTTCACCGCCAACAGGTCATGGCGCAATGTGCCCATGCGGTTTTGGCTGCGTGCGTCCATCCCGTCGAAGATCTCTTGCACCGTGGCGCGGACGTTCGGGGTCTGGTTGGTGCGGCCGTGGATTTCCACCATCGCATTCGGCTCTTCCGAACCAGCGGTCAAAATCCCGCGCGGGCGGTGATATTTGAAGCTGCGGCCGACCAGACGCACGTCATTGGCCAGCAGTGCCGAGGCCAAAGTGTCGCCCTTATAGCCGCCATATTCGCGGCCATCGAAGCGGAAGCTGACCGGGCGCGTGCGGTCGATAATGCCTTTGCCGTCGATCCTCATTCCGAGGCTCCTTTCCCGCCAGCTGCCGGACCCGCCACCAGCTCAACAGCCGAAATCTCATGCGTGACGGTGTTGCGTGTGACCTTCAGCCACTGAGCGCAGCCCTGTTCGTGATACCACAAATCGCGCGTCACCCCGGCGGGGTTGTCGCGCAAGTGGAGGTAATCATCCCAAGCCGCCATCGGCGCATCGGGTGCGGGGCGGTTAAGGTAAGTGTCGGCGCCGTAATAATAAAATTCGCGCCGGTCGCGGGATCCGCAAAGGGGGCAAGTCAGACGCATCGGGCGGTCTCCTTCTCGGCGGGGGAGGCGAAGGGGCGCTGCCCCTCGGCCTGCGGCCTCACCCCGGGATATTTGACGACAGAAAATAACGCAGAGCGTATCATCGGTCTGAAGCTCTCCCCGCCAGTAGCCGAGGGTGGCACGGCGGGGCAAAAGTTGCGCAGCATCAGCGACATATCAGTGCAGCCACATCAATGCTGGTTGTGCTGAGAGCCGGTGCCCTCTTCATCGAGAAGATGGCCGGTGGCGAAACGGTCCAGACGGAAGCGCTTGGCCAGCTCATGTGTGGTGTCGGTCGCCATCAGATGCGACATGCACCAGCCCGAGGCCGGCACGGCTTTGAAGCCGCCATAGTTCCAACCGCAGTCGATATAGAGCCCTTCGATATGGGTCTTATCGATGATCGGAGAGCCATCGGGCGTCATATCCATGATGCCGCCCCAGCTGCGCAGAACCTTGGCGCGGCCGATCATCGGCATCAGCGTCATGCCGGCTTCCATCACATGCTCGACCATCGGCAGGTTGCCGCGCGCCGCATAGGAGGCGTAGAAATCGAGATCGCCACCAAAGACCAAGCCGCCCTTGTCGGATTGGCTGATGTAGAAATGGCCCATGCCGAAGCTGATCACATGGTCGATCACCGGCTTCAGACCCTCGGTCACGAAGGCTTGCAAGACATGGCTTTCGATCGGCAGCCGCATCCCAGCCATCGCCGCCACTTGGCCCGAACGGCCCGCAGCGATCATGCCAACCTTCTTGGCCTTGATCGCGCCGCGGGTGGTTTGCACCCCCACGACCTTGCCGTTTTCGATATCGATTCCAGTAACTTCGCAGTTCTGGATCAAATCCACGCCGCGCATATCGGCGCCGCGCGCATAGCCCCAAGCCACCGCATCATGCCGGGCCGAGCCGCCACGGGCGTGCAAAAGCCCGCCATAGATCGGGAAGCGGGTCTGCTCGAAATCGAGATAAGGCAGCATTTCGCGCACGCCGTCGCGGTCCAACAGCACCGCATCATCGCCGTGGTTGATCATCGCATTGCCGCGCCGCGCGAAAGCGTCGCGCTGACCGTCCGAGTGGAAAAGGTTGATCAAGCCGCGCTGCGAATGCATTACGTTGTAATTCAACTCGGATTCCAGCCCTTCCCAAAGCTTCAGGCTGTGGCTGTAGAATTCCGTATTGCCCGGCAGGAAGTAGTTGGCGCGCACGATCGTGGTGTTGCGCCCGACGTTGCCGCCGCCGAGATAGCCCTTCTCCAGCACGGCGATATTGGTCATCCCGTGGTTCTTGGCCAAATAATAGGCGGTCGAAAGACCATGACCGCCGCCGCCGATGATAATCGCATCATATTCGGCCTTGGGAGCGGGGTTGCGCCATGCCGGCTTCCAACCCTTGTTCCCGAACAGCCCTTCGGTGATTACCTTCAAGCCAGAATAACGCATCGCCTGCCTCGTTTTGGGCCTGTTACGCCGCGGACAAAGCCCATGCCGCCCGCAGCTACTGGGATCCCATCTGATCCGGTTCGCAGCCCTTATCAAGGGTTTCGCGGCAAAACCATGCCCAGCGACGACAAAAATTGTCGCAATGCTCAATCTTCAGGCGCGCAACCTGACGCAAGGTCCGCCAAGCGGCGCCTCAACCCTAAGGAACGAAAGGCAAGGCCCCGCCCTGCCCCAAGTCACAGGCGATAGGGCGCGCCCCCGCAAATGGGGGGCGCAGCCCCTGTTACAAGCCTTTCGAGCGGTAGCTTTGCGCCACCCGGCCGATCGCCACCAGATAGGCCGCCATCCGCAGATCCTCGACATCGTCGCGGCTGTGCCAGACGGCCCGCATCGACTGATACGCCGTGCGCATCGTGTCATCGAGGCCCGAGCGCACCAGCGCCAATTCATCCGAGCCTTGCAAGAAGCGCTGCTTGAAATCATCGGCCAGCGTCCAGCCAAGGCCGCGATCTGCCGACAGCCGCTCCAACTCTTCGACCAAAAGCCGCGAGCGCGATTCCTCGGCCCGCCGCTGCATTCGGCCAAAGCGGATATGGCTGAGGTTCTTCACCCATTCGAAGTAAGACACCGTCACGCCGCCCGCATTGGCATACATGTCGGGGATGATCACCACGCCCTTTTTGCGCAGGATCTCATCGGCGCTATAGGTGACCGGGCCATTCGCCGCCTCGATGATCAAGGGCGCCTTGATCCGATCGGCATTGCCCTTGTGGATCACGCCTTCCATCGCCGCCGGGATCAGGATGTCGCATTCCGCTTCCAGCACCGAGGCGCCATCGGGCACATGCGTACCGTTCGGGTAGCCCGCGCTCAGCCCGTCATGGCCGACAAGCCATTGCTTCAGATCGTCAATATCCACGCCATCGGGATTGACCACCGCGCCATCGCGCTCGATCACCGCGATGATCTTGGCGCCATCTTCCTCGGCCAAGAATTTGGCGGCGTGATAGCCCACATTGCCAAGGCCTTGGACGATGATGCGCTTGCCCGCAAGCCCGCCGGAAAGATTGGCGATCGCCACATCTTCGGGATGGCGGAAAAACTCGCGCAACGCATATTGCACGCCGCGCCCGGTGGCCTCGACCCGGCCTTGGATGCCCCCCGCATGCGGCGGCTTGCCGGTGACGCAAGCCTTGGCGTTGATATCGGTGGTGTTCATCCGCGCATATTGATCGGCGATCCAAGCCATCTCACGCTCACCGGTGCCCATATCTGGCGCCGGCACGTTTTGCGCCGGATGGATCAGGTCGCGCTTGATCAGCTCATAGGCGAAGCGGCGGGTGATCAGCTCCAGCTCATGCTCTTCCCATTGCCGAGGATCGATGCAAAGCCCGCCTTTCGAGCCGCCAAACGGCGTCTCCACCAAGGCGCATTTATAGGTCATCAGCGCCGCCAGCGCCTCAACCTCGTCTTGATCGACGTTCATCGCATAGCGGATACCGCCCTTCACAGGCTCCATATGTTCCGAATGCACCGAGCGGTAGCCGGTGAAGGTCTGCATCTTGCCGCGCAGCCGTACGCCGAAACGCACCGTATAGGTCGAGTTGCAGACGCGGATTTTCTCTTCAAGCCCGGGGCTCAGATCCATCAGGCGCACCGCCCGATTGAACATCAAATCTACAGAATCCCGAAAGCTGGGTTCGCCGGCGGTTTGCATACACTATCCCTCCAAACGCCCGCGCCAGGTGAACCCCGGTCACGGCGCAGCCACAGTCTAGTCCGTCCGCCCCCGTTTGCCACCGCTAGATTTGACTGGACACACAGCCGTTATCAGCAATTTATTAACGAAACCTCCGGCAATCTGCCGGCCCCTGCACTGCCACCCCGATTCGCAGGGCAAAACCGATGGCGCCAGGCTGCGGCAAAACCCCGCAACTTGCGTTCATAAATTAGCAACAATCCTTGCGCCAAACCGGCCGCCGTTTCCTTGCCCCCTTAATTTCCCGCCTCTGACCACAAGGTGCCACAATTCCGCCTGATGCGACCGGCTATCTGCCCTTTGGGAAACCCTGTAAGGCAGCAGCCGAACCACTTCACGACAAAGGGCCTTAGACATGAGCGACCGCCAGACCCTAAGAGCGACCTGCGCAAGCCGGGTCCAGTCCTTCACACGCGATGAAAGCGGCGTTGTTGCGCCGCTTATGCTGGTTTTTTTCTTCTTGATGCTGCTGATCGGCGGCCTCGCCGTTGACCTTATGCGGTTTGAGACCAAACGCGTCGCGTTGCAGCAAACGATGGACCGCGCCACCCTCGCTGCGGCCAGCCTTGAGAACTCCTTGGCTCCCGAAGATGTCGTGCGCAGCTATATGGACACTTCTGGCGTCGATGGCGTGCTCGACAACGTCCGTGTCGTCACCGCAATGAACGCCCGCATCGTTGAGGCCCGCGCCTCCGTGCGGTCGAAAAACTACTTCATGTCGATGATGGAAACCCCGCATCTTGACGCCAACAACCGCTCTGAAGCGGAACAGCGCATTACCAATGTCGAAATTTCGCTGGTTTTGGACATTTCCGGCTCGATGGACACGGGCAGCAAAATTGCCAACCTGAAATCTGCCGCCTCCGAGTTCATCGACACGGTTTTGGCCAATGACAACGAAAATAAGATCTCGATCTCCATCGTGCCTTATAATGGTCAAGTGAATATCGGCCCGACGCTGTTTTCCAAATTCAATGTTGTCGCAAGACACGGCAATACTGGCACCCGTGCCAATTCCTATTGCCTTGACCTGCCCAGCTCTACCTTCGCCACGACCGAGCTGTCGCGCACAACGCCGCTGCCACAGACCCCCTTTGTCGACCATTGGAGCTCCGTTGATCGCCCCAATAGCAGCACCGATGCCGTCAAGCCCGAGCCGGATGACGACGGGCTCTATGTTAATATGTGGTGCCAACCCAATGCCGCCACCTATGTGATGGTGCATGAGAATGACCCCGCCAAGCTCAAAGCCCATATCAATAATTTGATCGCCGTGGGCGCGACCTCGATCGACCTTGGCATGAAATGGGGCATGCTGTTTCTTGACCCCAGCAGCCGCTCGATCACCGAAGAAATGGCGCGCGGTGGTGGCCCGGTGCCGACCTATTTCGCCGATCGTCCGGCCCAATTCCGCGACCCCGAGACGCTGAAAATCATCGTGCTGATGACCGATGGTGAAAACTTCCAAAAGGAAGAGACCAACGATCTTTATCGCGCAGGTCCTTCGCCGATCTGGCGCAGCACCTCGCGCGGCAACCCTTGGTCCGTCTTCCATGCCAGCCGGGTGAACAACGGTGTGAACGATGACGCAGACGACCTGTGCCGCAGCAAACCCTATTATGTGCCTAGCCTGAACGCTTGGCATTCGCGGCCCTATAACGGCACCACGCCGGCAAATTCGGAATGCTATCAGGTCTCGACCAGCACCGCCGACACCAGCGATCTCGCCACCAGAGCGCGGATCGGGGCCAACCGGCTCAATTGGCAAGATGTCTGGGCCGAGGCGCGTTCGGATTGGGTCGCATGGCAGCTTTACGGCCGCGCTTTGGGCGGCACCAGCTCCAGTTCGCGCACCAGTCATTACAACACTTGGAAAGCCAACTTCCGCAGCTTCACCCAGCCCGCTGAGATGAACACACGCCTGAACCAAATGTGCTCTGCCGCCAAGGCTCAGGGCGTCTGGATCTATGGCATCGCCTTTGAGGCGCCGCAGGGGGGCGCAACCGCCATCCGCAGATGCGCCACCGGCCGTGAGGGCCAATCGGCGGAAGAAGGCACCTATTACTTCGACGCAAGCGGCCTTGAGATCCGCACCGCCTTCCGCGCCATTGCCTCGAACCTCAGTCAGTTGAGGCTAACCCAATGATGCGCCGCCTGCTGTCAAAACTCTTCCATCGCGCCCGAGACCGGGCGCGCGATGAGGAAGGCACCGCCACGATCGAATTTATTTTCGTTGTGCCGATCCTGTGCACCATCTTCATGGCCTCGGTTGAGGCCGGGCTTTACATGGTTCGCCATGTGATGATGGAGCGCGGCTTGGATCTGGTGATGCGCGACGTGCGTCTGGGTCGGCTTGGCACCTTTGACCACAATGAACTGCGCCGCTTGATCTGCGCGCGCACCGTGGTTTTGGTGGATTGTAACAGCCTGCTCAAGGTCGAGATGCGTCCTGTCTCGACCGCCACTTTCGCTTTACCGACCATGCCGGCCACCTGTATCGATCGCGGCGAAGAGACCGAGGCGCTGACCACTTTTACGCCCGGCGGCGCGCATGAGATCATCATCGTGCGCATTTGCGTGGTGCAGGATCCGATTTTCCCCTCGACCGGGCTTGGCTTGCGGCTGCGGCCGGCCAGCGGCGGTGGCTATCAGATGGTCTCCAACTCCATTTTCGTGAACGAGCCACGCTAAGAGCTTGAGAACCAAGGTATTGCCATGATGCGCCCCCTCACCCGCCAGATCCGCCGCTTCAAAGACAGCGAAGATGGTCTGGTCATGACCGAATTCCTGATCGTGCTGCCGCTGCTGATCTGGACCTTTATGGCCATGTTTATCTATTGGGACACTTTCCGCACGCTCAACCACGCGCAAAAGGGCTCTTACGCGATTGCCGATACGCTGTCGCGTCAACGCGAGGTGAACACCACTTATATCAATGGCATGCAGACCCTGCTGACCTATCTGGTGCAGAACTCAACCAATGTTGAAATGCGCATCACCTCGTTGAAATATGACGAGAACAGCGAGCGTTATGCCGTGCTCTTTTCGCGCTCGCCCGGCAATCGGATGGCACAGCTGACCAACACCACCGTGAACAACAGTGCTTTCAAGGCCAAGATCCCGATCATGGCCGACCAAGACAGCGTTGTCGTCGTAGAGACATCGGTGCGCTACCAGCCAGCCTTTGATGTCGGCATCCCTCTGACGAATTTCAGGAATTTCATCGTGACGCGTCCGCGACTTGAACAAAGGCAAGTCTGCTTTACCGGCGTCTCCTGCCCCTCGATCGTGCGACTCTGACATCGCGCACCCCTGACATCGCGCACCTCTGACATCGCGAACCGGCTGCGGCCCCGCTTTGCGCTCGGGCCGCCCCTTTCGCCAACTGGCCCTCGCCGGCCCTTTCGCCCGAGCGGCCTCGCGTCTATCCTACCGCTCCGCGCCACAGGAGCTTTCCGGCTGATGCTGTCTCGTTTTCCCCTTCTGCCGATCCTTTTGGGGATTAGCGCCTGCACCGCCCTGCCTGATCTGCCCCCCGCCCCCGTCGCGGCGGGCAGCCCACCGCACCTTTTGCCGCTGGATCAGCTTTTGTCCCAAGCTGCCTCCACTTCGGCCGCGCAGAATGAAGCACTTGCAGCCCGCGCTGCTGCTTTGCAGCGCCGCGCCGCCGCCCTGCGCAACGCCAGCGCCGATCCGCGCTAAGCCGCAGGCCTGCCGCTTCTCACTCCCCCTACGTTCCAGCAAGGTGCCATCCAGCCCCCGCACCGACATTGCCAGACGCGTCGGTTCGGGCTAACACCGCTGCCGAATGCCGCTCCCCGAAAGGTCTCGCATATGTCCGTCGCTCCCCTTCGTCTTGGTCTGGCCGGTCTTGGCACCGTGGGCATTGGCGTGGTGCGGATCATGCAAACCGAGGCCGAGTTGATCGCCGCCCGCGCCGGCCGCCCGGTGGTGATTACCGCCGTATCCGCCCGTGATCCTTCGAAGAATCGCGATGCCGATCTCTCGGGCTATGCTTGGGAAAGTGATCCCGTCGCCTTGGCCCAACGCGACGACATCGACGTTTTCGTCGAGGTGATGGGCGGCCATGAAGGCGCCGCAAAAGCCGCAACCGAAGCCGCACTCGCCGCCGGCAAGCATGTCGTCACCGCCAACAAGGCCCTCCTTGCCCATTCTGGCCAGTCTTTGGCCGAGACCGCCGAGGCCAATGGACTTGCCTTGCGGTTTGAAGCCGCCGTCGCCGGTGGCATCCCGGTGATCAAAGCCCTGACCGAGGGCCTGGCCGGCAACCGCATCAAGCGGGTGATGGGCGTGATGAACGGCAGCTGCAATTACATCCTCACCCGGATGCAAGCCGCCAACCTCTCCTATGAAGCGGTCTTCGAAGAGGCCCGCGCACTGGGCTACCTTGAAGCCGATCCCAACCTTGATGTCGGCGGCATTGACGCTGGCCACAAACTCTCGCTCCTGGCTTCTATCGCCTTCGGCACCCGGGTCGCCTTTGATCAAGTTGAGCTTGAGGGCATCGGCAATGTCTCGATCGACGACATCCGCTTGGCCGAGGATATGGGCTACCGCATCAAGCTTCTCGGCGTTGCGCAAATGACCGGCCGCGGTCTTGAGCAGCGCATGACCCCCTGCTTGGTCCCCGCCGACAGCCCGCTGGGCCAGCTGCAAGGCGGCACCAATATGGTGGTGCTTGAGGGCGATTCTGTCGGCCAAATCGTGCTGCGCGGTCCCGGCGCTGGCATGGGCCCGACCGCCAGCGCGGTCATGGGCGATGTGATCGACATCGCGCGCGGCTTCCGCTTGCCGACGTTTGGCATCCCGGCGGCCCAGCTGGTGACCTGCCAATCCGCCCGCGCCGCCACTCCGGCCCCCTATTACTTGCGCATGACGCTGCTGGATAAGCCCGGCGCGCTGGCCAAAATCGCCACCTGCTTGGGCGAGGCTGGTGTCTCCATCGACCAAATGCGGCAATACGGCCATCCCGACGGCCAAGCCCAGGTGCTGATCGTCACCCACAAGGCCACGCCCGATGATTTGACGAACGCGCTGAGCCGCTTCACCACCACCGGCGTGCTGGTGGGCAAGCCCGTGGCAATTCGCGTCGAAGAGGTCTAAACCCGGCGTCGGTCTGGCCCCAAGCCTCGGCTCAGGCGGGCCGCAAATGCAGCCCGCCCCCTTACCGCAAAGCAAATCAGCGCCGCGCGCCCTACTGCTAGCGCCACCATCCTTGCAGCGCATTCCCCGCCTCGCTAAGCGTCTCCCAAAGCCAAAATGAGGGGACAGATCATGGCCGATGCCAAGGAATTCCAGGACCGCCTGCTTTCGCTGGGCCTTGCCCGCGTGTCCGAGGCCGCCGCACTCGCCTCGGCCCGGCTCGTCGGGCGCGGTGATGAAAAGGCCGCCGATCAGGCCGCCGTCAACGCCATGCGCGAACAGCTCAATCTGCTCGACATCGCCGGTGTGGTGGTGATCGGCGAGGGCGAGCGCGACGAAGCCCCGATGCTTTACATCGGCGAAGAAGTTGGCACCGGTAATGGCCCCGCCGTCGATATCGCGCTGGACCCGCTTGAGGGCACCACGCTTACCGCCAAGGACATGCCCAATGCGCTGACCGTGATTGCGATGGCGCCGCGCGGCACGCTTCTGCATGCGCCTGATGTCTATATGGAAAAGCTGGCGATCGGCCCCGGCTACAAGCCCGGCACCGTCACCATGAACATGACGCCCTCCGAGCGCGTCTCGGCGCTTGCCGCCGCAAAGGGCGTCTCGACCAAGGACATCACCGTTTGCGTGCTGGAACGCCTGCGCCATGAAGAGATGATCCGCGAGATCCGCTCGACCGGCGCCGCGATCCGACTGATCACCGACGGCGATGTGGCCGGCGTGATGCATTGCGCCGAGCCCGAAGTCACCGGGATCGACATGTATATGGGTTCGGGCGGCGCGCCCGAGGGCGTTTTGGCCGCGGCTGCGCTGAAATGCATGGGCGGTGAATTCTTCGGCAAGCTCCTCTTCCGCAACGACGATGAGCGTGGCCGCGCCGCCAAGGCCGGCATCACCAATTTCGACCGCGTTTATACCCGTGACGATCTTGTGCGCGGCGATGTGATCTTCGCTGCCACCGGGGTCACCTCGGGCTCGCTTCTGGCCGGCATCAAAAGTGAACCAGGCTGGATCACCACCGAAACCCTGCTGATGCGGTCCAAAACCGGCTCCGTCCGCCGGATGAGCTATCGCAGCCCGGTGAAATAGGCCCTGAAGGCGACGCGAGGCGAGCATTCGCACCGAATGACGTGAGACGCCGGGAAATCGGCGTCTCATTGCGTTTAGCAACCATATCACAAAAGTGTTCAGCGTCTGATCCCTCCCCCGAAAACCGGCCAAGGTTGATCAGAACTTTAACGTGCAGTCCTTCCCGAAAGCTTAACGCAGAACCGGCCGCTCAACTGCGCGCCCCCCCTAAAACCTCTTCGTCCAGCGTCATGACGTGAACCATACGTCAGCCATACGAAAACCATATGTTGTCCATACCCGTTTTTTTTCGCCATTTCAGGGCCTTATCCGCTCGACCGAGGTCCAGCCAAAATCGACCTCTTGCGACACGCGCCCACCTCTGGCACCCCTAACAGATGACCAGCGCCCCCCTGCCCCCCGCCTTCTTGAACGTTGAAGCCTCCCTCACCGGTCGCCGCTGGGTGGGTCCGGATGAGGCGCAGATCCGTCTGGCCGAAGCGATTGCGCAGGCGGCTCGGCTGCCTTTGCCGCTGTGCCGCATTCTGGCGCAGCGCGGCGTAACCCCTTTGGATGCCGCAAGTTTTTTGGCACCGACGCTAAAGGACCTGCTGCCCGATCCCCGCAGCCTGCATGATATGGAAAAGGCTGCGCGCCGCTTCCTGCGGGCCGTGGCGAACCATGAAAAGATCGCCATTTTCGCAGATTATGACGTGGACGGCGGCTCATCAGCTGCGCTTTTGATCATCTGGCTCCGCGCGATGGGGCGGCAAGCAACGCTTTATATCCCCGACCGTATAGATGAGGGTTACGGCCCAAATGTCCTAGCAATTCAATCACTTGCAGCAACCCATTCACTGATCATTTGCGTCGATTGTGGCACGCTTTCGCATGAGCCGATCGCCGCGGCCACCCCGGCCGATGTGATCATCCTTGATCACCATTTGGCGCTTGAGACCCTGCCTGCGGCCCATGCCGTGGTGAACCCCAATCGGCAGGATGAGGATGGCGCTCTGGCGCATCTTTGCGCGGCCTCGGTGGTCTTTCTGATGCTGGTCGAGGCCAACCGCCAGTTGCGCGAAGACCGCCAGCAAACCCCTGATCTTATGGCGCTTTTGGATCTCGTGGCTTTGGCCACCGTCGCCGATGTGGCGCCCCTTATCGGCGTCAACCGCGCGCTTGTGCGCCAAGGGCTAAAGGTGATGGCCCGCCGCGAACGCCCCGGATTGCGGGCGCTTGCAGATGTCTCGCGCATGGATGCCGCCCCAACCTCTTATGCGCTTGGCTTCCTCCTGGGCCCGCGCGTCAACGCCGGAGGCCGCATCGGTCAAGCCGACCTCGGCGCGCGCCTCCTTGCCACCGCCGATGACCGCGAAGCGCAAGAGCTGGCCCAACGGCTTGATCAGTTGAACACCGAACGCCGGGAGATCACCGAGCGCGTCCGCGAAGAGGCCATTGCGCAAGCCGAAGCCCGCGGCTTCGACGCGCCCTTGGTCTGGGCCGCCGGCGACGACTGGCACCCCGGCGTGGTTGGCATCGTGGCTTCGCGCCTAAAAGAGCTAACTGGCCGCCCTGCCATCGTAATTGGCCTCGATGGCGATGAAGGCAAAGGCTCAGGACGCTCGATCAGCGGGGTCGATCTGGGCGCCGCAATCCAGCGGTTGGCGGCCGAGGGGCTGCTCATTAAGGGCGGCGGGCACAAGATGGCGGCGGGCCTGACGGTCGCGCGCGACAAGTTGCCCGAGGCGATGACGCGGCTCTCCGAACTTCTGGCGCGGCAGGGATCGGGCCAAGCTGGTACCGAAACCTTGCGGGTGGACGGGCTTTTGATGCCGCAGGCCGCGACGCTGCAGTTGGCCGAACAGATCGAAGCCGCCGGCCCCTTCGGCGCCTCGGCCCCTGCCCCGCGTTTCGTCCTGCCCGAAGTCACGCTGTCGGCGCGTCGCATGGGAGAATCTCATCTACGGCTTTCGATTCGCAATCCGGGCGGTCCCGCGCTGGAAGCGGTGGCATTTGGCGCTTTTGACGGCCCCATTGGGCCCGCACTTGAGAATTCTGGCAGCCGTCCCTTCCACCTTGCGGGCAAGTTAGAGGTTAACAGCTGGGGTGGCCGCAACCGCGTGCAACTGCGCCTTGATGATGTTGCCCCTGCGGATTGAAAAACCTCACTTTTCCTCTTGCGCTCATCCGACGCCCCTACTAAACACCGCCACACAGACAGCGTGGCCCGTTCGTCTATCGGTTAGGACACCAGGTTTTCAACCTGGGAAGAGGGGTTCGACTCCCCTACGGGCTGCCACTTCTCCCCCAAATCAACAGACGCAAACGCCCAACAACATTGGGTATTTCCATATTTTCGCGTGTCACTTTCAGCGACCAACGGCCTCAGAAAATTTTTAGCAATTTCTGCGAAACTTGATGAGAAGATGCGCGGATAGCTCTTGCACTCGCGCGCAACCGGCACTAATCAGCCCCTCACAGACAACGTGGCCCGTTCGTCTATCGGTTAGGACACCAGGTTTTCAACCTGGGAAGAGGGGTTCGACTCCCCTACGGGCTGCCAGTCTGGAGCTTTGAACGCTCCCCGCCCCCCAATATTCTTGCATTGAAACGCCACACTACAGCTGTCTGTTGCGTTATCGGCTAAGGCGCTTCGATTTGGCAGTGCAAAGCAAAAAGGCGCCCAATGAGGCGCCCTTTCTGACGGTTTCAAAGGTCAGCTCATCGCCTGAAATTCTACGCGGCGATTCTCAGCCGCTTCTGGTTCGGCGCTGTTGAAGGGAAAGCGTTCCCCCAGCCCCATCGCCTCAAGCCGGGCGGGATCCATCCCACAATCGGTCACCAGCCGGCGCTTCACCTCTTGCGCGCGTAAGGTGGACAGATTCTCATTATAGTCATCCGATCCAGCAGAATCAGTATGACCCATAATGCGGAACAGCTTGATATCGCTGGCCTTCATGACCCGACACATCTGGTCGATGGTGGGTTGCTGATCGGCCTGCAATACGGAGGAATCATAATCGAAGCTGATCCGCACATTGACCTGCAGCGCTTCGGGCAAGAGTCCAACTTGATTGGGATCGATGGTTGGAGCCGCGTCAGACGCCGCAACCGCGACCAACCCTCCAGCGGGGTCAGCGCCAGAGGGGGCTGATTCGACCGATCCGATCACAACCGCACTGCCCTCTTCCCCATCGCTGCCCGGCTGCACAGGCGCATCAGCCACCGCTGCGGGTTGGCCGTTAAGGTCGTCCACGGTGACGATACTCAGGCCACGGGTTGCCCCCGTGCCAGTGCGCACGGCGGTGTAAGCCTCTCGTTGGACATTGAAACGTTGTAGAATTTCGTCATCGCTCAGGGTCTGAGCCGAGAGATAACCAGTCGAAGCGGCCAAGGCAAAGGTGGCCGACAGAAGGGCCCGACATTGCATGAATACACCCAAAAAAAATTATTAAGCACTTAGTGATCCTATGCTAGCCTAGCTTAGTTTTCAATATTTCTAATTGCCGCGGATTATTCGCAATGAAATGGGATTGGCGATTTGCGGGGCCGATTTCGGGCCAAAGGCGGGCGGGATGAACCAACCGACCACGGTTGTTCCCCTGCCACATTCCATGCAAATGCCGCGCCCAACCGGCTATGGCCTGACCCATCGTGGCTGTGTGCGCAGCGCCAATGAGGATGCGATCCTGTCGGATCCCGCAGGCATCCTTTGGGCAGTCGCCGATGGAATGGGCGGGCATGAGGGCGGCGCAATGGCCGCCGATCTGGTGATTGACACGCTCGCAACAATCTCCGACGACTCCCCCCCGGTTGAGGCGCTGAAGCAAGCTATTACAACGGCAAATCAACGCGTTCGCACCGCCGCGGTCGAAATGGGTGGTCAGACGATGGGGGCCACGGTGGTGGCGCTTTTCATCCAAGCGGGCATTGCCCATGTCGCTTGGGCGGGCGATAGCCGCGCCTATCTGATGCGCGGTCAGCGTTTGCGGATGCTGAGCCATGACCACAGCCTTGTGCAGGACATGGTCGACCGGGGCGAGTTGAGCCGCGATGCCGCCGAGGCGCATCCAGAGGCGCATGTGATCACCCGCGCCGTGGGTGCCGATGACAGGATCGAAGTGGCGCATTCTGCGGTGCCGCTGATTATCGGCGACCGGCTGCTTTTATGCTCAGACGGATTGCCGCGATGCGTTTATGAATCGGTGATCGCCCAACTGACCGCCGAAGGGCCCGATGCAAAAACCACCGCGCAATCTTTGATGTATCGCGCTTTGGATGAAGGCGCGCCCGACAATGTCTCGGTAATTATTGTTGATTTGGTAGCAGGTTAGCGATGGGACGCGGCAATTTGATCGGCCCGATAATCGTGGCAATTGGCGTGGTCGTGGCCGCAATAGCTTTTGCAGTCGTGACGGTGCTGATCGACACCGCCGATGGCGGCACCGACCTGCGGCTGCAACGGCTTGAGGCGAGCGCGGCCGAATTGGCGGCATCAAGTCTTGAGGATCGCGCCCGGGTTGAAGCTTTGAGCGAGGATCTAAACCGGCTGCGCGATGAGATGAGTGTGCTGGCCAATCGCGGCGCAAGCGCGCCACTCGATCTGGCCCCAATCCACGATGCCGGCTCTGATGATCAGATTGTCACCTCGGACCCTGCCGCCCAATTGCCGGACGAGGATTTTGAAGGTGCTGCAACCGAAGATCTGACCGAGCAGATGAGCCTTGCCAAAACCCGCTTCAACATGGGCGTCACCCAGCCGCGCAACCGCACCATGCTTGAAATCCTTGGCCCGCCACGCGACAGCTTTAGCCAAGAATGCCAAGGGCTTACAAATCCACGCCTGACAGAACTGCTCGAGACCCGGCAGATCGGTCCGATCAAAGTGACCATGCTGAAACCCGCGCTCGACAGTCTTGAGCGGATTCTTGAGCGCTTGAAGGCCAGCGATCCCGATATTTATGCCAAAGTCGGCACTGCCGGAGCGCTTTGCGTGCGCAACATCCGCGGCTCCTCGACGGGGATCTCGAACCACTCTTGGGCGACGGCGATTGATCTGACGCTGGAGGGCCAGTTGGACGGGTTTGCCGATGGCGGCACTCAGTTCGGTCTGCTGATCCTTGCCGAGTATTTCAATGATGAGGGATGGTATTGGGGCGCAGCCTATAACCGCGAAGATTCAATGCATTTCGAGGTTGGTGAAGAGACGCTGCGGCGCTGGCAGGCCGAAGGGAAGCTTTAAACCGATGAGCACAGCCGGCATCATCGCCCGCAGCGCCGAGCCGGTTCTGGCCTTTGCCGACCGTCTGGCCGAGGTGCGGGGCGAACGGCAGGCAGATCTTTTGCGCCATGCCGCTGGGCTGCTGGACCGCTTCAGCGCCGCCCTGCAGCGCGGCGGGCTGCCCGGCGCTGCGGTGCCGCCGGCGCGTGCCGCTTTGGCACTGGTGCTGGACCAAGAGGCCCGTGCCAATCCAACCCTGGATGTGGCGCTTTGGGGCCAAGAGGCGCGCCAACAGCTCTTTCAGGGCCGCGAGATCTCGGCCTCTGATCTGACCGAATACCAGCGTCGCGCCGCCGATCTGCCCGCGCATCGCGAAACCATCGCCTTCGTGAGCGATTGCCTGACCCGGCTTGCCAACCGCCGCACCTTTGCGCCAGCGCCGGTCAGCGCGGGTTGGACGGGGATCCTGACGGTTCTTGGGGTGGCCTATCTTCTGGCTGTGCTGGCTTGGGCCAGTTGGGTGGAATGGCGCTTTCACCGCGATCTCTTGGCAGCCTTTCAGGCCAATGCGCTTTCTTTGGGACTGGACCGCGAAGGACCCTTTCCCGACCTCGCCCAACGGCTTGATCGGCTTGCGGCCGAGGCGGAGGGTGCGGCTTTGACCCGGGCAAAGGCACCGGTAACGCTCTGGGCAGGCTGGTTGGGCTATGATGCCGCCGAGAAGGCGCAGGCAGATTATACCCATGCTTTACAACAGCATTTGCCCAAGCTGACTGCCAGTGCCATCGGGCGCGCGCTGGAGCGTGAGGGCGAGCCGGCGGCCGCTTATGACACGTTAAGAGCGTGGTCCGTGCTCTCGGGGCAGGCCAATTGGCAGCCCGAATGGTTGGCCGGCTGGGCCTTGGACCGTGCGGTCAGCGACCCAACGCTTGCCGGGCTTGCCCCGCATCTTTCCGCCCTCGCGCCGCCCGACCCTCGCTCTCTGCCGCGCCCCGACCCCGAACTTTTGGAACAAGCCCGCGCCATTGCCGCGGAAGCGCCCGAGCCTGAGCGTGCCTATCTGGAACTGCGCCGATCTCCGGCTATGGCTGCCCTGCCCGGCTGGCAGCCCGATGCCGCCGTCCCCGGTCTTTCCGCAATCCTGAGGCGGAAATCGGGCCTATCGATGGATGAGGCTCTGCCCGGCATTTACACCGAAAATGGCTGGCAGCTGGCCCGCGACACCGCTGCCGGGCTTGCCGTCCAAAGCGCCCGCGCAGAGGCGACACGGCTTTTCTCAACCGTACCGCCGCTGCAAAACGACACCCCTGATGTGCTGATGGACCGCCTGCAAGACGACACTCTGGCGCGCTGGTCTGACTATCTCGCCGACCTTCGGGTGCGCGAATTTACCTCGCCGGAGAGCTCTGTCCTGATCTCAGGGGCGCTGGCGCGGCAAGCCTCGCCGCTTGAGGGGTTGATGCGTGAAGTTTGGCAGCAAACCGGCGGCACGGATCGCAGCCGCAGCCATCAGCAGCAGATCAAGATCGCCAGCGTCTTCGGCCCGATGATCCAATATGTCGAGACCGGGAGGATGCAAGAAATATCCAACCTTTTCGTAGGGTTGAACGTTGCCCTTGCCGCAAGCGACCGAGAGGGCGCCAAGGGACAAAAGCGGTTGATGTCCGTGCAAGACCGCGCCTCATCGGTTGCGGCTTTGGGTGTGGCACCGCTGGTGGTCGTGCAGTTGGTCGAAGACACTTTGGCCCAAAGCGGTGCGGCTCAGGGCGATCTTCTGACCAACAAATTGACCCGGGCTTGGCAGAATGAGGTGCTGGAGGCCTGCCTTGGCGGCACGCAAGGCCGCTTTCCCTTTGCCGATGGGCCTGATGCGGATCCCGCCGCACTGCAACGGCTTTTGGCCCCCGGCGGCAGCCTCGACCGCTTCGTGATGACCCGCGCCGATGCCCTACTTGACCGCAGTCAAACCCCCTGGCGCTGGAAGCCGGAAGGACGGTTCCAAGGCCTCTCCCCCGAAAGCGCGCTCTTTTTGCAAAGCGCCTCTGAGATCGGACAGGGCCTTTTTCCTGCCGGTCGCGCCGAGAGCGAGCTTACACTTTCCGCACTGGCCGAGCGCGGTCGCGCCTTTGTCGCTCTTGGCGGTCAAGGCGGCCCGGTTGAGGCCACCAGCGACAGTTTGGTGCTGGCTTGGCCCGGCAACCAACCCGAGGCGGGCATCGAAGTGGTGCTAAACTCGGGCGCGGGTGAAGCACGGCTGGCGCATCCCGGCTTTTGGGGGCTTTTGCGGCTATTGTCCCCGCTGCGCCTGCGCGAGCGCGACAATGGCCAAAGGTTCTTGGTTGACCTAAAGGCCGAAGATTCGCGGCTTTTCATGGAAATTCAAATGGATCGCCCGCAGAACCCAATCGCCTTGCGCAAAGTGATGCAAGGTTTCGCCTGCCCTGCCGTGCTTTAACACCTGCGCCTTAGGCTATGCCCAAGGCAGCCCAATAGCATCTTTCTGTCTCTAAGCTTTTACTGACCAACGCCCGCAGCCTAAAGCCGCCCATCCCGTAACGGGCAAAGATTTCTGACGCGCCAATGACCCAAAAATTGGCTAGACTGCGCCGATTGCACTGCTCCTTTTTGCCGCCCCCCCACTTCATCAAGGACGCCCCCTGTGCCCCGTCATATTACCGTGTCGCTCCCGGCTATAGGTCCGGATGTTATCTTCTCGCGGATGGAAGGTGAGGATCAGCTCTCGCAGCCCTTCTGCTACCGAATGCTGATCGCCACCACCAAGCAGGATCTCGATCCGCTTGAGGTGCTGAACACCCCCGCCACCATCACCATCGCAGGCGAGCCGCCGCGCTACTTTGATGGGCGGGTGGCCGAGATCGCGCTGCACGAATTTCATGATGAGATCAGCATCTTTCGCATCACCCTCCGCCCGGCGCTCTGGTTCCTGTCGCTCGACAGTGACAACCGAATATTCCAGGACATGACCGTCCCCGACATCATTAAAAAGGTCCTCGGCAGTTGGCCGGATGTGGCTTTCGATATGAAGCTGCAAGAGACCTATGAGACGCGCGAATATTGCGTGCAATACGGCGAAAGCGATCTCGATTTCCTGCAACGCTTGATGGAGCATGAGGGGATTTTCTACCGCTTTGAGCATAGCAAAGACGGACATAAGATGCTGATCTCTGACAGCAATTATGGCATGACGCCGAACCAAGATGGCGATGCTCTTCCCTATGCGCCGGACAATCGCCGCTCTTACAGCGAGGGTGAATTTATCTTCGAATGGACCCCAAAGGCCGTGGTCCGCACCGGGAAATTCACCCACACTGACTACAACTTCAAAATGCCGGGCAATGATTTGACCGCCAAGGCCGTGGATGCTCAGGCGGCGGCTTTGAAAGAGGCCGAGGCTTATGAATATGACGGCCGCTACAGCGATTATGCGAAGGGCGAAGCCATCGCCAAACGTCGACTGGAGGAGCTGCAGGCCAACCGGCTGCGGATAACAGCCAAGGCCTCGGCCCGGCATTTGCGGTCGGGCAATACCTTCAAACTGCAAGAATATCCGCGTGACGCCGAGAATGCAGAATATTACGTCGTCGCAGCGCGGTACGATATGTGGGACGAAGAGTTGCCATCGGCCCTTGATGACGCGCGGGGCGAAGAGCCTCGGGGCTATACGGTCGAACTAGAGCTTGCGCCCATAACCTTGGCCTACCGCCCGCCGCGCCGCACCAAAAAACCGCGCATGTCTGGCCCGCAAACTGCGGTGGTGGTGGGCCCAAGCGGCGCCGAGATTTATTGCGACGAACATGCAAGGGTGAAGGTGCATTTCCACTGGGACCGGCTGGACAATCACGACCAACACTCCAGTTGCTTCATTCGCGTCAGCGCCGCATGGGCGGGCGCGGGCTGGGGCTTTATCCAAGTGCCGCGGATTGGCCATGAGGTCATCGTCGATTTTCTTGAGGGGGATCCAGACCAGCCGATCATCACTGGCCGGGTCTACAACGCGCAAAACACGCCGCCCTACGGCTTGCCCGCCAGTGCCAGCCAATCGGGTTGGAAGAGTTGGTCAACACCTGCCAGCGGCGGCTTCAATGAGCTGCGCTTTGAAGACAAATCCGGTGATGAGGAAGTGTATTTTCAGGCCGAAAAGAACCATCGTGAGCTGGTGAAGAATGATGAAACCCGCCAGATCGGCCATGATTGGATCGAAGATGTCGGCAATGACGCCACCCAGTCTGTGGGCCATAACCGGGTTGAATCTGTAGCCAATAACAAAGACGTAACGATCGGCAACAACCGCAGTGTCGCCATCGGGGTTCATGACAGCGAAAGCGTCGGCTCCAATCGCTCGCTCAGCGTTGGCGCCGATGAGGTGATCACGGTCGGCAGCAATGCCAGCGAAAGCATCGGCGGCCATCACAGCCAAAGCATCGGCATGACACAAACCATCACCGTCTCGGCGCTGCGCGAAGACAGCGTTGGCCAAAGCGAGACCCGCAATGTTGGTGCCGAGCAGAACAACACCATCGGCACACGCAGGTCGATGACCGTGGGAGAAAGCCAGACCCACACGATCGGCGGCGATGACATATGGTCGGTGGGCAAGAACCAATCGGTGACAATCGGCAATACGATGTCTCTGTCCGTCGGCAGGGATCAAAAGATCTCAATCGGAGGGAATAAGACGTCGACGATTGGCAAGTCAGAGACGCATGCGATTGCGCAGCAACTCACGGTAAATGTCGGCAAGACGATCACCGTGAACGCCGCCGACGCCATTACGTTTGTCACCGGTCAAGCCTCGATTTCTATGAAGAAAGACGGCAGCATTACGATTAGAGGCAAGGATATCGCGCTGAATGGCTCGGGCAAAATCAGCGTCAAGGCCAGCAGAGACGTGACGGTGAAAGGGTCGAAGATCAACAACAACTGAAGAGCTGTTGCAGCAGATCTTGCGGCTGCTCGGGCGCGCAAGATTGCGCGGGATGACCTTGGATCCAAAGTTGGAACGGCGGGCCCTCAGTTGCGCCTTGCGGTGCGGCGATTTCGGCAAGGGCACCGTCCAGAGCATCGGCGGAAAGCCCCTGATCTTGCGCGGCGCGCAAGGTCAGCGTCACAGCATCGCACCAAAGCTCCAAGGCCGCGGGACTGGGCAGCGATGGCGCGATGACAAAGGCGGCCAATGGGAAGCGACGCCCCACCCTATCGGCTCCGGGCAGCACCACCCCCGCCGCCGCGCGCCCCGCCGATGCCAGCCGCAAGCGCAGCCCTGCGTGTGGCCAATGCGCTTTGCCTATCAGGTGCCGGGTGGCCCAACCGTCCCAGAATTGCACAAACCCGGAGGGCAATCCGCGGCTGAGAAAATCCCCAGCCACCGGCAGTTTGCCGTGAAAGCCGGTCAGAACCTTGTCCACAGCCACTTTGCCTTTTGACCTATTGCAAGAATCCGACCGGCGCTCACGCTAGAACCCCTGCGGGCATTTGAAGTTTCCGAACATCGTCAGGTTGAACGGATTTTCCACCGAGGCCGCCCGCAACTTGAAGCTCGCCCGATACCCGCCCGAGGAAAGCGTCAGCAAAAACTCCTCGGGCTGCGCGGTGGCTTTCAACCTGCCGCTGATCATCCTTAGCCAAGCCCAAGCGCCGGTCTCCGAGGTCAGCGTCTCGCCCGTGCCATCGACCGGAGCAAAGGACAACGATATAAGGTTGGTGCCATCCTTGCCCGGCCAAGTCATCGCCACCGGACGCGTGGCCGAGTTGAAATAGACCAACTCATGACCATCGACGTTCAGCGTCACCCGCGCGGCATTGGCAGAAAGATCCGTCGGCTCCAGCGTGAAGCTCATGATCGGGCCCGCCCCGCCCGGGAAAAGAGCATCGCGGATCGAGCGTGCCTTTTCAAAGGGTTGCAGCCCTTCGGCGGAAAGTCCGAAATCTGCGCGCCATGCCCAGGGCCGGACTGTGGTGTCCACATAAGCCAGCAAATGCGTGTTGGTGAAGCTGTCGATCAAGCCGCTTGGCCCGAAAAGCCGCTGAAAATCAGCGGTATTCACGTCAATCACCGAAGAGGTCTCGAACGGATAGCGCCCCGCCGTGGCCGAGGTGCAGAACGGCAAGACATCGGCCTTCCAGCGCGCGTTAAGCTGCGCCACCACCGCATCGCGCGTGACGCTGATCGTATCGCCCGCCAGCCCGGTCAACCAGTCATCCACCGGATCTGGCAGGATTTTTGCCACGTTGGTCAGTTGCCCAGTCAGTTGCGGCAGACCGCCCCGCGCGAGCAGGGCCGCTTCGGGATCGGGGCTGGCCGAGACGGTCTGCAACTCATTGGCCAAAGCGCCAAGCGCCGCCTCGGCATCGGCAAGCCGCGGTGGCACACCATCCACCTCCTGGATGGTGGATTTGAGCGCCGCGAAATGCGTGGCAATGCTCTGCCCCGGAGGATCCGCTGGCTCCGCAGGCGTACCGCCAACCCCAATCTTATCGGCGGTTTTATCCGCCTTTGAGATTAAACTGCCCAATTTACCCAGCCGCTTCGTTGCAGCCTTAACCAACCCATCGGTATCGGCCGATGCCTCGGCCTCTTCCGGCACCGCCATCAAATCCGTCTCAGCCACCACCGCGCGCAAAAGCCGCTTCAGGGTGCTGTCAGGGCTGGCCAGGTCCTTCAGGTTCTCGGTTGCGGCCGTCAAATCGGTGATGGAGGCAAGGCGGATATCTCGTAAGAAGCCGTCCCATTGTGCAATGAAATCATCCGAGTAGAGCTTCAGAATGTCCCGCTCGAGAGCGGTGACTGAGGTATCGCTGCTTTCCGCACAGCCACCGGTAAAGACTGCCCGGTCCAAGGCGGCTTGGGCTGCAATCTCGGGGATCAGCGGCAGGATGGTGTGATGGAAACCGGCATAGGTGAAGGCGCCGGGCACGCCACTGCGCAGGGGTTTACCCGAGAGCCGCGTTAACACTTTTGCCGCATTGGGCCCGGCGACATCAGCGGCAATCCATTCGGGCAGCCCCGTCACCGCACCATCTTGCATCAGACTGTTGTAAGCCCTCACGGAAAGCGGAACGGTGCAGATCGCTTCCAAAGACTGGGCGATCAGTGCGGCGTCCGGCGCGATCCGCTCTGACGCCTCATCCCCGCCGGCGCGGTCAAGGGCGGCGAGTTGATGAGCCAAGGCAGCCTCGGTCGGGAAGGGCGGAATCGGCGCATGGCTGGGGAGAACCTCGGCCCACCAAAAGCTAAGAAAATCGCGGTCATAGGGCGCCTGGCCGGTCAGCATCAGATAGGATTTCAGCGCACCCAAAAGGTATTCGGGGTTGCGAATTTCGCGCCACATCGTCGCCTCAAGCAGCGCCACCATCCGCGGCTCAAGGATCGTCTTCAGCCCATGTTCAAAGGCGATCTTCTGCGCCCGGTCAAGATCTTGCCGCGCCGAGGGGCCAACCAGCGCCAGAACTGACGCCGCACCCGGGCTTTGCGCCGCCTCAATCTCAGTCATCGCCTGCAAAGCCACGTCCAAATCCAAAGGATCCGTAGGCGCTTGGCGCGAGGCAACATTGGCCAAGCGTTGCGACAAATCGGCGGTCAGGCGGGATTGATCGGCGATCAGACCTGATTGATTCAAATAGGAATAGAGGAAACCCAAGCCTGCCAAAGTGACAGCCAGCGCCGCCGCCGCGACCGAGCCGCGCCAGATCCAAAGCCTGCGCTCTTCTGCCCCACGGTCGAACTGGCCCAAACCTGCCTCGGGGAAGATCACGCCGGCCAAGAGATCGTGCAGGAAATAGCTGCGCGCCTCGGCCGCCGCGCGGCGCGGGTTGGCTTCAGCCCGCAACCCGTAAGCGCCCGCCATATCCGAGAGCATCCGGTCAATCGGACTGCCCTCCTGCGCGGCCGAGGTGAAGTAAAAGCCGCGCAGCCAAGGCGCCTCTTCATAGCGGCTTTCGCCAAAGACCGTCTCAATCAAAATCCGCAGTGAGGCCTCAAGGCTTTCGATCTGCGCGGGGAAGCGAAACACCTCGGCGCGCCAATTTTGGCTGGCGTCCTCGGCCATGCGCGCGGAAAGGCGGCTTTCCAACCGGCTGAGCAGGCCGCGTAGTTCACGAGCGATAACAGTGCCTTCCGGGCGGACATCGGTGGGTAGGGTCGCCCCCCAGACCTGCTCACGCTCGGCACTGGTGAGATCCGCAAAGAAAGCTTCAAACCCGGGGACGAGGTCGACCTTGGTCAACATCACATAGACCGGTAACTGGATTTGCAGCCGCTCGCGCAGTTCGGCCAAGCGTTTGCGGATGGTCTTGCCATGCGCCCGCAGCGCCGCCTCATCGCCCAAAAGCTCTTGCAGCGAGAGGGTGACGATCACCCCGTTCAGCGCCCTTTTGCCGCGATGTTTCTTCAGAAGATCAAGGAAGCCGCCCCATTCGGCGGCGTCAATCTCGGGGTCCGAGGCCTGCTCGACATAACGCCCGGCGGTGTCGACCAGCACGGCTGTATCGGTGAAAAACCAATCGCAATTGCGGGTGCCGCCGACGCCCTTGATGTCATCAGAAAGGTCGATCGGGAAGTGCAGCCCCGACTGCTTCAGCGCGGTAGTCTTGCCAGTGCCGGGCGGGCCGATGATCACATACCAAGGCATCTCGCGCAGGAACTTCTTCGCACCCAGCCGAGATTTCTTCATCTGATCAAGGACTTCTGCGAACTTCGTCTGGATGGCCGCCAGATTGGCATCGCCCGGACGCGCTGCCGCGACCGGCGGCGGGGCAGTCAAGTCGGTGACGAACATGCGGTTCTTGCGGGCCGCACGGAGCTGGCCCAAGAGGATCGAGAAGAGCCACAAGATCACCACCAAACCAATGGCGATCAGCCGGTTTAGGGTGGCATCCAGCGGGTGGAGATCGCCAAAGGCCAGCAGCGGGCCGAATTGCCAGATCAGCGCGCATAAGACCACAACGCCAATACAGGTCCAGAGTTTGCGCGAAATCAGGAAGCGGAACAGAGACTTAATGAAACGCATGCCTCAGAGCCTCTTTTCAATTTTAATCTCGATACGCCGGTTCAGTGCCCTGCCCTCTTTGGTGGCATTGTCGCCCACAGGATCAGTATCGGCGCGGCCTTCGGAGGCGACCTGATCGGCAGGTACGCCAGCGGCGATCAAAAGCTTGGCGATCGCCTCGGCGCGGGCCTCGGATAGGCCTTGGTTCGATTGGAAAGGGTTGCTGGCCTGCACCGGCACGGAGTCGGTGTGGCCCAGCACAGTGACGCGGCCAATGACTTCGGTATTTTCCAAAATCACCGCCGCAATCGCCGAGATCAGCGGCAGATATTCGTCGCGAATGTCGGATTTGGCGCTGCGAAACACCTCGGGATCGCTGCCGCGCACCACCAAAACCGCCATCGAGACATCCTCGCGCCCCTGCAAAGCGGCCGAGGTTTCCTGCGGGGCTTTCTCGGTGAAAAGCGGCAAAAGCTCAAAGCTGACCGAGGGTTCGACCGGGGGCACCGGCACTTCGGGTGCTTCGGTGTCACGGATCGGGCGGAAGATGCCGGCGCGCTCTGCCGGGGGCAAGGCTGCGGCGGAGACGAACAATTGTTCAGCCTTATTGCCCAGTTGCAGCGAAAGCCCCGTATAGATCGCCGCAATCAGTGCCGCCGCAATCAGCCAAACCGTCCAGAGCGGCACCGCAAACCGGCGCGGCTCATCGGGCAGTTTTACGCCATCGGCATGGGGCGAAAGCGGCGCCGCCATCACATCCACATCGCGCATCACCCGCGCGATCTGGGCGCGCAAGGCGGTAAGGCTTGCCGCCCCCGTGGCGCCTTGCGGGCGGTACTGACCACGAAACCCAAGGCCTAAGCAAAGATAGGCCAGCTCCAAGAGGTCTGGGTCACGGTTCGGATGCGCCAAAAGGTCTTCAAGATGGCTGAAAAACCGAGTGCCGGTGTCGACTTGGCCGGTCAGCGAGGTGACAATCGGCTGGCGAGACCATGCGCTTTGCCCGCCCCAAGGCGTGTTGAGCGCAATGTCATCCAACAAGGCCGCCACGAACCAAGCGCCCTGATTGGCCCGCGCCAGCGGCTGGCCCAAAGCCACGGCGGCATCGCGGGCATCGACCAGCCCGCTTTGCAACCGCTGGCGCAAGACATCGGGCTGCGCGGGGGGATGGGCGCGCTCCAGCTCGGGGGCGAGCTCTAGAAGGGGTGCAAAGGCGATGACAAAGGGGTTCGCATGAGCGCGCGGTCCGCGCGGGCGCGGCGCTGCCGGGGGGGCTGCATTGCCGGAGCCAAAAGCCGGTTGCGGAGCGCCGCCCCAAGCATGGCCACTCTGCCCGCCCCAATTTTGCCCACTGCTTTCCGCACCGCCATTTTCCGCCCCGCCCCATGCGGCACCGCCCGAAGGTTGCAAAGGCGGCAAGGGTTGCGCACCCGCGACAGGGCGGATCCGCGTGCGACCAGCGTCTGAGTTCAGACCAAAGGGATCGTCCTTGTCATTCATCGCAGTGCCCCTTGGCTGTCTGGCTGCGCCTCACCCCCATGCCCATGCTACCGGCTGACCGCATAGCAATCGATCTGCGGCTCACGATCCAACTGACCAGAGATGCCGATCACGAAGCCCGGCGCGTTCAAAAGCTGCGCCCAATGTTCGGACTTTTGGTTGAGCTCCAGACACAGCCTTTCGCCATCGTAAGGGATCTCACGCGGCTGAGAATGCAGCGGTTTCAAAGCGATACCGGGCAGGCGTGACTTCCAGAGCATCTCGAACGCATCCGCCGCCCCCACCGTCGCCTGATCGACAAAAAGCTTGCGCAACATATCCTCCGACAGATCCGAGCCGATGCGGAGCACGATCCGACTGGTCTTCAAAAGCTCAGGGTTGTCGATCCGCACCTTCCAGATGTTTTGGCTGTGCTTGGCGACCGGCAAGGCGCGGCTCTTCGGCTCGACATGCCGCAATGACAGCATCAATGAGCGCAAAGTATCAGCCAAAGCGGCGAAAGCGGGCTGCGGATCGGCGTGGTTATAGACCGCCATCTCGGTCAAGCGGCGCGAGGACGAGCCATAGGTCGCCATCCTCCCCGCCAGAGCGGAGAGCTTTTCGTAAAGCGCGCAAGGGTGAATCAGGCTTTGCGCCAGATGATGCGCCATCTCGGGCCTGGCCGCATTTGCCAGCTCAAGGATCAGCAGGTTTTCAACCGAGCGTCCCGCACCGCCCAGCACCATCTGGCCATGCGCTTCGGCAATGCGGTCAAGCCCGGTGACCACCTCTTGCAAGAGCCCGGCATACCAACTGGCGGCGGCGATGGTCAGCGCAGGCGGCAGATCGCCGTCCCGGACCGCGACCGAGCCGTCGGCACGCAGCCCTTCTAGTTGAGCCAGCGGCAGCGTGACAAAGCCCGCCAAAGCCTCACCCGGTGCCAAAAGCCGCAGGTTCAGCCGGGCAAGCTCAACCTCGGCCGGGTCTGCGCCATTGCGAATGGTGTCGCGGATCTCTGTGATCTCGCCCCGGTAGCGCGCGCCCGATGGCTCGGCATGGCTTGCATCCATCGTCGCGGCCCCGGCCTGTTCGACCGGGATCGCGAGTTGCACCGGGCCTTGCATGGCGGAGGTGATCGGGATCGGTGGCGGCAAGGCGGCGCTCTGCGGCAGATCGAAGGGCGTGCCATCGGGAAAGATCCCAGCGGCCGCCCGCAAAGCCAATTGCCCCGCATCCAAAGCCGCGCGGTCAAATTCAAGCTTGGTAAAGCCCCAAGCCTGCCAAGGTGCCACTTGCAGGCCCGACCGCATCAACGCCTCGGCGTGGCGGTCTTGCTGCTGAAAATGCTGTGGGCGCAGAAAAAGCCCCTCGGACCACAGCACCCTATTCGATCCGCTCATCCCCATCTCCTGCTTCGGGCGATCACGCAGCGGGCTTAGCCGGCCCGCAGCGTGACCCCGCTTTTGGTGACCGCGACCGCCAAGGTGACGCTTTCGGTGGCTGAAACCGCAATCTTGCCGCGGAAGGTTTTGCCAGCGGGGTCGCGGAAACCTGCGATGACGCCGATGACCGTCGTGCCCGCATCCAGCCCGATCGTAAGGGTCTTCGGCCCCCCCGCGGTCAGCGCCACTTGATCAGCCTTGATAAACTCGGCCCCCAAAGCGGCGGCGGGGTTTTGCAGCGCGAAGAAATCGACGCTGTCAAAGGCCCCCGCACTGCGCAGCTGCACGATTTGCAGCGTCAAAGGCCGGTCTTCGCCGCCCGGACCGGGGTTCATTCCGGCCACGCCTTGCGCCAAAACCGTCACCACACCCGGCCCCGAAGGGGCACAGCCGCTGAGGCCAAGCGCCAGGCAACCCAATACAAACTCACGCCGTTCCATCTGAACTCCTCCTGCTATCGCTTTCATATGCGTCCCGAAAATCCGCCCCGACCTCTCCCAAGAACCGATCCTCCGCCGCTTTGGCGATCCCGCGGTAGCGGTCGGCGTAAAGCTGCCAAAGCCGGGCCGAACGGCTGCCCGCCACAAGGCTTTTCACCAAGCCAATGTCTTCCACATCGGCCTCAAAAAGCGCGGGGTCGAAACGGTCGACCATGCGGCGCAAGGCGGCCTGCACGCCGCTCCAACTGCGACTGTGGTGGTCCATCAGATCGCGCGCCGTTGCGGCGATGGCGGCATCGGGGTCCAAATAGCCCGGCCCCTTTTCAGCGACCAAAGCGGCCAAGATCTCTTCAGAACTGACAAGGAATTTCAAAGGGTTCACCTGAGTTGCGCCGATCACGGTCTGTGCCACCCGCGCCGCGCCCTTTTCTTGCGCGCGCATCCGCAACAGCTGCACCATCGCCTCGGCCATGGCGCGGAACCGCCGCCCGATCGCCTCAACCTCGGCCTCAGAGCCGGTAAAACCGGGCGGCGGTGCAATGCCCATACCGCGCATCAAAGCCGCCAGAGCGTCACCTTCGGACAGGCCTGCCGGCTGTGCCTGTGGCGCCGGAACGGGCGGTGGCGCCGTAGGTTCTGCGGCCCAAGGCTGTGGCTCTGGCGCGGGCTCGCTGCCCCGCACGACCACTCGCTCGGGGGGGAGCGCGGCGGGGGCTTCGGCGACCGGCGGAAGCGCTTGCTGGCTAAGATCGTCCGCGAAACCAAAATCGCCAAAGTCAAAATCACTGACCGAACCCGCGCGCGAGCCTTGGTCTGGTGTCGACACTGGCAGCGCTACGGGCGACGACAGCGCCCCATGATCCAGACTGAAAGGATCGTCAAAAATCCCAAACCCGCCGGGGCGCGGCGGCTCGGGCGCAGCAGCAGACCGGCTTTGCCCAATGTCAAACGGATCAGGCAGGCCTGCCGGGCGCGGTGTCGGAGGGGCTGCTGGCTCGGGACTGACGCTGAAGAAGTCATCGCCAAACATCGCCGGCCGCGCCGCAGGGGCAGGCTCTGGCGAACTGCCGCCAAAACCCGCCATGACTGGTGCAGACCCAATCTCCACCCGCAGGATGAAATCGCTCAGCCGCAGCCGCATGCCGGGCGCCAAAACCGCCGTAACGCCGCGCCCCAAAGGCGCAGGCGCCGCGTCAATAAAAAGTCCGCCACTGCTGAGATCGGTGACCCGATACTGGCCGCTCCGCCCCGAGACCACACAGTGCTGACGCGAAACAAACTGTTGAGGATCAATCAGTTGCCAGCCGCAGTCTTCGCCGCGCCCGATCACAAGATCGCCTTCGACCAGATAGGCTTCCTCCCGGGACTGCGGATGGGCCGCGCTTTCCAAGACCAATCGCAGGCTCATGCGGCGACCTCCGACACGCGGTCCGAAAAGCCGCGGATCACGAACTCCTCTGCCCGGCCTTTCGGACCGCCCCCAAGCCAAATATCCCGGCCCAAAGCCACCTTGCCCAAATGCGGTGGCGGCACTTGATCGCGGGCCAGCTCAAGCCGCAGATCAAAGGTGATGTCGCTGCCGCAGACAAAACGGATCGCCCGGCGGATCTGCGCCAGCGCCGCGCCGTCACGGGTCAGCGCATGGTAACGCTGCAAATCCATTGGCCCCAGCCGCAACTCGGCGCGGTCTTGGCGTTGGAACAGCCGCGGGCCAAGGATCGCGCCCCGCCCCAAGCCGCAGTGCTGCTGGCCCAACCGGCTTTGCAAAGGGCGCGGGATTTCCAGCCAATGGCCGACAAACTCACGCAACCGCACCGGCAGTTTCAAAAGATCGCTGAGATAGAGCGTCAGCCGCTCGACCCCATGGACCTGATGCCCCAAGGCCGCCGCCTGCCGCCGTGCCAAATCCGGGTCAGCGCTGCGCTGATTGGCGCGCTCCAGTCCCGGCAGCCCAAGCCCCGCCAGCGTCTGTAAAAGCGCCCGCGCGCGGCCACCGCCTGAATATTCCACCGCAACCTCGGGGCGCAGATCGCCCCAAGCGCGCCAGTAAAACGCAAGCTGGCGGTGCTGTAACATATTGAGAAAGTCGAGAAATGTCGTGTCAGCGGTCACGCCCGCGCTGCCCTCACCGAACCAACGCTCGGACTGGCGGGCCATGATCCAACGGGTCATATGCAAAGGCATCGCGCCCTCGGGACCAAGCAGGCCCAGAACCTCAACCTCGACCTTGGCGGGCGTCGTCTCACCCGGCGGGGTGAAACTGGCGATGTCGCGCGCGGCCATGGCAAGCCTTGCGCGCTGGCCAAGGCGGGCAGGCTCATCCCCCGGCCCGCCCGCGCGGCCAAAACGCAGGCCTTCCCGCTCAAGCCTGCGCAAAAGCTCAAAAAATCCCAGATCCTTGGGGGCGGGATCGCTGTGGCCTAGATCAGGTCTCGGTTGCCCGGGCACATCGGCCATGACACCTCCTCCTGTTTTTGTTGCAATCTGGTTTTGGTGCGCACGAAGGCATTCAGGCTGGCGTGGCGGGCGAAAAGCCGCGACATCAGCGCCGAGAGGAGCAGCACAGAGCTGCCCGAAAGCGGCCCCTCGTCGATATGCAGGGTGATCTCGATGCCTTTGCCCAGCGCCAGCGGGCCGGGCAGGTCCAGCCGCTCAATGATCTGGCGGCTGCTGATCCGGGTCAGCGACCGGACATGCCGCGCCAAAGCCGGATCGCCACGGTCGGCGTAAAGCTCAAGCATGGCGCGCAAAGGCTCGGCCCCTTGGGTTTCTTCGGCCAAGGACAAATGGTTCAGCGACAATTGTCCGACCAACCGCCAGGTGAGATCGTCAAAGGCGGCCTCGCCATCGCGGCCGGCCTGCGGCAGACCCGCGACCAGTCCCGAACGCGGGCGGCGCATCGGGGCCACCAGCTCCACCCGCGCCACCGGATCGCCCGTGTCCATGCCCAGCTTCGGTGTGTCGTCAAAGATCGGCAGATCGCGGTTCGAGACCAGAGCGCGGATATCCAACCGCTTCAACGGCTTATCCAGCTGAACCCCATGCGGCCGCGCCACCGAGATGAATAGGTCATCGCCCGTGTAAGAGGTGCGGGTCTGGCCACGACGTAGCTCATCTGTACCGGGACGGCGCGGACGCCGCTCGGTCGTATAGACAAGACCCGAGCCTGCGGTAGCGGCGGGGGCATAAAGGGGATGCAGCTCGGTCTGCGCGCCATCGACCTCGGCATCGCTGACGCGCAAAAGGCGATGGATCTCAAAGTCCAAGGGGCGGCTGCGGTCGGCATGCACGACATGCGCGGTGGTGCGGGCATCTAACTCAACGATATTGCACTCTTTTTCGAAAAGATTGACCACGGGCGTGGTGAAAAGCCGGAAGTCCTTGGCGCTAACCGAGGCGAGGGCCGGCGCGGGTCGGCCCATGGGCAAGATCACCTCCATCCGCGCGCTGCTGGCCTTAATGGCGGGCCGCAAACCGGTCAGACGGAAGCCGTGGAACCGCTCGGGCATCAGGAAATATTCCCGCATCAAGCGGTAGCCTTCAAAGGCCGGACGGAGCCGAGGCAAAAGCGCCTCATCATCGCGAATGCCCAAAAGATCGGGCGCGGCTGAGCTGTGAAATGGTGCTGCCCCGGCAGCCTCGGCCTTGCGGGCGATCACGGACAAGGGGGCGGCAAAGACCGCATCAAAGATTGCCCCCGAACGGGCGCCATTTGAAAATTCGAATGCCAGCCTGTCCAGCGACAGATCGGCCAAGGCCCCTGCCCCCACGCGCTTCAGCACCAGCCGCAACCCGGCCTCGGCACCTTGCATGAGCCGGTCTGGCACCCCGGCCGAGGCCAGAGCGCCGCGATCTTGCAGGTATTCCACCGTCTCAAGCGCCACCGGCCACAGCGTCACATCCTGCGCGGTGGTATAGGTCACGCGGGTGGCAATGCCGTCGCGCAGAGCTGCGACCAGCTTGGTGCCGCGCTTGACAAGATGGCCATCGGCCATGGTCTGCACCTGCGGGCCGGGGTGCAGCACCACCATCGACATGGCGGGTGCGGGCCCAGCAAGATCGGGATAAAGCGCATCCAAAATGCCGCGCACATGGCGCTGGCCTTCGGCATCCAGCTTCAGCCGGGTGCGGGCGGCAAGATAGGCCACGCCCTCCAACAACCGCTCGACATAAGGGTCGGGACAGGGCACCGCATCCAAGGAAAGATTGCGCGCCACCGTCGGGTGCAACGCGGCAAATTCCTGAGACAATTCGCGGACATGCGAGAGTTCCGCCTCATAATAGCTAAGGAAGGCGCGATCCATTCAGCCCTCCTCAATCCGGGTTGCGGCACTGCCATTGTCAAGGTTGATCGTGGTCGAAAGCCGCAGCCGTTCCGGCACTGGCGAGAGCATCAAGACGCCATCGATCTTCACCTTCAGCCCATCGCGGTTGCCGGTATCGACGGTGACGCGGATGCTGTCGCGCTTCAGCCGAGGCTCAAAGGTCGCCACCACTTCGCGCAGCTCACGCGCCAGAATCTCAGGGTCAAAATCCATCGCGCGGCGGCCCGAGAAACTGGGCACGCCGTAGTTCAGAACCGAGCGGCAGACATGCGGGTAATCGGCCAGAACATCTTGCAGATCTTCGCTATTCCCGCGCTCGGTCTCGGTCCAAAGGAAGCGCGCTTGCAGCCGTTCGATGCCAAACAGCTCTTCCAGATCACGCCGCACCGCCTCGCGCAGCACATCGGGGGTCACGACAATACCGCGCTCTTCCAAAAAGGCGCGACGTTGCAGGCTGGCGATGAAGGCAACAATCTCGCGCCGCTGCGCTTCGGGCAGATCTTGCGCCTGCTCGACCGCCCGCACGCCGCCCTGCACCAGTTGCGCCAGCCGATCTTCGCCCAATGCGGCGCCGAGATCCCGGCGCCGCATTTCCGTTTCGGAGGTCAGTCCCGGCAGATCATCGACAAGCCGATCCCAGAGGCTGGGTTGAACCGCCTCGCGCCGTGCCGTCACCGTCACCGGACCTGTGGCCACCCTTGGCCCCCCTTAACTTTTGGACTTACTTCGCCGCCACAAGATCATATTCGACCTCATGCTCATCGCCTTTCGAGTGATCGTCTGCCTGAACCACATATTTGAAGTTCACCTTCTCGTAAGAGATCGAGACCTCTTCCGAGACCAGCTCATTCGAGCTGTCTTCCGGGGCGTTCTGGGCCAGCTTGTACGAAGAGATAATGCAATTCTCGAGCGTGATGACGAGGTAATCGAGATGCGCATCGCCCGAGTCTTTGCGGGCGGTGAAGACGATCTCTTTAAAGGATTTCCCCTTCGAGCAGGCCAGCATCAGATAGGGCGATGCGGCATCAAGCCATTTGTTAAAGGTGAAATCTGACAGGGTGGCGCGGCCCCGCGTGCGGCCCGAGCCGACCGACGAGGACGACATCTGCTGCACCCCGAATTGCAGCCCGAAGACGTCGATTTCCTTCTCATGATCGGCGCGTTTGGATTCGCCGTCGATCCCGTCGATCTTCAGATAACCGGTAAAAGCCATTGTCGTGCCCTTTCAAAAATTACAGGCCGATTGAAATAACCCTTGGCGCTTGCCGAAGGGTCTCGAATGCACGCTACGAACACAGGCCCAAAAATACGGGCCAAGGCAGAAGGCACGGCTGGTAGGCACGTCGAAAAGAAAGCGGTCGGGAGTCGAAAACTCAAAAGGCGCGGCCCGCCGGGACGGGCCGCACGCCCGTTCAATTGCCCTTCACCGAAGGCAGTTCGGAGACGAGACGCAGGCTCGCGTTGATGCCCTCAAGTTGGTAATGCGGGCGCAGGTAGAAATGCGCGCTGTAATAGCCGGGGCGGCCTTCGACGGAGTCCACCTTCACCTCTGCCATCGCCAAAGGCCGGCGCGCCTTGGCCTTGTCATCGGCCATCGCGGTATTGGCCAAAACGTAGCGGTTGATCCACTCGGAAAGCCAAACCTGCATATCGGCACGCTCTTTGAAGGTGCCGACCTTATCGCGCGCGATCGCTTTAAGGTAATGCGCGAAACGGCAGACCGGGAAGAGATAGGGCAGGTTCGCCGAAAGCCGCTCATTGGCTTGGGCATCGGGATCAACCAAGCGACCGGCCCGCGCTTCATCATCTTGCAGGCTGTGCGCACCAATGAAGGCGGCAAGATCGGTGTTCTTGCGGTGCAAGATCGGCATCATGCCCAGCTTGGCGAGTTCAGCCTCGCGCCGGTCATCGATGGCAATCTCGGTCGGGCATTTCATCGAGACAGAGCCATCATCGGTGGGGAAGCTATGCACCGGCAGATTGGTGACCGTGCCGCCGCTTTCCACACCGCGGATCTGGGTGCCCCAACCGTAAAGCTTGTGGCTGCGGTTGATGTTGACGCCCATCGCATAGGCGGCATTCATCCAAACGTAATGGTCATGCTTGCCGTCGATCGCTTCCTCAAAGGCGAAGCCCTTCACCGGCACCGTCTCGGACCCATAGGGTAGACGCCCCAGAACCCGCGGCATCGCCAGACCGATGTAGCGGGCATCTTCCGACTCTCGCAAAGACTGCCAGCTGGCATATTCCGGCGAGGAGGTGATCTGGCGCAGATCCTGCGGATTGGGCAGTTCTTGCCAGCTTTCCATGCGGAACAGCTGCGGCGCGGCGGCGGCAATAAAGGGCGCATGGGCCGAGGCCGCAATGCCCGACATATTGCGCAAAAGACCAACGTCACGCGGATGGTGGCTGAACTCGAAATCCCCGATCAGCGCGCCATAGGGCTCACCGCCGAACATAGAGTATTCTTCGCTATAAAGCTTTTTGAACAGCGGGGACTGGTCCCACATCTGGCCTTCAAAGTCTTCAAGTTGGTCTGCCAACTGATCTTTGGTGATGTTGAGCACCCGGATTTTCAGCTTGGCATCGGTCTCGGTGTTGTTGACGAGATAATGCAAGCCGCGCCAGCTGCCCTCCATCTTGCGAACCTCGGGGGCGTGCAGGATCTCATTCATCTGGGTGGTCAAAAGCTGGTCGATCCCGGCGATCAGCGATTTGATCGACTTCACCGCATTGCCCGAAATCGTTGCCGCACCCGAGCGTTCTTGCGCCGCCATCGCCAAATTCTGCACCAGCTTTTTCAGCTTGGCCGAGCCGTCATCCTTGACCCGGAAATCCTTTTCCAAAAGGTCGTTAAACTCGCCCAGATCAATGGCTTGCGCCTCGGCGGCGCCAGCGCTGGCGACTTTTTCCTGTTCGGCCATTATGCACTGCCTCCTTGATCTTTCAGCGCCTCAGAGGCGACCTGCTGCAAGAGCGGTTCATTTTGCAAAAGCTGGGCGATGCGCTTTTCGGCATTCACCTTGCCGTCCATGTAGCTAAGGAGCTCTTCAAGCTGCTTGCGCATAGCGAGAAGCTCGGCCAGTGCCGGGACTTGCTCGGCCATCTTGTCGGGAGAGAAATCGCCCATCGAAGAAAAGGAGAGATCGACGAACATCTCGTCATCACTTTCCTCGCCGTCCTTACCCGGCAAAGTGTTCTTCACCCGCGCTTTGACCCGAGGCGCCAAGGCCTCCATATATTTGTTGAAGCGCCCGGCATCGACCTCGACAAAGCTGCGGTCATTGGGGGTCTTTTGCGCCTCGCGGCTCTCCGAGGCCCCGGCGAGATCCGCCATAACCCCCATCACGAAGGGCAACTCAATCGTCGTCGGGCTGCCGTAATGTTCGACATCATAGGCGATCTGAACCCGCGGAGCGCGGTTTCGTTCGATGACCTTGGCCTTGCTCTCGCTCATGGCTCACTCTCTCCCGGATTTGTTCTTGTCCTCAAAAACCCCGGCGACACTGCGGAATTCCTTCAGTCCACTGGGGGCAATCTCTTCCATCAGCTGCATAAAATTCATCGCGACCATCTTGCGCATCCGCCGCGCCAGATGCGGCAGTGGCGAGGAAGGTTCGGTGCGTTCGTAAAAATCGATGATCAGATCGAGCATACGCTCCACATCGCGGCGGCTGTTGACCTGACCGGGCAATCCAGCGGGCGCAGGCGCTGGGGCAGCGGCAGAGGGGGCAAGGGACATGGCAAGCGGCTCCTCTGCGGGGGATGCGGCAGGGCTGGCGGCGGCTTGTGGGGCTGCGGTCGCGTCCAGCGCTTGGCCAATCCGGGCCAAGAATTTCGACAAAGCCTCAAAGCGGACCGCCATGTCGTTTTCGGTGACATGCGGCGCAAGCGCGGCCTCAACCGCCGCCAGCGCGGCTTGCGCATCGGCCAGCGATTGACGCAGCGCTGCCATCTCTTCGGGCCGCTCGGCTGCGGTGGCGCGGCACCCCGCCGTCACCCGATTGAGCCGCGCCTCATGTGCGACGGCAAGATCGGCCAATTCCTTCTCACCAAGACCTTTCGGTGCCTCAACCAAAAAGGCGGAGCGGTTAAGCGCCGCTGCGGCGAGATCACCGCCTGTCATCGGACCCAGCCCACGCGGGCTGAGGAGCGTGACAAATTCCAAATCCCCCAGCACGCCACCATCGGGATTTTCCAACTGGTGCAAAGCGTTGATCCGCCGCAGCGCTGCTTCCCGCGGTGAGGGCGAGGGGCGCAAATTGGGATGCAGCGTCGGCCAATGCGCCTCGAGCGTCTGGGCGATCAGATTGAGGCCACTGGCAACCCCTGCCAGCCCATGCTGATTGGTCCAAAGCCGGGTGAGAACAACCAAAAGCCGCAGATCGCGCCCGGTTTGGGCCAGTGCGGTGACCTCATCCTCCAGCGCCGACCAGTCCAGCTCGACCGCGCCGGTACCGCCTTTGGACAGCATTTGCAGCCGCGCCGCGCGATTGGCCGCCTGAAGGCTGTGATCAATAGCATGAAAACGCGCATCATTCCGCAGATCCAGCCCCGAAGGAGACGACGGGTCGGCCACATGAAGGAAGGGAGCGATATCCATCCAAAAACGCCGGAATCAATGAATACAATTGTTAAGCACTTTAAAGCATCGGTGAAATCCCGAGGCCAAAACCCATTACAATCAAAGGTATGGCATTCCGGATTGTCATTCAGTCTTAGGTATAAATCTTAGCAAATCGAAGCCATAAGGAGGGCACGGCACATCTAATGATTCCATCAGCTTGAACCCAGCACCCCAAACCGTCAAGGGCGGGATTCAAGGATGCGCGTGGCAAAGCCGAAGATATTGCCAGGCCGAGCGCGCTGCACCTCTTCCAGGGCCGCAGCAAAAGATTCGACGGATTCCTCGGTGGGCCTGCGCGTATTGAACATGTTATCAATTGTCAGGAAAGCGATGAATTCACTTTTGCCGAAATCATCGGGCTTCACTTCCATCGCCAAACGCTGTGGATCTGCAAGCTTCTCATTGAACGAGTGAATTAAACGCACACGCCGCGTGCCACCTTCGATAACACCTAGTTTTGAAATATCATTTGCCGTGCTATTGGCATTCGGCAACAGGTGAAACACCCCGCCATCTGTATCAACCACCATCGCCCAAAGCTGACCCTTGGTGACATTTGACGGGATCAAAACATCCACGACAGGGTTATCACCAGCAGAGTAAATGCCGCTGAGATTGGCCTCGTTGGTCGCGCCCTGCCCCATCCAGATCGACACCGCATTGTTCGGCAGATCCGGCATTGCATGGCGCACGCGGCACAGATGCGGGTTCAAAACGTTCAGCGAAATCTGCAACTTTCGATCACCAACTATCGGCTGCAAAGCCTCGGTCAGCGTGGCGGCAAGGCTTGCGTCAGCGGCAAAACCGCTGATTGTCAGCACCGCCCCCAAGGGGAAGCCCTGCGCTGGCGGGTCCAAAAGTTCGGGCGTGCCACAGGTTTGCAAGCTCTCCAGCACCGCCTCAATCGAGGCAAGCGAAAGCACCTTTGGCCCGGCGATTATGTTAGATTTCAAGGAAATCTCGTGGCTTATCGCCCATTGATCCAGGCTTGCACGTCGCTGGGAAGCGGCCTCAGGGGTGGAGGCAATTCCGCTTATTTCGGCCGTCATATCCTCAAGCTTGATCTGCCAATCCTGAAGCCCCTCTGCTGCCGCAAAAACCGAAGCCGCCGCGACGGCCCAAGCCGGATCGGGCATGCCTTCGGCCAAGGTCACAGCCTCTGGCAGCGCCGTTTGACCGCTTAACTGGTTGAACCCAGCGCGAATCGCCTCGGCCGCGGCCGCATCCGGCGCATCGGCTCGCAGTGAGGCCGGGGTAAGCCCACCGGCGGCAACCGCCTCAAGCCGATAGGGGGCAGCCAAAGGCAGGGGTGGCGCAAAAAGCCCCGAAACGCCCGCCCCAGCTCCCGGCAGAACCCCCATCGACCAAGCCCCAGCACCGCCCGCTAACACGATGGCAATCAAGGAAAAAACGAGCCACTTGCGCCCCCCTTCGGCACGGGATTGCTCGCCGCCGGGACGCAGGTCCGGTCGGGTCCGCGGCGGCGCGCCGGTCAGCGCAGATCTGTCACGATCGCCCCCACCTCCCTTCAGCACCTTGCCCAATTGATCGACCACCGCCTGAGCCGAGGGCGCGCGCTGCGCCAAAGCAGGATGCGCCAACCAGTCGATCAAGCCCTTCAGAGGCTCAGGCACGCCCGCACTGTCCAAAGGCTCTTGCTTGCGGCGGATGATCTCACCCGGGGTCATGCCAGCGAAGGGAACCTGCCCCTTCCACGCCGCCAACAAAAGCGCCCCCAAAGCATAAAGATCAGAGCGGCGCTCGGCCTTTCCTTCCATTTGCTCGGGCGCTGCATATTCATATTTCCCTGCGAAATCATTGCCAACGATGGTTCGCGCTCCCACCGCACTGTCCTTGGCAATGCCGAAATCGATGATCGTCGCCTTCTCGGGGCTGCCATCGCGCAAGATGATATTGTCAGGTGAGAGGTCGCGATGGACGATGCCGATCGCATGCGCTGCGACCAGCCCTTCGGCAACGCGGTGCGCGATGATCATCAGCTCGCGCGGCTCAAGCCGACGCTGCAACATCTCATCCGCTATTGATGGACCCGCGATGTAATCCATGACCAAGAACACATGGCCTTGCTCCATCCGCGAGCATTCGGTGTACCGCACCACCGCATCATCGCGGATGTCGCGCATCTGCTCTTCGCGGCGCATCAGTTCAATATAGCCGGCTTTGCCAGACAGAAGCGCATTCAAAGCCTTAACGGCCACGATCCGCCCCGAAATCAGGTTCTTCGCGCGATAGACCTCACCGGTCCCCCCACGCCCCAAAACCCCTTCAATTTCATAGGTATTATTCAGAATTTGGCCGCGGTGGAAAATATCCCCAGGTAAAGCGTCAATCATCATTCTCACCCTCAGCGGGGCTGGACCCCCCGACAGCTCTCGTAATTTTGTCGCAAAATATTCGAAGCGAGATTAGAGTAAGTCACGGCGCAATTCCCGTCATTTTTTTAAAAATGTTACACCTGTAAATTAGGGAACTTCACGAATGGCCCAGCGCGGATCGCCAGAAACCGTTAAGCGTAAGGAATTGGTTGGAAAATTAAACGCTGTTTGCCTTAAGGCCTTCTCCGAGGCCGCTGGTATGGCGAAGACGCGGGGCAACCCTTATGTGGAACTCGCGCATTTAATTTCAGCGTTAAGCAATTCAGAGCGCACGGATTTTGAAATCCTATTACAATCCTCCGGCGTAGATGGTGCGAAGCTTGAGGGTGATATTCAGCGCAGTTTGGACCGCCTGCCCCATGGCGCATCAGCCGTCGAAGAATTCTCCGACCACATTTTCCACGCCATCCGTGAGGCTTGGACCTTCGGCAAGATGGAGCGCGAAGACGATCAGGTGCGCTCTGGCTGGCTTTTGATCGCGGCGCTGAAGACCCCTGTTTTGGAAGGGCTATTGCGCAAAATCAGCCTTGAGTTCGACAAGATCGACCCCGCCGCGATTGAGCCTGAGCTGGCGCAACTCTTGGAGGCCTCGGTCGAGAGCCCCGTTGCGGCTGCCAGCGCCCAGCAAACCGGATCTAAACAGCAAGGCAGCTCGGCGCTTGCGCTTTATGCCACCAACCTCACCGCAAGGGCGCGCGATGGCAAGATTGATCCCGTGATCGGCCGAGATATGGAGATCCGGCAGATCATCGACATCTTAATGCGCCGCCGCCAGAACAACCCGATCCTAACCGGTGAAGCGGGGGTTGGCAAAACCGCAGTGGTCGAAGGATTTGCCCTAAGGCTGGCGCGGGGTGATGTGCCGCCACAGTTGCAAGCCGTTGATTTGCATATGCTAGACATCGGCCTCATGCAGGCCGGTGCCTCGGTCAAGGGCGAGTTTGAAAAGCGCCTGAAGGCGGTGATCGATGAGGTGCAAGGCAGCCCCAAGCCGATCATCCTCTTCATCGATGAGGCGCATACTTTGATCGGCGCGGGGGGGGCTGCGGGCACTGGCGATGCGGCGAACCTCTTGAAACCGGCGCTGGCGCGGGGCGAGCTGCGCACCATCGCCGCCACCACTTGGGCCGAATATAAAGAGCATATCGAGAAGGATCCGGCCCTGACCCGCCGCTTTCAGGTCGTGAAGGTTGAAGAGCCTGGCGAAGAGGCGGCGATCCGCATGCTGCGCGGCATCGCCGGCGTGCTAGAGCAGCACCACAAGGTTGAAATCCTTGATGAGGCGATCCAATCCGCGGTCCGGCTCTCGCATCGCTACATTCCGGCGCGACAGCTGCCAGACAAAGCGATCTCATTGCTCGACACCGTTTGCGCCCGCGTTGCGGTCTCGCAGCATGCCACTCCGGCCGAAATTGAAGATATCGAACGTCGCCTGCAAGCGCTTGAGGTGGAAGCCGCAATCATCAGCCGCGAGGCGCAGGTGGGCATGGACACGGGCGACCGCGGCGCCGAGACGCAGGCCGCGCTGGAGCTGTCGCAAGCGGAACTCGCAGCTGCCAATCTGCGCTGGGACAATGAAAAATCTCTTGTGGATGAGGTGTTGAAACTGCGCGCCCAATTGCGTGCCGATGGGTTGGCGGTGGATGATCCCGTCGATGAAGAGGCTGCGACTGACGATCCGCAAGCCGAAGGTGACGCCCCACATCGGAGTATGACCGCCGCCGAACGCGCCACCACTTTAGACCTTTTGAAACAAAAGCAGGCCGAGCTTTCCCAACTGCAAGGTGAACGCCCGCTGATCCTTCCTTCGGTCGATCGGCTCGCCGTGGGTTCTGTCGTGCAGGATTGGACCGGCATCCCCGCCGGTCGCATGCTCGCCTCGCAAGCTGAACAGGCGCTGACCTTGGCCAAAATCCTTTCCGAGCGGGTGGTTGGTCAGGACCACGCGATGGAGATGATCGCCTCGCGCATCCAGACCAGCTTGGCGGGGCTTGGCGCGCCAGAAAAACCGGTGGGGGTTTTCATGCTGGCCGGGCCTTCGGGCGTTGGCAAGACAGAGACGGCTTTGGCCTTGGCAGAGACGCTCTATGGCGGCGAACAAAACCTGATCGCGATCAATATGTCCGAATTCCAAGAGGCGCACAGCGTCTCGACCCTGAAAGGCGCGCCGCCCGGCTATGTGGGATACGGCAAGGGCGGCATTCTGACCGAGGCCGTGCGCCGCCGCCCCTATTCGGTGGTGCTGTTGGACGAGGTCGAAAAGGCCCATCCCGATGTGCATGAGATCTTCTTTCAGGTCTTCGACAAGGGGATGATGGATGACAGCGAGGGCCGCCGGATCGACTTTAAGAACTGCCTCATTCTGCTGACCACCAATGTTGGCTCGGAAGAGATCATGGCGATGACCGAGGATGGAACAAAGGGCGCCGATCTGGACGAGCTAACCGCGTCCCTGCGAGTGCCGATGCTGAAAACTTTTCCCGCGGCGCTTTTGGGGCGGATCGTCTCGATCCCCTATTACCCACTGTCGGATGCGATGATCGAGGCCATCTCGGCGCATAAATTGCGCAGCATTGCCAAGCGCTTGTCGAAAACCCATGATGCAGAGCTGGTGATTGGCGAGGGTGTCATGGCCCAGATCAAGGCGCGCTGCACCGAGCTGGATTCAGGGGGGCGGATGATTGATGCCATCTTGACCAACACGCTCTTGCCCGAACTTTCGCGTCAGGTTCTGAACCGCAAACTGGATGGCCAACCACTGAGCAAAGTGACTGTGACTGGCACAGATGACGGTTTCGCCTATGGTTTCGAATAGAGGATCACGGCCGAGAACCCGGGGCATCCGCCCCGGGCATTGGATCAGTTCAGATTGATTGAGCCACCACGAATCCGGTTCGACCGCGAGGCTTGGCTGATCACATCCGTGCCGCGGATGGTGATGCGGCCATCCGCCTCCATAAGGATCGAGGCCCGGCCGACGCGCAATTCGATGCGCTCTTTGGCAGTCAGTCGCAGCAATTGTCCATCCGCCACGAGTTTCGGCGCGACCTCGCTGGGGGCGGGATCGATCAGCTTTCCGATAATCAATGGACGCATCGGATTGCCATCTTCGAACAATATCGCCACTTCAGCCCCCAGATCATCCGCACCCAAGCGTGCAAGGCTGCGCGCCGGTATCGCCTCGGCCTCTGGATTGCCGGGAAAGACCACCAAAGCGGCCCCGTCCTGAAAGCCCAAGATCATGCCAATAACCACCCCGGTTGTCGCGTCGTGACCGGGCTGGCCGGGGCCAGACGGGTCAAGGGTGAGCTCGGCAATATTCGGAAGGCGAGACTTGTGGTCTGAAGGCATGGCAACACCCCTGACTGATCTCAGTATGATATACGGAAACCGCAAAACACGCGAAGATTTTACCATCCTTCAGCCAAATACGCGGAATTCCCCACCAGACACCGGTCAGCCGCCTCCCCCAAACGCTTGTAATTGCCTGCCCCCCACCTATTCTGCTCTTTAGAAAGAGTTGGTCATTCAAAAATTCAGGTGCCCCAGTGCTGCGCAAAATTTTTCTCGCCAGTGTCGTTGCTTCTCTGTCCCTGCCCGCCCTTGCAGCCCCCTGCTCGGACACCGGCGGAAAATATGAAAGCTGGAAACCCCAAATGGCGGAAGAAGCACGCGCGGCGGGCGTCGGCCAAAAGGGCATCGCGGCGTTGATGGCATCGTCTTACTCGAAAGCCACAATCGCAGCAGACCGCAACCAAAAGAGCTTCAAATACAGTTTGGAGAAGTTCCTCAGCGTGCGCGGCGCCGATACGATCGTGGCGCAAGGGCGCTCGCGGTTGAAGAAAAACAAAGACTTCTACGACAGTCTTGAGGCGCAATATGGTGTGCCAGCCGGGGTTTTGTTGGCCATTCATGGCATGGAAACCGGCTTTGGCGGCTTCATGGGCGACACCAATGTCATCTCGGCGATTGCCACTTTGACCTACGATTGCCGCAGGTCCGATTTCTTCAAGCCTCATCTGATCGGCGCGCTGATCCTGGTCGATCAAGGTTCGATTTCGACAAAAACTGTTGGTGCCAAACATGGAGAGCTTGGCCATACGCAATTCCTGCCCGGCAATGCGCTGACCTATGGCGTTGACGGCAATGGCGATGGGAAAGTGGACTTTTCGAACCTGAGTGACGCTATGGCCTCGACCGCTAACTTCTTGCGGCAAAAGGGCTGGCAGCCCGGTTTGGGCTATCAAGAGGGTGAGCCGAATTTTGCGGTTATCAAACAATGGAACGCTGCAACGGTCTATCAACAAGCCATCGCTTTGATGGGCAAGAAGATCGACGGCTGAGCGGCGCGCAATCTCGTTGAAAACTTTGTCGCGGAGCCTTTGCAGGCTCCGCTTTTACATCGCTGCCCCTTGACCGAAGGCTCTCGCATCGCCAAGCCTGCCGCTATGCAAGTCTCACCTTTTTCGTTGATCATCTTTGATTGTGACGGCGTGTTGATCGATTCTGAGATCATCTCGGCCCGGATGCTGATTGCAGCTTTGGCGGAACGGGGTGTTAGCATCGATTTGGCCTATGTGGCGCGCCATTTCTTGGGCCGCAGTTATCCGGTGGTGATGCAGACCATCCGCAAGGACTTTGGTCTCGACCTGCCAGCACGCTTTGAGGACGACTACCGCGAGGCGCTTTTTGAGGGCTTCCGTGATGGCTTGCAGGTTATCCCACATGTCCGCGACGTGCTTGAAAGGCTTGAACAAGATTGGTGCGTGGCCACCTCCTCCTCACGTCCCCGTGCCGAGATGTCATTGAAACTTGTGGGCCTGTGGCCCTTGATTGAGGATCGCTTGTTCACCGCAAGCGAAGTGTCGCGTGGCAAACCGGCCCCGGACCTTTTCCTCCATGCGGCGGCGCGAAGGGGGGCCGCCCCCGCACAATGTTTGGTCATCGAGGACAGCCTGACCGGCGTTGAGGCGGGTTTGAATGCAGGTATGGAGGTCTGGCGTTTTACCGGCGGCAGTCATATGCAAGAGGTTCCGCCCGAGCCTCCACAGGCCCGGCCGCAGTTGAGATTTGCAACTTTCGAACAGTTTTTTCAAATTTCGCCTGCCCTTCGGAGACGCCCATGAGCCGCGACAGCGATGCCAGCCCGCAAGATGAGGCCGCCCGCGCGGGGTGGCTGTCTTATGTTGGCGGGATGACCCAAGATCAGATCGCGAATGAGTTGGGCATCTCACGACAAAGAGCTCAGCGTCTGGTCTCGCGCGCGATGGCCGAGGGGCTGATCCATGTGCGCCTGCACCACCGCATTGGCGCTTGCATGGATCTGGAGGCCGAGTTGATCGAGCGCTTTGCGCTGCAAAGGGCCCGGGTGATGCCATCTTTGGGGGCCGGTGCAGATCCGGTACCCGCAATCGCCCCCGCCGCCGCGGCTGAGCTTGAGCGCTTTCTGAAGATGCAAGAGCCGCTGACCATCGGTCTTGGGACCGGGAGGGCGCTGCGCGGCATGGTCGATGCGATGGGCTATTTGTCCGCGCCGCAGCACCGGCTGGTTAGCTTGATCGGAAATATCGCCCCCGATGGCTCGGCCAGCTTTTTTGATGTGGTGATGCGACTTGCCGATAAGGTTCATGCGCCACATTACCCGATGCCAGTGCCGGTGATCAGCCCGACTGCCGCCGAGAACGCCGCTTTCCACGCTCTGCCCCCTGTTGCGCGCGTCGCCAATCTCGCGCGCAACGCCGATGTTATCTTTGTGGGCGTTGGTCAGATGTCTGACGATGCTCCGCTGCTGCAGGATGGCTTCGTCACCCGCGCCGAGCTTGATGAGATGCAAGCCGCGGGAGCCAGCGGTGAAATCGCCGGTTGGGTCTTTGACCAGAACGGCTGTTACCTCGATGTGGGCACCAATCATCGCACCGGAGGGGTGCGAATCATGCAGGGCCTTGCCCGGCCCTCCATTGGAATTGCTGCGGGTGCATCCAAAGTGAAGCCGCTGCTTGCGGCAATGAAATCTAAAATTATCAACGGCCTCGTGACAGACGAGCCAACCGCCGCGGCCCTGCTCGCAAGGCTCTGAGCGCTGCACCTGCAGCGTAACTGGGGGCTTGACGATTCGCCCTCAGGTGTGAGCATTTACTCACAGAGCGATGATTTGCTCATACGCTTCAAGGTCTGAGGGAGGATTACTCATGACGCTTTCGCTTCGCGCGCTTCTCGGCGCGACGGCCATTGCTGCCATTGGCAGCGCGGCCCTGGCCGAGACCACCATCACCGTTGCCACCGTTAACAACGGCGACATGATCCGCATGCAGGGTCTGATGGACGACTTCAACACCAAGCACCCCGACATCAAAGTCGAGTGGGTGACCTTGGAAGAGAACGTTCTGCGCCAGAACGTCACCACCGATATTGCCACCGGCGGTGGCCAATATGACGTGATGACCATCGGCACCTATGAGGTTCCGATCTGGGCCAAACAAAACTGGCTCGTCAGCCTGAATGACCTGCCCGCGTCCTATGACGTCGAGGACATCCTGCCAGCAATTCGCGGCGGTCTGACCGTGGACGGCCAGCTTTATGCAGCGCCCTTCTACGGCGAAAGCTCGATGGTCATGTATCGCAAGGATCTCATGGAGGCCGCTGGCCTGACCATGCCCGATGCGCCGACCTGGACCGACATCGAGAAATTCGCTGCCGCGATGACCAACAAAGACACCGGCGTTTATGGCGTCTGTCTGCGTGGCAAGGCCGGCTGGGGCGAGAACATGGCCTTCCTGACCGCCATGTCGAACTCTTTCGGCGCGCGCTGGTTTGACGAAAACTGGGTCGCACAATTCGACCAGCCCGAGTGGAAGTCGACGCTCGACTTCTACCTCAACCTGATGACCAACTACGGCCCGCCCGGCGCGTCGAACAACGGGTTCAACGAGAACCTGACGCTCTTCAACCAAGGCAAATGCGGCATGTGGATCGACGCCACCGTGGCGGCTTCCTTCGTGACCGGCAAAGATTCGACGGTGGCCGAGCATGTTGGCTTCGCTCTCGCCCCCGACAATGGTCTGGGCAAGCGCGGCAACTGGCTCTGGGCTTGGACGCTGGCGATCCCGGCATCGAGCCAAAAGCAAGAAGCTGCCAAGACCTTCATCGATTGGGCAACCAACAAAGACTATCTCGCCCTCGTGGCCGAGAATGAAGGCTGGGCCAACGTTCCCCCGGGCACCCGCACCTCGCTCTACATGAACGAGGAATATGCCAAGGTTCCCTTCGCCAAGATGACGCTCGACAGCATCAACTCGGCTGACCCGACCAATCCTTCCGTGAAACCAGTGCCTTACGTCGGCATCCAGTTTGTCGCTATCCCCGAGTTCTCGGGCATGGGCACCACGGTTGGTGAGATCTTCTCGGCCGCTTTGGCAGGTCAGAAAACCTCGGATGAGGCTTTGGCTGAAGCACAAGCTCTGGTCAGCGACGAGATGAGCGCAGCGGGCTACATCCAGTAAGCACGATAGGGCCGGCCTGCGGGTCGGCCCCTTTTTCCGCCTTGGGCGCCCTCGCCCAAGGCCATTTTGTTCCGCCCGCAGGCTGATGCCGCAGGCCCCCTTTCCTGCCCCATCCGGAGATCACCCGATGTCCACACATTCCACCCGCCTTGCCTCGCGGCTGATGGTGGCCCCCTCGGTCTTGGTGCTTTTCGTCTGGATGGCTGTGCCGCTGGCGATGACGCTCTATTTCTCGTTCCGCTTCTACCGGCTTTTAACGCCGGATCGCAGCGGCTGGGTCGGCATCAACCATTACAAATGGTTCCTCAACGCGCCTGAGTTCTGGCTGGCGATGGGCAATACTCTGGCTTTGGTCGGCGGTGTCCTCCTCATCACCGTCGTGCTGGGCACGCTGATCGCCTTGCTGATCGACCAGCCCGTGAAGGGCCAAGGCGCTTTGCGCATTCTGGTCATCGCGCCTTTCTTCGTGATGCCCCCCGTGGCAGCCTCGATCTGGGAAAACCTGTTCATGCATCCGCAGAATGGGCTTTTCGCCGCCCTTGCCCAAGGGCTTGGCATGCAACCCATTCTCTTCCTTGAACAATATCCGATGTCGTCTGTCATCGGCATCACCGCTTGGGAATGGCTGCCCTTCGCCACGCTGATCCTTTTGACCGCGATGCAGTCGCTGTCCTCGGAACAACTGGAAGCGGCCGAGATGGATGGCGCCTCCTCCTTCGCGCGCTTCCGCTACATCATTCTGCCGCATCTCACCCGCGCCATCACCGTGGTGATCTTGATCGAGACGATCTTCCTTCTGGGCATCTTCGGCGAGATCTACACCACCACCCAAGGTGGCCCCGGCTCGGCTTCGACCACCCTGCCCTATATGATCTACAAGCAAGCGATCATTGCCAAAGACATCGGCCGCGCTGCGGCGGGGGGCATCATTGCCGTCATCTTGGCCAATATCGTGGCTTACTTCTTGATGCGTGGCCTCGGCCGCAACCTTGACGCCTGAGCCGAAAGGAAACCCCATGGCCCGCGCAATCTCTCCGCAACGCAAATGGTTGACCACGATCGCCGCTTGGATCGTGGCCATCGTGATCTTCTTCCCGGTCCTGTGGATGGTGATTACCAGCTTCAAGACCGAGGCTTCGGCGGTGGCAATGCCGCCGCAGCTCTTCACCGCCTCTTGGACCACCGAGAACTACGCCGATGTCTGGGCGCGCTCGGATTACCCGCGCTTCTTCATGAACTCGGTGATCATCGCGGTCGGCTCGACCCTTCTGGGTCTGGCCATCGCCATTCCCTCGGCTTGGGCGATGGCATTCGTGCCCGGCAAACGCACCAAGGATCTCTTGATGTGGATGCTCTCGACCAAGATGATGCCGGCCGTTGCCGTGATGATCCCGCTGGTGCTGGCCTTCCAAGCGCTGGGGCTTTTCGACACCCGCATCGGCCTTGTTCTGGCGCTGATGCTGATGAACCTGCCGATCATCATCTGGATGCTTTACACTTATTTCAAAGAGATCCCGGCCGAGATCCTTGAGGCCGCCCGCATGGATGGCGCCGGGCTTTGGAATGAGATCGTCTATGTTCTGACGCCGATGGCGATCCCCGGCATCGCCTCGACCATGCTGTTGAACGTGATCCTCGCCTGGAACGAGGCTTTCTGGACCATCACGCTCACCACCACCAAAGCAGCCCCGCTCTCGGCCTTCATCGCCAGCTTCTCGGCGCCGCAGGGGCTTTTCTACGCAAAACTCTCGGCGGCCTCGACCATGGCCATCCTGCCGATCCTTATTCTGGGCTGGTTCAGCCAAAAACAACTCGTCCGCGGCCTGACCTTTGGCGCGGTGAAGTGAGGTAGAAATGGGCAAGATCCAACTCCGCAATGTTCGCAAAAGCTTTGGCGATGTGCATGTCATCCCGGGCCTTGATCTCGATATCGAAGACGGCGAGTTCGTTGTCTTCGTCGGCCCCTCGGGTTGCGGCAAATCCACCTTGCTGCGGCTGATTGCCGGGCTTGAAGACACCACTTCGGGCACGATCGAGATCGATGGCAAGGATGCGACCCACCTGCCCCCCGCCAAGCGCGGTCTGGCGATGGTGTTCCAATCCTACGCTTTGTATCCGCATATGACGGTGCGCAAGAACATCGCCTTCCCGCTGAAAATGGCCGGGATGGACAAGGCCGAGCAGGACCGCCGCGTGGAACGTGCCGCTTCGGTGCTGAACCTCGCCTCCTACCTCGACCGTCGCCCTGGTCAGCTTTCCGGCGGCCAGCGTCAGCGGGTGGCCATTGGCCGCGCGATTGTGCGCGAACCGCAGGCTTTCCTCTTCGATGAGCCCTTGTCGAACCTTGACGCTGCTTTGCGCGTTGGGATGCGGCAAGAGATTTCCGAGCTGCACCAGTCGCTTAAGACCACGATGATCTATGTGACCCATGATCAGGTCGAGGCGATGACCATGGCCGATAAGATCGTGGTGCTGAATGCGGGCAATATCGAACAGGTCGGCAGCCCGCTTGAGCTCTACCGCAACCCCAAGAACACCTTCGTTGCCGGCTTCATCGGCAGCCCGAAGATGAACTTCATCGACGGCGCCGAGGCTGCCAAGCACAACGCCCATACGATCGGCGTCCGCCCCGAGCATATCACCGTTGGCGATGGCCCGTGGGAAGGCACCGTCGGCCTTTCCGAGCACCTCGGCTCGGACAGTTTCATCAAAGTGAATGTGGATGGGATCGGCGTGATCAACGTCCGCGGCACCGGCGAATTGGACATTCACCACGGCGACCGGATCAAGCTGGCGCCCGCCGGGAAAATTCACCGTTTCGACAAAGAAGGACTGGCTCTGTGACGCGTAATGGTCTGAGACTGCAAGGTAAAACTGCCCTGATCACCGGTGCTGCGCGCGGCATCGGTCTGGCTTACGCCCGCGCCTATGTGGCTGAAGGTGCTCAGGTCGCGATCGCCGATATCAACCTCGCGGCCGCTCAGGCTGCCGCCGCAAGCATCGGCCCGCAGGCTTTTGCGATTGAGCTGGATGTGACCCGGCAAGACAGCATCGATGCCGCTTTCGCGCAAGCTGTTGAAAAGATGGGCAAGCTGGACATCCTCATCAACAACGCTGCCCTCTTTACCGCAGCCGAGATCGTCGACATCACCCGCGCCGATTACGACAAGCTCTTCGCCGTCAACGTCTCGGGCACGCTTTTCTGCATGCAGGCCGCCGCCCGGCACATGATCCCGCGCGGCACCGGCACCATCATCAATATGGCCAGCCAAGCCGGTCGTCGGGGTGAAGCTTTTGTCGCCACCTATTGCGCGACCAAAGCCGCCGTCATCAGCCTGACGCAATCGGCTGGGCTGAACCTGATCAAGCACGGCATCAACGTCAACGCCATCGCCCCCGGCGTCGTGGACGGCGACCATTGGGACGGGGTGGACGCCTATTTCGCCAAACTCGAGGGCAAACCCTTGGGTCAGAAGAAGCGCGAAGTGGGTGCCTCGGTGCCTTTCGGTCGCATGGGCGTTGCCGAGGATCTGACCGGCATGGCGATCTTCCTTGCCACGGACGAAGCAAAATACGTCGTCGCGCAATGCTTTGGCGTCGACGGCGGCAATTGGATGGCTTGATGATGAGTGTCGCACTTCCCCTTTACGACCGCAAAGCCCTGACGCCCGGCATCGTCCATATCGGGCTTGGCAACTTCCACCGCGCCCATATGGCGGTCTATCTCGACGACCTTTTTAACATGGGTCTCGGCCATGATTGGGCGATCATCGGCGCGGGCGTGCGCGCACCCGACGCCGCGATGCGCGAGGCTTTGAAGGGCCAAGATTGCCTTTCCACGGTGATCGAGCTCGACCCTTCGGGCAAGAAAGCCCGCCGCGTCGGCGCGATGATCGACTTCCTGCCGGTCGAAGAAAACAACGCCGCGCTGATCGCGGCGATGTCGCGCCCCGAGATCCGCATCGTCTCGCTCACCGTGACCGAGGGCGGCTATTTCATCAATGCCTCGACCGGGCAGTTTGACCCGGCTGATCCGGCGATTGTCGCCGATGCCGCCAACCCGCATCGCACTGCTTTTGGCGCGATCATTGCCGCGTTGAAGGCCCGCCGCGACGCTGGCATCCCGCCCTTCACGGTGATGTCTTGCGACAATCTTCCCGGCAACGGCCATGTGACCGAAGCGGCGGTCGTCGGTCTGGCGCGCCTTTCTGATCCTGCACTTGCCGACTGGATCAAGGCCAATGTCGCCTTCCCGAACGGCATGGTGGACCGCATCACCCCCGCCACCGGCCCGCGTGAGCGTGCCTTGGCGGCGGAATTCGGCCTTGGAAGCGATCCGGTGCCGGTGACTTGCGAGCCTTTCCGTCAATGGGTCGTTGAGGACAACTTCCCGCAAGGCCGCCCGCCGCTTGAGAAAGTCGGCGTCACCTTCACACCCGAAGTGCATGCCTTCGAGATGATGAAGATCCGCATCCTGAACGGCGGCCATGCCACGATCGCCTATCCGGGCGGTCTGATGGGCATCGAGTTTGTGCATGAGGCGATGGCGCATCCGCTGATCTTGGGCTTCTTGAACAAGGTCGAGACGGAAGAGATCATCCCTTACGTCCCGCCGGTCCCCGATACGGTGATTGCCGATTACCATCAGTTGATCGTGCAGCGCTTCTCGAACCCCGAGGTGGCAGATACCGAGCGGCGCCTTTGCCTTGACGGCTCGAACCGCCAACCAAAGTTCATTGTGCCTTCGGTGCGTGATGCTTTGGCGGCAGGTGGCCCGATCGAAGGTCTGGCTTTGGTTTCAGCACTTTGGTGCCGCTACTGCGCGGGGACCGAGGATGACGGCACCGTCATTCCGCCCAACGATCCGAATTGGGATCAGCTGCAACCCTTGGCAATGGCTGCCAAGGCCGATCCGCAGCTTTGGCTGAACGGGCTGGCGAGCATCTATGGCGATGTGGCGCAAAGCGACCGTTTCGCCAGCGCATTCGGCCGTTGGCTGACGCGGGTATGGACCGAAGGCACACCGGCTAGTCTTGCGGCCTATCTCGACGGAAAAGCATAAGACGAGATCCTTCATAAGGCGGCCCTCGGGCCGCCTTTTCAATAACTTGCATCCTGCCCCTATGCAGCATGCGGGGGCATCCTTGCCTCCTGCACCCTGCCCCGGCCAGCTTTTTTGGCGGCATAAAGCGCGTGATCGGCCTCGGCCAAGACCCGGATCGGCTCCGCCTTGGCGCCCTGCCCCACCAAAACAAATCCAATGCTGGCCGAGATCTGGCAGACCTCCCCCTGCCAATGAATGGGGCGCGACAGCCGCGCGATGAGACGCTGGGCCAACGCTTCAACGTTTGGGCCAATTGTGCCCCCCGGTTGCACAAGCACAAACTCATCCCCGCCCACCCGAGCGAGTGAATCCCCCGCCCGACAGGCCGCGCGCATGACCTGCGCCACCTGCGCCAAGACGTGATCGCCTGCGGCATGACCAAACCGGTCATTCACCGCTTTGAAATAATCCAAGTCGATGTGGAGCAAAGCAAAAGCCTCGCCTTCACGGCAAAGTCGCGCGAGAACCGCATCGTTCGCGCGCCGATTGCGTAAGCCGGTCAAAGGATCGGTTTCAGCCTCTTCACGGGCCTGTCGTCGGGCGCGATCCAACCTTTGGGCAAGGGCCCGCAACTCTCCCGTAACCGCCTCATTCGCCTCGGCAAGATAGAGGAGTTCCATCGCCAGATCAGTCGGCGCGAAATCTGCATCCGTCAGATGCAAGCTTGAAACGGCGCGCAGCAGATCGAAGCCAAAGGAGAGGTTAACGATCCAGTGTCCAACGGCGAGAGGTGGCCGAGTGGCGCCACCCGGCACCGCCACTGTCGATGCAGAGACGGGCAAAAGCACACCGCGCAGCCGGAAGGCTTGCGGATCCCTGTGCGCGATCAGCCGAAGTTTCTGGCCAGCGACCGCAGGAAAATCCTGAACTCCACCGATCCGGGCAGAGCCGCGAAAGTCAAAAAGGCTTAAGAACGGCTGTCCTATGATTGAGCCCCCCCCTATAAGCCGCGCGATTGTTGGACCATGGGCGATCACCCTCCCCTCCGCGTCCAACACCAAATGCATTGGGGCCAAACGGTTGAGCACGCTCAAGGCCCCCGCCAGCGACGAAGTATAGAGTGCCGAAGCAAGGTCGGGCGCGCTATGGGGCAAAGGCGCAAGCGCCACGGGTGTAGCCTGCGGCTGGCGATTTACCTTAGCGGCCACGGGATGCGCGCTGCCATTCGGCACTTCCTCATCCCTCCAAGCATCTAACCATGCGGTTCGCGGGTCGGGATAAGGGCTGCTTGAACGCCGACGTTCTCTTCTTTTAACCACCATTGGCCGCCTCTTGCTGGGAAAGAGCAAAATGCTGGCCGCTGCTATGCGCCGCTTCCAAAAGTTGCACCCGGAGGGCGGCTTTGCCGCGGCCGGATGGGCGCGCTTCAATATCAATCACCACCAAGGCCCCGTAGTCATCTGCCATCGCTCTTAAGGCGCCGAGGGCGATGGGCAAAAGCGCCGGCAACGGCGTTGCCACCTCAAGCCGGAACTGTCCGGCCACGCATTCCGCCAAGCTGATTTGCGGCAGCTCAAGCCCCGGAAGGGCAAGCCGGGCACGGTCGGGTAATTCCTCAAGCGAATGGAGGAAGTCACTGAAACTGGCACCGCCGAAACGCAGCAAACGCCGCAGCGGGCGATGGCTGGGGGCAGAGACAATGAAGGTGCCTACATCCTCTAGTATCGGGTCGAGCGGTCGATCCAGCTCCCGCGCTGCGACGGTGATCAGCCGGCGCAGCACCTGTGCGTCATAAGGCAACATCGGCTCAAACCCTTCGGGCGGCTGATCGGCCAAACGTAAGATCCGCGCCCAAACCAAGGCGCCGAAGGTTTCGCGCAGGTAAGATTGGATCGCCCGCAACAGCAAGCCATACATCGCGGCATTTCCCATCAATCACGGCCCTGATTCTGCAAAGCCTAAGGGGAATGTCTTAATTTTCGCCTTCTGTCGGAGGGGAGTGCTCGGGGCTGGCGGCCGGGGCTCTGCCCCGGACCCCGGGATATTTTTGGACAGAAAATGAGGAGAGCGAAGCGATAAGTAAAAACCGCAGCTTTGGGGACTGCGGTTTTAAGGTTTTGCGGGGGTGCGTTAGAAGTCGGTGGGGGCGCCGCCTTCTTCTTTGCGCCGCGCGACAAAGCGGGTCAGTTCTTCGAGATGATCGCCGTTGATCGGCGGCGGCTCGAATTCGGCAAGGATCTGTTTATAGACCCGGTGCGCCCGCTCGTGCGTCCAGACGGCGCCGTCGATCTGCCAGGCCTCATAGTTGCGCCAATCAGAGACGAAGGGAGAATAGAAGGCGTTTTGGTAGCGGTCTTGGGTGTGTTGGACGCCGAAGTAATGCCCGCCGGCGCCGACCTCTTTGATCGCATCAAAGGCGATGTCATCGGGGCCTGTGGCATAGGTGGCTTCTTCGAAATAACGCTGGATCATCTGCAAGATTTCGCAATCCATCACGAATTTCTCGGGGCTGGCGATGAGGCCACCCTCGAGCCAACCGGCGGCGTGGTACACCATATTTGTGCCCGATTGCACCGCCGACCACAGGCTGTTGGCGGTCTCCCAGACCGATTGGCCGTCTGGCACGTTGGCGGCACAGACGCCCGAGGCGCGCATCGGCATGCCGTAGAAGCGCACCAATTGGCCGGTCATCTGCGTCGCACGCATATATTCCGGCGTGCCGAAGGCTGGCGCGCCCGATTTCATATCGACATTCGAGGTGAAGGTGCCGATCGCCACCGGGCAGCCCGGCGCGATATATTCCAGCAAAGCCACCGCCGCCAAAGCCTCGGCAATCGACAGGGCCACCGCACCCGACATGGTCACCGGCGCCATCGCGCCGGCCAAGGTGAAGGGCGTGATCACCACCGGCTGGCCGCGCTTGGCCATCCGCATCGCGCCGTCCAGCATCGGCCAATCATGCTTGAGGGGGCTGACGGAGTTGATATTGGTGAACATCCGCGGCTTGGCTTGGAATTCCTCCTCCGATAGCCCTCCGGCGATCTTCACCATCTCCATCACATCTTCGACCCGCTCGGTGCCGAGCGAATAGGCGTGGACCACCTTATCGGTCAGCACCAGCTTTTCATAAAGGCAGTCGAGGTGGCGGACTGACGGGTGCACATCAATCGGCTCAACCGGATATCCGCCCGCAACATGGATGCAGTTAAAGTACTGAGTGAGTTTGAGAAATTCCTTGTAGGTCTCAAAATCGCCCGAGCGTTTGCCGCGCTCCATATCCCAAGCATTGGGCGGCGAGGAGACGTTGACGAAGAGCATATTCTTGCCCCCCATCACCACTTCGCGGGCCGGGTTGCGCGGGGTCATGGTGAAGGTCGATGGCGCACGGCCCACCATCTCCATCACGAAATCTTCGTCCATGCGCACATTGGTGCCGTTGACGATGCAGCCTGCGCGGCGCAGATGCTCGACCGCATCGGGGTTCAGGAATTCGATGCCGATCTCCGACAGGATCCGCATCGCGCCCTTGTGGATCGCCTGCACGCCATCGGCGTCCAGCGGTTCGGTCGGGCGATCCGGGTTGACGGGGATCCGCCAGGGCATCTGGTCAATGGCGGCCGAGCCTGCCCGGACTTTCATCCCTGCCCGGCCCCCGGCGCGCTTGCGGCTTTTCTCTTCGCTCATCTCGACACTCCGATCCTTTGGATCAGAATGCCGAAGCTTCCGCACAAGCGCGCCAGCATTCAGCGACATTAAATGTCGTTTATATGCCGACCGAGCAGATTATCGCGCGACTTGCGCATCCATCCAAGCCGGCAAACCGCCGATATCGGCCAAGACAACCTCGGCATGCGGGGCCAAATCCGCCTCGCCCGCGATGCCGGTGAGCACCGCAATCGGGCGCATCCCGGCGGCTTGGCCTGCGTGCAAATCATGCAGGCTGTCGCCCACCATCAGAACTTCCGCCGGATCAAGCCCGGTCGCCGTGGCAAAGGCCAAGCACATCCCCGGTCCTGGTTTTGCGCCATGCCCGGAATCCCATCCTGCGATGAAATCGAGAAGGTCGGTCAGACCGTGACGCTCAAGATGCGCGCGGGCTGGGATTTCACTGTCATTGGTCGCCACACCCAGTTTCAGCCCACGCGCGCGAAACTCTTCGAAAAGCGCGCGCAACGGCACGGCCTCTGACATCGGTACGCCCGTTGCAACAGCATCGATCTGTTGGGTGAGGCTCTCAAGCGTGTGACCTTCAAGATGCGGCAATAGCGCGCCTGCGATCTCTTTGGCCGTGCCCGCAATCACCGGGCTTGAAGGATCAAAATTATTGGTATCCGGCAGATAGCCGATCGCCGCGGCCAATTGCCGAGCATGGGCATCGTCGCGTGCGATTTGCGTCAAGAAGCCCTGTGCCCAGCGGCCCCAGCTGGCCCGAAAGTCAAAAAGTGTGCCATCTTTGTCAAAGACGATTCCGCGGATCATTCCGTTCTCCCTAAGCGCGGGCCAGTCCCGCGCGGCCGCTTTTGGCTTAGCCGCAGCTTCGCTTGGGTGCGAACAAATGTAAATCAGGTCCAGTTTGGCACATCACCGCCGGGCAAATGCTGCCGCGCCCGCATCGGAGCCTCGGGTGCATGGCCGGTCTCGGCGCAAAAGCGCAGCAGTTGCTGCTCGTCCGACAAGAGGAAATCCAAGACCGAACCCAAAAGCTCGGGCTCGGCGGCGCGGGCGCGCACTTCACCGGCATCGGTGCCCGAATAGGCCAAGAAGGCGCCAAAGGCCTCATCCTGCGCCGCCAGCCAGCCCAAAGCTTGCAGGGCCAAACTCTCTGCGGTGCTGGCGGTAAAATTCACAGTTTTCTCCTTACGGCGCGGGTCTTCCGCATCAGGTAAACAACACCAGCAAAAAACGGAAGCATTGTCCAAGTTTTGGAAAGGATTTCTTAACGATCTCCCCCACATTCTTTTCGCAAGAAACGCATGGCACCGTCGCGAGAGAATACCGGTGAACTGGGGTGGGCAAGCTTGAGATGCATCGTCGAATTCTGATCATTGATGCGCTGGCGACCAATCGCATCGTGTTTAAAGTCAAATTGAGCGAGGCCTTCTATAGCCCGCTGATCGCCTCGGATGGTCAGACGGGTCTCGCACTGGCCCGGCTCGAGCAACCCGATCTGGTCTTGCTTGACCTATCCCTGCCGGACCAAAGTGCGACTGAGATTCTGCGCGCTCTGCGCGCTGATCCGCGCACAAGGGCGATTCCAGTCATTGCTGTGACGGACAGCCTTGATTTGGACGAGCGGCTCAAGGCGCTTTCAGCGGGGGCCGACGACGTATTGGCCAAACCGCTGCGCGAAGAGCTTTTGCTCGCCCGGTTGCGCAACCTTTTGCGCGCGAAAGGAGAGTTAGGGGCTGTAACCTCGGCTTGGGCGATGCCTGCGCAGGCGGTCTTGGGCCTCTCAGAGAACAGCACAAGCTTTGACGCAAAAGGTATCGTAGCATTGGTCTGCGATAGGCCCGAAGACGCCCTGCGCTGGAAATGCCAATTGCAGCCGATGCTGCGCGACTGTCTGGTGACCATGTCGCCCGATCAGGCGCTGAAACTGGCCCCCTATCATGGCTCATCTTTGGGTGGCCTTGCCGATGCCCCCCTGCAGCCAGCTCCAGATGACAACAGTCCCTTCCCGGCGACCGAGCGCCGCCGCAACCCGCCGGCGGTCATTCCGGACATCTTCGTGATCCCCACCGATATGTCTGTAAGTGGCGCCGGGCTGCGTCTGATGTCCGAGCTTTTCAGCCGCCCCGCGACGCGCCATGCCGCGATCTGCCTTGCGCTGCCCAACGCCGAGGCTGATCCGGCCACGATGGCCTATGATCTCGGTGCCGATGATGTCGTCTCACAAGCCGTAGATCCACGCGAATTGGTGCTGCGTTTGCGCATTTTGCTGCGACGCAAACGGCAAACAGATTGGCAGCGCGCTTCGGTTGAAGATGGGTTGCGAATGGCGGTGATCGACCCCTTGACCGGCCTTCACAATCGCCGCTTTGCGCTGCCCCGGCTGGCGGAAATTGCGGCTCATTCAGCGCGAGAGGGCTTGGATTTTGCGGTGATGGTGGTCGACCTTGACCACTTCAAGGCCGTGAATGATCGCTTTGGTCACTTGGCGGGAGATCGGGTTTTAACCGATGTGGCGCTCCGGCTGTCCGATAACTTGCGGATCAGCGACCTTTTAGCGCGGATCGGCGGCGAAGAGTTCTTAGTGGCTCTGCCTCAGACCCCCTATGACAAGGCGCAGCAGGTCGCCCAACGGCTCCGCCAAGTCATCAGCGAGCATCCGATAGTGCTGCCCTCGGGCGAGCCGTTGACCGTCACAGCCTCGATCGGCGTAGCGATGGGCGCTGCAGGCCGCGACACCGGATCATCGCCGGAGCAGCAAATGATTGATGTGGCCGATTTGGTCGAAAGCGCCGATCAGGCCTTGCGCGCATCGAAGCTCAGCGGCCGCAATCAAGTGACCTTCGCCACCCGCACAGCCGCCTGAGAGCAAAAGGCTTAGCTCTTAGACGGTTGCGCTTTGCGGCCATGCTGCAACCGCTCTTCCAGCCGGTCGGCAAAAGCCGCGCGTTCGGTCGCACTCATCTGCGCCAAATGACCGGCGACCAAAAGCCGACCGCTGTCGATAAGACGCTGATTGCGGCTGGCAACAGCGGCCAAGGCCGCGTCCAAAGCGTTGGCATCAAAGGGTTCTGCCCGCAAAGCCTGTACCACCGCGGCGAATTCGGCCTGCGCCTCATGCCGCTGATCGCGGAACTCAGAATGTTGCGCGACAAAGGCTTTGCGCAATGCCCGGCGGTCTTCGCGGTCCAATACCTCACTCAGGGGCCCCAGACCAAAATCGCGGCTGCCCCTTTGGGGCGGGCCATCGCGCAGCATCACCCCGCCGACCACCCCCGCCACGGCGACATTCAGCGCCAGCGAGATTGCCAAAGCGATCCGCAAACCGCGGAGGCCGAGCTTGGGCTTGCTGTCCATATCTACCGCGCTCATTGCCCAAATTCCTCTGCTAAGAACAAATCACTCGCCGCCATCATCTGCACCTGCGCTTGCGGAGCCATCACCCCGGCCAGCCAATCCGAACTCAATGGCCCGGCATAGCCAAAGGCCAGCCCCGCCACCGCCGCCGTCGCCAGACCCGGAGCGAAACCGCCCCAAAGCTCTGCCATCGCGGCATAAGCCCGCTGCCACCAAACCACTTGCGCCTTGGCCCGAGGCTGCGGCTGGAAAGCCGCGGCATCCGCAAGCACCTGCGCCATCAGCTTAGGCGAGACCGCCGGCTGCGCCTCACGCGCGGCGGCAAAGAACCCGTCCAGATCATCCGTTCCGGTCATCGCTCAATCCTCATAATAGCCCAAGGCCTCACGCTTTTGGCCCAAAGCTGCGGTCAGCGCCCGCTTGCCTCTTGCGGTAAGACTTTCCACCGCTTCAACCCCAATACCCATCACCAAAGCGATCTCGGGATTGGTCAGCCCTTCGATATGGCGTAAGATCACCGCCTCACGTTGACGATCCGGCAGGTCGGCCAAAGCGCCATCCAATGCCGAAACCCGTGCAGCTTGCAGCATCTGCGCCTCGGAGCCCGGAGCCTCATCCAGAGCATCGGGCAAGTCATCGCCCATCGGCACTGCCCGCCGCCCTGCCCCGCGCCGCCGATCGCTGCAAAGATTGGTCACCACGCGGTAGAGCCAAGTCGTCACCTTGGCCTCCCCCGCCCGCCAATCGGGCGCGATCTTCCAAAGCCGCAGCATCGCCTCTTGCGCCACATCCTCGGCCTCGGCGCGGTCGCCATTTAAAAGCCGCGCGGCATAGCCCAAGGTCCGAGGCAACAGGCGTGCCGCCAGATCCCGCGCCGCCGCAGGGTCGCCCAAGGCGTAAAGCGCCAAAAGCGCCTCATCCGACCGCTCTAATCCTGCGTCAAACGCCATTCTTATCCCAAGGCCCGGTTCTGATGCCAAAGCTCTGAGCTTTGATCCCGCGGCGCAAGTCCTTGCCTGCGCCGCCTGTTAAGGACCGCCGCGTCTCAGCCGTAGCCGACGCGGCGGCAAAGGATTGGCTCAGTTCAGGTCCCACCAGCCGCCACGCGGGCCGCCGAAACCATAACCATCGTGCTCCCCTGCATGCGGCCCATGATGCCTACCATGCATACCGCCGGGTTTGCCCTTGCCCCGGGGGCCATGCGCTTCAGCCGCAAGCGCCTCTTCCTTCGAGATCGCGCCATCACCATCGGTATCCGCCCGCTCGAACGGCGTCTTGCGCTTGCCGATCTGAGCATATTCCTCGGCCGAGAGTTGCCCATCCTTATCGGCATCAAACCGCGCGATCATCTTGGCCGATTGCGCGGCAATCTTCGCTTCGATCTGCGCCATGCGCATCGCCGTCAACTCTTCGGCCGAGAGACTGCCGTTTTGATCTGCATCGGTTTCAGCAAAGCGCGCGGCTTGAGAAGCGCGGATTTCCTCGGGCGTTACTTTGCCGTCTTTGTCAGCGTCGAGTGCGTCAAAGCGCGCCTCATTGGCCTCCGCAGCCGAAGCTTTTGGGGCAGTTTCTGCAAAGGCGAAACCCGCAGCCGAGGCAGCGGCAAAGCCAGCCAAAGCAAGGGCGGTGAGCGTTTTGCTTTTCATTCGACGTCTCCTTAAACCTTACAGCACAAGTGTTTGGCGCGGGTTCCAACTGAAGATGCCCGGCCGATCAGAGCCATCTCGCTGCGCTTGATGATCCCCGATATCCTAGATACGCCGCACCCGGCGCATTCCGTCGCAGCCATGAAACGGCAGGCAAAGAATTTTCAAAAGGCTCTGCGGCATGCGGACACACCCGCCGCAAAGCCCTTTGGTTTGGCGGGAACCTCGCTTATGTAAAGGCCATCCCGGAACTCGAGGACATCTCGCCGTGACCCAGACTTTGCCTTCTCCCGCCTTGGAACCGCAGCTGAATGAGCTTGCAGGCCAAAGCGTCGTTACCGCTTCCGAGCCTGAAGCCGAGCACGAGGACCGCCCCCTGAAGCCCGCTTTGCTGCGTGGCTGGCGGATGCGTTGCCCCAGCTGCGGCGCCGGACCGATGCTGCGCGGTTATCTGACCGTGCGCGATTCTTGCCCGGTTTGTCAGCAAGAGCTGCATCACCATCAGGCCGATGACGGCCCAGCCTATCTGACCATTCTGATCGTCGGCCACTTGATGGCGCCGCTGATGCTGGTGGTCTTTACGAAGATGCGGCCCGATCCTTTGATCATGTCGGTGATCTTCTCGGTCGGCTGTGTGGCGCTTTCATTGTGGCTGCTGCCGCGGCTCAAAGGCGCTGTCGTGGCCATGCAATGGGCCAAGCGGATGCATGGCTTTGGCAAGGCCCCGGCCCCGCAAAGCACCACCGACGCATGAGTGATCTGGCCGCCGCCCCTCCGATCCGGGCTGCTGCCACGATCGTTCTGACCCGCAGGCTGCCCCAAGGTGAGACGCAAGTCTTGATGGGGCAGCGCGGGGCAGCTGCTGCCTTTATGCCATCGAAATATGTCTTTCCCGGCGGCGGTGTGGACCCCGAGGATGCCTTCGACGGCCCCCTGCCGCTGAACGGGGAATGCGCCCGGCGGCTCGCTCAGGTCGCACCGCCCGGCCCCTTGGTCGCGGCGGCGCTGCGCGAGCTGCAGGAAGAAACCGCCCTTGCCCTGCGCGCCGACCGTCCCTCGATGCGCTTTGTCTTCCGCGCGATCACGCCCCCCGGTCGCAGCCGCCGTTTTGACGCATGCTTCTTTCTGGCCGATGCTGCGGATGTCAGCGGCAGCTTGGACCATTTCGACGAAAGCCTGACCGAACTGTCGCATCTGCATTGGATTGGCCTCGACGCCGCCCGGGCCTTAGATCTGCCCTTCATCACCGAGGTGGTGCTGGCCGAGGTGACCAACCTGATCCGAGGCGGCACGCAACCCGGCGTGCCCTTCTTCGACAATTCCGGCCCAGTACCCACCTTCCGCCGCATCGACTAAAAGGCCGTCGCCCTGCTTTAGTCGTTGTGCAAATCCCGCTTTTGGTGCTTCTGCACCGGGTAGATTGGATGCGGCACCGGATCTTTGGCTTTCAGGAAATATTTCCCGAAAACCTCAAGATACGAGCGATAGACATAGCCCTCATTGCACTGTTGGAACGCCGTACTTTGGCTGCGGTAAAGCCTAGGAAGATCATACCAAGCCACTTTGGGATTCATGTGATGCACGACATGCAGGTTGTTGTTTAGAAAGAGCAAAGCCAGTGGGCCGCGATCTTCAACAATGGCGGTGCGCGCGGCGAAGTCGTTATGTGCGCGGTGCTCTAGATAGGTGCGGATCTTCAGAAGGGACGCGCCCAGATAGGCACCCAGCACATAGCCGCCGAGAGACATTTTCCCGATGCCCACCCACCACCAGCTGGCCAGCATCAAGAGGCCAATCCCGTGGAGGAGGTATGAGATCGCGATGCGTCGGTTTCCCTTAAGGATCGCCCGCAGGTCCAAAGCCCAGAACATCATCGCCCCGATCACCGGGCCGATCACCATCCGGCCAAGCAAGGTGTTGTTGGCGCGCAGCAAGATCTGCAAGGGGCGCGCCAGGCCTGCCCAGACCTTAGGGTCCAGATAATTCGACTCTGGATCGTCATAGGGATCGGTCAGCAAAGGGTCGCGGTGATGCGCGATATGGGTGTCACGAAACCGCAGATAGGGGTAGAGCAGCCCCAAAGGCACGAAGACCAAGGCATGGTTCAAGTGACTGTTTCGGAAGGGATGTCCGTGCAGCATCTCATGCTGCAGTGATGAATGCTGCGCCACCGCAAGACCCAGTATTACGACAGCGAGCGGCGTCGAAAACTCCCATAGCCAAGTCGTCGCCAACGCCCATACCGCATAGGTACAAGCCAAAAGCAAAAGTGTCGGCCATTCCGTCTTGCGCAAAACCAAAACCTTCAAGCAGAGTTCCTGAACAAGGTTAGCACTTGATGCAAAGTTCGAGAACGCCGAGAATGCGCAGCATTAAGTCACTATCGTTTTGTTAAATCACCAATGGTGAGGCATCATGGACAAACGTGACCGCGCTGCCCTTTTCCGCCTACGCCTCTCCGAGGCGATGAGCCGCCGCAATATCTCACAAGCCGCACTTGCCCGGGCTTGCGGTGTTGACCGCTCCACCCTCTCGGCTCTGCTTTCGCCCTCGGTGCGGATGCCCAACGCTCAGTTGGCGGCCGATTGTGCCACCGCGCTCGGCGTTTCAAGCGACTGGCTTTTGGGGCTGTCGCTGAGGCCCGAGCCCGTGGCGGACCTGCTCGCCACCTCGCTCACCATCACTGAAGCGCCGCGCGCCTTGATCGATGAGACGATCTTCGGTTGGCACCGAGAGGCGGCGGGCTACAAAATCCGGCATGTGCCCGCCACTTTGCCCGACATGTTGAAGACGCGAGCGGTGGTGGATTGGGAATATGCGCCGCAGCTGGGCCGCAGTGCGGGGCAAGCGATCGGAGCTTTTGAGGACCGTTTGGCTTGGATGCGCGGCGCGCGGTCGGATTATGAGATCGCGCTCCCCCTGCATGAACTGGACGCATTCGCCCATGCGGAAGGCTATTATCGTGGGCTTGGCGCCGAAGTGCGACTTGAGCAGTTGGATCGGCTGATCGAGCTTTGTGAGCAGCTCTACCCCTCACTAAGGCTTTGCCTTTTTGACGCGCGCCGGGTGTTTTCTGCCCCCGTCACCGTCTTCGGACCGCTTCTGGCAGTGGTTTATCTCGGTCGCAGCTACATCGCCTTTCGTGATGCAGCGCGCGTGCAATCGATGACCGACCATTTCGATTGGCTGGTGCGTGAGGCAGAAATCGGCGCCCGCGATGCCGCGCAGCATCTGCGCCAATTGAAGGCGCAGATCCGGGATTAAGGCTTAATAAGCTTTGAACCGCGCCTTCGAATATCCATTGAAATCAAAGACCTCTGCCGCCGCATGCAGCCTGTCGCCCGAGATTTTTTCGCGATCAAGCAAGAAGCCAAAGCTGCCGTCCGGTGTTCCGATCGCAAGGGTGCGGTAGCCGCTGTCGACCCAGATCACCCACCAATCCTGCATCCCCGGCACCGCCATGCGCCCCGGCCCGACCATCCGAAGCGGACCTTGCGCCTGCACGATGCGACCGTTCAGACAAAGCTGTGCTGCAATCTCGGGACCCGTCGCGCCTTTGCGGAACTCGACCCCGCCGGGCTTGCAGCCGGGGTTATCTCCGGCCGAAAACGCCGCCACCTGCGTCCAGCGCCCCTCGACGCGTGAGACGTCGAAAGCGGCCGAGGAATAGATTTCGGTCTTGGGGCTGCGAAAGCCTGCGATGTGCGACGAAGGCGCGGCGCATGCGGCCAAAAAGAGCAGAGCAACCAGCTTTAATCGAGACACAACGTCATCCTTACACCATTGTCCTGCACCACCTCATTGCAGCCAAAAAGCGGCTGATATGGTGCACAGGTATTTGATCTTGCAAGACATTCCCCCTGGCACTGGGTACCATTGGTGCAGCGCTTGCCCGCATCTTTCGTGCGCTTGACGCAAGTATGGGCTGACGAGCTGCCCGCCTTGACCCAGACATCGCCCCTCTTCTCGCAAGCGAGCTGCGTCGCTGTTTTCAGCACTTCGGGCACCGCCGGAGCCGCAACAGGGGCTGCCCCATCGGGCGCGACTGTCGCAGCCTCAGGAAGCTCTGCTGGCTTGGCTTTGGGTTTCAAGGCTGTGGACTCAGCCGGCGGCATGTCCGGGGAGGGTTGGGTCGCGGCGCTCGCCGCTGGCGCTGGTGCGGGCGCATCAAGCGCCGTCACCTCGATCGCGCTGCCCGTGATAGGATTGGCGGCAGGCTCTTTTGAGGCGCCACCACCTGGCAAGCAGGCCGCCAGAAACAGCAGTGCCGATATCCCCGCGATGATCCGCATGCCAGACCGCATCCCTACCCCCATATGCTTTGAGGTTTGTGGACCGATTGCCGCGACGCCGCAAGGCCTTGAGACAAGGCGGCAAGGCACGCGGCGACCCTCTTTCGGAAGAAGAAAGCCTCGATCTGGCGCTTGGCAGGGCTGTGCCAACGCGCATCGCTGCCGAACCAATCGCAGACGGCAACTGCGCCCAGCCCCACCTTTTACAGGTCCGCCTCGATACGCGAGCCGATAAATCCGGCAGCACCCGCCACAAGGATCATGACGATTTTTCCATCTGGGCCCGAGCGATGATGTTGCTGGAACTGGCTCCGGGGATAAGCTCGGCCAGCCGGACCTCGCCGCCATAGGAGAGCACCAGATCCGCGCCAACAATCGTTTCTACGGTGTAATCCGCGCCTTTGACCAACACATCGGGGCGGATGGCTGCGATAAGGTCGATCGGTGTATCGGCCTCGAAGATCACCACAGCATCGACCGAGCCGAATGCACCAAGCACGATGGCACGATCTCGCTCGGCGTTGACGGGTCGGGTCGGTCCTTTCAACCGCCGCACCGAGGCATCGGCGTTTAGGCCTACGATCAGGCAATCGCATTGCGCCCGGCTCCAGGCCAGAAGCGAGATATGGCCGGGATGCACGATGTCAAAGACCCCGTTCGTGAAGCCCACGCGTTTGCCCTCAGCCCGGCGGGCAGCGGCATAACGGGTGGCTTCATCGATCGTCAGCACGACTGGCGGGCCGCTGCGCCGAGGCTGGGTCGCGCGCTCCACCGCCTCGATCAACTCGTCGGGGGCCACAGTCGCGGTGCCACGCTTGCCAACGACAATGCCGGCCGCATGATTGGCCAGCCGCGCCGCATCGGCCAGCTCTGTGCCTGAGGCGACGGCGGCGGCAAGCGTGGCGATCACGGTATCGCCGGCCCCCACCACATCAAACACCTCACGCGCGGCAGTCGGCACATGCAAAGCCGCGCCTGTCGGATCAATCAAGGTCATGCCCTTTTCGCTCCGAGTGATCAGCACCGCGCCCCCCGGCCCCAACTGCGCCAGGCAGGCCCGGCCCGAGGCCTCGGCGCTGGTGTCATCATGCTGCGGATTGATGCCCGAGGCGGCTTCAGCCTCGCGCGCATTAGGGGTGAGCAAGGTGGCCCCATGATAGCGGCTGAAATCTTGTGATTTGGGGTCCACGATCACCGGAACCCCAGCCACCTGCGCCAAAGCGATCACGCCGCGGATCACCGGCAGGGTCAGAACGCCTTTGGCGTAATCCGACAACACAACCGCCCCGGATTTGGGCAGATGGAGCGCGACACTGGCCAGAATTTGCCCCTCGATCTGCGGCGGGATCGGCAGGCTTTCTTCGAAGTCCACCCGCAGCATATGCTGGCCCTGTGCCACATAGCGCACCTTGCGCGTGGTAGGACGATCGTGGGTCTTGTGCAGCATAGCGGTGATGCCAGGCTGCTCCAAGAGTGTGCTCAACTCGGCCGACGCCGCATCCGCACCACAAACGCCAATCAACGTGCAAACACCGCCCAAGGCTGCAATGTTGCGCGCCACATTGGCAGCCCCCCCAGGCACGTCGCGGGCCGCACCGGCTTGGAACACCGGCACCGGGCTTTCGGGCGAGATGCGCTGCACCTTGCCCTCGACGAAGCGGTCAACCATGACATCGCCAATACAAAGCACTTGCGCGCCGGTCATGGCTTGCACGCGTTGCACTAAACTAGATGGGCCGGGATCTGGCACGGACGAAACTCCCAAGCAAAATAACGACTTAACGTCCTATGGCACGGTGCGGCAGGATCACCTGCAGCGCGCAAATCAAATGGTAAAAACTGCTGGCGCGGACCGGCTCATTTATGAATGTGCCGTCTGTCCGCATCACCTCACGCCAAAGGCCAAGGCATTGTGGCGGGCCGGTGATCAAGAAGGCGCGCAGCCCTGCCAAAGCGGGCAATAACCGTGCGCGCGCTTCGGATTTTATCTGAGCGCTGGCAAACGGGCTGGTTGCAAGCTCTGCCCAAGCCTTTACCCGTTCGGTCTGCGGCCAAAGCTTAGCCTGCGCATCACGGGGCGCGAAGTCACCATCGACTGCGTTGATCGCAACGCCGCGCTGCTGGCAAATGCCATGATCCTCGCCGATCCGGATCAGCCGCAAAGCGGCATCAAAAGCGCTGGCGTCGCCGCAAAGCCGCGCCCAGCGGGCCAAGAGCCAACCCCATTCGAACTGGTGACCCGGCTCAATCAAGGGATTGCCAGGAGGGCCAAGCGGTTGCCAAGCAAGATCGAAAAGCTCAGGCATCGCGCCTGAGGGCAAGAGCATCCGTTGCTGCGCGAGGCCAATAATCTCGGCCGCTTTGCCGTGCCAAAAGCCATCGGCGTCATGATCACCTTCGGCCCATTCAAGAAAGGCCTCTAGCAGATGCATATGCGGATTGGCCCGCAAGGGCGAAGTGGCGGGAGCGGTCTCCTGGTAGCCGCCCAAAGGATGGGCGTAATCGGCAGACAGCCTTTGCGCGATCCGGCGGGCGCGGGCGGAAAGCGCGGTCACATCAGCGCGAGAGCGGGCCGCAACCGCCAGAGCGAAGAGCACAAAGGCCACATCGTAATTGTCATGCCCTGGAACGGCTAGGCCGGTGGCCGGATCGACCGCCATGACCACACGATCCTCGGGCGTCAAAAGATGGCGGTTCAGAAAACTCAGCCCATGCGCCACCAGATCAGACGCAGGCCCTTGCCAACCAAGTTCGGCCCCCCTGACGAAGCAATAGATCTGACGGGCCGTGAGCCGTGCTCGATGCGGCGCCTCGAGCGGGGTCAGATCGAAGGATAGCCTTTCGTGATAGCCGCCAAAGTGATGATCGACACCATAGCCGGCCCAGAGCGGTAAAGCGTGCGCCAAAAGCCAGTTGCGCAGATCGGCGTCGAAGATTTCAAGCTTCATGTCATCACGCAATCAACCTGCCCCGCCCCTCCGCGCAGAAGGTGCAGTGCGGCAGCTTCAACCTCGTCCACGGTGATCGCCCCCACGCCCGCCATGCGGTGCAAAACACTGACGACCGGCCCAAAGGGGTGCCATTTGCCGGGAGGGTTATTGTCGCCGAAAAGACCCAAAACCGGGACGCCCACATTGGCGGCGAGGTGCAAAGGCCCAGAGTCATGACCGATGAAACAAGCCGCCCCTTTCATCGCCGCCGCAGATTCCCGCGGCTGCAACTGGCCGCAAAGATCCAGTTTGGGCCCGGGCCACGGATCTAGCAACGCAGCCGCGCGGGCAGAATCGCTTGGCGCGCCCACGACCATCAGACCAAAGTTCGGGCGATGGGCCGCCAGCCGCTCGATCAACTGGCGCCAGTTTTCATGGCCCCAATCATTGCGATGAACCTTGCCGCCCATATTGATCGCGATGAACTCAGCCCCCCCAAGCGGCGCGCGACTTTCAACGCCGCGTGCCGTCTCGATGGGGGTCAACTGAAGGTTCCAAGCACTTGGATCATCCAAATCCACCGGGCCAATCGACAAGACGCAATTGCGGGCCAGCCTTGCGGCCTCTGGCTCAAGCCAGCCGTCCGGCAGGGTTCGGCATTGACGCAAATCGGCGCTCGCGGGGAAAGCGAGAATGTCGCGAAAACCACAGAGCCGGAAGAAGAGGTAATCACGCCAGACGGCACGGCGGGGGCGTTCGGGCATGAGATAGACCAAACGGCGCGCCCCGGTGGCGCGAAGCCGCGCCCGCAGCGCCAAAATCTGCCTTGGAGCACGAAGCCCGACCGGATAATCGATCGCCTCATCCACGAATTGACCGTCGCGCCCCAGAACCGCCAAAAGTGGCGCGGCTTTGGAGGATACCGGCATATTGGTTAATAGAATTCTTCGGGCATTTGGAAATGCCCGTTGAATCGCATGGAAGCACGGCAAAGCAACGATTGTGTCGCCCAAACTTCCCAAGCGGAAGATAATAACCGGATCCCTCTGCACCTGTCCCGCCACACCACCTCCGGTTTGTTTACTGAGGCACATCACCCAGCTGCCTCAATTGAACTTCGACTGACGCGCGTAATAACCCCGAAGGTTGAACTTTATGTTCGGGACCAATTGATCGTTGTAGCGATGAGAAGTAGGCAAGTTCAGCCAATTTTTCGCCACTTCAGGCCAAAATCAATCCGATTCATCACCACACTTGGCAACGAAGTCATACGCCGATCCGCAACACCACCACAGGTTGACTTAGAAAGAATCAACGCTACTAATAATTAATAAAATCGCAAACGATAAAAGTTGCCAAGCCTATCACTGCGCAATCCAATCAGCGGAACATTACGTAGCGCCTGCTGAAATAAATGAACAGCGCTAGGGTCAGGACTCGTTCTTGTGTCATAGCCAGAAGATGACGGTTGCGGCGAGGGCGACGACGG
>NZ_JAVDBT010000039.1 GCF_030848395.1 Pseudogemmobacter lacusdianii | reverse complement strand
TATATTCCACTACCCGCAAGCCTGCTGCCCGTAACTACGATAACGTATATGCGCAAAGCGAAGCTCTTCTTCATTGAGCAGAACCGGCGTCCCGGCCGAGGAGGCCAGCAGATATTGCTTGGCCAGCATCTCGAGCCGCTCGCCCCGACCCAAGGCTGCCTCCATCGTGGCGCCCAGTGTCACAACGCCATGATTCGCCATCAGACAGGCGCCATATGTGTCACCCAGCGCTGCGATCACCGTCGCGGAAAGCTCGGGCGTGCCGAAGCAGGCATACTCTGCGCAAGGGATCTCATTGCCGCCAAAACCGCAGATCATATAGTGAAAGGGCGGGATCGGCTTGCGCAGCGCCGAGAGGGCGGTCGCATGGTCCGAATGGGTATGCACGACGGCACCCGCATCGGGACGGGCGGCATAGATCTTTGCATGGATCTCCCATTCCGAAGAGGGCCGCCAATCGCCCTGCCAATTGCCCTGCAAATCCATTTCGACGATTTGGTCGGGCGTGATCGCCTCGGGCAGGATGCCGGTTGGGGTGATCAGCATCCCCGCGCCATGACGCAGGCTGAAATTGCCCACGGTGCCACGGTTTAACCCCATCGCGACCGAACGTTGCGCCGCGGTGATCAGGATCTGGCGGGGGTCATCTGTAAGGGTCATCACGGCCTTATCCTTCGGTGAGGGCTGCGCGCAGCAAAATGTCATCAGAGCCAAGTTTCCCAGGCTTCAAGAAAAGCCAGCACGGCGGGTGCGCGGGATCATCCGAGAGGCATTCGCCGGTGCCGAGCGCGCCTTCGGGCAATGCACGCAAACGGCCAAGACCAAGCGCGGCGACCACGGCACCCGAGGTCTCGCCCCCGGCGACGCTGAAGCGTGCATGACCGCGCGCACGCAGCCCTGTGGTGACGCCGGAGAGCAGGGCCTCGGCCCGGCGCGCGGCTGGCAAAGCGCCAAGGGCAGCTTGGCTGCGCGCCAAGGCTTCGACATCGCAGGCGGTTGAAATGGCAAAGCCCGCGTTGCCTTGGGCTGCGGCCCAATCCAGCGCGGTTGCAATTTGTGCTTCAAGGCTGCCTTCGGCCAACAAGTCCAAGGTCAGCACCGGCTGCGCTTCACCCAGAACGTCAAGCTGGCGCATGATCACCGGCCCGGTACTGCCGGCCAAGGTGACAACCGGTCCTTTCGGAGCGCTGGGATAGGCGGGTCCGCGCGGAGCCTCTGCCGCCAAACGCTTGGCCAAGCCAACGATCAGCGGATCGCTGGCCACCACCGGCAGGCCGGTCGCTGCGGCGATCTCAGAAGATCGCTCGACATCGGTGTCGTCGCTGGTGTCGAAAAGGATATGGCCAAAGCCCTCGGCCAGCCGCTCGCCAAAAGCCGCTCGGGTGGCTTCAGCTCCGGCCACCATCGTCAGATGCGAGATCAGGCCAACCGAATGCGGGGTTTGATGGCCGATAAAGCGCACCAAATCCGGATCTTCCATTGGCGTTAGCGGGTCGAAGCGCTTGATCGACTCGCTGACCAGCCGGGTGCGATAAAAGAGATACCCCTGATGCACCGTGGCCCCGAAGCGCGGAAAGCCGGCGCTCATGAGCACCGGCCGGCGCGCAGCACGCTGAGCCAAAAGATCCCCCACCGGGCCGATATTGCCGTCCTTAGTGGAATCGAAACTGGCGCAGGCCTTATAAGCCAGCTGCTGGCAGCCCGCGCGCTCAAGCCGTGCGCAGGCCGCGCCGACCTCGGCCAAAGCTTCGGCAACCGCCACCGTCCGGCTGCGCGTGGCCATCATCACCACCGGCGCGCTTTCAACGCTGTCGGACTGCGGATCCAGCAAGATCGGGCAATAGACCCCCTCGGTTTCCAACAGCCCCGCGACCAGAACGGCTCCGGTGAAGTCGTCTGCGATCACGCCAAGTTTGGCTTGGGTCTGGGTCATCGGGGGGATCTCGCTCTGGTTCATTCCTCTGCGCACATCTCGCGGGCAATGATGATCTGTTGGATCTGCGAAGTGCCTTCATAAAGCCGGAAAAGCCTTACGTCGCGGTAGAAGTGCTCGACGGGGAAGTCGGACATATATCCCGAGCCGCCGTGGATTTGG
>NZ_JAVDBT010000038.1 GCF_030848395.1 Pseudogemmobacter lacusdianii | reverse complement strand
TCTGTCAGTCTCCTCGCGGAGCCTGAATCACGCCGCGAGTGGATAATCAATGGGTCCTGACCCTAGATAACGTCATGCTGGCGCGACAGCATCAGGGGAAGCTGAAATGATGGAATTCTTAAAAAACTAATCGTGGCCAACCCATTGGAATTTTACACAGCAATCGTGGCGACTGCCGGAATTGTATTCTGGCTCCTCGATAGTAAGTCCATGAAGGCCGCACTTGTTTCTGCAGAAGGTGCAAAGGCGATGTCTTTGAGGCTAGAAAGACTGAACGCTGAGGCGAGCGTTGAGAAAAGTCTGCTGGAACTTCAGATGCGTTGCCAAATCTCGCGAGACGCATGGCTTGAACATAGCCGCCGATACGGACCCAAGCTCGGATCACCGTCGTTCTTGCCCCAAGAGCAAAAGGACATTCAGCGATTGGAGCAGGCTGGAAGAGCGCTCCTAGATCGCCTCGTAGCTTCTGCTTCGGTACGGGAGTGCTCAAGCTATGATGAGCTACAGGTCTACCTTGTAGATGCAAGACGAGCCTCTCAAGAAATCACCAGGCTAGGCTCACATGTTCCGATGCCGAACAGCAGCTTCAACTGACGGCCCTTATCGGCCGGTCAGAGCCTTTAACTGCTGCAATGCGGCATCCCCGAAAGCAGTCGCTGCAGCTTGAGCCGCCCAGAAGGCATCGTCAGTATCAGGAATGCAGGACCGAGCAGCCACCTCTAAGCGACGACTACAATCAGCATTGCTCTGGAGGGTGATCAATTCGCAGAGCAACTTGCGCGGCACCGTAAAGGACCAATGCCGCGCATCATTTTAGTTCCAACTGCCAAGATAAGATCGGGCGGCAGTCGGCCTCAGAACCTGCCCATCCTGAAATCCTGATAGGCAGTGCGGAGCTCGGCTTCGGTGTTCATCACGAAGGGGCCGCCCATTGCGATTGGCTCCTTGATCGGCTCACCCGCCAAGACGAGGTAGTGGGCATCTTCGGTCGCGGTTAGCCGGATCTGCCCTTCTTCGGTGGTGAAGATCACCGTCTCGGGGCCTGTCAATTCCTGGGCACCGTTCAGCACCGCCTGTCCGCTCAAAAGCGCAACCGACACCGTTTGCCCTGCGGGCAGTTCGATGAGGTGACCATCGCCAGCCTGCAGGTAAACGTCCCACAGATGCAGTGGCGAAGCTGTCACTGCCGGTCCATCAACATCGCCATACGCACCCGCGATGACGCGCAGGCGGCTCTGGCCCCCCAACTCGACCGTTGGGATTTGGCCGCTGGTGATGGTCTGATACCGCGGGGCCGACATCTTCTCGCTGGCCGGCAGGTTCACCCAAAGCTGCACCATCTCTAGCGTGCCGCCTTCGGCATTGATCAGATCGGAGTGATATTCTTCATGCTGAACGCCGCGAGCGGCGGTCATCCATTGCACGTCACCCGGCCCGATCGTTCCCTTGTTCCCAAGCGTATCCCCATGCGTCACCCCGCCCTGAAAGGCGATCGTAACCGTCTCAAAGCCGCGATGCGGGTGCATGCCGATACCTTTGGGGCGATTGGTGGCTTCGAACCTGATGGGCGGGTTGTAGCCGGCCAGAATGAACGGGCTCGTGTCATGGGCATGCTGCTCATAGGGCAGCAAGCTTTGCGTCAGGAAGCCGTCGCCAACCCAATGCAGATCGGGCTTCTTGAACGTTGTCAGAATGGGTCTGTCAGTCATGCTCATTTCCTTCTCTGAATTGTAGCTGTGCTGAATTTGGTGTTCAAATGTGTTCAATGAAGAGACAGGATTGAACCTCAGCGCTTCGGAAATGGAATGATGAAGCACGACCTCAACGATCTGCGATTGTTTGTCGATGTCGCCGCTGCCAGCAGTTACGCCAAGGCCAGCCGGCTTACAGGGGTATCGCGCGCAACGCTCAGCCGCCGGATTGCCGGTTTGGAGGAGGAGCTAGGTCTGCGCTTGATCGAGCGGAGCAGCCGCACGTTTCGCCTGACCGGCCCCGGCCAGCAGCTGTTTGACCGCGCTAAAGACGTGGTCGCGGCCGCGGATGCCGCTTTCGATATGCTTGAAGCCGAAGGTGCGGATCCGCAGGGCGAGGTGCGCTTTGCGGTTGCCCCGTCTGTGCTGCAATTGCGGCTGAACGACATGATCGCCGACTATCTTGCCGCCTTCCCGCGCGTGTCAATTCAGATCGAGGCAACCAATCGGCGCGTTGATCTGCTGCGTGATGGTTTCGACTTCGCCATTCGCGCCGGTGAAACGAGGTCCGGCCCGCTTGATCAGGTCATCCTGCCCTTTGCGAGCGTCGAACATGTGCTGGTCATCGCCCCTGAGCTTACCCCCTTCCTGCGTCCGACACTTACGGAGACACTCCAACAGGTTCCCTCTCTGGCCTGGGCAGCTGCAGCCCAACCCGCAAGCTGGAGGGTAGAGCGATCGGACGGCACAACACAGCCCATCAACCTTTCTCCAAAGCTTGCGGTCGAAGATATGGCAGCCCTCCGCATTGCGGCTTTGCGAGGTCTCGGGATCGCTATGATGCCGCGCATCATGGTCGAAGATGACCTGCAGGCCGGTCGCCTGGTCAATATAGAGCTGGACATGCGCCCACCCGCTGGCCGCATTCATGCCGTGCATCTGGGGAAGAAAGGGATGCGTCCAGTCGTGCGTCATCTGCTGGATTGGCTGGCCGCAGCCTATCAAGGGATCTGCGCCCCGCGCAACTGATGGGGGCGATGGCGTCCTTCGGCCCTTTCCTGCCGGTCGGAGCTTTCAGTTGCTGCTATGCAGCAATTCCGAAAGCTGCCGCTCGGGATTGACGCAGCCCCAACGCCTCGCAGAACGTCGGCTCTGCCGGACAAAGCTGACATCCAGCCCCGATCGCGAAGGTGAAAATAATCGGCGGCTTGGTGGGGGCAGTACGTTGGCGAGCAAAGCCTGCGCCGTGACCTCCGGATCAAGCTCCAAGTTTCCGCTAGCGCCGTGTGACGATAATCCCAGCACATGCGATCAAGGAAATTCCAACCACCTGAGGCACTCCCAACCGTTCAGAGAAGACGAGAACCCCTAAGATTACGGCGAAGACAAGATAGGAAAAATCCACGGTCGCGATCATGTTCGACGGACCCGATTGATAGGCAATGGCCGTGCCTACGCTGCCGATCAGCATTGTCGCGCTGAGCAATAGGATCAACCCCCAGTGCCAGGCCTGCATATCGAGCCATGGGCCCATAAAAATGCCGATCTCCTCGGATCCCGACAAAAGCGCAACCATGCTCCCGCCGCCGCCGAGAACCAAAGCGATGAGGTTGAAGATCAGCGCGAGAAGGAAAGGATTTTCGGACCTCGCCTTGGTTCGCGTAACGACCATGGCAAGTGCATAAAGGATTGCCGCGCCGATAGGCATCAGAGCGTGAATGTTAAGGTCGGATGGATCCGGTCTCAGCATGGTCAACACGCCGAGGAAGCCAAGCACCACGGCTGCCCAGCCCAGCCTCCCGGCGGGCTCTCGGGTCAGAGCCACGCTGAAAAGCGTGATAAACAGCGGAATGGTGTAATAGGCGGCAGCTGCCAGAGACATTTCTAGTCGCGGCAGTGCGGCATAGTAGAGCAACAGGCTGATCAATAACAGAAAACTGCGCAAACTGGCCCAGCCCGGTCTCAGCGGCTTGAACGGCACGCTGGGGTAGCGCCAACGCAGGATGAGGATGAGCAGGGGAATGCTGATGCAGGACCGTAGGAAAATGAACTGAGACAGAGGCATCGAGGCTAACGTCGCCTTGATGATCGCATCCGCGATCGAAAGGGTCAGATCGGTGCCAATCATGACTGTCACCGCAAAGCCGGCTCTGTCCTTGCTTATTCCGTCGCCCATCGCAATCCCTTTAGCTATCATGCCCTAGATGACCTATCGACTTGAGCTATTCAGGGGAATTGGGACAATCTGGACATAGTGTTTGTCACATTGGACAATACCCTTCAGCCCATCAGGTTCTGCAGATGATCGACCCAAGTGACATGATTTTGCTGGCAGAGGTGGCAGAAGCGCGCAGCTTTACAGCGGCGGGTCAGCGGCTCGGCGTTCCCAAATCCACGGTAAGCCAGCGCATCGCAAGGCTTGAGCAACAGTTGGATTTGAAACTCCTGAACCGCTCAACCCGTCAGGTGAGCTTGACCAGTGCCGGCACTATCTTTTTGGAACATTGCCAACGGGTTCGGACAGAGGTTCAGGCTGGGGCGACTGCTATGGGCAACGTCAAGTATCAGCCCTCCGGGACGCTGCGCATCACCTGCCCTGAAGTGACCGCAACCTATTTTATGCCTGGCCTCCTGCACGGGTTCACACAGGCATTTCCACGGATCACAGTGGAGCTGATTGCGACCAACAGGCCGCTGGATATTGTCAGGGAGCGGATCGACTTCGCTTTCCGAGTGGGCTCGGTGACGGACCAAAATCTGATCACACGGCGGCTTTCTGCGATCCGCCGCATCTTGGTTGCATCACCGTCATATCTCGCCACTGCGCCAAGGCTGAGCCAGCCTAGGGTCAGGACCCATTGATTATCCACTCGCGGCGTGATTCAGGCTCCGCGAGGAGACTGACAGA
>NZ_JAVDBT010000037.1 GCF_030848395.1 Pseudogemmobacter lacusdianii | reverse complement strand
CCGCCGAACCTTGAAAAGCTTGCCAAATCAGAAGCTTCCGCGCGGATGACGGATGAGCAGGTGGAAAGCTGGCTTGAGGGCAATGGCTTTTCCAGCTCGGTCCTAACCCGGTACGGCGAATGGCTTGGGGTCCTGCCCGGCTGGACCCGCACCGATGCCACCGGCAAAATCACCGGGCGCTGTCTCAACCGCATCGCCCCCGGCGAAGAGCCGCCAAGCTATTGCGGCGTTTTGCAAGGCGATTGGGGTTGGTCCACCGTCTTCAAACAACCCGTGGCCGAGGTCCTCAGCCGCAGCCTCTCCTACACCGGCTGGCTGATGCTTTGGGTGATGATCGTCATGGTGCCGACCTCGCTGGCCTTGGGCGTCTTGGCCGGCATGCGCGAGGGCAGCCGCACCGACCGGGTGCTCTCCACCTTCGCCATCGCCACCACCGCCACCCCAGAATATGTCTCGGGCGTCATTTTCATCGCCCTTCTCGCCTCGGCCACCGCCGGGATCTCGCCCGTGCTGGCCGAGATGGGCTGGATAGAGGGCAAGACCCTCTTCCAAGGCACCGCCACCAGCGCCATGGACGGCCTCACCTTCTGGAACTTCGGCCTGCCGGTGATGACGATCGCGCTTTACGGCATCGGCTATATCGCCCGGATGACCCGCGCTTCGATGACCGAGGTGATGACCCAGCAATATATCCGCACCGCGCGGCTGAAGGGTGTGGGCTTCCGCGAGGTGGTGATGAAACATGCGCTGCGCAATGCGCTGATCGCGCCCTTCACGGTGATTATGCTGCAATTCCCGTGGCTTTTGAACGGCGTTGTGATCGTCGAGACGCTTTACAACTACAAAGGCTTTGGCTGGACCCTGGTCCAAGCCGCCGGCAACAATGACATCAATATGCTGCTGGCTTGTTCGGTGGTGGCGGTCTTCGTGGTGCTGGTGACGCAGCTGATCTCGGACATCGGCTATGTCTTCCTGAACCCCCGCATCCGTCTGGCATAAGGAGGACACGCCATGGAAAACCTCAGCTGGACCGGCGCGCTTGGCCCCTATCTTCTGCCGGTGATGAATGTCGCCGCCATCGTCTTAATCGCCGCCGTGATCGCGCGGGCACTGGTCTCATTCTTCGCTTGGGTCAGTGGTGCTGATGCTTTGCCCGCCGGAGGTGCTACGCTCACCGCCCGCCGCCGTGGGCTTGGCCCAACGCTGGATCTGGCGGCGCAAGTGGCGCTTGGCATCATCTTGGTTGCCGCCTTGCTGATCGGCCTTGCAGGCTTCGTGCTGCCCGGCACCTCCAAGGGCATCCTTGGCTGGGCAGCTTTGCGCTTTTGGCCGGTATGGCTGGCGCTGATCTTGAGCTTCACGCTCTCGATCCGCTTCAAGCGCCGCCTTGGGCTTTATGGCAAGCTGATGGACAGCCCGGTGGGTATGTTTGGCCTTGCCATCGTGCTCTTTTGGGTCTTCACCGCCATCTTCGCCGCTCTGATCGTCACCCATGATCCGCTGGCGCAGCTTTCGGGGATGAAAAACGCCGTACCCGGTTCGGCGCTGAAATCCGGGGCTGAAGGCCAATTCAGCTGGTATCTCTTCGGCGGCGACCATCTGGCCCGCGATGTCTTCAGCCGCATGGTGATGGGCGCGCAACGCGTGCTGCAAATCGCGCCAGCCGCGACGATCTTTGCCTTCATGGTCGGCATCACCTTAGGCCTGCCTGCGGGCTATAAGGGCGGCAAGCTCGACACGCTCTTGTCGTTCTTTGCCAATCTGGTGCTGGCCTTCCCGGTGATCCTCCTGTTCTACCTCCTGGTGACGCCCGAGATCGTTGAGACCGGCATCCCGATGTATCTGGCCGCCGTCCTCTTCCTCTTCCCGGTGATCTTCGTCACCATCTTGATCAACGCGCGCTACCGCACCAACCCCAGCCGCCGCAACCTCTACCTCGGCGTCGCGCTGGTGATCGGGCTTTGGGCCTATGTCGGACTTGCCTTCAACCAAGACCCCTTGGGCATCTGGTCGATGGAGCCCAATATGCTCAATGTCTTCGTCTCGGTGGTCTTTGTGAACTCGCCCGGTGTGTTCCGCATCGTGCGCGGCCTCGTGATGGATATCAAAGCGCGCGACTATGTGGCGGCAGGGCAAACCCGGGGCGAGACCTCGTGGTACATCATGCTGTGGGAAATCCTGCCCAATGCCCGCGGCCCGCTGATCGTCGATTTCTGCCTGCGCATCGGCTATACCGCGATCCTTCTCGGAACCTTGGGCTTCTTCGGCCTCGGCGTCAGCCCCGAAAGCCCGGATTGGGGCTCGACCATCAACGCGGGCCGCAGGCTCCTGTCGGTCTTCCCGCATCCCGCTATCGTCCCCGCCATCGCACTGATGAGCCTTGTCCTTGGCCTCAATCTCCTCGCCGACGGTCTGCGCGAAGAAAGCCTGAAAGACTGATGCGGCCCGCCGCGATCATTTTCTGTCCTTAAATATCCCACGGGGGGTCCGGGGGGCGTGAAGCCCCCCGGTCCCGCCCCCTTCCAAAGGAATGACCCCATGGAACCCTGGGACCCGACACAACCCATCCTCGAGATCGAAAACCTCTCGATCTCCTTCTTCACCCGCGCGCGCGAAATCCCTGCGGTGATGGACTTCTCTTGCAAGGTCATGGCCGGTGAGGCGATGGGGCTCGTGGGCGAATCCGGCTGCGGTAAGAGCACCGTGGCGCTGGCCGTGATGCGTGATCTTGGCAAGAATGGCCGCATCGTTGCGGGATCGATCAAGTTCAAAGGCCGCGATCTCACCACCCTGTCCGAGGCCGAGCTGCAAAAGATCCGCGGCTCTGAGATCGCGATGATCTACCAAGAGCCGATGGCGAGCCTGAACCCCGCAATGAAGATCGGCGCGCAGCTGGCCGAAGTGCCGATGATCCATCAGGGCATGAAGAAGGCCGAGGCTTGGGCGCTGGCGCGCCAGATCGTCGCCGATGTGCGCCTGCCCGACCCTGACCGCATCCTCAACGCCTATCCGCATCAGCTCTCGGGCGGCCAACAGCAGCGCATCGTCATCGCCATGGCTTTGATGTCAAAGCCTGCTTTGCTGATCCTTGATGAGCCGACCACCGCTTTGGACGTGACGGTCGAGGCCGGGATCGTCGATCTCGTCAAAGCCTTGGGCGCCAAATACGGCACCTCGATGCTCTTCATCAGCCACAACCTTGGCCTTGTCTTGGATGTCTGCGACCGGCTTTGCGTGATGTATTCCGGCGAGGCGGTCGAGACCGGCCAAGTCGCGCAAGTCTTCACCGAGATGCGCCACCCCTATACGCAAGCGCTCTTCCGCTCGATCCCGCTGCCGGGGGCTGATAAAAACGCCCGCCCCCTGATCTCGATCCCCGGCAACTTCCCCTTGCCGCATGAGCGGCCAAAGGGCTGCAACTTCGGCCCGCGCTGCGATTATTTTGAGCCCGGGCGCTGTGACGCCCAAGACATCCCGATGGAGCCGGTGCCGGGCGATCGCCACGCCAGCCGCTGCCTGCGCTGGTCCGAGATCGACTGGCAGGCCCCGCCTGCGAAACGCGTCGCCAAAGAAAAGCTGCCCGTGGGCGAGGTGGTCCTCAAGATGGAGGATCTGAAGAAATACTACAACGTCTCGACCGGGGCCTTCGGCGGCGGCGCCTCAAAGGTCGTCAAAGCCAATGAAACCCTCAGCTTCGAGGCGCGCGAGGGCGAGACCCTTGCCATCGTCGGCGAGTCTGGTTGCGGCAAATCCACCTTCGCCAAAGTGCTGATGGGGCTAGAGACCGCGACCTCGGGCCAGATCATGCTCTTTGACGAGAATGTGGAATCGACCCCGATCCAAAAGCGCGGGGCCGACACGATCTCCCAAGTGCAGATGGTGTTCCAAAACCCCTTCGACACGCTGAACCCGTCGATGAGCGTCGGCCGCCAGATCATCCGGGCTTTGGAGATCTTCGACATCGGCGACAGCGACGCGGATCGGCACAACCGCATGCTCGAACTTCTCGATCTGGTCAAACTCCCCCGCGCCTTTGCCGAGCGGATGCCGCGCCAGCTCTCGGGCGGGCAAAAGCAGCGCGTCGGCATCGCCCGCGCCTTTGCCGGTGGTGCCAAGGTCGTGGTGGCCGATGAGCCGGTCTCGGCGCTCGATGTCTCGGTGCAGGCCGCCGTCACCGATCTTTTGATGGAGATCCAGCGCGAAAACCGCACCACTTTGCTCTTCATCAGCCATGATCTTTCTATCGTGCGCTATCTCTCGGATCGGGTGATGGTGATGTATCTCGGCCATGTGGTCGAGATGGGCTCGACCGATCAGGTCTTCTCGCCGCCCTACCACCCCTATACCGAGGCGCTGCTCTCGGCTGTCCCCATCGCCGATCCAAGCGTCACCAAAGAGCGCATCGTGCTCGAAGGTGAGATCCCTTCAGCCGTCAACCCGCCCCCCGGTTGCCCCTTCCAAACCCGCTGCCGCTGGAAGTCCCAAGTCTCCGGCAATCTTTGCGACACGGTGATGCCGCCGGTGCAGCACCTTGCAGGCGACCACCAAATCAAATGCCACCTCTCAGCCGAGGTCTTGGCCAAGATGGAACCCGTGATCAAAATCGCCGCCGAGTAACAAAAAGCCCGGCCAAGGCCGGGCTCCCCGCCGCGCGGCGCAG
>NZ_JAVDBT010000036.1 GCF_030848395.1 Pseudogemmobacter lacusdianii | reverse complement strand
ATTGTCGATGTTTTTTCCAAAGAGGCCTGCCTTGAGAAGGCGGGGCCCGAATTGGTCCGCATCGTCGAGACGCTGCGCAGCCGGCTTTCGGGCACGCCCGAAGCCCCCACCCACAGATCCAACGACACATCCAGTCAAAATTGATGCATGCCCCCCCGGGGCCGGGCGGCTTTCAGGCCGCGCCAAATCCGGGGGCCAAACGTTCACTTGAAGGACATCTACATGCCGGTTCCCGTGCTTTACCCCAAGGTCAGTCTCGAGATGTCGAGCGGCAAGATCTCGCGCTGGCTGGTCGCCGAAGGGGCGACGGTTGCCGCAGGCGATGTGATCTTCGAGATCGAGAATGACAAAGCCGCGGTCGAAGTCGAAGCCCCGGCTGCGGGCGTGCTGCGCGGTCTTGTCGCCGAGGGCGTCGAGGTCGAGGTCGGCGAACCCGTGGCGCGGGTTGTGGCCCCGGGCGAGCAAGACATCGCCGCGCCTGCTGCTGCCCCCGCAGCTGCCCCCGTCGCTGCGGCTGCTGCCGCTCCGGCTCCGACCGCCGCTGCAGCACCCGCCGCCGCCCCGGCCCAAAGCCAGCGCCCCGGCCCCAATCCAACGCCGCTGGCCCGCCGCATCGCGCGCGAGAATGGGATCAGCTTGAATGGCGTTGCTGGCAGCGGTCCGCGTGGCCGCGTGCAACGCAGCGATGTGATGGCCGAACTCGCTCGGCTTGCCGAAAGCCCCGCCACCCCCGCCCCGCGCCGTGCCGCTCCGGTCGCCGCTCTGGCAGCCCCGCGCGCCGCGGTCGCACGCCCGGTCTTGGGCGATGAGATGCTGCATGGCGATTGGCTGCGCCGTGGCGATGGCCTGCCGGTCGTGCTCTTGCATGGCTTCAGCGCAGACCTCAACAACTGGCGCGGCATGCTCGCAGGGGCGCGCCCAGAATGGCCCGCCTTCGCGCTCGATCTGCCCTGCCACGGCCGCTCGCCCCGCGTGCTGCCCGCCGATCTCGACGGCATCGCCGAGATGGTCGAAGCCCGCCTGATCGCCGAAGGCATCAACAGCTGCCTCCTCGCCGCCCATTCCTTCGGCGGCGCCGTCGCCGCACGGATTGCCGCCCGCGGCGCGGTCGATGTCCAAGGCCTCTGCCTCTTCTCCCCCGCCGGGCTTTATCCTTCGATCAACGAAGATTTCACCCACGGCATCTTGCGCGCCACCACGGCGGAGAGCCTGCGCCCTTGGCTGCAAGAGCTGGTCCATAACCCCGCCGTCATCACCCCGGTCTTCGAGCAAGCCACCGCCAAAGCCCGCGAAGATGTGGACCTCACCACCGCAATGCAGGATTTCGCGGCACAGTTCTTCGCCGATGGCACGCAATGCTTCTCGATCCGCGCGGATCTCGCCACCCTGCACCAACCGGTGAAGGTGATCTTCGGGCGCGAGGATAAGATCCTGCCCTTCGCCTCGACCAAAGCCCTGCCCGGCCACATCGGCCTGCATGCTTTGGAGCAATGCGGACATATGCCACATATCGAAGAATCGAGCCTGTCGCTGCGGCTCCTCTCCGAACTCTGGCGCAGCGCTCTTTGAGCAAAAGCCCCAGCAAAAGCAAAAGGCGGTGGATCTCTCCACCGCCTTTCTTTTTTGCCCCAACACCTTAGCGGTAGTTGATCGGGATCGTCACCGCCGGGTCGTAATGCGCGTCCCAATATTCCTTCCAGATCGCCTTGCTCAGCGGGCCAACCTGACCATCGCCAATCGGCTTGCCGTCGAGCACCGTCACCGGCATCACACCGCCCGCAGTGGTGACCATCATCACCTCATCCGCCTCATAAGCGGCGCTGACCGGCACATCGCAGATCTCCCAGTCCAGGCCCAGCTTCTCAGCCGCCACCATCACCGATTTGCGCGTGACACCCTCAAGCACACCGCGCTTGGGCGAGACGAGCTTGCCATCCTTGATCAGCACAATGTTGAAGCCCGAGCCTTCCGTCAGCAGCCCATTGCCATCCGTCAGCACCGGATATTGGGCACCGCGTTCGCGCGCTTCCAAAATGCCGCGGGTGAAGTCACCCCATTGCAGGTTCTTCACCGTCGGATCGATCGAGCCGGTCGGCACCCGCACCGTGTCGCGCACGATGGCAATCGAAGCGCCCGTCTTCTGGGTCTCTTCGCCCGACACCCAAAGATAGGGCATCACCATCAAATACATCAGGTTTTGGCACTCTTCCGGCGCATAGGCGCGCAGGTAGCGCAGGCCGCGGGTGCAGATCATCATCACATAAGCGTCGCGGATGCCGCTCATCGCCACCATCTCAACCAGGCGGCTGCGCAGCTCTTCGCGCGAGATCGGGCTGGTCAGCTTCAGCTTCGACATCCCCGTCTCGAACCGATCCAAGTGATCTTCCAGCCGGAAGAAACGTCCGTCCCAAACCGCCGGCACATCATAGGACAGATCGGATTTCAAAAAGCCATTGTCGAGCAAAGGCACCGTCGCTTGATGCAAAGGCACATAGTCGCCGCCGGTCCAAGCAATCCCCGTTGCAAAAGGATTGTCACTTTTCTGAAGCTCGGCAACACGGGCGTGGTAGCCTTCAAAAATATAGTCGGTATAGGACAAAATCGCTCTCCCTGCGCGGCGGCTTTGGGGCCGGTAACTGCTCGTCGGTGCGGACTGTAGCGCTGCGGCTGGACCTCTTGTCAACGCCCCGCCACATTCTTTTCTTGAAAACTGGGAAATAATTTCATTTATGGACATCACCCCTCGAAGGCGTGATTTTATCCCCCGCTTTCGAACAAGTTTGATATTTTGCGGCTTGGATTGCTGGGCAGATGCCCCGGCCCCCAACCCCCCGTAGGGCCTTGAGATGATGACCGAACCTTTGCTTTCCGTCCGCGATCTGTCGGTGTCGTTTCGCTCTGGGGACGCTTGGAAAAGCGTGCTGCGCAACATCTCCTTCGAGATCAACCCGCGTGAGACCCTGGCCGTCGTCGGGGAATCAGGCTCGGGCAAAAGCGTCACCGCGCTTTCGGTGATGGGGCTCCATGCGCCGGGCTCGGTCCAGCAAAGCGGCCAGATCCAATTCGGTGGCCGCAACCTTCTCGACCTGCCCTCGCGTGAGATGCGCAAGATCCGCGGCAATGAGATCGCGATGATCTTCCAAGAGCCGATGACCAGTTTGAACCCGGTGATGACCATCGGCGATCAGCTGATCGAAGCGATCCGGCTGCACCGCGACCTTACCCCCGCCGAAGCCCGGCGCGAGGCCATCGCCGTGATGGACAAAGTCCGCATCCCCTCGGCCGCCACGCGGTTGGGCGATTTCCCGCATAACTATTCCGGCGGCATGCGCCAGCGCGTGATGATCGCCATGGCCTTGGCCTGCGAGCCGAAGCTTCTGATCGCCGATGAGCCGACCACCGCTTTGGACGTGACCATTCAGGCGCAGATCCTGGACCTGATCAAAACCTTGCAGCAAGAAGAGGGCATGGGGGTGATGTTCATCACCCATGACATGGGCGTTGTGGCTGAGGTCGCCGACCGCACCTTGGTGATGTTCCGCGGTGATGCGATGGAATGCGACACCACCGAGCGCATCTTCCGCCAGCCCGGCAACAATTACACCCGCTCGCTTCTGGCCGCCGTGCCGCGCTTGGGCTCGATGACCGGGCGCAAGCTGCCCGCCTTCTTCCCCACCATCGACCCCGACACCGGTCTTGCCGGCCCCGACACCGCGACCGAGGCCCCGCCCGAAGCCAAAGCCCCGATCCTTGAGGTCCGCAACCTCTCGACCCGCTTTGATCTGCGCAAAGGTCTGTTGGGCCGCGTCAGCGCCCGCGTCCATGCCGTCGAGGATGTCTCCTTCACCCTCGCCCCCGGCGAGACCCTGTCTTTGGTCGGCGAATCCGGTTGCGGCAAATCCACCACCGGCCGCTCGATCATGCGTTTGGTGGAGCCCAGTGCCGGGCAGGTTTTGCTCGAAGGCACCGAGCTCACCACCCTCTCGCAGCCGCAACTGCGCGAGCAGCGCCAAAAGCTGCAGATGATCTTCCAAGACCCCTTTGCCAGCCTGAACCCGCGCATCCGCGTCGGCGACTCCATCGCGGAGCCCTTGATCGTCAACGGTCTGGCCGATGCCAAAGCCGCGCGCCGCAAGGCTGAGGAATTGATGGTCGAGGTGGGTCTCTCTGGCGATATGCTCGACCGCTTCCCGCATGAATTCTCCGGCGGTCAGCGCCAGCGCATTTGCATCGCCCGCGCTTTGACCTTGGAGCCGAAGGTCATCGTCGCCGATGAATCCGTCTCGGCTTTGGACGTCTCGGTCAAGGCGCAGGTGGTGAACCTGCTCTTGCGCCTGCAAGAGCGCTTGGGGCTTTCGTATCTCTTCATCAGCCATGATATGGCCGTGGTTGAGCGCGTCAGCCACCGCGTCGCGGTGATGTTCCTCGGCGAGATTGTCGAGATCGGCCCGCGCGATGCGATCTTCGCCAACCCTCAGCACCCCTATACCAAGCGCCTCCTCTCCGCCGTCCCGGTCGCCGATCCCGACCGCCGCCTGCAAGAGCGCAAACTGCCCGAGCTGGAAATCCGCAGCCCCATCCGCAGCACCACCTACACGCGCCCAGAACGCCAATGGCGCGACGTCTCCGACGGCCATAAAGTCATGCAATGGGGCGATGAATGGGCGAAGTTG
>NZ_JAVDBT010000035.1 GCF_030848395.1 Pseudogemmobacter lacusdianii | reverse complement strand
ACGTCGCGGTAGAAGTGCTCGACGGGGAAGTCGGACATATATCCCGAGCCGCCGTGGATTTGGACGGCGCGGTCGGCGACGCGGCCGACCATCTCAGAGCAGAAGAGCTTGCAGGCGGCGGCTTCTTTGATGATCCGGGCCTTTTCGTCAAAGAGCCGTGCGGTCTCGAGCACCATAGCGCGGCCGGCCCAGGTCTCGGTGCCGCTGTCGGCGAGCATCGCTTGGATCAGCTGATGCTGGGCGATCGGCTTGCCGAACTGGCTGCGATTGTTGGCAAAGCTGACCGATTCTGCGCAAAGCCGCTGCGCTTGGCCGACGCAGATCGCCGAGATGTGCAAACGGCCACGGTTCAGAACCTTCATCGCGGTCTTGAAGCCAAGACCTTCAACGCCGCCGATCACGGCATCCGCCGGCACGCGGACATTTTCCAAGATCACATCGCAGGTCTTGGTGCCGCGCTGGCCCATCTTGCGGTCGATCTTGCCCAAGGTGATGCCCGGCAGATCTGCCGGAACGAGGAAGGCGGTGACGCCCGAAGGCCCCGGCCCGCCGGTGCGTGCCATCAGGGTAAAGACGCCGGCCACCGGCGCATTGGTGATGAAGCGCTTGGTGCCGTTGAGGATGTAGTGATCGCCGTCGCGCACCGCCGTGGTGCGCACCGCGCCCGCATCCGAGCCAACCTCGGGCTCGGTCAAAGCGAAGGAGCCGATCACCTCGCCCGAAGCCATGCGCGGCAGCCAATATTGCTTTTGCGCCTCGGTCCCGTCGACGATAATGCCTTGCGAGCCGATGCCATTGTTGGTGCCAAAGACCGAGCGGAAGGCCGAGGAGGCGCGACCAATCTCAAAGGCGACCAGCGCCTCTTCTTCCATCGTCAGGCCAAGCCCGCCGTATTCCTCGGGGATCGACATGCCAAAAAGCCCAAGCGCGCGCATCTCATCGATCAGCGCATCGGGGATGGCATTGTCCTCTTCGACCTGAGCTTCCGCAGGGATAAGCCGCTCGTCGACAAAACGGCGCAGCGTGTCGAGCAAGCCTGCCAGCAATTCCGGATCTCTGATCATGTTTTTCCTCTTGGAAACGGGCCCGAAGAATCTTCTTGCGCCCAAAGGCTGGCACAGCTTAACTTCCGCTTCAACAGGAAACGGAATTTTGTTTCAATATCCGATGAGCGCCAGAGACTGGCCTTCTAAACGGCACTGAGACACCAAGAAGCTGAGGCGAGAATGACCACCCAGATCGCGCTACAACCGCTGGCCCCTTGGGTCAAACTGGAGACGACCCCAGAAGATTGGGCTGCGGTCGAGGGCCGGGATCTGGTGCATTGGTATGGCCAGATGCTCTTGGTGCGGCGCTTTGAAGAGCGGCTCTTGGAGCTGGAGAAGGCCGGGCTCATCCACGGCCCCGCCCATGCCTCGATCGGCCAAGAGGCCGGTGCGGTCGGCGCGATGTCGGCGCTTAACACCTGCGATATGATCAACGGCACCCACCGGGCGCACCATCAGGTGCTCTTGAAGTTGATCAACCCCGAGATCCCCGAAGGCTGGGATCCGCGCAAAGACGACTTCACCCCCGGCATGGACAATGCCATTTACCAGTTCATGGCCGAGATCATGGGCCTGAACCCCGGCTATTGCGGCGGGCGCGGTGGCTCGATGCATATGCGTCATGCGGCTTCGGGCGTGGTGGGCACCTCGGCCATCGTGGGCGGCAACCCGCCCCATGCTGCGGGCTATGCTTTGGCCGATAAGATCCTAGGCCGCGATCAGGTCTCGGTGGCTTTCTTCGGCGATGGCGCGACGCAGAACGGCGCCAGCTATGAGGCGATGAACATTGCCGCGGCGCAAAGCCTGCCGGTGATCTTCTTCATGGAGAACAACCTTTACGGCGTCTCGACCCGGATCACCGATGTGACCCGCGACATTCGGCTCTCTTCGCGGGGCGCAATGCTCGGCATCCATGCGATCGAGGTCGATGGCATGGATGTCGTCGCTGTGCATCTGGCGATGGAAGAGGCGCGCCGCGTGATCAGCGAGACCGGCGGCCCGGTGGCGATCGAAGCCACGATGTACCGCTACTACCACCAATCGGGTGGCCGTGCGGGTTCGGACTTTGGCTATCGCACCAAGGAAGAAGAAGAGGAATGGCGCGCCCGCGACCCGATCGCGCTGGCCGAGGCCCGTCTGGAAGAACTGGGCCTTCTGACCGAAGCCGATCGTCTGCGCATCGACGCTTTGGTCACCAGCCGCGTGGCGCAAGTCTCGGCCGCTTTGACCGAGACAGTGCCCGGCGGCAATGCTTTGCGCATCCCCGACCACCTTTGGCCCGATGCCAAGACGGTGGATGATGGCATCCTTGGCGATCTGAGCGAACTCAATGATCAGCGCTTCTTGGATCATGAGGATCTTAAAAACCTGCCGACCGAGAAGACCCGCTTCATCACCGCCGCTGCCGAAGCGCTGGGTGCGGCGATGGAACGCGATCCGCGGATCATCGTCATGGGCGAGGATGTCCACCAGATGCGCGGCGGCGTCAGCGGCATGACCCGCGTGGCGCTGGAGCGTTGGCCGGGCCGCGTGCTGCCGATGCCGATTGCCGAGAACGGCTTCACCGGCGTGGCGCTTGGTGCCGCGCTCAACGGTCTGCGCCCGGTGATCGAGATCATGTTCGGTGACTTCTGCTTCACCGCTGCCGACCAGATCGCGCATGGCGTGGGCAAGGTCCGTCACATGTTCGGCTCGGGCTTCCCGGTGCCGGTGGTGATGCGCGTCCGCGTCTCGCCGCATACCGGTTACGGCTCGCAGCATTCGACCGATCCTTCGGCGCTCTTTGCGCTCTTCCCCGGCTGGCGCATCGTCAGCCCCTCGACCGGCTTTGACTATGTTGGCCAGCTCAATGCGGCTTTGTGCTGCGATGACCCGGTCGTCATCATCGAACATACCGAGTTCTATCAGCGCGAGTTCGAGCTGCCCAAAGGCGATCGCAGCTACTTGATCCCCTTCGGCAAGGCCCACGTCGCCCGCCAAGGCTCGGAATGCACCGTGCTGGCGACCTCGGTCATGGTCGGCCATGCGATCAAAGCGGCCGAGGCTTCGGGGATCGATGCCGAGGTGATCGACCTGCGCAACCTTGACCATCACGGCATGGATTGGGAGACGATCGGCGCTTCGATCGCCAAGACCGGCCGTGTGGTGATCGCCGAGCAGACCGCGCGCAGCATGTCGATGGGCGCGATCTGGGCCGATGGCATCCAAAGCCGCTTCTTCGACAGCCTTGACCATGAGATCGTCCGCGTCACCGGCAGCCTCTCGGCGCCGACCGTCTCGGCGGTGCTGAACCGCGCCGCCCTTGCCACGGCCGAGGATGTCCGTCGCGCGCTGGAACTGATCACCGGCCGCGCCTAAAGCATAACCACCAAGGGCGCGCCGTTTGGTGCGCTCTTGCTATAAAAGACCTTGGGTCAAAGAGCCCAGAACAACCGGAGAGACTATGCGTTCGATTACCATCCCCTTTGCGCAAGGCCTGCTGGGCAAGCTGGCGCTGAGCGTGAGTGTTGTTGCGGCTTTGACCAGCTTGTCCAGCCCCGCCGCTTGGGCCGAAGAGCGTGCCTTGATCATCGCGCGCGACATGGACATCAACTCGCTCGACCCGCATCGCGCTTGGTGTGACACCTGCCAGATCTACAACACCTCGGTTTATGAGCAGCTCTTCACCGTGGGCGCCGACAACCAGCTGAAGCCGCTTTTGGCTTTGAGCTATGAAAGCAATGCCGACCAAACCGAGTTCACCTTCAAGCTGAACCCGGCCGCCAAATTCTCCGACGGCTCGCCGGTTGAGGCCAAAGACGTGGTCTGGACCTTCCAGCGTCTGAAGAACATCAAGGGCAGCGCCTCGTTCGTGGCCGATCCCATCGCCTCGATGGAAACCCCGGATGCGCATACCGTTATCTTCAAGCTCGTCGCTTCGAACTCTGAATTCCCCTCGCTGACCGCTGGTCAGATGTCGGGCATCCTCAACAGCGACGTGCTGATCGCTCAAGGCGCTGTCGCCGATGAGACCGCAGCCGAGAAAGACGAAGCCGAAGGTTGGATGATGACCAACTCGGCCGGTTCGGGCCCCTTCGTGCTGGGCGCTTATGAGCCGAACACCGAGCTGCGTCTGGTGCGCAACGACGCCTATTGGGGCGATGCGCCGGGCGTTCCGGAAGTGATCTTCCGTCAGGTCAAAGATGCCGTCTCGCAAGCGCAGATGCTGCAATCGGGCAGCGTCGATCTGGCGATGCAGATCGACCCGGACACGCTGAAGACCCTCGAAGGCTCGGATGTGGTGATCTACAACAAGCCCTCGTTCAACTTCGTCTATCTGACCCTGTCGCCGGGCGCGAAAGACAATGAAGTGGCGCTGACCCCGGAAGTGCGCGAGGCCGTCTCGCTGGCCGTGAACCGCGCTGAGCTCATTGAGTTCACCCTTGGCGGCCAAGGCCAGCCGATCGCCACGCCGATCCCGCTGGGCTTCCCGGGTGGTGACGGCCATACCATGCCCGAGTTCAACCCCGAGAAGGCCAAAGAGCTGCTGGCCGCTGCCGGCCATGCCGATGGTTTTGCCATCTCGGCGGTCTATCCGGACCTGAACGTCTATGGCGTGGACTTCAACCTTGCCATGCAGAAGATCCAGCAAGATCTTTCGAAGGTCGGTATCGCAGTGAATCTGCAGCCGGTGCCCTTCCCGAACTGGCGTGAGCAAGCCAATGGCGACGGCATCCCGATGTCGATGGTCTTCTTTGCCCCCGACTTCTTCGGCACCTCGCAATATGTCGACGTCTTCGGTCTGATCGAAGGCTCGGTCTGGTCGAACCGCGCTTCGGGCGGCGGTGAGCCGATTGTGAACCCGAACATGGCCGCTGTCCGCGACGCCGCTCTGGCCGCCGCAACCCCGGAAGAAGCCGCCGCGAAATGGTTCGAAGCTGGTGAGATGATGATCGAAGACCGCGTCATCCTGCCGCTCGTCAGCCCCGACATCATCCTGGCCCACGCCCCCGATCTCAAAGGCGTCCGCTACAGCGCATGCTGCAACCTGCCGCTGGCCGAAATCTCCATCGGCGAATAAATCAAAAACAAATCCCGGCGCAAAAA
>NZ_JAVDBT010000034.1 GCF_030848395.1 Pseudogemmobacter lacusdianii | reverse complement strand
CGTAGTGGATAGCGTGTCAAACACGAAGTGCCCACTTATACAAACGCTGCGCGTTTGTGTGGGCAAAGGGGCAACTGCATTCCCCTTTGAACCCCAAGCAAGAGCGCGCGCGGAAATGGCGATCTACCACCTTCGGGCCACGATGATTTCCCGCTCCGCTGGTCGCAGCGCCACGGCGGCAGCGGCATACCGCACCGCCGAGAGGATCGAGGATCACCGCACTGGGCTGACCTTTGATTATCGTGCGCGCGGTGGCGTCGATCACGTGGAAACCCTCGCCCCGGCCAACGCGCCCGCATGGGTGCAGGACCGGGCGGCGCTGTGGAACGCGGTCGAGGCGGCAGAGACCCGGAAGAATTCGCAGGTCGCCCGCGAAATCCGGGTGGCTTTGCCCGCCGAGCTGGACCACGGGCAGCGCGTCGAGCTGGTGCGCGAGTTCTGCCAGCGCGAGTTCGTAGCCCGTGGCATGGTGGCCGACATAGCGCTTCATGCGCCGGGACGCGAAGGCGATGATCGCAACCACCATGCCCATATCATGCTGACCACCCGCGAGATCGGCCCCGAGGGGTTCGGGGCGAAGAACCGGGACTGGAATGCGGTCGAGATGCTGGAAGGATGGCGTGAGGCATGGGCGCGGGACAGCAACCGCGCCCTTGAGCGATGCGGCCATGATGAGCGGATCGACCACCGGACGCTAGAGGCGCAGCGGATCGAGGCCTCGGCGCGGGCCACCGCGGCGCATGATCGCGGCGACGAGGCCGAGGCGCTGCGTCAGACGGTGCGGGCGGTGGAGCTGGACCGGGATCCGCTGCCGCAACTGTCTGCCGGGGCGTGGCAGATGAAAGAACGCGGCATCGAGGTCGCGGCCGTCCGGGTGTGGCGCGAGGTCAAAGCACAGGCGGCCGAGGTCGCGCGGGTGGCGGAGGTTCTGGCCGGTCAGGTGCGGGACTGGATCGGGCGGGCGGTGGATCGCCTCGGGCCGTTGACGCAAGAGGGGGCGGCGCAGGGGCTGGCCTATGCCAGCGCTGCGGATCGGGATGGCCGGGAGGGGAGGCAGGACCTGGCCGCGCGGTTGCGCGAGGCATGGGAGGCCCGCCAGAGCCGCCCCGCGTCCGATACCGTGGCCGCACCTGGTCAAAGCCCGGAACCGGAATCCGCCCGCAGCCTGGCCGAGCGGCTACGGGAGGCCGCGCAGGGGATCGACCGGGGAACGCTGGCCGAGGCGGCAGCGCGGTTGCAGGAAAGCCGGGAGGCCGAGGAACGCCAACGGGTGCAGGAAGTCGAGCGTCTGAAGGAGCAAGAGCGGCAGCAGGAACGGTTACGGGAGCGGGAAGAGCTAAACCGAGACAAAGGTATGGATCACGGCATGTAGTTCTCTCATCAATATCAAGGAGTATTTAATTTTATTATATCAATGGAAGGGGTGTTGTCGAAGTGCGTCATATATATTTCTTTAGTTAAAAAGAATAGTTCATCGTGAGACTTTCTATTAATGTATCCTGCCTTTGATAAGGCGTGAACATATTGATGAAGCAGGGTTTCGTAATGAGAGTCGTGAGCGCATTTTTCTCGCAATGGGCATTGTGACCTGTCAAGGTTGGGTTCGCTAGTGTAGGCTTGTTCAATAAGGTCTTCTATTATCTTTGTGGCATTTGTGCGAAGATCATTGTTGTACGATTGAGATTCAGCCAGCGTTGGCCTGTAAGTCCATAGATTTGCGTGATTTTCGTAGGATACTTTTTTTGCGGCGCCTTTGTGAGTTGCTGCATTATGGGTGGCAGCGTATAAAACTTTATTCCAACGTAGTGCGCGCTCCTTGAGTCTCTCTGCGTCTTTTTCAAATACTTCTCTATCTGTTTGTATGTCTACATCTGCTCGTTTGTCGTATTGAAGTAATGGCTTGTCTTTTATCATCCAATGAGTGCCAGATCCCTCAATATACCACTTTTGTTTTGAAAAGAAATCTGATGTAAAAAAATCAGAATCTGCTAGCGTTAAGCAGTAGAATTTTTTCGTAAACATCGCGTATCCAGTGTCCTTTTTTGCGTTCTATAGAACGAATTATTATGATCTTTCGCTTTTCCATGGCCACCATCTACGGCGTGTTTGTGGCGCTTCTGGCGCTGGCAGCATCCGGCGCAGATCCTCGATGTGCCTTCCTCGTTCATCGGCCAGTGCCTCGGCCACTGCTGCGCGTTTTTCAGCATCCGCAAGCTGCTCTTTCAGGGCCTCAAATTGGCCGGGTAAGGGGGTGTTCTTGGTGGACAAATTTTCATGTTCTTGGCCGCCAACCTTTTCCACCTCGTCTTGCCGTGGCTGGTAAACCCTTGCCATCTCTGACGGGTCTATTGTCCACGTTCTTTGTCCATCCTGAACACCTGAAATCTTGCCAGATTTAAGGGCTTTTTGCAGGGTTGGCCGGGAAACATCGAAGTGTTTTACCGCCTCTCGTATGGAAAGTTTGTCCACCTTTTTCACCCCTGTTCGCTCTGGTCAAAGTTGGGTGATTTTGCCCGGTCAAAGGTGGGCAAGTCTGGCTCCATCCCATCAAGAAATGGTTGTGAAGGAGGGGGGAGTCCGTTCCCGCTCGGCAGTTGCTGTTCTCCACGGAACAGGCTGGGCAGGCGGCGCAAAGGCTCTTGGTGGTCGATCTGATCGCGGTCAGGCTGTTCCTCATCGGAGACGATCACGGCGGCGGTGAACAGGCTGTAGCGGATGCCGTCCCGCTTGCCGCTCCATGCTACGCGATCATTGATGATGTGCGCGTTCACGGTGCCGTTCTCCCCGATCTGGCGAACTTCAATCCAGCGGTCCTCAACCAGTACGTCAACTGCCCGCTGGACGGTTCGGCGGCTGCACTTCATCAGGGCCGACAGCGTTTTTTGGCTGACGACAACGGCGTTATGCTCCCCGACCCGTGCTGTCAGGATGTGCATGAGCTGTGCGGCCTTCGGGGCTTTCTCGATCAAGCTGGCCCACGCCTCATGTGCTGCCCGCTCGGTTTGGACCCACTGACCTGCGTTTCTCTTCTCTGGAAGTGCCGACATTTGCCCTCGCTAAAAACCGCGTTTTCTGGCGCAGGGGTGCGCCATTCATGTCAAGTTTTTGGACAAGAATGTCCGGTTGCCCGCGCACATTCAAGTCAAAAAGATTGACATGAATGGCAAAAAACGCGCCACAAATGACGCACCCCTACGACATGAGCTATGACGCACCCCTACGACATGAGCTATGACGCACCCCCCCCAAACAACGTATTGATTTAATTGACATAATTTTTTTCCCCTTCTTATGATCTTAAGGCAGGCAAAAAATGCACAGTCCGGGCGCGCTTGCGCGCCGGGGGGGAGCGCCTTTCCAAGGGGCTGGCGACCCCCCGCCTACGGACGGGCTGTGTAGTTTTTGCTTGCCATCGGACGCGAGGCCCCTTGTGGGCCGAGTGGACGATTCCGCGCATGTGTGCGCATGACGGGTGGGGGTGCGGGGGAGGGATAATGCACCGGCAACGCCCATGGCTGTCCTCGGATTTGCTTAGAACAAGGAAGTGATAACTCTGGTTGTCAGACACCCACATGATAACTATAGTTGTCGAATGATCGAGTTAATCCGAAGCGGAACCTTCGATACCTGGCTTTCCGGTTTGCGGGATCGCAGAGCGGTTGCGCGCATCGCTGCCAGACTGGACCGCCTTGCGGCGGGGAACCCCGGCGATGTGGAGCCGGTCGGAGAGGGTGTTTCGGAGCTGCGGATCAACTACGGGCCGGGCTACCGGGTGTATTTCATCCAGCGCGGGCCGGTTCTCGTGATCCTGCTTTGTGGCGGCGACAAGTCCACGCAGAGCAAAGACATCAACCAGGCCAAGGTGCTGGCCGCAGAGTGGAAGGGCTAAGCGATGCCGGAAGAAAAATTCGCCCGCTACGATTCCGCTGACTACCTCAAGACCGAGGAAGACATTGCGGCCTATCTCGAAGCGGTCATGGAAGATGGCGGCGACGATCCCGCCTATGTTGCTCGCGCCCTTGGTGTGGTTGCCCGCGCCCGGAATATGACCGCTCTGGCCCGTGAGGTTGGCATGAGCCGGGTGGGGCTGAACAAGGCGCTATCCGGGGATGGGAATCCTACGCTGTCCACGGTGATGAAGGTTGCCAAGGCGCTCGGACTGAAAGTCTCGATCCAGCCCTGAGCGTGAAGGTCCGGTTTTTGTGTGTCGGGAAGTCCGGAACCCCGCAGCGGCAGCCCATTCCACATTTCGCCCTGACGGAGGCTGATGGGCAGAAGCCCAAAGGTGGATCAGCCGCCGTCTACATAGCCGACAACTGGACCGGAGGAAACTACCGGCTCACTCTTCGGCTTGCTGGGCTGGTGGATCAATCCATATTCCGCAGAACCTTCGCCCGTCCGTGTTTTGAGCAATCTCACCGCCTGCCGATCGGCAGTAGATGTTGGGATAATCTCCAAACTTGTGCGCATCGGCGCGACCTTGGAGCCAGAACATCATCAGAGCGCCCAGAAGCGCCCCTGTAGCACCTACAGAGGTCAGCCAGACCCAGAACCCGCCGAAATAGCGCCATGCTTGTCTGCGGGCCTCTCCTGCGGCCTGTGAGAGGCTTTTAGCGGCCTTGAGGCTCTCGGCGTGGGATTTCTCGATTGCCTCTCTGGCGGCGCTCTGTGCGGCCTCTACGGCATGAGCGCGCACATCAAGGGCGGTTTTAGCCAGATCGTGCTGGATGACCTTTTGCACAACGGGGCCGACCTGGCTCATACGCTCTACGCCGGTCAGGATCGTTTTGTTGATTGCTGCGGCCTCATCCTTGCTCAGGCTGGTGCGCTTCAGGTCCGCAAGCTCATTGCGTAGCAAGGTGATTTCATCAACGAAGGCTTGAATTGGGTCTTTGATGCTCATGCTTCGCCTGCCTTGGCATCGAGGTCGGCCAGCAGTCCGGCGATTTCCTTCTGGTCCACGTCCCGGGTTGCGTGTTTGCGCAGGGTGGATGCCAGCCATTTGGAAATCTTGGGGTCTTTCAGTGCCTCGGTGGTGACGATGGCGCCGACGATGATCTTTCGACGGGTGTCGCTGGCCTTCTGACGGGTTTTGAGCCGCGCCAGCTTTGCTTGCGTATCTGCAATCTGCTGGTCGATGGTGCGCGCCATTCTTCCGCCCTTCCTCGTTACAACCGTTGAATTTGTGCCGCGTAGTGGATAGCGTGTCAAACACGAAGTGCCCACTTATACAAACGCTGCGCGTTTGTGTGGG
>NZ_JAVDBT010000033.1:0-2500 GCF_030848395.1 Pseudogemmobacter lacusdianii | reverse complement strand
AGCAGGATGAAGGTTGGGTAACACCAACTGGAGGTCCGAACCAACACCCGTTGAAAAGGGTCTGGATGACTTGTGGCTAGGGGTGAAAGGCTAATCAAACCTGGAGATAGCTGGTTCTCCGCGAAAGCTATTTAGGTAGCGCCTCGGACGAATACCATCGGGGGTAGAGCACTGCATGGGCAATGGGGACCCACAGTCTTACTGAGCCTAAGCAAACTCCGAATACCGATGAGTACTATCCGGGAGACACACGGCGGGTGCTAACGTCCGTCGTGAAGAGGGAAACAACCCTGACCTGCAGCTAAGGCCCCTAATTCATGGCTAAGTGGGAAAGCATGTGGGACGGCCAAAACAACCAGGAGGTTGGCTTAGAAGCAGCCATCCTTTAAAGATAGCGTAACAGCTCACTGGTCTAGATAAGCTGTCCTGCGGCGAAGATGTATCGGGGCTCAAGCCATGAGCCGAAGCTCGGGATGCACAGCGATGTGCGTGGTAGCGGAGCGTTCTGTGATATAGTCTCATGTCTCCTTCATCGCCCCGGCGATATTGGAGACGCGAGGCTTTCTGTGAAGCCGGGCCGTAAGGCATCCGGTGGAGAGATCAGAAGCGAGAATGTTGACATGAGTAGCGACAAACAGGGTGAGAAACCCTGTCGCCGAAAGTCCAAGGGTTCCTGCTTAAAGCTAATCTGAGCAGGGTAAGCCGGCCCCTAAGGCGAGGCCGAAAGGCGTAGTCGATGGGAACCACGTTAATATTCGTGGGCCAGGAGGAAGTGACGGATCTCGAAGATTGTCTGCCCTTATCGGATTGGGTGGGCCGTTTAGAGGTTCCAGGAAATAGCCCTCCATCAGACCGTACCCTAAACCGACACAGGTGGACTGGTAGAGTATACCAAGGCGCTTGAGAGAACCACGTTTAAGGAACTCGGCAAAATGCTCCCGTAAGTTCGCGAGAAGGGAGCCCCATCTCTAGGCAACTAGGGGTGGGGGGCACAATCCAGGGGGTGGCGACTGTTTACTTAAAACACAGGGCTCTGCGAAGTCGTAAGACGACGTATAGGGTCTGACGCCTGCCCGGTGCTGGAAGGTTAAAAGGAGGGGTGCAAGCTCTGAATTGAAGCCCCAGTAAACGGCGGCCGTAACTATAACGGTCCTAAGGTAGCGAAATTCCTTGTCGGGTAAGTTCCGACCTGCACGAATGGCGTAACGATCTCCCCGCTGTCTCAAACGTGGACTCAGCGAAATTGAACTGTGTGTCAAGATGCACACTACCCGCGGTTAGACGGAAAGACCCCATGAACCTTTACTCTAGCTTTGCACTGGCACCAGGAATGTGATGCGCAGGATAGGTGGTAGGCTTTGAAGCCGGGACTCTGGTCTCGGTGGAGCCATCCTTGAGATACCACCCTTCGCCTTCTTGGTGTCTAACCGCGGTCCGTCATCCGGATCCGGGACCCTGCATGGTGGGGAGTTTGACTGGGGCGGTCGCCTCCCAAATCGTAACGGAGGCGCGCGAAGGTTGGCTCAGACCGGTCGGAAATCGGTCGTTGAGTGCAATGGCAGAAGCCAGCCTGACTGTAAGACTGACAAGTCGAACAGAGACGAAAGTCGGCCATAGTGATCCGGTGGTCCCAAGTGGGAGGGCCATCGCTCAACGGATAAAAGGTACTCTGGGGATAACAGGCTGATGATGCCCAAGAGTCCATATCGACGGCATCGTTTGGCACCTCGATGTCGGCTCATCTCATCCTGGGGCTGGAGCAGGTCCCAAGGGTACGGCTGTTCGCCGTTTAAAGAGGTACGTGAGCTGGGTTTAGAACGTCGTGAGACAGTTCGGTCCCTATCTGCCGTGGGTGCAGGAGACTTGAGAAGAGTTGACCCTAGTACGAGAGGACCGGGTTGAACGGACCACTGGTGGACCTGTTGTCGTGCCAACGGCAGTGCAGGGTAGCTATGTTCGGACAGGATAACCGCTGAAGGCATCTAAGCGGGAAGCCCCCTTCAAAACAAGGTCTCCCTTGAGAGCCGTAGAAGACCACTACGTCGATAGGCCAGAGGTGTAAGTGCAGCAATGCATTCAGCTGACTGGTACTAATTGCTCGATTGGCTTGATCTGATCCAGAAACAGCAAGGCTCATAAACCTGCTGCTCAGATAGCGCACATACCAATAGTGCTACTCCTTAGAAAACAACACTGATGTTCGGAAGCCAACGCGCTTCCAGGTCTCTGATCCGGTTTGGTGGTCATAGTGCTGGCTAAACACCCGATCCCATCCCGAACTCGGCCGTTAAGGGCTAATACGCCAATGGTACTGCGTCTTAAGACGTGGGAGAGTAGGTCACCGCCAAACCTGACCAGAGACCTTATTCTCTCTCATAACGATGCAAATAACACCCCGACATCAACAAAACCGTCGGGACGGTCGCGGGGTAGAGCAGCCCGGTAGCTTGTCAGGCTCATAACCTGAAGGTCGCAGGTTCAAATCCTGCCCCCGCAACCA
>NZ_JAVDBT010000032.1 GCF_030848395.1 Pseudogemmobacter lacusdianii | reverse complement strand
CGGGCAGCATCAGATAGGTCCGCCCCTCGTGCGTGAACGTCTGATAAAGCGCGATCCCGGCGGTCGAAGGCGCTGTCGTCCAGGAGTGCCAGGCCCACAAGCCCCCCGCCATCGCCCAGGTCACGATCAGCGCCAGCCACCACCAGCGCGCGATGACGTTCACGCTCTCCAGCTGTGAGCTCCAGCTCTCCTGCATCTCGCGGATAACGCTCTGCGTGGAACGCAGCTCGGCTTGCGATACGCGCTTCAAGCTCTCGCCGAGCTTCTTCAGCTCGGCCGAGGTCAGGGCCTCGATCTCGGCCATCTGCGCCGCCTGCCTCTCTTGCAACCGCTCGGTCAAGCTCTGCGTCATAGCTCCAGTCCTTCTCGTAAATCCGACCCTTGAGACGGAACCGCTCTTCGGTCTCGGGATCCTGCACGGTGATGTAATCCTTGCCCTGGCGCGGAACGGTCATGCCGGCCTCCTCCAGCGCCGCCACGAGCCCCGCACGGTCCCTGACAACACCAGCCCCCACAAGGCCGCTCAGAAGCCCGTGGAGGGCCTCCCTGCCCTCGCGCAGGGAAAAACCCTCCAGATCGCGCTGAGGCGCTCTGTGAAGCTCTCTGGCGCGCCCAGGGTCATCCGGACGCGCCCAGCCATGGGAATGGTTCAGAAAGTCCCTCAGAGGCCTGAACGTGCTCTCCCAGCCGGGCGGAGCGATGTTCAGGGCTTTTCCAGAGGTCAGCTCCATGCGCGGCGTCACGAAGTGCAACTCCACACGCCCGCCTTCGGTGTGCTGATGCCGCACCCAGGTGATGTCATACTGCTCAGGATCGAGACCCGCAAAGGCCAGCGCCTCAAATCGATCCATCACCTCGCGCTGCTGGTCTTCACTCGGCGCATCCTCCAGCGCAAAGCTCACCACCCCATGAGTGTAGCTCCACTGCCGCGCGATGCTGTCGATCAGATCCCGCGTCCGGTCCATGTCCCCGCGCACCACCTCAGGCGGGGCATGGTCGCGCCCCTGGCGCTCCGGATCGGTCAGATACTCGGCAATCGTCCCGCCTCCGCCACGCCCGCCGCTGGTGAACTTAATCAGCATCGCGCGGCCTCTCATGCGCAGCACGCAGGACGGCCAGCTCCCGGTCGATCTTGATCAGCCGCACGAGAAGCGACACCGTCTCCACCGGAGAACGGCGGTTCGCAGCGCGGGCAAGCTGGTTGAGGTTGTTCCCGATCCGGGCCAGCTCGCGCACCAGATCAGGGTCAACGCGCGGGGCCGCGCGACGGGGACGCAGGCGTTGTCCGGAAAGCGCCGCGCGGATCAGCTCCGACAGGGAAACCCCGCGGCTCGCGGCAATGGCCTGCCACTGCGCTTTCTCCTCGGCGCTCACACGCAGCTCGATCCGCTCCGACATGGAAGGGCCTCCAAGGGGTGCAGGGGACTCCCCCGCCGGGGTTCAGGGGCTGGCCCCACTCCAACGCAGAGCCCAATAGGCCTGCGCTCTCGGGGGTTTGAAGGGGGCAACAGCCCCCTCACCAGCGCGAAGGAGGACAGAGGAGGCAACGCCGAATCTGTCCGGATGAGAGTATGCTGGCGAAGAAGGTTAAAAAGGACAACCCGCAAATCTATCAGGATGGTTGAAAACGGGCGGACTATAACATATATGTTATGTTCATGTGGAAGGTTGAAACTCTGGACACACGCGTTGATCGGGAACTGTCAAAGCTCCCGCCTGATCTGTTCGCTCGGTTCCTTCGGATCGCAGAACTGCTGGAAGAGCACGGCCCGGAAATCGTGGGGATGCCGCATGTCCGAAGCCTCGCAGGGACCGGCGGGCTTTGGGAAATGCGTATGAGCGGCAAGGATGGGATAGGACGCGCCGTCTATGTGAAGGCACAGGGGCAGAGACTCGTTGTCGTCCATGTGTTCGAGAAGAAGACCCAGAAGACGCCTAAGACTGCCCTGGACACAGCTCGCAAGCGGGCAAAGGAGGTAACATGACCAAACTGGCCGACCTGAAGGCGGAGTTCCTGAAGACACCAGAGAACCGCGCCGCCTATGACGCCCTTGGACCTGAATTTGACCTGACCCGTCAGCTGATCGCTGCACGCGCGGCTTCGGGCCTGTCACAGGCGCAGGTGGCAGAGCGGATGGGTACGCGTCAGAGCGAAGTGTCCAGGATCGAAAGCGCCCGCCAGAACATCAGCATTGCGAAGCTGGCCCGCTATGCACAGGCGGTCGGAGCAAAGCTGGACATTCGCCTCGATCAGCGCTGACCCGCTTCTCAGCACAGCAATGGTAGCCACCCTGAACACCGCTTCAAGGTGGTTCTGAACCCCTCCAGAAGCGCCAAAATCACCCGAAAATTTCACAAAAGGCGCGCAGCGCTCTTCTTGTTCTAATAGTTCTAGTAGTTCAGGCGAAAATACGTCATTTAAATCAATATCTTGTGCGGTTATCGGTGACAAATGGGGCCGCTACGGTGACAAATGGGGCCGCTACGGTGACAAATGGGGCCAAAATCACGCATTTACAAGTGACACATTGTCATCAATGAGTGTCCCTCATGGGGAAGACACTCGAAGTGGCCGCGGATCGCGCCTTTGATCAGACCAAAACTGTGCTGCCCGCCGAGGTGGCGCGGGGCTTCTACATGCGCAACGCACCCAGCCTCCAGGCTCTCAAGCTGATGCACCTCATGATCGCCACGGCGGGGGGGCGCATGGCCGATGAGGTCGAGCATCGCATCCGCCTGTCAGATATCCGCAAGATTGATGGCATGCGGAACCACGACCGCGCCAGCCTCACGCCTCTGTTCGGAGAGCTGGCCGCCGCTGTCCTGACCCATGATGATCCTGACAAGATGGTCGTTACCATCGGAGGCCTGCTGGACGAGGCGAAGATTGACTATCGGCATGAGGCAAGCGGGGACCTACTGGTGTCTTGGTGGTTCCGCCGCACCTTCCGCCGCATGGCATCGGAATCGAACCACTGGGCCATCCTCGATCGGCAGACAGTGTTCCACCTGGGCAGCAAGTATTCCGTGCTGCTGTTCCAGCACGTCGCCAGCCTGGTTAACCTCGATCACATTCAGAGCAAGACCTTCACTGTGCAGGAGCTCCGGGCACTGCTGGGGGTGCCAGAGGGAAAGCTGGATCGGTTCGCAGATTTGAACCGCCGTGCCATTCAGCCCTCCATTGCCGAAATCAACCAGCTCTCCCGCCTCACTCTGACCGCGACCCCGAACAAGATCGGGCGCACGGTGGCCAGCGTGACCATCAGCTGGCAAGTCAAGGAGGACCCGATCGAAGCCAAGAAGGAACTCGCCCGCCCCAAGGCTGGGCGCACAGCGCGCCGTGAGGGCACCGTAGAGGCGCAAGTCCGGGTTTTCCCTGCCTCTGGGTCCATTGCCTACGGTGCCCACTGGACGGGCCTGAAACAGGCCGCAGGGTGCAACATGGACAATGGATTGATCGCGGACAAGTTCCGCGCCTGGTGCAAGGACAAGGGCATTGCCCTGGACGCGCCCAGCATCGAGCAGGCGTTCCGGAACTTCTGCGCCAAGGTGGGCAGGGTTTGATGCGAAGAGCCGACCAGATAAACCTACCCCCCAGAACCGGTTTCCGACCGGACACTAGTTCCGCAACCGACCCCCTGGGCGTTCGGCCATGAAGCTTTCTCTGAACCAGGCTGCCAGAATATGCGGGCGGGCAAAGTCCACTTTACTGGATGCCATAAAAAGCGGGCGTTTGAGCGCGATCAAGACGACAACAGGACGGTACGAGATCGATCCATCCGAGCTTCACCGCGTCTTTCCCTTCTCTGCGCCCGAACACCCAGAACCGGCGTTCGACCGGACACCGGAACCGATACCGACCACGCAGGAAAACCACTCGAAAACCAGGGAGTTAGAGCTTGAAGTTCAGCTTCTTCGCGAGATGCTGGAAAAGGCGGAGACGAATGCCGACCACTGGCGCAAGATGGCTGAGCGTCAGCAAGCCCTGCTCGAAGACAAGCGCCCCAAGGGGTTTTTCAAATGGCTGATCGGGCAGTGACAGAAAGCCCCCTCTCCCACGCAGCAGTGACGCAACGGCATCACCATGTGAGAAATTCCTTGGTTTTAGGGGGGGGGGCGACTTCCTGCGCGGATGATGTATAACCTCCTTCGAGGCACGAGGCACGAGGCACGAGCATGTTTAACAAACTGAAAAAAACAACACTGGCGGCGCTGACCGCTGCGGCAACGCTGGTCGGCAGCGGGCAGGCATGGGCATTTCAGACACAAGGCGTGCCGGCCAATCCCGCCCCTGGGGGCGTGACCCTTGGGAATTGCCAAGTATATATGGGCCAATACACAGATGGCACCATGGATGTTTACATCGATTTTTCCGCTACTGTTATGCCAGCATGGCAGTTTAGCAACATAACCCCCACCCCGAGCTTCCCACCAAATCCAATCTCAACGGGATTAATCGAAACCAACTGTGGAATTACCGGCGCAACAAATCTGACGATTGACGGTGCAAACGGTACGTTTGCTTCAGATGATTACTATGGGTTTTCAGTTGAAGGAACAGATCCCATTTCAGGCGAATATTCTCGCTGGGAGTTTGCTTTCACAGGCGCGGCGACAACCACACTTATTGCCCAACGAACTTTAGCAACTCCCCCCGACACCACCGCTCCCACTGTCACACTTTCCGGTGGGCCTGCCTCACTGATCGGCACGGACCCGTTCACCGTCACGGCGACCTTCTCGGAGGATGTGACCGGCTTTGACGATCTGGCGAACGACGTGACCGTCACCAACGGCACCGTCACCGCCATCACCGATGGCCCTGCGGTCTACACGCTCACCATTACGCCCACCGGCAATGGCGATGTCACGATCACGGTCCCTGTCGCGGCAGCACAAGACGCTGTCGGTAACCCCAACAGCGCCTCCAACACGCTGGTGATCGGCAACCGGATCGTGGAGATCACGCAGGAGCAGATCGCGGGCTTCATGCTGACCCGCGCCAACAACCTGGCCTCGAACCAGCCCGGCCTGACGCGGTTCCTGATGGGCGACGGCTGCGCGACGTTCAGCGCCAACGCCAATGAGGCTGCAGGCTCGATCAATGGCTGCGTCGCCGAGGGCAACGTCTGGGCCGAGATCAGCAGCTCCTGGTCCGGCGATGGCTCGTATACACTTGGCACCATCGGAGCTCATGGCTTCGTCAACCCCGACCTGCTTCTGGGCGGCATGGTCCAGTTCGACCATATGGATGACCCCGCCAACAATGCCTCGGGCCACGGCTGGATGATCGGTCCTTACTTCGTGGCGCGCGTTCCAGAGCAGCCGCTCTATTTCGAAGGCCGCCTGCTCTACGGTCAGACCGACAACGACATCACGCCGATCGGCACCTATACCGACAGCTTCGAGACCGAGCGCTGGCTGGCCCAGCTGCGCGCCACAGGCGAGTATCTGGTCCAGAGCACCACGCTGATGCCCCTGCTGGACTTCACCTACACCGAGGACAGCCAGCGCACCTATACCGACAGCTTGGGCAACACGATCCCGGGCCAGACCATCAGCCTGATGCAGCTGAACGCCGGCCTCGACTTCAGCCAGCCCCTGCCAGTGCAGTCCGGCACACTGACACTCACGGGCGGCCTCTCCGGGATCTACAGCGCCACGGACGGCGGTGCCGCAGCGCCGGAGTTCGAGAGCTGGCGCGGGCGCACCCATCTGGGCCTGAACTACGACACGGGCACAGGCGCCACCATGAATGTCGGGGCCTTCTACGACGGCATCGGAACCGGCTACGAAAGCTACGGCGCACGGGCTGGCTTCGACTGGAGGTTCTGACAAGAACCTGCCGCACACAGGCGCCCTATTCCCCTCCCGGGCGCCTAAATCCGCCCCCGCGCTGCTCGGCGGGGGCGGATTGCTACAATCCCCACCCATAACCGCGGTCCCGCTGGGCCACCCGCGCGATCTCACGTTCTAGCTCTTCCGTGTGGCCAGCAACTTGTTCACGGCATCGACCAAGGCTCTCGTTTGCCGCGTCTGCTCGGTCAATGCTGTGTCCAAGTCCTGCAAGTGCGCGGTCAAAGCGCTCTGCCGCGCTTCGATCTCCTTGATCCGCGCCCCAACCTTCGCGGAGTAATCCCGCAAGGCGCTCTCCATGACCTTTGAGGCTTTCAGCGAGGCCTCGGACCCGCTCGCCAAGGTCTCGAACTGCGCGAGCAAGGCGCGCTCGAAGGGGGTCAGCTGGTCCATCGCTTAATCCTCTCTCGGCAACACGACGCAGGGCATCCGCCTCTCGCCCTGCCGACAGACCATCGCCTCGGTCCCCTCGGGCAGCATCAGATAGGTCCGCCCCTCGTGCGTGAACGTCTGATAAAGCGCGATCCCGGCGG
>NZ_JAVDBT010000031.1 GCF_030848395.1 Pseudogemmobacter lacusdianii | reverse complement strand
TCTGTCAGTCTCCTCGCGGAGCCTGAATCACGCCGCGAGTGGATAATCAATGGGTCCTGACCCTAGGGTGCGGTGCTGATAGATAAACCCGTGATCTGCCGTGATCAAAATGGTCGAAGCATTGGCCGAAGTCAGTTTTTTGACCAGAGTAACCAGCTCTTCAAGTGTGCTTTCTGCTGCCTCGAAAACACGGTCTTCGGTCGGAACCTTATCTCCAATAGCGTCGATCTGATTGTGATAGATATAAACCACATCATGATCGCGCACGAAGGCCTTGGCGTCATCGCCGCGCATCTCTTTTAGCTCATCAGCACGTAGGGTGGCGACGCGATCGCTCGCACGCCCTGCGGCAAGCATTTTCTCGCGATATTGGCTGCCAGTCGGCCGACCTGCATCTGTTACCAATTTAGGGTCGGTTTCGCTGATCGCTAGGGCGGCGTGCGGCAGCAGTGACGCCATGCCCAGTTGGGTGTAGCTGGGCAAAGAGGCTAGCATTACATCTAAGCCTGCATCGAAGCGATCAAGTGCGCGGATACGGCTTAGGCATTCTTCGGCAATTTCATATCGCAACGCATCAGAAATAATGACAAAAACCTTGCCCCGTGTCGCTTTGACATGGCCCTCATAGAAGGACTTTTGCGACCGCACGCCGGCGACATCCCAAGTCGACATCTGATCGAGTTGGTTTTGCCAAGCGTTATTCAGCGGTGTAAGGTAGTTATTAACGTAGAGGTTCTCGATCAAGGAGCCAAGCGCGCCCAAGAGACTGGGCTGGCTGCTCTTTTGGCTATGGTAGATGAATTTGCGATAGAATTGATCAAGCTTGAACCATGTCGTGGTATAGCGTTTGATCCCTTCTTGCGCGGTAGTCATGCCGATATTGGACAGCGTCAGCGTCTGCTGGAACTCAGCCCCATAGCGAAGGGTCTGATAGATTTCCGCAAATTCATCATACCAACTGCTTTGCGTCCGCGTGCTGATGACGCGCAGCGCTTCGGTCGGGCTGAGGGTTTGGCTTGCCAAACCCTGCACCAAGCGGCGGATGATCTCGCGCTCCAGCTCTTCGACAAGATCCGCTTGCTGTAGCTGAGGCAGTTCCCGCTTTTTAGCATCCTCGGCGATCGCCAATGCAGCTTGGAAACGCCGCGAGAGTGTCGCGAAATGCGCTCGGCCAATGCGGTCGTTCTTCCAACGACCCAATAAAACTGGCGCTTCTTGGTTCAGCGCAGATGGCTCGCCCATCGACATAGCATAGCAGGACTTGAACAGCGTCAGCGCGAAATCTTCTAACCCCGGCGTCTCGCTGCGATAGCCGTAGTCATTGCCTATCTGTTCCCACAAAAAGCCAGTGAGGCCAGCGCGTTCGATCAGCTTTAATCCCTCATCGCGACCAGTCGCCAATTCTGCCAGTAGCGCCTCGATCACGGTATCAAAGGCCCCCGTGGCACCAGTGCAGACACCCAGCATCCGACGGCGCAATTGGGTTGCACCATCCTCGGCCTTAAGCCGTTTTTTCAGCTCGTCACGCCGTTGGGTTGAGCGGAAGAACTCCGCATGATCGCGGATCACGGCGTCGAATTTCAGATCCAAGCCCAACTCAGCCAGCAGCATCGCGGTTTGATCGGCCCGCATCTCGCCCGAAGCCAGCACCATATCCAACAGCCAATTGTTCCGATCATTGGGGCGGGGGCCGTGGTTATAGATCAGGAACTTGGTCTGCGGCTCTTGGCGCAGGATGCGATATTTCAGGCCAAATTCATTGTTTTGGATTTCGACCTTTTCCACGCCCTCCAGCACGACCGCCTCAAAGGCGTCGCGCATCTCACGGGCGGCGTCATACCAAAAGACGATGCGATGGTCTTCAAAGAGCCGCCTCAGGCCAGCGGCGATACGGTCAGTCATCCGATGCCTCCAGACCTTTGATCTTCTTTAAGGCCTCACCAAACAGCGGATAGTTACGCTTCACGCCATCATCCAGATCAATCTCGATCTGGCGCTGTGCCAGCGGGAAGATCACCTCACGCTCCCATTCCTCAAGTTCAGCGATCTGCTTGATGACAAGAGCGACCTCTTTGACGGCGGCGGTTTGTTCGCGGGCCGAGGCATTGGGGTCAGTGGAGCGTTTTTCCAGCTCAACCCTGCGGGTTTGCAGTTTGGAGATCAGCTCGCGCAGGTAGTCATTCAGCAAGACCGATACCGTATCGCCGCGATAGCGGTGCATATAGATCAGCGCGTTGAACGTGCCTTTGGGGCTAGAGAACATCCAATAGATCGGGCGCTTTTTATAGCGGCGCACATGATATTCGTAGAAATCTTTGGTGAACCATTTGCGCAGGTCTTTGCCCAAAGAGCCTTCGATAAAATCGAGGTTCTCTTGCAGCTTGGCCTCGCCAAAAGTGATGCGGATGAATTCGCGGATACGCGAGACGATGTCATCGGCGAACCAATCGGCATCCAGCACGGGGATGACGTTATCGCGATCGGGGGCGAAGCTGGGGTTGGGCACGCGGGCAAGGTATTCTGCGATGCCTTCGCCTTGGTTGGCAAGGATCAGCCCCGGCGCATCAAGGCTGTAGCGGCCGAACATGCAGCCGACGGCATAATGCAGCAGCTCTGCCACCGTATCCTCGCGCAGGCGGGCCTCGCGGTCCTCCTCGCTAATTTTGACGCCATAGCGATAGGCGGGGTTGCAGGTGAGGGTGATTTCCTCGATCGGCACATCGGGCGTCAGCTCATCTTGCAACCCATAGGCTTCGATGAAGATGCGGTTGTTTTCTTCCTCAAGCCTTTGCATCTCATCTGTCATACCCTGCCAATAGCTGCGCAAGTTTCGATAGCTGGCCGCCAACATCTCTCCGCGATGATCGGGCGCGAGAAGAGGAATGGCGGTGAAGTCCCATGAGGTTTCGAAGGCGTCCCAGTCGGTGCGAGCCAGCGCAATCAATTGTCGTGTTGTGCCGTCAACACTGTGAAGAGCAACCGCTTGGACTGGTATAGCCGCTATATTTTCGATATTCTTGCTAATTGTTGGGGCTAGAACATCAAGTATTTCACCTGAAACTTTTGAGCACATCAGACCCAATAGGCCATACCTATCGATTTCTTTCCTAGGGACGGCAATTGATCCATTGACATCCCATAGGAAGCCATTTTCGCTCGCTCGACAAGAAAATCCAGCGCTGGAAATGCGTGTCCAAGTGATACATGGTCTGAAATATAAGTGTTTATTATTTGTCCGAGCTCTAACTAGGTCAGCTCCCTGATTACGCCAGTTCAGCAAGTCAGTTTGGTTGCCATACCACTTTCTTCCATCTCCGCCTTTGAGATATGGAATCCAGTGCCCAGACGATTGAGAGGAGTGTGACTCAAAGTTTATATCTGTATGATTAACTTCATACCAATCTCTAATGAATTTGTTGGTGTCGCCCGTAATAATCCCTTGGATAACCTCAGCGTTCTGGGAAAGGGGAGGCTCTAAAAAGGATTCTTGCAGCCTCTCGCTTGTCCAGTATGCAATTGGATTTCCAGGTATTTTAGAAAAATTATCTGGGTTGGAGCGAAATAGTAGATCCGGCCTTCGCCCTATAATGGCCTCTTTTAGAGCTTCGGATACTCCGTTATTATTCGGAGGAACTGATAAAAGGCGGAAGTAATCTCCAGGCGCTGACGATGTTTCTTTGTCAAATATAAATCCACAAATTTGCACCGTTGCATCCTTAAATGCCGACAGTGGCATTTCGAATAATGTTCTCAAGCGGTGATGTTTTGTTAGTGCATTTCTAAGTGGCAAATATGATGATAAATACATCCACACATTAGGTGACATTATTCCTACTGCGCCATGCTTGACAACCAGAAGTGAACCTCGTTCTACGAATGCTGAAAACAGGTCTGCGCTGGTGTCGGGATATTGTGTTTTTAGCCAAATATTTAAGGTGGAATTCATCCCTTTACCGCCCATATACGGCGGATTCGCCACCACAACATGATACTTCGGCGCCAAAGCTTCGGCCGTTTGCAGTAGGGCCACCACCCGCTCTTGCACGGTGCGCAGCATCAGGTCGGCGCTAAAATCACGCGCTTGCACCACACGCAAAACCTCGGCTGGATCGCGCAGTTTTGGCACGATCAGTGAGCCGAAGTTTTTGGCCTGCTCAAATTGCGTCAGGGTCTCGCGCAATTCAGCCGACCAGAGATCACGCCCGACCACGGCCTGCACATCGGCCAGCTCGCTCTCGGTAAAGTGGATATCTTGCATGACCACGATATTGGGCCGCGCCTCCATCCGCAAAAAGCGCCGCCGCCCCAAGCGTTGCGCCGCCTTCATCGTCAGCGCAAAGGCCGCCAAAGCGCCCGCGCGATCGTCAATCTCGATCCCCGTCAGGTTATGGGTCAGTATCAGGGCAGGGATGTCATTGGCGTCATATCCCTCTTCCTCATAGATCGCGTAGAGCAGATCAAAGGCATAGGTCAGCATATGGCCCGAGCCGCAGGCGGGATCGCAGATTTTGATCTCTTCGGGCGAGGAGATGCGCAGGAAATCCGTCTCTGCTTCAACCGGCGCGATGTAATAGTCCATTTGCGCGGCAAGGTTTGAGGTCGGGCGATTAAGCAGCCAAAGCCGGCCTAGCGAGTTTTCCACCAGATAGCGCACGATCCAATGCGGCGTGAACAGCTGCGTCGCGGCGGGGATATTTTCAGCCGTGATTTTGACGTTTTTCTTTAGCGCGGCGAAAACATCGTCTTTCTTTTGGCTGATGTAGAATTGGTAAAGCCAGCCGATCACCTCAACATCTTGTGCGTCGGTATCCGTCATCGCCTCACGCAAGGATGCCAGCACACTTTCAGGTGAGAGCAGATCATCGGGCAGCAAGAGTTCGGTGTAATCGGTGATTTTCTCGAACATAAAGGCCATTGGCCCGTGCCAATGGTTGCAAGCGGCGACCAGAAGAAGGCGATAAGCCTCGCCCTGCGCATCATGTGAGGGGGTGCGGCCGTCCAGCAGGCTGATCACCTTATCGCGGATGCGGGGCGCTAGGGTGTCGTCATATTGTCCCGCTGCGGCATCGGCGAGGATTTCGGGACGGGTTTGGCCTTCGGCAGGGGTCACAACGCGCGGGTTGGTATAGCCATTGGCATCCATAAAGCGCAAAGCGGTGAAGCGGTTGAACCACGTATAGGCCACCTTTTCGATCAGCTGCGGCTGGCCCAAAGCTTTGAGCTGCTTTTCCAACTCGGCTACGGCCACAGGGGCCTCACGGCGCGCGGCGCTACCTTCGGCCAGAACTTGGGTCAAACGCGCCGAAACCTGCGAGATCAGCTGGATGCGTGCCTCTTGGGCGAATTTTTTGAGCTTATTGGTATCCATTAGACGATGATCTCTTTGCCGGAGTGGATGGCGGCCAAATAGGCGGTGCGCAGAGTGTCGAGGTAGGCTTCGACATCCTGTTCATGGGACAAGATGGATTTGTTAAATTCAGGCGTGATGTCTTTGCGGCGCACGGTTTGCGGAGCCGGTTTGACAGGGGCAGGCGCGGGGCCCTCAGCGGCACCGGGGGTTGGCGCAGGTTTGGGCGCAGTATTGGCATGGGCCTGCTGGATGACCGTCTCAACAAGGCTCGGGTAGAGGGTGGCCTCGGCATCATGCGATTTCGAGCGGATGAGCGCGATTTGGCTGGCCCCTGCGAGATCGCTTTGGGCGGCGTTCAGGCGGTGATCAATCGCGCTGCGTTGATCAAAGGTCAGGTCGGCGATTTGGGGCAGGGTTTGGAGTTTGTATTTTAGCCCCTCAATCACGACTTTGGCGCTGTCGCGTTCGGCGATAATGGCCAGTTCCAGCTTGTTCTTGATCTCAAGGTAAAGCACCTTGAGGTCCATCTTGGATTTGTTGCGGTAAAAATCAGGGTCAGCGAGCGCGGTTGTTAGGGTTTCGATCTCAGGCGCGTTGATGAAGCCAAAGTTGTGGGCTTGATCGATAAGAAATCGGCTGACTTCGGCATAAATGGCCTTTTGTGGGCCACCCATAAAGCTGCGGATTGGTGTGATGATGTCGTCATTGGCATCAAGCAGCTTATCCTCAAAGGGGCTGAGATCGGTCAGATACCATGTGGCTGGCTTGCGGTTGACCTGTTCGAGAAGAGGCATCACTTCCTGCAGGGCTTCCAAGAAGGGGAATTGCGGCTTTTCCGCGAGTAAGGTGCGCAGAGCGGTGGTTAGCTCTTCAAAGGCTTTTGCTGTCTCAGCACCGATAACCTTTGCATCACTGCCATCGAGGGGGCTTCCGAAGAACTCCTTGTAGAATTCACGCAGCTTCTTGATTTGCGAGGGTTGGAACTCTGCCTGCGGCGTCAGGATGATATTGGAGAGCAGGTTGCTGTTGCGGAGCCCTTGGACGAGGTCATTGCCTTCCAGCTGGACGCCATCTGAGGCAGCTTCGAGTTTTGAACGAGCAACCAAAGCTGCCGTATTGGTCAAAACAGCATTCACAGGCCAGCCGAATGGCTTCTTGCCAAAATGTTCAATGAGAGACTTTGCCGTGACACGGCCACCGATACGGCCTTGTGAATTAGCGTAATTCAGAATTTCCTGCTGGGGTTCTGTGAGGCTCATTCCCTCAGCGCCAAAGAAGCCACTATCGTCTTTCATGACCTTTGCAATGTCATTTTCTGAATAGCTCTGCTGGCGCAGCATCGGCAGGTTCGTATAGACCTTATCAACTAGGGTCAGGACTCGTTCTTGTGTCATAGCCAGAAGATGACGGTTGCGGCGAGGGCGACGACGG
>NZ_JAVDBT010000030.1 GCF_030848395.1 Pseudogemmobacter lacusdianii | reverse complement strand
GCTCAACCTTTACGGGTTACGAAGCGTGTTTCGAGATAGGCTTCGATGGCTTCGGATCCGCCTTCGGTGCCATGGCCGCTGTCCTTCATGCCGCCGAAGGGCACTTCGGGCAGCGCGATGCCGAGGTGGTTGATGGTCAGCATCCCAGCCTCGATCTCATGGCCCAGCCGGGTCGCGGTGGCGGTGTCAGAGGTATAGGCGTAGGCGGCGAGACCGAAGGGCAGCCGGTTGGCCTCGGCGATGGCTTCATCGAGCGTGGTGAAGCGGTTGATCACGGCGATCGGGCCGAAGGGCTCTTCATGCATGATCCGCGCCGAGAGCGGCACATCGACGAGCACGGTCGGCTCGAAGAAATAGCCCTCATTGCCCAAGCGCCGCCCGCCGGTGGTGAGGCGTGCGCCTTGGTCGACGGCGTCTTGCACCAAGGCTTCCAAAGCGGGCACGCGGCGCGCGTTCGAAAGCGGGCCCATCTCGGTCTCGGGGTCAAGCCCGTCGCCGACTTTGACCTTCTTGGCGATGGCGGTGAAGCGTGCGGCGAAGTCTTCGTGCAAGGACTCTTGCACCAAGAAGCGGGTCGGCGAGACGCAGACTTGGCCGGCGTTGCGGAACTTATGCATGCCAATCTGCGGCACGGCGAGATCGAGATCAGCGTCGCCGGCGACGATCACCGGGGCATGCCCGCCCAGCTCCATCGTGGCGCGCTTCATGTGCAGACCGGCCAGAGCGGCCAGTTGCTTGCCGACCGGGGTTGAGCCGGTGAAGGAGATTTTGCGGATCACCGGATGCGGGATCAGATATTCCGAGATCTCGGCGGGGATGCCGTAGACAAGGTTCATCACGCCAGCGGGCAGGCCTGCATCGGCAAAGACCGCGATCAGCGCTGCGGGCGAGGCCGGGGTCTCTTCGGGGGCTTTGACGATGATCGAGCAGCCCGCGGCCAAGGCGGCGCAGAGTTTGCGCACGACTTGGTTGATCGGGAAGTTCCAGGGCGTGAAGGCCGCCACCGGGCCAACAGGGCCTTTGACGGTGAATTGCAGCACATCCGTCGCGCGCGAGGGAATGACTTGGCCATAGGTGCGCGGGGCTTCTCCGGCGAACCATTCGATCACATCGGCCGCGCCGGCGATCTCCATCTTGGCTTGGGCCAGGGGTTTGCCGTTCTCCATGACGAGGATCGGCGCAATGGTATCGGCGCGCTCGCGCAAAAGTGCTGCGGCGGCGCGCATCAACTTGGCGCGCTCATAGGCCGGAACGGCTTTCCAGATCTGGAAGCCACGCTCGGCGGCGGCAAGGGCCGCGTCGAGGTCTTCGCGTGCGGCATGGGCGACGGTGCCGATCTCGCGGCCGGTGGCGGGGTTCAGCACCGGGATCACGCGACCGCCGGTGGCCTCGCGCCAGATGCCGTCGATGTAAAGCTGGGTGTTGGGATAGCTCATTTTGCTTCGTCCTTCTTGCCGGCCGCGATCAGCATCGGGCCGCCTTTGCCGCGCGGAAAACCGTAACCATGCACTTCGACAAGGTCGATCACGGATGCATCGCTGGCGATGCCTTCGTCCAAGATCCGCTGACCCTCATCGGCCATAGCGGCCAAAAGCCGGTCGAGAATGGCACTTGCATCCATCTGGACCGGATTGGCGGCGACCAGCGGCGCAAGAATTTGCGCGGCCTCAGCCGAGAGCTGCGGCTTGCGATCGCCGGGCGTGTAATCATACCAGCCACCGCCGGTCTTTTGGCCTTTGCGGCCTGCGCGCACCAACAGATCGCCCGGGGTGGTGGGGATATCTTCGCCGCGCGCCCTTGCGGCTTCGCGGTTGAGATAGGAGATATCGAGCCCGGCGAGATCCTGCATCTCGAAGGGGCCCATGGCATAGCCAAAGCCGCGCAGAGCGGCATCGATATCGGCCCATGCGACGCCCGCGAGCACCAAGGCTTCGGCCTCTTGGCGGTAGCGCTTGAGGATACGGTTGCCGATGAAGCCTTCGCAGATGCCCGATTGCGCCGGGACTTTGCCCAGACGGCGGGCGAGATCGAAGGCCGAGGCCAGAACCTCGGGCGCGGTTTGCGGCAGCGGGATGATCTCAAGGAGCTTCATCACATGCGCCGGGCTGAAGAAATGCAGCCCGATGAAACGCTCAGGCCCTGCGAAACCATCCGCGATCTGGCGCGGATCGATATAGGAAGTGTTGGTGGCCAAGATCGTGTCGGGGCGGCAGATCTGGGAGAGGGCCGCAAAGACCTCGCGCTTGACCGAGAGCTCTTCGAAGACGGCCTCGATCACCAGATCGCAATCGGCCATATCTGCGTAGCCGATGACAAAGCGGATGCCGGCCATGCGGGCTTCAACATCGGCTTGCGAGATCAGGCCGCGTTTGGCGGCGGCGCCGAAGATGCCCGAGAGCGTGTCTTTGGCGCGGGTCAACGCGGCTTCGTCGCGCTCGGAAAGCACCACATTGATGCCGGCATTGCGCAAGGCGGCGACGATGCCCGTGCCCATAGTGCCGCCGCCGACGACGCCGGCAAGGCTGACGGCGCGCGGGGTGATGCCCTTCAGCGCGGCGGGTTTGGGGGCGGCGCGTTCTGCAAAGAAGAGATAGCGCAAAGCGGCGGCTTCGGCGCTGGCCTTCAGCGTCAGGAAGGTCTCGCGCTCATGCGCCATGCCTTGTGCGAAGCCTTGCTCGACACCCAAGCGCAAAGCTTCCAGCGCGCGGCCGGGGGCGGTCAGGCCTTTGGAGGATTTGGCGATGCGGGCGCTGGCGGCTTGCCAGAACTCCGCACCCGGATCGGCAATGGCGCGGTCGCGGGCCAAGACCGGCAGCGGGCCTGCCAGCATCTCGGCGGCGAAGGCCAATGCGCCTTCCACAAGATCGCCCTCGATCACCCGGTCGATGAGACCCAGCTTCAGCGCGGCCTCATGGCCAAGGGTTTTGTTCTCGGCCACCACCGGCAGCGCGGCTTCGACGCCGATCAGCCGGGGCAGACGCTGGGTGCCACCGGCGCCGGGGACGATGCCGATATTGACCTCGGGCAAAGCAAAGCGGCTGCCGGGGGCGGCAACACGCGCGCGGCAGGCCAGCGCGATCTCGACACCGCCGCCCATCGCCACGCCATGCAAGGCGACGACCCAAGGCTTGGTCGCGTCTTCGATGCGGGTGAAGAGATCGGTGAGATGCGGCTCAAGCGGCGGGCGGTTGAACTCGGTGATATCGGCGCCGCCGACGAAGAGCCGTCCCGCGCCGGTGAGCACGACCGCTTGCACCGCATCATCGGCCTCGATCTGCCCGGCAATGTCCCAGATTTGCTGGCGGATGGCTTGGCTCATCGCATTGACGGGCGGGTTGTCGATGGTGACGACGGCGATGCCGTTGCGGTTTTGGTAGGTGACGCTCATTCTGGACAGCTTCCTGATCAGCAGAGGACGAAAGGCGCGCACCGGGGCGGGCGCGCCTTAATATGTGTTATTCTGCGGCTTCTTTGGCGGCCGAGGGCTTGCGCACCCCCACCACACCGCGCTGCGCCAAATCTGCGACGCTTTCGGCCCCATAGCCCAGCACCGAAGTCAGGATGGTGCTGGTGTCTTCGCCGAGCAAGGGCGGAGCTTTGGGGTTTTGCGCCTTTTGGGCGGCAAGACCTTGGGCGGGGGCGACAACGCGAACCTCGCCCAGCTCTTCATGCTGCAAGACTTGGATCAGGCCGCGCGGGTTTTGGCTGGCCTCATCCAAAGCCTCGGGGATTGATTTGACCTTGCCTGCGGGCACGCTGGCGGCATCACAGGCGGCCAGCCAATCCTCGGTGTTGCGGCTGCGCATGATGCCGACCAGCTCATCCAAGAGGGCGGTGCGGTGCAGCGCGCGTTGATGCGAGGTGACAAAGCGCGGATCTTGGCCCATCTCGGGGCGGTCGATCACATGGGTACAGAAATCGGCAAACATCCGGTCATTGCCGACGGCCAAGGCAAAGGTGCCATCGGCGGTGTCGAAGACTTGATAGGGCACCACGGTCGGGTGGGCATTGCCAAAGCGCGCCGGCACGTGGCCGCCGTTCAGATAGCCGGTGCCAACGTTGATCAGCATGTTCAACGTGCTGTCCAAAAGCGCCACATCGATATGCTGGCCAAGGCCCGTGTCACGGCGCTGATAAAGTGCTGCGATGATCGATTGGGTTGCGGTCATGCCTGCGACCACATCGCAAAAGGCCACGCCAAGGCGCGTGGGCGGGCCATCTTCTTGGCCGGTGATCGACATCATGCCGCTTTCCGCCTGCATGATGAAATCATAGCCCGGACGGTCACGTTCGGGGCCGGTCTGGCCATAGCCCGAGATCGAGCAATAGACGACGCCGGGGTTGATCTTCTTGATATCTTCATAGCCGATGCCAAGGCGATCGACGGTGCCGGCGCGGAAGTTCTCGACCACGACATCGGCTTTGGCGGCCAGTTCCAGCACGATCTTGCGGCCTTCGGGGGCTTTAAGATCGAGGGCGATCGAATGTTTGCCCCGGTTGGCGCAGAGGTAATAGGTGCTTACCCCTTTGTAGTTCGGCACCGACCAAGCGCGGGTGTCATCGCCGCCTTTGACATTCTCGATCTTCCAGATCTCGGCGCCCATATCGCCCAGCGACATGGTGGCCCAAGGGCCGGCCAGCACGCGCGACAGATCCAAAACCTTGATGCCTTCCAGCGGCAATTTTTGTTCGCTCATTACCTTCTCCAATTCCAAAGGCTGGCTTTTGCCTAAAGACAGACTTCGGTCTTAAAGCGGGCGCCCTGTCCAAGGGCGGGCGCCCGTTCTCAAGGCCAAAGCAGCCAAGCCTCATCTCCCGCGATGCGGGTCGATTGAGCCCAAGTCCGGCGCTTTAGCGCGACTTGGGGTCGAAGTAGTCGTGCAAGCCGTCACCGATGAAATTGAAACCCAGAACGATGGTCAGGATGGCAAGGCCCGGCCCCAAGGCGATCCACCACGAATAGAACTGCGACGCCCCCTCCGAGATCATCGAGCCCCATTCCGGCGTCGGCGGCGTGGCGCCAAGCCCGATGAAGGAAAGCGAGGCGGCCAGAAGGATCACTTGGCCAAGGTCCATCGTCGCGCTGATCAGCACCGGGGTCCAGCACAGCGGCAGGATGTGGCGGCGCAGCACCCGGCCTTTGCCGGCGCCGATGGCGATGGCGGCTTCAACATGCTCGCGCTCGCGCACTTCCAGCACTTGGGCGCGCATGAGGCGCGCATAGACCGGCCACCAGACGATCACCATTGCGATGGCGGCATTCTCCAACCCCGGCCCAAGCGAGGCGGCAACGGCCATCGCCAAAAGCATCGGCGGGAAGGAGAGCGTCACATCGACAAGCCGCATGATCGCCGCGCCGAACCAGCCGCCGAAGAAGCCCGAAAGCGCGCCCAAAGTGGCGCCGATCGCCACGGCAATTGCGACCACAACGATGGCCAGCGGGATCGAGTGCAAAGCGCCGTGCAAGGTGCGGCTCAGCACATCGCGGCCCAAGGCATCGGTGCCGAGCCAATGCTCCCAGCTTGGCGGCTGCAAGCGGCGCGCCACCATATCCAAGGGGTCATAGCCGGTCATCCAAGGGGCGGCGACCGTGGCCAGCGCCCAGAAGGCGACGATGGCGATGCCGATGGCCAAGGGCAAGGTCAGCCAGCGCGGCCGGCGGAAACGACGGGGTGAGGCGATTGCAGTGGTCATAGATTAGCTCAGCCTCACGCGCGGGTTGGCAACGACATAAGCAATGTCGGTGAGAAGGTTGGTCAGCAGGAAGATCACACCGCCGACGATGGTCACGCCAATGATGGCGGGGAAATCGAGGCCACGCGCGGCATCGACCGCATAAGAGCCCATGCCCGGCCAAGAGAAGATGGTCTCGGTCAGCACAGCGCCGGTGAGAAGATAGGCGAAGGAATAGCCGATCACGGTCAGCGTCGGCACCATGGTGTTGCGCAACGCGTGGCGGACCACGACGCGGAACTCGGAGGCGCCTTTGGCCCGTGCGGTGCGGATGAAATCGCGGCTCAGCACTTCCAGCATATTGGCGCGCACCAGCCGTGAGATCGAGCCGGCGACCGCCCAGCCCAGCACGAAGGCCGGCAGGATCAGGTGCCAAAGCGCATCAAAGAATTGCTTGATATTGCCCGCCAGCAGCGTGTCGATGGTCATGAAGCCGGTGACCTGCGGCGGCAGCGCCGCCCTTGGGTTCAAGCGCCCCGGCCCCGGCAAAACGCCCCATTGCACCGAAAAGACATACAAGAGCGCCAGCCCCATCCAGAACACCGGCACCGAAGAGCCAATCAGCGCAAACACCCGTGAGATATGGTCAATCGGCGTGTTGTGGAACGCCGCCGCCAGCACCCCCAAAGAGATCCCGATGATCGAGGCAATAATGATCGCCGCCGTCACCAGTTCCATCGTCGCCGGCAGCCGGTAAAGCACGTCCTGCGCCACCGGGCGGCGGGTGATGAACGAGGTCCCCATATCGCCTTGGGCGAGGTTGGTGACATAGATCACATAGCGCTCGGGCAGGCTGCGATCGAGCCCCCAGCGCGCCTTGGCCGCCGCCACAACCTCGGGGTTGTTCATCTGGCGGTCCGAAACGATCGAGGCAAGCTGGTCGCCCTTCGTCACCGTCGTGAGCAAGAAGGCCAGCGTCACAACGCCCAAAATAAGAAACGGCATCGCCACCAGACGGCGCAGGATATAGCGGATCACAAGACTTTCCTTCCCGATGATGGCGCCGCTTGGCCAAAAGACACAGCCCCACAAAACCGCAGGACCGCGACAAAAGCCGCAAGCGCATCTAACGATTATTCACCGCGCCTCGCAGCACGTCAACATAAATGAAATTATATTCCACTACCCGCAAGCCTGCTGCCCGTAACTACGATAACGTATATGCGCAAAGCGAAG
>NZ_JAVDBT010000003.1 GCF_030848395.1 Pseudogemmobacter lacusdianii | reverse complement strand
TCTGTCAGTCTCCTCGCGGAGCCTGAATCACGCCGCGAGTGGATAATCAATGGGTCCTGACCCAAAGCTGTTGCCCCAGTTGCGCGCCGAATTGGCGGTGCGGCATGATTTCCCAAACATACGTCTACCCCAGATCATATAGAACAACAGGCCCAGACCGATCGGCCAGAACACAATAAAACCCAGCACCATTGCCGCAAACCACGCGAGTTTGCCGCGCTGATCAAGCCAGCTCTCGGCATTGCGCAGCCAACGGACCGGGCCGGACATGTCATAGGCAGTGGATTGGCTCATATAGAAACTCCCCTGTCGGTTACATGTGAACACTCATCACATTGAGTTATCTGGGGAGGGCAGGGGGATGCTGCAAGTGTCATGTGAAGATTATTTACATGCCGGAAGCTTGGGGACGTAGCGAAATGGAGCGGCTGGCGCCGCAAGCTTTTTGTCTCGCCTCTGCGCGCTCAGCGCGCAACCGGCTCGGGCCTGCCTCCGGCGGGGATATTTTTGTTCTGAAAGAGGGGGGCCGGACTTTGCGGTTGATATCGGTGGTCTTGTGTCTGGAGGCGGCAGGCCGCATTCTGCAGGCATGACCCTGCATGCGCGCATCACCCGTCGTCCTATGGCCTATGACCCCGAGGTTGCGGCCGATCTTATCAAGGATTTCGCAGAGCTGCCTGCGACTTTGCGCCAGTTGATGGCGGCGGTGGCGGGATGCTCGCCCTATCTGCGCGATTTGATGCGGCGCGAGGCGGATTGGCTGCGGGCCGTACATCTTGAGGTGCCAGAGTCGGTTTTGGCCGAACTTTTGCGCGATCTGGGCGAAGTTGGCTTGGACCGGCTCGGCGTGGCTTTGCGCCAAGCCAAGCGCCGCGTGGCGCTTTTGGCGGGGCTTTGCGATCTGGGCGGCATTTGGGCATTGGAAGACGTGACAAGCGCCTTGACCCAACTTGCGGATCGGGCGGTTGATCTTTGCCTGCAGCGGCTTGTGGCCGATGAGATCCGGCGCGGCAAGTTGCCCGGCCAGACGGCCGAAGATGCGCGGGTTGCAGGCGGGATGTTCGCCCTAGCCATGGGCAAAATGGGCGCGTTCGAGCTGAATTATTCCTCGGACATCGACCTTATTTGTCTCTTCGATCAAGACCGCTATGGCGCGGATGCCGGCGAGGCCCGCGCTGCCTTTATCCGTGTCACCCGGAAGATGACCGCACTTTTGAGCGATGTCACCGATGAGGGTTATGTCTTTCGGTTGGACCTGCGGCTGCGGCCTGATGCCAGCGTCACGCCGGTGTGCCTGTCGATGGCTGCGGCTGAAGCCTATTATGAGGCCGAGGGCCGGACTTGGGAGCGGGCCGCCTATATCAAGGCCCGCCCCTGCGGTGGCGATATCGCTGCGGGAGAGCGTTTCCTGCGCATGCTGACGCCCTTTGTTTGGCGCAAGCACTTGGATTTCGCTGCCATTCAAGATGCCCATGACATGCGGCTGCGCATCCGCGATCATCGCGGATTGCACGGGCCTTTGAGTGTCGAGGGCCACAATATAAAGCTGGGTGTTGGCGGGATCCGTGAGATTGAGTTTTTCACCCAGACCCGCCAGCTGATTGCCGGGGGGCGCGATCCCGAGTTGCGTGACCGCAGCACATTGGGTGGGTTGCGCGCTTTGGCTGCAAAGGGCTGGGTGGCCGAACCCGTGGCCGAAGAGTTAAGCGCGCTTTACCGCGCGCATCGCGGGCTCGAGCATCTTTTGCAGATGGTGAACGATGCTCAGACGCATCTGATGCCCACGACCCCCGAAGGTGTAGCCCGGATCGCGGCTTTTGCGGGCGAGGAGGAGGCAGCGTTTCGGTCAGGGCTCTTGGCCCGACTTGAGCGCACCGATGCGCTGACCGAGGGTTTTTTCGCGCCCGAGGATGCCGAAGAGGGGCCAGAGCTCTCGGCCAAAGCAAAGACGATCGTGGCGGGGTGGCAGCATTATCCCTGCCTGCGCTCGGACCGCGCCCAGGCGATCTTTCGGCGCTTGCGGCCGCGGATGTTGAAGGATCTGTCCCGCGCGGCCAATCCAGAAGAGGCCTTGGTTGCTTTGGACGGCTTCCTGTCCGGTCTGCCAGCCGGGGTGCAGGTCTTTTCGCTTTTCGAGCAGAACCCGGCCTTGGTTGAGCTGATCGTGGACATCGCTGGCACCGCTCCGGCTTTGGCCATGTATCTGAGCCGCAATGCGCAGGTCTTGGACGCGGTGATCGGCGGCAGTTTTTGGAGCGCTTGGCCCGGCACCAGCGGTTTGCGCGCCGAGCTGGCGGGGCAGCTGGCCGAGGCGCGGGATTACGAGGCGCGGCTCGACCGGGCGCGGCGCTGGATGAAGGAATGGCATTTCCGTATCGGCGTGCATCATCTGCGCGGGTTGATTGACGGCTTTGAGGCGGGCAAAAGCTATGCCGATCTGGCCGAGGCCGTCGTGCAGGCGCTTTGGCCAGTCGTGGTTGAGGCTTTTGCCGCGCGACACGGAGCGCCTCCGGGCGCAGGTGCGGCGCTTTTGGCAATGGGCTCACTGGGGGCCGGGCGGCTCAACGCGGGTTCGGATCTCGATCTGATCTTGATTTATGATGCGCAAGGCGTGGAAAACTCAGAAGGCGATCGGCCCTTGCCGACACGGACCTTTTACGCGCGGCTCACCCAAGCGATGGTAACGGCGCTTTCGGCGCAGACCGCCGAGGGGCGGCTTTATGAGGTGGATGTGCGGCTGCGACCCAGTGGGCGGGCGGGCGCGGTGGCCACCTCGGTGCAGTCTTGGAAGGACTACCAGCTGCATGAAGCTTGGAGCTGGGAGCATCTGGCACTGACCCGCGCCAAGGTTTTGGCGGGGGCGCCGGCCTTGGTGGATGAGATTGAGGGCTGGCGGCGTGCCATGCTGGCCGAAAAGGGCCAAGGCGCAAAGCTGGCAAGTCACTTGGCAGAGATGCGGGCGCGGCTTGGGCAGGCCAAACCGGCCAAAAGCGTTTGGGACACCAAGAATGGCGCCGGACGGCTGATGGATATTGAGCTCTGCGCGCAGTGGGCAGCGCTCGTTTCGGCCAATCCTGCACGCGGGGTTGAGCGGCAACTGGCCTCGAAGGCGGCGCTTTCGGCGCAGGATCAAGCCGATCTCCTCGCAGCTTACCGGCTTTTGTGGCGGCTGCACGCGGCGTCTCGGCTCTTGTCGCAGAAAGCCTTGGAGCCTGAAACATTGGGCGAGGGCGGTCGGGCATTCTTGCTGCGGGAGACGGGTGAGGCCTCGATTGAAGCGCTTTCAGCGCGAATGGAGCAAGCGGTGTCGCTTGCAGGCAAGGTGATGGGGCGGCTCTTTGACACAAAGGCTGTAGATTAAACGCCCGATTGCAAGATCGGCGATCAAGGGGAGAGTGGCGGTGGAACTGACGAAGGCCGATCCGAAGGGGCTGGTGCGCGAAAGCTATAACATCGAGGGCATCACCTTGGGCGAGTGCCGTTCGATCTTCATGGATTGGGCGCTGAGCCTGCCGGTGGGCGGCGAGACCTCGCCAGCTTTGCACGCGCTGATCGCACATTACGGGCCCGGGCGTGAGGAGCATCCGATGACGGGGGTGCTGAAAGCGGGCCTTGCGGCGCCCGATCGGACCGGCCGGCGTGGCGGGCGTGAGGCACGGATCAAAGAGATCCGGCAGTAGGGATTTGCAAAAGGCCGCCCCGGGGGCGGCCTTTTATGTTGAACTCTGGTCCAAATTTTAGCGCAAAGCGCGGGCCTCGGCGGCAAGGCGGGTGACCTCGGCCCAATTGCCGGTGGCCATCGCCTCTTTCGGCGCGACCCAGCTGCCGCCAACGCAGAGCACGGTTTTCAACGCCAGATAATCGCGGGCGTTTTTCAGTGAGATGCCCCCCGTAGGGCAGAAGGACACTTGCGGGATGGGCGCGCCGAGGGATTTGAGGAAAGCCGCACCTCCCGATTGCTCGGCCGGGAAGAACTTTTGCACCGTATAGCCGCGCTCTAGCAGCCACATAACCTCGGAAGCGGTGACGGCGCCGGGCAAAAGCGGCAGGCCCTCATCCTCGCAAGCTGCAATCAGCCGCTCGGTGGCCCCCGGTGAGACACCAAAACGCGCGCCCGCGGCCTTGGCGGCTTTCACATCCGCAGGCGTGAGAAGGGTGCCCGCGCCGACAACGCCACCCGGCACCTCGGCCATGGCGCGGATCGCATCCAAGGCGCAAGGCGTGCGGAGCGTGACCTCTAGTGCCGGCAACCCACCTTTGACCAAAGCCTCAGCCAAGTGGCGGGCATGGGCCAATTCCTCGACCACCAGCACCGGGACGACGGGGGCAAGTCGGCAAATCTCGGCGGCCTTGGCGGATTGTTCAGCGGGGGTCATCGGAGAAATCCTTTTGAGAAGAGGCGCTTGGGCAGGTGTGGGACGCCTCCGGCGGGAGTATTTAGATCAAGATGAAAATAAAGAGGGGTTTTGGCTTTCATCTTGACTTAAATACTCCCGCCGGAGGCGAGAATTCTTCTACCTTATACCACGACAGCCGCACCGGCATCCGAGGCGCCAACGCTGCGGCGGAAGGCCTCGAAAAGCTCGCGGCCGATGCCGTGGCTGTTGGCCGAGAGATCTGCGGTGGCGGGAGAGCGGCTGTCGAAATCTGCGGCAAGGATATCCAGCGTGCCTTTGTCGGCATCAAGCCGCAGGATATCGCCATCTTGCACCCGAGCAAGTGGGCCTCCGACCGCCGCTTCGGGCGAGACATGGATTGCCGCGGGCACCTTACCGCTGGCGCCGGACATGCGGCCATCGGTGACCAAAGCCACCCGCAGCCCGCGATCTTGCAAGACCGAGAGCGTCGGCGTCAGCGAATGCAGCTCGGGCATACCATTGGCCTGCGGGCCTTGGAAGCGCACGACCACCACGGTGTCAGAGGTGAACTCACCCGCCTTGAACGCCGCTTTTACCGCATCTTGTGTGTGGAAGACCCGGGCAGGCGCCTCGATCACATGGCGATCGGCGGCGACGGCCGAGACCTTGATCACGCCGCGCCCAAGATTGCCGGCCAGCTGTTTCAGCCCGCCCACCGGCGCGAAAGGTGTTTCGGCGGGGCGCAGGATGCGGTCGTTGAGCGTGGTGGTGGCGCCGGGCTGCCAGCCGAGAGCACCGTTTTTCAGCGTTGGTTCTTGGCGGTAAAGGTTTAGCCCATCCCCTGCGATCGTCTTGGCATCGGGATGCAAAAGCCCCGCATCCAGCAGCTCGCCGATCATAAACTGCAAGCCCCCGGCGGCGTGGAAATGGTTCACATCTGCAAGGCCATTCGGGTAAACCTTGGCCATCAGCGGCACCGCATCCGAGATATCGGCGAAGTCCTGTAGATCGAGGATCACCCCCGAGGCGCGCGCCATCGCCGGCAAATGCAGCACCAGATTGGTCGAGCCACCCGTCGCCATCAGCCCGACAATGCCATTCACATAGGCCCGCTCATCCAACACTTCCGAGGCCGGGCGGTAGTCATTGCCCAAAGCGGTGATCGCAGCGGCGCGCTCGATGGCGGCCAAGGTCAGCGCTTCCCGCAGGGGGGTGTTGGGGTTGACGAAGCTTGCGCCCGGCAGGTGCAGGCCCATCACTTCCATCAGCATTTGGTTGGTGTTGGCGGTGCCATAGAAGGTGCAGGTGCCGGGGCCGTGGTAGCTGGCCATCTCGGCCGCCATCAGATCCTCGCGTGTTGCTTTGCCTTCGGCATAGGCGTTGCGGACGCGGGCCTTTTCATCATTGGGCAAGCCCGAGGGCATTGGCCCGGCAGGGACAAAGACCGCCGGGATATGGCCGAAGGTCGCAGCCGCGATGATAAGGCCGGGCACGATCTTGTCGCACACGCCAAGATACATCGCCGCATCAAAGGTGTTGTGTGAAAGCGCCACACCGGCCGCCAAGGCAATGACATCGCGGGAGAACAGCGACAGCTCCATCCCCGGCTGGCCTTGGGTCACGCCGTCGCACATCGCGGGTACCCCACCTGCGACCTGCGCGGTCGCGCCAATGCGGCGGGCCTCTTGGCGGATGAGCTCGGGGTAGCGCTCATAGGGCTGATGCGCCGAGAGCATGTCATTATAGGCGGTGACGATGCCGATATTGGGCGCGCGGGCTGCAGCCAATGTGGGCTTGTCGCCCCCCATCGCCGCATAGGCATGCGCTTGGTTGCCGCAAGAGAGGTGCCCGCGTGCCGGACCTGCCTCTGCCGCCCGGCGCATCCGCTCCAGATAGGCCGACCGCGTCCCCTCAGAGCGGGCGCGGATGCGATCGGTGACACGGGCGATTGTGGCGTTAAGCGGCATGGGCTTGGATTCCATTGCTTGCGTCTGCTAGGGTCGGGCCACGCATAGGCTATGTGCGCTTGCGTTTGTGCTGGTATAGCGCGATCCGTTAGCGCTAACAAGGGCGTTTGCCTCATTCGTGGCTCTGTTCTAGCTTCGCAGGGGATGGCACAGCGGCGTGTCGGGGTTTGTGGGGCAGCTGGACTGCTCTATTTTTAGCAAAATGACGCGCCCTTGGCTGCAGAAGATGCGAGTGAGGCCGTTTGCAAGCCATGTAGCGCCTTTTGGTTGAGCCCTCCTTGGGGGAAAATTGGCGGGGGCCGGGCGCGCAGGGGTGTGTCGCGGCGCTGAATGGCCGCCGATAAGTGACCCTTCCGCATCGGTCCTGAAACGGATATGGGAGGGGGATGGACAGCTCCCTTACACAAAACCCCGCCGAATATCCCGAAAACCGTGCCATCGTGCGCTTGCGGCCCAAGGCCGAGGCGCGGGCGATCCGCCACGGCTTCCCTTGGGTCTATGCAGATGAGCTGGTGCTGGACCGCCGGACCAATGGCTTGGCCGCTGGCACCTTGGCCGTGCTTGAGGATGCTGAGCGTCGGCCTTTGGGCCTTGTGACGGTCAATCCGAAGTCGAAGATTGTGGCCCGGATGCTGGACCGCGATCCGGCTGCGCAGATCGACCAAAGCTGGTTTGAGGCGCGGCTGCAGCGGGCAATGGCTTTGCGGTCACGTCTCTTCCCGACGCCGCATTACCGCTTGGCCCATGCCGAGGCCGATGGCCTGCCGGGCATCGTGATTGACCGTTTTGGTGACACCGCGGTGGTGCAGCCCAATGCCGCTTGGGCCGAGGCGCTGCTTGAGCCGCTGGTCGCGGCTTTGGTCAGCGTCACCGGCGTGACCACAGTCGTGAAAAACGGCTCCGGTCGCTCGCGCAGCCTTGAGGGGCTGGCCGAAGAGATCGTGGTGGTGCATGGCACCGCGCCTGATGGCCCGCTGCCGGTGCCGATGAATGGCGCAACCTATATGGCTGACCTTGTTGGGGGGCAGAAGACCGGTCTGTTCTTTGACCAACGTGACAACCACGCCTTTACGGCCAAGCTCGCCAAAGGTGCGCGGGTCTTGGATGTCTTCACCCATGTTGGCGGTTTTGCCTTGGCGTCGCTCGCAGGCGGTGCGGCCAGCGCTTTGGCGGTGGATGCCTCGGCCCCGGCTTTGGCTTTGGCCGAAGCTGGCGCAAAAGCTTCGGGCTTTGAGAATTTCTCGACCCGGCAGGGTGATGCTTTTGCCGTGCTCGAAGCTTTGGCGACCGAGGGCGCGCAGTTTGATCTGGTGATTTGCGACCCGCCGGCCTTTGCGCCTGCCAAACCTGCGCTGGAAGCAGGCTTGCGCGCCTATGAGCGGATTGCCCGGCTGGCGGCGCCTCTGGTCGCCCCCGGAGGCTATCTGGTGCTCTGCTCCTGCTCGCATGCGGCGGACTTGTCGTCCTTCCGCAACGCCTCGGCGCGCGGCATTGGGCGGGGCGGGCGGCGCGGACAGATCCTGCACACCGGCTTTGCCAGCGCCGACCATCCGGTGCTGCCGCAACTGGCGGAAAGCTTTTATCTCAAGGCGTTGACCTTCCGGCTGGATGGTTGATGAAGGCCGTCCTTGACGCTTGCGTCCTATATCCCACCGTCTTGCGGGAGATCCTGCAAGGCGCTGCGGCGGCAGGGCTTTATGAGCCGGTGTTCTCTGAGCGGATCTTGCGCGAATGGACCCGTGCCACCGCCAAGATCGGCCCCGGAGCGGTGGTGATTGCCGAGGGCGAGGCAGCGCTGTTGCGCGCTGCTTTCCCCCGCGCCGTGACCCGCGAGCGGCCCGAGATCGAGGCGCGGCTTGATCTGCCAGATCCCAATGATGTGCATGTGCTGGCCACCGCGATCGCCGCCAGTGCTGATGCGATCGTGACCTTCAACGCCGCCGATTTCCCCGGCCATGTTCTGGCTGAAGAGGGGCTGAACCGCCGCGATCCCGATGGGTTTCTGTGGGAGCTGCAATCGCGCCACCCGCAGGCGATGGCTGCGGTGGTGGAAGCCGTCCGCGCCCGGACCGAAGCCATTTCCGGCCATCCGGTGGCGCTGAAGCCATTGTTGAAACGGGTAAAGCTTTTCCGTCTGGCCAAAGCGCTGGAGGCTAGCGGCTGATCCGCTGCTGGCCAAGCCAACGCGCCTCATTCGCCTCAATCGCCCCGATGCGCTCTTCGGCTTTCGGATGGCTCATCAGCCATGCGGGGATGCCATCGGCGCGGTTCTGCGTCAGCGCATTGAGCTTGCGAAACAAGGACTTCTGCGGCGCTGTTCCTATGCCGGATTTTATCAGGAGCGCCGAGGCATAGGCATCGGCCTCAAACTCATCCCGCCGTGACAGATGCGCCATCAGCGTGCGCGACACCATCTGCGCCACCCAAGGGCCGATCAGCGGCACGAAGCGCGCCAAAAACGTGGTCAGCAGCATGAAAACCGCATTCTGCCCGGTGACATCGATCATCCGGCGCTTGGCATGGCCCATGCTAACATGGCCCAACTCATGCGCGATGACGGAAGCCAATTCTTCTTCCGTGACAAGGCCTTGGCCGTATTTCTTCATAAATCCTGTGGTTAGGAAAATCCGCCCATCTGGCGCTGCGAGGCCGTTCACCGGCTCGATATCAAAGATATGCACCTTGATCTGCGGGATGTCCAAAGCCTGCGCCATCCGCGCGGTCAGCGCCTCAAGCTTGGGGTCGCGCAAAGGATGCGATTGCGCGTCGAGCATCTTTTGCGTGCGCCAGACCGAAAAGCGCATCGAGACGATCGCGTAGCCAAGTGCGAAAATGAGCGGAAGCCAGAGTGCCATGCGGCCAAGATAGGGGATGCGCGTCGCGCTTAACAGGCCTTAGCGTAAGAGTTTTACGCCCCTTGTAATCCCCTCAACGGTCATCGGCACCATTCGCCCCGAGACGATGCGCTGGATCATCGCCGTCGATTGCGTATAGCCCCAACCCTGTTCGGGGACGGGGTTGATCCACAGATGGTTCGGCCACTGCTCCATCGCGCGGGTCAGCCAGACCGCGCCCGCCTCTTTGTTCCAATGCTCATTTGCACCACCGGGATGGGTGATCTCATAAGGAGACATTGCCGCGTCGCCGACGAAAATCGTTTTCCAGTCAGAGCCATAGCTGCGCAGCACGTCCCAAGTTGGGATCTGATCTGACCAGCGCCGGGCATTATCGCGCCACAGGCCTTCGTAAAGGCAGTTGTGGAAGTAGAAGGGTTGCAGGTGGCGAAACTCGGATTTCGCGGCGGAGAACAGCTCCTCCATCACCTTGATATGCGGGTCCATGCTGCCGCCAACATCAAGGAAGAGCAGCACTTTTACCGCATTGCGCCGCTCGGGCCGGGTCTGCACATCCAGCCAGCCTTGCTCGGCCGTGGCGCGCAGAGTACCGTCGAGGTCAAGCTCTTCCGCCGCACCATCACGCGCCCAACGGCGCAGGGCGCGCAAGGCCACTTTGATGTTGCGGGTGCCAATCTCAACCCGGTCATCGAGATTGCGAAACTCGCGTTTGTCCCAGACCTTCACTGCGCGTTGGTGGCGGCTTTGGTCTTGGCCAATCCGCACGCCTTCGGGGTTGTAACCATAGGCACCGAAAGGCGAAGTTCCCGCTGTGCCGATCCATTTATTGCCGCCCTGATGGCGGCCCTGCTGCTCGGCCAGACGCTGGCGCAGGGTCTCCATCAGTTTGTCGAACCCGCCCAAAGCCTCAATCGCGGCGCGCTCTTCGGGGCTGAGGTGCTTTTCAGCAAGCTTCGTCAGCCAATCCTCGGGCAGATCCAAAGCATTCAGCACATCCTCTGCACTGATCGTCTCAAGCCCTTTGAACGTGGCTGCGAAAGCCCGGTCAAAGCGGTCGTAATGTCGTTCATCCTTAACCATTGCCGCGCGGGAGAGGTGATAGAAGGCCTCAATATCATGCGTGGCCAAGCCCTGCGACAAAGCCTCAAGAAAGCTGAGGAATTCGCGCAGCGAGACCGGCACGCCTTCGCGCCGCAGTTGGTCAAGAAAGGGCAGAAACATGCCCTAGCGCCTTCTTAGAAACACATCCGTTCGATCACGATGGTGAGGAACAGGCCAAGGATGCCCAAGCCGATCGCGTAAACGGCCATGAATTGGGCGATATCCGCGCCGGATCCGTTGCGTTTGCGAGCCGAAAGCAAGCCCAAGATTGCGCCGATCACCAAGCCGCCGATAACAAACATATTTTATCCCCTTGCGGTTTTAAGGAGGCAGGCGGGGTCAGCCCCCGGACGCCTTCGCCCTCAGCGCCGCGATCTCGCGTTTGCGCGCAAAGATTTGCGCGTCCGAGCCGAAGCCATAGCTTGCCAAGCACTGGCTGTCCATCCGCAGGGCTTCCAGCTCGGTGGAACGCACCGTCAGATCCAGCGCCCCAGAACGAAGCAACGGCTGGGTGGCATATGCGTTTGCGCGATGCTGGCGCTGGTCTGGTGGCTTCCGCAAAGGGCGGGCGTGCCTTCACATCGCGCCTTTGATCGTGATTCGGAGCCCGCTGAGGAAAGCAGCCGCTCAACGCTTGCGTGTGTGGCTTTTGGCGGGTTCAGCGCCCGCCAAAAAGCAACGATTCGGGGCTAACTGCCTATCTTTGGCCGCGCGCCATGAAGGCCAGACGCTCAAACAGCTGCACATCCTGCTCGTTTTTCAACAACGCGCCATGCAGCCGGGGCAGGGCATCTTTGCCATCGCGGCGCAGATCCTCGGGCGACAAATCCTCGGCCAAGATCAACTTCAGCCAGTCCAACACCTCGGAGGTCGAGGGCTTTTTCTTCAGCCCCGGCGTCTCGCGGATCTCGAAGAATTGGCTGAGCGCGGTGGCCAGAAGTTGCTCTTTGATGCCGGGGTAATGCATCCGCACGATGGCCGCCAAATTCTCGGGGTCGGGGAAGCGGATGAAGTGGAAAAAGCAGCGACGCAGGAAGGCGTCGGGCAGGTCTTTTTCGTTATTTGACGTGATGATAACCACTGGCCGATGCTGGGCGCGAATGGTCTCGCCGGTCTCGTAGACATGGAACTCCATCCGGTCGAGTTCTTGTAAAAGATCGTTTGGAAATTCGATATCGGCCTTGTCGATCTCATCGATCAACAACACGACCCGGCCCGGCGCGGTGAAGGCCTGCCAGAGCTTGCCCTTACGAATGTAGTTCGACACGTCATGCACCCGCGCCTCGCCAAGCTGGCTGTCGCGCAGCCGCGAGACCGCGTCATATTCGTAAAGCCCTTGCTGCGCTTTGGTGGTGGATTTGATGTTCCACTCCATGAACGGCATGTCGAGCGCCTTGGCCACTTGCCGTGCGAGTTCGGTCTTTCCGGTGCCGGGTTCGCCCTTGACCAAGAGCGGGCGTTGCAAAGTTACCGCGGCATTCACCGCCACAGCCAGAGCGGCATCAGCGACATAATTGGAGGTAGAGGCGAATTTCATTTGCGGATCAAACCCCTGACTGTGAGCAGGGCAAATTAAGCCCCGGTCCCTTGTCGTCAAGGCGATTTCTAGCAACTCCTAGTGACAAGGCGCCGCAGTTACGCTACATGCCGCGCAATAGGAGCGCACCACGCTAGATGCCAGTCGGCGGGTGCAACCCAGAGGAGAGAGAGTGCTGCAATGAAGCCGGAAGTGTTTCTGCCAGACGACTATCGCCCTGCCGAAGACGAGCCTTTCATGAATGATTGGCAGCTTGAGTATTTCCGCCGCAAGCTGCTTATCTGGAAGCAAGAGCTGTTGGATCAGTCTTCGGAGACCATTGAAAACCTGCAAGACTCGGCGCGCAATGTGCCAGACTTGGCAGATCGGGCCAGCGAAGAGACCGATCGTGCGCTGGAGTTGCGCACCCGCGATCGCCAGCGCAAGCTGGTGGCCAAGATCGACGCGGCGTTGCGTCGGATCGACAATGGCGAATTCGGCTATTGCGAGATGACGGGGGAGCCGATCAGCCTTAAACGGTTGGATGCGCGTCCGATTGCCGTGATGACGCTGGAAGCTCAAGAAAAGCACGAACGCCGCGAGAAGGTGCACCGCGACGACTGATTGAGTGTAATCAGGGACTTGCGCACAACCTGCGGGAAGTAGAAAATAATGCCGGGCTTGCGAGCCCGGTATTTTTGTTTCCTCGGAGGCGTTATGGCGCTGAACGGTAGATCCGTCACCATTTTGGGAGCCGGTGTTGCAGGGCTTTCGGTTGCACGCGCTATGGCATTGCGCGGTGCAAAGGTGACGGTTCTAGAACAGGCCAGTGAGATCTCTGAGATTGGGGCAGGGCTGCAGATCAGCCCCAACGGCGCGGCGGTTCTAAAAGCACTTGGCCTTGGCGAGGCGCTTGAGGCGGTCTCGACCCGCGCGGCAGGCGTTGAGCTGCGCAATGGCGCCGATGGGCGGTTGGTCACGCGGTTGGATGTCGCGCGGTTGCGCCCCCAGCAGGGCTACCACTTTTTGCACCGCGCCGATCTGATCGCCCTGCTTTTGGACGGTGCGCGGGCCGCCGGCGTCGAGCTGCGCCTTTTGCAAAAAGTCGAACGGATCGACCTTTCGGGTCAAAAGCCCAAATTGGTGATGACTACGGGGGCTGAAGAAGAGATTGATCTCTTGATCGGTGCTGACGGGCTGCATTCGCCGGCGCGGGCGGCCTTGAACGGGCCGATGGCGCCTTTCTTCACCCGTCAGGTGGCTTGGCGCGCTTTGGTGCCTTGCGATCCAAGCGATCCTGCGATGGCCGAAGTGCATATGGCACCGGGCCGGCATTTGGTCAGCTATCCGCTGCGCGGCGGCACAATGCGCAACATCGTGGCCGTCGAAGAGCGGGATCGCTGGGTTGATGAAGGCTGGTCGCTGCGCGACGATCCGATGGAGCTGCGACTGGCCTTCGAGAAATTCTCCCCAAGGGTCCGCGGCTGGCTGGATCAGGTGGAAGATGTCTGGTTGTGGGGTATCTTCCGCCATCCGGTCGCCAAAAGCTGGTTCAAGGTCTTGCCTGAGGGGGCCCTTGCGATTTTGGGCGATGCCGCGCATCCGATGTTGCCCTTCTTGGCGCAAGGGGCCAGCGTTGCGCTTGAGGATGCTTGGGTTTTGGCCGAGGCGCTGGACCGCCAGTCCAACGACACCGCAGCGATGCGCGCCTATCAAGCAACACGAGGCCCGCGCGCGGCGCGGGTGGTCGATGCCGCCAATGCCAATGCCAAGAACTACCATCTCGCGGGGGCCAAGCGCGCCGCGGCCCATATGGTGATCCGTTTGGGTGGCAAAATCGCCCCAGCGGCGGCACTGAAGCGGTTTGATTGGCTTTACAACCACGATGTGACGAAGCCGCACTAAGGTCTTACGGCAATAATTTGTTGGAGAGGGGCGATCAGCCGCGCGTTTAGCGGGCGAGCCCCTCGGCCATAAGATAATGGGCCGAGACCAGAATATCCTCGGCTTGTGCCATCTCTAGGATCAGCCGCGGCATGGTCTTGCGCGCGCGCAGGGCCATAAAGACGCCGTGCCAATGGATATTGCCGCGCCCCAAAGCCCAGTGTCGGTCGGCAATACCATCGGCGTCTTGCAGGTGCACATGCGCCAAAAGATCACCAGCGGCGCGAACATAAGCATCCACCGGAGGCGCTGCGGTTGAGCCATGCGCGTAATGCGCATGCCCAGTGTCGAGCGAGACCTTGAGCGCGGGCGAGTTGAAGGCGCGCACCAGCGTGACCCGTTCATGCGGGCAGCGGTCTTCACAATTTTCAATAACGATGGTGGCGCCAATCGCTTCGGCGCGGCGGACGGCAGGGGTAAGAAGGGCCAAGCTGCGCGCGATCATGCCCTCTTGGTCATCCATCTCGGTGCCGGTGTTGAAGCCGGACCAAGTGGTGAAGGGGCTGTGCAGCACCATATGCCCCTGCCCATTGGGGGCGATCTCCTCTAAAGCCGCCAGCGCGGTGAGGATGCGGTCTTGAACGACGGCACGCAGATCGGGGTCGGGTTGGTCAATGGCAAAGCCAAGGAAGGGGCCATGCAACCCGATGCGGCCCGCATGGGTGCTGAACTCGGCTTTGACACGGCCGGCGATGTCGCGCCAAGCTTCGCCCTGCAAGGCACCCAAAGCGGTGAAATCGCGGATCTCCAGATCGCGCCCCTCGATCCAAGCGCGCAGGCCCGGCACCGAAGCCAGCTCATCAAGATAGGCGGCAGCGCCCAAGAGCGGCAGATCAGGCATCCAGCGTCATCCAAACCGGAACATGGTCCGAGGGTTTGTCACCGGCGCGGGTGTCTTTGTCGATGCCGCAGTCTTGCACGAGATCAGCCGCTTGCGGCGAGGCCAGCAGGTGGTCGATCCGGATGCCATTGTTGCGCTCCCAGGCGCCGGCTTGGTAATCCCAGAAGGTGTAAAGGCCGGGGGCGGGGTTGCGGGCGCGGATCACCTCGGTCAGGCCAAGGTTCAAGATACGGCGGAAGGCAGCGCGGCTTTGCGGCAGGTAAAGCGCATCCTCGACCCAAGCCTGCGGTTTGGCAGCATCCATCGCCTGTGGGATCACGTTGTAATCGCCCAAAAAGATGACCGGCATCTCTTCGGCCAAGAGCGCGCGGACGCGGGTCTCCATCCGGGCCATCCACGCCAGCTTATAGTCATATTTCGGCCCCGGTGCCGGGTTGCCGTTCGGCAGATACAGCCCGCAAACCCGCACGGCTTTCTCGCCGATCACCGTGGCTTCAATCCAGCGGGCTTGCTCATCGGTGTCGTCTCCGGGCAGGCCGCGGGTGACGTCCTCTAAGGGAAGGCGCGACAGAATGGCGACGCCGTTGAAACTTTTTTGACCATGCGTCTCGACCCTGTAGCCGAGATCTTCCAGCACCTCGCGCGGGAAAGCCTCATCCACGCTTTTGATCTCTTGCAAGCAGACCACATCCGGCTTGGCAGCCTCAAGCCAGCGCGGCAAAGCCTCGATCCGGGCTTTGATGCCGTTGATGTTGAACGTGGCGATTTTCATAAGGCTACTCCGCAGACTGGGGACCATTCTGCGGCGAGAGGGGCGGGGATACAAGGTGGCGTGAAGGCAGAAGGGGGCTCTGCCCCCTCGCGGCTTCGCCGCTCACCCCCGGGATATTTTTAGACAGAAAAATGGGGAGGTGGCGTGAGAGGCGCCGCGCGTCTGGGGGCTTTAGATTGAAAAGCTGGTGCCGCAGCCGCAGGCGCTGCTGGCATTGGGGTTTTCTACCACAAAGCGCGCCCCGATCAGCTCATCCGTGTAGTCGATCACGGCATTTTGCAAGAAAGGCAGCGAGGTCGGGTCGACGAGGACCTTTTGCCCGGCTTTTTCCAGCACCACATCATCCGATGCGGCCTCATCCAGCCGGATGTCATACTGAAAGCCCGAGCAACCGCCGCCCAAAACGCCCACGCGCAGGGCGCGATTTTCGCCGGTCATTTCCGCGATCTCAGCAAGGCGGGCAAAGGCGCGGTCGGTGACGCGCGGCGGAAGTGTCAGGTCCATAGCTATTCCCGTGGGCTTTTGGTCATTCTTTCCATATATGGGGGAGGAAGCAATGAACAAGCCCGTGTGCAGTTTGCGATGGGCAAATCGCGGGACTGCCATGACCCTTGCCCTCTTTGCCTGCCAACCGAGCCAGTCGCGCGGACGTTTGTTTGAGGAAAGCATGTCCTCGTTCCGCAGCCCGTTTCAGCGCGACCGCGACCGGATCATCCATGCCTCGGCCTTTCGGCGGCTGAAGCATAAGACGCAAGTTTTTGTCGAGCATGAGGGCGACTACTACCGCACCCGGCTCACCCATTCGATCGAGGTGGCGCAGGTGGCGCGCACCATCTCGGGCGTGTTGGGGCTGAACACGGATTTGGCCGAAGCGATCGCTTTGGCGCATGATCTGGGCCATACGCCCTTTGGCCATACGGGCGAAGATGCGATGGAGCGCTTGATGGCGCCCTATGGTGGCTTTGACCACAATGCCCAAGCTTTGCGCATCGTCACCCGGCTTGAGCGGCATTATGCCGGGTTTGATGGCCTGAACCTCACTTGGGAGACGCTGGAGGGCATTGCCAAGCACAATGGCCCCGTGACCGGCCCCAATGCCAATAAGCAGCACGAGGGGCCTTTGCCTTACGCATTGGCCGAGGTGAATGCCGCTTGGGATTTGGAGCTGTCCACCCATGCATCGGCCGAGGCGCAGGTGGCGGCGATTGCCGATGATGTCGCCTATTCACACCACGATTTGCATGACGGGCTGCGCTCGGGGCTTTTCAATGAGGACGATCTGATGGAGCTGCCGGTGACCGGCCCGGCCTTTGAAGAAGTGGATCGGCTTTATCCCGGCCTTGATAAGATGCGGCGGCGGCATGAGGCTTTGCGGCGGGTTTTCGGCCGCATGGTCGAAGATGTGATCGCGGTGGCGCAGAACCGACTTTCGGCGGCGCAACCGCAATCGGTCGAGGATATCCGAAATCTTGGCACCACGGTGATCCGCTTCTCGAAGCCGCTTTATCAAGAGCTAAAGGCGGTGCGCAGCTTCCTGTTCACGCGGATGTATCGTGCGCCCTCGGTCATGGTGGTGCGGGCGGCGGTGACGCGTGTGGTGGATGATTTGTTCCCGCTTTTCATGGCCGAGCCGCAGCTTTTGCCCGAAGAATGGGCCGCCGATGTCGCCGCGGCCCGCGACGAGGTGGAACTGGCGCGGATCGTGGCGGATTATGTGGCGGGGATGACCGACCGTTTCGCCATTCAAGAGCATGCCCGGCTGATGGGCTGTGAGCCGGTGGTGCGGGCGGGGTGATCCCCGCCTCATTCAGCCACGGCGCAGCGCGGCCATGGTCCAAAGTCCGGCCAAGAGGGTGGAGAGGACCGCGTTCCAGGCCGCCATCGACAGGCCCATGAAGGACCATGCAATCGCATCGCAGCGCACGGGCGGCGGGGTGGCAAGCGTTGGGTCCAAGAGATCGGCGCCGGAAAGCCCGGCGATCGAGCCTTGGGTGCAGGTCGAGATGAACTCCCACCAGCCCTGTTCCACGCCCAGATGGAAGAGCCCGATCCCGGCCGATGTCATCGCGGCCAAGGCGCCCAAGACGGCCAGCACCCGCCAGCCAGTGGCGAGCAGCAGCGCGAGCACCAGAACCGCCACAGCATGCGGCCAGCGTTGCCAGATGCAAAGTTGGCAAGGCGGCAGCCCGCCGAGATGCTGAAAGCCGAAGGCCCCGATCAGCAAAGCTGCCGAGCCAAGCCCGGCCCAAACCTCCGGGCGAAATCCGCGCTTTTCGATCGCCGCCATACCGCACTCCCAGCCCATATTGCGCGCTGACCATATCCAAGGCGGAGGGGCGGCGGAAGTCACCCTTCGTTGAAAGCTCCCCCTTCCGGCATCGCAGGCAAGCGGCTAGGCTTTTTCGCAAGGGCGTATGGCCCGGCATCTTACAGGTTGAGGGGTGTGCCAATGCAATGGAAAGGCCGGCGTCAAAGCCGCAACATTGAGGATCGTCGCCGGGTGGGCGGGGGCGGCGCCGGTGGGCGAGGATTGCAAATCGGCGGCGGCGGCGCGGTGATCGTGTTTTTGATCGCAATGTTCCTTGGCGTGGACCCCAGTATGCTTCTGGGCCCCGACGGAATGCAGCAAAGCGGCTCTGGCGCGCCGGTCGAGTTGACCGAGGCAGATCAGCAAGCTGGTGAGTTCGTCGCCGTCACCTTGGCCGATACGGAGGAAATCTGGGCCAATATCTTCCGGGATCAATTGAACCGCGATTACAACCAGACCACGCTGGTGCTTTTCAAAGACCAAACGCGCTCGGCCTGCGGGGGGGCCTCTGAAGCGACGGGGCCGTTCTATTGCCCGGCCGATAAGAGGGTCTATCTCGACACCTCTTTCTTCACCACGCTCAGTCAAAGGCTTGGCGCCAAGGGGGATTTCGCTGCCGCCTATGTCGTGGCGCATGAGGTGGGCCATCATGTGCAAGACGAGCTGGGGATCTTGGGGCAGGCCAATCAGCTGCGCCAGCAAGCCTCGGAAGCGCAGTCGAATGATATTTCTGTGCGGATCGAATTGCAGGCCGATTGCCTGAGTGGGATCTGGGCGCGGGCGGCTGCGTTGGAGTTGGGCACGATTGAGCCCGGCGATCTGGAAGAGGCGGTCAATGCCGCGCGCCAGATTGGCGATGACACTTTGCAGGCCAATGCCGGACGGCGGCCCATGCCGCATACCTTTACACATGGCACCTCAGAGCAGCGGTCGCGCTGGTTTACAAAGGGGCTGAACTCGGGCCGGTTGACCGATTGCGACAGCTTCTCGACCCAAAGACTGTGACCAAAGCGGTCGCGCGGGGCGCTGCGTGAAAATGATGGTGTAAGATTGTCATTTTCATTCAGCTAGGGGGTTGAAATCTCCCAGCTCTCCCGGATAGAGAGGGGCACCCGCAACCGAAAGCCTAGGCTCGGTTCTACCATGCGGGATGGCTGTGCGGGTGTGGCGGAATGGTAGACGCGACAGACTCAAACTCTGTTTCCGCAAGGAGTGCCGGTTCGAGTCCGGCCACCCGTACCACCTTTCCTTGATTGTGTGCGTTATGTTTCAGAGCACGGCCCCTCGGGGCCGGCCCAATGTGTTGGGGCAGATGGGTTTCGATCAGGGCCGTTCACATCCGCGTTCTAGAGCCTGTTCAAGACGCAGAATCATGCGTTGATTCGCGCAGGCCCTAAAGTCAGTTTTCAGCAAACGCATGGTGATCTTGTTAAATTCTGATCATTGGTTCGCGTTTCGGAACAAACGTAACGTCCTTGCTGTAATCTTGCCATGAATTCGCGTAGAGGCGGATTGATTGTGGCAGAGCGCCAGCTTGTTTCCAGATCGAGAACGCTCGATGTGGCGTGGTTTTGGCCTGATATGCCAAATGGCTAGATTTAGTCGATTTTTCCTAACATTCTTCGCTACTGATGTGCTGCCGGCTCGAAACAATCGGCCCGAATCTCGGTCTGGCTAAGGTCGTGCTGGGTGCCGCATCGTTCACAGTTGTGCCGCAATCATGCCGTTTTTCGCTTTGCGCTGAACAGGGCCGGGGCTATCAAACCAGCGTCTACTTAAGACGTATGGGCCGTGGGGGCGGTCGTATGTTGGTGACGCATCTTTGGATGCGGATACGGTGACAAGCGTGCTGCCATCTACCGGGGATCCGGAAACGCCTTTTTGGGCGCGGGACTTTTTTGTCCTGAGGCAACGGCTTATCACATTCACCTTCTCGATCGGTCTGCATGAACCTGCGCTTGCGGGATTTATGGCGTCTGCGGTCCCCGGTTTTTCGGGGAAGGACGTAACGGGGCCAGACGGCGTTAAGCCGTTCGTATTTCGAGGGTTACAATATGCCGGTTTTTGCGCTTTATAATTTCGACGACGCCGACACGGTGCTCGATGACGCGCCGATCAACGGCGCCCAGAACGGAATTTATCTGAACGGTGCGACGGCGAGCGGCGGCCAGCTTGTGCTGGACGGCCAGAACGATTTCGCAAAAATTGCTGCCTCGCCTGAGTTCCAGATGGAGCGCGGCACGCTTGAGATCAACTTCCGCCCCTCGGAAACCCCGGTCGATCACCCGCAAACCGTGCTCTCGCGCGACAGCATGGGTCAAGAGCAGGGCAGCTTCCGGCTTGAGGTTCTGCCCGATGGCAGCATTGTCGTTACCCATGAGACCGAAGGTGGCGAGACCGTCTTCAGCACCGAGCCCGGCTTTTTCCAACCCGGTGACCAGATCAACCTGACCTATTCTTGGGACAGTGCCGGTGATGGCGGCAGAATGTTGCTGGAAAACCAAAGTGCCGGGACCTCGGAGAGCATGGATGTGCCGCCGGGCCTGACGATGAACATGGGCGATCTGAGCCAAAATTGGTTCGTCGGGGCAGGGCAATCGAACTCGGATCCTGCGCTTTTGAACAATGTCGATGGCCATTTCCTGGGCTCGGTCGAGTTCTTTTCGCTCTCGGACACTGTCGATAACCTCATCGATGGTCCCGTGGCCAACCCCGATACTGCCGAGACCCCGGAAGACACGCCGGTTGTGATCGATGTGCTCGACAATGACAGCGCACCGGGCGGTCTGAGCATCACCGGCACGCCGACCGCGCAGCATGGCACGGTGGTCGTCAATGAAGACGGCACCCTGACCTATACGCCCGAGCCGGATTACCACGGGCCCGATACCATCACCTATAGTGTAACCGACCCTTCGGGCGGGACCGCAAGCTCGACCGTGGCGGTCACCGTCACCCCGGTAAACGATGAGCCCGTTGCGGAAGATGATACCGCCTCGACCACGGTCAACACCGCTGTGGTGATCCCGGTGCTGAACAATGACAGCGATGTCGACGGCGACAGCCTGTCGATCGTCGGCACGCCCACCTCCGAGCAGGGGGTGGTGACCGTCAATCCTGATGGCACCTTGACCTTCACGCCCAACACCGATTTTGTCGGCGATGCCCTGCTGAACTACGAGATCACCGACGGCAACGGCGGCAGCGACACCGCCTCGGTGGTGGTCACAGTGATCGATCCCGCGGCTGGTCCGGTCCGCGATGGCATTGTGCGGGGCACCGATCAGGGTGACCTTATCGACCGCGATTACATCGACCCTTGGGATATCGACCGGGTCGATGCCAATGATGCGATCTTGGGCGATGATGCGCCCAATGATGACCGTATCGAGGCCGGTGCCGGCAATGACACGATCTATGCTGTCAACGGCGATGACACCATTCGGGCCGGTGATGGCGACGATCTGGCCTATGGCGGCTCGGGCAATGATGAGATCTATGGCGGTGCCGGCAGTGACACGCTTTATGGCGGGCGCGGCGATGATGTGCTCTTTGGCGGCTCGGGCGATGACAGCCTGACCGGCAACCGCGGCGATGACACCATCACTTCGGGATCGGGCAGTGACACGGTTTACGGCCACCAAGGCGATGATGTCATTGACACCACCGGCGGCGGGCAATCGCCCGACCGTGGCTATCCGGGCGTCTATGAGGCCGATGCCAACCCCGATGATGCGCGCGATCTGGTCTATGGCGGGCAGGGCAATGACATCATCACCACCGGCGATGATGCCGACACCATCTATGGCGGTGCCGGCAATGATATGATCGATGCCGGTGTCGATGCCGATCTGGTCTATGGCGGCCAGGGCAACGATACGATCATCGGCAGCGAAGGCAGCGACACCATCTACGGCGAGATGGGCGATGACCTGATCTATGGCGGCCTGGGCCCGGTGGGCGGAGATGTCTTGGATATCACCGATGATCTGGATCTTGATCCCGACAACAACCGCGACCTGATCTATGGTGGTCAGGGCAATGACACGATCTATGGCCGCGATGATGATGACACGCTGCATGGCGGCGCGGGCAATGATCTGATCTACGGCGGCGTCGATGATGACGTGGTTTACGGGGATCGCGGCAACGATACGCTCTACGGTGAGCATGGCAATGACACGCTGAACGGCGGCGCGGATGATGACCTCATCTACGGTGGCATTGGGGATGACCGGCTTTCCGGCGATCGCGGCAATGATGCGCTGTATGGCGGCGAGGGCAACGACGTCGCCTATGGCGGCGCGGGCAACGACACGCTTTATGGCGGCGCTGGGACGGATTCGCTCTATGGCGGCGGTGACCGCGATCTCTTCATCGTCGGCAGCCAAGAAGACGGCATCGGTGACTTCATCGATGGCAATGAGAATGGCGATGACTTTGACGTGCTTGATCTGTCCGGCTCGGGTCCGCTGCGCATCGTCTATGACGCTGACAACGTTGAAAATGGCATCGTCCATTTCCTGGACGATGACGGCAATGAAACCGGCACTTTGCGCTTCATCAACATCGAGAATGTGATCCCCTGCTTCACGCCGGGCGCGTTGATCGCCACGCCGCGCGGCGAGGTTCCGGTTGAGACTCTGCGCGAAGGCGACAAGGTCATCACCCGCGACAATGGCATCCAAGAGATCCGTTGGGTGGGGCAGCGGGCGCTGACGGGGCAAGAGCTGCGGCTCAACTCCCATCTCAACCCGATCTTGATCAAACGCGGTTCCTTGGGCAATGATCTGCCCGAGCAGGATATGCTGGTCTCGCCCAACCACCGGATGTTGGTCGCCAATGACCGCACTCAGCTTTACTTTGAAGAGCATGAGGTGCTGGTTGCAGCCAAACATCTGGTTGGCAGCCAAGGCGTGCAGGCGATCAACTCGATCGGCGTCACCTATATCCACTTCATGTTTGACCGTCATGAAGTTGTCTTGTCGGGGGGGGCTTGGACCGAAAGCTTCCAGCCGGGTGACATGACTTTGAAAGGCATGGGTAATGCGCAACGCAATGAGATCTTTGAGCTTTTCCCCGAGCTTAAGACCGATAAAGGGCTTGAAGATTACCAAGCTGCACGGCGCACGCTGAAACGCCACGAAGCGCGTCTTTTGGTGAAATAGGGTTATGCAGCTGGCAGGCATGCCCTTGGCATTGCCCGTCGGACGAAAAGGGCTCCCAATATGGGGGCCCTTTTTGCAATTAGCCCTTTTCGCTGATTAGAAGGCGCGCAATCCAGCACTGCGCGTTGCAATCAACGCGCGTAAAACCATAGGGTAATTCGCAAACTCGCCTTAATCTCGCCGCCAATTGAACACTGCGGGGGGCTAAAGCGCTAAAGCGCAATGTGCTTGCGTTTTTGTTTGCGGGTCACCAATAATGTTATTACCTGCCTTTTCGTCACCCCTAGGCTGCCATAGGGACCAACTGCCATTGCTGTCGCTTGTGCAGGGGGTTCTATTGCTATGCCTTTGACTTTTAATTGGATTTCGCTGGGCGTCGGCCCAATTATTGACCCGACTGAAGGCAATTACAAAGTCGAGAATGCAGCGGCTTTGCTGAACACGCCTTTTGGATCGACCGCGGCTCCGCTCTACAACAGCGTCATGCAAGCGACGATGTTTGATAATGGCGGCGATTTGGGGGTGTTGGATACCGACAATACGGCAAGCAACGATCAGTTCTCGACCACGGTAAACGGCGTCACCACGACCTACACCTTTGACGCCTTGGTGTCCTACAACGCCACCATCACCTACGCGAACGGCACCACCGCACAGATCACGGCTATTGTGGTGCAAGCCACCAATGGCGCGCTGTTTTTGGCGCCTGAGATTTTGAACAATGCCGATCATGCGGCCATGCAGGCCAGTCCGATCGTGTCATTGACGCTAACGTCGATCGACTCCGACGATATGAACAACCTTGGCGCCGACCGGTTGGTCGCGGGCTTTAAGAACGGCTGGGTCGACGGCACTGCCAACGGCGATCTGATCAACAGCACCTTTAATGAGGGCGCGGCCAATGGCGGCGACCGAGTGGATGCCAATGACGGGTTCAGCCTCAGCGATCCAAATGCCGATCAGATCCGCGCAGGAGCGGGCAATGACACGGTCTTTGCCGGGCTCGGCAACGATCTTGTTTACGGCGGCACCGGCAATGACAACCTTTCGGGCGAGGCGGGAGACGACACGCTTTGGGGGGAAGCCGGGGTGGACCGGCTTTTCGGGGGGGCTGGCAACGACGTCCTTTACGGCGGCATTGGCAATGACAGCCTTGATGGCGGTGACGGAAATGACTCGCTTTATGGCGGCGATGACGTTGATCAGCTTTATGGTGGCGGCGGCAACGACCTGCTGGAGGGGGGCGGTGGCAATGACCTGCTTTTCGGAGGGCTGGGCAATGACCGGCTCTTTGGCGGAGCGGGCAATGACAGTTTAGACAGCGGTGACGGGAACGACAGTCTTGAGGGCGGCGAAGGCGATGACACGATCAACTTCGGCGCGGGCGACGATACAGTCTATGGCGGCGCCGGAAATGATCTGATCGACGATGTCAGCGGCGCTCTCTCGGCGGGCAACGATCTCATCTACGGTGGCACGGGCAATGACACGATCTGGTCGGGCCTTGGCAACGATGTCCTTCACGGCGACGCTGGCAATGACCAACTGAGCGGCGAGGACGGCGACGACACGATCTATGGCGGCGCTGACCACGATTACATCGCCGGTGGCGTGGGCAACGATGTGCTTTATGGCGGTTCCGGCAATGACACATTGTACGGCGAAGCCGGTCGCGATGTCTTCTATGGCGGTCCGGGTGGCGCGCTGATTTATGGCGGCGCGGATGAGGATACGATCTACGGCGGCGTCGGCGATACCGTGCATGGCGGTGGCACCGGCGCTGATATGGACGTGCTGGATCTTTCGGGCTGGAGCACACGGCTTAAGGTTCACCTTGATCCTGCCAATGCCGAAAACGGCTATGTCGATTTCTTCGACGCCTCGGGCGCGCTGCTGGGCAAGCTGACCTTCACCGATATCGAGAAGATCGTGCCCTGTTTCACCCCCGGCACACGCATCCTGACCGATTGCGGCAGCCGTGCGGTTGAAGATCTGGCGGCCGGCGATCTGGTAATGACGCGAGATCACGGGTTGCAACCGATCACTTGGGTCGGGCGCAAGTCCTTGTCTTTGGCACAATTGATCGAGAGCCCGGCGCTGCGCCCCGTGGTGATCCCGGCCCATGCCTTCGGGCCCGGTCAACCGGCACGTCAGATGCGGGTGTCGCCTCAGCACCGTATCTTGTTGCAAGGCGCACGGGCCGAGATGCTCTTTGGCGACGAGGAGGTCTTGGTGGCGGCTTTGCACCTGTGCGGCCATGCCGGGATCACCCAAGAACTGGGCAGGGGCGTGGATTACATCCATGTGATGTGCGCGCGGCATGAGATTTTGCGCTCGGACGGGATCTGGACGGAAAGCTTCCAGCCCGCTGCATCAATGCTCGACGCGATGGAGGAGGGGCCGCGGCAGGAATTGGCAATCCTGTTCCCCGAACTGTTGCAGGATGGTACGGCCTTTCCGGCGGCGCGGATTACGCTGAAGGCGCATGAGGCGCGGGTGCTGATCGGCGCTTGAAGGGCTATCGGGCGCTTTCCCGCACCCGGTAAGCGGCCCAATCCTCGGGTGTATCAAGGTCCAAGATCGCGTGATCTGCGGCCAAGGGCAGCAAGGTCACCCGGTCGCGGTGGGCCTTTAGGATGGAACGACCGCCTTCGTCGCCTGTTAGGGCAGTGAGTTCTGCAAAGAGATTAGCGGGGAAGAGGGCCGGGTGCCCTTCGTGCCCGTCCTCTGTGCAGCCGCGCAGGATGGCCGAGGGCGCTTGGGCGTGGTGCTTGAGAAAAAGCTGCAACTCCTCGGTGGTGATCCCCGGCATATCGGCTGGCAGAATGATGACCGCGCTGGTGTCTTCTGGCAAAGCGCCGATCCCGGCGCGCAGCGATGCGGTCATGCCATGCGTGGCATGTTCCGCGATCACCTGCTTCATCGAAAGCCCTTGCAACGCCTCGGCCCGCTGCGGGCGGTCGCGCGGTAGCACCACGAAGACATGCGTCGCTGTGGCACATGCGCGCTCGGCCACACGCCGGAGAAGCGGCTGGCCTTGGATGGGCTCGAGCAATTTGTCGCGCGCGCCCATGCGAGAGGAGGCGCCGGCGGCAAGGATCAGGATGGCGGGCTGGGTCATGCGTGCAGGATGCATGATCTGGGCTTGGAAAGGAAGAGGGGGGGGGCTGTCTGCCCCCCTTCACCCCCCGAGAGTATTTAGATCAAGATGAAAAGCCAAAAGCTGCGGGGGGTTAGGCCCGCATGCGGCCGCCATCATCCCAGATCGGATCCATATGGACGGTGGCGCGGCGGCGCTCACCAAGGATTTCAATCTCGCAGGAAAGGCCGTCTTTGACCTCGGCCGCGGGGAGGAAGCCCATGGCGACGGATTTTCCGGTCCAATGGCTGTAGCCGCCCGAGGTGCAGAAGCCGACGACAGAGCCGTTGAGCCAGATCGGCTCCCATGCCACCACATCGGCGTCTTTGGCATCGACCACGAAGGAGACGAGGCGGCGGGCGGGGCCGTTGGCTTTTTCCGCCGTGGCGGGGGCTTTGCCGATCCAATCGGCGGGCTTTTTCCAATCGATGAAGCGGTCAAGCCCGGTTTCGGCGGGAGTGTAATCGGGGCTGAACTCGCGGCCCCATGAGCCGAACCATTTGTCGAGCCGCAGCGACATCATCGCCCGCATGCCGAAGGCGCGGATGCCGAGATCGGCCCCGGCCTCGTTCAGCACCTTCCACAGATGCTGCACCGACATATGGTCGCAGAAGATCTCATAGCCAAGATCGGCGGTGTAGCTGACCCGCTGCACAAGGCAATTGGCCATGCCGATGGTCATGCGTTTGACATCCATGAATTTAAACGCCCCGGCGGAGACATCTTCATGGGTCAGTTTGGCCAGAAGATCGCGGGCTTTCGGCCCTGCGATGGTGAAGCCCGAGCGGCTGTCGGAGATGTTTTCAACCGTGACGCCGGGGGCGGCGTTCTGATCGAACCAGCGGCTGTGCCAGCCTTGCGCGCCGTAGCTGGCGGTCAGCTGGAATTCGGTTTCCGACAGGCAAGAGATGGTGAAATCGCCGATGATCTTGCCCGAATGCGCCAGCATAGGGCTGAGGGAGAGCCGGCCCGGTTTCGGGATCCGGCCGGCCATAAGCCGGTCGAGCCAAGCGCGGGCATTGGGGCCTTTGACAAGATATTTGCCGAAGTTTTGCAGCTCATTGATGCCGACGCCGGTCCGAAGGGCCTGGACTTCCTGCGCGGTCGCCTCCCAAGCGTTGGAGCGTTTGAAGCTGGGCTCTTCATGGCGCGGCTCGCCGGGCAAAGCGAAGTAGTTGACGACTTCCAGCCCATATTGCTGGCCCCAGACCGCGCCCATTTTGTCGAAAGTGTCATACATCGGGGTTTGCCGGAACGGGCGCGCCGCAGGGCGCTCTTCGTTCGGATAACCGACCGAGAAGCGCATCTGATAGTTCTCGATCACCTTAGGCACGGTATAGCCGGGGGTGGTCCAAGTGCCGAAGCGTGCCACGTCAAAACCGCGCGGGTCGCGCTCGACCTCGCCCTCGATCATCCATTGTGCCAGCGCCAGACCCATGCCGCCGCCTTGGCTGAAGCCGGCCATGACCGCGCAGGCCGACCAGTAGTTCTTCAGGCCGGGGACGGGGCCCACCAGCGGGTTGCCATCGGGGGCGAAGGTGAAGGGGCCGTGGATCACACGTTTGACGCCGGTGCGTTCCAGCACCGGGAAGCGGCGATAGGCGAAATTGACCGAGTCTTCGATCTTGTCGAATTGCTCGTTCAGAAGTTCGTGGCCGAAGTCCCAAGGCGTGCCATTGACCGACCAAGGCTCACAGGGTTTTTCGTAGAAACCGATGCAAAGCCCGCGGCCCTCTTGGCGCAGATAGCTTTCGCCGCCGGGGTCCATCACATGCGGGAATTCGCGGCCCGATTTCAGGATGTCGACGATTTCGGGGATGTCGTCGGTGACAAGATATTGGTGGGCCATTGGCAGTAGCGGCAGGTAAACACCCGCCATGGCGGCGATTTCCCGCGCCCAAAGACCGCCTGCGTTGACCAGATGCTCGCAGGTGACGGTGCCTTTCTCGGTCACCACTTCCCAGCCGTCTTTGGTTGGGTTGGTCTCGAGTACGCGGTTGTGCAGCACGATCTCGGCCCCGCCCATGCGGGCCGCCTTGGCATAAGCATGGGTGGTGCCCGAAGGGTCCAAGTGGCCATCCAAGGGATCGTAAAGCCCGCCAATCACGCCTTCGAGGTTCACAAGGCCATCGGTCAGCTTGCGGATTTCCTCGGGGCCAAGGATCTCGGTATCAAGGCCCATATAGCGGTGCTTGGCGCGCTCAGCGACCAGTTGGTCAAAGCGCTCTTGGTTGTCGGCCAGCGTTACGCCGCCAACGTGGTGCAGGCCGCAAGACATGCCGGTGATCTCTTCCAGCTCTTTATAAAGCCGGATCGTATAGCCCTGCAGCGCCGCCATATTGGTGTCGCCGTTGATGGTGTGAAAGCCACCCGCCGCGTGCCAGGTGGAGCCTGAGGTCAGCTCGGACCGCTCGATCAGCATGACATCGGACCAACCGAGCTTGGTCAAATGGTAAAGAACCGAACACCCGACGACACCGCCGCCGATCACCACCACGCGAGCATGGCTTTTCATCCCGTCACCTCTTGTTCGCTGTTTGGCAAAGATTGGCGGCGGCTTTGGCGGAAAGCATGGAGTTTTGCGACATTGAATGTCGTGAATGGGTGATCTGTCGGGCGGTTGGGCGGAAAGCAGAACGCCCGCCCCTTGGACGGGGGCGGGCGTTCCTTAAAGCCGGATGGGCCGCCTTATTTTTCGGGGATCAGCCCGCGCGGAGCAAAGCGCAGCACCAACAAAAGCACGACGCCAAGGCTGAGAAGCCGCATATGGGCGGCGGATTCCCTCAGGTGGTCCTTCACCGGGCCAGAGGGCAGCCCAGCGGTGATATATTCCATCGCCTGAGGGCCAAGGAACTCAACGGCAAGATAGAGCCAGCCGATCAGAAGGCCACCCAGCACCGCCCCCCAATTGTTGCCTGAGCCGCCGACGATCACCATCACCCAGATCAGGAAGGTGAAGCGCAAGGGCAGGTAGCTTGGCGGTGTCAATTGCCCGTCCATCGAGGTCATCATCGCGCCGGCAAGCCCCACCACGGCCGAGCCGATGATGAAGATTTGCAGATGGCGGAATTTTACATCCTTGCCCATCGCCGCCGCCGAGATCTCATTGTCGCGGATGGCGCGGATGGTGCGGCCCCATGGGCTGTTCAGCGCGCGCTCGGTCAGCCAGATCAGCGCGACCAGCACGATGCCGAAAAGCCCGGCATAGATCAGTTTGACGAAGATGCTAGAGCCGGTGACCGGGTCGAGGCCCATGGCCAGCATCGGGTCAAGGAAGGCGGGGCTGGCTTGCAGATCCACCTCTTTCGGCACCGGCCAAGGGCGCGGAATGTCGATCAGGTTCTTAACGCCGCGATCCAGCCAATCCTCGTTGCGCATCACCGCAATGATGATCTCGGCAATGCCAAGGGTGGCAATGGCAAGGTAATCGGCGCGCAGGCCAAGCGCCACTTTGCCGATCAGCCAAGCCGCTCCCGCGGCCAGCAAAGCGCCAAAGGGCCAAGCCAGCAGCGAGTTCAGGCCAAGGCCACCGATATGCCCGGCTTGCGAGGGGTTGTTCGCCTCGATCGCCATCACGGCCGGGTCGAGAAGGCCGCGATAGATGAAGAAGGCGATCACGCCGAAAAGGACCAAGGCAAGGCTGCGCTTCGGTCCCGCTTGCAGTTTGCGGTAAAGCCAGACGGCCAGTGCTACGGCCAAAGCGGCAAAGAGCAGCGCCGAGAGGACGCGCGGGCCACCGGCCTCCCATCCTGCCGGCACCGGCTTGCCGGAAACCAGCACCACGGCCAGACCGCCCAAAGCGACCGAGCCGACGACGCCGGTGGAGAAGAGCCCGGCATAGCCCCATTGGATGTTCACCCCCACCGCCATAATGGCCGACAGAAGCGCAAGGTTCAGGATTTGCAGGCTGAGGTTCCAGCTGAGCATGGCGCCGGTGGCCACGAAGAGCAGGGCCACACCGGCGAAGAGCCAAAGGTTGCGATAGCGGGTCATGTCACTTCGCTCCGTAAATGCCGGTCGGCTTGAACAAGAGAACGATGATCAAGATGGCGAAGCTGACGGCCACCTTGTAATCGGTTGAAAGCGCTTGATAAAGCCCATCGCCAAGCCAAGAGTCGGGCAAAAGATAGCTGCCGATCTTCTTCCAGGCGCTGGTGATGATCAGCTCGGAGAAGGCAATGACAAAGCCGCCGACGATGGCGCCCAAGGGGCTGCCAAGGCCTCCGACGATCGCTGCCGCAAAGATCGGCATCAACAGGCCGAAGTAAACGGTGATCCGGAAGGATTTGTCCAAACCGTAAAGCGTGCCGCAGATGGTGGCGAGCGCTGCCGCCAGCACCCAAGTGACTGCCACCACTTTGTCGGGGTTGATGCCGGAGAGGAGTGCGAGATCCTCATTGTCGGAATAGGCGCGCATCGATTTGCCGGTGCGGGTCTTTTGCAAAAACCAAAAGAGCAGCGCGACCGAGAGCACGGCGACGACGATCGAGACGACAGCGGTGGTCTTGATCGCCAAAGGCTCGGCCAGCCCGGTCCAAGCCTTCCAGTCTTGCGGGTTCAGCAGCATCCGCTCGCCATCGGCGAAGTTGCGCTCGGAGGTGCCGATCAGGATCCGCACAAGGCCGTTCATCACGAACATCACCCCGGTGGAGACGATGACGAGGATGATCGGCTTGGCCTTTTGTTGTCGGTAAAAGCGGTAGACCACGCGGTCAGTGCCAAGGACGAAAGCCGCCGTGACCGCGATGCCGAAGGGCAGGGCCAGAAGGGCGGTCGGCAGGGGGCCAAAGCTGATCCCCATCGATTGGAACCACCATGTGAACATGATCACAAAGGCGGTGCCGAAGGCCATGGTGTCGCCATGGGCAAAGTTGGAAAAGCGCAAGACGCCAAAGACCAAGGTTACGCCAAGCGCGCCAAGCGCCAATTGGCTGCCGTAGGCCAGTCCGGGGACAAGGATGAAATTTGCGAATGCCGTCAGGGCGTTGAGGATATCCATAGCTCAGCCCCCCAAGAAGGATTTGCGGACTTCGGGGTCGGCCAGCAGCGCCTTTCCGGTGTCGGTGAAGCGGTTGCTGCCTTGCACAAGGACATAGCCCTTATCGGCGATCTCCAGCGCTTGGCGGGCGTTTTGCTCGACCATCAGGATCGAAATCCCGGTGCGGGCGATCTCGATGATCCGGTCGAACAACTCGTCCATCACGATGGGCGAGACGCCTGCGGTCGGCTCATCCAGCATCAAAACGCGCGGCTGGGTCATCAGCGCGCGGCCGACGGCGACCTGCTGGCGCTGACCGCCGGAAAGCTGGCCCGCCGGCTGGTGGCGCTTTTCGCGCAGGATCGGGAAGAGGTCATAGACCTGCTCCATGGTCTGGGCGATCGTGTCATCGCTGCGGATGAAAGCGCCCATCTCAAGGTTTTCCTCCACCGTCATCGAGGTGAAGATGTTCGACGTTTGCGGCACAAAGCCCATGCCTTTGCGCACCCGCGCCTGCGGCGAGAGCTTGGTGATATCCTCGCCGCCCAAACGCACAGCACCTTGGCGCAGGTTGAGCATGCCGAAGACGGCTTTCATCGCGGTGGATTTGCCAGCGCCATTGGGGCCGACGATGACGGCGATCTCGCCTTTCTCAACCGCGATGGTGCAAGAGTGCAAGATGTCGACCGGGCCATAGCCGCCGGTCATCGCCTCGCCAATCAGGAAGGGTTCAGCCACGGGGCACCTCGGGAATTTGTTTTGCGAAGAGGGGCTTACGCATGTGCCTGCTCCTCTTTGAGTTTGTTCTTCAGCCCGGTGCCCAGATAGGCCTCGATCACGCGCTCGTCGTTCTTGACCTCTTCCAAAGTGCCTTCGGCCAGCACCTTGCCCTCGGCCATACAGATCACCGGATTGCAAAGCCGACCGATGAAATCCATGTCATGTTCGATGACGCAGAAAGTATAGCCGCGCTCTTTGTTCAGCCGGATGATCGCATCGCCAATGGTGTTGAGCAGCGTGCGGTTCACGCCTGCGCCGACTTCATCAAGAAAGACGATCTTGGCATCGACCATCATGGTGCGGCCCAACTCGACCAGCTTTTTCTGCCCGCCCGAGATATTGCCAGCTTTCTCATCGGCGATATGGCTGATGGTCAGAAACTCCAGCACCTCATCGGCCTTGGCGCGGATCTGAGCCTCTTCGGCGGCGATCTGGCCGCGCGAGAAGAGCGCATTCCAGAGCCGCTCGCCCGATTGGCGCGGCGGCACCATCATCAGGTTTTCCCGCACGGTCATTGAGCTGAATTCATGCGCGATCTGGAAGGTGCGCAAGAGGCCCTTTTGAAACAGCACATGCGGCGGCAAGCCGGTGATATCCTCACCATCCATGATCACCCGCCCCGAGGTCGGCGGCAAACGTCCGGCAATCACGTTGAAAAGCGTGGTTTTCCCGGCACCATTCGGCCCGATCAGCCCGGTGATGGTTCCGGTTTTGATTTCAAGCGTCGCGCCATCAACGGCATGAAAGCCGCCGAAATGCTTATGCAGCCCTTCGACCTTGATCATATGTACCCCTGTTTAACCTGCCATCGCGCCAGGTTGTCCTGGTCTGGCGGTCTTATCTTTAGGCAACGGCCCGGGGTTCGCGCCCCGGGCCGCGCCGATTGCAGCTGTGGCTAGGCCTTAGCGGATGCCAACGCTGGTGAACTTGCCGTCTTTGACTTCGTCTTCCGAATAGGTGCCGGCAACGTCGCCATTTTCCAGCATCTCGATACCGGTTGCGCCATCGTAGTTGATGGCTTTGCCAGCGGCGATCAGCTCAAGCGCTTTGCCCAGCTCACCCGCTTTGATCAGCTCACCCGAACCATCGGCCGGACCATTGGCGATTTCAATGATCTTGTCTTTGTAAACCTTCGCATCGGTCGAATTGGCGGCATGCATCGCCAAGATGATCAAAGCGGCCGCGTCATAGGATTGCGCGGCGAAGTTGGTCGAACCGTCGAAGGAGGGCTCAAAGGCTTTGGCCGCATCGAGATAGGTCTGGTAGCCTTCGGCGACCGAGGTTGGGTGCTGGCCGAAGGAGCCATTCAGGCCCGGGCCGATGTTCTCGGGCAGGCTATCGCCATACATGCCAGCCGGCAGGCCGAAGAGCGAGAAGGCGCCGGTGTCAAGCGAAGCTTGGATGATGCCCTTGCCGCCTTGGTCGATATAGCCTGCAACGACAAGCACTTCGCCGCCCGCTGCTGCCAATGCCGCGACTTCGGCCGAGTAATCGGCTTTGCCGTCGTCATGGCTGGCGTTGGTGGTGATGGTCAGGCCCATCTCTTTGCAGTTGGCTTCGATCGCTTCGGCCTGGCCCTTGCCGTAGTCCGAGTTCGAATAGGAGATCGCGATCGAGCTATAGCCGCGGTCCTTCAGCACTTGGCACATGATCACGCCTTCACGCGCATCCGAAGGCACGGTGCGGAAGAAGAAGCCATCATCGGGGTCAACGCTCAACGCCGGCGAGGTGGCCGAGGGCGAGATCATCACGATGCCATTGGGCATAGCGACATTGGTCAAAACAGCGCGGGTCACGCCCGAGCAGTCGGCGCCGACGATGCCTTTGACGCCTTCCGAGGTGACCAGACGCTCGGCTGCGGCTTGGGCGGCGGCGTTGTCGATGCAGGTGGAGTCGGCGCGGACGTTGTGGAACACCCAGCCATTGGCGGCTTTGCCGGAGTCGTTCACCTCTTTGACCACCAGATCAACGGTGGTGAACATATTGGGCGCAATGCTTTCAATCGGGCCGGTGGCGCCCAGCAAAGAGCCGATCTTTACATCTTCCGCAGCCGCAGCGCCGGCAGAAAGCGCCATTGCCGAAGCAGCCAACAACAGTTTTTTCATTATGAATTCTCCCTGATTTGGACCGTAATCCTGATCGAAGCCTAGAGGCAGTAATATCAAAAGAAAAGCGCCTACGCAAAATAAAGTTTAAGCTTGAAATAATCTGCTTTTGGGCAAAGCTTCGGCATTGTGATTTGGCGCTTGGCCGCCCTATGCCTAAATTCAATCCGATAGCAAACTCGGAGCCAGTGATGACAAATCCGCCCGCAATTCTTCGTGCCATTGCAATGGCTTCGCCGCTTTTGGCCATAGCGCTTTCGGCGCAGGCGGGGACGGTTGAGACCTCGGCCGGGCCGATGCAGATCACCACCATGACCACCGGGCTGCAAGAGCCTTGGGGCTTGGCCTTCCTGCCAGACGGGCGCTTTTTGGTTACGGAACGCTCGGGCAAATTGTGGTTGGTGAACGGCGCCGCCCGGCATGAGGTGACGGGCCTGCCTGACATCGTGGCCGAAGGGCAGGGCGGGCTTCTGGATGTGATGATCCCGGCTGATTTCGCAACCACGCGCGAGGTTTGGCTCAGTTTCACCGCCAAGGCCCAAGGCGGGCTGGCGACAGCGGCGGGCAAGGGGCGGCTTTCGGCGGATGGTAAGTCTCTGGTGCGGTTCGAGACGGTGTTTTTGGGCTCAGGCGCGCCGGGCGGGCGACATTTCGGCGCCCGCTTGGTCGAGGCGCGCGATGGCACGATCCTGCTTGCCACCGGGGATCGCGGCACCGGTCCTGAGGGGCAAGAGGCGCAAGATCCCGCCACTTCCATCGGTAAGGTGATCCGTTTTGGCAAGGTCGGGCAGGCGTGGAAAGCTGAAGTCTTCTCCTCGGGGCATCGTAACATCCAAGGGGCGGCATTGGACGGCGACGGGCGGTTTTTCACCACCGAACATGGCGCGCAGGGCGGCGATGAGTTGAATGCCCCGCTGCCCGGCCGCAACTATGGCTGGCCGGTGATCAGCTACGGCGTCAACTACGGCGGCGGTGCGATTGGCGACGGGACCGCGCGCGAAGGGATGGAGCAACCCTTGCATTACTGGGATCCCTCAATCGCGCCTTCGGGGCTGATGATCTATTCCGGCGCTTTGGTGCCCGACTGGCAGGGAGATTTCTTCTTCGGCTCGCTCAACAGCGATTTTCTAGGCCGGTTGGACCCGCAAACGCCCGCGCCGACTGGATATGCGGAAGAGCGCATTGCAGCTCCCGAGACGGGCCGTGTGCGGGATGTGAAAGAAGGCCCAGATGGCGCAATCTGGTTTTTGTCGGTGACCGATGGCGCGGTCTATCGGCTGGCGCCATAGACGCCAAGCCGGGGGCTTTGGGCGATTAGATCGACAGCCGCGCCGGCATACCGCCCGGCACACCCCCGGCCACGCCTTGGGTGCCGCGCTCGCGGTACGGTGTGGTGTTGTAATGGCCGCGGTAGCATTTTGAGAAATGCGACGGGCTGGCAAAGCCGCAGGCCAAGGCGACGTTGATCACCGACATATCGGTTTGCATCAAAAGGTTGCGCGCCTTTTGCAACCGCAATTCCATGTAATAGCGCTTGGGGCTGCGGTTCAAATAGCGCCGGAACAGCCGCTCAAGCTGGCGCGTCGACATGCCGACATCCTCGGCCAGATCGGCGGGCGAGATCGGATCTTCGATATTGCCTTCCATCATCTGGATGACTTGGGAAAGCTTCGGATGCCGCACGCCAATCCGCGTCGGGATCGACAGCCGCTGCGTGTCTTGGTCGGTGCGGATCGTCGAATAAATGAGCTGGTCGGCGACGGTATTGGCCAAATCCTCGCCGTGGTCGGCGGCGATCACCTTCAGCATCAAATCCAATGACGAGGTGCCGCCTGCGGTGGTCCAGCGATTGCCATCCATCACAAAGACAGATTTCGTCAGCTTAACCTCTTCAAACTCCTCCAAGAAACCGTCTTGGTTCTCCCAGTGGATCGTGGCCTTCTTATTGTCCAAGAGGCCCGCCTTGGCCAAGGAATAGGCCCCGGTGCACAGTCCGCCCATCGTGACCCCGCGCCGCGCCTCGCGCCGCAGCCAGTTGAGGATCGGTTTGGTCGTGGCCCGCGCCACATCGACGCCGCCGCAGACCAGCACGATGTCATCGCGGTCGATCTCGGCCAGCCCCATGTCCAGTTTGAACGAGGCCCCATTCGAACAGCTCACCTCTTGGCCATTCTCGCCAGTCAGCGACCAGCTGTAGAGCTTTGATCCAGCAATACGATTGGCAATGCGCAGCGGTTCAATCGCCGAGGCGAAAGCCAGCATTGTGAAACCATCCAACAACAGAAATACAAACCGCCGTTGCGGGGCTTCTTTGCTGATCTGAGTGGCCTTGCGCTGCAAGCTGGGCATGTCTGCGACCTAATTGCGTCGTTTGTGAGCAACCGATACCTGAAATCCAATAGAGAGCAAGGGGCCGTGACTGTCCGTTGTCGCCTTTTCATCTTTGCTTTCTAAGGCCAGACGCGTATAGCCATGCCGTTACCGCAAACGACCAATGGTGGGGCCATGACTAAGGGCTGGACGAAATCGGATTGGCGCGCAAAACCGCGGGTACAGATGCCGGATTATCCCGATGCAGCTGCGCTCTCTGCGGTCGAGATGCAATTGTCGAAATATCCGCCGCTGGTTTTTGCCGGCGAGGCGCGGCGCTTGAAAAAGCAACTCGCAGCCGCAGCCGAGGGGAAGGCCTTCTTGCTGCAAGGCGGCGATTGCGCTGAAAGCTTTGCTGAATTCAGCGCCGACAATATCCGCGACACTTTCCGCGTGATGCTGCAAATGGCGGTGGTTTTGACCTATGGCGCCAAGGTTCCCGTTGTGAAAGTCGGCCGGATGGCGGGGCAATTTGCCAAGCCGCGTTCCGCCCCGACCGAGGTGATCGGTGGCGTCGAATACCCGTCCTACCGCGGTGATATCATCAATGGTTTCGACGCCACGGTCGAGGCACGCCGTCCGGATCCGAACCGGATGTTGCAGGCCTATACCCAAGCCGCGGCCTCGCTGAACCTGCTGCGCGCTTTCTCGACGGGCGGCTTTGCCGATATCCACCGCGTCCACTCTTGGACGCTGGGCTTTGCCGAAAGCGACAAGGCCGAGCGTTACCGTGAGCTGTCGAATCGCATCTCGGATGCCTTGGATTTCATGAGTGCCGCCGGGGTGAACCCCGACAGTGCGCCGACTTTGGCTTCGGTGGACTTCTACACCAGCCATGAGGCGCTGCTCTTGGAATATGAAGAGGCGCTCTGCCGCATCGATTCTATCACCGGCCAGCCGGTGGCAGGTTCGGGTCACATGATCTGGATCGGCGACCGCACCCGTCAGCCCGACGGCGCGCATGTGGAATTTGCCCGCGGCGTGTTGAACCCGATTGGTCTGAAATGCGGCCCCTCGACCACGGCTGAAGATCTCAAAGTGCTGATGGCCAAGCTGAACCCGCAGAATGAGCCGGGCCGCTTGACGCTGATCGCGCGCTTTGGTGCGGGCAAAGTTGGCGATCACCTGCCGCGCCTGATCCAGACGGTGCAGGAAGAGGGCGCTTCGGTGCTGTGGTCCTGCGATCCGATGCATGGCAACACGATCAAATCCTCGACCGGCTACAAAACCCGGCCGTTCGATTCCGTGCTGCGCGAAGTGCGTGAGTTCTTCCAGATCCACAAAGCCGAGGGCACCATCCCGGGCGGCGTGCATTTTGAGATGACCGGCCAGGATGTGACCGAATGCACCGGCGGCTTGCGCGCTGTGACGGATGAGGATCTGTCGGACCGCTACCACACCGCTTGCGACCCGCGTCTGAACGCAAGCCAAGCCTTGGAGCTGGCGTTCTTGGTCTCGGAAGAGCTGTCGGCGCAGCGTGAGGCTGCTCGTAAGGTTGCCTTCTAACCGATTGACTGAATTCATAAAAAGGCCCCGCTCAACGGCGGGGCCTTTTGCTTTTAAGTCATTTGGTCCCGAGTTTACGAAGAATGCACCAGCCGCAGATGGCTGCGACCGGGCTTTGCGCGGGCGGGCCGTGGGCTTTCCGCGCCAATCTGCTCAAAGAGCTGCGCCAGGTTGTGGGCCGGGGTTTCGGACGGCTTTGCAGCAGGCACCACAGGGGGCAGTCGGGACATGGCGCGCGTGTTCTGTGGCCCCAGATGCTCCTCACTCCGAGCGGCAATGCCAAAGCGGCGCGGTGCGATGCCGATCTCTCCCAAGGGCGCAAGGCAGCCCAGCACCAGATTCCGCCGCCCCTCGCGGTTGCACAAAGGAAGGAGCAAAAGCTTTGCACCAAGCTCGGGCCGCCCCCGCGTCGCTTCGCTTTTCAAGGTAAACTCGGCTGCAACCGGCCCGGCCAGAACCCGGGCTGTGGTTTTGGCCAATTGCGCGCGCGCTTCGGGCGTGAAGAGCACCGAGAGTGGCAGGCCTTTCGCCTCGATCCCGGTCAGCTGCGACAGCGCATGGCCGGCGATCCGCAGAAGGACCAGCCCCGGCGCGATAGATTCCCCCACAAAGACGCGGTCGAGCACATCGGCCATGCCACGCGGATCCAGATCCGACCGCGCCGGGATCGCGCCGCCTTGCCGCAACGCTTGCCAATAGGCGCGGACCTCTGCCGGGCCGCGCGCTGCGGCAAGAAGGGTGGGATCCTGTGTCTCGCCCGAGTTGGAACCGCCGAAAAACGTAAACATCTGGACCTTCACCTTTCCGGGCCTGCGGCCCAAAGCTTTGCACTTGTGACATGATGGCGCGCGGTTCTCTGGCGGCTTCGGTTGCCGCCTGTGACCGGCTCTGCTACGCCCGTGGTTGAACCACTGCCTCGCTTGCCGCTGCATCCCTGCCGGTTCGGCCCTAACGATCTTGGGGCACTTGCTGGTTAATGCTGCGGTAAGAGGTGTTACCGATGTGTAAACATAACCCGAAACCCAGCTTTCGGGCTGGAAATCTTGACAAATGGTAAACGGTCGCCCGGTCAGAGCGGCTGTTCAGGAGGCGCGATGACCGTTTCATCAACAGTTTCAATGACCGGCTTTGCTGCGCGGCGTGGTGCGGCTTTGGGCTTTGCTTGGGCTTGGGACATCCGCTCGGTCAATGGCAAGGGGCTGGAACTGCGGCTTCGGGTGCCCGATTGGGTTGATGGGTTGGAAGCCAGCCTGCGCGGAGAGCTGCAAAAGGCCATCGCGCGCGGCAATGTCAGCCTGTCGTTGCGGCTTTCGCGTGAGGTGGGCGAGGCTCCGGGCCTGAGGGTCAATGAAGAAGTGCTGAGCAGCACGCTTGCGGCTTTGGCGCGGGTCGAAGAGGTGGCGATGGCCGCTGGCCTGACCTTGGCACAACCAACTTCGGCTGATGTGCTGGGCATGCGCGGCGTCTTGGACCATGCGGCGGCCGAGGAAGACACCGGGCCGCTCCGCGCCGCCATCCTCGCCGATCTGCCCGCACTTCTGGCCGATTTCAACGCGATGCGCGCTGGTGAGGGGGCAGCTTTGGCCGGCGTCATCACCGGCCAGCTTGACCAGATCGAGGCGCTTTTGCGCGATGCCAAGGCGCAAAGCCTTGCGCGCCGGGACAAGGCGGGGGATGCGTTGCGCCAATCTCTCGCGCGGCTTTTGGAGAATGCCGAGGGGCTGGATGAGACCCGCATCGCCCAAGAATTGGCGATTTTGGCGGTAAAACAGGATGTTACCGAAGAGACCGATCGCCTTGGCGCCCATATCGCCGCCGCCCGCGCACTGTTGACCGAAAAAGGCCCGGTGGGGCGTAAGTTCGATTTTATGATGCAGGAATTTTTGCGCGAAGCGAATACACTCCTTTCAAAATCGCAAGATCTGGCGCTCACGCGCACCGGGCTTGACCTAAAGACCGTCATCGACCAGATGCGCGAACAAGTTCAGAACGTGGAATGACGATGACTGCTGCAGATGTTGCCACCCCCGCCTCGCAAGCCTTGGCACAAAGCCGCCGGGGGCTTTTACTGATCCTGTCCTCGCCCTCGGGGGCGGGAAAATCCACGCTGGCCAAGCGCTTGATGGCTTGGGATCCGACGTTGCGCTTTTCGGTCTCGGCCACCACCCGCGCGCCGCGCGCGGGCGAAGAGGACGGGCGCGACTATTATTTCAAACCCCGCGCTGAGTTTGAGGCGATGGTCGCTTCGGGCGATATGCTGGAACATGCTGAAGTCTTTGGCAATTTCTACGGATCGCCCCGCGCGCCGGTCGAGCAAGCGATGGCTGAGGGACGCGATACGCTTTTCGACATTGATTGGCAGGGCGGGCAGCAGATCCGCAACTCAGCTTTGGGCCGCGATGTGGTCTCGGTCTTCATCCTGCCGCCTTCGATCGCCGAGCTTGACCGCCGCCTGCGCGGGCGGGGCCAAGACAGCGAAGAGGTGATCGCGGGCCGGATGGCGAAGTCGCAAGCCGAGATAAGCCATTGGGCGGAATACGATTATGTGCTGGTGAATGACGATCTTGAGGCAACCTTCGCGCGGCTTCTGACGCTGTTGCAGGCCGAGCGGATGCGACGCGATCGTCAACCCGGCATGACTGATTTCGTGCGCGGATTGAACAAGGAGTTTGAGGCCAGATGATCTATGAACTGGACGGAATTTCGCCCGAAATCGACCCAGATGCTTGGGTGGCGCCGGGCGCGCATGTGATGGGCCGGGTGCGGCTGGGGGCCGGGGTTGGCATCTGGTTTGGCGCGGCTTTGCGCGGCGATAATGAATGGATCGAGATCGGTAACGGTTCGAATATTCAGGAAAATTCTGTCCTGCACACCGATATGGGTCACCCTTTGGTGATCGGCGCGAATTGCACCATCGGTCATAAGGCGATGCTGCATGGTTGCACCATTGGGGAGGGCACGCTGATCGGTATGGGGGCTACGATCCTCAATGGCGCAAAGATCGGAAAAGGTTGCCTTATTGGCGCTTGTGCTTTGATTACTGAGGGCAAGGAAATCCCTGATGGCTCCTTGGTGATGGGCAGCCCCGGCAAGGTGGTGCGCAGCTTGGATGCTGAGGCGCAGGCGCGGCTTTTGCGCTCGGCTGAGGGGTATCGAGCCAATGCGGCGCGGTTCAGATCTGGCCTAAAAGTTATTTAATTTTAAATGCTTGCTGGCAGATCTTCATGCTTTGCGTGAAGTGAGGCGGTGGGCTGTTTGACAGCCCAATCTGCACCGAAGACTTTGCACCCGAAGTCCCAGCACCAGCAGTGTATGGTTTGCGTCGGGTTTGTGTATGGCAAAGGTATGGCTTTGCGCATGACATGGGACGCGCTGTCTGGTCGGGGGCGGCAGAGCGCGTTAGGAAGGCCACAGGTGTTTCAAGCCGAGGGCCCTTATGCTTCAAGATGCGATCAACGCCATTCCTTTGCCGGCGCTGGTGATCGATGCCAGTGAGCAGGTGGTGCTGGCCAATGCCCATGCGCGCGCAGCCCTTCCCGGATTGACGGAAGGGCGCAACGTGGCGCTGGTGCTGCGCGCTCCGAGCTTTTTGCAGGCGGTGGGTGAGGCATTGAAGGGGCGCGTTCCCTTGGATGAGCCGCGATTTTCGCTGATCCGCGACGGGGCCGAGCAGCAATGGCAAGCCTCGGTCGGGCCGGTGGCGGCGCCCGAGGGGCAGATGGCGCTTTGCGTGTTCCGCGACCTTTCGGATGAGGTGCTGGCCAGCCAGATGCGGCGCGATTTCGTGGCCAATGTCAGCCACGAACTGCGCACGCCGCTGACCGCGCTGATGGGCTTTATCGAGACCTTGCGGGGGGCTGCCAAGGAGGACCCGGTGGCGCGTGAGCGCTTCTTAGCGATCATGGCGCGCGAATCGGGCCGAATGGAGCGGCTGGTGCAGGATCTGCTGCAATTGAGCCGGGTTGAGGCGGAAGAAAGGGTGCGGCCCTCGACGCCAGTGGATCTGGCCGCGGTGCTGCGTCAGGTGACCGGGGCGCTGAAACCGATGGCGGAAAGCCTTGGCGCTGAGATGGAGCTTGAGGGTTTTGATCGGCCTTTGACCGTGCCGGGCGACAGCGATCAACTGGTGCAAGTCTTCACCAATCTGGTGGAGAATGGCTTGAAATACGGCGCAGCCGGGCAGGTGTTGCGGCTGCGCGCCACGGCGGAAAACAGCATCCGTGGCCCAGCTTTGCGCATCACCGTCAGCGATCAGGGCGAGGGGATTGATCCGATCCATATCCCAAGACTGACCGAGCGGTTTTACCGCATCGATGGTCATCGCAGCCGCGAAAAGGGCGGCACCGGGCTGGGCTTGGCGATCGTCAAACACATCGTGCAACGCCATCGCGGCTGGCTGAAGCTGGAGAGCGTGAAAGGTGTTGGATCGAGCTTCAGTGTGATCTTGCCGCAGGGATAAGCCCCTGCGGCCATTGGGCTTTGCCCCGTTTATGGAAGCCGCGCCAAACGCTCGGTCAAAAGGGCGTAAAAGCCGTCGCGGTCGATCGTATTGATGAAAAGCGCATTCGGCGTGCGGTCGGTGACGCCCCACCAATCGGCCACGGTCATGCCCAGCGTCAGCTCGGATTGGGTTTCGATCTCGACGTTGATTTTGCGGCCCGAGAAGAGTTCGGGGCGCAGGACATAGGCGATCACCGTGGGATCGTGCAAAGGCGCGCCTTGGGCGCCGTATTTTTCCACATCGAACCGTTCGAAGAAATCGGTCCAGCTGGCCACGGCCTCGCCGACCTTGGTGCCAAGGCTTCGGATGCCCTCGATCCAGTCGCGAGAGGTCAGGGCTTTATGGGTGACATCCAGCGACATCACCACGATCTCAACCCCGGATTTGAAAATGATATCAGCGGCTTCTGGGTCGACGTAAATGTTGAATTCAGCCGCCGGGGTGATGTTGCCAACCTCGAAATAGGCGCCGCCCATCAGGACGATGGCTTTGACGCGCGCGACGATATCGGGGGCTTTGAGGAAGGCGGCGGCGATATTGGTCAAGGGGCCAAGCGGGCAAAGCGTGACCGTGCCGGGCGCCTCGCGGCGCAGGGTTTCAATAATGAAATCAACGCCGTGTTGGGCTTCCAGCGGGTGGCTCGGCTCAAACAGCGGCACGCCGTCTAGCCCGGTTTGGCCATGCACATGCTCGGCCGTGATCAGCTTGCGCTGCAAAGGCGCGTCGCAGCCCGCGTAAACTGGCACCGGGCGGCCCGAAAGCTCTACCAAAATGCGGGTGTTTTTCTGGGTCAGCGGCAGCGGCACATTTCCGGCAACGGCGGTGATGCCCAAGACCTCAAGCTCTTCGGGCGAGGCGAGGGCGAGCAAGATGGCCACGGCATCATCTTGGCCGGGATCTGTGTCGATGATGATCTTTTGCGCGGCCATGTCCGTCTCCTGCTGGCGGGGAGTGCCCAGCTAAGGCGAGGCGGTGCGATTTGTCTAGATTGTCAGATGGATATGCAGCGACGACGTGAGGTCAGGCCCGCATGAAAACGGGCGCCGCAGGGGCGCCCGTCTCTGTCGTCGGAAGGTTGGCCTTAGCCGTCGTAATCGACGGTTTCCATGATTTTCAGCGCGGCCGCGCGGTGCTTGGCGACATCGGCCAAGGGCAAGGCGTCAGCCGTGAAGCTGCCCCAGCTGGTGACAAGCTCCGAGGCCGGAACGCCCGGTTTCACCGGGAATTCATTGTTGGTTTCCGCATAGATCTGCTGGGCCGCATCCGAGGAGAGCCATTCCATGAACTTGATGGCAGCCTCTTTGTTCGGAGCAGATTTGGTCAGCGCCACGCCCGAGACGTTGAGGTGGGTGCCGCCATTCTCGAAGGTCGGGAAGACGATGCGGACGGCATCGGCCCAAGGCTTTTGCTCGGGGTCTTTCAGCATTTGACCCATGTAATAGGTGTTGCCGATCGAGATGTCGCATTCGCCAGCGGCAATGGCTTTGACCTGATCGCGGTCGCCGCCATCGGGTTTGCGGGCAAGGTTGGCCTTCAGGCCTTGGGCCCAAGTTTGCGCGGCCTCTTCGCCGTGGTGGCCGATATAGGCGCCAAGGAGGGCGACGTTATAGTCGTTCAGGCCCGAGCGGGTGCAGATGCGGCCTTTCCACTTGTCGGAGGCGAGATCTTCATAGGTGGTCACCTCGCCATCCGCGACGCGGTCTTTGGCGGCATAGACGATGCGGGCGCGGGCGGTGAGGCCGAACCAGTGATCGGCGGGATCACGCAGGGTCTCGGGGATATTGGCGTCAAGCACGTCCGATTGCACGGCTTGGGTGACGCCAGCATCGACGATCTGCATCAGGCGGGCGATATCGACGGTGAGCACCACATCGGCGGGCGAGCGGTCGCCTTCGGCTTGCAGACGCTCGGCCATGCCTTTGTCGACGAAGGCGACATTGACGGCGATGCCGGTCTCGGCGGTGAAGGCATCGACCAGCGGCTGGATCAGCTCGGGCTGGCGGTGGGAGTAGACATTGACCTCATCGGCGAAGGCGGGAAGGGCGGTGGTGAGCGCAAGGGCCGCCACGGTCAGGCGCAGGGACGAATGGAACATTGACTTAGTCCTTTTGTCAGGCTTTCGAGTGGCGTTAAACCTGAGTGATTTACTTGGGTCAATGGGGAAATGCAGCGGGTGGTTGCCAACAGGCCACCATTGGCGATTTTCCCCATGACATTCTTGCCGATGAAACCGCCCGCTGTCAGATAGAAGCGGCGAGGCAACGTCCTCCCCCTGAGGGATCAGGGTCCAAGACCGGGACGGCCCGGCACCAGCAAAGGGAGTGCCGTCATGGCCTGGATTGCGTTGTTTTTTGCCGGAATTTTTGAGGTTGTTTGGGCTTCAGCGATGAAAGCCTCGGAAGGGTTCACCAAGCTTTGGCCTTCGGTGGTCACGCTGTCGACCATGCTGATCAGCTTTGGGCTTTTGGCCTATGCGATGCGCAGCCTGCCTTTGGGCACGGCCTATGCGATCTGGACCGGGATTGGCGCTTTGGGGGCCTTTGTCGTGGGGATCGTGATGATGGGCGAGCCTGCGACCGCGGGGCGGATTGTGGCGGCGGCGCTGATCTTGTCGGGGATCGTGCTGATGAAAGTCTCGAGCTGAGCCTTATGGCGCGCGAATAAAAAGGGCCGGGTTTTTCCCGGCCCTTTGCATGTCCGGCTTTAGCCTTTGGCTTTCGCGGCTTTGTCTTCGGCTTTCGCCAGATCCCAAAGCGCGTCCATTTCTTCGAGATTGCTTTCGGCGGGCGTCTTGCCGGCAGCGGCCAAAGCATCTTCGATCCGCGCGAAACGGCGGGTGAATTTCGCGTTCGCGGCGCGCAAGGCGGCTTCGGGGTCGACTTTGAGATGCCGCGCGATATTGGCCAGCACGAAGATCAGATCACCGATTTCCTCGGTCAACTCCTCGGGGCCAAGACTGTCGCGGGCCTCAACCACCTCGCGGGTTTCCTCGACCAATTTGTCGAGCACCTGATCGGTCGAAGGCCAGTCAAAGCCAACGCGAGCGGCGCGGTTTTGCAGCTTCACCGCGCGGGTGAGCGCGGGCAGGGCCATCGCCACACCGTCAAGCGTGCGTGCTCCTTTACGCTCTTTGGCCTTCAACGCCTCCCAATCGCGGGTTTGCTGTTCGGGGGATTTGTCGCGGGACTGGTCGCCAAAGACATGCGGGTGGCGGGAGATCATCTTATCGCTGATCGCAGTCACCACATCGTCAAAGGCGAAAAGCCCTGCCTCTTTCGCCATTTGGGCATGAAAGACCGATTGGAAGAGAAGATCGCCCAGCTCTCCCTTCAGCTCATCCCAAGCCTGCCGCTCGATCACATCGGCGACCTCATGCGCTTCCTCTAAAGTATAGGGCGCGATGGAGGCGAAGCTTTGCTCGATGTCCCAAGGGCAGCCGGTCTGCGGATCGCGCAACCGCTCCATGATGTGCAAAAGCCGGTCGATGCCGGTGAGGGAGGCGAGTTGGGAATCGGGGGGGGAGTTGGCGGGCATGGGAACCTAAGGCAGATTGGATGGCCGCCAGATTACATGGTTGGGGGCCAGTGTCACGAGACGGGGGCAGGTGAAGGCACGCTTGGGGCGTGATTTGCTTGGGTTGGGATTTGCTTGGGGGCGGGAAACCCCGCCATTGCGGGGCGATGCAAATTCGGTTCTGATCCTGTTCAGCGATCCCCGCTTTAGAGAAAGAACCTCCATGCCCGTTTTGAACCGCATCGCCTCATTCGCCGAGGAAATGAAAGGCTGGCGCCGGCACCTGCATCAATATCCTGAGCTGGCTTTTGATTGCCATAAGACGGCGGCTTGGATTGTCGCGCGGCTGCGCGAGATGGGCGTGGATGAGATCCATGAGGGGATTGCGCAATCGGGTGTGGTGGCGGTGATCAATGGCCAAGGCCCGGGTCCGGTGATGGGACTGCGCGCCGATATGGATGCTTTGCCGATCGAAGAGATGACCGGGGCGGAATATGCCAGCAAAGTGCCGGGCAAGATGCATGCTTGCGGCCATGACGGCCATGTGACGATGCTGTTGGGCGCGGCGAAATATTTGGCCGAGACGCGGAATTTCGCCGGCAAAGTGGTGCTGTTGTTCCAACCGGCGGAAGAAGATGGCGGTGGCGGTCAGGTCATGGTGCAAGAGGGCGTGATGGAGCGCTTTGGCATTGAGACCGTCTACGGCATCCATAATGCGCCCAACGTGGCTTTTGGGCATTTCTACACCACGCCCGGGCCGCTGATGGCCTCGGTCGATACGGCTTATGTCAAGGTTTTGGGCAAGGGCGGCCATGGTGCCACGCCGCATGAGACGGTGGATCCGGTGGTGGCGATTGTCGCCATGGTGCAGGCGGTGCAGACCATCATCCCGCGCAACGTCTATGCTTTGGATGAGGCGGTGATCTCGGTCACGATGATCCACACGGGTTCAGCCTCGAACGTGATCCCAGAGGATGGGATGTTTGCCGCGACCATCCGCTGCTTCAAGCCCGATGTGCGGGATCTATTGAAAAAGCGCTTCTATGAGATCGTGGAAGGCACGGCATCGGCCTTTGGCGTGACGGCGGAGATTGATTACGATTGGGGCTATCCGGCGACGATCAACCATGAGGCCGAGGCGGCTTTCGCAGCCGAAGTGGCGCGGGAAGTGGCGGGGGCCGATGCGGTGGATGACCGGGCCAATCGCGAAATGGGATCTGAGGATTTCTCTTATATGCTTGAGGCGCGGCCGGGGGCCTATCTCTTCCTTGGCACCGGGCCGGGGGCCGGGCTGCATCATGCGGGCTTTGACTTCAACGATGAGGCCGCACCTTTGGGCGCAAGCTTCTTTGCGCGGCTGGTGGAGAAGGGCCAACCTTTGCGGTGAGGGCCTTTGCGGTGAGGGGCGGCACTTATGGCGTGCCGCGCAAGGTGAGTATTTAGATCAAGATGAAAAGCCAAAGGGCGCTTCTTTGCGGCTTTTTTCTGCAGGCTTTGCGGGGGCTAGCGTCATTTGATCAAAATGCTAGGCTCTCTCTTCAGACAGGGAGAGGGAGCCTAAGATGACCGGTTTGGATGCCAAATTTGCCGCAGGCCAGCCTGCGCCGCAGGATCTTTGGGAGATGGACCGGCGTCATGCCTTGCATCCTTGGACCAATTTCGGCTCGTTTGAAAAAGACGGCGCTTTGGTGATTGCGCGCGGCGAGGGCTGCTATCTTTGGGATGCCGAGGGGCGGCGGTATCTTGATGCCGTGGGCGGGCTTTGGTGCACCAATCTCGGGCTTGGCCGCAAGGATATGGCGCAGGCGATTGCCGATCAGGCCGAGCGTTTGGCCTTTTCCAACACCTTTGTCGATGTCACCAATGAGCCCTCGGCCCGGTTGGCGGCGAAATTGGCAAGCCTTGCGCCGGGGGATTTGAACCGGGTGCATTTCACCACCGGGGGATCGACCGCAGTGGATACGGCGGCGCGGTTGGTGTGGTATTACCAAAGCTGCCGAGGGCAGCGCCAGAAGACCGATCTCGTGGCGCGAGAGCATTCGTATCACGGCTCGACTTATCTGTCGCAATCGGTGGGCAAGCGGCCCGGCGACCGGGTCGAGGAATTCCGCTATATGGAGGCGGGCATTCACCATCTTTCGGTGCCGAACCCATATCGGCGGCCCGAGGGCATGTCGGAGGAGGCCTTCTGCGACTTCCTGGTGGCCGAGTTTGAGGATCTGATCGCGCGGGTGGGGGCTGACCGGATTGGCGGCTTTTTTGCCGAGCCGATCCAAGCCTCGGGCGGGGTGATCGTGCCGCCGAAGGGCTATCTGCGGCGGATGTGGGAGATTTGCCGCCGTCATGACATTTTGTTCATCGCTGATGAGGTGGTGACAGCTTTTGGTCGGCTGGGGCATTGGTTCGCCTCGGAGGATGTGTTCGAGGTGATCCCGGATGTGATCACCTGCGCCAAGGGGCTGACCTCGGGCTATCAGCCCTTGGGGGCGATGATTTTCTCGGATCGGATCTGGGAGGTGATGGCGGAAGGCGGCGAGCGCTGGTTTACGAGCGGTTTGACCTATGCGGGGCATCCGGTGGCCTGTGCGGCGGGGCTGAAGACGATTGAGATCATCGAGAATGAGGGGCTTTTGGCCAATGCGGCCGAGGTCGGTGATTATTTCTTGGAGCGTTTGCAGGGGCTTGAGGCTCTGCCTTTGGTGGGCCAAGTGCGGGGGCAGCGGCTGATGGTCTGCGTGGAGAATGTCGGCAATAAGGACAGCAAAGAGCCGCTGCCCGACGGCGCCAATGAATCGAAGCGCATCTCGGATGCGGCAGAGGCGATGGGGCTGATGGTGCGGCCGATTGGGCATCTCAATGTGATGTCGCCGCCTTTGGTGATCACCAAGCCTCAGGTGGATTTCGTGGCCGAGACGCTGGAGAAGGCGATCCGCAAGGTCACGGATGAGTTGGTGCGCGAGGGCTACCGGATCGGCTGAGCGGGCTTGACTTGTGGCGGCGGCGGGGGTCTTCTGCCGCCACCCGGATCCGCGCGTCTCCGGCCCCCGCCCGGGGGTAGAATGACTGCGCGCCTTAAAATCTCCGAGACTTATCATGGCATTGGAAGACGCGAAGACTGAGGTCGATACTGCTTTCACCCGCAAAGGACTGCGCGGTTTGGCCTTTGAAAACGCCTTTGGCGGGGCGACCAGCTTCCTGCGGCGGACCTACACCAAAGACCTGACCGGGGTCGATCTGGCGATCACCGGCGTGCCCTTTGACCAAGCGGTGACCCATCGCACCGGCACCCGCTTTGGCCCGCGCGCGATCCGTGAGGCAAGCAGCTTGCAGCCCTATGATCCGCCCTATGGCTGGCCTACCAACCCCTTGGAGGAAATGGCGATTGTCGATTACGGCGATCTCGCCTTCGACTATGCCAAGGTCTCGGATTTCCCCGATGCTTTGACGCAGCACATCCGCACCATCCTTGCCGCTGGGGCAGGGACGGTGACGCTTGGCGGCGATCACTACATCACTTTTCCGATCCTGAAGGCCTATGCCGAGAAGTTCGGCCCGCTCGCGGTCATTCATTTCGACGCGCATTCCGACCTTTGGCCGGATGATGATCTGAGCCGGATCGACCATGGCACCATGCTTTATAAGGCGGTGAAGACCGGGCTCGTGGACCCCAAACGCTCGGTCCAGATCGGGATTAGGACCACGACCGAGGATTATCTTGGTGTGGAGGTGATCGACGCGCGTGAGGTGCACGAAGGGGGCGTCGCGGCGGCGGTGGCCAAGGCCAAGGCGATCGTTGGCGATCATCCGACCTATGTCACCTTTGACATCGATTGCCTTGACCCTTCGGTCGCGCCCGGCACCGGCACGCCGGTTTGGGGGGGGCTCCACAGCTGGCAGGCGGCGGCGGCTCTGCGCGATCTCGCCGGGATCAATATGGTCGGCGGCGATATCGTTGAAGTCTCGCCGCCCTATGACACCACCGGAGCCACCGCGATTGCCGGGGCCCATGTCGGCTATGAGCTCATCTGCCTCTACCATTGGGCCAAAACCCGCCGTTGATCCGGGCGTGAGGCCGCTCGCGCGGCCTCCTTCGATTTTGCGCGCCTTGCGGCGCGGTGCCTCCGGCGGGGATATTTTTAGGCAGAAAATGAGCTCTAGGTCTTTTGCGGCATTTTCTGTCTAAAAGTATCCTCGGGGGTCCGGGGGCAGACAGCCCCCGGCCTTGCCTCCTCTTGACCGACCCGCCTGAAAGCGCCACAGGTGCGGCATGGTTCCTTTGGATAAACTCGCTCAGATCACCCAGCGCTTCGAGTTTCTCGAAGCGCGGCTTAATGCCGGAGCAGCGCCTTCGGAAATCGCGCAGATCAGCCGGGAATATTCCGAGCTGAAGCCGGTCGCCGATGAGGTTGCGGCTTACCGGCAGGCGCTGACCGATCTTGAAGATGCCCAAGCCATGCTGACCGATCCCGAGATGAAGGCCCTGGCCGAGGAAGAGATCCCGGCCTTGCGCGCGCGGATCCCGGAGATGGAAGACCGCCTACGTATCGCGCTTTTGCCGAAAGATGCCGCCGATGCGCGGCCTGCGATCATCGAGATCCGCCCCGGCACGGGCGGGGATGAGGCGAGCCTTTTTGCCGGCGACCTTGCCCGGATGTATCAGCGCTATGCCGAGCGGATGGGCTGGCGTTTTGAGGTCTTGGAGCATCAGGCCTCTGACCTTGGCGGCATCAAGGAGTTCACCGCCCATATCCAAGGCGAGGGCGTCTACGCCAAGCTGAAATACGAATCCGGCGTGCACCGGGTGCAGCGCGTGCCCGAGACCGAAGCGGGCGGGCGCATTCACACCTCGGCGGCGACGGTCGCCGTGCTGCCCGAGGCGGAAGAGGTCGATATTGTGATCCCGGCCTCGGACATTCGGATTGATACAATGCGCTCTTCCGGGGCAGGTGGGCAGCACGTCAACACCACCGACTCGGCGGTGCGGATCACCCATATCCCGAGCGGGATCGTGGTCACCTCCTCGGAAAAATCGCAGCACCAGAACCGCGCCATCGCGATGCAGGTTCTGCGCGCCCGGCTTTTTGAAGCCGAACGCGACCGGCTGGCCAATGAGCGCGCGGCCGAGCGGAAGTCGCAAGTCGGCAGCGGCGATCGCTCGGAGCGGATCCGCACCTATAACTTCCCGCAAGGGCGGCTGACGGACCACCGCATCAATCTTACGCTTTATGCGCTGAACCAGATTGTTGCGGGCGATCTTGATGAGGTGATTGCGGCTTTGACCGCGCATGATCAGGCCTCGAAACTGGCCGAGATGGAGGCATGATCGCCAAGCTGGCCTTGGCCGCTGCCGTGCCTCGGCTGCGGGCGGCGGGGGTTGAAGATGCGCCGCGTGATGCGCGTTTGCTGCTGGCCCATGCAATGGATTTGCCGCCAGAGCGGCTGTTGATGCACAGCTCGGACGAGATGACCGCACCGCAGTTGCAGGCGTTTGAGGCGGCTGTCACGGCGCGGGAAGCGCGGGTGCCGGTCTCGCAGATCCTTGGCCGGCGGCTCTTTTGGGGCCGGTCCTTCCGGGTCACCGCCGAGACATTGGATCCGCGTCCTGAGACGGAAGTCTTGATTGAGCACGCGCTTTCAAAGCCTTACGCGCAGGTGTTGGATCTTGGCACCGGGACCGGCTGCATCCTCTTGACGCTTTTGGCCGAGCGGCCACAGGCGCAGGGTCTTGGCACCGATATCGCGCAGGAAACGCTCGACGTGGCGCAAAGCAATGCCGACAGCCTTGGCCTTGGCGCGCGCGCGCGGTTCACCAAGGCCAACTGGCTTGACGGCATCACCGGGTCCTTTGACCTTATCGTGTCAAACCCACCGTATATCGCGCTGGATGAAATGGCCGAACTTGCGCCCGAAGTTCGCCAGCATGAGCCGCAGCGCGCGCTGACCGATGGGGCTGATGGGCTGACGGCTTACCGCGAGATCGCTGCCGGCGCCTTGCGCTTGCTTGCCCCTGGCGGGCGGCTTCTCTTTGAGATCGGGCCAACACAAGGCAGCGCCGTGGCGCAGCTTTTGGAGCAGGCTGGCTTTGTCCAGGTGGAAATCCTGCCCGATCTGGACCAGCGTGACCGTGTCGTCGCGGCGCATAACCCGAAGAATTCGCCTTAAATCCCCCAATCCTTTGGGCGGTTTTTTGCAACTTTGCCTTGCGCAATCGCGGCAAATCCCGCAAATTCCTCTTGTCACAGCGTCAAGCCTGTGTTTATTGGCCACACGTTAGGCAGGGGCATTGGCCCGGCCCGACGACCTGCCAGCCCCTGCGGATGTCATGAAAGTTGCCCCGTTGATCCGGGCGGCGCCCGCGGCCCAAAGCATCAAAGGACAAGATGCGCTCTTCAAAGAAACGCTCGCGTTCCAGCCAGAACCGCCCGCGCAGCCTCGGCAATATTATCAACCGCGTCTTTGATTCCTCGGGCCCCGAGGGCAAAGTGCGCGGCACGCCGCAGCAGATCATCGAGAAATATCAGATGCTCGCGCGCGATGCCCAGCTGTCGAATGACCGTGTGGCGGCTGAGAATTTCTTGCAGCATGCCGAGCATTATACCCGGATGTTGGCAGAAGCGCAGCGAGAGTTGGCGGCTGAGCAAGAGGCGCGTCAGCAGCAGTTCCAGCAAAGCGGTGGTGCGGCCCATGAAAATGGCGGCGCGGCCAATGGCAATGGCTCGCATGGTGGTCAGCATAATGGCCAGCACGGCGGCCAAAATGGCGGCAATTACCGCGATCGGGATGATCGTCGCAATGAGCGCCGGGACGGCAATCGCGACGATCGCCGGGATGGCAACCGTGACGAACAGCGCGGCTATCAGCGCGACGGCGGCCAGCAGAACGCCCAACGCGACACCCACCACCGTGAAGCCCGCGCAGAGCGTGAATACCGCGATCCGGGTGCGGAAGAGCAGCCAATGGTGGTGCAGGTCATCGATCTTGACGCCCAAGCTGGTGACACTGGCCTGATCGAGACGCCGGAAGCGCGGCGCCGCGAGGATACGGCCGAGCAGCCACGCCGCGAGGGCCACCGCGACAACAACCGCAATCGGGACGGCAATCGCTTTAACAATCGCAGCCGCGCACCGCGCGAAACCGGCGAACAGGCTGAGCTGCCGGCGTTTATCTCGGCACCGATGCCCGCTGCGGCAGAGCCGGTGGCGCAGGCCAGCGCCGCAGAGCCCGAAGCCCCGCGCAAAGAGACCGCAGCTCCGGCCAAACGTGTCAGCGCTGAACCTGGTGCTGAGGGCGAAGCTGCTCCGGCTGAAAAGCCCCGCCGCGCCCCGCGCAAGCCAAAGGCCGAGACCGAGACCGAGGTCAAAAAGGCCGCCGCTGAATAAGCGCTGCTTTTTTCAAAGCCCGAACAGCCTGAAACGAAAAGAACCGAAGCCGTCATGGCTTCGGTTCTTTTTTGTCTTGAATGCGGGGCCAGATCAGCCTTTGGCAACCTCGCGCGCCAAAGCGCAAAATTGCTCAAGCCCGATCTCTTCGGCCCTTGCGGTGGGCTTGATCCCAGCGGCCTCAAGCATCTCCTCAAGCCGCGGGCCAAGGCCTTTCAAGGATGAGCGCAGCATCTTGCGTCGCTGGTTGAAGGCCATCGCCGTCACCCGCTGCAAAACCGCGAAATCGCAAGGGAAACGCGGGGCCTCCAGCCGCTTCAAATGCACCACCGCCGAATGCACTTTCGGCGCAGGGGTAAAGGCCTCGGGCGGCAGGATCATCACGATCTTCGCATCAGCCCGCCACTGCGCCAAAAGTGCGAGCCGCCCGTAATGGTCGGAGCCGGGCTTGGCCACGATCCGCTCGGCCACTTCCTTTTGGAACATCAGCGTCAGGCTGTCCCAAAACGGCGGCCAGACCTTGGGCGAGAGCCAGCGGATCAAAAGCTCGGTGCCAATATTATAGGGCAGGTTGGCGGCAATCTTCACCGGGCCGGTGAGATGCGCCGCCACGCCGAGCTCCAAAGCATCGCCTTCCAACACGGTCAAACGCCCCGGATGCGCGGCGGCAATCTCCATCAGCGCCGGAATGGCGCGCGGGTCCTTCTCGACCGCCACCACATGCCGCGCACCTTCCGCCAAAAGCCCGCGCGTCAGGCCGCCGGGGCCGGGCCCCACCTCTAAAACATCCGCGCCCGTGAGATCCCCCGCACAACGGGCGATCTTCGCGGTCAGGTTCAGATCCAGCAGAAAGTTCTGCCCCAGCTGCTTTTTGGCCACCAAACCATGGGCCGCAATCACCTCGCGCAGCGGCGGCAATCCGTCAATCGTGCCCATATCTTTGGCCCTTACTCATTTTCTGTCTCTAAATATCCCGGGGTCCGGGGCAAAGCCCCGGCCTTGGCGACATGGTCAACGCCGCCGCGCTTGGCTCATCTCTTGCGCCATTCGCAGCGCCGCCACAAGCGAGGAGGGATCGGCAATGCCGCGTCCGGCGATGTCAAAGGCGGTGCCGTGATCGGGCGAGGTACGCACGAAGGGCAGGCCGAGGGTGACATTCACCCCTCCGGCAAAATCGATGGTCTTGATCGGGATCAGCGCTTGGTCGTGATAGGCGCAGATCGCCGCATCATAGCCCCTGCGGGCGGCGGCATGAAACATCGTATCGGCAGGCAGCGGGCCACGGATCTGCATCCCCTCGGCGGCCAGACGCGCCACAAGGGGGCGGATCATCCGCTCATCCTCCCAGCCCATCGCACCGCCTTCGCCGGCATGGGGATTGAGGCCCGCCACGACTAGACGCGGTGCGCTCAGACCAAAATCCCGGACCAGTCCGGCATGGGTCAGGCGGATGGTCTCCTTAAGCACAGCTTCGGTCAGCGCTTGCGGCACTTGCGAGAGCGAAATGTGGATCGTGGCGGGCACGACGCGCAGTTCAGCGCAGGCCAGCATCATCACCACGCGCTCGACGCCGGCGAGATGGGCCAGAAACTCAGTATGGCCGGGAAAGGCGAAATTGGCGCCGTCTTTCAGCGCCTTTTTATGGATGGGTGCTGTGCAAATCGCTGAGGCCTCGCCGGCTTGCACCAGGGCCACGCCGCGCTCGATCGCAGCGATGACACCGGCGGCATTGGCGGGATCGGGTGTGCCGGGGGTTACGGCACCTGCAAAGTGCTGGGTCAGCACCGGCAGATGGGTCGGAGGCACCGAAGCGGCCTCGGCCGGGTGGGAAATCTCGGTATAAAGGGCCGCTTGCGGCAAGTGGCGCGGATCGCCAATCCAAGCAAAGGGCAAATCCGCCCCCAAGACCGCGCGGGCTTTCACCGCGATCTCGGGGCCAATACCGGCGGGTTCGCCGCAGCTTAGGACGATGGTTTGGGCGCGCATTCCCGCCGCCTCAGGGCTCGCGGATCAGCGCATTGGCCTTCAGCTCGGCCATATAGCCCTGTGCCAGACCGTCGAGCTTTTGGTTTTGCACCTGATCGCGGAGCTGATCGCGTGTCGGCGGCGTGTCGGCTTCGACATTGCGGGTGCACAGCATCAAGATCATCCGCTGGCCTGCGGCGGTGCGGCTGGTGACAAACTCACCCGGATCCAGCTTGGCCAGTTGCAGCCCGATATCCGAAGGGATCTGCGACATCGGTTTGGTCTCAACCACCAAAGCCTCGGCCGGTTGGCCCTTGGCCAGACCGTAAAGGTCCATGCAGCGATCGACATTGGCAGCGACATGAGCCACAGCCGCCGGATCATCGGCGACAAAGTATTTGGCATATTCCACCGAGACCGAGATCGGGGCGGCGGTCTTATCCTCGGCCACGTCGCGCAGCATGAAAAGCACGACGGCATTCGGCACCACCATCGGTTGCGAGGGCTTGCCCTTGCCCAAGGTCAGAAGTTGGCCCGAGATGGCGGGGGGCATGTTGGCCAAAGGCAGCCATTCCAGCCGCCCGCCCGCCGCTGCGGTGGGCGAGGCGGAATATTTGCGCGCGGCTTCGGCAAATTGTGCCTCGGACCGGATGCTGGCGGCCAATTCATCCGCCAAAGCCAAGGCTTCTGCCTCTTGCCCCGGAGGGGCAGGGATCACCAGTTCTGACGCCAGAACCGACAAAGCGCGCGGCCGGGTCATGGTCTGCATCGCCTTGTCGATATCGGCCTCGGACACCGAGACCATGCCGACAAAACGCGCCCGCACCACTTCGCGCCACACAAGCCCCGCAAGCACAAAGTCGCGGAAGGTTTGCGGGGCGATATCGGCTTTTTGCAGCTCAACCAGCAGCTGCTCGGCCGAGAGATTGGCGCGGGAGGCGAATTCTTCCATGCCCGCTTTGATTTGTTCTTCGCCCATCGTGATGCCAAGACGCTTGGCTTCAGCCAGACGCAACCGGTCTTCGGTCAGGACGCGCAAAGCCTCGGTCATCGGGTCACCGGGCGAGCGCAGCACTTGCAAGAACTTGGCGCGCTGCTCGACCTCATAAAAGGTGATCGCCTGATCGTTGACGTAAAGCCGCGGCGCGAAAAGGTTTTGCGCTTGGGCGGGCGGGGCCGAGCCCAGCCAGACCGCGCCACCCGAAGCGCCCAATACTGCCACAAGCGTCGCCGCCTGAAGTCCACGCCAGAAAGTCATGTGCCCGAAACCTTGCATCTTCATCCTGCGCCCGTCTTGATCCCCGGGTCTCTCTGTCCTGGTCCTGCCGTCCAACGTCTTAGCTGCACCGCCGGGAGGGCCCGGCTGCGCCCTTGCCATTGATGCCAATCAGCTCAAAGGAAAGGCCAAAATCCGTTGTCGGAGTTACATTAGTCGATGACGTGAAGCGACGCGATAGGGAAAGATCCACCGCGATGCAATCGGTGCGGTATTCCAGCCCCAATCCGGCCAAAGTGCCGCGCCCGCCTTCGAAATCATAGCTGCCGACCAGTCGTGTCGTCAGCTGTTGGCTGGCCTTCCAGCTGGCGTCAAAGCTGAACTCGCGGGTGGGCGTGGGGCGGTTCTCAAAGAGCGGATCCGCCTCGACCCAAAGCATCGAGGCCGCAAGGGCCAGCTTATCGCGGTTAAGCGACAGACGGCCTTCGGCTTTGGAGAGTTCAAAATCGCCGTCAAACGTGGCGCGCGCCGCAAGACTATAGCCTTGAGGCAAGGTGAAATTCACCCCTGCCAGCCAATCAGAGGTTTCGCCCGCAAGGCCCGAGGCCGGGCCGAATTGGCCATAATCACGTTCGCGGTAGATGCGGCCCATCGTCAGAGCCATCGACCAGCCGCGCGGGTCGTAGCGGGTCCAGATCATGCCAATATTGGCGCGGCGGCCTTGCTCAACTGCATCCGAGCCGGGGAAGCGGTTCAGGGAGAAGAGGTTGCCCTCGTCGAACTCCAAAAGGGTGGAATCCTCATTCGGGATCCCATTATTGTCGGAATCGGCCCAAACCAGCTGGGCGATTGGCTCGATCACATGCATCGCACCTGTGCCGGTGGCCTTGACCAGCGGCCAGCGCAGCTCAACCCCCGCGGCGGTGTGGCTGCGGCTGTAATTGCCAGAATAGGTTGCGTCTTGGCCGACCGAGTAGATGTCGCCCGAGGCCTCGCCCAAGAGCACAGCCTCGACCCCGCCGGGCAGAAGGAAGCTGCGGCGCCAGTCGAGCCGGGCCGAAATGCGGCTGAGGTCACGGCCATCGGCGATCAGGTCATCGTCAGGCCCATCCAGCGGGTCCGAGGAGCTGCGCCAATGGTTGTGGGTTTGCAGCCGCAAGCCGCCTTCGCCGCCCAATGGGCCAAGCGAGAAGCGGCGGTGGAAGGTCAGATCCGCGACGACCGAGGGTAGGGTGTTGTTGTCCTCATCATCGCGCAGGCTTTGGAAGCTGATCACCCGGCCGGAAATATATTCATTGCGCCGGGTGCGATCGATGGTGATGCGGCTGTCGAGGCGGTCGGTGTCCGAAATGCCGTAATCCAAAAGATAGGCCGGGTCCGAGACGGCCTGAAGTTTCAGGTCGAGCCGGTAGTTTTCCGGCAAAGCAAATTGACCGGTGGCGAAGAGATAACCACGGCTCTCGCCGGGCAGAATATCATCGCGCGAGGTGGCGCCGGTGACGTCGATCTGACCGGTGCGGAAGGCTTGGCGGTAGCGCAGCTCGACCGAGCGGCCGCCTTTGGTGGTGATATAGGGCGTGACGGTCAGATCTCGGTTCTCGCCCAAAGCGATGAAATAGGGCAGTTTCAGCCCGGTGCCGAGGAGCGAGGTCGTGCGGAGTTTCGGCTGTAAAAAGCCGGTGGCGCGGTCGAGCGAAGGATCCGGCATCCGCAGGCGCGGGATGTAGAAGACTGGCACGCCCGCAAGGCGGAACTGCGCGTGGTCAAAGTAAAGCTGACGCTCCTCTTGGTCATGCACGACCCGGGCGGCGCGGATCTCCCACAGCGGTACCGGGTGGCTGGCGCAGACTTTGCAAGACGAGGCCACGACCGAGTTCAGCGCGGTATAGCGTCCATCGATGCGCTGGATCTCATTGGCGGCCAATTGCAGCTGCTGGTTCAGCACCATGCGCGCCGAGGTCAAAAGCCCTTCGGAAAGGTCGGCCGCAAGATCGGCCTGCGAAGCAAGGATCAGCGTATCGCCGCCGGTCTCGGTCAGCACGATCGGGCCTTCGATCAAAAGCCGATCGGCGGCTTGATCATAGATGATCCGGCTGGCGCGCAAGGAGCGGCCTTGGAAGAACACCTCGACATTGCCTTCGGCGATCAGGCGGGTGTCGCCGGTGATGCTCAGCCGATCCGAGATCAGCGAGGCTGTCTCTTGCGCATGGGCGGGCAGGGCGTTTGCGGCGAAAAAACCCGCCAAAACAACGGCGAAAATCTGCAAAAGGCCGCGCATCAGCCCTCCTCCAAATGCAAGACAAGGCCAAGGGCCAAGAGGGCCGCGGCAAGCGGCGGGCTCCATGCGGCGGCGGCGATCGGGATCTGGCCGGTTTCGCCCAAGGCTTGGGCGAAATTGCGCAGGAAGAACAAAGCAAAGCCGGCCAGCATGGCGTAAAGCACCATGGTGCCGGTCTTGCCAAAGCGGGCGTGGCGCATGGTGAAACCGGCGGCGATCAGCACCATGGCCGCCAGAAGGAGCGGCTGCGCCAGCTCCATCTGGAACCACAACTGATAGGAGCGGGCCGAGAAGCCCGCGGTTTCCAAACCGTCGATATAGCTGGGCAATTGCCAGATCGGCACCGCATTGGGCGTGCCGAAACTGTCGCGGATCCGCTCGGGCGTAAGGTCCGAGGGCAGTGGGGTGCCATCGGGCCAGCTCTGCGCGGCAAGCTCGGGGTTGGGGGCGGTCAGATCCCACATCTTCGCGCCGTCCAAAAGCCAAGCTCCGGGGGTGAGTCTTGCGGTCGGGGCCTCGATCCTTGTGGCCGGCGCGCCATCGGGGCCAAAGGTCAGAAAGGTGACGGTGGAAAGCTCGGTCCCGTCTTGATTGGCCCGAGCGGCTTGGATCACAGTCTGGCCGTATTCACCGCCTTGGCGCAGCCAAAGTCCGGAATCCGAGACCGAAAGAACCGAATTGCCCGCGGCCCGCGCCTCATCATAGGCTTTTTGGGTGGCGGCGACCAAGGGGTTCAGCACGGCCACGGCGAAGATGCCGAAAACCAAAGCCACCAGCACCGGGGTGACCAAGAAGCGCAGGCCCGAGCGGCCCGCCGCCCGCACCACCACCAGCTCGGACGAGCGGGCAAGGGCCAAGAACAGCGCGACCGAGCCCATGATCGTGATCAAGGGCAGGATGCGATACATCGTATCGGGCACGTTCAGGAGCGACAGATGCAGCGCATCGCCAAAGCTCGCATCGCTGCCTGAAAGCTTGCGCATCTGCTCGATCATATCGATCAACAGCAGGATGCCGAAGAAAATGGCGAAAACCATGCCGGTCGTGGTGATGAAACGGCGGGCGATATAGCGCGAGAGTCTCATGCCGGCACCTCGGCTTGTGCTTTGGGGCGCCGTCTGGGGCGTTGCGCGAGCCAGAGCATGAAAGCTGAAAGCGCAAGGCCGGTGAGCGGGGCGGCATAGACCAAGGGCCAGCCGTTGTCGCTTTCCAGCGCGCGGCCCGAACCCAAAGTTGAGATGGTTTGCACCACGATCAAAAGCCCCACCGCCAAGCCAATCTGCGGCAAGAGGCCAAAGCGCGAATAGCTGCCCAGCATCAAAGCGGCAAAGCCCAGCAGCGGCGCGGCCAAAGCCAAAAGCGGTGAGGCAAAGCGGCTGTGCGCCTCTTCAAAGAAATAGGCGCGATTGCCACGGGTTTCTTCCAGCATCGCGGGATCGGCTTTCAAAAGCTCGGCCGTCGAAAGCTCGCGCAGCGAGATGCGGCGCGCATCGCCAGTGCTGACCAAGCCGCTGAGATCCATTGCGAAATTCTCAAACCGGGTCAGGGCAAGCCGCTGCCCTTCGCGGGTCAGCCGCTGCGCCGCGCCGTCGATCATCACCAGCACCGGCCCTGTCTCACCCCGCACCATAAGCGCGGTCTCAGCCGTATAAACCAGTCGCTCTGTCTCGCCCCGATCATCGGCGAGGAAGATCTTTTGCAGCTCACCCAGCTGCGAAATCTCGCTGATGTAGAGCGTGATGCCAGCGGTGGGGTGCATGAAGCTGCCCTCTTTCAGAAATTGCGCCGTGGCATTGGCCGAGATTTCCGAGGTCCGCTCGCCCAGGCGCGCGCTGGACAGGGGCACCAGCACATGGGTCAGCACCATCTGCATCGCCATGACCGAAAGGCCGAAGTAAAGCACCGGGCGCGCAAGGCGGAAGGCGGAAAAGCCGGTGGCCTGCATGACCACCAGCTCGCTTTCCTGCGCCAGGCGGTTGATCGCGTAAAGACAGGCCGCGAAGGCCGAGACCGGCAGCACCAGACGGATCACATTGGGCAGGGTCAGCAGGGAAAATTCCACGAAAACAACCGCCGATTGGCCGTCGCCAATCAGTTGGTCAAAAAGGCCAACCGCCCGGTTGACCCAATAGACAGCCACCAGCACCAGGCTGAAAAACCCAAACAGCGCCAGCAGATGCGACAGCAGATATCGGTCAAATCTCGACACGCTTTGCGCGACCCTCACAAGATATTGCGCCGACCCTAAAGGATTTGGCAAAGCTCTGAAACTCATATCTGGCGTTGGCGGCGGCCAATCTATAGCCTGTCGGCCAGCGCCCGCCGATCCGCTTTGGTGGTCGGGGCGATCCCCAGATGCGAAGGCGACCCATGACTCATCCCGCTCCGATCCGTTTTGCCCAAACTGACCTTGACCGGCTTACGAGCCATCCGGGCCGCATTGCGGTTCTGGCCGATGGCCCGGAAGCGCTGAGCCCTGCCGCGCGTAAGCTGGACCGGGCGATGAAAGGGGCGTTGAGCCGCGCCTTGGGCTCTGAGGCTTTTGGCAAGCTGAAGGCGGGCGATGCTTTGGATCTGGCCTTCCCGGCCGGTCTGGCGGCAGAAAGCTTGCAGCTGGTGCGGCTGGCAAAACGCGCGGATGTTGCTGCGGCCCGCAAGGCGGGTGGCGCGATCGGGCGCGGTCTCGCCTCGGCTGATTTGCTGGTGATGGCAGAGAACCATGCGCGCGCGGCGGAGATCTCCTTTGGTCTGGCGATGCGCGCTTATGAGTTCACCCCGCATAAAACCGGCGCGCAGCCTGTGCGTGGCGCGGTCGAGATGATGGTGGCCAACCCCGAAGCGGTGGCCGCGGAAGCGGCGCCGATGGCGGCAGTGGCGGAGGGCGTATTCTTCACCCGCGATCTGGTGAATGAGCCAGCCAACGTCTTGACCACAGACGATTTTGCCGCCCGTCTTGCCGCGATGCAAGAGCTGGGCCTTGAGGTCGAGATCTTGGAAGAGGCCGAATTGGCCAAGCTGGGCATGGGCGCTTTGCTGGGCGTCGGCTTGGGCTCGGAAAGCCCGTCCAAGGTTGTGGTCATGCAATGGAAGGGCGGCGCCAAGGATGAGGCGCCCTTCGCGCTGATCGGCAAAGGCGTGGTCTTCGACACCGGCGGCATCTCGATCAAGCCGGCTGGTGGCATGGAAGAGATGACCATGGATATGGGCGGCGCGGGCGTTGTGGCTGGCGTCATGCGCACTTTGGCTTTGCGCAAGGCCAAGGCCAATGTCGTGGGCCTCGTGGGGCTTGTCGAGAATATGCCCGACGGCAAGGCGCAGCGTCCGGGCGATGTGGTGAAGTCCATGAAAGGTGACACGATCGAGGTCATCAACACCGATGCCGAGGGCCGTTTGGTGCTGGCCGATGTGCTGTGGTATGCGCAAGAGCGCTTTAAGCCTGCGGGGATGATCAACCTTGCCACCCTGACCGGGGCGATCATCATCGCTTTGGGGCATGAGAATACTGGCGTCTTCTCGAACGATGATGACCTTTGCAACGCTTTCTTGAAAGCGGCCGGGGCCGAGGGCGAGGGCGCTTGGCGGATGCCGATGGGCGAGGCTTATGATGCCAAGCTGAAGTCGCGGATTGCTGATATGATGAACGTGGGTGGCCGCGATGGTGGGGCGATCACGGCGGCACAATTCTTGCAGCGTTTCGTGAAAGAGGGCATGCCTTGGTGCCATCTCGACATCGCGGGCACGGCTTTGCTGAAATCCGACACGGCTTTGGCGCCGAAGGGTGCCACCGGCTGGGGTGTGATGGCGCTGAACCGGCTGATCCGCGACAAGTTTGAGCAAAAGTAAACCTTGGCCAGCGTTAACTTTTACCATTTGCAGCGGCACAGCATGGACGAGGTGATCGACATGCTGGTGCCGCGCGCCTTGGGGCAGGGCTGGCGGGTGATGATCCGCCACCCCGAGCGGGCGGTTTTGGAGCGGTTGGACAATCGGCTTTGGCAGCATAGCGGCGCGGGGATTGTGCCACATGGCCTTGAGGGCGGCGCGCAGGACTCCGATCAGCCGGTGCTTTTGGGCGCGGGTCCGGTCGGCAATGCGGCGCAATGTCTTTTACTGATGGGGCCTTTGCCGGTCGATGCGGCAGAGGCGGCGGCGCTGGAGCGGATTTGGCTGGTCTTTGACGGGCGCGATCAGACCCAGGTGCAAGAGGCGCGGATGCAGTGGAAGGCGGTGACTGCCGCCGGGCTTGCGGCGCAATATTGGAACGACGAAAGCGGTCGTTGGGATCTGAAGGCAGAAGCTGCGGCGAAGGCCTGATCCAGCGGAGCGCCGTTCCGGCGCAAGGGTTTTATCTTGCATCTGCGCCTTGCGGCTCAACCGGCTGCGGAGATGCGCTCCGCCCAGAATTTCATTCTGAGCGGAGCGAAGAGAGTATTTAAGTCAAGATGAAATGGTTTTGGGTTTCGCTGGCTTAGCGCGAAAGGATCATGCGGTCGCCGGTGATCTCGATCCTAAAGCGGCCCAGATATTCCATGCCGAGAAGTGAGATATCGAGCGCGCCTTCATTGACCCAAGCCGAGACGTTCGGGTCGGTGAAGGGGCCGAGCGTCACCTCATCCAAAGTGACATGGGCGGTGCGCACGGTGCCATTGGCGGTGGAGGCTTGGCCGAGGTAGAGCAGGTCCTCAGGATCGAAGCCAAGCGCCTGCGCGTCGCGTTGGGTCAGCACCATCATCGAGGCGCCGGTATCGGCCATGAAGAAGATGTCATGGCCATTGATCCGCAGCGTGGCATAGTAATGGCCATCGGCGCCGCGTTTCAGCTCGACCTTGCCATTTTCGGTGGTCACTTGGGCCTGCGGGCGCTCGGGGCCTCGGATGTCGTTCCAAAGCCCATAGGCGGCCATCAGTCCAAGGATGATGAGGCCCCAAGCGGCGGCGACGCGCAGAGCTTGGCCCATACGGCTGCGATATTCGACGATCACCCAACCGCCGACCGCTGCCAAAAGAAGCGCCAGATAGCCAAGTCTTGCAATGCTGTCGCCGTCCATGCGTGGCCCTTCGGTTGGTGAGAGTTTAACCGATCAGGCCGGTTTGTTTGACGCCGTCGATGACGAATTGCACAGAAAGCGCAGCCAAGAGCATGCCCAAAAGGCGGGTGATCACGATCACCCCGGTGCGGCCGAGCATCCGCTCGAACCAGTTCGACAGCAGCAGGAAAGCGAAAGTTGTTGCCATCATCACCAGCAACAGCCCAACCACCCATGTGGTTCCAATCCAACCGGGGCCGGATTGGCCGACAAGAAGGATCATCGTCGCAATGGCGCCCGGGCCAGCAATAAGCGGCGTGGCGAGCGGGAAGACCGAAGGGTCGTGATCGGGGTCGGCCTGTTGGCCCTCGCGCCTTTGGGTGCGGCGCTCGAAGAGCATGTCGAGGGCGGTGAGGAAGAGCAGGATGCCGCCGGCGATGCGGAAGGCGGGCATCGAGATGCCGATGAAGCCAAGGATCGACTCGCCGAAAAGGCCAAAGAGTGTGAGCAGCGCGGTGGCGATCAGACAGGCGCGTTGCGCCATGGCGCGGCGCCGCTCGGCCGACATGCCGCGGGTGAGGGCGATGAACATCGGCACCAGACCCGGCGGGTCAATCACCACGAAAAGCGTGGCAAAGGCGGTGATCAGAAAGGCGATTTCGGGCATGATCGCTCCGCTTGGGTTGGGCGCAGCCTAGCGCCAAGGCGGGGGGCAGGGGAAGCGGCTTTCGGCCCGCAGGAACGCCCCTGACGCGCGGTCAGGGGCTGGGAGGATTAGGCCTCGGCCTTCTCCAGCTTCGATTGAGCGTCCAGCCACAACGCCTCGGCCCGGTCCATGGCTTCCATTAACTCGGCGTATTTCTTGTTCCAAACCTCAAGCTCACCCTTGCGGGCGCCTTCGTAAAGCTCTGGATCGGCAAGTTTTTTCGCCAGCTTGTCGCGCATATCGTTGATTTTGGCGAGCCGCTCTTCGCTTTTGCGCACCTCGGCGCGAAGGGCAAGGATCTCATCGCGGCTGGCGCGTTTGGGCTTTTCAACCGCTTTCGCGACGGGCTTGACCTCTTCCTCACCTTGCAAAAGCTGCTTGCGGTAAGCCTCAAGGTCCTCGGTATAGGGCGCGACCGAGCCGCCTTTGACCAGCCAAAGCCGGTCCGCAACCAGCCCCAAAAGGTGCATATCGTGGCTGACAAGGATCACGGCACCGGAATAGGCGGTGAGGGCCTCAACCAAAGCCTCACGCGATTCGATATCAAGGTGGTTGGTCGGCTCGTCGAGGATCAGAAGATGCGGCGCGTCGATTGTGGCCATCAACAGCGAGAGCCGCGCCTTTTGGCCACCCGAGAGGCGACCAACCGCGGTTTCAGCTTGATCGGCCATCAGGCCAAAGCCCGCAAGGCGCGCGCGCAGTTTCGGCTGGCCCTCGGTCGGGCGCAGCCGCATGATGTGCTGAAGCGGTGTCTCATCGAGATGCAGCTCATCCACCTGATGCTGGGCGAAATAGCCGATGCGCAGCTTGGAAGAGCGCACGACCTTGCCCTCCATCGGCTCCAGCTTGCCAGCGAGGAGCTTCGAGAGCGTCGATTTGCCCTGACCGTTGCGGCCCAAAAGCGCGATCCGGTCGTCTTGGTCGATGCGGAGCGAGAGCTTTTTCAAAACCGCCGGGCCGCCATAGCCGACCGAGGTGCCCTCCATGCTGATGATCGGGGGCGAGAGCTCTTCGGGCTCGGGGAAGGTGAAGACCACCTTCTTGGCATCTTCCGGCGCGGTGATCGGGGTCAGCTTTTCCAGCATTTTCACGCGGGACTGCGCCTGCGCGGCCTTGGAGGCCTTGGCTTTAAAGCGGTCCACGAAGGCCTGCAAATGAGCACGCTGAGCGTCAACCTTCTTGGCCTCGGCCTGAAGAACGGCGCGGCGCTCGGCCATCTGGCGGGCGAATTGGTCGTAATTGCCCTGCCAATAGGTCAGCTTGCGGTTATCAAGATGCAATATCCCCTGCACGGCGCGGTTCAAAAGCCCGCGGTCGTGGCTGATGATGAGCACAGTATGGGGGTATTTTTGCAGGTAAGCTTCAAGCCAAAGCGCACCTTCAAGGTCAAGATAGTTGGTCGGCTCGTCGAGGAGCAAATAATCGGGCTGGGCGAAAAGCACCCCCGCCAAAGCCACCCGCATCCGCCAGCCGCCCGAAAACGCCGAGCAGGGCATCAGTTGTTTTTCGGCATCAAAGCCAAGGCCGCGCAGAATAGCGGAAGCGCGCCCCTCAGCCGACCAAGCGTCGATATCGGCCAGCCGCGCCTGCACTTCGGCAATCCGGTGCGGATCGGTCGCGGTCTCGGCCTCGGCCAAAAGCTCGGCCCGCTCGGTATCGGCGGCCAGCACCGTGTCGATCAGCGAGGTCTCGGACGAGGGCACCTCTTGCGCCACGCCGCCGATCCGCGCCCGGGACGGGATCGAGATGTCGCCGCCCTCCAAAGCCAGCTCGCGCCGGATCAGCCGGAACAACGTCGTCTTGCCCGCGCCATTGCGCCCGACAAGACCAACCTTATGGCCGGTGGGAATGGTGGCCGAGGCCCCTTCAAAGAGGGGGCGGCCTTCGACATTATAGGTGATATCATCAATGCGCAGCATGGCCACGCCTTGCCGCAGGCGCGCGCCAAGGTCAACGCCCCGCAGCGCCTCAAAGCGCCATTCCCCTCTTTCAGAACCCTAAATATCCCGGGGGAGGCGCGCGGCACGCGCGGCGGCGGCAGAGCTCCCATTCAAAGTCCCGATTTAAGAAACTGTCATCGAAAGACGCCTGCGCCGCCTTTCGGAACACTTTTCTTTATCCGCGCCCCGTGCTAGCAGCCCGCCATGCAATTGGGCCTTTGACTGGCCCCTGATATGGAGAGCCTCAGATGGCCATCGAACGGACCCTTTCGATCATCAAACCAGACGCCACCAAGCGCAACCTGACCGGCAAGATCGTTGCCAAGTTTGAAGAAGCCGGCCTGCGCGTCGTCGCTTCCAAGCGCGTGCAACTGACCGCTGCCCAAGCTGGCGAGTTCTATGCTGAGCACAAAGAGCGCCCCTTCTTCGGCGAGCTCGTCGCTTTCATGATCTCCGAGCCGGTGGTTCTGCAAGTTCTGGAAGGCGAAGGCGCCATCGCGAAAAACCGCGAAGTCATGGGCGCAACCGACCCGGCTCAAGCCGCTGAAGGCACCATCCGTAAAGAATTCGCTCTGTCCAAAGGCGAAAACTCGGCCCATGGTTCGGACAGCGAAGCTGCTGCCGCCCGTGAGATCGCCTTCTTCTTCTCCGGCCTCGAGCTGGTGGGCTGATCGCCCTTTAAGGTCGGGCGGCCTCAGCGCCGCTCCACCACGCCAATCATAGAAAGGGCCGCTTCCAGATCGGAGCGGCCCTTATCTTTTGGCCCCATTGCCGCTTTGATCGCGTCAAATTTTGCGCGCAGAGCCAATTTCTCGGCGCCTTTGGCGTCATTCCAAGGCCGACCTTGCAGCGCCATGACCAAGACGTAATAGCTGATGAAATGCGGCGCTGTGCCCGAGGCAAGCAGGCGCGCATAGGCCTCATCCGCGCCCAAAGCCCGCAAGGCGCTGGCGGTATGGATGCCTGCCTTGGCAAAATTGGCCTCAGAGGCGGGGCCAAGATTGCGGATGGCCGAGATCGGATCGGGGGGATCAGTGGGCATATCGCTGGGCATAGAGAACCAGGGCGCTAGACGGGCAGGGCCTTAGCCTAACGCACTCGGCTGCTGCCGCAAGACCGCAGGCCCGAGCGGGTTCTGCACATCCAAAATGAGAAATGGGGGCGCCTTAGATCGAGGCCCAGTCCTTGAACACCGGCTTGCCCGTGGGTTTGGGCATGCTGCCTTGCTGTTGCGGGGCTTGTGCGGGCGACGGGAGGTCACCTTGCTGTTGCGATGCTGTGGCCATTTGACTGCTCTGCCTTCGGCTCTGATGTCATTGCAGGCCTCTTTGCGCCGAAGGTGGGGCCGCAGCAAGGGTGGATCGGTGGCCTTGATGCGGCTCTTCTTTCACATGTGCGACATAAGTCACAGCTTTGGCACATTTATTTCCCAACAGTTAAATGTCCCAGCATCGGGGTGAAATCCCTTCAGCCAAGCGGTTGCGCCGGAAAACCAATCGCCGCCAGCGCCGAGATCACGGCCGCCGCTTCTGCACCTTCTGTGGTCACGCGGCGCTGCTCCAGATCCACCCGCACCGTCGCGCTGATGGGGGCCAAAGCCGCCTCAACGCTGGCTTTGCAATGGCCGCAGCTCATTTCTGGCACCGAAAATGTGGTCATGTGATCTCTCCTTGTCGGGCCATATCGGCGCCTGATCGCGGCAAAGGTCAAGAGGGGCTGCGGGCGCGCAGAAATATCGCGCGGCGGGCTTGACCTTCCCGTCACTGGAAGCCTTATCTGGCTTTGGGCAAGGAGATCAAACATGTCGCGCCCCCTCACGTCCGCCCCCGACCTGCAGACCGCACGCTTCGCGCTGGAGGGCATGAGCTGCGCCTCTTGCGTGGGCCGGGTCGAGCGGGCGTTGACCGCGCTTGACGGCGTGCGCGCCGCTGCGGCCAATTTCTCCACTGGCCGGGTCGAGGTTGCTTTCACCGCCCCCGCCACGCGTGCCCAGATGGCGCAGGTGCTGGCGGATGCGGGTTATCCCAGCCAGACCGAAACGCTAAATCTGAACGTCGAGGGCATGAGTTGCGCCTCTTGCACCGGGCGGGTGGAGCGGGTCTTGCAAGCGCAACCCGGCGTCGCCACGGCGCGGGCCAATCTGGCAACCCGCCGGGTTGAGGTCAGCGGCTGGGAGCGGCTTGATCCGCAGGCTTTGGCGAAGGTCGTGACTGCGGCGGGCTTTGCGGCTTCGGCTGTCGCGCCCGAAGCGGCGCCGGTTGGCTCCGATAACAGGGCGGGCAATGAAGAGCGCCAGCTTTGGCGCGATTTCACCCTTGCCGCCGCTTTGACGCTGCCGATCTTCCTGACCGAGATGACGGGGCATTTGATCCCGGCTTTTCACCATTGGCTTTATGCCAGCATCGGCCAAACCCCGCTCTGGCTTGCACAATTCCTGCTCGCCACGCTGGTTTTGGCGCTGCCCGGGCGGCGGTTTTTCACCAAAGGCATCCCCGCCTTGCTGCGCGGCGCGCCTGAGATGAATGCTTTGGTGGCGCTTGGCACGCTCAGCGCTTGGGGCTTTTCCACGCTGGTGCTCATTGCGCCCGCGTTGATCCCGGCTGAGAACCGCGCGGTTTGGTTCGAGGCGGCTGCCGTCATCATCACCTTGATCCTTCTGGGCCGCGCTTTAGAGGCGCGGGCGCGGGGCCGGGCCGGGGCGGCAATCGCTAAGCTGATCGGCCTCCAGCCGCGGTTTGCCCGGCTTGAGAGCGGCGAGGAGGTGGCGGTGGCCAGCCTCACCCCCGGCCAGCGCATCGCTTTGCGCCCCGGTGAGCGGGTGCCTGTGGATGGCACGGTCATCAGTGGCCGCTCGGCGGTGGATGAGGCGATGCTGACGGGGGAGCCTGTGCCGCAAGCCAAAGGCCCCGGCGATAAGGTCACCGCAGGCACCGTCAATGGCACTGGCGCTTTGGTGGTGCAGGTGACGGCGGTCGGGGCCGAGACCACGCTGGCCCGAATTGTTGCGATGGTGGAAGAGGCGCAAGGCGCCAAGCTGCCGGTGCAGGCTTTGGTCGACCGGGTGACCCTGTGGTTCGTGCCTGCCGTTATGGCGGTGGCCCTCTTTACCGCGTTGATTTGGCTGGCACTTACTGGCGATATCGCGCGCTCCATGGTGGCGGCAGTGGCGGTGCTGATCATCGCTTGCCCTTGCGCTATGGGGCTGGCGGTGCCGGTCTCGATCCTTGTCGGCACCGGCCGCGCGGCTGAGATGGGCGTGCTGTTCCGCCGCGGCGATGCCTTGCAGCAGCTCTCAGATATCCGGAGCGTCAGCTTTGACAAAACCGGCACGTTGACCATGGGCCGCCCGCAAGTCGTTGCCGTGCATGGCCCCGATTGGGTGCTGCCGATGGCCGCCGCGGTCGAGGCGGGCAGCGAGCATCCCTTGGCCGCCGCTGTTCTTGAGGCCGCGAAGGGCCATAATCTGCCCATCGCAGAAGGCTTCACGGCCCGCCCGGGGTACGGCGCTTTGGCGCAGATCGAGGGGGCAGAGGTCGCCGTTGGTGCCGCGCGGATGTTTGAGAACATCCCAGCGGATCTGGCGCTTCTGGCGCAGGAAGCGGCCGAGCGAGGAGAGAGCTTGCTCTACGTTGCGCGGGAGGGTGTGGTGTCGGGGCTGATTCTGACGGCAGACCCGCTGAAACCGGGCGCAGCCGAGGCGATTGCGGCACTCCATGATATGGGACTGCGCACGGCACTCGTCTCGGGCGACAGCCGGGCAGCAGCGCAAAAAGTGGCGCGGCAGCTTGGCATTGATGAGGTGCATGGTGAGGTTTTGCCCGCAGGTAAGCTGCAGATATTGCAGCAAAACGGCGGCGCCTTTGTGGGGGACGGCATCAATGATGCCCCGGCGCTTGCGGCCTCGGATGTTGGCATTGCGATGGGCGGTGGCACCGATGTGGCGATCGAGGCCGGTGAGGTGGTCTTGATGCGCGGCGATCCGCGCGCGGTGGCGGCGGCGGTGCGGCTGAGCCGGGCAGTGATGCGCAACATCCGGCAAAATCTGGCTTGGGCCTTTGGCTATAACATCGCGCTGATCCCGGTTGCGGCGGGGGCTTTGGTGCCCTTTGGCGGGCCGCAGCTGTCGCCAATGCTCGGGGCGGGGGCGATGGCTTTGTCTTCGGTCTTTGTCTTAGGCAATGCGTTGCGATTGCGGCGGTTTGGCCGTGAAGGAGGTCTGTCATGAACATCTCAGAGGTGGGCGCGCGGGCTGGGCTGCCGGCCAAAACCATCCGATATTATGAGGAGATCGGCCTCATCCATCCGCAGCGCGGCGCCAATGGCTACCGGCATTTTCGCGAGACCGATCTGCACAAGCTTGCCTTCATCGGTCGTGCGCGCGGGCTTGGCTTCTCGATTGAGGATTGCCGCGCCTTGCTGGCGCTTTACGAAGACAAAGCGCGGGCGAGTGCCGATGTGAAAGCCTTGGCCGAGCGGCATCTTGAGCAGATCGCTGCGAAGTTAAGCGAATTGCGGGCGATGCAGAGGGTGCTGAGCGATCTGGTCGGCGCTTGTTGCGGCGATGCACGACCCGATTGTCCGATCCTTTCAGGGCTGGCCAGCCCCGCGCGCTAAGTCGCGTCACCCTTGCTGTTTCGCAAAAGAGAGCGTCCGATTTGCCTTGATAGGCGTTTCCGGTCGAAGGCCGACGACGGCTTGGATCGGCGGGCAGGGGGGCTGAGGAGATGGGTCGGCGAAGGAGGCGGGGGGCCAGCCCCCCGCACCCCCCGGAGTATTTCGCTCAAGATGAAAGGGTTTCAGTTCGGGGCAGCTGAGGCGATGGTTCAGCGCGGGGGCATTCTGGCGATGAGGGCAGATGCTGTGCCGCCGCTTTTCGGCATCTTTCATTGCACATCCGCCCTGTCCTTTTCCTTGCCGGGACGTGCCAGGCTGAAGCGATGAACCTTGACAGCACGCGGTCCGAGGACGACAGGGATATGCCGTTCGCCGCAGTGCCAGCCCGTTTCGTTTTGCTGCAGCGCGCAGGGTATTTATGCGCCTTTGGAGAAAGAGCCATGACATCTGTCGCAACGACCCCGATCGCTGGCCAAAAGCCCGGCACCTCGGGGCTGCGCAAGAAAACCGCCGTCTTCATGGGGCGGCATTATCTGGAAAACTTCATCCAATCGCTCTTCGATGTGGTGGGGGCCAAGGGCAAAACCTTTGTTCTGGGCGGCGATGGGCGCTACTTCAACGACCGCGCGGCGCAGGTGATCTTGCGCATGGCGGCGGCGAATGGGGCGGCACGGGTGATTGTTGGGCAGGGGGCGATCCTCTCCACTCCGGCTGCCAGCCATTTGATTAGGCTGCACAAAACCGATGGCGGGGTGATCATGTCCGCCTCGCACAACCCCGGCGGTCCGGACGAGGATTTCGGGGTGAAGTTCAACATGGCCAATGGCGGCCCGGCCCCCGAGGCGGTGACGGAGGCGATGTATCGCCGCTCGCTTGAACTGACCGAATACCACCTGCTTGAGGCGCAGGACGTCGATCTGTCGCGGATCGGGCGGTCTGAGCTTGGCGGCATGATCGTCGATGTGGTCGACCCGGTGGCCGATTATGCCGCGTTGATGGAAAGCCTTTTTGACTTCCCGGCGATCCGGGCGCTGTTCGCGGGCGGATTTCGGATGCGCATGGACAGCATGTGCGCGGTGACCGGCCCTTACGCCGTTGAAATCCTTGAAAACCGTCTGGGCGCTGCCAAAGGCACCGTGATCAATGCCACGCCTCTGCCCGACTTTGGCGGCATGCATCCCGACCCCAATCCGACTTGGGCAGCGGGCTTGATGGACGAGATGTTTAGCGAAAATGCTCCCGACTTTGGGGCTGCCTCGGATGGCGATGGTGATCGCAATATGGTGGTGGGACGCGGGATCTATGTCTCGCCTTCGGATTCTTTGGCGGTTCTGGCGGCCAATGCGCCTCTGGCGCCGGGGTACAAAGCGGGTCTTAAGGGCATTGCGCGCTCGATGCCGACCTCGGCCGCCGCCGACCGCGTGGCGCAAGCTTTGGGTCTGCCGCATTATGAGACGCCGACGGGGTGGAAGTTCTTCGGCAATCTCCTCGACGCGGGCCGCGCCACCATTTGTGGTGAGGAAAGCTTTGGCACCGGCTCGGACCATGTGCGCGAGAAGGATGGGCTTTGGGCGGTGCTTTTGTGGCTCAACATCCTTGCCAAGCGTCGCCAGAGTGTGGCGCAGATCTTGGCCGAGCATTTCCAGCGCTTTGGCCGCAACTACTACAGCCGCCACGATTTTGAGGCGATCCCGAGTGAGGCGGCTGAGGCGATGTTCACAGCTTTGCGGGCCAAACTGGCTAAGTTGAAGGGGCAAAATTTCGACGGGCTTACCGTCGAGGCGGCGGATGATTTCGCCTATGAAGACCCGGTCGATGGTTCGGTTTCCACCAAGCAAGGCGTGCGGGTGCTTTTTGAAGGCGGCGCGCGGGCGGTGTTCCGGCTCTCTGGCACCGGTACGGAAGGGGCCACGTTGCGGCTTTATCTTGAGCGGTTCGAGCCCGGTCCAAAGGGGCTGTCGGAGGAGCCGCAAGCGGCACTGGCTGGCGTGATCTCGGCGGCGCATCGCATTGCGGATATCACCGGATTCACCGGCCGCAGCGCGCCCGATGTGGTGACCTGAGGTCGTTTACCCCTCTTTCACCCAATGCTGCCCCTCATAGCGAAACCGCGCCTGCGGGCCTTCGCGGAAGTCTTGACCGGGCAGGGCCAGCCATGTCCGCAAGGTGACGCCCCAAGGGTCCAATTCCAGCAGGCCAATGTCATTGGCCTCGGTCTTGCGGCGGGTGGAGATCGCGGTGCCGACTTGCACGAAAAGCATGCCCTGTGCGGTCTCGGCCATGCCCCAATGCGGCATATGGGTATGGCCGGACAGCACGATCTGCGCGCCGGTTTGCCCCAGATCGCGCAAAGCGCGCGGGGCATCGGCGATATCGGCGGGGGTGTTGTCGGCGGCGGGAACGGGGGCGTGATGCAGCACCGCGACGCGCCAATACTCCGCCGGGGCGGCGGCGAAATTTTGCTGCATCCGAGCAAGCGAGCCAGTGCGCAGCCGGCCCCGTTTCCAAGCGTAGGGATCGGCGGTGTTCACCCCTTGCAAAACCGCTCCGGGGATATGCAAACACGGCTCCAACTCGGCCCCGAAGGTGCGGGCAAAACCGGCATAGGGCGCGGTAAGCCGTTGGAAAAGATTGTAAAGCGGCGCGTCGTGATTGCCGGGAACCGCCAGAACGGGCTGGGGCAGCTTGGCGGCGAAGGCTTGGGCTTGTCGGAATTGCTCGGCCCTTGCGCGTTGTGTCATATCGCCTGAAATCACCGTGGCATCGGGCCTAAGGTGCTTGGCAAGGGCCAAGGCCTTGCCCTCAATCCCCGGCTCCAAAGTGCCGAAATGCAGATCCGAGAGATGCAGGATCCGGGTCATACAGCCGCCTCAGAGCCGCCCATCTGTCCTGCCTTTTGCGGTGGCAAAATCACCTGCAAACGGTCGGGTGCAAGGGCGATCTCCAAGGGCAGTTGCATGGTCAACTGCTCGCCGTCCAAGGCGACCGAGATCCGCCGCCGCCTTGGAATCTGCACCTCGATCCGTGCGGGCGTTGCCACCATCACATCGCGCCCATGATCCACCCGTTTGGAGATCAGCCGCAGCGCCAACCGCAAGAACCCAAGCCGGGTTTGCTGTGGCGCCAAGAACAAGGCAAAACGGTCGTCCGAGATCGCCTCGCCGCCATTCAGCCCAAACTGGTCCAACTGATAGGCCGAGCGCGCCACGAAAAGCATCGGCGTGCGGATCAGCTGCTCGGTGTCGTCGAGCTTAAGCCGCATTCGGTGCGGCTTTTGAAACCGCAAAATCGTGCGCAAGGACGCCAAATGCGCCAAAAGCCGCGATCGGCCCCAGCGGGCATAGGCCGCCTCGCGTTCCTCTAGGATCGCCGGGTAAAGCCCAATCGCCACATTATTGAGAAAGACGCGGCCATTCAGCGTGCCGACTTTAATCGGATGTGGCGCGCCCTGAAGGATGGCCGCGGCGGCCAAAGCAGGGTCTTCGGGCATGGCAAGGCCGCGCGCGAAATAATTGAACGTGCCCAAGGGCAAGACGGCCAAGGCGGCATCCGTCCCTGCCAAAGCATGGGCCACCCCGGCCACCGTGCCATCGCCGCCCGCGGCGACGATGATCTTGAACCCTTCGCGCGCGGCGGCTTCGGCGGTTTTGGCCGGATCGCCCTTGAAGGGGCGCAGCTCGGCGGCCGTGCCGAACACCTCCATCGCGCGGGTCAAAGCGTCTGGGTTGCGCGCAACGGTCCCCGAGGCGGGGTTGGCGATGACGCAGATCTGGGCGTCATCTTTGCCCATCAGCTGCGCAGCCCGGTTTCTTTCAACAGGCCCAAGCGCTTAGCCTCGTAATAATAGCCCTTGGCATACCAGCTGACCGCGCGCTCTTCGCTGCCACGCGACACCAGCCAGGCACCGCGCAGATATTTGCCAGCATATTGCAGGTTGGTCTCGGCGTCCAAGAGCCCCTCGGGCGCGCCGCGATACCCCATCGTATGGGCGGTTTGCGGCATGATCTGCATCAGCCCGTAATAGGGGCCATTGCGCGCCCCCGCATTATAACCGCTTTCGCGCTGGATCACCCGATGCAGCAGGCTTTCCGGAATATCGTGTATTTTGGCATATTTGCGGATCAAGGCCCGCATTTCCGGCGTCTCGCCCCTATGCAGGCCCTTAGGGGCGGGGTCACTTTTGCCTGCGCCACAAGCGGCCAGAGCCAAGGGGGCGAGAAGAAGAAAGCGGCGGTTGAGAAGCATCAGAGGCCTTTGGATCTTGGCATTTTGCCAAGGGATAGGGCGCGCGCGCGGCACGAGCAAGCCTTGGGGCAAGCCTTGCCCAAAGCATCGGCGGAAGTTGGACTTTTGCGCTATAGCGACAGCGCCGCGCCGGTGTTAGCCTTTCTTTAAGCGGAGGGGAGGCCGCGCGTGATGTTCGAAGGCCAGCCGCAAAGCCAGCCCGTCGCGCTAGATCTGGCGCTGATCATTGATGACCATCCTTTGTTCTGCGACGCTTTGGCGATGACGCTGAAGGCGGTGGTGGGGATCGCGCGGATTGACACGGCCGACCGGCTTGATGCCGCTTTGGCGCGGCTGGGGCAGGGGCCTGCCCCCGATGTGATCGTGCTGGATCTGCATTTGCCGGATGTTGAGGGGCTTGAGGGGCTGTTGCGCTTGCGCCAAACGGCGGCACGGGTGCCGGTTGTGGTGGTCTCCTCAATGGCCGAGGACCGGGTCATCACCGCCTGCATGGCGGCGGGCGCAGCGGCTTTCGTGCCGAAACATTCCCGGCGTGAGGTGTTTCGCGCCGCCTTTGAAGCCCTGCGCTCTGGCGAAACTTGGCTCCCCGAGGGCTATCAACCGCCCGGTCTCTGCGGCCTGGTCAGCCGCCAAGAGGACGCCATCCAACGCCTCAGCGCGCTGACGAAGCAACAAGCGCGGATTCTGCAGCTCATTTGCGAAGGGCGGCTCAACAAGCAAATCGCATGGGAACTGTCGATCGCTGAGACCACCGTCAAAGCCCATGTCACCGCCACGATGCGCAAATTGGGCGTGCAAAGCCGCACGCAAGCGGTGCTTTTGGCCAAAGAGGCCAGCTTCGCCGCATTGGTGCCCGAGGCGGGCTGAACGCCTTTTCGCCCCACGCCCTTCAGGTTGCGCTTGGCGCAAAGCGCGCTTCCGTCTTAGGCTTGCCCCCGTGAAGGCTCGCAGCACCGGGGAGGGCGGCTGATGAGGGACTTGCGCTTTGCCACGGTGATGCCGCGCGCCAGCGTCTCGGCGCGGGCCAAGGACGCCATGGCGCTTTTGCAGCGCGGGCTTGGCCCCGGTCCCTTCGCCGCCGTGGTGCTTTTCGCCGCGCCCGAGGCCGATCTTGAGGCTCTGGCCGCCGGGGCCGCGCTTTTCAGCGCCCCCGTCTTGGGCTGCACAACGGCCGGAGAGATCACCGCCGAGGGCTATGCCGAGGACACCATCCTTGCCATCGGCCTGCCGCAAGCGATGTTCGCAACTGAGATCCTACCCGTGCCGGACCTCAGCGCGCTCGACCCGCAAGCGCTGATTGGCGGCCTCATCCGCGCGCGTTCCAAACTCGCGCAAGCCCGCCCCGAATGGGAAACCGAATTTGCTTTTCTGATGGTCGATGGCACCTCAACGCGTGAGGATGCTTTGACCGCCGCCCTTGCCCCCGGCCTTGGCCCGGTGCCGCTGTTCGGCGGTTCGGCCGGGGATGGCACCCGCTTTGGCCAAGCCAAACTCCTGTGGGACGGGCAGGTTCATGACCATGCCGCCGTGGTCCTCATGGCGCGCTCGGCCTGCCGGGTCAAAGTCTTCAGCCTGGACCATCTCGTGCCCACCGCGCGGCGCATGGTCGTGACCGGCGCCGACCCCGCCCGCCGCATCGTGCGCAGCATCAACGCCGAACCCGCCGCCCGCGAATATGCCCGCCTCTTGGGCAAAGACCCCGAGCAGCTGACCGCCTTCACCTTCGCCGCGCATCCCTTGGTCGTGCGCGTCGGCGGCCGCCCGCATGTCCGCGCCATCCAGCGGATGGAGCCGAACGGCGATCTCGTCTTCTTCTCCGCCATCGCCGAGGGGCTGGTGCTGACCTTGGCCGAGCCGCAGGACATCGCCGCCCATCTGGAAGGCGCTTTGCGCGAGATGGGCAAATCGGGCGCGCCCGATGCGATCTTGGCCTGCGATTGCATCTTGCGGCGGATGGAGGCGCAGGAAAATCAACGTTTTAGCGCAGTGTCCACCATCTTGCGCGCGCATGGCGTGGTGGGCTTCTCCACTTATGGCGAGCAGGTCAATGCGATGCATGTCAACCAGACCATGACCGGCATGGCGATCTGGGCGCCCGAGGTCACAACATGAGTGAAGCCCTCGCCGAAGCCCTGATCGACCCCGCCGATGGCCCCGAACGCAGGGTTGAGAAACTCCTCGCCATCGCTGGCGCTTTGATGGCCCGGGTTGAGGCGGTCACCGACGAGTCCGGCGCCGCTTACGCCCAGTTCCAGCGCGCCGCCATGCTGGAAGATCAGGTCCGCGACCGCACCCGCGACCTTGAACATGCGCTCGATCTTCTCAACCTCTCCAACGCCAAACTGGCCGAAGCTATGGCCGAGACCGAGGCCGCCCGCGCCAACCTCGCCAGCGCGATCGAGACCGTGCAAGAAGGCTTTGCGCTCTTTGACCGCGACGACCTTCTGATCCTGTGCAACGCGCGCTTTGCGATGCATATGACCGATATCCGCGACGAGATCCGCCCCGGTCTGGGCTTTGCTGATTACGTCACCCTCGTCAGCCGCTCGTCACATCTGGCACTGCCGCAGGGGCTAACCCCCGCGCAATGGCGCGAACAACGGCTGCTGCGCCACCAAGAGCGCCATGTCATCTTCAACGTGCGGATGATCTGGGACCGCTGGATCCAAGTCAGCGAACACCGCACCGCCGAGGGCGGCACCGTCGTCCTGCAAACCGATGTCACCGATATCATCCGCAATGAAAGGGTGGAACGCGGGCGGATGCTTGATGACCAAGCCCAGATGATCCGCGCGACCTTGGACCATCTCGACCAAGGCGTCGCCGTCTTCGACGCGAGCGCTCAGCTCGCTGGCTGGAACCAGCGCCTTGGCTTTCTGGCGATGATCCCTTTGGCGCAACTGCGCCTCGGCACCAGTTTTGAACGGGTCTTGGCGCGGGTCCAATCCCAGATGCAGCTCACCGGCATCAGCGCCGAGGCCTTGGCGGCTTGGGCCGGGCAGGGACCGGGCCGCCCCGCGCTGACCTTCACCCTCCAGCGCCCCGGCGGGCTTGTCCTCACCGTTTTCGCGCAAGAACTGCCCGACGGCGGCTTTGTGATGAGCCTGACCGATGTCACCGCCGAACGCGCCGCTTTGGCCGCGCTGCACCGCGCCAATGAAACGCTGGAGGCCCGCGTCAGCGCCCGCACATTAGAGCTGGAAGATGCGCTGGCGGATGCCGAGCGCGCCAATGCCTCCCGCAGCCGCTTTGTCGCCGCCGCCAGCCATGACCTTCTGCAACCCCTTGCAGCGGCAAAACTTTACATCGCCGCCGCAGCCGCCGGGGACGGCGAGGCCGCCTTGGACAAAGCCCAAAACGCCCTGCAATCGGTGGAAGGCATCTTGGGCGCGCTGCTTGATATCTCAAAGCTTGAAGCCGGCCGCTTGGCCTTCTCGATTGGGCCCGTCGCCCTTGGCCCCTTGCTCGACCAACTCGCCGAGGAATTCGCCCCCATCGCCGGTGCCAAGGGCCTTGGCCTTTACCTACGCGGGGCCGAAGCCTTGGTGCTCTCCGACCCCGGCTACCTGCGCCGCATCGTGCAAAACCTGATCGCCAATGCGGTGCGCTACACCGATAAAGGCCGCGTTTTGATCGCCGTCCGCCGCCGGGGCAGCACCCTGCGGCTTGAGGTGCGCGACACCGGCCCCGGCATCCCCGAAGCCGCGCAAGAGCTGATCTTTGCGGAATTCCAACGGCTTAACGCCCGCGCCTCTGCCTCCGAAGGCATGGGCCTTGGCCTTGCCATCGTGGAGCGCGCCTGCCGTCTTCTCGGCCATCCGCTCGAACTGATCTCCGCCCCCGGACGCGGCGCCACCTTCCGCATCACTTTGCCGCTCGAAGGCCGCGCCATGATGAAAACTACGACCAAGGTTTCATAGCGCGCCGCGCCCCGCCGCTTTAGGCTTTTTGCCAAGGGAGTGATCATGAAACTATCTGACAGCCGCAGCATCGATGCCGCCCCGGCGCTTGTCTGGGACGCAATCTTGGATCCGCAAGTGCTGCGGGCCTGCATTCCCGGCTGCGAAAGCCTCACCGGATCGGTCGAAGACGGCTATGAGGCGGTGGTCAGGCAAAAGGTCGGCCCGGTCTCGGCCACTTTCACCGGGCTCGTGCGGCTTTCCGACATCATCCCCGGCCAATCGCTGACCATCAGCGGCGAAGGCAAAGGCGGCGCCGCAGGCCATGCCAAGGGCAGCGCCGCCGTGCGGTTCGATGCGCAGGGCGCGGGCACATTATTAACCTATGACGTTGATGCGGCCGTGGGCGGCAAGCTTGCCCAACTCGGCAGCCGGATCATCGACGGTTTTGCGAAAAAACTCGCGGACGAGTTCTTCACCCGCTTCCAGGCAGCGGTTGAAGCGGGTGAGGCGGACGCGGCAGCGCCAGAGGAGGGCGCTGCACCGGACGAGACTGGCACAAGTAAGAAAGGCTGGTTCCGCCGCATGATCGGGGGCTGATCAGCTTGACCTAGGCATGACCAAGGGAGGAGCGGATGACAAAAGTCACCATGACCGTGAACGGCAAAGCCGTCTCGGCCGAGACTGAAGGGCGGACCTTGCTGGTCCAATTCCTGCGCGAAGGCGCGGGGCTCACCGGCACCCATGTCGGCTGCGACACCAGCCAATGCGGCGCCTGCACCGTGCATGTGAACGGCCAAGCCGTGAAATCTTGCACCATCTTTGCCCAAGATGTGGCCGGGGCCGAGGTGCGCACCATCGAAGGCATGGCCCATGCCGATGGCAGTTTGAACCCGCTGCAACAGGCCTTCAACGACTGCCACGGGCTGCAATGCGGCTTCTGCACGCCGGGCATGGTGATGGCCTCGGCGGCTTTGCTGGCGAACAATCCGCGCCCAACTGAGGCCGAGATCCGCCACGGGCTTGAGGGCAATATCTGCCGCTGCACCGGCTATCATAACATCGTCAAAGCGGTTTTGCAGGCGTCCGGCCAGACGGACACGCAAGGCGTCGCTGCTGAATAATCATAATTTTCATCATGTTGTGGCGCGAAGTTAAAGCGTTGCATGAGGAGGGATGAGATGCCCAAAGATGAGATCGCCAATAAGGGCGGAATTGGTGCCAGCACCAAACGGCGCGAGGATTTGCGGTTCCTAACCGGCAAAGGTCGCTACACCGACGACATCAACATTCGCGGCCAACTTTACGCCCATTTTATCCGCTCGGAAGTGGCGCATGGCCGGATCATCTCGATCGATGCCTCCGCCGCCGAGGCGATGCCGGGGGTGGCTAAGGTCTTCACATCGGCCGATTTTGCGCAAGCGGGCAGCATCCCTTGCGGCTGGCAGGTGACCGACCGCCACGGCAAGGCGATGCTTGAGCCGAAGCACCCGATCCTCGCCGAGGGCAAGGTGCGCCATGTCGGCGATCCGATCGCGGTGGTCGTGGCCGAAACGCTCGATCAAGCCCGCGATGCCGCCGAGGCTGTGGTGATCGAGATCGAGGAATTGCCCGCCGTCATGGATATGAAAGCCGCCGTTGCGGGTGGTGATCTTGTGCATGAAGAACTCGGCTCAAACCTTTGCTTTGACTGGGGATTTGTCGAAGAGAATAAGGCGGCGGTTGAGGAGGCTTTCGCCAAAGCCGCCCATGTCACCACGCTGGAACTGGTCAACAACCGCCTCGTCGCCAATCCGATGGAGCCGCGCGTTGCGGTGGGCGATTTTGAGGAATGGACCGGCCAGCACACGCTTTACACCACCAGCCAAAACCCGCATGTGATCCGGCTGTTGATGGGGGCTTTTGTCCTTTCTATTCCGGAACATAAGCTGCGCGTTGTGGCCCCGGATGTGGGCGGCGGGTTCGGCTCAAAAATCTTCCATTACGCCGAAGAGGCCTTTGTCACCAAGGCTGCGCATATCCTGAAACGCCCGGTGAAATGGACCTCGACCCGGTCTGAGGCTTTTGTGACCGACGCGCATGGCCGCGACCATGTGACGAAGATCCAACTGGCCTTGGATGCGCAGAACAATTTCACCGCTTTGCGCACGGATACTTACGCGAATATGGGGGCTTACCTCTCGACCTTCGCACCTTCCGTGCCGACTTGGCTGCATGGCACTTTGATGGCGGGCAACTACAAAACCCCGCTGATCTATGTGAATGTGAAGGCCGTCTTTACCAATACCGTCCCGGTCGACGCCTATCGCGGCGCGGGCCGTCCCGAGGCGACCTTCCAGCTGGAACGCCTTGTCGATCAGGCCGCGCGAGAGCTGGGCGTCTCGCCCTTCGATCTGCGCCGCCAGAACTTCATCCAGCCCGATCAATTCCCCTATCAAACCCCGGTCGCCGTGGTCTATGACACCGGCAACTATCAGGCGACATTGGATAAATTGGTCGAAATGGCCGACGTTGCGGGCTTTGAGGCCCGTGCGGCAGAGTCCAAATCTCGTGGCAAACTGCGCGGCTTTGGTCTGGCGCATTACATCGAGGCTTGCGGCATCGCGCCTTCGAACCTTGTTGGCCAGCTTGGCGCGCGGGCGGGGCTTTATGAAAGCGCCTCTGTGCGGGTGAATGCCACAGGCTCCATCACCGTCTTCACCGGCAGCCACAGCCACGGGCAGGGGCATGAGACCACTTTCGCCCAAGTCGTCTCGGATATGATCGGGATTGACGCTTCTCAGATTGAGATTGTCCATGGCGACACCTCAAATACCCCAATGGGTATGGGCACTTACGGCTCGCGCTCGCTGGCGGTGGGTGGCTCGGCCATGGTCAAGGCGACCAATAAAATCATCAACAAAGCCAAGAAAATCGCGGCGCATTTGATGGAAGCCTCGGAGGCCGATATCGAGCTGAAAGATGGCGTCTTCACCGTTGCAGGCACCGATAAATCAAAGACTTGGGTGGATGTGACGCTGGCCGCTTACGTGCCGCATAACTATCCGCTTGAGAACCTTGAGCCGGGGCTGGAAGAGACCGCCTTCTACGATCCGTCGAACTTTACCTATCCCGCCGGCGCCTATGGCTGCGAGGTCGAAGTTGACCCCGAGACCGGCAAGGTTGAGGTGGTCGCCTTCTCGGCAGCGGATGATTTTGGCAATGTTGTCAATCCGATGATCGTTGAGGGCCAAGTGCATGGCGGTCTGGCCCAAGGCATCGGACAGGCTTTGCTGGAACATTGCGTCTATGATGAAAACGGCCAGCTCCTCTCGGGCTCTTACATGGATTACGCCATGCCCCGGGCGGATGATTTCCCGATGTTCCAAGTCGATCACAGCTGCGCCACGCCCTGCACGCACAACCCCTTGGGCGTGAAAGGCTGCGGTGAGGCGGGGGCGATCGGCTCGCCGCCGGCGGTGATCAATGCGGTGCTCGACGCGCTGCATCGCGGCGGTTTCACCCATGTCACCCACATCGATATGCCGGCCAGCCCGTCCAGGGTCTGGGCCGCCATGCAACGCTAAGCGGAGGATAAGATGCAATCTTTTGATCTGGTAAAACCCTCCACTCTGGCCGAGGCGGTCAGCGCGTTGGCCGCCGATGGCGCGCAGGCGCTGTCGGGCGGGCAGACGCTGATCCCGGTGATGAAGCAAAGATTGGCCGCGCCTTCGGTGCTCGTCAGCCTAGGCGGCATTGCCGAGATGCGCGGGGTTGCGGCGGCGCAGGGCGTGCTGCGGATTGGGGCGGCGACGCCCCATGCCGCCGTGGCGCGCGAGGCGGCGGCGCATTACCCCGCTTTGGCCAAGCTTGCGGGCGGCATCGGCGATCCAGCCGTGCGCAATCGCGGCACCATCGGCGGATCGCTGGCCAATAACGACCCTTCGGCCTGCTATCCGTCAGCGGCACTCGCCTCAGGTGCCACCATCGTCACCAACCGGCGCCAAATCGCGGCGGATGACTTCTTCCAAGGCCTTTTCACCACCGCCTTGCAAGAGGGCGAGATCATCACCGAGGTGCAGTTCCCGATCCCCGAACGCGCGGCTTACGTAAAGTTCGAACAGCCCGCCAGCCGCTTTGCGTTGACGGCTGTCTTCGTCGCCAAATACGCAAACGGCGTGCGGGTGGCGGTGACGGGGGCCTCAAATGACGGCGTCTTGCGCTGGAAAGCCGCAGAAGAGCGGCTTTCGGCCAACTTCTCAGCCTCGGCCCTGTCGGACCTGAACCTTTCGGGCGCGGATATGATGGCCGATCTGCATGGCAGTGGCGATTATCGCGCGCATTTGGCCAAGGTTCTGACAGGCCGCGCGGTCGCGGCCTCCTAACCCCCAGTCGCGCCTTTAAAAACCAGACACAGGCCCATCCGCAACCGCAGCGGGTGGGCCATTCTCGTCTCGGCTGTCATATCTGCGTGATCCGCACCGGCTAGAGCTTGCCTCACATATCTGTCGGGGGTTGTCAGCCGAAAGCCGCCAGATATAGTCGGGCCATCGGGGCGGGACTCCCCGTCGCGATGCGCACAGGCGCAGAGCAAAGACGGAGTCACTCATCTTGGACGGCGATTTTCGAACTCAGTTTGTACGCGACCCGGCCGCGCTGAAGCATTTTCCAGCGCTGGTGCTCAATGCAGATTTCCGGCCGCTCTCTTACTACCCTTTGTCGCTTTGGCCTTGGCAAGACGCCATCAAGGCGGCCTTTCTTGACAGGGTGCAAATCCTTGCCGAATATGAACAGGTGGTGCGCAGCCAAAGGGCTGAGATCCGGATCCCCTCGGTCGTCGTGCTCAAAGAATTCGTAAAACCCCAAAAGCGCGTGGCCTTCACGCGCTTTAATCTTTTTCTAAGGGACGAATTTTGCTGCCAATATTGCGGGGCGAAGGGGGATTTGACCTTTGACCACATCACCCCGCGCTCACGCGGGGGCGTGACCTCGTGGGAGAATGTGGTGGCGGCCTGCAGTCCGTGCAATCTGAAGAAGGGGGACAAAAGTCTGCGCCAAGTGGGGTTGCATCTGCGCCGTCCGGCTGTGGCGCCGACAGCGCAAGAGATGCAGGCGCATGGCCGCCGTTTTCCGCCCAATCATCTGCATCAAAGTTGGATCGATTACCTTTATTGGGATGCCGAGCTTGAGGCTTAACCGCCAAACTTCGCGCGCAAGGTCGGCATTGGTGCTTTGTTTGTCGCAGATATGCGATGATTGTCATAAAGCTGTTACACTCTAACCCATGCGCCGCAGCCGCTTATGCCTGCGCGAGTTTAGGGGGTTTTCATGAGTCTGACGCTCACCGCTGCCGCGATTAACCTCTCCGTCGCCCTTGGCTGTGGCGCCGTGATCGGGATGGAGCGGCAGATCCGCCAGCGCAAAGCCGGTCTGCGCACCAATGCTTTGGTAGCTTTGGGGGCGGCGGCCTTCATGGTCTTCTCGATGGAGATTGACGGCGATATGTCGCCCAGCCGGGTTGCGGCCCAAGTGGTCAGCGGCATCGGTTTTCTTGGCGCGGGCATCATCTTCCGCGATGGGTTCAACGTCCAAGGCCTGACCACGGCAGCAACCTTATGGTGCTCGGCGGCGGTGGGGCTGTTGGCGGGGCATGGCAATTGGGATGTGGCGCTGCTCACAATGGCGCTGGTGGTCTTTGTGAACTTCGCGCTTCGCCCCTTCGTGCAATGGATGAAGCGGCGCACCGGCCAGAAAAGCGAGGATGCCCGGCATTTCCGCGTCACTGTCACCGTGCAGCAATCCGACGAGGCCGGTGCGCGCAGCCTGATGCTGCGCCAATTGGGCCTCGGCGGCATGCATTTTGGCGGAATTTCGATGACCCCATCGCCCGAAACCGGCACCGTCGAGTTGACCGCCACTGTCTCGGCCGATGGCACGGGCGAGACGATGCTCGAGCAGGCGGTGCAGCGCATCGGCGCCGAACCCGGCTTTTTGCGCGTCGATTGGCAGATGGTCGATGAGGGCTAGCCCGCGCCACCGCTAAAGCTTCATTTCCCCGCTCTGAGCAAGGTGCTAGACTTAAGCGTTCGACGGCGCTAGAAGGCGTAGCGAACGCTTAGTTAGCGCTAACATTCCTGCGGAGGGTGCATGGTTTCCCGCGTTATCCCGGTCGAACCTTTCGACCTTGTGATCTTTGGCGGCACGGGCGATCTGGCACGGCGCAAGATCTTGCCCGGGCTCTACCGTCGCTTCCAAGCAGGCCAGATGACCGATGACAGCCGCATCATCGGCGCCGCGCGGGGCGAGCTCAGCGATGAGGCGTTTCGAAACCTCGTCGCAGAAGCGATCGCCGAATTTCTGCCGAAAACCCAGCAAGACCCTGCCGCTATCGCCGACTTTCTAAAGCGCCTGCAATATGTTGCGGTTGACGCTCAGGGCGAGAACGGCTGGCCTCAGCTGAAAGCGCTGGTCCGGGATGACGTCGTTCAGGCCTTTTACTTCTCGGTGGCGCCGGCGCTCTTTGGCGATCTGGCCAGCCGGTTGACCGCACATGGCATTGCCGGACCGCAGGCCCGTGTGGTGGTCGAAAAGCCCTTTGGCCGCGATCTTGCCACCGCCAAGGCTCTGAATGCCACGCTGGCCCAGCATTTTGCCGAAAGCCAGATCTACCGCATCGACCATTATCTGGGCAAAGAGACCGTCCAGAACCTAATGGCCGTCCGCTTCGCCAATATCCTTTTTGAGCCGCTCTGGAAGTCGGAATATGTCGACCATGTCCAGATCACCGTGGCCGAGACCGTCTCGGTCGAGGGGCGGGGCGCCTATTACGACACCTCGGGCGCGATGCGCGATATGGTGCAAAACCACCTGATGCAGCTTCTCTGCCTGATCGCGATGGAGCCGCCCTATCACTTTGATCCCAACGCTGTGCGGGATGAAAAGCTGAAGGTGATCCGCGCGCTTGATCCGGTGCGCCCCGAAGATATCGTGCGCGGTCAATATGTTGGGCTAAAAGGGCAGGCCAGCTATCTGGAAGATGCCGAAAATAAGAACAGCAAGACCGAAAGCTATATCGCGCTCAAGCTGCATATTTCGAACTGGCGCTGGAAGGGCACGCCCTTCTATCTGCGCACCGGCAAACGCCTGCGCGCCCGCGCCTCAGAAATCGCGATCACTTTCCGCGAGCCGCCACATTCAATCTTTGACGATGCCGAAGGCTGGCGCGAAAACGTGCTGGTGATCCGCCTGCAACCGGATGAGGGCATGAACCTCAAGGTGATGATCAAAGAGCCGGGGCCGGGCGGGATGCGTCTGACGCAGGTGCCTTTGGACATGTCCTTTGCCGATGCGCTTGGCGAAGCCGCCCAAGATGTCCCCGATGCTTATGAGCGGCTGATTATGGATGTGATCCGTGGCAACCAAACCCTCTTCATGCGCGGCGATGAGGTCGAGGCGGCTTGGGCTTGGGCCGATCCGATCATCGAAGGCTGGGAGCGGCGCGGCGAACGCCCACAACCCTATGACCCCGGATCCTCGGGCCCCGAGGATGCGTTGATGCTGATGCACCGCGATGGGCGGCGCTGGCGGGAGATACGCTGATGCAATTTGAGACCTACCCCGATCGTGAGCTGATGCAGCTGCAACTGGCCAATATCTTGGCCGGGGAATTGGCCGAGACCTTGCGGCGGGAAGGCAAGGCCACTTTGGCAGTGCCGGGCGGCACCACGCCGGGGCCGGTCTTCGACACGCTTTCGGGTGTCGATCTGGACTGGGGCAATGTGGCCGTGGTCCTGACCGATGAGCGTTGGGTCGAAGAAACCTCCGACCGCTCAAACACCCGGCTTTTGCGTGAGCGGCTTTTGCGCGGCAAAGCGGCGGCGGCGCATCTCATCCCGATGTATCACCCCGGTCCCTCGATCCCCGAAGACGGGGTTGAGATCTTAGAGGCCGGGCTTGCGCCGCATCTGCCGATCTCGGTGCTGCTTCTGGGCATGGGCGCCGATATGCATACCGCAAGCCTTTTTCCCGGCGCCGACCGGCTGGAAGAGGCCTTGTCAGCCACCCAACGCCTGATCTTGCCGATGCGGGCCGAAGGTGCGGGCGAGCCGCGCGTCACTTTGACCGCGCCAGTCTTGCGCGCCGCGGTGCGGGTGCATGTGATGATCACCGGCGCCGAAAAACGTGCGGCCATCGAACGCGCCGCAAGCCTTTCGCCCGAACAAGCGCCAATCCGGGCGGTCTTAGATATGGCCGTGGTGCATTGGGCGGAATAAGCAGCCTTGTCTTTCAGTGCTTTAGGCCCAGATGGGCGCGTTAATGATTTGGCCGTGAGGGCCGTTTGACCTTGGTGACGGTTGCAATAGGGGTTGAGAATGACTGACAAATGGGCCGCCCTCCGTGTTCATCAGGCCAAGGTGGCTGACCGCGCCATCCTGTCTTTGTTTGACGCCCCGAACCGGGCGGCGGATTTCTCAATCCGCGCCGATGGCATGCTCTTTGATGCTTCCAAAACCAATATTTGCCGCGAGACCCGCGCTTTGCTGGTGGCTTTGGCCGAAAGCTCAGACGTGGCAGGCCGGCGCAGCGCCATGTTCAATGGTGAGAAGATCAACGACACCGAAGGCCGCGCCGTCTTACATGTCGCCCTGCGCGCCGACGATGCGGCGGTGATCAAAACCGACGGCCAAGATGTGATGCCCGAAATCCGCGCCGTGCGCGGTCGGATGGAGGCTTTTGCGCAAGACCTCCGCGAGGGGCGTTTCCAAGGGCAGGGCGGCAAGATCACCGATGTGATCAACATTGGCATTGGCGGCTCAGATCTTGGCCCGGCGATGGCGGTTCTGGCCTTGGCGCCCTACCATGACGGGCCGCGCATGCATTTCGTCTCAAACGTCGATGGCGCGCATATTTCTCAGACGTTGCAGGGGCTTAACCCAGAGACGACCTTGGTCATTGTGGCCTCCAAAACCTTCAGCACCATTGAGACCATGACCAATGCCGACACCGCCAAGGCGTGGATGGCAAAAGTCGTGCAGGATCCCGGCGCCCAATTCGCCGCCGTCTCGACCGCTTTGGACAAGACCTCGGCTTACGGCATCGTGCCCGAGCGGGTCTTTGGTTTTGAAGATTGGGTTGGCGGGCGCTATTCGATGTGGGGCCCGATTGGCCTTGCGCTGATGCTGGCGATCGGCCCCAAGGCTTTTGGCGACTTCCTCGCCGGTGGCCGCGCCATGGACCAGCATTTCCTGACCGCGCCTTTGGCGCAGAATATGCCCGTCATGCTGGCGCTTGTCGGGATCTGGCACAATCAGCTTTGCGGCTATGCGACCCGCGCCGTGCTGCCCTATGACCAGCGCCTTGCCCGCCTGCCGGCCTATCTCCAGCAGCTTGAGATGGAGAGCAACGGCAAGCGCGTCTCCCGCGACGGCTCGGACCTCACGCTGCCCTCGGGGCCTGTGGTCTGGGGCGAGCCCGGCACCAACGGCCAGCACGCCTTTTATCAGCTGATCCATCAGGGCACCCGCGTGGTGCCGTGTGAATTCCTTGTGGCCAAGCAAGGACATGAGCCGGATCTGGCGCATCAGCATCTCCTTTTGGTCGCCAATTGCCTGGCCCAGTCCGAGGCTTTGATGCGCGGCCGGTCTTTGGACGAGGCCCGCGCCATCATGGCCCGCAAAGGCGCCACAGGTGATGAGCTTGAACGCCAAGCCCGCCACCGCGTCTTCCCCGGCAACCGCCCCTCAACCACCTTGGCCTATCCGCAACTGACGCCCTTCACGCTCGGCCAGATCATCGCGCTTTATGAGCACCGGGTCTTTGTCGAGGGCGTCATCCTTGGCATCAACTCCTATGACCAATGGGGGGTTGAGCTCGGCAAAGAGCTGGCCCTGGCCTTGCAGCCGGTGCTGGAAGGTCGGGTGGGGACCGAAGGCAAAGACGGCTCCACCGCCGCTTTGGTGGATTTCCTGCGCAACTGAGCGCGCTCAGCCCACCAAGACCTCACGCACCAGCGGCGCGAGCCGATGGGACAGCGCCGCCATCGGATGTTCCGGGAAATCTTGTCGCAAATCCCGCGCCAAAGCATGGGCGCGGGGAAGGGCCTTTGGATCGTGATAGACGCCTTCGATTGCGGCGATGATAGCCTCGGGCGCGGCAGCAGGGGGCAGAACCTTGCAAATCCCCGCAGCCTCGGCCCGCCTTGCGTGGCACAGCTGCTCGCGGTGGCCGGGCAGGCCAATCTGCGGCAGCCCCGCCAAAGCCGCTGTGCAGATCGAGCCATGCGGTGCTGGATGCAACATCACCCGCGATCTCTGCGCGATCATGTTGAAAGAAATCGGCTTTTCTTCAATCACCATCCCGGAGGCCGCCAGCCGGGCCTTGGCCGCCTCTGAAGCGGCTGGGAAGTAGCCGCGCTTGGGTAAGCTTAACGCACACAAAGCCTTGACCAAAGCCGTGCCCTCCACTTCTTCCCGCGAGAAATAGGCATAGACCTCATCGCCTTGCGCCAAGATATCGCTGCGGCTGACCACAGGTGGAGACAGCTGCGCCTTTGCCCGCTGGTAAGGATCCAAGACATCGAAAGTGCCAATAAGCGCCAAATCCGCCGCGTAAAGCGCCGAAAGCCGGGGCAGGGCCGACATCCCCAACTCCGCCGCCGCAGCGTTTAAGCTTTCCAGGACCGAAGCCTCAGAGTGGATCACCCGGTTATAATCCGGCGTCAGCTGCGGCAGCGGCGCAAGATCGCTTGGCGGAATGCCATAGCCGGTGCCGATGGTGACAATGCGGATCGCATGGCCTTCTTCACGCAAAGCCAACGCAGCGCGCTGCGCCAAGGGGGCGTAATCGGCGATAAGGATTGCCACCTTCCGCTGAAGCAAAAGATCCCGCCAGAACCGCAAACTGCGCTGCAACACCGCCCGGTCCATAAAGCCGCAATCGGCCAGATAGCAGGCCCAGGTCGCATTGCCGCGCGTCAATGGCTGCGCCTTTACCGCAGCCGAGGCGGAAAGTTTGGGACAGGAGAGTGTTGCAAAGCCCAAGCGCTCCAACTCAGCCGCATGGCGCATTTCGCCCAAAGCGGCGATCACCGTCACGCCGGGGCCGAGCGCCAGACCGGCCTGCGCAAGCGTGCTGACATGGCCGCGCCCGCCACCAAGTTCGCTTGCCAAAAGTGCAACAGGCGGGGGCGGGATCATGCTGGCCTCTGGGGCTAAAGCGTGAAGAGTTGCCCCGGACCGCAAGCCGGTCCGGGGCGGAGAGCTTAGTTCAAAGCTGCCGTCACGATGATTTCGACTTTGTACTCGGGGGTGGCCAGCTTGGCTTCACCGGTCGCACGCGCCGGGGTGTTGCCTTGCGGAACCCAAGCGTCCCAAACCGCGTTCATCTCGGCGAAATCGGCCATATCGGCCATCCAGATTTGGGTCGACAGGATGCGGGTCTTGTCGATGCCAACCTCGGCCAGAATGCGGTCAACTTCTGCAAGGCAAGTGCGGGTCTGATCGGCCACGCTGTCGCCCGGGTTGCCGACTTGGCCAGCCAGCCAGACGATGCCGTTATAAGCAACGGCTTCGGACATGCGGGCGCCAACGCCAATCCGCTTGATCTCGTTTGCCATGTGGAAACTCCTCTTTTTCCTGAACTTACGCGACCTTGCTAGCCCGCCGTGGGACGAAAGAAAAGCACCGCTTGCAGGATAAGGCCGTGCAAAATACCGCGCTTCGGAGGCGGGCGGGTCGGCAAGATCACGCTCACGCATTTGTCACAAGGTTGCACAATCCGTGATCGCCGTGGCATCGGGGCCGAAGGTTCAACAGCGAGAAGCCCTTAGCCGATGTCAGCACGCCCCTTTGCCGCCATTTTGCTTGCGTTTTCGCTGATGCAACCCGTCACAGCTGCCTTCGCCGAAACGCAACCCACGGTGCAAAAAGCCGGTTTCTTCCTGTTTGGAAAGAAAGCCCGCCAAGCTCCGGAACACATGGCCGAGGCCGAGCGCAGCCGCGTCAAAGAGATGGTGGCCTATGCCACCGCCAATAAGCCGCGCGGCCGGATCTGGTGTGTGCCCTTTGCCCGCACCGTTTCGGGGGTTGAGCTGAAGGGCAATGCCGGCACATGGTGGGGCAAGGCCAAAGGCGTTTATGAGCGTGGCCACCAGCCGAAAATCGGTGCGGTGATGACCTTCGCCTCGTCGAAATCCATGCCGATGGGCCATGTTGCTGTCGTGTCCAAAGTGATCTCGGAGCGCGAAGTTCTGGTCGATCAAGCCAATTGGGAACGCAATCGGATCACCCAAGACACTTTGGTGGTCGATGTCTCCAAAAAGGGCGATTGGAGCGTGGTGCGCGTTGCCAATGCCAGCGGCACCTTGGGGCGCAATAACCCGGTGCATGGGTTTATCTATAACTGATCTAAGGGCTTAGCGGTTCCGCGCCCCAAACGTTTCGCTAAAGCAAACCCGCGCGCGGCGCGGCAAAGGGCTCGATCAGCTCAGGTCCATCGTCGAGCAGTCCGAAGGGCTGGACAGGGTGATGACGCAGCTTCACCTCGGCCCCCAGATCCGGCTCCTCAGAGCCCCCCAGCCAAACATCGCGTTCTTCGGCGTTTAAGATCACCGGCATTCGGTGGTGAAGGCCCGCCATACTGTCATTGGCCGCGCGGGTCAGAATCGTGCAGGTCAAAAGGTCGCGCCAGCGGCTGGCAAGGCCCGCGAAGAAGAGCACATCCTCATTGCCAGCCGATTGGATGAAATTGGGCTGTCGCTTGCTCTTCTCACCGGTCCATTCGTAAAACCCCGCCGCCGGGATCAAGCAACGGCCGTGTTTCCAGACATTGCGAAAGGTGGGCTTCTCTTTCGCTTCCTCAAACCTTGCGTTGAAGGTGGTGGCCTTCCACTCTTTGGCCTCGTCGCCCTTGAACCATGACGGGATCAGCCCCCAGCGCGCCAGCATCGGCTCGGGCGGGGTTTTGCCAAGGATCACGACTTCATTGGTCGGCTTCACATTGAAGCGGCGCGGGATCGGGTTGAGCTTCAGCCAGCTGGTATCAAGGCCAAGGCTTTGCAGGTTGGGATCGACAAACCGTCCACACATGACAGGCTCCACTGCACTCCTCAGGCGCCAGAATAGCGCAAGACGGCCAGGGCGCTAGGGGCCGGTCTTCTGCTTTCCCCGGTCGGCTTCTGCAGGTTCCAACGTCATGCCCAAAGCCATACGTTCACCAGACGTCAGCCATATGCGAACCATACATTGTCGAAAGGCCGGGTGATCGCCCGGTGGCGCCACGGGCGACAGCCTCACCGCGTCATGGCCCCGTCAGTCCACTGTGGTGTCATCATGCAGGTTCCGTGGCGTCACTGCCGGATAAAATCGACAAGTCCCGCTGCTGATCGGCGCGGCGTTGGCGGCCGTCTAGCCAAGGATTCTCTAGGAAATATAGCGTTCGCCACATTTTCGCCCCATTTAGCGGAGGATTTGGCCGCGAAAATCGGATGATTTTGTCAATATTCAGACAAAATTCTGTCCGGATTATTTCCGATTGGGAGAGAGGCCGCAGAACGTGGCCAAAAGACCCGAAGGAAGTAAGTGATGGCGACGAACATTTCAGCAGTAAGCGAGATTGCAGGTTTCATTGGCGGATGTCTTGTGGACAGCGAGACCGGCCTGATGCTTGCCTCGGAGGGAGGTGGTAAGATCGATCTTGAAGCAGCATCCGCGCTGAATACGCAGGTGGTGAAGGCGAAACTGGCAGCGATGAACTCGCTCAAGCTGTCGGACAAGATCGAGGATATCCTCATTACGCTTGGCAAGCAGTACCACTTGATCCGCCCGCTGGCTTCAAACCCAACGGTGTTCGTCTATGTGGCACTTGACCGTGCCTCTGCCAACCTTGGCCTCGCACGCATCAAGCTGCGCGACGTTGAGGCGACGCTGAGCCTCTAAGCTCAGTCCTGCACTGCGGTGAGCTGTCTTTGCCGCAGTGCCGAACGGACACGAACTCTCAATGGCTCGCAAAGGCGAGCCATTGTTCATTTAAGGCCTCACATTACACAGACGCCGAACCTGTCCGCATCGCGGTGGCGTTTCGTGCTGAAGGCGCGCTGTTTCTCAAATGGACCATCTTGGTCGCCAGTGTGACCGGCCCAGTTGCAGGCCGGCCCATTGGTCTAAACCCTTAGATTCGTGGATTATTGCCGGGTCCAGAGCTCCGAGCCTTGGACCTCGCCGCCATAGCCTGCCCAGGTGCCGGTCCAGTTGCCGTCATCCGTCGCTGTGAAATGTGCAACGCCGTAGTTTTGATCGGAATTAAAAGCGACCGAAAGATGGGCGGGCATCCCGAAATAAGCGATCCCGACCCCCTGCATGACGACGCCTTCAATCTCCCAAGTCACTGAATAGGTTTCACCAGTGCCTTCGACAATGACTTGACCCGTATATTGGCCTTGGCCACCGGGGTTCATACCTTCAACCCGAAAAACGCCGGTCGGGTCGGCGGCGTGGGCGGCTCCACCAAACAGTGCGAACGTCGCAACGACTGCGGCTGTCCCTGCGGTCCATTGAGCAAACCAATTCATAAAGTGTCCTCCCTTTAAATGAGCGTTGGCATAGCGACCACGCCACCGGAGTGTCCACCCTAGATTGTAAGATTCTGGCCCGTGTTTGTAGGCACGATGTGCGAGATCGCGGCGACCCGCCCGGATCGCTGGGCCGTCGCATCACTGCGGGCTTCATCCGCTTCGCAAAATAGCATGATGCGGATGACGGACGGGTCGTGCCGGCACCCGCATATCGCTTTCCAAGACTTAACCGCCTGCGTTCAAAAGGATGAGGCGATCACCGTCTTGTCCAATAAGCTCAAGCCCTTCAGAAGACGTGCGCGCAGCAACAACGGCCTCGAGCGCTTCTAAAATTGCGATCGTGTTGCGGGAGGCGGGGCACTCATCGCTGTAGAAGGCCTCAACCTCAGAAAATGCGACCTTGGGCAGGTCGATGGCGATCTTCGCGTTCCAGCTGTCCCCGCACGGTGTATCGCCGCCCACGTCGCCATCCGCGCGATCAAAGACGTAGAAGGTTGGGGGCGTTACGATCTCGACATCGGTTCGGCCGGCGTAGTCGGTCATCACCCAAGACCAAGTGAAAAGCTCGTCGGACAGCGGAACCGCCTCTTGCGCATGGGCGGCGCGTCCGAGAAAGACCGATGCGGTCAGAACAATGGTTAAGAGCAAAGGCTGTTTCATTTTTTTCATAGATCCAAGCGGTTAACCCCTTCGGAATATGCCGACAAGCTGGCATCGGCCAATGAAAATTTCCGTCATCTGGCAGGGGCCAGTGGCATTTGAGAAGCGACTTGCGGGCTGCCTTATCGGTGTTCAGCCCGAGATCTCCGCGATACGGTAAGGTTGCAGCTCGATAGGGGCGTGACAGCCTAAGACCACACGGCCGCGCGCGCAGCCGATGCAAAGATACATGCTTCTGGGATTTGGAGCGGGTGAAGGGAATCGAACCCTCGTATTCAGCTTGGGAAGCTGCTGCTCTACCATTGAGCTACACCCGCATCTGCGCTTTGATTAGCGGGCGAGGCTCCGGGCTTCAAGGGTAATTTGCGCGCCGGGGCGCGGTAGCTGTCTTGCAATTTGCCAGACAGGTAAAATTTTAGGCGGCAATGGGGCCATTCCCCTATGCCGCCTAAAGTTTTGATCAGGGAGCGGCGGGGGCGAAGGTTAGCTCGATCCGCTCCCCCGATTTCACGGTGAAGGGCGTCTCACTTTCACCGCGGTCGCCTTTGATATGGGCGATGTAATCGCCCGCGCTCAGCACCGCCTGCCAATCCGGGCCCCAACCGCCGATAATCTCGGTACGGTTGCCAGCGATGTCCTTGGTCGCCGAGAGCACTGTGACCTTGTCATTGCCCCCAGTGCCCAGAAACGCCGCGACGCCGGCATTAAGGCTGATCGAGACCTCATTGCGCTCGGCCAGGGCGATGCTGATGGGCTGCTCAGCCACAGCGCCGTCCAAGGTGGCGCGCAGAAGATAGTCGCCGGGGGGGAGGTCGAAATCGTGATTGTTGCCCCATTTATAATCCAGCTGCGCACGTTTTCCGGCGATATCGGCCTTGGCGGCAAGGATGAAGATTCGCAGATCGCCATCATCCACCGGCTGGCTGCCATCATAGGTGACCTGGACCGCGCCGACCCCAATGCCCAGCACCACCTCATGGATCAGATCTTGCCCAGCCTCGACCACCACGGATTGGCTTGCGGTTGCCGAACCGAGCTTCATATCCAAGGCGTATTCTTGCGCGGGCAGGACCATATCTTTCTTACCATAGCCGATTTCGCGCACTTCTCCGGGGCCGGTGATCTCGAAAAAGGCGTCATTATCGGGATCACCGCCTTCGACGGCCAACACACGCAGACGTAAGATGCCAGCGTCCATGATCAACTCGGGCTCGGCCAGAGTATCTGCGGTGGCTTCAAATTCCGTCTCGGCTGTGGCTTCGTGCAACTTGGCGCGGATGCGGTATTTTCCGGGGGGAAGGTTGCCTTTATCGGTCGCATAAAGCTTCAGGATCGGCTTTTGCGATAGGCCCATATCGGAAAGGGGGAAGATCTCAAAGGTGGCGTCGATGACGAATTTCGGCTCATCCTGACCGGGTTTCAGCCGCAGGATCGGGTCCACGTTATGTTTAAGCGCAGGCTTTACCGGTTCCGGCGCAGGCTCGGGTTCGGGGGCGGGAGCGGCTTCGACCACGGTGGTTTTCAGCGCATCGACCAGTGAGCTGGCATCCGAGGCTTGAATATAGCTGCCGCCAGTGTTCTCGGCCAAGCAGGCCACCGATTTGCCCTCTTCCGCCGAAAGACCAAAGCCCACCACATGGGCGGTGAAATCAACGCCTGCGGCCTCAAGCTCTTGGCCAAGGGCACAAGGATCGGCGTTGCAGGTCTCGATCCCATCGGTGATTAGGATCACATTGGCCTTCTCTTCGGTGTAACGCAGCTCTTCGGCCGCTTTGCGGACGGCGTCGGAAAGCGGCGTTTTGCCAAGGAATTTCATCGCATTGGCGGCAGAGCTGATCGCGCCAGCGGTGCCCTTGCCGGGCGCGACCACCAGCTCAATATCAGCGCAATCGCCTTTGGAACGGTGGCCATAGGCCATAAGGCCAATCTCGCTGTCGGCCGGGGTCGAGGCGAGCACTTGGCCCAAAGCCTCGCGCGCGATCTCAAGCTTGGCGCGGCCCTCGATCTGGCCCCACATAGAGCCCGAGGCGTCAAGAACGATGATGGATTTGCCGTCGCCAAGGGCAGGGGTGGAGAGGCCGCAAATGAAGGTCAAAGCCGTTAGAAAGGGGCGCATTGAAATCTCCGACACTTATAAAAACTGTCGAAATCCTAGTCCCAGCCCAGCGCCTCTGGCAAGCGTTCTGACCTTTGGGTTCTAAGCGCTTCTAAGCCATGAAAAAAAGGCCGGAGCAGGGGCTCCGGCCTTTGATTTTCGCTCAGCCGCGGCGGCGGCGGCGGCCGCCACCTTCGCCTTCGCCCGAGCCGCCGGTGTTAAAGCTGACATCGGGCAAAGTGACGACTTGCCCCAGTTCGGGGAAGGGCTCCACCGCATTGGGGATGGCCGAGGCATTGACGAAATGCTCTTGGAATTTCGGCTCGATCGCGGTTTCGACCTTGTGGATGTTGTGCACCAGACCTTCGATCTGATCGCGGGCGGCGCGGTTCAAAAGCGCGATCCGCGCGCCGGTGCCCGCCGCGTTGCCCGCGCTGCGCACGTGATCCAGCGGCACATCCGGGATCATGCCAAGGACCATCGCATGTTTGGGGCTGATATGTGCGCCAAAGGCCCCGGCAAGGGTCACACGATCGACCTTCTCGACGCCCATCGTGTCCATCAAGAGCTTCGAGCCTGCATAAAGCGCAGCCTTGGCCAACTGGATCGCGCGGATATCGCCTTGGGTGACCGAGATTTTCGGCCCACCCGTCGCCGTGGCATCATGCAGCACATATGAGAAGGTGCGGCCAAAGGGTTCCGACCGGGGCGTGCCGGTTTGATCGGGGCTGCCGATCAGACCGCTTTGGTCGATCAGACCTGCCATCCGCATCTCGGCCACGGCTTCGATGATGCCCGAGCCGCAGATGCCGGTGATGCCGGTGCCCGAGGTGGCTGCCTCAAAGCCCGCATCATCCGACCACAGATCCGAGCCGATCACCCGGAAGCGCGGCTCTTTGGTGACGGGATCAATCTCGATCCGCTCAATCGCGCCCGGTGCCGCGCGCTGGCCCGAGGAGATTTGCGCGCCTTCAAAGGCGGGGCCGGTGGGGCTGGAGCAGGCCAACACACGGGTCGTATTGCCCAAAAGGATCTCGGCATTGGTGCCGACATCAACGATCAGCACCATGTCATCGGACTTCTGCGGCTCTTCCGAGAGCGCCACAGCGGCGGCATCAGCCCCCACATGGCCCGCGATGCAGGGCAGCACATAGACCCGCGCCTTGCGGTTCAAATTGCCCAGATCCAGCTCTTGCGCGTCCATGCTGAGCGCACCACTGGTGGCCAATGCAAAGGGTGCTTGGCCAAGTTCCACCGGGTCAATCCCCATCAAAAGATGGTGCATGACCGGGTTGCAGACGATCACCATCTCATAGATCGCACCCGGCTCGACGCCCGCTTCTTGCGCAATGCTCAGCGCCAAGGCGTTCAGCGCCTCGCGCACCGCCTTGGTCATCTCGATATCGCCGCCGGGGTTCATCATCGCATAAGACACCCGGCTCATCAGATCCTCGCCAAAGCGGATCTGCGGGTTCATCAGCCCCGAAGAGGCCAGCACCTTGCCATCGGCCAGATCGCACAAATGGCCCGCGATGGTGGTGGAGCCAAGGTCGACCGCAAGACCGTAAAGCGGGGCTTCATGATAGCCGGGGTGGATGTCGAGCAAGCGATGCTGCGCATCATGGTTGCCCTTGTTCAGCACCACAGTGGCCTTCCACTCACCTTTGCGCAGCACCGGCTGGAGACGCCGCAGCACGGACAAATCCGTCTCAACGCCTTCGATGTTCCATTGCGCCTTCAGCGCGCGCAAAAGCCGCTCAAAATCGCCGGTCGGCTCGTGCATGTCGGGCTCATCGACCTCAACATAATAGCTGCGGGTGGCCGGATCCATTTCGATATGGCGATCGGTGGCGGATTTGCGGATCACCTGCTTATGCACTTGGCTTTCCGGCGGCACGTCGATGACGATATCGCCCATCACCTTGGCCTGACAGCCCAAGCGCCGCCCGTCGATCAGCCCGCGGATGCGCTTGTAGCGATCTTCGACCGCGTTCCACTCGGACAAGGCATCCGCCTCAACCGTGACGCCATGCTTCGAGAACTCACCGTAGCCGGGGGTGATTTGGCATTTCGAGCAGATGCCACGACCGCCACAGACGGAGTCGAGATCAACCCCCAATTGGCGTGCTGCCGTCAGCACTGGCGTGCCAAGCGCAAAGCGGCCCCTTTTGCCCGAAGGAGTGAAGATCACAAGTGCATCAACGGCATCAGTCATATGTCTCTCCGGCCCCAAGGGCGAAGCGGGTGGTCAGGCAAGGGGAAGCGTCAGGCTTGTCCCTTGAGATTATGGCGAAGGAAAACGCAACAGCCGCAACCAGCGGCGCTGGCGCGGTGGGATCTTCTGGCTGAACGGCCCGTAAAGGTCGGCTGGCACATGGAGACTCCGGTTCGTCTGCTCCTCTCTAATCCATCGCCGGGAACAGGCAGGCTTGGAAACGTCATTTTCGCGCCTGCTTGCGTCGCTTAGCGTGCCGTCGACGGCGTGCCAAGCGCGGCCAAGGCCTCTCGTCACAGATTGACGCCGGGGGTTTCCGCGCATAACTCGCTGCCATGGCTCGCGCACCTCTTTTACAGCTCTCCGATATTTCGCTGACCTTCGGCGGCAATCCCGTTTTTGACGGGCTTTCGCTGAATGTCCAACCCAGTGACCGGGTGGCCCTTGTCGGCCGCAACGGCTCGGGCAAATCCACGCTCATGAAGGTGATGGCCGGTCTGGTCGAAGCCGACCGCGGCACCCGTGTCGTGCCGCAAGGCGTGACCGTGGGCTATATGGAGCAAGATCCCGACCTGTCGGGGTTTGAGACTTTGGGCGATTTCGCCGCCTCGAACCTGCCTGAGGATGAGGCTTACCGCCTTTCCGTCGTGGCCGAGGGGCTGAAGTTCAACCCCGATGCGCCGGTGGCGACCGCATCGGGCGGTGAGCGGCGCAGGGCGGCCTTGGCCAAGCTCTTGGCCGAAGCGCCCGAGTTGATGCTTTTGGACGAGCCGACCAACCATCTTGATATTCAAGCCATTGAATGGCTGGAAGAAGAGCTGCGCACCACCCGTGCGGCCTATGTGTTGATCAGCCACGACCGCGCTTTCCTGCGCGCGCTGACCCGCGCCACGCTCTGGATCGACCGGGGCGAAGTGCGGCGGCGTGAAAGCGGCTTTGACGGCTTTGAGGAATGGCGCGAAGAGACTTGGGCGCAGGAGGATGAGGCCCGCCATAAGCTGGATCGCAAGATCAAGGCCGAGGCGAAATGGGCGGTTGAAGGCATCTCGGCCCGGCGCAAGCGCAACATGGGCCGGGTGCGGGCCTTGCAAGAGCTGAAAGCGGGGCGCGCGGCGCAGATCCGCCGTCAAGGCACGGCGGCTTTGGAGCTGGAAACCTCGGCCCAGTCGGGCAAAAGGGTGATCGAGGCGACCGGGCTTGCCAAAAGCTATGATGGCAAGGTGATTGCCAAGGATTTCGGCATCCGGGTGATGCGCGGCGACCGGGTGGCCTTTGTCGGCCCGAATGGCGTTGGCAAGACCACGCTTTTGAAGATGCTGACCGGCGAGATTGCTCCCGATGCGGGCACGGTTCAGCACGGCACCAATCTGGAAGTGGCGGTCTTTGACCAAAGCCGCGCCGCTTTGGACCCCAATGCCAGCCTTTGGGAGAACCTGACCGGGGATCCCTTGATGAAGGTCTCGGGCGCATCGGATCAGGTCTTGGTGCGCGGCCAGCCGCGCCATGTGGTGGCTTACCTCAAGGACTTCCTTTTCGACGAATCGCAGGCCCGGGCCGCCGTGCGCAGCCTGTCAGGCGGCGAGAAGGCGCGGCTTTTGCTGGCAAAACTGATGGCCAAGCCTGCGAACCTTTTGGTGCTCGACGAGCCGACCAACGATCTTGACGTGGAAACGCTGGATCTGTTGCAAGACATCTTGGGCGAGTTTGACGGCACGGTGCTTTTGGTCAGCCACGACCGTGATTTCATCGACCGTATTGCGACGCAAACCATCGCGATGGAAGGCAACGGCCGCACGGCCGTCTATCCGGGCGGTTGGTCGGATTACGTCGATCAACGCCCAGCCCCGGAAGAGGCGCGCAAGGCTGCCCCCGCGGCGGCAAAGCCAAAGGCCGAAGCCGCCCCGGCAGCACCGGCCGCCAAGGCCTCAGGTCTGACCTTCACCGAGCGCAAGCGCTTTGACGATCTGCCGGCCGAGATGGAGCGGTTGCAGGCCGAAATGGCCAAGTTGACCGAATTCCTGTCCCAGCCTGACCTCTTTGAGAAAGAGCCGGTGAAGTTCCACAAGGCCAGCGAGGGGCTGACCCAGCGTCAAGAGCTTTTGGCCAAGGCCGAAGAGGAATGGCTGACGCTTGCCGAGCGGGCTTAACCGGTAATTTTCGGCCAAATTCAGCCGATTGCACCCCGAGAACCTCGGCCAGTTTTGGCCGAGGTTGTTCACCTCCTCTCACAGGCCCGTGAGGCCTGGTTGCCTTTGAGGGCGGGGGCGCTCACCTAGGGGCGATCTGCTCTGGCCGTGTGTTTGGCCGGTCCAGACCTTTTGGAGAGTGACAATGAAAAAACTTGCAGCAGTCCTTCTGACCTCCACCGCATTCGCGGCCCCGGCTTTCGCGGGTGGCCCAGTTCTGGTTGAGCCTGAGCCCGTCATCGTCGTAGCCCCGGCTCCGGTTGTGGCTTATGGCGCTGATTGGTCGGGCGCCTATGTCGGTGGCCAGCTTGGCTATGCCGATGCGGGTTCGAACACCACCGGTCTTGAGGGCAATGGCGGCACCTATGGTGTGCATGGCGGTTACCGCTGGGACATGGGCAATGCCGTGGTTGGCGTTGAAGCCGACTGGGACAAAACCGATATTGATCTTGATGCCGCTGGCTCGTCGCTCGACAGCATCGCCCGCCTGAAACTGATCGGCGGCTATGACATGGGCCAGACCCTTGTCTACGCAACCGCTGGTGCGGCGAAAGCCAAAGGTAATCTCGCCGGCACCGATTTCTCCGAGAACGGCTGGTCGCTCGGCGCTGGTCTGACCTATGCGGTCAATGACCAATGGACCGTTGGTGGCGAAGTGCTGAAGAACCAGTTTGACGATGTTGACGGCGCTGGCACCGATCTCGACGCCACCACCGCAACCCTGCGTGTCGGCTTCAAGTTCTGATCTTGCCGGCAGGATGGGCCTTGCGCCCGTCCTGTAGCATGAGGCGTGCCGCTTGGAGATCGGTGTGGAGTAACAAGTTGTTCTTAACCAGTTCCTCCGCGACGCGTTAGTGTTCACAAGTACTCGGCGAGGCACATTGGTGCCTCGCTTTTTTCATGCGCTTAAGGCGTTAAGTGCCGTTGGACAGCCAGCGCAATCTCTTGCACATCGCTTTGGGAACAGTCGAACTGGCCCACCTGCACGCGGATGACAAAGCGGCCCTTGTGGCGGGTTTGCGTGAGGTAAATCCGGCCCTCATCATTGATCCGCTGCAAAAGCGCTTCGGTCGCTATGTCGTCTTTCAGTGCAAAAGTGAACAGCGACAGCCGTGGCTCGGTAACGATAGAGAGGCCGGGCAGGGCGCGCAAAGCCTCGCAGGCCTCTTCGGCCCAAGTCACATGGTTGCGGATGCGCGCGCGTAAGCCTTCCAGCCCGTAAGCGCGCAAGAGGAACCAGATTTTCAGCGCCCGGAAGCGGCGGCCCAAGGGCACGGTCCATTCGTTGAAATTGACGATCTCTTCGCGGCCTGCGGTCTCAAGATAGCTGGGGCGTAGGCCAAGGGTGCGGACCTGCGGACCGGGATCGCGCAGGAATTGCACCGCGCAATCGAACTGCGCGCCCAGCCATTTATGCGGGTTGAAAATCACCGAATCCGCGCCCTCAATGCCGTCCCAAAGTGCGCGATATTCAGGGCAGATCATTGCCGAGCCCGCCCATGCCGCATCCACATGCACCGGCAGCCCGTGGGATTTCGCAACTGCGATGCAGTCTTTGATACGGTCAAAGGCCCCAACGCTGGTGCCGCCTGCGCAAAGCACCACACCTGCGGGCCGATAGCCTGCGGCAAGGTCGGTCTTGATTGCCGCCTCCAAGGCCTGCGGCGACATCGACAGACTGTCATCGGTGGCGACTTTGACCAAATTCTCCTGCCCGATGCCCGAAAGCTGCGCCGCCTTATCGACCGAAGAATGTGTCTCGGCGCTGGCGTAAAGCCGCAAACGGGGCTGGCCGGAAAGGCCTTTCAAGATGCCCTCAAAGCCCAAAGCCTGCTCGCGCATGGTCAGAACGGCCGAAAGCGTCGCCGTGGTGGCCGAATCGTGCAACGTGCCGGTGAAGCTTTCGGGCAGGCCCAAAGCCTCGCGCAGCCAGGTGATCATCACCTGTTCAACCTCGGTCGCGGCGGGCGAGGTCTGCCAGATCATCCCCTGACAGGCCATCGCATTGACCAATTGCTCAGCCAAGATCGAGGCAGGCGCGGCATTGGCGGGGAAGTAGGCAAAGAAGCGCGGATGCTGCCAATGCGTCATGCCCGGCGGCACGATCCGCTCAAAATCCTCAAAGATCTGCGCAATGGGCTCGGGTGCTTCGGGGGGCTGGGTGGGCAGGGAGGCAGCCACCGCCCCCGGCACCAAAGGCGCGCGCACGGGGCGGTCGCGCAAGCCCGCATGATAATCGGCCGCCCAATCGGCCGCCCGCTTCGACCAATGCCGCAAGTCTTCGTGATCCATAAGTTTTCCTCCCTGAAGGCGAGCTAGCCCTAGGGCAGGACCAAGATCAAGGGTGGCGCTTAAGGCAAGGGGGCGAGCCCGGCTTGCAGCTTCTTCGGCAAGGCTGAGCGGATCAGCCGGTAGCTCTCGGCGATCCTGTCGCGCAGCTCTTCATCCTCGAGCAAGCCAAAGGGCAGCTGCACCCAGCTGGCATGGAAATAAGCGGCTCTTTGCGCCCGCCCGGTCTCGATCAAAAGTTGCGCGGTCTCGACATGATCGGTCTTCACCGAGACCGCATGGCCGGTATCACCGATGATGGCAAACATCTTCTCGCCAAGCTTCCAGCAGTCATGCGCCGGGCTAAAGGGGTGGCTCAGCATGGCGCCGGGTAGGCTGGCACAGATTTGGTTGACGAATGTGCGGTCCTGCATCGGAATATATCCTTGGCGACGAACTCTGGGCAGTGTAATCGTCGCAGCCATGACGAGATTGCGCAACATCTGCATCTGCTGCATTACCCGCTGACATTTGTCGCGCGGGCGCTTCGTCATTCCTAATGAATGCTAAGCGGACCCCGCGCGGGACGGCTGCGGGCGGATCTGGCGTGACGGATTTGCCAAGACCTACGGGGACCGATGATGGTGACGATCCGGCTGACGAATTCGAAGACCCGCAAGAAGGAGGCCTTTGCGCCGCTGAACCCTTCGGATGTGCGGATGTATGTCTGCGGCCCGACCGTCTATGATCGGGCGCATCTGGGCAATGCGCGGCCGGTGATCGTCTTTGACACTCTGTACCGGCTGTTGCGCCATGTTTATGGGCCTGAACAGGTCACCTATGTGCGCAATTTCACCGACGTTGACGACAAGATCAACGCCGAGGCGCAGCGCCGCAAAGCGCTTGGCCGGGGTGAGACGCTGGAAGAGCTGATCGCCGAGCGGACCGAGGAAACCATCGCGTGGTATCACGCCGATATGGACGCTTTGGGCGCTTTGCGGCCCGCGATCCGCGAGGACCGCTCGGAGGCGGGCCTGCGCCGGGCCGAGCCGCGCGCAACCGAATATATCGGCGCGATGATCGCCATGATCGAGCAGCTGATCGAGAAGGGCCATGCTTACGCCAAAGAGGGCCATGTGCTCTTCCGGGTGCGGTCTTACAAAGAATATGGCGCGCTTTCGGGCCGTTCTGTCGATGATATGATCGCCGGCGCCCGGGTCGAGGTGGCGCCTTTCAAAGAAGACCCGATGGATTTCGTTTTGTGGAAGCCCTCGGATGCCGATCTGCCGGGCTGGGACAGCCCTTGGGGCCGGGGGCGTCCGGGCTGGCATATCGAATGCTCGGCGATGTCTTATGAACTGTTGGGGACGAGCTTTGACATCCACGGCGGCGGCTTGGATCTGCAATTCCCGCATCATGAGAATGAGATCGCGCAAAGCTGCTGCGCGCATCCGGAAAGCGGGTTTGCATCGGTCTGGATGCATAATGAGATGCTGCAGGTTGAGGGCAAGAAAATGTCCAAGTCCTTGGGCAATTTCTTCACCGTGCGGGATTTGTTGGGCAAAGGTATCGAAGGCGAGGTGATCCGCTTTGTGTTCCTGATGACGCATTACCGCAGTCCGATGGATTGGACGGCGGAAAAGGCGCGTCAGGCCGAGGCGACGTTGCGGAAGTGGCGCGAGGCTGTGCGGGGCACCGATCCGCATCTCGCCAAACCGGACTCCGCTGTGGTCGAGGCTTTAGCGGATGATTTGAACACCGCGCAAGCCATCGCAGTGCTGCATCAGCTTTACAATGAGCAGAAATACGATCGGCTTTACGCGAGTTTGGCCTTTCTGGGCTTCGGCGCTGACTGGGAGAGCGCTCTGCAAACCAGTCTAGAGAATGCCGAGAGACTCCAACCCTATTCTGCGCATTTGGCGGGCCTTCGCGAGGCAGCAATAGCCACTAAAGACTTCGCGCCGGTGGATGCAATGAAGGCAGCCCTCATCGCCGCTGGCGTCGAGGTTCGTATGTCCAAAGCGGGTGTGGAACTGGTGCCCGGACCCGATTTTAATTCCTCGAAACTGGATGGCTTGCTGTAACACCAGAGTTTTCCAAAACTCTGGGCAATTTTGTTCGAACAAAATTTGCCCATTCCTTTGAAGGAATGGGTGCACGACTGGGCTTGGAGCAAGCGATGAGCGAGCGGCTATATCTCTTCGACACCACTTTGCGCGATGGGCAACAGACCCAAGGCGTGCAGTTCTCTGCCTCGGAAAAGGTGCAGATCGCCGAGGCTTTGGACGCGCTCGGGGTCGATTATATCGAGGGCGGCTGGCCGGGGGCGAACCCGACCGACAGCGATTTCTTCCGCACCGCGCCGAAGACCCGCGCCAAGATGACCGCCTTTGGCATGACCAAACGCGTCGGCCGCTCGGCCGAGAATGATGATGTGCTGGCGGCCGTGCTCGATGCCGGCACCGCCACGGTCTGCCTCGTCGGCAAGACGCATCCATTCCATGTCACCACCGCGCTTGGCGTCACGCTGGAAGAAAACCGCGAGGCGATTGCCGCGACCTTCCGCCACCTAAAGACCAAAGGCCGCGAGGCGCTCTTTGATGCCGAGCATTTCTTCGACGGCTACAAAGCCGATCCGGCTTACGCGCTCTCTTGCCTGCGCGCCGCTTTGGACGAGGGCGCGCGTTGGATCGTGCTTTGCGACACCAATGGCGGCAGTCTGCCGTCTGAGGTGGGCCGCATCGTGCGTGAGGTCATTGCGGCGGGCATCCCCGGCGACCATCTCGGCATTCATTGCCATGATGACACCGGCAATGCGGTGGCCAATTCCTTGGCTGCGGTCGAGGCCGGTTGTCGACAGATCCAAGGCACGCTCAACGGCTTGGGTGAGCGGTGCGGCAATGCCAATCTGATCACTTTGATCCCGACTCTGCTCCTCAAAGAGCCCTATGCCAGCCAGTTTGACACCGGCGTCTCGCGCGCGGCTTTGCAAGGCATCCTGAAGACCAGCCGGATGCTGGATGATATCCTGAACCGGGTGCCTTCGCGCGCCGCACCTTATGTGGGGGCCTCGGCCTTTGCCCATAAGGCGGGGCTCCATGCCAGCGCGATCCTAAAGGATCCAACCACTTACGAACATATCGAACCTTCTTTGGTTGGCAACGAACGCCAGATCCCGATGAGCAATCAGGCCGGGCAGTCGAACCTGCGGGCGCGGCTGGCTTCGGCTGGGGTTGAGGTTGATCCCAAGGATCCGCGGCTGGCGCATATCCTTGAGGTGATCAAGGCGCGCGAGGATCAAGGCTATGCATATGACGGCGCGCAGGCCAGTTTCGAGCTGCTCGCTCGGCGCGAATTGGGGCTTTGCCCGGAGTTCTTTGAGGTCAAGCGCTACCGGGTCACAGTCGAGCGGCGTAAGAACAAATATGACCAGATGATCAGCCTTTCCGAGGCCGTGGTCGTGGTCCGCATCGGCGGGCAAAAGGTCATGTCGGTCTCGGATTCGATGGATGAGGCGGCCTCGGATCGTGGCCCAGTGAACGCGCTTTATAAGGCCTTGGTCAAAGATCTAGGGCCTTGGCAGGCGCTGATCGACGACATGAAACTCGTTGATTTTAAAGTGCGGATTACCCAAGGCGGGGTCGATGCCGTGACCCGCGTCATCATTGATAGCGAGGATGGGCAAGGCCGGCGCTGGTCGACGGTGGGGGTCTCGCCCAATATCGTGGATGCAAGCTTTGAGGCTTTGCTTGACGCGCTGCAATGGAAGCTGATCCGCGATGCCGGGACCACTGTCGCCACGCTCTAAGATCACAGGCCGCAGCGGGGCCGGGGCTTTCCCTTCCGGTCGCGCTGCGCTATCTCGCCCGGCATGAGCCTTGATGCCTGTGCAGACCTTCTCCAGCGTGGCGACCCCGAGCGCCATCTGGCCATTATGGCCGCCCCGCCTGCTGCGCGGGCGCGGCTTTTGCCGCTTTACGCCTTCAACCTTGAGGTGGCCCGTGCGCCTTGGGCCGCGAAAGAGCCGCTGGTCGCTGAGATGCGGCTGCAATGGTGGCGCGATGTCATTGAAAACACGGCCGCAGGTGCTGCGCGCGCGCATGAGGTGGCCGAGCCTTTGCATGCGCTGATCCGCGAGGTGGGGCTGCCGCGCAAGCTGCTCGACGGCATGGTTGCGGCGCGGCGCTGGGATTGCTGGCGCGAGCCTTTTGACGATCTGGCGGCGCTTGAGGCCTATCTGGAGGACACCACTGGCGGCCTCAGTTGGGCCTCGGCCTTGGCGCTTGGCGCGCCTGCGGGGGCGGAGGCTGCGGTGCGCAATTATGGGCGCGCGGCGGGGATGGCGAATTTCCTGCGTGCGGTGCCGGAATTGCTCTCGCGGGGGCGTAAGCCTTTGCCAGATAAGCAAAATGTGGCCTCACTGGCGCGGTTGGGGCTGGATTGGCTTGGCGCAGCGCGCGCGGCAAGAGGCTCGGTGCCGAAAGTGGCGCGTCCGGCTTTGCTGGCAGGATGGCAAGCGGAAGGCATTTTGCAGCGCCTTGCAGCGGGCGAGCCGGCCGAGCTTTCGGAATTTTCCAAACGCGGCCGACTGTTGTGGCAGGCTTTTAGCGGGCGTTGGTAAAGAAAGCTTAAACCCGATGTTCGCGCGGCTTCAGCCATAGCCAGATCAGCGCGCCGCCGGCCAGCACCAAGAAGGGCAGCATCGCCATATTGACGGCCTGCCAGCCCGCCTCGACCGAGCCGCCCGAGCAATTCATCAGCCCGCCCGATGAGAAGCTGGCCATCGTCACGCCGCCAAAGACCACGAAGTCATTGACGCCTTGCAAGCGGCCGCGCTCTTCGGGGCGCTGCGCCGAGGTCAGCAGCGTCGTGGCGCCGATGAAGCCGAAATTCCAGCCCAATCCCAAAAGGATAAGCGCGCCGAAGAAATGCGTGAGCTCCACCCCGGAGATGGCCACGGCACCGGCTCCGGCCAAGATCATCAGGCCAAGGGCGATGATCCGTTCGGCCCCGAAACGGGCGATCAAATGGCCGGTGAAGAAGCTGGGCGCATACATCGCCAGCACATGGGCGGTGACGATGTTGGAGGCGTCCGAGACCGCGAAACCGCAGCCGACCACGGCCAGCGGTGAGGAGGTCATCACAAGGTTCATCAGCGCGTAAGAGACGGTGGCGCAGATCATGGCGACGACGATGGTCGGGTTGCGCAAAAGCGCGCCAATGGTGCGGCCTTTGGGGGCTCCGGCGGCTTGGGCTTGGGGTTTCGGGATGCGCAGGAAGAAGAAAAGTACCACGCCGAGGAGGTTCAGCCCCACCACCGCAAGATAGGTGCCAAGGAAGGGCACCACCATCGCATCGCTGGTCAGCTTGACGATCTGCGGGCCGATCACGGCCGAGAAGAGCCCTCCTGCCATCACCCAGCTGATCGCCTTGGGGCGGAAAGCCTCAGACGCGGTATCGGCGGCGGCGAAGCGGAAAAAGCCTTGCGCGCTCATATAGATGCCGGTGAAGAGGGCGGCGATGCAAAAGAGCACGAAGCTGGCATTGTAAAGCGCCAAGGCACCCAAAGCCGCCCCGATGGCACCTCCGGCGGCGCCAAGGGTAAAGCCCCAAGCGCGGCCAAAGCGCTGCATGAAAGCCGAGAGCGGGGTGGCCGAAAGCATCGAGCCGATGACCGTGCAGCTGATCGGCAGCGTCGCCCAACAGGCGTTGGGGGCCAGGGTCGACCCGGCCAAGCCGCCGATGGTGAAGATGATGGGAAGCTGCGCTCCGATGATCGCCTGAGCGGCGACGAGGACGGCAACGTTGCGTTTGGCGATGGCGTCTGACATGGCTGAAGGGGTAGGCTCTTCGGTGCAAGCTGGCAAGGGGAAGGCGATGGTCGGGCGGATCATTTTGACGCCGGCGGATCTGGAAGAGGGGGCGGATTGGCTGGTGAAGGCCGAGCCTCGCTTTGCCCCGGCCTTGGCTTTGGGGCCTTTGCCTTTGCGGCGCTGGCCGGAGGGATTTGGCGCTTTGCTGGATGCGATCATCGGCCAACAGGTGTCTTTGGCCTCGGCCGCGGCGATCAAGGCGCGGATGCAAGCCGCTGGTTTGATGGAAGAAACTGCGGTGGCGCAGGCTTCGGATGAGGATTTGCGGGCGGCGGGCCTAAGCCGACAAAAGGCGCGCTATGCCTCGGCCTTGGCGCAGGCGCGGCTGGATTATGCCGGGTTGGCGGCGGCGCCGGACCGGCAGGTCATTGACCGGCTGGTGGCTTTGCCGGGGATCGGGCTTTGGACGGCGGAGATTTATGCAATGTTCTCGCTGGGGCGCGCGGATGTTTTCGCGCCCGGCGATCTGGCGCTGCAAGAGGCGGCGCGGGGGCTGTTTGGGCTGGACCTGCGGCCCAAGGAAAAGGAATTGCGCGCAATGTCAGAGGCTTGGAGCCCTTGGCGGTCGATTGCGGCGCGGGCGCTCTGGGCCTATTACCGGGCGATGAAGGGCAGAGAAGGGATTTCGGGATGAGAGAGTTGCAATCGGGCCGGCGCGGCGCGGCTTTGGGTGAGGCGCGGGCCGTGGTGATCTTCCTGCATGGCTATGGCGCCGATGGGGCGGATCTTCTGGATCTGGCCGATGCGATGGGGCCGCAACTCCCGGGCGTGGCGTTTTACGCCCCCGATGCGCCCGAACCTTGCCGGGGCGCGCCTTACGGTCGGCAGTGGTTCCCGATCCCGTGGATCGATGGCTCCACGGAGGCTGAGCAGGCCGCAGGGCTTGAGGCGGCGGTGGCGGATCTCAACGCCTTCATTGATAAAACCCTTGCCGCGGAAGGGCTTGAGGGCAGTGCCTTGGCGCTTTTGGGCTTTAGCCAAGGGGCGATGATGTCGATGCATGTCGCCCCTCGGCGCGATCGGGCGATTGCTGGCGTGGTGGCCATCTCGGGCCGGTTGATGGCGCCGGAGCGGTTGGAGGCGGAGGCCAAGGTGAAGCCTCCGGTGCTGCTGGTGCATGGCGACCGCGATGATGTGGTGCCGTTCCAATCGATGCAGCTGGCCGCAAATGCGCTGGTGGGGGCCGGGTTCGAGACCTTTGGCCATGTGATGCAAGGCACCGGCCATGGCATCGCGCCGGATGGTTTGGGCGTGGCTTTGCAGTTTTTGAAAGAGCGCCTGCCGCAAGCCTGAAGGGCGACCAGAACACCCTGATTTCGCAGTGAAATCAGGGTATGTTTTGCAGCTGTATTACATATGGCTTTGGTATGGCTTTGCGCATGACGCGCGCAGCCTAGCCTTGGGCTGCCAGCCAAGCGGCGCATCCGGTCAAAGCGGCATAATCATCCTCGACCACCTGCACCGAGAAATCGCGGGTCAGCAGGTCGATGCGACGGTCTTCGCGGAAATGCTGGCTGAGGCCGAAGCGGGCGAAGGAGGGCATCATGGCCCGGCTCATCCCGCCGATCAAATAGATGCCGCCGAAGGGCAGATGCACCAATGCAAGGTCGGCCAGAAACTGGCCCAAGATCCGCGTATAGAGCTGGGCAGCCTGGGTGGCGATCGCGTCTTCAGCCGCCACTGCGGCCAGCACCTCGGCCGAAGCAAGCCGGCTGTCCGAGCCCGCTTGCGCCGCCGCGAAGGCATAAAGATTGGCGAGGCCGCGACCGGAGAGCACCTCTTCCACCCCCGGATGGCCATTCTCGGCGCGTGAATGGAGCAGATCGGTTATAAACTGCGCCAAAGCCAGATCCTCGGCCGTGCGGACCGGCATATTGACATGGCCGCATTCCGAGGCCGGCACCAGACGCCCAGCACCGCTGCCATGCACGGGAGCGGCATTGACGCCGGTGCCAAGCCCCACCACCAGCATCGTGCCCGACGTTTGGGGGCCATCGACCACGCGGCGCAGATGACCGTCGGCGATATGGCCCAAAGCATGGCCTTGGGCTTGCAGATCGTTCAGGATTTCAATCTTGGTGGCGCCCGTCGCAGCCGAGAGCATCGGCGCATCCATGCTCCAAGCGAGATTGGTCATGGTGGCCACGCCGTTTTGCACCGGGCCTGCGGCAGCGACGCAAAGGCCCGAGACCGCCTCACCACAGCTGGCAAGGTAATCGCGCAGGATATCGCCGATATCTTGGCCCTTGGCTTTATAAGCGGCGTTGGAAAAGCGTCGGATGCTGGGCTGCAAAACAATGCGGCCATTGGCCAAGGCGACGCGGGTGTTGGTGCCGCCGATATCGGCCAGAAGGGAAAGCGTCATAGTGCAGCCTTATGGAGATTGCGGGCCAAGGCCCATGCGAAGGCGTGGTCGAGGGTTTGGGGAATGCTATGGACGTCAAAGCTAGGGCTTTGGCCCTTAATACCGGGCTTGCCCCTGTCATAGCTAGCAAGAAGTGACCCGCAGAAAAAGCCTGAGACGAAGGGCTTTGCGCTTGGGATCCAATCTCGTCGAAGTTGGGTGCAACGCCCTCTGCGGGCTTTGCTGGCGCCTGAGATCTCGCAGCTTTGGGGCAGGGCTGAGAAGCAGGCCATAATCCTTGCGCCGGGTGTTATGGCTTTGAGGCGCACTTTTGGCCTGTTGGCGTCGCCTGTGGCAACGCGTTGCCGTCTGTGAGACGGCCATAGATCACCTCGGGAGCCACCGCTTCTTGCGATGCCAAGCTGTCTGCGTCGCCCCCCTTTGAGGGAAGTGCAACCGATGGGCGCTGAACCCAAGTCAGGGTTAAGGCTTAACCTCTCCTTAACCCTTCATCTTGATCTAAATACTCATCTTGGCGCCGCCAGCCACGGGTGCAGCGTCAGATCAAACGCACCCAAGCGCGGGCGATGCTCAGACCATGCGCGTCTGCCTCAGCGCCCAAGCTTGCGGCCTCGGTTTCGAAATCCCAATTGGGGCGGGCGGCGTTCATAAGATCGGGGAAGCTTGCGCGCCAATCGCGGACCACGGCGCGGTTGGCTTCGAAGTGAAACTGCGTGCCATAGGTGGCGCGGCCGATGCGGAAGCCTTGTTGGGCGACCGCGGCCGAGCTGGCAAGCTGCACGGCCTCTTTTGGCAAAGTGAAGGTGTCGCCATGCCATTGGTAAATCGGGAAAGTGGTGGGCAGATGGCCCAGCACAGGATCGGCGCGGCCTGCCTCGGTCAGGGTGATCGGGGTCCAGCCAAATTCTGGCGTGCGGCCCAAATGGTTCTCGGCGCCAAAGGCGCGGGCAAGCAGTTGGCAGCCAAGGCAAATCCCCAAGACCGGGCGATCCAGCGCGGTGTATTCGGCCATCAGTTGCGCCAGCTGCGGCAGATAGGGGTGGCTGTGGTCATCCAGCGCCGATTGCTCTCCGCCGAAGACCACCAAGGCATCAGCATCCACCTTTGTGGGCAGCGGCTGACCCTTCCAGGGTTTGTAAAGGTCGATCCGCGCGCCTGCCTCATGCAAAGCCACGCCGATCTGGCCGTGGTTGGTGGCAGCGGTGTTTTCAACAATGGCGACGCGCATCAGAAACCTCATTCTCTTATGCGCCCCAATCACCATGGCCGTGGCGCATAGGCAAGGGCTGGGCAAGCCATGTTATGCGCGAATCACGCTTGCCATCCCGGTCTTGGCGTGAAATGGCAAACCGCCAAACGAGCATCCCAAGGAGATACCTATGGAGATTCGCGAGGCACTGACCTTTGATGACGTTCTGCTGGTTCCGGCAGCGTCCAATGTGCTGCCCTCCGACGCAGACACCTCGACCTATGTCACCAAATCGATCCGGATGACGATCCCGCTTCTGTCCTCGGCGATGGATACGGTGACCGAGGCCCGGATGGCGATTGCGATGGCGCAGGCTGGCGGCATTGGCGTGGTGCATCGCAATCTTGATATCGAAGCGCAGGCCCTTGAGGTGCGTCGGGTGAAGCGGTTCGAAAGCGGTGTGGTGGATAAGCCGATCACTTTGTCGCCCGAGCAGACCCTTGCCGATGCTAAGGTGTTGATGGAGCGCTACAATATCACCGGCTTCCCGGTGGTGGACGCCCAAGGTCGCGTGCTTGGCATTGTCACCAACCGCGATATGCGCTTTGCCTCTGATGACCGCACCCCGGTTTCGGTGATGATGAGCGCCGAAAATCTGGCGATCCTGCGGGAGCCGGTGGACCGGGCCGAGGCGATCAGCCTGATGAAATCGCGCCGCATTGAGAAGCTTTTGGTGACGGATGCGCAAAATAAGCTCACCGGGCTTTTGACCCTGCGCGACACGGAAACCGCTGTGCTGAACCCGCATGCGTGCAAGGATGAGCTGGGCCGTCTGCGCGTGGCTGCGGCCTCGACCGTTGGCGATGCAGGTTTCGAGCGCTCACAGGCCTTGATCGAGGCGGGCGTTGATATGGTGGTGATCGACACCGCGCATGGCCATTCCGAAGGGGTGGCGATTGCGGTGGAGCGGATCAAGAAGCTCTCGAGCAGCGTGCAAGTGGTGGCAGGTAACGTCGCCACCGGCGAGGCGACGCGGGCACTGATCGGCGCTGGTGCAGATGCGGTCAAAGTGGGCATCGGCCCCGGCTCGATCTGCACCACGCGGATCGTGGCCGGTGTGGGCGTGCCGCAGCTGACCGCGATCATGGATGCGGCCCGCGCGGCCGGAGATATCCCGGTGATCGCCGATGGCGGCATCAAATATTCGGGCGATTTTGCCAAGGCGATCGCGGCGGGTGCCTCTTGCGCCATGGTTGGCTCGGCGATTGCGGGCACCGACGAATCTCCGGGTGAGGTGATCCTGTGGCAGGGGCGGAGCTTCAAGGCCTACCGCGGCATGGGCAGCCTTGGTGCGATGGCGCGTGGCTCGGCCGACCGCTATTTCCAGAAGGATGCGGCGAGCGACAAGCTGGTGCCTGAGGGGATCGAAGGGCAGGTGCCTTACAAGGGCACGGCGGCTGCGGTCATTCACCAGATGGTGGGCGGCTTGCGCGCGGCAATGGGCTACACCGGCAACCGCACCGTGGAAGAGATGCGCAAGAACTGCAATTTCGTGCGCATCACCGGGGCGGGCTTGAAGGAAAGCCACGTCCATGACGTGCAGATCACCCGCGAAAGCCCGAACTACCGGATCGGTTGATCCTGCGGTTCTAGGTTAAGCCTTTTGGCCAGTTACAGCCGAAAAGGCGGTGAGATCACAGGATCTCACCGCCTTTTTCTTGCGAGTTTTGCGCAAAGCTGTCGCGCAATCTCTGGTCTGCCGGGGCGTTGGGGCCCGTAGGTTTCCTTTGGCAGCACCCGGGTCCCTTACAAAACTGTCACGTCAGTTTTACTGGGCTGTCATGTCGCGGGTCTATCAGGCTTTCAACCTGAGAGGATGACCATGAACACCAAGATTGCACTTTCCGCCGCTCTTTGCGCCATGCTGCCGAGTTTCGCCGCTGCCGAGACCCTTGGCGGGCTTGGCTTTGCCGATGCGATCCGCCACAGCTCGGCGATGACGGCGCAGGATGATTTCACCATTGTCGGCAAAGATGCCTTGATGGAACTGGCCGCGCGCAACGACGATGGTACGATCCGCGCCATCGTTGAGATCCCGACCGGCACTTCGGCCAAATGGGAAGTCAGCAAAGAAAACCCGAATGCGGTCTATTGGGAATATAAGAACGACGCCCCGCGCATCGTGAATTACCTTGGCTATCCGGGTAATTACGGCTCGATCCCCGGCACGGCTTTGCCCAAAGAGCTGGGCGGCGACGGCGACCCGCTGGATGTGATCATCCTTGGCCAAGCCGCACCGCGCGGCGAGATCGTTGATGTACGACTGATCGGCGTTCTGAAGATGCTCGACGGTGGCGAGCAGGACGACAAGCTGATCGCGGTCATGACCGAGAACTCGCCCTTTGCTGCGATCGAAAGCATGGCGCAGTTGGATGAGGTCTATCCGGGCGTGAGCGAGATCATCGGCCTGTGGTTTGCCAATTACAAAGGCCCCGATGGCGGGATGGAATCGCAAGGCTTTGCGGAGAAAGACGTCGCGATGAGCGTCTTTGAGGCGGCTGCCGCGCAATACGAAGCCAAGTAAACCGACGCGTCATCGCTCTATCCCGCGAAAGGCTGCGGGTGAGGGCGGGTTTGACGGACATCACACCAAAAAGGCCTGCCATGGGGAATGGCAGGCCTTTTTGCGAGGGACGCGGGGCGCGGCCCCTTGGGCTTGGAACTTACGGGGCTTGCGGGTAAGACGGCGTCACTCATTTGGACCCGGTGCAAGCCCGGGTGGCTCTTCCGGCCGCTGATCCGCCGGATTACCATAGCGAAAATCCCTGCATCATGATCCAAACCCGGCCTTACCTGCGGCAGTGGCAGGCGCATCCTATGCGTGAGATCCTTGCAGGGGCGGTGGCGACCTTTGCCCTGATCCCTGAGGTGATTGCCTTTTCTTTCACCGCTGGCATCGATCCGGCTGTGGGGCTTTACGCCTCATTCGTGATCAGCATCGTGATCGCGGTCTTTGGTGGTCGCCCGGCGATGATCTCGGCCGCGGCGGGTTCGGTGGCTTTGGTGGTGGCACCTTTGGTGCGCGAGCATGGGGTGGAATATCTCTTTGCCGCCGGGCTTTTGGCGGGCCTGTTCCAGATCGTCTTTGGCTTTGCGCGGCTGTCGAGCTTGATGCGCTATGTCTCAAGCTCGGTGCGCACGGGCTTTGTGAATGCCTTGGCGATCCTGATCTTTGCCGCGCAACTGCCGCATATTTTGAATGCGGGGGCGGTGGGCTATGGCGTGATCGCGGCGGGGTTGGCGATCATTTATCTGGGGCCGAGGCTGACCACCAAGATCCCGGCGCCGCTGATTTGCGTGGTGGTGCTGACGGCTTTGTGCGCGGCCCTTGGGATTGAGCTGCCGCGCGTGGCCGATCTGGGCGCGCTGCCGCAAGGCTTGCCGGGCTTCCATCTGCCGCAGGTGCCGTGGGGGTTGGAGCTTCTCAGCATCATCTTCGCGCCTGCCTTGGCGATTGCGATGGTGGGGCTTTTGGAAAGCCTTATGACGGCGGGGGTGGTCGATGATCAGACCGGCACGCCCTCGAACAAGGATGCCGAGGCGCGCGGTTTGGGGTTGGCCAATGTGGCGGCAAGCCTTTTTGGCGGCATCGCCGGTTGCGGGATGATCGGTCAGACGGTGTCGAATGTGAAATACGGCGGCCGCGGGCGGCTTTCGACTTTGGCGGCGGGCGGGCTTTTGCTGCTGTTCATGGTGGCGGCCGGAGATGTGATCGGCCAAGTGCCGGTGGCGGCGCTGGTCGCGATTATGATCATGGTCTCGATCGATACGTTGGACTGGGGCTCGTTGCGGCGGCTGCGCGCCACGCCAAGGCTCTCCAATCTGGTGATGCTGACCACGGTGGCGGTGACGGTGGTCAGCCACAACCTCTCGCTGGGGGTGCTGGTGGGGGTGCTGATGAGCGGCGTCTTCTTCGCCGCCAAAGTCGCGGCGTTGCAGCAGGTGCGGCGCGAGGGTGACACCTATATCGTCGAGGGGCAGCTGTTCTTTGCCTCGGCCGATGCTTTTGTGGATGCCTTTGATCCCAGCGACCATGAGGGGCCGGTGACGATTGACTTGAGCGGGGCCAAGCTCTGGGACATCACCGCCGCAGCGGCGGTTGAGAAGGTAAGGCAGCGGTTCTTGGCGCATGAGATCGGCGTGACCCTGCGGGGCATGCAGGGCGCGGCTGTCGCTGAGGTTGGGAGAGGGTAACGATGTCTGATGATCTGCGGATGACCGAGGCCGAGCTTATGCAGCTGGCGGTGGATTTCCTTACAGCGCAAGGGCTTGAGCGCGGCCACGCGACGTCGATGGCATCTGTGCTTTGCGCGGCGCAGCGCGATGGGAGCCTGTCGCATGGGCTGCAAAGGCTGCCCGGCACCCGCGACACCATTGGCCATCCGGCCTTTCAAAAGGCCCCGCAGCTGCGGGTAGAGCAGGTGACGCCTGCGGTCTTGAAGGTCGATGCCGATTACGGCTTTGCGGTCCATGCTACGATGAGTGCCTTGCCGCAGCTGATTGCCTCGGCGAAGGCTTTGGGCATTGCCTTTATGGCGGTGCGCAATGGCTTTCATTCCACAGCCCTTTGGCCGGTGGTCGAGGCTTTGGCCGAGGCAGGGCTGGTGGGCCTGTCGATGAACCCAACGCATGATTGGGTGGTGCCAGCGGGCGGCACAAAGCCGGTGCTCGGCACCAATCCGATGGCTTTTGCATGGCCAAGGCCCGGACAGCCGCCCTATGTGTTTGATTTTGCAACCACTGCGGCGGCGCGCGCCGATATTGCTATGGCGCGCAATGAGGGGCGGGCGATCCCTGAGGGCTGGGGGCTGGACCCTGAGGGCCAGCCGACAACCGATCCTGCGGCGGTGCTGGCGGGGGCGATGCTGCCCTTTGGCGGCCACAAAGGCTCGGCTCTGGCGACGATGATTGAGCTGATGGCGGGGCCGATGATTGGCGGGCTGACGAGTGCGGCCTCGGCCCGGTTTGATGAGGGGCATAAGGCGGCGCCCTGCCATGCCGAACTGGTCATTGCGATTGACCCCAAGCTTTTGTCGGATCCCTCGGATGAGGCGGCTGCCGAGGCGATGTTGGGGGCGATCTCGGGGCAGGGCGCGCGCCTGCCGGGGGCGCGGCGGCATGGCTTGCGCGACGTGCATCAGCGTGACGGCATCCCTTTGCGCCACGCGCTTTATGAGCAGATTTTGGCGGGGATCGCAGGCCGCTAGGCCCGCGCGCCGATATCTCACAGCCCTTGGCCCCACAGCGGGGCTGGGGTAAAGCAAGGCGCGCGCTTTGCCGCCTTGCGAAATTCGTCAAAACTGTTCGGGAAATCTTCATGTTTTCGACCCTAACCTGTCGCGTCCCGACGCTGTCTCACCCACTCAGCGCTGGGGGCATCTGATGCAGCTGGCAGCACGGGCCGCGGCGGCCATTGGCATCTTGGACAAGGTTTTGGCGGGGGAGCCCGCTGAGAAGGTTTTGACCAGCTGGGGGCGCGGCGCGCGCTATGCCGGATCGGGCGACCGGGCGGCGGTGCGCGATATTGTCTATGACGGCTTGCGCTGCTTGCGCTCATTCGCAGCGCTTGGCGGGGCGCCCATCGGCACGCTGACCGGTCGCAGCGTGGTTTTGGGGGCAGCACGCGCTGCCGGGGTTGAGGCTTTGTGGTTCGATGGCTCGCCGCATGGCCCTGCCGTAGCAACAGAGCCGGCTGCGCAGCCTGAAGGGCTGGACGCTTTGGACTGCCCGGCATGGCTGACCCCGCAGTTGCAGCAAGCTTTGGGCGAGGATTTCGCCCCCGTCATGCAGGCGCTGCAATCGCGCGCGCCGGTGTTTTTGCGGGTGAACGCGGGCAAGACCACGGTTGAGGCCGCAATGGCGGCTTTGGCGGCGGAAGGGATCACCACGCGCCCGCATCCTTTGGCACAGTTTGCCTTGGAAGTGACCGGGAACGCTCGGAAAATCCAGAATTCTGCTACTTACGCGGAAGGCTTGGTTGAGCTGCAAGACGCCGCCTCGCAGGCCTTGGCCGAGGCGGTGCCTTTGCGCGCGGGCGCAAAGGTTTTGGACCTTTGCGCCGGGGGCGGCGGCAAGTCTTTGGCCTTGGCGGCGCGGGCGAAACTGAAGCTTTACGCCCATGACGCCAACCCACGCCGGATGGCCGATTTGCCGGCGCGCGCGGCGCGGGCCGGGGTGAAAATCACCCTGACCACCGCGCCAGAAAGCCAGGCGCCCTTTGACGTTGTGCTGGCCGATGTGCCTTGCTCTGGTTCGGGTTCTTGGCGGCGCGACCCGGAAGGCAAGTGGAGCCTGAGCGCTGAGCGATTGGCCGGTTTGGTGGCTTTGCAGTCCGAGATTTTGGACCGAGCCGCGCGGCTTTGCGCGCCAAATGGCGTGGTGGGCTATGCCACCTGCTCGCTTTTGCGGGCGGAGAATGAAGATCAGGTGGCGGCATTTTTGGCCCGCACCCCCGGCTGGTCGTTGCGTGAAAGCTATCGTTTCACGCCTTTGCAAGACGGCGACGGCTTTGGCCTTGCGCTTTTGGCGCGCGACTGACTTGATGGGTGCACCTTAAGGTTGCCAAACAAAGCCTTAACATTTGAGCCTGCGCCTTGCTTCGCTGCAGGCTCAAAGCCCCGCCGTGCTGACGCCTTTAATTGCGATTTGCCGGAAAAATCTCACTCAAGTTAATCCCTGTTTAACGAGTTGCCTCTCCTATGGAGCCAGCGGGGGCTGCCCTCGCCAATGCCCGGGTGCAAAGCGGAGGGACAGGTGCGTCAACCCGACAGCGAGATGAGGGCCGTGATGCGGGTGACGCGCGGCTTGTCAGCGCAAGCGGTATGGATCTTAAGCGCGGGGCTCGTGAGCCTTGGGCTCGCGCTGGTCTCAGGGGCGGGACCGGTGCGAAACGGGTTATTAATCACGGGCTTGGCGCTTGTCGCGCTGACGCTGATCTTGCGCAGTGGGCTTGGGGTGCAGCGCTGGCATGACCGAAGACAAGCGGCGCATTTGACCCAGCTGGTGGGGCAGGATGTGGCGCCTTGCTTTTCGACCGATGAGATGGGGCGCATTCTCTTTCGCAACGCCGCAGCCCTGAGCCGCTTTGGCGATCACGCCGCACAAACGCTGGTGGCGCAGCTGCATGAGCAATTTGCGGCACCTTCCGCGGTGCTCTTTCGCCTGCAATCACGCGCGGCCAACAGCGGCGCCGCGCGTGAGGATCTGGTGACGCGGCGGGGGCATCTGCGACTTTCGGTGCACCGACTGGCTGCCGATCGATTTCTGTGGCGGTTGGAGGAGTTTCAAGACCGCAGCACCGCGGGCCGCGGGGCAGAGGGGCTCAGCCTGCCGATGGTGGTGGTAAACCGCGCCGGCGTGGTGCTGTTTTCCAATGAAGCGATGCGTAAGCTTTTGGGAGAGCGGCCAAAACGGCTGGACCGCATCTTCCCGAACCCGCGCGTTGTCTCGGGCGAGGAGGTGCAGGTTTTCGGTCATAATGGCCCGTTACGCGCCGTGGTGGCCGAGGTCGAAGGCTTGGGTGATCGCCGTGAGGTGTTTCTCTTGCCGTCCGCCACGCGCAACGACGAAGATACGATCAGCACCGATTTTGAAAGCGTGCCGGTGGCGCTGATGAAATTCGCCGCAGATGGCCGGTTGCGCAGCCTAAACCTAGAGGCGCGGCGGCTTTTGGGTGACATTCCGATGGCCGAATTGTCCTTTCACGACCTCTTTGAAGATCTGGGGCGACCTGTCGCGGATTGGCTCTCGGATGTGGTCTCGGAACGGCTTCCAGCCGGGTCCGAGGTGCTAAGGGTGCGCCGGGCCGGTGAGGACAGTTTTGTCCAGGTGCAACTGCGCCGGATTGTTGAGCATGGCCGCAGCGGCGCCTTGGCCGTGCTGGCCGATGCGACGGCTTTGAAGAAGCTTGAAGCGCAGTTCACCCAAAGCCAGAAGATGCAGGCGATTGGCCAGTTGGCCGGTGGAGTTGCGCATGATTTCAACAACTTGCTGACCGCGATCTTGGGGCATTGCGATCTTTTGCTGCTGCATCACGGCCGTGAGGATGCCGATTTCGCCGATCTTGAACAGATCCGCCAGAACGCCAATCGCGCGGCGGGTTTGGTCAGTCAATTGCTGGCCTTTTCGCGCAAGCAGACCCTTACGCCGGAAACCCTGGATCTGCCGGAAGTGCTTTCCGACCTCACCCATCTTTTGAATCGGCTGGTGGGGGAAAAGGTGCAATTGCAGCTGGCGCATGACCCCAGCCTGGCGCCCATTCGCGCCGATAAACGCCAGCTTGAACAGGTTTTGATGAACCTTGTCGTGAACGCCCGCGATGCGATGCCGGACGGCGGCACGATCCGGATCGAGACCGAGGCGATGACGCTGCCCGAGCCTTTGGTGCGTGAGCGCGCCACGATTCCGGCCGGCCATTACGCAATGATCCGGGTGCTGGATACAGGGTGCGGCATCCCCACGGATAAGCTTGAGAAGATTTTCGATCCCTTTTTCACCACAAAAAAGGTGGGCGAGGGCACCGGGCTTGGCCTTTCAACAGTCTACGGGATCGTCAAGCAATCGGGTGGTTACATTTTTGTGGCCAGTGAACAGGGCCGTGGCACGGTTTTTGAGATTTTTCTGCCCGCCTATACTGCGGTGGACGATGATGAAACTGTTGCACCCGTGGTGGAAGAGCCGCGCCGGATGATGATCCGCACCAGCGAAGGTGTGGTGCTTTTGGTCGAGGATGAGGCACCGGTGCGCGCCTTTGCCAGCCGCGCCTTGCGGCTGCGCGGCTATACCGTGCTTGAGGCAGAAAGCGCGGAAGAGGCGCTGCGGACTTTGGCCGACCCCGCACTTGAGGTGGATGTTTTCGTCACCGATGTGGTGATGCCGGGGATGGACGGGCCAACTTGGGTCAAGCGCGCCTTAGAGACGCGCCCAGATGTGAAGGTGATCTTCGTCTCGGGCTATGCCGAGGATGTACTCTCGGCCGATCAGGCGCGGATCCCCAATTCGATCTTCCTGCCCAAACCCTTCTCTCTGAATGATCTTACGCAGACCGTGCAGGGGCAGCTGCACTAAGCTTTGTTAAAGAAAATTGGGCCCGATACTGTCATAAAGCGCAAAATCCGCTGCAGCGGATTTGCGCAGCAAAGCCTCGGTCTCGGGGGAAAGCTCTGTCTCCACTTTGGGTGAGACATTCACCCGCGACAAGGTGATCTCTCGCCCCAAACGTTCGGAGAGATAATCGATGAAAATGTCGATCTCTTCATAGCGAAAGAGCCGGTCGACACCTTGGCCTTGACGCGGCCGCAAGAAGCGCTCTTGGCTGCCCACATCGGCAAAATCGGGACGGTCGGCGGAGCACCAACCTTGCACGAATGCCTCAAAGCTCAGTCCAGCGGTGGATTTTGTCGGCTCAGTCCCCGGGCGCTGGCGGTAACGATACCAAGAGCCAAGCCAATCGCGTGGCTCGCGCATCAGCGCTACGGCGGTCCAATCGGTCTTGCTGGCCGCTTCAAGATAGGGACCAAGAAAGCGGCGGAAGCGGTGCACCGTGGTGTGTTTCAGCACCGGCGGGCGCTGCACTGAGATGGAGGCCTGCGATTCGAGCGCCGCAGCAATCGCGCTCGATCCGGTCTTGGGTGTGGCCAAGAACACCAGCCGAGCTTCCCAAAATACCAGCATTTCAAGCCAATCCCTTCGCAAACACCCAATTTTAAGCGCTTCTGCGCTGCAATTTAAACCATCCGTTAAGCAAGTCCGGAGAAAAATCAATCCGAGACAAATCGCTTGAAATGTTCACGTTTTGATCGCATATATTGCGAACAGAAGTGGAACACGGGCAAGCATTGCTGCTTAAGGGTGGCTGTGGGATAAGGAGACACGGATGACTGTCGCCAATCTTTTCGATCTTGGGAGCAAGCGGGATATGGATAAGCAAAAAGCCCTGGAGAGCGCGTTGGCGCAGATCGAACGGCAGTTTGGCAAGGGCTCGATCATGAAGCTCGGCGCCAATACCGCTGCGATGGAGATTGAAGCGACATCGACCGGCTCGTTGGGTCTGGATATCGCGCTTGGCATCGGCGGTCTGCCTAAGGGCCGGATCGTGGAGATTTATGGGCCGGAAAGCTCGGGTAAAACCACGCTGACGCTGCATGTTGTGGCCGAAGAGCAGAAGAAGGGCGGGGTTTGCGCCTTTGTTGACGCTGAACATGCGCTGGATCCGGGCTATGCCAAGAAACTTGGTGTTAACCTTGATGAATTGCTGATCTCGCAACCCGATACGGGCGAGCAGGCGCTGGAGATCGTGGATACGCTGGTGCGCTCGGGCGCGGTCAGCTTGATCGTGGTCGACTCGGTCGCGGCACTGACCCCCAAGGCCGAGCTTGAAGGCGACATGGGCGACGCGACGGTCGGCGCGCAGGCGCGCCTGATGTCTCAAGCGATGCGCAAACTGACCGCCAGCATTGGCCGCAGCAACTGCATGGTGATCTTCATCAACCAAATCCGGATGAAGATTGGCGTGATGTTCGGCAGCCCCGAGACCACCACTGGCGGTAACGCCTTGAAATTCTACGCCTCGGTGCGTCTGGACATCCGCCGGATCGGCGCGATCAAGGACCGCGAAGAGGTGGTTGGCAACACCACCCGCGTCAAGGTGGTGAAGAACAAAGTGGCGCCGCCCTTCAAACAGGTGGAATTCGACATCATGTATGGTGAAGGCATCTCGAAAACCGGTGAGCTGGTCGATATCGGCGTGAAGGCGGGCGTGGTTGATAAATCGGGCGCTTGGTATTCCTACGGGGATGAGCGGATCGGTCAGGGCCGTGAAAATGCCAAAACCTTCCTGAAGAACAACCCCGCTATGGCGGCCGCAATCGAAGAGAAAATCCGCAATGCCAATGGCTTGGACTTCCAAGCCGAGCCGGGCGGTGAGGATGATGACGTGATGGAGGGCTAAGGCCCGCAGCCAGGGCAAGCTGGCTGAACTTAAAGCGATCGGGCAGGGGCCGGGGGGAACTCTCCGGCCTTTTGCGTCTTCGCGGCAGCTCTGGCGCATCCCGTGGTGGACAGGCCCGAAAAGCACGGCTAAACGGGGCGCAATTGGCTGAATTTCTCGAAAAAAGCCCAGTGCTGAAAGGCCCCGCATCATGGCTTCGCTGAACGATATCCGTTCCACCTATCTCGATTTCTTCAAGCGCAACGACCACCGGGTCGTGGAAAGCTCCTCGCTGGTGCCGCGCAACGATCCGACGCTGATGTTTGCGAACTCGGGCATGGTGCAGTTTAAGAACCTGTTCACCGGGGTTGAGACGCGCGATTACAAGCGGGCCACCACGGCGCAAAAATGCGTGCGCGCCGGCGGCAAACACAACGATCTTGACAATGTGGGCTATACGGCGCGCCACCATACCTTCTTTGAAATGCTGGGGAATTTCTCCTTTGGCGATTATTTCAAAGAGCAGGCGATCACCTTCGCTTGGGAGCTTTTGACCAAGGATTTCGGCCTGGCCAAAGACAAGCTTTTGGTCACCGTTTACCATACTGACGACGAAGCCGCCGGGATGTGGAAGCGCATCGCCGGCCTGCCGGAAGATCGCATCATCCGCATCGCCAGCGATGACAACTTCTGGCGCATGGGGCCGACCGGGCCTTGCGGTCCCTGCACCGAGATTTTCTACGATCACGGCGACAGCATCTGGGGCGGTCCTCCGGGCAGCGCGGATGAAGACGGCGACCGCTTCATCGAGATCTGGAACAACGTTTTCATGCAAAACGAGCAGTTCGCCGATGGCTCGATGCGTCCCTTGGAGATGCAAAGCATCGACACCGGCATGGGGCTGGAGCGGATTGGCGCTTTGCTGCAAGGCAAGCACGACAATTACGACACCGATTTGATGCGCAGCCTGATTGAGGCTTCGGCGCATGCCACCAGCCAAGACCCTGATGGGCCTGGCAAAACCAGCCATCGGGTGATCGCGGACCACCTGCGTTCGACCTCGTTCCTGATTGCCGATGGGGTGATGCCGTCGAATGAGGGCCGCGGCTACGTTTTGCGCCGGATCATGCGCCGCGCGATGCGCCATGCGCATATGCTGGGCGCGCAGGATCCGGTGATGTGGAAGCTGGTGCCGGCTTTGGTGCGCCAGATGGGCGCGGCTTACCCCGAGCTGACCCGCGCGCAGCCCTTGATCGAAGAGACGCTGAAGCTGGAAGAGACCCGGTTCAAGCAGACCCTCGATCGTGGCTTGCGGCTCTTGGATGATGAGCTGGCCCGTCTGCCCGAGGGCGGCGATCTGCCGGGTGCGGCAGCCTTTAAGCTTTATGACACTTTCGGCTTCCCGCTGGATCTGACGCAAGACGCTTTGCGTGAGAAGGGCCGTGCGGTCGATGTTGAGGGCTTTGATGCGGCTATGGCCGAGCAAAAGGCCAAAGCCCGTGCGGCATGGTCGGGCATTGGTGAGGCCAAGGACGCCAAAATCTGGTTCGAGCTGGCTGAAGAGCGCGGCACCACCGAATTCTTGGGTTATGATACTGAAGTGGCTGAGGGTGTTGTCTTGGCTCTGGTCCGCGACGGCGCGGAAATCGCCTCGGCCGAGACGGGTGAGGCGGTGCAGGTGGTCGTTAACCAATCGCCCTTCTACGCAGAAAGCGGCGGTCAGGTGGGCGACACCGGCGTGATCCGCACTGCGACGGGCGTGGTTGAAGTGACCGACACCAAGAAGGTGGCCGGGGTTTTCCTGCACATCGGCCGCGTCACTGAGGGCAAGATTGCCAAGGATCAAGCCGCCAAGCTTGAAGTCGAGCACAGCCGCCGCAGCCAGATCCAAGCCAATCACTCGGCGACGCACCTGCTGCATGAGGCGCTCCGCCGTGCGCTTGGCGATCATGTGGCGCAAAAGGGCAGCTTGAACGCGCCCGACCGTCTGCGCTTTGACTTCAGCCATAGCCACGCTTTGACCGCTGCCGAACAGGCGCAGGTTGAGGCCGAGGTGAACGCCTATATCCGCCAAAATGCGCCGGTTGATACCCGGATCATGACGCCGGACGATGCCCGTGCTATTGGCGCGCAGGCCTTGTTTGGTGAGAAGTACGGCGAGGAAGTCCGCGTTGTTTCAATGGGTTGGCTTGATGGTTCGGGCAAGGGCGCGGATCAGCGCACCTACTCGCTTGAGCTTTGCGGCGGCACCCATGTCACGCGCACCGGCGATATCGGCGCTTTGGTTCTGTTGGGCGATTCCGCTTCCAGCGCCGGGGTGCGGCGGATTGAGGCGCTGACCGGTCAAGCGGCGTTGGACCATCTGCGCGCGCAAGATCAGCGGTTGGCCGAGATTGCCTCCTCGCTGAAAGCGCCGGTCACGGAAGTGGTCGAGCGGGTGCGGCTGTTGGCCGAAGATCGCCGCAAGTTGGAAAACGAAGTGGCCACTTTGCGGCGTGAGCTGGCGATGGGCGGCTCGGGTCAGGCCACGGAAGCCAAAGAAATCAACGGCGTGAAGCTGGTGGCGCAGGTCTTGAAAGGCGTCTCGGGCAAAGATCTGCCGGCGATGATCGATGAGATCAAGGGCCGCATCGGCTCGGGCGCGGTGGTGCTGATCGCTGACACGGGCGCTAAGCCTGCGGTGGCGGCGGGCGTTACGGCGGATCTGACCGGCCAAATCTCGGCCGTTACCTTGGTCAAGGCGGCTGCCGAGGCTTTGGGCGGCAAAGGCGGCGGTGGCCGTCCGGATATGGCGCAGGCCGGTGGCGCGGATATCGCTTTGGCCGATGCTGCCCTTGCCGCGGTCGAAGCCGCAATGAAAGGCTAAGCCATGCCAACCGCGCTTTGGATTGCCCATGTCAATGTGATCGATGCCGAGGCTTACGGGCGCTACGCCGCTTTGGCAGGCCCGGCGATCGCGGCGCATGGCGGGGTCTTCCTGGCCCGCGCCGGGCGCTATGTGCAGCTGGAAGGCAACGACCGGCCGCGCAATGTGGTGGCGCGGTTCCCTTCTTTGGAAAAGGCGGTGGAGTGCTATCACTCGGCCGCCTACCAAGAGGCCTTGTCCCATGCGAGGGGCGCAAGTGAGCGTGATTTGATGGTGGTGGAGGAGGCGGAGACGTAAAATCCTTCGGATTTTCTCCGCGCAATTCCCAGCTTTCATTGTATGATTGCTTCAAACAGGGCCGGCGCAGTGACGGCGGCCCGACAGAGGCGGCAGTGAACAAGTGCAAGCGTGACAGAATGACCAGCTACACAGGGGCCTTCGCCCAAAGTTCGGGGGCGCACTGATGTGCCGTTGGGCCGCCTATACCGGGGCGCCGATCTTCCTTGAAGAGATCATCAGCCGGCCGGGCCATTCCCTGATCCACCAATCGCATTGCGCCACGCAATGCCACACCGCGATCAACGCCGATGGCTTTGGCTTGGCGTGGTATGGCGATCGCCCCGAGCCGGGGCTTTACCGTGATGTGATGCCAGCTTGGTCGGACCCGAACCTTAAGTCTTTGACCGCGCAGGTGAAATCCGGCCTCTTTCTGGCGCATGTCCGGGCCTCGACCGGCACGGCCACCAGCCGCAACAACTGCCATCCTTTCGTGCATGGCGTGTGGAGTTTCATGCACAACGGTCAAGTCGGCGGCTATGAGCAGTTCCGCCGCGATGCCGATATGATGGTGCCAGAGCATCTTTACCCTTTCCGCAAAGGCGCGACGGACAGTGAGGCCTTGTTCCTTGCCGCCATTGCCGAGGGGCTCGACTCCGATCCTTGCGCCGCATTGGAGCGGGCATCGGCCAAGTTCATCCGGCTTGCGCGTGAGAAAGGGGCTTTGCCGCATCTGCGGATGACAGCGGCGCTTTCTGATGGGCATCGCCTTTACGCCGTGCGCTACGCCACGGATGACGCCGCCCCCAGCCTGTACTACCGCTGGTCGGAAAGCCGTCAGGGCTATGCCGTGGTCTCGGAGCCTTTGGAAAAGGATGAGGGCGGCTGGACTGCGGTGGCACCGGCAACCTTTTGCACCTTTGAAGGGCGCTCGGTCCAGGTGGCGCGGTTCTTGCCCTGCCGCTTGGCTGCGGCGGCGTAATTTTGGAGCGGCGTAGAATCGGCTGATTCTAACGCTGCAAAGCCCCGGCCTTCCCTTCGGTTTCCCGAAGCTTTTTCAAAAAATCCCGAAAAATCATATCTTGATTGGCTTGATTGTCTTAGAGGCGATTCGCTGTCTAGGTCTTCTGCACCGCTAGAACCTCCATCCAAGGGGGCGGCGGTTCCTGAACCTTGGAAGGGGACAGCATGAAACTGGTCAATCCATCACCCTCGTTACACAACGAGGATCTCGCGCCCGCCGCCGAGCGGAAGTGGGGCGCCTTCTCAATCTTCAACGTCTGGACCTCGGACGTTCACAGTCTTTGGGGCTATTATCTGGCCGCCAGCCTTTTCCTGCTTTGCGGCAGTTTTATCAATTTTGTCATCGCCATCGGCATCGGTTCGATGGTCATTTTCTTCCTGATGAGCCTTGTGGGCAATGCCGGCGTGCGCACCGGCGTGCCGTTCCCGGTGCTGGCGCGTGCCTCCTTTGGCACCTTTGGCGCCAATGCGCCGGCGCTGATCCGCGCCGTGGTGGCCTGCTTCTGGTATGGCGCGCAAACCGCCGCTGCCGCGGGGGCCTTGGTGGCACTGCTCATCCGCAGCCCGGCTTTGCTTGAGTTCCATCAGACCAGCACCTTCATGGGCCATTCCAGCCTGATGTTCATCTGCTTCCTCGTCGTTTGGGGCGCGCAGCTGCTCATCATCCAAAACGGCATGGAGACGGTGCGGAAGTTCCAAGACTGGGCCGGTCCGGCGGTTTGGATCGTGATGCTGGTGCTGGCGGTTTATCTGGTGATCAAGGCCGGGACCTTCTCCTTCGGCTCTGAAATCCCGCAAGACGTGCTGATCGCCGCGACGGCGGGGGCCGGTGTCACGGCATTGCCCGGCAGCTTTGCCGCATTGATGGCGGTGGCCGCGACCTGGATCACCTATTTCGCAGCGCTTTACCTCAACTTCTGCGATTTCTCGCGCTATGCGAAAGACGAAGAGTCGCTGCGCCGTGGCAACCTCTGGGGCCTGCCGGTCAACCTTTTGGCCTTCTGCTTGGTTGCTGGCGTCACCACCACCGCCGCCTATACCGTCTATGGTGAGGTGCTGCTGCATCCCGAGGCGATCTCGGCCAAATTCGATAGCCTGTTCCTGGCGATCCTGGCCGCTTTGACCTTCGCAGTGGCCACGCTTGGCATCAACGTGGTGGCGAACTTCGTCTCGGCCGCCTTTGACTTCTCCAACGTCTTCCCCTCGAAGATCAGCTTCAAGGGCGGCGGCTATATCGCGGCTTTGATCTCGCTGGCCTTGTTCCCCTGGTCGCCTTGGGAAACCGGTGCTGCGAATTTCGTGAACTTCATCGGCTCGACGATGGGTCCGATCTTCGGGATCATGATGGTGGATTACTACCTGATCCGCAAATCGCAGATCGATGTGAATGCGCTCTACCAAGAACATGGCGAGTTCCGTTTCCAAAACGGCTGGCATGTGAAGGCCTTCATCGCTTTGGGCGTCGGCATCATCTTCTCGTCGATCCTGCCGACCTTCACCAATGTCTTGCCGGCATGGTGGGGCACCTATGGCTGGTTCTTCGGCGTTGGCATCGGTGGGGCGGTCTATTACGCTCTGCGCCAAGGCCAAGCCAAAGTCTGATAAACAAAGGGGAGGAGCCGCAAAGCCCCTCCCCATTTTCTGTCTATAAATATCCTACGGAGGGGTCCGGGGAGGTGTAAAACCTCCCCGGCCTTTTCCATCAGTCCATCGCTTTGAAGTTCAGCGATGCGCCTTCCTTGATCCCCGAGAACCAGCGCGAGGTGACGGTTTTGGTCTTGGTGTAGAAGCGGAAGGCGTCCGGGCCATATTGGTTCAAATCGCCAAAGGCCGATTTCTTCCAGCCGCCGAAGGAGTAATAGCTCAGCGGCACCGGGATCGGGAAGTTGATGCCGACCATGCCCACATTCACCCGGCTGGCGAAATCGCGTGCGGTGTCGCCATCGGCGGTGAAGATCGCGGTGCCATTGCCGTATTCATTGTCCATGACCAGCTTCAGCGCATCTTCATAGGTCTCGCGCCGCACGGTCGAGAGCACCGGGCCGAAGATCTCTTGTTTGTAGATCTCCATATCGGTGGTGACATTGTCGAACAAAGTCGCGCCGACAAAGAAGCCATTCTCATAGCCTTGGATCTTCAAGCCGCGGCCATCGACCACCAGTTTCGCGCCTTGCTCCACGCCGCTGTCGATCAACCCCAGCACGCGCTCTTGCGCTTGTTTGGTGATCAGCGGCCCGAAATCGACATCATTGCCGGCGGTATAGGGGGCAACTTTCAGCTTCTCAATCCGCGGCACCAGCTTTTCAATCAAAGCATCGGCGGTTTTCTCACCCACCGGGACGGCCACCGAGATCGCCATGCAACGCTCGCCCGCAGCGCCGTAGCCTGCGCCGATCAAAGCATCCGCCGCCTTGTCGAGATCGGCATCGGGCATGATGATCATATGGTTCTTGGCACCGCCAAAGCATTGCGCGCGTTTGCCATTGGTGGCGGCGCGGCCATAGATATATTGCGCGATCGGGGTTGAGCCGACAAAGCCCACGCCTTGGATGATCTCATGATCCAAGATGCCGTCCACGGTCGATTTATCGCCGTTCACCACTTGCAGCACGCCATCGGGCAGGCCGGCTTGTTTCAGCAGTTCGGCAAAGAAGAGGCTGGTCGAGGGTACACGCTCCGAGGGTTTCAGGATCATCGCATTGCCCGAGACGATCGCCGGGGCCATTTTCCACAAGGGGATCATGGCGGGGAAGTTGAAAGGCGTGATGCCCGCGACCACGCCCAAAGGCTGGCGCATGGCATGGATGTCGATGCCGGGGCCAGCATTGTCGGTCATCTCGCCCTTCAGAAGCGCAGGCGCGCCCATGCAGACCTCAACGACTTCCAAGCCGCGCTGCACATCGCCCTTGGCGTCGGGGATGGTTTTGCCATGCTCGCGCGAGACCAACTCGGCCAGTTTGTCCATGTTTTCATTGATCAAAGCGCCAAAGGCCATCATCACCCGCGCGCGGCGCTGCGGGTTGGTGGCGGCCCAAGCGACCTGCGCCTTGGCGGCCTCTTGCACGGCGTAATCCAGTTCTTCGGCGGTGGCCAAAGCCACGCGCGCCTGCACCTCGCCGGTGGCGGGGTTGTAGATGTCCGAGAAGCGGCCCGATTTACCGGCGACCAGCTTGCCGTTGATCCAATGTCCAATCTCTTGCATGGAATCCTCCCATTTGCTTTGGCGTCTTTCTAGCCTTGCACAAACGCCACGCGAAGCGCCAATATCCCAAAAAGGTTTTGCAGGATTGCAAAGATGGATTGGGATGATCTGCGGGTCTTTCTTGCGGTGGCACGCACGGAATCGCTGTCGGGGGCAGGGCGGTTGTTGAAAATCGACCCGGCCACCGTGGGGCGCCGGATTGCCCGGCTGGAAGAGGGCATGGCGAGCCGGTTCTTTCAAAAATCCCCGCAAGGCTATGTTTTGACCGAGGCCGGCAGCCGGCTTTTGCCGCATGCCGAGGCGGCTGAAACCGCCGCCCGCGCCGCAGCCCTTTCGCGTGACGCCGAAGGGGACGAGGGTCTCACCGGGCAAATCCGCCTTGGCGCGCCGGATGGCTGCGCGAACTACCTTCTGCCGCAGATATTGACCCGCATCGCCGAGGCGCATCCGGGGCTTGAGGTGCAACTGGTGGCTTTGCCGCGGGTCTTTAACCTTTCCAAACGCGAGGCCGATATGGCGATTGGCGTCTCGCGGCCCGAAACGGGGCGGCTGACCGTGCAAAAACTGGTGGATTATCATCTGGTTCTGGCGGCGAGCCGCGATTACCTCGCCCGCCATCCTTTGCAGGGGCCCGAGGATCTGAAGCGTCATCGCTTTACCGGCTATATCCCGGATCTAATCTTCGACAAAGAGCTCGACTATCTGGCCGAGATCGGCGCGCCGCCCGCGCGGTTCTCGTCGAACTCGGTCTCGGTGCAGCTGAATTTCCTGCGCCAAGGCGCGGGGCTTGGCGTGGTGCATGATTTCGCCTTGCCCGCCGCGCCCGAATTGGTACCGCTTTTGGCCGATGAGATCCGCCTGCACCGCAGCTTTTGGTTGATCCGCCATGCGGACGATGCCCGCGTGCCGCGCCTGACCCGCTTTGCCGAGGCGCTGATCCGCGAGGCAAGGGCGGAAATGGGCCGGTTAGAGGCGGGGGCCTAGCAGCAATGGCTTGACAGGCCCTCGCCTGCACCTGACCTTGCCAAGGACAGACACCGCCCAAGGAAGACACCGTAAGGAGTTGCCGATGCTTGTCAGTCAGATCCTGAAAACCAAACCCGCCGAGGTTATTCACATTGCGCCTGATGCCACTGTGGCCGGTGCGGTGGCGATGTTGTCACAGCGCCGCATTGGCGCGCTGATCGTCTCGGCGGATGGCGTCTCATGCGTTGGCATCCTTTCTGAGCGCGATATCGTACGGGAACTGGGTAAACGGGGGCCTGCGGTGCTGGAGGATCCGGTCTCAGCACTGATGACAACCAAGGTGACGGGCTGCTCGAGCGGCGATTTGACGCTGACGGTTTTGCAGCAGATGACCGACGGCCGCTTCCGCCATATGCCGGTGTTTGATGGGACACGGGTGATCGCTGTGATCTCGATCGGCGATGTGGTGAAAGCGCGGCTGGAGGAGCTTGCGGCCGAGAAAGATGCGCTTGAGGGGATGATCAAGGGCTTCTAGGCCCCGGCGCCCGTTCACATATCGCTGAAAAAATACGCAAAGGGGACTTGCGCTTTCGCTGGCGCTGTTGTTGCCTGCCGGTCACATTCGCAGCCTGCCCCGGGGGTAACATCTATGCGCATCGGCCTTTATCCGGGGACGTTTGATCCGATCACTTTGGGTCATACCGATATCATCCAGCGGGCCATGGCTTTGGTTGACCGGCTGGTGATTGGCGTGGCGATCAACCGCGACAAGGGGCCGCTCTTCAGCCTTGAAGAACGGGTGGCGATGGTGCAGGCGGAATGCGCGGCTATCACCGATAAGACCGGCGGCGAGATCGTTGTGCATCCGTTTGAAAACCTGCTGATCGATTGCGCGCGCGATGTGGGCGCGACCGTGATTATCCGCGGACTGCGGGCTGTTGCCGATTTTGAATATGAGTTTCAAATGGTTGGCATGAACCGCGCCTTGGACAGCAGCATCGAGACCGTGTTCATGATGGCCGATGCGCGGCGTCAGGCGATTGCTTCAAAACTGGTGAAGGAAATCGCGCGGCTGCAAGGGGATGTGTCGAAATTCGTCACACCTCCGGTGCAGGCGGCCTTGAAACAGCGCTACAGCTGAGACCGAAAAGCCTTCGGATAGAAACGCAAAAGGGCCCCGCAGGGGCCCTGGTCCGGGCTTTGGCAAGCCCGCTTACGTGCCCTGAGCGGGCAATCAGGAGCCGTAAACCACCTTGCGGGCGATTTGAGCGGCGTCGGCGGGGTGGATGTCCAGATCCCAGGCAAGATCCATCGGCATGCGGGCGATCTCATCACGGGTGCGGACATAGGCGGCGCGCTTACGGGCGGCTTCTTTGATATTCTGGATCAGCGTGATCATTTTCATTTCCTCTTTGTGCCGAGCGAAGGATTACGCTGCGGCATGCCAGAGAGATAGGCGTATCTGTTATCGCTAACAATTGCCAATGCTGCATTGCGGCGATGCAGCGGCTGCATGGGAGGAGGGCGGCTATTCTGAGCAAAAACCATAAGAAAAGGGCGCCCTAAAGCGCCCATCCTTAGACCTAAGTCACTCGTTAAGAACAAAACCTTAGATGAGCTTTCCCATCGCCACGGCGGTATCGGCCATGCGGTTGGAAAAGCCCCATTCATTGTCATACCACGCCAGAACGGCGACCATCGTGCCCTCCATCACTTTGGTCTGGTCCATGTGGAAGACCGAAGAGTGGGGGTCGTGGTTGAAATCGGCGGAGACGTTTTTGTAATCGGTATAGCCCAAGATGCCCTTCAGCGGACCATCGGCGGCGGCGCGGATCGCGGCATTGATCTCTTCCACCGAGGTTTCGCGCTTAGCGATGAACTTCAGATCCACCACCGAGACATTGGGCGTCGGCACCCGGATCGCAAAGCCATCAAGCTTGCCCTTAAGCTCGGGCAGCACCAGACCGACGGCCTTAGCAGCGCCGGTCGAGGTTGGGATCATCGACAAAGCCGCCGCGCGGCCGCGATAGAGATCCTTATGCAAGGTGTCGAGCGTCGGCTGGTCACCGGTGTAGCTGTGGATCGTGGTCATCATGCCACGCTCGATCCCGATGGCGCGGTGGAGGACCGAGGCGACGGGCGAGAGGCAGTTGGTGGTGCAAGAGGCGTTCGAGACGATAAGATCCTCGGCCGTGAGCGTGTCGTGGTTCACGCCGTAAACGATGGTCTTATCGGCACCTTCGCCCGGGGCTGAGATCAGCACCCGCTTGGAGCCATTCTCCAGATGCGCTTGGCATTTTTCCTTGCTGGTGAAGATGCCTGTGCATTCCAGCACGATATCCACGTCGGACCAGGGAAGCTCGGCCGGATCGCGGAGCGCGGTGACCCGGATCGGGCCGCGACCGGCATCGATCCAATCGTCACCCGTAGTCACGGTGCCGGGAAAACGGCCATGCACCGAATCAAAGCGCAAGAGATGGGCGTTGGTTTCAACCGGGCCGAGATCGTTGATGGCGATGACTTCGATATCTGTCCGGCCGGATTCAATGATCGCACGCAAGACGTTACGACCGATCCGCCCAAATCCGTTGATCGCGACTTTGACCGCCATAACCCAACACCTCCGACGTTGCAGCACTTCACCTCATTCTAGCGCCTTGTGGTAGCGCTAACAATGGCAAAGTGGCAAAAGCGTTAAGCAGCACTCCGGCGCGTTCAGCGCCAGAATGCTACATAAGCTACAAGATCAAGGAATTTGCGCGCGGCAAAGAGCAAGCCGTTGCCCGCGTTCAGTGCAAGATCAGCCGCGATCAGAAGGGCAATAAGCCCTGCCAGCCAAGCCGCAACAGAAGGTGTCATCGCTGCCCTCGATGGGGCAGGCGCTGCCCCTTATTGTGCCAGACGCCCCAAGACGCCGGCCACATCGGCCATGCGGCAGGAGAAGCCCCATTCATTGTCATACCATGCCAGAACGCGGACCGAACGGCCAACAACCTTGGTTTGGTCGGGGGCGAAGATCGACGAATGCGGCGTGTGGTTGAAGTCGATTGAGACTTTCGGCTCGGGGTCATAGCTCATCACCATACCCATGTAACCGGCGCAAGCCTCGCGCACGATCTCATTCACTTCTGCCACGGTGGTCGATTTCTTGGCGATGAAGGTCAGATCCACCGCCGAGACATTCGGGGTGGGGACGCGGATCGCGCTGCCGTCGAGCAGGCCTGCCAACTCGGGCAGCACTTCGCCAATGGCTTTGCCAGCGCCGGTCGAGGTCGGGATCATCGCCATTGCGGCGGCGCGGGCGCGGTAGAGGTCTTTGTGGCGGCGGTCCAGCGTCGGCTGATCGCCGGTGTAGCTGTGGATCGTGGTCATGATGCCGCTCTCGATGCCGATGCTGTCATTCAGCACCTTGGCCAGAGGGGCAAGGCAGTTGGTGGTGCAGCTGGCGTTGGAGACGACCAGATGCTCGGGCGTCAAAGCGCGATGGTTCACACCGTAAACCACGGTCAGATCGGCGCGTTTCGCCGGGGCCGAGACCAGCACGCGCTTGGCGCCACGGCCAAGGTGCACGGCGGCCTTATCGCGGTCGTTGAACTTGCCGGTGCATTCCAGCACCACATCGACGCCTTGCCAATCCAGCTCTTCAGGATTGTAGGTCGACATCATGCGGATCGGGCCACGGCCCAAATCCAGCGCGCCGTTTTCAACCGTCACGGTGCCGGGGAAGCGGCCATGCACGGAGTCATATTTCAGCAGATGCGCATTGGTCTCGATCGGGCCGGTGGCATTGATCGCAACAACTTGCACATCATTGCGGTTGGATTCAGCGATATGCGCCAAGGTGCAGCGTCCAATACGCCCAAATCCGTTGATGCCGATGGTGATCATGACGCGACTCCGAATTGAATTGCTTGGTGAGCAGCTAGCCCTTATGTCCGCGTATGCCTAGCCGCAAAACGAAGCATTTTCCTTATGTTAGCGAGAACATTTGCCGTTTGCGCTAACGTTTGCGGCACCATTGCGGGGAACCGCTGAGGCCCTCTTGGCATTTGTGTAATCTGAGGCGCCAGTTAAACTGCGCTGCGTGATAGGTGGAGTTTGGAATGAGCGGACTGCTGGCGCTTTTGGATGATGTTGCCGCGATTGCGAAGATCGCCGCTGCCTCGGTGGATGACATTGCGGCCAATGCCGCAAAGGCCGGCACCAAGGCGATGGGGGTGCTGATCGATGATGCGGCGGTGACGCCGAAATATGTCACTGGGTTCAGCGCCAAGCGTGAGCTGCCGATCATCTGGCGGATCTCTAAAGGCTCGATTTTCAATAAGCTGGTGATCTTGCTGCCGGTTTTGATGCTGCTTGAGACCTTCTTGCCGGATGTCATTCCCTATCTTTTGATGGTCGGCGGGGCCTACTTGTGTTTCGAGGGGGCCGAGAAGGTTTGGCATGTGCTCTTCCCGCATCATGACGCGCATGTGGCCGCCGATCTGCACACCGGCGATCCCGCCCGGCTTGAGGAAGAGCGCGTCGCGGGCGCGATCAAAACCGATTTCATCCTTTCGGCCGAGATCATGACGCTGTCGCTCTCGGTGATCGAAAGCAACAGCCTGTGGATGCAGGGCATCACGCTGGCGGTGGTGGCGATTTTGGTCACAGCTTTGGTTTACGGCGTGGTCGCGGTGATCGTGAAGCTGGATGATCTGGGGCTTTACGTCGCCCAAAACGGCCGCACCAGCGTCAGCCGCAGCCTTGGCAATGCTTTGGTGAAATTCGTGCCGGTGCTTTTGCGGTTCCTGTCGATCGTCGGCACCGCGGCGATGCTTTGGGTCGGCGGCAATATCGTGCTGCACGGGCTTGAGGTGACGGGGCTTTGGGCTTGGCCCTATGACACGATTCATCACATCGCGCAGAATGTCGCCTCGGGCGTCACCCAAGCCAAAGGCTTTGTGGCTTGGGCGGTGACGGCGCTCTTTGACGGCATCTTCGGGCTGATCTTCGGTATTTTGCTGATCCCGGTGGCGACCCGGATGATTGGGCCGCTTTGGGCGCGGGTTTCGGGTAAGAAGCAAGCCGCGCATTAAGCTGGGCCTGCCTTGGATGATTGAAAAGCCGCGCTTAATGCGCGGCTTTTTGCTTTTATAACAAATGCTTGTAAGTCGTTCTTATTGTAACAGTTTAACCATATCGGCAAAGCCGCGCCGCTTGGCATGTTCCAAGGCGGTCACGCCCTCGCGGTCGGGGATGGAAGGATCCGCGCCGCCCTGTAAGAGCCGTTTGACGATGTCTTGATGCAGAGGTCCGCCATCGGAAAGGATCACCGCCTCAAGCAAGGCGGTCCAGCCGAGATTGTTGATATGGTCCACATCCGCCCCAGCCTCGATCAGGATCGACACCGCCTCGGGATGGCCTTTCTCGGCCGCTGGGATGATCGCGGTGCCGCCATAGCGGTTGGTGCTGGCCAGATTGGCGCCCTGCGCGATGGTCATGCGTAAGATCTCAATCCGGCCATGCGCGCCGGCCACCAAAAAGGCGCTGTCCTGGATGTCATCCTTGGCATTCACATCGGCGCCGGCGGCGATCAATTGGCGGGCGGATTCGATGTCATTGGCCCAAGTTGCGACCAAAAGCGCGGTTTGACCTTGCGCATTGCGGGCATCGACGGGGCTTCCCTGCGAGAGGGCTGCCGCCAAGGCTGCGTGGTCTTGGGCCTGAACGGCGGCCAGAACATCGGCGCGGGCCGGTTTGGACATCAGCGCGGCTCCAAGCGTGAGGGAGAGGGTAAGGGCTAGGCTGGGGCGGGTCATGGCGCAGCAGGGCTCCTTGAACGTGCACGGCAAGGGCCGGGCGCCTCGCGTCAGGGCTAGAATAGCAAAAGGGCGACCCGAGGGCCGCCCTTTCGATCTGACTTTCGCGTGATGCGCTTAGAGCATCGCCTTGGCGGCTTCGACGGCTGCCTCAGCGGTGATGCCGAACTCTTTGTAGAGACGCTCATAGGGAGCCGAGGCACCGAAGCTGGACATGCCGATGAAGGCAGCTTTGGCTTCCTTGCCACGCTCGCCCAAGAGCCAGCGGTCCCAGCCTTGCTGCACGCCAGCTTCGATCGCCACGCGCACCGGACCTGCGGGCAGGACCTTCTTGCGGTAAGCCTCGTCTTGCTGGGCAAAAAGCTCCATCGAGGGCATCGAGACGACACGGGTGCCGATGCCTTCGGCCTCCAAAGCCTCACGCGCTTTCATGGCGATCTCAACCTCGGAGCCGGTGGCGATCAGGATGACCTGACGCTTGCCGGTGGCCTCGGCCAGAACATAGGCGCCTTTGGCGGAAAGGTTCTGGTTCGAATGGGTCAGACGCACAGCGGCGAGGTTTTGACGCGACAAAGCCATCACCGAAGGCGTGGTCTTCTGGCTCAAAGCCACTTCCCAGCATTCGGCCACTTCGACGAGGTCTGCCGGGCGCAGCACCAGCGTGTTGGGCGTCGCGCGCGAGATCGCCAGATGCTCCACCGGCTGGTGGGTCGGGCCGTCTTCGCCAAGGCCAATCGAGTCATGCGTCATGACATAGACCACCGGCAGGCCCATCAGCGCCGAGAGACGCATCGAGGGACGGGCATAGTCGGTGAAGGCCATGAAGGTGCCCGAATAGGGCCGCATACCGCCATGCAGCGCGATGCCGTTCATCGCTGCCGCCATGCCATGCTCGCGGATGCCCCAATACATGTAGCGGCCATTGCGGCTGCCCACGTCAAACGCGCCCAGATCGGCGGTTTTGGTGTTGTTGGAGCCGGTGAGGTCCGCCGAACCTGCAAAGGTCTCGGTCATCAGCGGGTTGACCGCGTTCAGCACCTTTTCCGAAGCCGAACGGGTGGCGAGCTTCGCCGGAGCCTCGACTGCGGCTTTCTTCACGCCACGGATGACGGAAGCGAGTTTCGCCGGTGCGTCGCCTGCGAAGATGCGGGCAAACTCGGCTTGTTTGGCCGGGGAGAGGGCGGCGAGACGGGCGTCCCACTCGGCGCGGGCTTTGGCGCCTTTGGCACCCAGCGATTCCCACCAGGTTTTGACCTCAGCCGGGATCTCAAAGGCGCCGCCGGTCCAGCCGTAACCTTCTTTCGCCGCAGCCAGTTGGGCTTTGTCGGTCAAAGCGCCGTGACCCTTCGAGGTGTCCTGCGCGGCATGGCCGTAAGCGATATGGGTTTTGCAAGCGATCATCGCCGGGCGGGGCGAGGCTTTTGCCGCGGTGATGGCGCGGTCGATATCCTCAGGATCATGGCCGTCGCATTCAAAGACATCCCAGCCGGAAGCCGCGAAACGGGCTTTCTGGTCGGTCACATCCGAGAGCGAGACCTTGCCGTCGATGGTGATGCCATTGTCATCCCAAAGCACGATCAGGCGCGAGAGTTGCTGACGGCCCGCGATGCCGATGGCCTCTTGGCTGACGCCCTCCATCAAGCAGCCGTCGCCGGCGATGACATAGGTGTGGTGGTCTTGCACCTTGGCACCCCAACGGGCGCGCAGATGCTCTTCTGCCATCGCAAAGCCAACGGCATTCGAGATGCCTTGGCCCAAGGGACCAGTGGTGGTCTCAACACCGGCAACATGGCCATATTCGGGGTGACCCGCGGTGATGGCGCCCCATTGGCGGAAGTTCTTCACCTGATCCAAGGTGACATCTTCATAGCCGGTCAGATGCAGCAAAGCATAGATCAGCATCGAGCCGTGGCCGGCCGAAAGGATGAAGCGGTCCCGGTCGGGCCAACGCGGCGCTTTGGGATCGAATTTCAGGTGCTTTTCAAACAGCACGGTCGCCACATCGGCCATGCCCATCGGCATGCCGGAATGGCCCGAGTTGGCCGCGGCAACAGCATCCAGCGCAAGCGCGCGGATCGCAGTGGCGCGCATCCAATGGTCGGGGTGACGGGAACGAAGAGTTGCAATGTCCACGGGGCTTGTCCTTCGGGTCAGCTTGGGCTCAGGAGGTGCTCTCGGTCCCGCGCATAGCCGCCACCCCGCGCAAGATCAAGCGCGACGCCCAAGGCCTTGGGAAGAAAGGGAAGACGTGGGGCTTCGGATAAGGGATAAAGGACGAATACGCCTTTCCAAGCGCGATTCGCTGGTGCAAACCGGGTTTTCGCATATGTCCCGAAGCCAGTCTTTGGGCTGGTGTTGGGATAAGGGCGCAAAGGACCGGCTTTGCGCCGGGGCAGAAACGGGGCAAATTATGCAAGAACTGGCCAAGCTTGAGCATCGGATCAGCCTAGCGCTGCAGCGGATTGGTCGCGGTTTGGACGAGATGGCTTTGCGCGACTCTGAAGAACAGATCGCCGTGGACATGGCGGCTGAGCGCGCAGCGATCTTGGGCGCTGAACTGAATGACACCAAGCGCGCTTTGGCCGCAGCCTTGGCCGCGCAACCTGCGGCGCAGGAACCGTCGGCCGATCCGGCCGAGTTGGCGGCACTGCAAGAAGAGCTTGCTGCTGTGCGCGCAGCCCTTGGGGATGAACGCGCGCGTGCCGAGGCCTTGGCCGCGCAACTGGCCGAGCAGCAGCGTCTTATGCAGAGCGCGGCGGCGGACAGCGGAAGTCAGGGCAAGATTGAGCAGCTGACCCGGCAGCTGGACGTGCAAGGGCTTGAATTGCAACGCATGCGTCGCAACAGCAGCGCTCTGCGTGAGCAGTTGCGCCAATTGCGCGAGGCCACAGCCGCAGGTCTTGCCGAGCCGCATCTTATCAACAAAGCCATGTTGAATGAGCTGGAATCTTTGCGCGCCACTCGGCTGACCGAGATGGCCGAATTGGATGAGATTGCCGCAGCATTGGATGACCATTTGACGGAGGCTGAACATGCCTGATCTGGACCTGAACATCGGCGGGCGCGTTTTTACGGTGGCTTGCCAGTCCGGCGAAGAGCACTTCCTGCGCGCCGCTGCCGCCATGTTGGATGCCGAAGCCACGCCCTTACTGGCCTCGATGGGGCGCCTGCCTGAGTCGAAGCTTTTGCTGATGGCTGGCTTGATGCTGGCCGATCGCACCGCCGCGATCGAGGACGAGCTGCGGCAATTGCGCAGTCAACTGGCCGAGCTGGAAGCACGGCCCCCGGCAGAGCCTCAGCGGATCGAAGTGCCGGTTATCCCGCCGCAAGTGACGGAAACTTTTGCAGAAATTGCTGCGCGGACAGAAGCTTTGGCCGCTAGCATTGAGGAAAAGGTGCGTGCATGACCTTTTTCAAATTTGGGCTGTCCATGAGCTTGATGGTCGCCGCCGCTCCCGCTGTCGCTCAGACGGAGCTTGGGACGCTGCGCTACATCTGCGATCGTGATGTTGAAATTCCGGTGACTTATGTCACCGCGAGCGACTTGCAAGTTGCTGTTTTGACAGTGGAAGTCGGCCAGATCACTTTGCTGGGCGAACCTTCCGCCTCTGGCGCGCGTTATGGCTGGCCTTCGGACGGTGCAAACTACGTCTGGTGGAGCAAGGGAACGGAAGCCACGCTTTTGTGGAAAGAAGGCGGGCAGGAGACGGTCTTGCTTAACTGCGTCGAGATGTAACGCCCCTTGGGGGCATCAGGATGGGCCAATGGCCCACCCCAGTTTTAACAAAGACTTAAGCGTTGGCTTCGCGGATCTTATCGGCGGCGTCTTTATCGAAAGCCACGCCGTTATCCTCAAGCAAAGTGTCCAGCTCGCCCGAAAGCGTCATCTCGGTGATGATGTCGCAGCCACCGATGAATTCGCCTTTGACGTAAAGCTGCGGGATGGTTGGCCAGTCGGAGAAATCCTTGATGCCCTGACGGATCTCGGCATCGGCGAGCACGTTCACGTCAAGATAGTCGATGCCCATGTAGTTCAGCACGCCAGCAACACGGCTGGAAAAGCCGCATTGCGGCATCATCTTGGTGCCTTTCATGAACAGAACCACGTCGTTCTTGGCCACCATGTCGCGGATCTGGTCCTGCGCGCTCATCATTTTTTCTCCATTTTGCCGCGTGGCGCGGCGAGATTGTTTTTGGGCCGCTCGGCCTTGACCGGGATCGGCTGCAAGCTGGGGGCGGGCGCCAAACCCGCCAAGAAGCGGATCAAATCACTGATCAGACGCGAGAAATTCATCAAGCTCTCTTTCAACAGGTTATTCCGGGGCTTTGGTGGTCAGGGCCAAAGCGTGCAATTCGCCGTTTGCGCCGTCCATTTTGCCTTTGAGACTGGCATAGACCGCGCGCTGTTGCTGGACGCGGTTCATGCCGCGGAAGGCCTCGTCAATGACCTCAGCCGCCCAGTGATTGCCGTCGCCCACGGTATCGGTGACGGTGATTTTGGCAGCGGGGAACGCAGCGCGGATCAGCGCCTCGATGTCCTTACCTTCCATTGCCATCCTGTCGGCTCCTTCACGTCATTGTCTTTGGGTCGTTACCCCAAGATGTATGCCGCAGTTTAGGGGGCTGCAAGAGCGCAAGGCTTAAGCCGCGCCTTGGGCCAACCATTCAGATCGCATCAGACCCATCAGATGCAGATCCACTGCATGGCCAAGCGCGGGGCGATACCAATGCTGGCGCATGACGCCCTCAAGCTGGAAACCGGCGGCACTGTAGAGCTTGATCGCGCGCGGGTTCTCGCCACTGGCATCCAGCCAAATGCGGGCAGCATTTAGGGTGTTAAAGCCATAGTCGATGAGCGCGGCAAAGAAGGCTTTGCCCGCGCCGCCACCGGCAGGGGTCAGCGCAAGGCGGAAAAGCTCGACCCGGCCGGAAGGGTCGCCGATCTCGCGAAAGATCGCAAAGCCCTTGGCGGGTCCGTCCTGCCAGATCAGGATCCGGCAGGCGGGGCTGGCGGCCCAAACCGCCAGCTGCCCTTCATCGGCGTCGCCGATGAAGGGGGTATAGTCGGGATGCGTCGTCAGGCTGCGGATAAAGTCGAAATCCGCAGCCGTGGCGGGGCGCAGGCCCATAGGCTCAGACGCCGATCTGTGCCGCAAAGGCACCGCGATAAAGCGCCGAAAGCTCGGCCAGCGGGGCCGATTCTGCACCAAGCACAACCGTATTGCCGCCAAACTCGCCAACCACGCTCAGCGCAACGCCAGCAGTTGCTGCGGCGGCTTGCAGGCCGTCCAGTGCCTCGGGCGACAGGGCCACCAGATAGCGCGCTTGGTCTTCGCCAAAGAGGAAGGCGGTCTCGGCTTGGTTCAGGGTCACACCCAGCCCCGCCGCTTCAGCCATCTCAAAGGCGGCCAAAGCCAGACCGCCATCGCCCAGATCCGAGGCCGCGCGGACCGCTTTGCGATTGTCGCGCAGGAAAGTGCCGTTCTTGCGCTCGGCCTCCAGATCAACATGCGGCGCATCGCCGGTCTCAAGGCCAAAAGCCTCGGCCAGCAGCGCGGATTGGCCCAGATGGCCACGGGTCTCGCCGATCAGCACGGCCAGATCGCCGGCCTGCGGACGGCCCGCGATGACATCCTCGACCGAAGCCAAGATGCCCACCGCGCCAATGGTCGGGGTCGGCAGGATCGGCTGGCCATCGGTCTCGTTGTAAAGCGAGACGTTGCCCGAGACGATTGGCATGTCCAAGGCCTTCACCGCCTCACCAATGCCGCGCAGAGCGCCGACGAATTGGCCCATGATCTCGGGCTTCTCAGGGTTGCCGAAGTTGAGGTTGTCGGTGGTGGCCAAGGGCAGGGCGCCCACGGCGGAGAGGTTGCGGTAGGCTTCGGCCACGGCTTGCTTGCCGCCCTCAAACGGGTTGGCTTTGACGTAGCGCGGCGTCACGTCCGAGGTGAAAGCAAGCGCTTTGCCGGTGCCATGCACCCGCACCACGCCCGCAGGCAAGCCGGGAGTGACAAGGGTATCGGCGCCAACTTGGCAATCATATTGCTCATAAACCCAAGATTTATGGGCATAGTTCGGCGAGCCGACCAAAGCCTTCAGCCCGTCGATCGCAGCAATCTGCGGCAGATCGCCAATCGGGCCAGCGGCCGGGGTTTCCACCCAAGGACGGTCATATTCCGGGGCCGAAGACGACAGCTTCGACAGCGGAATATCAGCCATCACCGCATCGCCATGCAGGATCAGGAAGCGGTCTTCCGGAATCGTCTCACCGACGATGGCGAAATCAAGGTCCCATTTCACGAAGATCGCGCGGGCCACATCTTCCAGCTCGGGGTTCAAAACCATAAGCATACGCTCTTGGCTTTCCGAGAGCATCATCTCGTAAGCCGTCATATTCGGCTCACGCTGCGGCACGTCATTGAGTTGCAGCTTGATGCCCAAACCGCCCTTATCGCCCATCTCAACAGCCGAGCAGGTGAGGCCAGCCGCGCCCATATCTTGGATCGAGACGACAGCGCCGGTTTGCATCAGCTCAAGGCAGGCTTCCAGCAGGCGCTTTTCGGTGAAGGGGTCGCCGACTTGCACGGTCGGGCGTTTTTCCTCGATCGTGTCGTCGAATTCGGCGGAAGCCATCGTCGCACCGCCAACACCATCGCGACCCGTCTTGGCGCCAAGGTAAACCACCGGCATGCCCACACCGGAAGCGGCCGAATAGAAGATCTTATCGGCGTCAGCCAAACCCGCCGCAAAGGCGTTCACAAGGCAGTTGCCGTTATAGGATTTGTGGAAGCGCACTTCGCCGCCCACGGTCGGCACGCCGAAAGCATTGCCGTAAGAGCCAACGCCCTCAACCACGCCTTTCACCAGATGCGCGGTTTTGGGATGCGAGGGCAGACCAAAGGACAAAGCGTTCATCGCAGCGATCGGGCGCGCGCCCATCGTGAAGACATCGCGCAAGATGCCGCCAACACCGGTCGCAGCACCTTGGTGCGGTTCAATATAAGACGGGTGGTTGTGGCTCTCCATCTTGAAGATCACCGCTTGGCCATCGCCAATATCGACCACACCGGCATTCTCGCCGGGGCCGCAGATCACTTGCGGGCCGGTGGTCGGCAGTTTCTTCAGATGGATCTTCGAGGATTTATACGAGCAATGCTCGTTCCACATCGCCGAGAAGATGCCAAGCTCGGTGAAGGAGGGCTCACGGCCCAAGATGCCGAGCAGACGCTCCCATTCATCGGGCTTGATCCCATGCGCGGCCACCAATTCTTGGGTGATTGCGGGTTCGGTCATCGCCTGCCTCCGGACGCTTGGAATATTGGGGGCCTCCTAGACCATAGGCGGGCAAAGGGGAAGGTGCCGCGCCAAGCTTGGACATAGGAATTTGCAACTTTCCTGCAAGGCGCGCCAAAGCTGTGCCTATTTTCTAGCCAAACAATGCAGGTGCAGAAAAAAAAGAGGCCGGACACGAAGTCCGGCCAAGTCCAACAGGGAGGTATGAAGCAGCAAGAGAAACTCAATCACTGCTTCGTAGCCCGATTTATGAGCTAGGCTTGCGCGCTTCAAGCCGCCTTCGTCCAACGTTAAGGCATGTCCGCCATGCAGCAAATGCATGGCTATGCCGCAGCGCCGCAAACTACGGCTGTTGGCGCTTGCGATAGGTCATAATTTCATCAAGCACGAAATCACGGAAGACGCCGACGCGTTTGGATTGCCGCAGCTCTTCGGGATAGGCAAGAAAGACAGGCACTTCGCCGCTTTCCACCTCGGGCAGCACGCGAACGAGGCGGGGGAAGTCATCGGTGATATAATCCGGCAGAACCCCGATCCCAAGATGATTCAAGACGCCCTGCAACACGCCAAAATACTGGTTCACATGCAGGGTCGAGGGCACATCATGCGTCATCAACTCGGCGACCAGCAGCGCGCCCGCCGCCACTTGCGCCGTGCCGGGGTGCTGACAGATCAGGCGGTGCTGGCTCATGTCTTCCATCGTCAAGGGCGTGGAGTGCTCTTCAAGGTATTCAGGCGTCGCATAAAGCCGCATCTTGATGTTCATCAGCCGCTTGCGGATGAGATCGGCTTGGCTTGGCTCTTTCATGCGGATCGCCACATCGGCCTCGCGCATCGGCAGATCGAGAACGCGCTCTTCGAGCATCAGGTCGATCTTTAGGCTGGGGTAGCGCTCGTAAAGTCGCGCCAGGCGCGGGGCGAGCCAGAGCGTGCCGAAACCGGTGGTGGTGGTGACGCGCAGCTCACCAAAAACTTCATCTTCAGAATCGCGGATCCGGGCGGCGGTCGCATCAAGCCGCTTCACCATCGCTTGGGTGGCGTCAAAGAGAAGCTCACCCTGTTCGGTCAGGATCAATCCGCGCGCGTGACGGTGAAAGAGCGTGACATTGAGGCTTTCCTCAAGCGCGCGGATCTGGCGGCTGACGGCGGATTGCGACAGGTGCAAAACATCGCCTGCATGGGTGAGGCTGCCCTTTTCGGCCACCGCATGAAAGATCCGTAATTTGTCCCAGTCCATAACCCATCCCTTAAATACCAAACGCAGCCTAGCACGAGCTATGCTTCTGGTGAAAAGCTGATCTTATGTAAATGCTGTATCTCGGGGGAAAATTGGTCCATTTGCCGCACGGCTCTTCCGCAATCCGTTGGGTCTGCCTATGATCGCGGCACAATCGGCAGCGAGGCAGGGCGATCGAGCCCCGTTGGTGTGCAGGCGAAGGGGCGAAAATGGCAGTCGGGATCTTCGATTCGGGCCTTGGTGGTTTGACGGTTTTGGACGCAGTGTCGCGTCGTTTGCCGCAGGTGCCTTTTGTATATTACGGCGATAATGCCCATGCGCCTTATGGCGTGCGCACCGCCGATGACATCTATAACCTGACCTGCGCTGCGACCGCACGACTGTGGGACGAGGGCTGCGATCTGGTGATCTTGGCTTGCAACACCGCCTCGGCTGCGGCGTTGCGGCGGATGCAGGACACTTGGATCCCCAAGGATAAGCGTGTCTTGGGGGTGTTTGTGCCGCTGATTGAAGCTTTGACCGAGCGGCAATGGGGCGACAACTCGCCGCCGCGCGAAGTTGCAGTGAAGCATGTGGCTTTGTTTGCTACACCCGCCACTGTTGCCAGCCGTGCCTTCCAGCGCGAATTGGCCTTCCGTGCGATCGGTGTGGATGTCGAGGCACAGCCTTGCGGCGGTCTCGTCGATGCAATCGAGCAGGGTGATGAGATCCTGGCCGAAGCCTTGGTGCGCAGCCATGTTGAGGCGCTGAAACGCCGGATGCCGCATCCCGAAGCGGCAATCTTGGGCTGCACGCATTACCCATTGTTGGAATCGGTGTTTCAAAAGGCGCTTGGCGACAAGGTGAGGGTCTATTCGCAAGCCAATTTGGTTGCCGAAAGCCTTGCCGATTACCTGACCCGTCGGCCCGAGTTCATCGGCCAAGGGCAGCAATCGAAATTCTTGACCAGTGGCGATCCGCAAGCGGTCTCAGACCATGCCACCCAATTCCTGCGCCGCGCGATCCAATTTGAGGCCGCTTAAAATGCATAAATTGATCCCGGCCGACCCTCATTATCGTGCCGAGATCGATGGGCTGCGCTGCCTTGCGGTGATGGCCGTGGTTTTGGCGCATGCCGGCTGGGCCGGCTTGCCCGGTGGTTTTCTTGGCGTTGACATCTTCTTCGTCATTTCGGGCTTCCTGATCACCCAAGTCCTAAGCGCAGAGCGTGCCGAGGGCAGGGTCAGTCTTAAGCAGTTTTATGCGCGGCGGATGCGGCGGCTGATGCCGGCGCTGGTGGTGATGCTTACGGTCTCGCTGGTGCTGGGTTGTCTGGTGTTGATCCCATCCGAGTTGCGCGAATTGGGCGTCTCCGGCGCGGCAACGTTGCTGTTTCTGTCCAACTTCTATTTCATGGATGCGACGGATTACTTTGCCGCGACCACGCTTAATCTGCCGCTGATCCACACTTGGAGCCTGGGCATCGAAGAACAGTTCTATCTGGTCTTCCCTTTGCTCTTCTTGATCCCGATGAAGGCGGCTCTGCGATGGGGGCTGATCGTTATCTTGGCTTTGGCCTCATTGGCGCTGGCCAATTATGGTGCCGACATCAAGCCGAGCTCGAACTATTTCTTTTCCCCTTCAAGGGCTTGGGAGCTTTTGGCAGGGGCGGCGATCGCTGGTCTGCGGCGCGGCTCAGCCTGGGGGCGCGGGATGGATTGGGCGGGATTGGCCTTGCTATGATCATGGCCAGCCTCTTTCTTTACAACGAAGAGACGCCAACTCCCTCGACATTCACCCTGCTGCCTGTTGTTGGAACCATGCTTGTATTGGGGTTTGGCCAGACCCAAGGGATGTCGGGGCGGCTTTTGACGTGGATGCCGCTGCGCCTGATCGGACTTGCGAGCTATTCAATTTATCTGTGGCACCAACCGATCCTGTCTTACGCACGGCTTTCGGGCTGGATGGCTGAGGGCTCTTTCCTCTCGGCCGTATTCTGGGTCGCGGTGATCTTGGGCGTGGGCTTTGCGTCTTGGGTCTTTGTCGAGCAGCGCTATCGGCGCAAGGCGGGGATCATCCCAAGGCTCTTGCTTATTCAAGGCGCACTCCTGGCCTTGACGCTGACGCTTGGAATGTCGCGCGCACCCTACCTTTTCGTCTCGAACGAGAACCGAGATTTGCTGTCTGCCGAATGGCGCCAAGCGCGGAATTATGTGCGAACAGGCGTTAAACCCTACAAGGATCGCGCCTTCTCAGATGATGGACGCCCCAAGATCCAGATCATTGGCGACAGCTACGGAATGGATTTCGTCAACTCGATGATCGAATACGGTGTGATTGACCAGATCGACCTGAGCGTTCACATCATTTCTTGGAATTGCGGTAATCTGGCTGTGCCGCGTGATGATCCTGCACTTTTGGCGCAAGATTTGCCTGCCAAATGCGACGATATCGACCGCTACGAGGGCGCTCCGCTTTTGGGGCGGATGCAAAGCGCGGATCGGGTGGTACTCATCTCCTATTGGGACGATTGGCATTTGCCCTTCATGCAGGCCTCGTTGAAAAGAGTGCGAGAGCTGACGGCGAATGATCTGCTGCTTGTCGGCACAAAATCCTTTGGAGTGCCGGACTTGCGCGTGCTGTCGCGATATAGCCGCGCCGAACGGCAAGAGCTTCGTGCAGATGCAGATCCACAAGTGCTTCGCAGCACGGCGCAGCTGCAAGAATGGTTCCCTGATATTTTCATCAACCTGCAAGAGGTGCTTTGCCCTGAGGGCGGCGGGGCAATCTGCCCAGCAGTCGACGTCAATGATCAGGTGCTAGCCTTTGATGGCTATCATTTGTCGCGAGCTGGGGCCCGTTACGCGGGGCCATTGTTCGATAAGGCCGGGATCTATGACCGGATCATGGCGCCGCGTCAGACCGGCAACTAAACGCTAGTAAGGTAAGCCCGCGCCCCCGGCACTGGACAACTGGCGTCAAAGGCGGCAGTCTGGGGCGATGCGGCAGATTGTGCCGCGCTCTGGTGGCAACGGATCTGACATGCTGACTGGTTTTCGGTCGAACATCTCTGCGCTGTTTCCGCTTCTGTTCGGAACCAGGGCCAACAATGCCTAAGGGTTGCTGCGGATACGCCCGGCAACCCTGATCGATCTCTCATCTTCTGTTGAGACCGCCAACCGCCCTTAGGGCGGCGCGGCATTGTTGTGGACCATCATGACCCTCTGGACCCCTTTGGCCCGGGCGCGCAGCGCTTCGGGCGACGATATCTTGCTGCAGCAGCGCGGTGAGCTTTTTGAGATAAAGTTCAACGGCATGCAGCTCATGTCTAACCTAAACTCTCAATCCGAGATCAGCCTTGCAATCAAAGCCGCGCGGATGCTGAACCGCCATGATGCGCGGGTTTTGGTGGGCGGATTGGGCATGGGCTTTACGCTGCGTGCCATCCTTGACGCCGTGCCACAGGCCGAGCGCGTCGATGTCTGCGAAATCTCGCCCGAGGTGGCGGAATGGAACCGCAGCCATTTGGCCCCTTTGGCGGATCATCCCTTGGCCGACCGTCGGGTGCGTTTGCACCTGCGCGACGTGAGCGCGCTTTTGCAAGAAAATCCAAAGCGTTGGGACCTGATCCTCATGGACACTGACAACGGTCCCGAGGCTTTGGCGCGCCCCGACAACGCCGGACTTTACAATGATGCCGGCATTGCGATGGCGCTGGATGCTCTGCGCCCCGGCGGCATTGCCGCTTTTTGGTCGGCCGATCGCTCGGATGCTTTCGCGCGCCGCTTGGACCAAGCGGGTGCGGCTTGGTGTGTTGAAGATATCCCGCTGATCCCCGGACGGGCGGATGCGATGCACCACCTCTATTTCGTCGGCTCTGACAGGCAGAGCCTTGCGCAACGGCTGGCCGCCTGACCGGCGTTTGGCAGCATTAGGAGAAGAAGAATGGATTTCAAACCAGCGGATTTGGTGCGTCTGCGCTCGGGCGGTGAGGTGATGACCGTTGAAAAGGTCGGCCGCTATGGCGGTGAGATCAAGGTCTCGGCCGTTTGGTTCGAGGGCACCGAGCTGCGCCGGGCCGTTTTCCTGCCGGTGGTGCTAGAGCTGGTCGAAGCCGCAGCCGCAGCTGCACCTGCCATCGCCAGCTGAGCGAAGCGCCCAAAAGAAAAGGGGCGGACCGCAAGGCCCGCCCCTAAATCCTAGCCTAGGTGCCAAGGATCAGTCCTTGGCGCGTTCCACATAGCTGTCATCATCGGTGTTGATGATGATGCGGGTGCCTGCGCCGATATGGGCCGGAACCATCACGCGCAGACCGTTCGAGGCGGTTGCGGGCTTGTAGCTCGACGAGGCGGTTTGGCCTTTGACGACCGGCTCGGTTTCCATGATCTCAACGGTAATGCGCTGCGGCACTTCGATCGCGATCGGCACGCCTTCATAAGTTTTCAGGAAGACGCGCATGCCTTCTTGGACATAGGGCTTGTTGCCGCCCATGACATCCTCGGTCACCACGACTTGCTCGTAGGTTTCCGGCTGCATGAAGTGGAAGCCTTCGCTGTCTTCGTAGAGGAAGTCATAGTCGCGCTCGTCGACATTGGCTTTTTCCACTTGATCGGTGGTTTTCCAACGTTCCGAAACTTTCACCCCGTCCGAGATGCGGCGCATGTCGACGCTGGTGGTGGGGGTGCCTTTGCCGGGGCGGAACGTTTCAGCGTTGAGAACAACATAGAGACGGCTGTCGAGCTCAACGACGTTGCCCTTACGCAGGGACGAGGCGATGACTTTCACGGGGCGTGATCCTTTGATATGGGCGCGTCAGTGGCGCGTATGCCGCCGCCCTTAGCGCAACCTTGCCCAGATTTCCAGCCGGAACCCGAAATGACCCCAGAGATCGCCGCAGATACGCCTTGGTGGCATCCTTCGCGCCACGCTGATCGCCGCCCGCTTTTGCTGGCGCGCAACCGGATTCAAGGCGCGATCCGGGGTTGGCTGGCGGAGCAGGACTTCCTTGAGGTGGACCCTTCGGCGCTGCAAGTCAGCCCCGGCAATGAGGCGCATCTGCACGCCTTTGCCACCACCGCGATCGGCAATGATGGCGCGGGGCAGGTGATGTATCTGCATACCTCGCCCGAATTTGCGATGAAGCGGCTTTTGGCGGCGGGAGAGCGGCGGATCTACAGCCTTGGCCATGTCTGGCGCAACCGCGAGCGCGGACCGAAACATGCGCCCGAATTCACCATGTTGGAATGGTACCGGGTGGGTGAAGGCTATGAGCAGCTGATGGAGGATATCGCGGCTTGGGTGCGGCTCGCTTGCGACGGGCTCTTGCGGCACCGCGATCTGACCTGCGACCCTAAAGCGCCTTATGAGCGGGTCTCGGTGGCGGATGCCTTCAGCACCTATGCGGGCATTGATCTTCTCGCCACGATGGATGCGCAAGGTGCCACCGATGCGGCGGCCTTGGCCGAGCAGATGGACCGTGTTGGCATTGCCCATATGGCGGGTGAAAGCTGGTCCGATCTTTTCAGTCGGATCCTGTCGGAGAGGGTCGAGCCGCATCTGGGGCAGGGCCGTTTGACCGTGCTTGACCGCTATCCCGCCGCCGAAGCCGCCTTGGCGCGCCGCGTGCCCGGCGATGCGCGGGTCTCGGAGCGGTTTGAGGTCTATGCCTGCGGTGTGGAGCTGGCCAACGGCTTTGGAGAGCTCACCGATCCCATCGAGCAGCGCCTGCGCTTTGAAGAAGAGATGGCGATCAAGCAGGCGACTTACGGCGAGACCTATCCGATTGATGAGGATTTCCTTGCCGCTTTGGCGCTGATGCCCAATGCCTGCGGCTGCGCGCTTGGCTTTGACCGCTTGGTGATGCTGGCCACGGGAGCGCCTTCGGTCGAGGCCGTGCAATGGGTGCCCGCAGGGCGCGTGACGCCGTAAGGTCAAAGCTGTGACCTGCTGACGCGGGGGCGAGCAGGGTCTCGACACAGGCCCCCCCGCGCCCTATCTGCTAAACGCAGGTTGCGGCGCGTTGCAGTCCGCACCAGCCGCAGGAGATGAAGATGCAAAACAGCGACACGCCGCAGTTTCGCGGGCTGAAAGGCCTGAAAAAGCGCCGCCGGATTCAGGTGGTGGTTTTGGCTTTTGCAGCGCTTGCCACCGCCTTTTTGGTGATCTTTTTCTTCGTGCCGAAAGATGCGCTGAACTTCTTCCGCTCGCCCACCGAAGTGGTCACCACACCGCCTGATGCGGATGAGGTGTTCCGTATCGGCGGGCTGGTCGAAGAAGGGAGCCTCAAGCGTGGCGACGGGGTGACCATCACCTTCAACGTGACCGACACCAATGAGACCGTCCCGGTCACCTATACCGGCGTGTTGCCCGATCTTTTCGCCGAAGGTCAGGGCATGGTTGCGCTTGGTAAGATGCAGGACGGCACCTTCGTCGCCTCCGAAGTGTTGGCCAAGCATGATGAGACCTATATGCCGAAAGAGGTCACGCAGGCGCTGAAAGAGCAGGGCGTGTATAAAGAGCCTGAAAGCTAAGATTTGCCCGCTTTACCCCCCAAAAGCCGCCCTAGAGGCGGCTTTTTGCTGCGTTACGCTCTTGCAAAGCCCTCCGCGTAAGCCCGCCCGCTTGACCCGGCGAGCCCGCTCTGGCAATGCCAGAGCATCATACGGGATTTGATCAGATGAACCTCTTCGCGGATCTCCGCAGCGCGGTGGTGGATGCCCTTGGCCGGATGACGGCTGAAGGGCTCTTGCCGCAAGGACTTGACCTTAGTGCCGTCGCGGTCGAGCCGCCGCGCGACGCCTCGCATGGCGATATGGCCACCAATGCGGCGATGGTTTTGGCAAAACCTGCGGGCAAGAACCCGCGTGAGATTGCCGATGCTTTGGCGGTGAAACTCTTGGAAGACCCGCGCATTCAGGCCGCCGATGTGGCTGGCCCGGGCTTCTTGAACCTGCGGCTGGCTCCGGCCCTGTGGCAAGATGTGATCCGCCAAGTGCTGAGCGCAGGCCTTGATTATGGCCGCTCGGACCTGGGGCAGGGGCTGAAGGTCAACGTCGAGTTTGTCTCGGCCAACCCGACCGGCCCGATGCATGTGGGCCACGTCCGCGGCGCGGTTGTGGGCGATGCTTTGTCGCGGCTTTTGGCCTTCTCGGGTCATGATGTCACCCGCGAATATTATATCAACGACGGCGGCGCGCAGGTGGATGTGCTGGCACGTTCGGCCTTTGAGCGTTACCGCGAGGCCAATGGGCTTGAGCCTGAGATCCGCGAAGGGCTTTACCCCGGCGATTACCTGATCCCGGTCGGTGAGGCGCTGAAGGCGAAATACGGCACCAGCCTGCTCGACCAGCCGGAATCCGTCTGGCTGGCCGATGTGCGCGAATTCGCCACCGCCGAGATGATGCAGATGATCCGCGAGGATCTGGCGCAGCTTGGCGTTGAGATGGATATCTACTCCAGCGAAAAAGCGCTTTACGGCACCGGCGAGATTGAAGCTGCCATCGAAGAGTTGCGCCAAGCGGGCCTCATCTATGAAGGCGTGCTTGAACCGCCGAAAGGCAAGACGCTGGAAGATTGGGAGCCGCGCGAGCAGATGCTCTTCCGCTCGACCGCACATGGCGATGACGTCGACCGCCCGGTGCAGAAATCGGACGGCTCCTGGACCTATTTCGCCCCCGATATCGCCTATCACTACAACAAGGTGAAACGCGGTTTCGATCAGCTGATCGACATTTTCGGCGCCGACCACGGTGGCTATGTCAAGCGGATGAAGGCTGCGGTTTCGGCCCTGTCCGGCGGCAAAGTCCCCTTGGATATCAAGCTGGTGCAGCTGGTGAAGCTCTATAAGGGCGGTGAGCCCTTTAAGATGTCGAAACGGGCCGGCACCTTTGTCACCTTGCGCGATGTGGTCGAGCAGGCGGGCGCGGATGTCACGCGTTTCATCATGCTGACCCGCAAGAACGATGTCTCGCTCGACTTCGATTTCGACAAGGTTTTGGAGCAGTCCAAGGACAACCCGGTCTTCTATGTCCAATATGCCAATGCCCGGATCAACTCGGTCCTGCGCAAGGCGCGGGACGCTGGGATCGCGGTGGATCAAGCGACCCTTGCGGCGGCCGATCACGGCCAGCTGTCGCATGCGGCTGAGCTGGCGATGTTGAAAAAGATCGCCGAATGGCCGCGTTTGGTGGAAATCGCCGCGCGCAACAATGAGCCGCACCGGGTTGCCTTCTACCTTTACGAGTTGGCGTCTGAGTTCCACGGTCTGTGGAACCGCGGCAATGACGAGCTTTCCTTGCGCTTCGTGCAAGAGGATCAGGCCACTACTCAGGCGAAAATCGCCCTTGTTCAGGCTGTAAGCGTTGTCATTTGCAGTGGCCTTGCTATCTTGGGCGTCACTCCGGTCGAAGAGATGCGCTGACGACAGCCCATGCCGGAAGAGCAGCGGAACAGGCGGGGACAACCCGCCGGGCAGAGGCGATGATGGCGGATAGGGACTATGCCGATTATGGCGCGCCCGCCGGGCCACCAAGGCCCGGTAAAGCGCAGCGTTTGGTGCAGATCGCGGGCGCGGTCAGCTCGATTGCGCTGGTCGTCGGTTTGGGCGTCTGGGGCTATCGGCTGGCGGTGCGCGATATCTCGGGCGTGCCGGTGATCCGCGCGCTGGAAGGCCCGGCGCGGATTGCGCCGGAAGATCCCGGTGGTGCGGTCGCCGATCACCAGGGGCTTGCGGTGAATGACGTTGTGGCCGAAGGCATCGCAACGCCGCCCGCTGATCGTCTGGTGCTGGCGCCAAAGCCGGTGGAGCTGTCTTCAGACGACGGCCCCGGCTTGGGCTCTTTGACCCCCGAGGTGGTACCGCCCGAAGTCGCCGAAGCTGCCCCGCAACTGAGCGAAAGCCCTGCCGCACTGGTGCCGACCGAGGTTGATCCCGAGGTGGATGCGGTGGCTCTGGCCTTGGCCGAGGCGCTTGGCATCGCCCCAGATGAGATAGACACCGGCGTTGAGAGCGCCGCTTTGGACGATGCTGGCGCTCCGGCTCCGCCCGGAGCGATCACCCGCTCGCCACGCCCAATGCCGCGCCCCAACCGCAGCGGCGGGGCTGAACTGGCAGTTGAGGTCGCGCCGCCCACCGAAGTGGCGCCCGAGACGCTGGAAGTTGGCACAAGGTTGGTCCAGTTCGGCACCTTTAACTCTGAAAGCGAAGCCCGCTCAGAATGGACCCGTCTTGCGGGACGCTTTGGCGCGTTGATGGCGGGAAAATCTATGGTCATTCAATCGGCGGTCAGCGGCGGCAGCACCTTTTACCGGCTGCGCGCGCTTGGGTTCGAGGGCGAAGATGACGCCCGCCGCTTCTGCTCGGCCTTGTTGATCGAAAACGCCAGCTGCATCCCGGTGAGCCACAAATGAGTGAAATTGGAACGGGCGCTGCGATCTTTGGCTGCGCAGGGCCGGAGCTTTTGGCAAAAGAGCGCGGGTTTTTCCGCGACTTTGATCCCTTTGGCTTCATCATCTTTGCCCGCAATGTTGAGACGCCCGATCAGTTGCGTCGGCTGACCGGCGATCTGCGCGATGCCGTGGGGCGTGAGGCACCGATCCTGATCGATCAGGAAAGTGGTCGGGTGCAGCGGATGCGCGCGCCCCATTGGCGCGACTGGCAGCCGCCTTTTGGCACAGTGGCGCAGATTGGTGATCCCGCGAAAGCCGCCCGTGCGATGTATCTGCGGATGCGCATCATCGCGGCCGAGTTGCGCGATGTGGGCATTGACGCCAATTGCGCCCCGGTCGCCGATGTGGCCCGCGCTGCCACGCATCCATTCTTGCTGAACCGCTGCTATGGCTCGGACGCTTTGAGCGTGGCCCAGATCGGCCGTGCGGTGGCCGATGGGTTGCAGGCGGGCGGGGTTTGGCCGGTGGTCAAGCATATGCCGGGGCATGGGCTTTCCTCGATGGACACGCATCTGGAGCTGCCCACCGTGACCGCCTCGGCCGAGGAGTTGCGGTCGGTCGATTTCGCGCCCTTTGCGGCGCTGAAAGACCTGCCGATGGCGATGACGGCGCATATCATCTTTGCAGCCTTCGACAGCTTGCCCGCCACGCAAAGCCCGACGATGATCCGCCTGATCCGCGAGGAGATTGGCTTCAGCGGTCTTTTGATGACCGATGATCTCAATATGGAAGCGTTAAAGGGCAATCTTGCCAGCCGCACCGCTGCCTCGCTGGCTGCGGGCTGTGATATCGCTTTGCATTGCAAAGGCGATTTTGCCCAGATGGAAGAGGTGGCAGCCGCCGCAGGGGCGATGCGCGCAGACAGCCAAGCCCGCGCGAGGGCGGCTTTGGCCAGCCGCCAAGCCCCGCAACCTTTCGACCTTGCCGCTGCCGAGGCCGAGCTTGCCGCGCTGACAAGCGAGGCGGCGCATGGCTGAGCAAGACGACTGGATCGAGGCGGAGCGCAATGCCACCGCCGAACGTCTGGCCGCCGAGGCTCTGATCGTCGATGTCGATGGGTTTGAGGGGCCTTTGGACCTTCTTCTCACGCTGTCGCGCACGCAAAAGGTGGATTTGCGCCGGATTTCCGTCCTGCAATTGGCCGAGCAATATCTGGCCTTTATCAACCGTGCCGCCAGCCTGCGGATCGAACTGGCCGCCGATTATCTGGTGATGGCGGCTTGGCTCGCCTTCCTGAAATCGCGCTTGCTGTTGCCGCCCGAACCCGGTGAGGCGGGGCCGAGTGCCGAAGATCTGGCGGCACATCTGGCTTTCCAGTTGGAACGTCTGCAAGCCATGCGAGAGGCCGCGGCGCGGCTGATGGGCCGCGACCAACTCGCCCGCGATTTCTTCGCCCGTGGCCTGCCCGAAGGCATCAGCCTGCACCGCAAAGTCACCTATGATGCCAGTTTGCTGGACCTGATGCGCGCCTATGCGCGGCTGCGCACCAAGGACGAGTTTCGTCCCTTCGTTTTGGACCGCAAGCATGTCTTCACGATGGAGCAGGCGCTAGAACGGATGCGCGGCTTGATCGGCTATGTCGGTGAATGGGCTGATCTGCAAAGCTTTTTGCCCGATGGCTGGGATGTCTCGCCGATGGCGCGACGCAGCGCCACGGCGGCGCATTTCGCCGCGATCCTTGAGATGGCCAAGCGCGGTCAAGTGGCGATCCGTCAATCCGAGACCTTCGCGCCGATCCAAATTCGCCGAGGGCCTGAATGAGCGAGCAAGAACAAAGCCTTTTCGCAGCCCCCCCGATGGGCGAGCAAGAGCGCATGGTGGAAGCGATCCTTTTTGCCAGCACCGAGCCGGTGACAGTGGCCGAGTTGCGCTCGCGCATGCCGCATGGCTGCGACCCGGCCGAGGCTTTGGCCTATCTGCGCAAGCGCTATGAGGGGCGGGGCGTGCATGTGGTGAAGGTGGGCGATGCCTTCGCCTTCCGCACCGCCGCCGATCTTGGCTTTCTGATGAGCCGCGAGACGGTCGAGACGCGCAAGCTGTCGCGCGCCGCGATCGAGACCTTGGCGATCATTGCGTACCACCAGCCCGTCACCCGCACCGAGATTGAAGAGATCCGTGGCGTGGCCGTGAGCCGGGGCACAATTGATCTGTTGATGGAGCTGGAGTGGATCCGTTTTGGCCGGCGTCGGATGACGCCCGGCCGCCCGGTGACCTTTGTGGTCACCGACAGTTTCTTGGACCATTTCGGGCTCGAATCGGCGCGCGATTTGCCGGGGATCAAAGAACTGCGCGCGGCGGGGCTTCTGGACAGCCGTCCGTCGCCAATGGCACCTCCGTCCGAGGATGAAGATGAGCCGCAGCCCGGCCAGAGCGAGCTTTTCGAGGATTGAGCCATGGACCGCATGCTGTCGCAGATCGTGAACATGCTCTTGCGCAAGCTGGTGCGGCGCGGGGTGAATGCCGGGATCAACCATCTGTCGCGGCGTGGGAAATCCCAGCCACAGCCCATGACCAAGGCCGAGCGCGAGCAGGCCAATGCCGCGCAAGGCCTTGCCGATAAAGCCCGCAAAATGCAGCGGTTAAGCCGCCGACTTTAAACGGTTTCAGTCGCGGAACTGCTTGGCCAGCTTCAAGCCTTGGCCCTGATAATTCGAGGCAATGCCGGTGCCATAAAGCCGCTCGGGCCGGGCCTGCATTCGCTCATAAACCAACCGTCCGACGACTTGGCCATGCTCGAGCACAAAGGGCGCCTCATGGCAGCGCACTTCCAGCACGCCCCGGCTGCCCTTGCCGCCCGCAGAGGCATGGCCAAAGCCCGGATCGAAGAAGCCCGCGTAATGCACTCGGAATTCGCCCACCATCGCGAGATAGGGCGCCATTTCGGCGGCGTAATCGGGCGGGATCGTCACCGCCTCGCGGCTGACAAGGATATAGAAGGCGCCGGGGTCAAGGATGACGCGGCCGTCTTCGCTGTGCACCTCTTCCCAGAAGTCGCGCGCGGGGTAATGGCCGATGCGGTCAAGATCGACGACGCCGGTATGGGGCTTGGCACGGTAGCCCACCAATGTGCCCTCACGCGGGTGCAGATCGACCGAGAAGCCAAGGCCTTCCGAGATCAAGGGCGCACCATCGACCAGCCCTTCGGCTTCGTGCAAAGCGGTCAGCTCTTGGTCGCTAAGCTGGGCTTGGCCCTCGCGGAAGCGAATCTGGTTCAGGCGTTGCCCGGCGCGCACGAGGACCGAGAAGGAGCGCGGGCAAACCTCGGCATAAAGCGGCCCGTGATAACCATCGGGAATCCGGTCAAATTCGGTACCACCATCGGTGATGGCACGGGTCAAAAGATCCATCCGCCCGGTCGAGGATTTGGCATTGGCCACAGCCGTGACACCCGCGGGCAGGGCAAGGCTTTCGGCCAAGGGAATCAGATAGACACAGCCCTTTTCCAGCACAGCGCCATTGCTGAGGTCCACCCGATGCATCTCAAATTCAGCAATCCGCTCGGCCACGGTGCGGCCCTTACCGGCCAAGAACGAGGCGCGGACGCGGTAAGCCACTTTGCCAAGCCGCAGATCAAGGCTGGCGGGCTGCACTTGGGCGTCGATGATCTCAGGGCTTGCGGTGATGGCACCCGAGGCAATCATCCGGCGCAAGGCGCTGTCGGGAAGAACTCCGGTCATAAGTGCCAACCCCTTCGGTTGAAATGAAAAACCGCCCGTCCTGATGAACAGGCGGGCGGTTTTACAGTGGTCGGGCCGGAGAGATTCGAACTCTCGACCTTCCGCCCCCCAGACGGACGCGCTAACCAGGCTGCGCTACGGCCCGACCGTGAGGGCTGTTTAGCGGTTTTCCGGGCGGGGGCAAGCGGGAAAAACACCTTTAGTGCCCGTATCTTCGCATCAATTGTGCGAAGTGGGTGCGCCCATGCTGGCGCGCAGGGCTGCGATACGGTGAGCAAGGGCCAAGAGCGCCTCTTGGCGGTCCTGAAAGGCACCGCGGGGCAGGGCGCGGAGCCGTGCGGCCAAGGTGGCGGTGTCTTCATCAGGGCCAAGCTCGATCGTCGATTCGGATACCACACTGGGCTGAGGCGCTTTTGCTTGTTCAGGAGCCTCAGCGGCCGGCAATTCTGGCACAGGCGGTGCTGCAACGGGGGCTGCAGCAAAAAGATCAGCCGCGAAGGGCGCCGATTCGGGCGCAGCCATGACCGGATCTTCGGCTGCACTCTCGGCATCGTCGGGTTCAGAAGCCTTTGCCGGGTGGTCGGGCAGGCCTGCGGACAGAAGATCAGAAACCGCCTCAGCCTCATCGCCGGCAGGGGCGGTGTCGGGCCTGGTGCGTTCTTGCACGGTCAGGCTTTGTTCAGTCGGGTCTTGCGTGGTCATCTCAGGCGCTTCCACAAGAATTTCGCCGGGCGCTTCCGTTTCAGGCAGGTCAGCTTCGGCTGCAACAGAACTGGCGGGTTCCGTCGGCAGGAAGGGCAGCACAACGCCACGCTCTTCCAGCGGGGCAGCCTCAAAGCCCAAACCGGAAGGGGCCTGCGCGCTATAGCGGCCCGAGAGTGCCTGCTCCAAAGCCTGCGCATCGGCTTCGGCTTCGATGGCAATGCCAGAGACGTGCCGAACACCTTGCTCGCGCAAGATCTTCTGCACGCCCCGGATTGTCATTCCGTCATCATGGAGTAACCGCTTGATACCGCTTAACAAAGCGATATCCGCAGGGCGATAGTAACGCCGACCTCCGGCACGTTTCACCGGCTTGATCTGCGGAAAACGACTTTCCCAAAAGCGCAACACATGCGCTGGGGTTTCAAGCGCCTCGGCCACCTCAGAGATGGTCCGAAAGGCCTCCGGCGACTTGTCCATCAGTCCTTACTTCTTTTTCCCCGCCGCAACGCGATCCTTCATCAGATGCGAAGGGCGGAACGACAGCACCCGGCGCGGCGAGATCGGAACCTCGTCCCCGGTTTTTGGATTGCGACCCACACGGGCCGATTTCGCCCGCACGGCAAAGGTGCCGAAGGACGAGATTTTCACGGTCTCACCGGCTGCCAAAGCGTCGGACATGTGCTGAAGCACGGCCTCGACAAGGTTGGCAGATTCATTGCGGCTTAGTCCAACTTCGCGAAAGACTGCCTCAGAGAGGTCCATCCGCGTCAGAGTCTTCTCGCTCATCTCTAACCCCTACATCTGTTGTGTGGCCTAGGATGCGGCGGAAGGAATTGCCTTGTCAATATCAACCACTTGCAGCGCGCATTTCATGTAAGGGCGAAAGCCTTACCAGCGCAGCACAACCGAGCCCCATGCCAGACCCCCACCGATGGCTTCGGTGACGACCAGATCGCCCTCTTTGATCTGGCCGCGCGCTTTGCCAACCGACAGAGCCAGTGGGATCGAGGCGGCCGAGGTGTTGCCGTGGTCTTGCACGGTCACAACAACACGCTCCATTGGCACGTTCATGCGCTTGGCAGTGCCTTGGATGATGCGGATATTGGCCTGATGCGGCACGATCCAATCGACATCGTCGCCGGTCATCCCAAGCTTGTCCAAAGCGGCATGGGCCGTCTCGGCCAGCTTTTCAACCGCGTGACGGAAGACCTCTTTGCCCTCCATCCGCAGATGGCCGGTGGTGCCGGTCGAGGTGCCGCCATCGACATAAAGGATCGATTTGTGACGCCCGTCCGAGTTGAGATCGGTGGCCAGAACGCCGCGATCCGCATTGGTGCCAGCGCCTTCGCCAGCCTCAAGCACCAAAGCGCCAGCGCCATCGCCGAACAACACGCAAGTGGAACGGTCGTTCCAGTCCATCAGCCGGCTGAAGGTCTCGGCCCCGATCACCAGGGCGCGCTTGGCTTGACCGGACAGGATCAGCGCATTGGCATTGGCCAAAGCAAAGACGAAACCGGCGCAAACCGCTTGCACATCAAAGGCAAAGCCCTTGGTCATGCCAAGTTCGGCCTGCACCATCGTGGCGACGGAAGGGAAGGTCAGATCCGGGGTCGAGGTGGCGACGATGATCAGATCAATGTCATCGGCGGCAAACCCCGCATCGGCCAAAGCGGCCTTTGCGGCCAAGCTGGCAATTTGCGACGTGGTCTGACCTTCGGCCACGAAATGCCGCCGCTCGATGCCCGAGCGCGAGCGGATCCATTCATCGCTGGTCTCGATGGTCTTTTCAAACTCGGCGTTCGGAACGATCCGTTCGGGAAGGTAGTGCCCGACACCCCTGACAATGGCGCGTGTGGTCATTGGGTTGGATCGCTCCCTTGTCCCGTCTGGGCGCCCGTCTGGTCGCCGGAAATTATCGCAGTATCATTCTGCGTTGTGCTGCCAGCGGATGCAACCCGTGCGGCCAGACGCTCATGGAAACGCGCGGTGGCCAGCTGAGCGGCAAGGCTGATTGCGGCAGAAATGCCGGTGGCATCGGCTGAGCCGTGGGATTTCACCACAACGCCGTTGAGGCCCAAGAACACCCCGCCATTCACCCGGCGCGGGTCCATCCGCAGCTTCAGCCGGTTCAGCGAGCGCATCGAGAACAAAGCGCCGATGCGGCTTAGCAGGCCCCGGCCCAGCTCTTCACGCATGATGCCCGAGATCAGCTTGGCGGTGCCTTCGCCGGTCTTCAGCGCGACATTGCCGGTGAAGCCATCCGTTACGATCACATCCACCCGGTCCGACGGGATGTCAGAGCCTTCGACAAAGCCAAGATAGTCGTAATCGCCCGCCGCAGCTTGCGCGGCCAGAAGATCCGAGGCCTCTTTCAGCTCGGCCCGGCCTTTGTGTTCTTCAGTGCCGACGTTCAAAAGCCCAACGCGCGGCCGCTTGGTCGCCATGCCGTTGCGGGCATAGCTTGCCCCCATCACGGCATATTGCAAAAGATCCTTGGGATCGGCTTTTACATCCGCGCCCACGTCCAGCATGACGTTGAACCCCGAGGGGCTGCGCGAGGGCCAGAGGCAAGCAATGGCAGGGCGGTTGACGCCCGGCAGCTTGCGCAGCCGCAGCATTGAGACCGCCATCAAAGCGCCGGTATTGCCGCAGGAGACGGCCGCTCCCGCCTCACCATCGCGCAAAGAATCAATCGCGCCCCACATCGAGGTGCCTTGACCGTGACGCATGATCTGGCTGGGCTTGTCTTCCATCGAGACAACGCGCGCGGCGTGGCGCAAGGCGACATGGGCGGCAAGCTCAGGATGGCGGGCCATAAGCGGCTTCAGCTGCGCCTCATCCCCGTGCAGCACGAAGCGCACATCGGGAAGGGCGGCGGCGGAAAGGGCAAGACCGGCAACCACAGCTGCCGGCCCCAGGTCTCCGCCCATAGCGTCGACCGAAATGACAATAGGCGTGCCGTCAGAGGTCCGCGGAAGTTGCAGTCCGTCTACCATGACGACGTGCTTAGGCGCGGCTTACGCCGCGTCCTCGTCGATGTCGACGGCTTTGGCTGCTGCCACGACTTCACGCGAGTCATAGTGACCGCAAGCGCCGCAAACGTGGTGCGGGCGCTTTTGCTCGCCGCAGTTCGGGCAATCAGCCGGGTTGCCGGCGACAAGCGCATCATGCGAACGACGCATATTGCGGCGGGATTTGGTGGTGCGATTCTGCGGGACTGCCATGTCACGACCTCGGGTAGTGGGGACAGGCCCCGGTTTTCGTTTGCGTTTCGGTAGTTTAGACCAATACGGCCCATGACCGAAACACAGGCTTATTGAAGCGCGGAACATAGTCGCATTCCGGCCGGGTGCAAGCCCCTAAATGCAACCGCAAGAGCGGTTATTCATCTTCGGCGCTATCCTTCTTTACCAAAGCGGCCAGACCGGCAAAAGGACGCAGGTCTTCATCGCGCAAAGGCGTGGCGCCTTCGGGGGCAAAAACCGCTTGTCCCAGCTCGGCGCCTTTGGCGCGCGGATAAGGCGGCAGCGCCAGTGCCAGCGACTCGCGCAGAACCTCGACCAGGTCAATCACCTCAGGCAGGGGTTCAGAGTTGTCATCCTCCGAGATCTCGATCTCATCCTCTTCGGGGGTCTCGTAATCCGCCAGATAGTGCCGGGCGATGGGCTCATCGATCCGCGATTGCACCGGCTTCAGGCTGATCACGCAAGATTGCACGGCATGGGCTAAAAGCTGAGCCTTCAAGATGAAGTCGGCTTTGCCGGTGGGAGCGATCTCACCTTCAAGGCTGGCCTCGGGCAGATCAATCAGATCCAGCGACTGAGCCAGCTCTTTGCGGGTCGCGGCATCGGGCACCAATCGAAAGCGCGTGACCTTGCGATGCGAAAGCGTCGCGCTGCGAAAACGGGTCGGGTCTTTTTCGGTCATCTTCTGTCCGTTACCACTTGCACAAAGCCGATGGGGCGCGCCTTTGCGCCTTTGGCATCCACTCTTGGTCCTGCGGTGGCAGGCATGCCCCGCGGTGTCAAGGCCAAGAGGGCCAGTATAGTCCCCGGTACTGCACGGCGCTAGCAGCGCATCCCCGGAATTTCTCTCTGCGCAAGTCCGAGGCCGCTTGCTTTGTCGTCCTTGAATTAAGGCCGCTCAATCTGTTATCCCAAGTCGCAAGAGACAATTGCAGGCCAGCGCTTGCATGGCGAAGTTTGGCCAAAGCAAAAGTGCCAAGCCAGTGCCAAGCGCGGATATTTAGGGGCGGTGATGGCAGTGAACTCGATGACGGCTGGGGGGCGCTTTATGGCGCGGGCGATGATTGGCCTGTGCTGCTTGGCGCTGGCGGCTTGCGCCACGATCACCCGCAACCACGGTTATGTGCCCGCTGAGTCCGAACTCGCCCAGATTGAGATCGGCAAGGACAACCGCGAGACGGTGGCGCAGAAGATCGGCCGCCCGTCGGCGCAAGGTGTGCTGAATGATGAAGGCTGGTTCTACGTCCAAAGCCGGTTTGAGCATGTTGGCCCGCGCGAGCCGGTCGAGACCGATCGGCAGGTTGTCGCTGTGACCTTTAACCAATCGGGCACGGTCAGCAATATTGGCCGTTACGGGCTGCAAGATGGCCGTGTGGTGCCAATCTCGCGCCGCATCACCGAGACCAACATTCAAGGCATCGGCTTCATTCGCCAATTGCTGTCGAACTTCGGCCGCATCCAAGCCTCTGATCTCTTCAAAGAGTGATCGCGGCTTACGAGACGAAAAACCCCCGGCGCGCGAAAGCGGCCGGGGGTTTTCTTTTGTCATGTCGCTGGCTTATTCGGCATCCGGTTCAAAACGCAAAGCCACGCCATTGATGCAATAGCGCAGGCCCGTGGGCGGAGGGCCATCGGGAAAGACATGGCCCAGATGCGCATCACAGCGTGGGCAATGCACTTCCGTGCGCACCATGAAATGGCTGCGGTCGACCTCTTCCTCAACCGCGTCCGGGGCGATGGGGGCGTAAAAACTTGGCCAGCCGCAGCCAGATTCGAACTTGGTCTCTTGGTCAAAGACCGGCGCGCCGCAGCCGACGCAGAAGTAAGTGCCCGGCACTTTCGGAAAGCCCGGGTGCGAAAAGGCGCGCTCGGTGCCATGTTGGCGGGTAACGCGGAAGGCGGCCTCGCCCAATTGGGCCAGCCATTCGGCTTCGGTTTTCTCGATCTTGTCCATGCTGCACCTTTCGTGGCCTTGTGCCATAGATAGGGCAGAGAGCTGCGGGGGAAAAGATGTGAGACCTTTGGCGCGGGGCGGAATGGTGGCGCGGCTGGCTAAGGGGCCAGAGGATCTGGCACAGGTGATGGCGTTTCGCCGTGCCGCCTTTCCACGGCAGGATCGCGCGGCTGAAGAGGATGCCCAAGACGCTTTGTCGGCGCATGTGATGGTCGAAGGAGCGGCGGGTCTTCTGGCCTATTACCGGGTGATGCTCTTTGGCTGGGGCGCCGGGTTGGCGCAGGGCTATGCGGCGCGGTTCTACGATGTCGCCCCCTTGGCCGGCTATGCGCGGCCCATTGCCGAGATGGGGCGGTTCTGCCTTGCCCCGGGCGGAGTGCATCCCGATGTGCTGCGGCTGGCTTGGGGGGCGATGACGCGGCTGGTGGATGAAGGGCAGGCGGGTCTGATCGTTGGTTGCAGCTCCTTTCGCGGCGCTGAGTGGGAGCGGCACCGGGCGGGACTGTCACTGCTGGCGGCGCGGCACATTGGTCCGCCTGAGCATCTGCCGGGCCGCAAGGCGGAGGAAGTGGTGGATTACCCTGCGCTTGCTGGCCCGGCAGCGGATCAACGCACCGCTTTAAGCGCGCTACCACCGCTTTTGCGAACCTACCTCACCATGGGCGGCTGGGTCAGTGATCATGCTGTTGTCGACCGCAGCTTGGACACGCTTCATGTCTTCACTTGCGTTGAGGTGGACAAGGTGCCACCCGCCCGCGCGGCCAGCCTGCGCCTGATTGCTGAAGGTTAAGCGCCTAAGAAAAAGGCCGCCCCGAAGGACGGCCTTTCTGATCGTCGTTTCCGAAGCGCTTAGCCGCGACCGCGACGGCCGCCACGACGGCCACCAGCGGCTTGCGAGGCAGCTGCCGAGGCGTCAGCAAAGCTCAGGCCACCATCGACAGCTTCCAGCACCTTGGCAAAGCGGATCCACTCGCCGCCATTGGCGTCGTGGTTCATCAAGAAGTTGGCGGCGCGGATCGCCTCCATCTCTTGCTGACGCACCGGGTTCATGATCGCCGAGGTCATGCCAGCGCCAATCGCCATCGGCAGGAAGGCGCCGTTGATGCCATGGCGGTGCGGCAGACCGAAGGAGATGTTCGAGGCGCCACAGGTGGTGTTCACGCCCAACTCATCACGCAGACGGCGCACCAAAGCAAAGACCTGCTGGCCAGCCGAAGCCATCGCGCCCACCGGCATCACCAGCGGGTCGACCACGATATCATGCGCCGGGATGCCGAAATCGGCGGCACGCTCAACGATCTTCTTGGCCACAGCAAAGCGGACATCGGGATCGGGCGAGATGCCGGTGTCATCGTTCGAGATCGCCACGACCGGCACGTTGTATTTCTTCACCAGCGGCAGCACGAGCTCCAGACGCTCTTCTTCGCCGGTGACCGAGTTCAGAAGCGGACGGCCTTCGCATGCCATCAAACCGGCTTCCAAAGCGCCCGGAACCGAGCTGTCGATACACAAAGGCACGTCAACGGTTTGTTGAACGATCTCGATCAGCGCTTTCATCAGTGGCGGCTCGACAAAGTTGTTGTCGGCATAGCGCGGATCGGTTGCCATTTTATTGGTGAAAACGGCGCCCGAGTTGATGTCGAGCACGGTCGCGCCGCAAGCCACTTGCTCCAGCGCGTCCTTGATCACCGTGTCGTAGTTGCCAGCCTCCAGCTCGGCCGCCAGCTTCTTGCGGCCGGTGGGGTTGATCCGCTCACCGATCACGCAGAAGGGCTCGTCAAAGCCGATGACCACGGTTTTCGTTTTTGATTCAATGACAGTACGGGTCATCAGTTATCCCTGAAGTTAAAGGTCTTTCGACGTGGTCTTAGGCGGCTTTTGCCGGCTTGCCCGAGGTGCCGCCATTGGCGGTGACCCATTCGGCATTGGTCTTGATGCCACCAAGCGGGAAGAAATGCACCTGCTCAATGCCGAAATCGGGATTGGCGGCTTTGTGGGCAGCAAGCTCGGTGATGAATTCGGTCGGCTCGTAGGGCAGAAGAAGCTTCGTCACATCCAATGCCCGCTTTTGCAGCACTTTGAGCGAGGCGCCAACGCCGCAAGCGATGGCGAACTTGATCAAGGTTTGCAGCTTCGCAGGGCCCGCCACGCCGATATGCACCGGAAGTTTGATGCCTTCGGCTTGCAGACGGTTGACCCATTCGATCACCGGACCCGCCTCAAAGCAGAACTGCGTTGCCATCGCCATTTTGGCATCGGTGCGCTCGGAGAAAGCGGATTTCCAGCGCGCGGCCTCCATCACCATCTTATCCGAACCATCGGGATCAATGTCTTTGTTGCCCTCGGGGTGACCGCCAACGTGCAGACGCTCAAACCCGTCGAAAGCACCGGTTTCCAAAAGCTGCATCGAGCTGTGGAAATCACCATGCGGCTGCGCCACGCCACCGGCCAAAAGGAGGCCCTGATTGACGCCCACGTCTTTATAACGGCCAACCCAATCGACCAACGTGGCTTTGTCTTTGATGATCCGCGCGGGGAAGTGCGGCATCACGGAGAAGCCTTCATCGCCGATCCGCTTGGCGGTGGCGACCATATCTTCGATCGGCGTGCCTTCGATATGGGCAATATAGACGCGGGTGCCGGTGGGCAGCAAAGCGCGGAAATCTTCAACCTTCTCGGCGGTGCGCGGCATCACCTCGATCGAATAGCCTTTCAGGAAGGCTTCGACCTCGGCGGTGGCAGCTTGCGGAGCGGCGGCAGAGGATTTGAGGAAGGGAAACAGGGCCATCAGTCGCTCCTTGAAGCTGGCTGGGGTTGGGACAGTGGGGTCAGCCTTGCGCTGTCGCCCAGCCTTCGTTGGCGATCAGTTGTTTGATCCGCTCAAGGTCGTATTCCGCCTCAAGCTTGGCGGCAGTGGTGCGGGCGATCTCATCCTTGTCACCCTCGACCTCATAGGGCGCGGCTTTGCGCCATTCGGCCAGATAAGCGTCCGCATCCTTGGCGCCAATCTTCATGGCGCAGCGGTCAATCGCTTGCTCAAAGCGCTCAGGGAGCTGCACTTTGGCGCCCGAGCGGCCTTTGCCGACGATCACCTGCGCAGGAATATCCCGCCAATAAACGATTGTGACCTCGGGCATGCGTTGATTCCTAAACTTAGGCTGAAGAGCGGTTAGCCGCGTTGATAAGCGTCACACAGCGCCATTCAATGCCGGTTTTCGACATCGGATGCACGGGATGCGACCCTGTGACGGTTTGGGCTCACCAAAGCCAAACCACGCGCGCTCCAAACGACGCATGCCCCGCAGCGGCGCTTGCGCCGGGGCCGGAAGCCGATTAGTTTCGTCTTAACAAGAGTTGGAGGGCGGAATGACGCCCGAGCGTCCCCAAAGGGCGGACGCGACAGCAGCGGCGGTCGAGCGGAACGTGCCTTTGGGCGCGCCAGCTGTCTCCCCCGAGGTTGAAACGTCAGCCCCTGAAGCTGAGGGCGCGGCGCTATACGCCGCGTTGGACCTTGGCACGAACAGTTGTCGGATGCTGATTGCCCAACCTAAGGGCAGTCAGTTTGTGGTCGTGGACAGTTTCTCAAAAACGGTGCAGCTCGGCGCCGGGCTTGAGGCGACGGGCCGGTTGTCGCGCTCATCGATGGAGCGCACGGTGCAGGCGCTGCGGATCTGTCAAAAGAAGCTGGTCAAACACGGCGTCAGTCGCATGCGACTGGTGGCGACCGAAGCCAGCCGACGCGCCCGCAATGGCCGCGATTTCATCCGTCAGGTGAAGCGCGAGACCGGCTTGGCGCTTGAGGTTATAAGCGCCGAGGAAGAGGCGCGGCTGGCAGTGATCTCTTGCGCGCCTCTGGTCAGCCCGCGCACCGAGCAACTGCTGGTCGTCGATATTGGCGGCGGCTCGACCGAGCTGGTGTGGATCGATCTGACGGCGGTTGCACCCGAAGACCGACCGCGCGCGATCATGCGGTTGCATATGGGCTTTGATAAGCAAGGCATGGGCCAAGCGCGGGTGGTGGATTGGATCAGCGTCAAGCTGGGGGTGGCAACGCTGAAGGACCAATTTGCCGATGTCGAGGATGATGGTGCGCGGTTTGCGTTGATGAGCTGGTATTTTGAAGAGAATCTCTCCTCATTCAGCCCCTATCACGCCCAAGCCCCGCGTGAGGGCTTTCAGATCATCGGCACCTCGGGCACGGTGACAACGGTGGCGGCAAGTTATCTGGGGTTGCGGCGCTATGACCGCACCAAGGTGGATGGGTTGCAAATGTCTTCGGCGCAGATCGACCATGTGATCCGCGACTATCTGGCCTTGGGGCCAGAGGGGCGGCGCAGTGATCCGCGGATCGGACGCGACCGCCACACATTGATTATGTCAGGCGCTGCAATCTTGCAGGCTTTGATGCGAATTTGGCCGACGGACCGATTGTCCGTGGCCGACAGAGGGCTTCGTGAGGGCCTTCTTTATGCACAGATGAGCGCGGATGGCGTTCTTGGGGACGGGCCTTACAGATGACGATTAAAAAGACAGGTAGTGCAGCGGGCAACAGCTCGGGTCGCGGTCAGCGTGAGTTGCGAGTGAAGGTCAAGACCGCCAAGGGGCGTAAGCTCTCCTCGACGCTCTGGCTGGAGCGGCAGTTGAATGACCCTTATGTGCAGGCGGCCAAACGCGAGGGCTATCGCGGGCGCGCAGCCTATAAAATTCTAGAGCTGGACGATAAATACGGTTTCTTGAAACCGGGCGCGCGGGTTGTGGACCTTGGTTGCGCGCCGGGCGGCTGGTGCCAAGTCGCGGTCGAGCGGGTGAACGCTTTGGCGCAGAACCCCAAAAAGCCCGTCGGCACCGTGTTGGGCGTCGATCTGCAAGAGGTGGAAGCCATCTCGGGCGCCGAGGTGCATCAGCTTGATTTCCTTGAAGACGGGGCAGATGCGCAAGTCAAGGAATGGCTGGGCGGTAAGGCCGATGTGGTGATGTCGGACATGGCCGCCGCCGCTTCGGGCCATAAGGGCACAGACCACTTGCGCATCATCGCGCTGATTGAGGCGGCCTTGGACTTTGCCTTTGACGTTTTGGAAGAGAACGGCACCTTTGTGGCCAAGGTTTTGGCCGGCGGCGCCGAGAATGAGATGCAAGCGCTTTTGAAGCGCAGCTTCAAAAAGGTGGCCAATGTGAAGCCGCCGGCCAGCCGCTCGGACAGTTCCGAGAAATTCGTGGTGGCCACGGGCTTCCGCGGCCGCCCGAAACCGGCCCATGCGGCGGAGCTGGACGAAGAGTAAAACTTTGGCCGTCTGCCTGGTGATCCTTGGGCAGACGGCCAAAACTGAACTCTTGCCCAGAAATGCAAAACGCCCCACGAAGGGGCGCTGCAAGCGGTGATGCTGGGTAAAGGGAAGGGCTCAGCCGCCCCAGGTCCGCACCGGGCCGCAATCCATATGCACGAAGTTCGACCGCGAATAGCGGCCTACGCCACCCGCCGAGCAGGCCGCGGCCGCTTTGGCCATCTGACCAACCGAACGCGATTTCAACCGCAGATCGGCAGCCTTACCCACCATATGCAGCGAATTCTTCGCCACACCTTTGGAGTTCGAGCGCAGCATGGTGTTGGTCTTCGGGCTGCGATAGCCCGAGAGCAGCATATAGGGTTCGGTCACATCCATCAGGCGATGCGAGGCGGCCATGATATCGATCGTGCGCAGGTCGATCTTAATGGTGTCGCCGGTGCGCCAGTCGCGCATGAAGCTGTTAATCTCTTTGACCACTTCCGGGATGTAATCGCCTTCGATCCAATAGATTGAATCCAAGCTTTCACCGGTGCGGCCCGAATACATGCGAATGCGGCGGATATCGCCAGCACCACGCGCAAAGGCCGGAGCGCTGCCAAAGAACGGGGCGGCGGTGACGGCGGTCGCTGCGAAAGCGCCCAACAAGCCACGACGTGTCAGCCCAAAGGAGCCTGTGCCAAAGGATGTATTCGTCATTCTGAACGCCTGTCCCGTACTGGTCTTTGCCCGTGATCGTCTCTGACTGCCTAAGCGGCAGCTTCTGTGCAACATATTCCCAGATGCCGGGACTTTATGGCACATGAAAATTTGAAGCCCAAGCGCAGATTGCAGCCATTAAGGGCATTAAATCGCAGATCGGCAAAGATTTGCTGAATCCAAAACCGGGGCAGGCGGTCTCTGGCCAGTGGAGCAAAGTGACGGAAAGTCAGAAATTCCTTACCTTCTAAAGCAATCATCGCCGATATGCCGGAATGTGAATGGACACGGCCCCTTTTTTCCGAAATTCTTGGCGAAAAGCGGCCTCATGGCCTTGAACTTGAGCAGGTTTCAGGAGTTGCGGATGATGAGTTTCAAGCGGCAGGCCTCGATAATGCTGCGCAGTGTTGCCCCGGCCTTGCTGATCGCGGCGATGGGCGGTTTTTCGCCGATGGCCGCGGCGCAAGAGATGCCGAAATCCTTCGACATCGCCGGTTTGGACCCATTCACCCAATCTCTTGCCGCTGCGGCTGGCACGGATACGGCTTTGGCCGATTGGTACAGGCTGCATAATTTCGCGCCGATCTGGACCGGTGAGAATGACGCGCCGCGCCGTGCCGCTTTGCTGGCGGCATTGGATACGGCCGCTGATCACGGCTTGCCGCCCGCGCGCTATGACGCGGCGGGCTTGCGCCATGCGTTGCAGTCTGCGCGCACCGAGGGCGATCGCGGCCGGATCGAGGCGGCGATGAGCCGGGCTTATCTGACTTGGGCCAAGGATCTGACCTCGGGCATGCTAGAGCCCCAGAAGATCGACACGACGATTGTGCGTGAGATCAAGATTGAAGATCCGGCTTGGCTTTTGACGCTGATCTCTGGCGAGGATCCACAAAAGGTCTTGCGCGATCTGGTTCCGACTTCAGATGCTTATGTGCAGCTGATGAAGGAAAAGCTTCGGCTTGAAACGCTGATCGCCAATGGCGGTTGGGGAGAGCCGGTCGCCGCCAAGGCGTTGAAACCGGGTGCGATGGGCCCCGCTGTTGTGCAGCTGCGCGACCGGCTGGTCGCGCTGGGTTATCTTGGCCGCAGTGCCACGGCGCGCTATGATCCCACAATCGAAGCGGCGGTCTTGGCCTTCCAACTGGCGCATGGCCTGCCAGCCGATGGTGTGGCGGGGCCGGCGACGATCACGCAGATCAACATCGATCCTGCACAACGCTTGCAATCGGTGGTCGTGGCCATGGAGCGCGAGCGTTGGCTCGACATTCCGCGCGATGGCCGGATGATCTGGGTGAACCTGCCCGATTACTCGACCAAGATTTTGCAAGACGGGCAGACGGTCTTCATGACCCGCTCGGTCATTGGCCGGCAGGATATGGATCGGCGCACGCCGGAATTCTCGGATGAGATGGCGCATATGGTGGTGAACCCCAGCTGGGGTGTGCCGCGCTCGATCACCGTTGGGGAATATCTGCCCTTGATGAAGAACAACCCCAATGCGGTAAGCCATCTGCAGGTCATCGACAGTCGGGGGAGGGTGGTGCCGCGCAGCGCGATCAACTTCTCGGCCTATACCGCGCGCAGCTTTCCCTACAGCATGCGCCAACCGCCGGGGGATGCGAATGCGCTTGGCAAGGTCAAGTTCATGTTCCCCAATAAATACAACATCTACCTGCATGACACGCCCTCAAAGTCGCTCTTCAAAGAAGATGTGCGCGCCTATAGCCATGGCTGCATCCGGCTCGCCGATCCTTTTGATTTCGCGCATGCTTTGTTCTCGACCCAGTCGGAGACGGCCGAGGAAGAGTTCCTTGCCGTGCTGAAAACCGGCAAGGAAACCACCGTGCGTTTGGACCAAAAGGTGCCGATCCATATGGTCTATTTCACCGCCTATCCCGAGGGCAAAGGCCGCATCGGCTATCGCCGCGATGTCTATGACCGCGATGCCAAGCTCTGGGAGGCGCTCAGCTCTGGTGGGGTGGCTTTGACGCCCGAAGAAGGCTAAGAACCACAGCAGATTGACAAGCCGGAGGCCGGTTGGATGAGCCATAAGATCAGCGAAATCGCAGCGGCTTTGGGAGCCGAGGCCGAGGGCGATCTGGAGCTGCGCGTCACCGGCGCGGCCGAACCTCAGGCGGCAGGCCCCGATCAACTGGCCTTGGCGATGGACCCACGCTACGCCGATGGCATCGCCAAGGGCCAAGCCCAAGCGGCGGTGCTCTGGCCCGGCGCGGATTGGCGCGGGCTGGGTCTGAAGGCGGCAATTTTCGCCCCGCGCGGACGGCTTGCAATGGCGGGGCTGACGCGGATGATGGACCCCGGTCCCGATATCGCGCCGGGTGTCCACCCAATGTCGGTGGTCGATCCTTCGGCGCAGATCGGCGCGGGCGCCGCGATTGCGCCTTTTGTGACCATCGGGCGCGATGTGGTGATCGGCGCCAATGCCCGCGTCGCCGCGCATGTCTCCATTGCCGAGGGCGCCCGGATTGGTGCAGATGCGGTGATCTTCCAAGGCGCGCGGATCGGCGCGCGGGTGACAATCGGGGATCGCTTCACCTGCCAGCCAGGGGCCGTGATCGGCTCGGACGGGTTCTCTTTCGTCACGCCCGAGAAATCGGGTGTTGAAGAGATCCGCGAAACCCTTGGCACACGGGCCGAGATTGTGCAGCAAAGCTGGACCCGCATCCATTCGCTTGGGGCTGTCACCATCGGCGATGACGTTGAAATCGGCGCCAATGCCTGCATCGATCGCGGCACGATCCGCGACACGCAGATCGGCTCGGGCACGAAGTTGGACAATTTGGTGCATGTGGGCCACAACGTCCAAGTCGGCAAGGACTGCCTGCTGTGCGGGCAGGTTGGCATTGCCGGCTCGGCCAAGATCGGCAACCGCGTCGTGTTGGCCGGGCAGGTTGGGGTCAATGACAATATCTTTGTCGGCGATGATGTGATCGCGGGTGGCGGCACCAAGATCTTCACCAATGCGCCTGCAGGGCGGGTCTTGCTGGGCTATCCGGCGGTGAAGATGGAGACGCATGTCGAGATCCAAAAGGCGCTGCGCCGCTTGCCGCGTCTGGCGGCGAAGGTTTCAGCATTGGACCGTGGCGCGGAAGACTAGGGCATGGATGACCTTGCCCGCCGCGTGACCGAGATCTTGGCGCAACAAGCGTTGGTTGATCCCTCGTCTTTGCGTCTTGAGGATGATCCGGCGGCGATTGGGCTCGATTCCCTTGGCATGGTCGAGGCGATCTTCGTGATCGAAGAAGAGTTTGGCATCTCGGTGCCCTTCAACGCCAACACCCCGGATCAGACGGATTTCGACATTTCCTCTGTGGCTTCCGTGGTGGCGGGGGTGCGGCGGCTCGTCTCCGCAAAGGGCTAAGATGCGCCGGGTTGTGATCACCGGAGCTGGAACGATCAACGCCTTGGCGCATGATGTGCCGGGCACGATCGCGGCTTTGCTTGCCGGGCAGAGCGGCATCGGCCCTTTGCAATTTCGCGATGTTGAACGTCTCAGCATCCGGATCGGCGCGCAGATCCGCGACTGGCCGGGCATTGCCGGGATGACGGCCCGAGAGGCCTCGCTTTGGGATCCCTTCACCCGCTATGCGATTGCTGCGGCGGATGAGGCGGTGGCGATGGCGGGGCTTTCGCGCGATGAACTGGCCCCGGCGGGGGTGATCCTTGGCACTGCGGCGGGCGGCATTGCCACTTGGGAAGACAATTACCGCGCCGTCTATGCCGAGGGGCGCGACCGCGTGCCGCCGCTGACAGTGCCACGCCTGATGCATAATGCGGCCCCGTCGCATATCTCGATCCGGCACGGGCTGCGCGGCGCCTCCTTCTCGGTCTCCTCGGCCTGCGCCAGCGCCAATCACGCTTTGGGTTTGGCCTTCCGCGAGGTGCGCGAAGGCCGCGCGCCGGTGATGTTGGCAGGTGGGGCCGAGGCGATGTTGCTTTTCGGTGGCCTCAAGGCTTGGGAGGGGTTGCGGGTCCTTTCCCCGGATGGTTGCCGCCCCTTTGATGCCCGCCGCAACGGTATGGTGATGGGCGAGGGCGCCGCGATCTTCGTGCTGGAAGAGGCGGGCCATGCAAAAGCGCGCGGCGCGATGCGATTGGCCGAGATCGCCGGGTTTGGCATGACGGCAGATGCGGCGGATATCGTTGCACCTTCGGTCGAGGGGGCCGTGGCCGCGATGCAGGCAGCACTGCGCGAGGCGGGGCTTTCCCCGCAAGAGGTGGCTTATGTGAATGCGCATGGCACCGGCACCCAAGCCAATGACCGGGCCGAGGCGGCGGCGTTGCGCCAAGTCTTTGGCGCAAGCGGGCCTGCGGTCAGCTCCACCAAAGCCGCGCATGGCCATGCCATTGGCGCAACCGGCGCTTTGGAGCTTTTGGCCGTAATCGCCGCGCTGCACAAAGGCCAAATCGCGCCCACTTTAGGCTGCGAGTCAGTTGATCCAGATTTTGGTGTGGACATCGTGACTGGGGCAGCGCGGGCGGCATCGGTCGGGGCGGCGCTGTCGAACTCATTTGCTTTTGGAGGCCTAAACGCCGTCCTGGCGCTGAAACGCATCCCCTGAAAAGCAAACAGCCCCCATAAAGGGGGCCGCAGCTTTCGTCTAAGATCCAAGGATCACTCGGCCGCAGGTGCCTCGGCCGGAGCAGCGGCTTTCGCGGCCTCATCGGCGGCTTTATTGGCTACAGTCACAGCATCAAGACCAGCCGTGAAGCCTTTCAGCGAGGCGGTCAGCGAGACTTTCTGGTCAGGTGCGACGACCGGGATGATGCTCAGCACGGCATTGTTGCCTTTTTTGAACATCGCCACTTCTTCGGCGGTGAAGCCCAGACGGGCGACGCAGCCGATGCTGGCGCAGAAGGTGAAGGGATAGGCGCGCGGTGTGTTGCTGTCGACTTGGATCGTCACGCCAGCACCCAGCAGGGTTTCAAGCGGAGCGATGAAGGTCGCGCCGGCAACAGCCGGACCTTGGCCGCCTTCGGGCAGGTTGAAGAACGACAGCTCGGCCACGGACTGGCCGGTCTCATCCTTCAAGAGCAGATAGAGCTGGCAAGGATCTGCAGCGGCTCCGGTTTTCACGCAGCGCTGGTCCCAGCCCTCAAATTTAGCGGCGACGTAATTGTCACCCACCGCCGGTGCGCCACCGCCAACAGCAGCCCCCATCGACAGGCCATCATTCGAGGCACCATCTACAACAACAGCAGGCGCCTCAGCAGGGGCGGCCTCTTGGGCGAAAGCTGGCAGGCCAAGCCCCAGCGACAAAGAAAAGGCCAAAGCGGAAAAATGGAATTTGGTCCTGGTCATGCTTGATCCTTTGAACGGACGAAAGACGGCCACGGTTGGCGCGGAAAGCGCGGCTGACCGGGTTGGCGGTTAGGTAGCATGGCGCATTTGCGCTGTCAGGTCATAAAAGCGCGAGGCTGATCGCAGAAGCTACAGCCTCAATGGCCAAGCATGGGGTGGGCAAAAATATAAAGGGCCGGAGTTGCCGGCCCTTTATGCGTCATTCTTTGCTCCCTGTCGGACTGGCCGACTTAATAAAGGTGACGCTATTGTGCTTTTTACAATGCGTCAACGAGTTTCTTATCTCGTGTATTTCAACAAAATCAGGGGCAACACGCGGCGCCTGCGGGACCTTGGCGACCTCTAACCGGTGCCAGAGCTGTCAGGCAGATCAAGCGAAGTTCGGGATGGCAGCTGCGGCTGAAGCGGATAGTCTAGGGCGCGACGCCGGGGCTGGTCCTTTGGCAAATCGCGTTCAGTCAGGGGGTTTAGGTGAGCGAAGACACAGCAATTTTCGTGGGCGGCGGTGGCGAGGGTTACGGCGCGCCGCAGCAGCTTTTGCTGAAATATGGCAACCGGCACGGGCTGATCGCAGGTGCCACCGGCACAGGTAAAACTGTGACTCTGCAAGTGCTTGCCGAAGGTTTTTCGGCCGCTGGGGTGCCGGTATTTCTGTCGGATGTGAAGGGCGATCTCTCGGGCCTTTGCCAGCCAGGCGACGCCAGCGCCAAGACGCATGGCAGCTTTATGTCGCGCGCTGAGACCATCGGGCTTGATCTGCAATACCGCGCCTTTCCGGTCACTTTTTGGGACCTTTACGGCGAGAAGGGCCATCCGATCCGCACCACCGTGGCCGAGATGGGCCCGTTGCTCCTCAGCCGCCTTTTGGAGCTTTCAGACGCGCAAGAGGGCGTGTTGAACGTGGCCTTCCGGCTCTCGGATGATGAGCGACTGCCGCTGTTGGATCTGAAAGACCTGCAAGCGCTGCTGACGTTCATTGCCGATAATAACGACGCGGTCTCCAGCCGTTATGGGCTTTCGAGCAAAGAATCGATCGGTGCGATTCAGCGCCGGCTTTTGGTGCTGGAAAACCAAGGCGGGGCGCGGCTTTTTGGCGAGCCGGCTTTGGATCTCGCGGATCTGATGCTGCAGGATGCCTCGGGCGCGGGCCGGATCAACGTCTTGGCCGCCGACAAGCTGATGCATTCACCGCGGCTTTACGCGACCTTCCTTCTGTGGCTGCTGTCCGAGCTTTTCGAGACGCTGCCCGAGGTGGGCGATCCGGATAAACCCAAGCTCGTGTTCTTCTTTGACGAGGCGCATCTCCTCTTCCAAGATGCGCCTAAGATCTTGGTGCAAAAGGTGGAACAGGTCGCACGGCTGATCCGCTCAAAGGGCGTTGGGGTTTATTTCATCACCCAAAACCCCGGCGATGTGCCCGATACGATTCTTGGCCAATTGGGCAATCGCGTGCAGCATGCTTTGCGCGCCTTCACCGCCAAGGACCAAAAGGATCTGCGCATGGCAGCGCAGAACTACCGGCCGAACCCGCGCTTCGCCATTGAAGATGCGATCCGCGACGTTGGCACCGGCGAGGCGGTGACCTCGTTCCTTGAGGCCAAAGGCATTCCCGGCATCGCCGAGCGCACCTTGGTGCGTCCGCCCTTCAGCCGCCTTGGCCCTTGCGAAGAAACCGCACGGGCGGCCAGCTTGGCCAATTCTCCGGTGGCGGGGAAATATGACACGGCGATCGACCGCGACAGCGCCTATGAGATGCTCCGCCGTCGTGAAGAGGCCGCCGCTCAGGCCGCCGAGGAGCCGCCCGCACCGCCTGCGGGTGGCGGGTTGCAACTCGATGCACGAGAGTTCCGCCAAGCCCGCCGCTATGACGGCAAAGGTTACAGCAGGGCCGAGGCTGAGCAGGCCCCGAAGCCGCGCAGCCGCGCGCGGCAGTCGGATTCGATCACCGAGACTTTTGCCAAATCCTTCGCCCGGCAATTGGGCACCAAAGGCGGCCAAGCCTTGGTGCGCGGTGTCTTGGGCACGATCTTCGGCAAACGCTAAGGCCAAGCGGCCGATCCCATCGCGGGGTCGGCCTTTTGCGCTACAGGTTCAAAGCGGCCGCATCTTCAGCTTGGTGATACGGTTTTCGCGCCGTGTCAGCACGGCAAAGCGGAAGCCGTGGAAGATGAAGACCTGACCTTCGGTCGGGATCATCTGCGCCTCATGGATCACCAGACCGGCGATCGTATGCACCTCATCATCGGGCAAAGACCAATCCATCGCCCGGTTGAGATCGCGGATCGTCATCGCGCCGTCGACCTCATAGCTGCCATCCTCGCCGCGCTTCAGCCCGGCATCGCGGGAGACAAGGTCAAACTCATCGGTGATCTCGCCGACGATCTCTTCCAAGATATCTTCCAGCGTGATCAGGCCCTGCAGGGTGCCATATTCGTCCACCACCAGTGCAAAATGCGTGCGCCGTTCAAGGAAGGCACGCATCTGCTCATCGAGACTGGTGGTCTCGGGGATGAAATAGGGCTTCATCGCGACTTTGAGGATGTCGAGCGAGGCAAGCCCATCCGCTGGTGCATCGGGGCCGCGCAGCAAAGGGTCAACGGCGCGCAAAAGATCTTTGGCATGCAGCACGCCAAGGATCGTGTCATCACTGTCGCGGAAGATCGGCAAGCGGGTGTAGCGGGAGGCCAGCACTTGCGTCAGGATCCGGTCAGGCGGCAGATCGGCGTCGATCATCTCGATATGCTGGCGGTGGCGCATGATCTCTTCGACGGTGCGCCCTTGCAGCTCAAGCGCGGCCAGCATCCGGTCACGGTCGTCTTTCTGCATTGCCCCGCCGGAATGGCCCAAGGCGATCGCACCGGCGATATCCTGGCGCAGGCTTACGCCATCACGGGCCTCGCGGTGCAGCCGGTCGCGGTTGGTCCAGAGCAGAGCGGTAAGGCTTGCAAGCAAAAGAACCGACAAAAGCGGCACAGCATAAGAGGTCATGGGCAGCCTTTAGGGTCAGCTTTTGCGCGCAAGCGGGTGATGGGTCAGGACAAGCTCTTTAAGATGCTCATCCAGCACATGGGTGTAGATCTCGGTGGTGGCGACATCGGCATGGCCAAGGAGGGTCTGGATCACCATCAAATCGGCACCATGCGCCAAAAGATGGGTGGCAAAGGCATGGCGAAGGCGGTGCGGGGTGACCAGCGCCGGGTCGATTCCGGCCAAAGCGGCAATGTTCTTCAGGGTCAGAAACACCTGCTGGCGCGTCCAAAATCCTTCTTTGCCCTTGGACGGAAAGAGGTATTTCGGCACCGGCTTGCCCTCAGTTCGCAGCCTTGTGGCCTCGGCATCAAGATGGCCAAGCCATGCGTTCACCGCCTCGCGCGCCGGGGCGGAAAGCGGCACCAGCCGTTCTTTGTTGCCCTTGCCGCGCACCAGCATCATCCGAGGATCGCCCCGGACCGAGGCTTGGGGCAGGGTGCATAGCTCGCTCACCCGCAGACCGGTGGCGTAGAGCAGTTCAACCATCGCCAAAGCGCGCAGCCGTTCAGGCGGGGTGCGGCCATAGCGCGAGGCGGCGTCAAGAAGCGCTTTGACCTGATCTTCCGAAAGCGTGCCCGGCAGGCTTTGTTGCCGCCCCGGACCGCCGATCCGCAGAGCGGGGTTGTCAGCCCGCCAACCCTCATCAAAGGCAAAGCGGAAGAGCTGGCGGATCGAAGAAAGCCGCCGGGCACGGGTGGATTTGGAAAGCCCCTGCGCGTCGCAATAGACAAGGTAGTCCTCAACGGCCTCGCGCGGCAGGGTGGTAAGCTCAAGCCCGCGGCCCTCTGCCCAAGTTGAGAAGTCCAAAAGATCGCGGCCATAGGCCAGCTGCGTGTTACGGCTTGCGTCAGAGTCAGCGGCAATCGCGGCAAGGAAAGTCGAAATCCACCGCGCGGCCTGAGGTGGAGGCGTCGCAGCCATCAGCCGCGCCGCTCCAAAAGCATCAGCTCTAAAGCCGTGCGTCGAGCGGTTTCTTCAAGCTGCACTTTGCGAAACAACGACAGCCCTTCAGTGACGCCGCGCAGATTGCCCTGCACCCCATCGGAAATCTCGTCAATCGCCGCCAAGATCGCCTCGCCCAGCCGGTCACCGTCCAAAAGTGCTTGCGCATTGGCCGAAGGCTGGGGGGTTGTAAATGCGGGCGCAATCGCACGGGCAAGCCGGTCCGGCGGCACAACGCCTTGCAGCTCGCCCAAGGCAAGCGCGATCAAGAAAGCCTCATGCGCGTCATGCGGTTGATGGTTGCGCGCCACGGCCTGATAGTCAGGAGAGAGCAGCCCAATGCGGAAGGCGATCTCGCCTGCCTCGCCGGGTAGGTCCATTGCGGCAAGGGCAGGGCCGTAGAGCATGGCAAAGGCCACCTCCAGCTCAACCTCTTGCATGCGGGCCCAGACCACCGGCAGGCTTTGCTCAATCTTGTCCCGATCTTGCGCGCCAAAGGCATTGTCGAAGTCTTGGAAGGCCGCAACTCGCTCCCACACCCCGCCCGAAGCGGAAGGGCTGCGTTCGGTGTAAAGCCCCAAGATCACATTGGGGGCGATGGTGCCAGCGGCCGTCAGCCGCTCGGCCGCCTCGATCTGGGCTTTCCAGCCGAAATTGGGGTTGATCTCGGCATAGGCAAAAGCCACCGGCAAGTTGGCCGTCGAAAGCGGCTCACCGATGCCTTCAAACATTTTCCAATCCAAAGGCGTGACCGGCATTGGCGGGCGCGGAACCGGCTCACCTTCATAAAGGTCGGGGTCAAGGAAGCGGCCCATCAATCCAGCTTGGTCATGATCGACCTGGCCCAGAGCCTCGGCGGTTTGCAAGGTGACGGCGGCGGCGTCCCATTCGCCGCTGCGGGCCAGGCAGAAGACCCGTCCTTGCAGCGTGGGCGCAAGGCTTGGGTTTTGCATCATCCGCTCGCAAGCGCGGTCTTCATGGCCGGTCAGCAAAGCCACGTCAAAGGCACGGCGAAAGAGGTCGGGCGATTGGGCTTGGTCGGCCAGTTCGATCAACGCTGCCGCTTGTTCCAAAGCGCCAAGCTGCAACAGTTTATCAACGCGGGCTTGCAAGAGAACGCCCTTGCCGCCGCTGTCGATGGGCGCGGCGGCTTCTGCCAAAAGGAGGGTCAAAAGCAGCTGGCGCTGTTGCGGCAGGCTGTCCATGCGGTCGCGGGTGACGGCTTGCGCCACCTCGACCGTCAGTCCAACGCCCCAGATGCGCTTAGGAAACCCCGAGACCGCAGGCGAGATCAGCCCCACCGCATCCGGCGTCGGCCCATCCAGTGAGGTCGTGGCCACGGCCACGGGCAAAGCGCCGGACCTACTGACAGGCGGCTCATTGGGATTGCGCTCGGGCGCACGGGCGGCACCAGATTCGACAGGAGGCGCGCTGAGCCGGCCTTTAGGTGCAGCGGATACCGTCCCCTTGGCAGGGGTGGTCACCGATTGCGACAGCCAATCAATGGCCGAAAGCGGATCCCCGCGCTGCGCGCCTGCGGGCGTGCAGACCATCGCCAAAGCGAAGCTTCCGCTCAGCCAAAACCCCGGTTCAATCCGCATCAAGCACCACGGGTTTGCGTATCTCCACCTGCTCGGGGCGCAGATCCCCCAGATAGGCATAGCCGGTGAGGGCCACAAACCCAAGCACGGCGAGAATAAAAACTGCCTTGATGATGCGCCCCATGTGCCCGTTTCCTTGTTTTTATCGGTTCTGCTTTGGCCTTGCCTGCACCAGTGCTTGCTGGAATGCAACAGAGGCCTTGTGCGGAATATATATGGCTTTCTGGCTGACTTCACGCCATTCAGGGAGAAATTTACCGCGCGTGGCGCGCCTGATCGCCGCGTGGCAGTTGTGACAAGGATTAAGGATGCGGCTCAAAAAGACCGTGGTGTTGGTGGGCATGATGGGGGCGGGCAAAACTGCCGTCGGGACGGCGCTTGCGCGCCTTCTGAATGTCGAGGTGCTGGATTCGGATGAGGAAATCACCCGCGCCGCCGATCGCAGCATTGCCGAGATCTTTCAGCGCGACGGTGAAGCCTTCTTTCGTGACCGCGAATATGAGGTGATTGGCCGTCTGTTGCGCAGCGCGCCGGCGGTGCTTTCGACCGGCGGCGGCGCCTTCTTGGCCGAGCGCAACCGCGATCAGATCCGCGAGTTTGGCGTCTCGGTCTGGCTGCGCGCGGATCTCGATCTGTTGTGGAGCCGGGTGCGGCACAAGAACACCCGGCCATTGTTGCGCACCGCCAATCCTCGCCAGACCCTGACCGAGCTTTATCACGCGCGGCAGCCTTTCTATGAGCTGGCCGATCTTGTGGTGGATTCGACCCCGGAATACTCGGTCGAGGAGATGGCAGAACGCGTGGCGCAGGCCCTGCGCAGCCGCTCAGACGTGATGGAAGAGGCGTGACGATGACCAATAGGGTACGGGTGGAACTTGGCGCGCGTGCCTATGACGTGCGCATTGGGTCGGGGCTGATCGCGCGCGCCGGAGCCGAGATCGCGCCCTTGCTGCGCCGCAAGCGCGTGGTTGTGGTCAGCGATGCGACCGTCGCGGCTTTGCATCTGCCAGCGCTGACGGCGGCTTTGGAGGCCCAAGGCATCGCGGTGTCGGCGCTGAGCTTGCCGCCCGGTGAAGCGACGAAAAGCTGGCAATATTTCTCGCAATGTGTCGAATGGCTCTTGGAGCAAAAGGTCGAGCGGCGCGATGTGGTGGTGGCGCTTGGCGGCGGGGTGATTGGCGATCTCGTGGGCTTTGCCGCCGCCGTTTTGCGGCGTGGGGTGCGCTTTGTTCAAATCCCTACCTCGCTGCTGGCGCAAGTCGACAGCTCCGTCGGTGGCAAGACCGGCATCAACACCGCGCAGGGCAAGAACCTTGTCGGCGCCTTCCATCAACCAAGCCTTGTGCTGGCAGATATTGACGTGCTGCAAACCTTGCCACCGCGCGATTTTCTGGCCGGTTATGGCGAGGTGATGAAATACGGGCTTCTGGGCGATGCCGCCTTCTTCGACTGGCTTGAAGCGGAAGGCCCGGCCTTGGCCGCAGGCGATGCGGCGGCACGGCTGCGCGCTGTCACCCGCTCGGTTGAGATGAAGGCCGGGATCGTCGCACGGGATGAGACGGAAGAGGGCGAGCGCGCGCTTTTGAACCTTGGCCATACCTTCTGCCATGCGCTGGAGAAGGCCACCGGTTACTCTGATCGGCTCTTACATGGTGAGGGCGTGGCGATCGGCTGTGCTTTGGCCTTTGAGCTTTCGGCCCGTCTTGGGCTTTGCTCGCAAGAAGACCCAAGCCGGCTGCGCGCGCATCTGCGTGCTATGGGCACCAAGGTGGATATCCGCGACATCCCCGGAGATCTGCCGGGCCCAGAGGCTTTGCTCGAGCTGATGGGGCAAGACAAAAAGGTCATCGACGGCCAGTTGCGCTTCATCTTGGCGCGCGGGATCGGTCAAGCCTTTGTGGCCGAAGATGTGCCGCGCGACCAAGTCTTGCGGCTTTTGCAAGACGCGATGGCCTAAGGCCAGATCCCCCACGACAACATGCAAAAACGCCCCCGGAGTATCCGGGGGCGTTCTGCGCTAAAGGGGCGGCCATGAAAGGGCCATCGCTTTAGCGGCGGGCAAGCCGTTACGGCGCCACATAGGCCGGGAGGGCCTTCAACGCGTCTTTGGTCATCGGCACATAGGCGCGCATGTCACCATCGGTGTTTTTGTAGATATGGACCTGATCGGGGTTCAGCGAGACGCGGTGTTCGCCCATCCCAAGGAAGCCACCCACATCGGTGATGATGCCAGTCACCTTATTGTCGGCGCCAATCACCACATCGGCGATCTCAGCGACATCATTGCCCTCGGCGTCATAGAGATTCACGCCTTTCAGCTGATCGGCGGTCACGGTGGCGAAATCAGCCATGCTGTAGCCCTCGGGGGCGACGATGGTGACAGCGGGATCACCTGCGGTCGCGGCAGGAGCCGTGGTGGCAGGAGCCTCGGTGGTTACCGGCGCCTCGGTTGCTTCGACGGCGGGCGCCGCAGGGGCAGGGGTTGCCTCTTGGGCAAAGGCCGGCAGACCCAGGGCCATGACACCAGTCAGTGCGATCGCGGAAACGGTATACTTACGCATGTTCAACTCCACATAATGAGCAACTGAGTTACCCTTCGTGGAAAGCAAACCCGACGGCGTGGCGATCGTTCCGCTGTGAGTTGCGTCCTTGGCTATGGCGGAAAGTTCTTGCCGATTGACGGCATTTGCATCAGCGAAACCATGCGCAGCCGGGCAATCCCTGGCATCCGTCTGGGAACATACGCGCCTCATAGCGATTGTGCGCGGCCTCCTTTTGGCCTGAGCAAGGCGACCCAATAGCGCTGGAGGCTCTTACAAGGCGTCGCCGAAGCCTTGCCCCTATGCCTCGCGGCCCGCGTGCTAAAGGCCCCAATGATGCCACTGCCAGTTTACACAGGTGGCACTTTGCTCCGGCAAACGCACCCAAGGGGGCTACAAAAGACAATCCGCAGCGCGCGCGGGGCGAGCTGCGGATATTTGATTACAGTCGCGCTTAAGCCTGTGTCACCCAGCCGCAGCGAGGCAATCTTTGGGGCCAATTCACCCCGAGCCGCGCTTTAGTTTTGCGCAGGGCTCTCAGCCTCGGCGGCAGGTGTCACACTCGGACGCACGGCGGTCACCTCAATCTCCACCAGCCATTGCGGATGGACCAAGGCATCCACGATCATGGCAGAGCGAGAGGGCAGGTTGGGTTGAGCTTCGGTGCCGAAGAACTGGGTATATCCCTCCATGAAGCCCGAGAAATCTGCCGGTTGACCATCGGGGGCGACCAAAAAGACCTGCATCTTCACCACATCCCCCATCGTAAGGTCGAGGTCCTTCAAAGTGGCCTCAATGGTGGTGAGCACAGAAATGGTCTGGGTTTTGGTGTCGCCCCAAGCCTCGGCTGTGGCGGGATCGGCATCCGCTTTGGCAACCGCGGGCACAACCCCGCTGAGGTAGACCGTGGTGCTGCCACCGGGAACCTCCACCGCACGGGCAATCGGGAAATCCGAGCCCGGCGTTTTGTGCCGCACGACGCCTTCGGCCAAAGCCGGGAAAGCCAGGACGGGGAGGGAAGCGACCATCGCTGCCAGTGCCAGAGTTTTCCGCATGGATCTTGTCCTTATCAACTATACTATAACAGAGCCGAGAGAGGGGACGCGCGCAGTGACGCTGCGCGCGCTTTGAAGCCTCGGTGAAGCCTCGTATCAGGGACGACAGGTTACCAAGTGCGGATGTCAGCGACTTCTGCCGCTGTCAGCTCTTCGTCGTCGTAGGCATTGCCGAGATTGGTCCGCACATAGTTCACCACTGCGGCGATCTGCTCGTCATCCATAACATCGCCCAAGGGGGGCATCGCCTTATAGCCTTTGATCACCCATTGCGCGGTTGCTTCCTTGCTGCCCACAAAGTCGCTTTTTGCAAGCGGCGGATAGGCCGCCGCACCGACCGCACCCACACCATCCGGCATATGGCAGCCCGAGCAAATCGCATTGTAGATCTCTTTGCCTTCGCGCTGCGGAAGCGTGGGCGCGGTGCCGCTTTGCACAAAGTCTTGCCCGAAAGCGGCGCTTTGCGACATGAGGCCAACGGTTAAGACGACGGTGAAGAATTTGAGTTTCATGGTGTTCTTCCCTTTCTTCACATCAAGCCGCAGTGACGATTTTGTGCAGCCGCTCAATCGCGTTCAACGCCGAGAGAATGGCGCCCTCCTGCCAGGCCGGCAGATATGAGATATGCTCGCCCGCCATCAGCGTGCGTTGGTCCATCTTGCAGGCATTGTCGTAATGCGCCTCTTGGTCACGCCATTCGCCATAGCAGCCCAACGTCCACGGAACCCTGTGCCACGCGACGGTCACGCCGTTCGAATACTCATCGCGATATTGCTTGTGGATCATCTCACCATATTTCAGGGCAATCTCGATCCGCTCTTCCGCAGGGATGGCGTTGAACTGGTAAGAGGCCGCGCCCCATGAATAAGCGCCAAGCAAAACGCCGGGCCCTTTGCTGAGATAATCATTCGAAGGATAGGAAATCAGCGTGATCGGCGTGTCGGTATAGCTGATGCCGCCATAGATATGCTCATCCTCTTCCCAGAACCGACGCTTAAACTCGAGCCCGACTTTGATCGAGGATGCATAGGGGACGCTGTCGATCGCCTCCGTCATTTCACCGCTGAAGTTGTGCTCGATCTGGCTCAGCACCGAGAAGGGGATGGTGCAGATGCAATAATCCGCCGAGACAGTTTTCTCTGCCGTGCCCCCATTGCTGTCGACATAAGTCGCGCTGACCCCTGTCTCGCTACCTTCGATCTTGATGACCTTTGCGTTGTAAGTGATCAGATCTTTGACTTCGCGCTCAAAGCCTTGCGCGATCATATCCATACCGCCGACGGGCTGGAAAATTCCCGCTTGGTGGTCAATAGATTCGCCGGTGATCAAATCCTGCCAGAGCCGGCCTTGCAGGATATCTGACAGTGAAATGATGTCCGACGGCTCGCCTTTTGCATCCACACCACCGCCAGGCTCTTTCGCCCAGCCGCGATAGATCGAGGTGGCGTCAGATTTCACATAAGCCAGGTTCTCGTCCAAAACGCCGTAGCGCTTGAGGGATTCCACCAACAAGGCCGCGTCATCATCGGTCAGCGGGCCGTCGAGCTTCTTTTGGTCGACCGCTTTGGCCAAAAGCTCCGAAATCTGACCGCGGTAATCGGCTTGGATCTCTTTGAAGCGCTGCGGCTTGCCGCCAAAGGCTTGGCTGTTGTGCAGATAGGCATTGTAGTTTTGCTGGATGAAGGGCTCAAGCTTCACGCCAAAGCGGCGGCAATAATCAAGCACGGCATAATGGTCAGAGGGGATCCGCCAAGGGCCCGCGTTCAGATAGTTACCTTCGGTGAACTTGACCTCTTGCTTGAAACCACCAAGCTCGGTGTAGGTTTCGCCCCCGCGCAGCGTCCAGCAACGGCCACCGGCTTTCTCGCGGTATTCCAGCACTTGCACCTTATAGCCCGCATTGTGCAGCTCCAGCGCCGCCGTCAGGCCGGCAAGCCCCGCACCGAGGATCAGGACAGAGGTTCCCTTCGGATCACCCTCAAGCTTGATCGGGCCCTTGTAATTAGAGGTCCCCGCAAGGCCCATACCGGCCATCGCCGTGTACATGGCCGATGCCCCCGCCGCGAGGCCGATCATCGTTAGCACGCCCCTGCGTGTCATCCCGCTTATGTGATCTACCATTTTTACATCCCTGTTCTGAAAGGCGCGTCTGGCTTAAAACAATTGGCTCAACAGAGGTCGTGAATCAGGGCGTAACCTTAGCGGAACGCTTGAGATGGCGACCCCAGTGAGGGATAACGCGGAGACCGCGAAAAAGTTCCGATGTCAGCTCTGCAAGCCCTCGATTGCCAAAGGCATCCCGCGCAGCCGGGGGCTGGTCCGACCCAGTCGCGAAAACTGCCATCACTTTGAAGGAATCAACTTCCGCGGCAAGGAATCCGTGCTTCGGGGCGGCCTAAGCTTTGCTCGTGTTCCGGAAGCGTTCGATTCGAATAAGTGTGCCACCGTTACTAGGTCAGCGCAGGTGATTTCGCGCCCATTAAACCCGGCTTCATCGAAGCTGCCATCTCACACAGATCAAGTCAGAGGATGAGGCCGATCCCGTACGCGAACATGTTGATACGCCCGGCGGCAGTAGGGGCGCAGGTTCTCGGGGGGATTTCAGAGGATTAGGCATGATGGGAACCTGCACCATTCCGCATCGACAAAGCGCAAAAGCCCCGTTAGACGCGGGGCAATCTTTGGGGCCTTTCAGCCGCCGTCTTTCCGGTAAGTCTTTGGGAAGATTTGCTTCCTTCGCAGGAAGTGGTTGGCTGGGGCGCCAGGATTCGAACCTGGGTATGGCGGTACCAAAAACCGCTGCCTTACCGCTTGGCGACGCCCCAACCGTGAGGCGGTATCTAGCTAAGTGGTCTGGGGACTGCAAGGGGGTGTCTGGGAAAAAATGAGGAAAAGTATGTGGGATGTTATGGTGTTGGGTGCAGGGGCCGCTGGAATGGCCGCCGCAGTCGAGGCCGGACGGCGTGGGCGCAGGGTTCTGGTGGTGGATCATGCTGCAAAAGTCGGGGAAAAGATCCGAATCTCGGGTGGGGGGCGGTGCAACTTCACCAACCTCGGGGTCTCGGCTGAGAAATTTCTTGGGCGAAATCCAAGGTTTGCGATTTCTGCGCTGAAAAGGTTCACGCAGTGGGACTTTATCGCGCGAATCGATTCGGCAGGAATCACTTGGCACGAAAAAACCCTCGGACAGCTCTTCTGTGACGGGCCTTCGACTCAGGTTATCGACATGCTCCTGCGCGACATGGCCGATTCTGGCGTGACGCTTTGGACTGGATGCGAGTTGGGCGCGGTCACCAAGGACGGTGACATCTTCCGGGTCGAGACCAAGCGCGGCGTGCAAGAGGCGCGGGCGGTGATCGTGGCCACTGGCGGCAAGTCGATCCCGAAGATGGGAGCGACGGGCTATGGTTATAAGATCGCCGAAAGCTTTGGCCTGCCGCTGACCGAGACGCGGCCGGGCCTGGTGCCTTTGACCTTTGCCGAGCAAGAGCTGGAATGGATCAAGCCTTTGGCGGGCGTCGCGGTGCAGGGCCGGGCGACAGCGGGCGGCAAGACCTTCCCCGAGGCGGTGCTTTTCACCCATCGCGGGATTTCGGGCCCGGCGATTCTCCAGATCTCCAGCTACTGGCGCGAGGGCGAGCCGATCAGTCTTGATCTTTGCCCCGGCACCGATCCGGCAGCGCTTCTGCGTGAGGCTAAGCGGACGGCGGGGCGCAGCCAGCTGGGCACGGCTTTGGCGCAAATCGTGCCGGAGCGGCTGGCCAAGCACCTCGCCGAAGTTTTCCAAGAGCGCGGTCCAATGGCCGAGCTTTCCGGCGCGCGGCTTGATGCCATTGCGGCTGGCTTGCGCGATTGGCGGCTGATGCCGGTCGGCTCAGAGGGTTATCGCACGGCTGAGGTCACTCTGGGCGGCGTGGATACCGATGCACTGGATGCGCGGACCATGCAGGCCAAATCGGTGCCGGGGCTCTATTTCATCGGTGAGGTGGTGGATATCACCGGCTGGCTTGGCGGCTATAACTTCCAATGGGCTTGGTCGAGCGGTTGGGCCGCAGGGCAGGTGGCCTGACGTTAAGAAAAAGGGCCGGGGAATGCCCGGCCCTTTTAACTTCATGATTCGCAAGGGCTTAGACCCGCAAAGGATTGGCCTTCGCCAGCCGGTCAAACGCCATCAGCGTCTCGACCAAAGCCGCCATCTCATCCAGCCGCACCATATTCGGCCCGTCCGAGGGCGCGCGGTCGGGGTCTTCATGGGTCTCGATGAACACGCCCGCAATGCCGATCGACACCGCGCAGCGCGCCATCAGCGGCGCAAATTCGCGCTGCCCGCCCGAGCTGCCGCCCATGCCGCCGGGTTGCTGCACCGAATGGGTGGCATCCATAATCACCGGATAGCCGGTGCGCGCCATGGTGGGCAGGCTGCGCATATCGGCGACAAGTGTGTTATAGCCAAAACTCGCGCCACGCTCGGTCAGCAGGATCTTATCATTGCCGGTGCTGGCGACTTTGTCGGCAACATTGGGCATGTCCCAAGGGGCGAGGAACTGGCCCTTTTTGATGTTCACCACCGCGCCGGTCTTGCCGGCGGTCAGCAAAAGATCGGTCTGGCGGCAGAGGAAGGCCGGGATCTGGATCACATCCACCACCGTAGCCGCCTCACGCGCTTGCGCCTCATCATGGATGTCGGTCAGCACCGGAATGCCGGTGGCGCGGATCGTCTCAAGCACCTTGAGCCCGGCTTCCATCCCCATGCCGCGCCGCCCGGAAAGCGAAGTCCGATTGGCTTTGTCATAGCTCGCTTTGAACACATAAGAGGCCCCAGCCGCCGCGCAGGCCTCGGCCATGCGGCCTGCGATCATCTGCGCATGGTCAAGGCTTTCCAACTGGCAAGGCCCCGCAATCACCGTCAAAGGCAAATCATTGCCGCAGGCCAAGGGCCCAATCTTTACCGTCTTCATCATCATTTCCTTAAGCCGAGACCTGTTCGCGCAGGATCGATGCCGTCATCGAGATCATCAGATATATGCCCAGAAGAATAAGCATGGTCACGAGCGTATTCTCAAAGGCGCGCGGATAGGCAGGGGTGTCCGAGGCGATGGGCTCCACCGAAACCGCAAGATAGCGCACTTGGCGGCTGGCTTCGATGCGCGAATTCTCCATTGCTTGCAGGCTTTGCGCCAGCATCATCTGCCGGGTTTGCACATCGGCCTGCGCGATCAAAAGCTCACCTTGGATATGGGCGAGAGACTGGCCATCCACACCACCATCGGTCAATTTCGCGCGCAGAATGGCGATCTGCTCTTCCAAAGTGGCGATGCGACGCTTCACCGGCTCCATCCGGGCTTGGTTGGGGGTGGTGTTCGACTCCATTTGGGCAAGGCTCAGCCGCTCTTGTGTCAACTGCGTCTCCAAGGCAGCGATCTGCTGGGTCAAAAGCGTGACCTCAACCTCTGAGGAGAGGACTTTGAACTTCTCTTGCAGATCGATCACGCGCCGTTGCGCGGCCAAAACCTCGGCTTGCGCGGCCTCATAGGTGTTTTGCGCATCCAGCATGGTGTTGTCGCGCTGGCGCTTGGACATATGGTCAACTTGCTCTTCGGCGTAGCTGACCAGCTTTTTCGACCATTCCACCGCAAGCGCCGGATCTGGGGCGATGACCTCCATCTTCACCAGGCCTTCGCTCTGGTCGTAAGAGATCACCATATGCTTGCCGTAAAGCTTATAAGCGGCGTCCTCGCTCGCGTCGGTGGCAAGGCGCTGTACGGGGTCGATCGTATCGGCTTCGAAGGCGGCGCGGAATCCGACATCCTGCTCAAGCCTCTGCATCGCACCTTTGGACATCAGGTAGCTCTGCACCGTGATCGAATCTTGCATATTCGCGGCAGGAGTGCCGGTGAGCAGCCCACCAAGACCCGCAGCCGCCGCAGGTTCGGCGGTCTGGATGATGAATTCGGTCTTAGTGGCGTAAAGCGGGGTCGCCACCACGGCGAAATACCAAGCGGCAATCAGCGTCGGCAGGCCGATGAAGACAAACATCCGCGCGGCCAGAAGCGTGAGTTTCTTTTTGCGACGCCGGGCGATCTGCTCCTGCATCTTCAGGATTTCGGCAGCGTGATTCACCTCGGCGCGCTGCTCGTTTGAGGGCAGTTGCATTGGCCTGATCGTCTGGGGCAGGCGCACGCCGTCTCCCGGCAGGGCCGTCAGCGCACGGCTGGGGGCGGCAGCTGTGTCAGCCGCAGTTGCCGGTTCATCGGGCTCAGCCGACACCATGTCCAGCATCGAGGTGCGTTGGAAAGGATCAACCCCGGCTTGCCGCAAAAGCCGCACGGCATCAAAGTCTGATGTTGCGGGCAGATTGTGGCGCTGCGCCAGCCGCCGCGCCATGCGAAGCTGCCGCCCGGTAAGGCCCTCTTTACGGATCGCATCCAGCTGGCCTTCAGCTTCGGCACCGTTCATCGGGCGGACGAGCGATGTGCGGGCGGGCGATGTGCGGGCGCTGGGTGCTGCGGCCGCAGCACCCGGGAAGACCTGATCGCCAAACCCATCATCATGGGTGGCAAAGGGCATATCATCGCCGCGCGCCGCTGCCGCCAAAGCCTCCGCGACCGGGCGCTTCACAGGTGCCGATGGCGCGCGCGCGGCGGGCTCGGGGCGGCGGATGTTGTACCGGGCTGCCTTAAGCTGAGTAGTCATAGAGGCGTTTCGCTTCTTCGAGGGTGTCGAACATATAAAGCTGGCCATCTTTCAAGACCGCCGCCTGCCGACAGAATTTCTCAAGCGTCTGCGCTTGATGCGAGACGATGACAACGGTGGCATGTTTCAGTCGCTCGCGCAGCAAGCCGCCGGCCTTGCGGTTGAACTCAACATCGCCGGTCGAGGGCATGCCTTCGTCGATCAGATAGATGTCGAAATCCAAGGCCAGCATCAGCGCGAAAGTGAAGCGCGATTTCATGCCAGACGAATAGGTGCTGACCGGCATTTCGAAATATTCGCCAAGATTGCACAGCCAGCGGCAGAAGCTTTCGATGTAATCGGGGTCTAGCCCATAGAGCTTGGCAATATAGCGAGAATTCTCCAGAGCCGATTGCTTGCCCGCAATGCCGCCCATGAACCCCAAGGGGAAAGACACCCGGCTGGTGCGGGTGATCGCTCCCTCATCGGGCTGTTCCAAGCCTGCCATCATCTGGATGATCGTGGTCTTGCCGGTGCCATTCGGCGCCAAAATCCCCAAAGAGCGCCCCAGCTCTACCCGGAACGAGGCATTGTTGAGGATCACCTTCCTGCGGGTGCCGGTCCAGAACGATTTGGAGACATTTCTAAATTCAATCATGTCTGTGATTGCGGGCGATGCGCTTTCCCTTGCGCGGCCCGCCTCTTTCCTGCCCGATGCCGCATCCAGATGCGCAACCTTACTGCCTCAATCACCGTTACACTGCGCCGCAGAGCCAGCCCTCCCCAAAGCCTTGTGATGCAGAGGGCCTCTAGGGTTGGCTTATAAAGATCTAGGCTGCCTTTGGGGCCGCATTATGTCTGCCTTCAACGGGCACGACAATGAAAAGCTTATTGCGTGATGTCAGCGGGGTAACGGGTGAGGCTGCTTATCCCCGCCAGTGGTTTGCAGGACCGGGCGGCGGCGGTGCTGCGCGGGGTAGGGCGGCGGCCAGCGCACCCGCCAAAAGCGAGAGCGCCAGCCCCAACCGCGCCGCCTCTTGCATCGCGCCTCCGGGCAGCGATGAGGAGATCGCGATCGCTGGCACTGTGAAGCCCATCGCCAGCACCAATGCGATGCGCCCCAGATCGCCCAGAGTGATCGTCTCGGGCAGACGCAGGCCGAAAGCACGGATCAACACAAGCCCTGCGAGCAGCATCCCCAAGGGCCGCCCGATCCACATTGCCCCCAGCGTGACCCAAGTGGTGGGCGCAAAGGCTTGCAGGTCAATGCCGCCGCGGATCAGACCAAAGAGGAACAGAACCGCCACCAAGGGCCAAGCCAAAAGCTGCACCAGCCGGTTCAAAGGATCATGCAGCAGATCCTCGGCCTCGGCGAAAAGGCCAAAGCTGCGATTGGCATGGGCGATGGCCGGGATCACTGGCAACAGCCCCAAAGCCGCCGGCATCCCCGAGGCCGCCGTGCCAAACCACGACAGCGCCCCGGCAATCAGATAGGGCCAAAGCGCTTGGCCGGCGCGCTTTTGCCGCTCGCTCGCTTTGGGACCTGCGGCACGGCCGTAAAGCGCCCAGACGGTCAGGCTGGCAAGCAGCGGCAGGGCAAGCCACAAAAGCCGCAGCGAGAGGTTGGGATTGCTCAGACCCAGCACCAAAAGCGCCAGAATATCGGTGGTGATCCCAAGCAGCAGCAAAAGCTGCAAGGCCGGATCACCGGGCGCAAAAAGCCGCCGCCCGACCAGATAGGCCAGCACCAGATCGCTGCCCAAAGGCACCGTCCAGCCTTGGCCGAAACTCGCCTCCTCGGCGGTCTCAATCGCGGCTTGCAGCACAAGCCAAACGGTTCCCGCGCCGATCATGCCGCCAAGGCTAAGGCCCAAGGGAAACACCGCCCCGCGCCCGGCCAAAGCGCCGCGCTCCAGCACCAAGGATTCCCACAACTCTTTGGCGATAAAGAAAAAGAAAAAAGCCATCAGCATATCGGCCACCACCATAAACGGGGTGATCGACACCGTGCCGCGCCAAATCCATTGCGGCAAAGCGAACTGGGCCAGATGCCATTCGATGAAATCATAATAGCTGGCCGGGTGCAGGTTCACCCAAGTCGTGGCCACCAAAATGCCCATAAGCAGGGCCAGCCCCAAAAGGCCAACAAAGCGCGAGATCCGATACATGATACCTGCCGATGCTTCTTTGGCCTTGGGTAGCGCGCCACGGGGGGGCGCGACAAGCCGGTGGCCTGCAATGGCTGGTCAGGTGTTGCAACCAAGGACCAAGCCTTATCTCTTCCTTACCCCCTTGGTTACGCGGCGACGGGGCATCTTCCCCTTGCCGCAGCCCGCGCGCCGCAATAGGGCGAGGGCATGTCCGCCGCGCCCGGATCTTTAGACCCGCCACAGGCCAAAGCTTGCGCCCTTTGATGGAGGCCCCATGACCGTTGTAACCTTGCTTGATGCCGCCCATGCCGCCGTCTCGGCCAATCCCGAGGATGAGACCGCCCGCCTGCGCTTTTACGAAAGGCTGGCGGATGGTGAGTTGTTCATCCTGCTTGAGCGTGAGGCCGAGGGCGACACGCTAGAGCCGCGTATCTTTGAGGTGGAAAGCGGCCGGATGGTTCTGGTCTTTGACCGCGAAGAGCGGCTGGCCGAGTTTTCCGGCGGGGTCGCGCCTTATGCTGCTTTGCCGGGCCGGGTCTTGGCGGGTATGCTGAAAGGGCAAGACATCGGCATGGGGGTGAACCTCGATGTGGCGCCCTCGGCCATGCTCTTGCCGCCCGAGGCTTTGGATTGGCTGGCTGAAACCTTGGAAGGCGGGCCGGAAGAGGCCGAAGCCATGCCGGAGCGTTTCATGGCGCCTTCGGTGCCGGAAAATGTGCTGACCGGGCTCGATGCCAAACTCGCGCGGGCTGAGGGTCTGGCGACGGCAGCCGTGCTTTGCGGCGTCGTCTATGGGGCAGCGGAGGGCGCGGCAGCACGGCATGGCCATGTGCTGGCTTTTCTAGATGCCGCCGAAGGGGCTGAACCGGCTTTGGCCCGCGCGGTCCGCGAAGCCTTGGTCTTTTCGGGCGTCGAGCTGGGTGAGTTGGACGTGGTGTTCCTTGCCTCAGATGAGCCCGCCGCTGCGGCGATGGGCAAGATCGGTTTGCGCTTTGATCTGACCCGTCCGGAAAGCCATGAGGTCAAACCGCCCCGCGCCGCGCCCGGCTCTGATCCCGCCAAGCCGCCGAAGCTACGTTAGGCCAAAGGCGGCCGCATTCCGCTGCGCGGCGCATAAAAACTTGGGGTATCATGATACCGCAATTATAAGTCATTGTTTTTACTTGATTTATTCTTTTGTGCCACGCTTGACCTGATCCTATCCATCAGCGATAAGCCCCCCATCCGAATTCACGGGGGCATGTTGCCTCTTTTTCGTTGGGACTCACGATGAAAACCTTCACCGCTACTCCGGCGGACATCGAGAAGAAGTGGATCCTGATCGACGCTGAAGGCGTCGTTCTGGGCCGCCTCGCTACGATCGTCGCCAATATCCTGCGCGGCAAAAACAAGCCGACCTTCACCCCCCACATGGACATGGGTGATAACGTCATCATCATCAACGCTGACAAAATCCAGATGACTGGTAAAAAGCGTGATGAGAAGGTGTACTACTGGCACACCGGCCACCCGGGTGGCATCAAGCAGCGCACCGCACGTCAAGTGCTGGAAGGCAAGTTCCCCGAGCGTGTCGTGACCAAAGCTGTTGAGCGTATGATCACCCGTCACAGCCTGGGTCGTCAGCAGATGACCAACCTGCGCGTTTACGCAGGCGCCGAGCATCCGCATGAAGCGCAGCAGCCGACCGTTCTGGATGTCAAAGTCCTGAACCCGAAAAACACCCGGAGCGCGTGATCATGTCCGATATCAAGTCTCTCGACGACCTGAAATCCGCCGTCGGCTCCGCCACCCCGGCTGCTGCCGTGGCTGCTCCGCGTGAGCCGATGCGCGACAAACTGGGCCGCGCCTATGCAACCGGCAAGCGTAAAGACGCTGTCGCCCGCGTTTGGGTGAAGCCGGGTTCGGGCAAGTTCCTGATCCGCAACAACAAGGGCGAGTACGTCGACTACACGCTCTACTTCGCACGTCCGGTTCTGCAGATGATCCTGCGTCAGCCGTTCCAAGTTGCAAACGTTGAAGGTCAATTCGACGTTTACGCAACCGTGGCTGGCGGCGGTCTCTCGGGCCAAGCTGGCGCTGTGAAGCACGGCATCTCGAAAGCTCTGCAGCTTTATGAACCCGCTCTGCGTGGCGCTCTGAAAGCCGCTGGCTTCCTGACCCGCGACAGCCGCGTCGTCGAGCGTAAGAAATACGGTAAGGCGAAAGCCCGTCGTAGCTTCCAGTTCTCGAAGCGCTGATCTGTACGATCTTCTTTGGAAAAGGCCCGCTTCTGCGGGCCTTTTTCTTTTGCACATCAAGGGTTAGCCTGCCGCAACTTCAGGAGGAATGCAGATGAAGGGTTATTGGATGATCCTTGGCACCGCGGTGACGGATGCCGAGGCGCAGGCCGAATATGGGCGGCTTTGGGCACCGATTGCCGCGCGCTATGGCGCAAAGGTGATCCGCGAAGGCGGCCCGCAATTGGCCGAGGCGCGGCAAGACACGACGCGTATGCTCTTGGTGGAATTCGCCGATCTCGCGACGGCGCAGGCTTGCTTCAATGATTCGGACTACAAGGCGGCGGCGGCCCTCACACATAAAGCCTCGAGCCGGGATCTTGTGATCTTTGCGGGCAATCTTTGACGGTGAGCCGGGGCTGACCTCAGATTACTGAAACAAAAAAGGGGACCGGATCTCCGGCCCCCAGGGTCTCGGGGTAACCTCGGGATGGGGCTGAACCTCGGCTCAGGCGACCCAAAAGGGCTTGGCGATCTCAAGCGCTGCGACAGCGGGAGCCATGCCAATATCCTGCAATTGCTGCTCAGTCAGCCGCGCCAGCGCCTGGCGTGAGCGGCGACGCTCCTCCCAGTTGGCAAGCGTAAGACCGGCGGTGACCAGCAGGCGCGACAGCGGCGGCAGCTTGGTCACCGGATGCAGGGCAAGGCTATGCGAGGCTGTGCGCGACATGGACCTCTCCTTTGTGTTGATACAAAATCGAAAACTGTGTAAATGTATCATAGCAATCCTACCAGCATCCGCGCCAGAGGTACTTTGTGACTGATACAAGTTGGCAGCCAGATCTGAGTCAATATCCTGGTACAAAGTACCTTGGCTTAAGCCGCGCCTTGCGCGATGCCATCCGGTCTGGCGAGCTTCCGGCGGGAAGTCAGTTGCCAACGGTACGCGACCTGGCGTGGCGGCTACACCTGACGCCCGGAACGGTGGCGCGGGCCTATCAGCTGGCCACACAAGAGGGGCTTTTGGCAGCCACTGTCGGGCGCGGCACCTTTGTCGCAGCACAAATGCCCCGACTCGGACCGACACAATCTCTTTATAATGAGCGGATTGTGCCGGGCACCCCGAACCTTATTGATCTGCGCCCGCCGCAAGTGCCCGACGTTGGGCAGGCCGAGGCCTTTCGCAACACCTTGTCCGCCATGGCAAACGAGATGGATGCCTCATGGCTTGATTACACCAGCCAGCGCGCCGAGGCGCCCTTGCGGAATGAGGTGGTGAAATGGCTCGGTGATCGCAGCCTGGGCCCATTCTCGGCCGAGGATATCGCGCTTTCGGCAGGCGGGCAGAATGCGCTTGGTTTGATCTTGGACTGCTGCCTGCGCGGCGATCGTCCTGCAGTGCTGATCGAAGAGCTGGCCTATCCCGGCTTTCGATACTCTGCCCGCGCCGCGCGCGCAGATGTGGTGGGGATTGAGATCGACGAACACGGCGTCATCCCGGCGTCGCTTGAGGCTGCTTGCCGGCGCCACTCGGCGCAAGTTCTATGCCTGACCACCGAAGCGCAGAACCCAACCACTGGCCGTATGCCCTTGGATCGGCGTGTTGAAATCGCCAATATCGCCCGGGCCTTTGATCTGCAAATCATTGAAGATGATTGCTATTCCGTGGCCGAAAGCGACATTCCTTCGCTGCGCGCTTTGGCGCCCGAGCGGGTCTGGATGGTCGGTTCGGTCTCTAAAACCATCTCTGCCGCTCTGCGCTTTGGCTATATCGTTTGCCCCACGGGCATGGGCGAGGCGGGGCGCTTGGCGGCGCAACATGCCTCCTACGCGCTGCCGCGCCCGGTATCCGAGATGTGTCTGCGGCTTTTCGCCAGCGGTGAGGCGGCGGCGATCAAGGCGCGGGTGCAGGCCGAATTTGCCGAGCGATTGCAGCTAATGGTCAATCACTTGGGCACTTTCGATCTCAGCTGGCAACCCGGCGTCCCATTCGTTTGGCTTCGCATGCCGATGGGCTGGCGCGCCTCGGCCTTCACCCGCTACGCCGAGGCCGAGGGGGTGCTGGTACGCCCGGCCGATGAATATGCGCTGATCGGCGGCAAGGCCCCCAATGCCGTGCGGCTCGCGGTGGCAGGGGCGATCCCACGGCCCGAGTTCGAGGCTGGGCTTGAGACCTTGGCCCGGCTCTTGCGCAACCCACCGTCGGATCTTGCGGCCTAAGCCCCAAACCTTAGGGATTTTGTGGCGAAATTGACTCATCCAATGGACTTATCTGCGCGAACACGGTGAGTTGCGTTGACGGTAACGGCAGCACCCCCTCAGGCTGGCAGCCGAGCAGATAACACAATGAAAGAGCCCAAAATGGGACATCAGGCCAGCTTTCACGCGCCACATGGTGGCGCGGATTTCCTTGGCTGGCGCGTGCGCGCTGGCGAGACTGAGATCGTTTATGATGATGGTGTGACGCGTCGGATGATCTGGCGCGTGGCCGCGGCGCGCGGCGCGGAGGCGCGGCTTTCTGACGCGCTGCGGGTGGCCGTGGGCGCAGATCGGATTCTACCGACACTTTATGATGAGCTGAAAAAGCGCGCAATTTCCATCGAACGCATTCAAGGTTAGGCTTTGCAACGCCATTAGTGCCGGGCAGGGCGGTCACAGCTTTGCAAGCGTGAGAGCGCAGAGGTTACAGACCTTCGCCCTGCGCCGCCCCATGCGCGCTGATTGCACATTGAACAATCAGAACAGAAATGATGAATTGAATTTCTTCGAATCCGAGGTCAGGATTTGATCAAACCGGCGGGCTCAAAAGACCACCCGAAGGCTGGCGTCGCTTAAGGCCTTAACAGGCATTCAGGGGGAGCAATGGCGAATACACCAACAGCCGAGACAAGAGCCGGTTGGAGTTTGGTTTCGGTGCCCGCAGTCTATGTGCTGCTGATGCTGGCCGCGCCTTTACTGCTGGTGTTTGGTCTGTCCTTTGTCGGGTTGCAAGGCGGCGCCAAAGTCGCGCTGCCGCTGCAAGAGGGGCAGGACCTTCAGTTCACTTTGTCGAACTATGCCAAGCTCTTCTGCCTCTCCGCCAGCGAGAGCTGCAGCTCTACGGACGTGCGGATGGCGCAAGCCACCACCACGGCGATGCTGCGCTCGCTTTTCGTGGCGGCTTTGGTGACGCTGACGACCGTGGTCTTGGCCTATCCGGTCGCCTATTACGTCAGCTTCCACGTGGCGCCTTCGAAAAAGGCGTTGTGGCTCTTTCTGATCACCATTCCTTTCTGGACGAGCTATGTGATCCGCGTGGCTTTGTGGCGCACGATCCTTGGATATGACGGCGCGGTAGATGCGACTTTGGGGGCGGTCGGGATCATCGATCAACCGCTTAACCTGCTGCAATATGGCACCGCCTCGATCATCATCACGCTCAGCCATGCCTATGCGCCCTTCGCAGTGCTGCCGATCTTTGTGAGCCTTGAGAAGGTGGACCACAGCCTTCTGGAAGCTGGTCAGGACCTTGGTGAAAGCCGCTGGACCACGTTCCTGCGCGTGACCTTGCCTTTGTCGATGGCAGGCGTTGTGGCGGCGGTGCTGATCGTCTTCATCCCGACCGTGGGAGACTATGTCACGCCCGAGCTTATCGGTGGTGGCAAGGTGCCAATGATCGCCAATTTCATCGAGACCCAAATGTGGAAGTTGCGCAACCAGTCGATGGGCGCGGCGCTGGCGGTCAGCTCGATGCTGATCGTAGGGATCTTGGCGCTGATCTTCGTGCTGGCCAACCGTCGCTTCCTGGGGGTGCGCAAATGAAAAAGGGGTTGGGGCTGCGCTCTTACACGATCTTCTACCTGATCGTGCTTTACGCGCCGATCATCATTCTGCCGATGTTCGCCTTTAACAATGCGACCACCGTGGCCTTCCCGCTGCAAGGCTTCACCACCCAATGGTTCAGCGAGATGCTGGCCAACACCAACCTGCGTAAGGCCCTGGTGAACAGCCTGATCGTCTCGCTCTCCTCGGCAACGCTGGCGACCGTGCTTGGCATCCTCGCCGCCCGTTCGGCCGTTCGCTATTCTTGGCCCGGTAAGGGGCTGGTGATGGGCTCGATCATGGTGCCGCTGGTATTGCCCGAGATGATCGTGGCGATGTCGCTTCTCGTGCTTCTCTTGGCGATGGGGATCAAGCTTTCGCTCTTCACCATCATCTTGGGCCATGTGCTGATGTGCATGCCCTTTGCGGTGGCGATCCTGACCTCTGCCTTCCAGACGCTGGACAAATCCCTGGAAGAGGCGGCACTTGACCTGGGCGAGAACGCTTGGAGCACATTCCGGCTGATCGTGCTGCCCTTGGTGATGCCGGGCATCATGGCAAGCTTCCTGATCACTTTCACCATCTCGATCGATGAATTCATCATCGCCAACTTCCTTGGCGGCGGTGAGCCGGTGCTTTCGGTCTTCATCTTCACGGCCTTCCGTTTCCCCGCAACAGTGCCTCCGGTTCTGGCCTTGGGGACGATGCTGGTCGCTTTCTCGATCATCTTGCTGACAATTGCCGAATATTTCCGTCGCCGCGGCGTGGCCAAGGCGGGCGGGAAGGATAGCGGAGGCTTCCTGTGACAACATCCGATGAAAAGCCCGTGATGATCGAATTCCGGGACGTCCATAAATATTACGGCGATTATCACGCCTTGCGCGGGATCAACGGCACCATCAAAGCCGGTGAGTTCTTCTCGCTTCTGGGCCCTTCGGGTTGCGGTAAGACCACGCTTTTGCGCACCATCGCGGGGTTTGAGGATCTGTCCTCGGGCGTGGTGATGATCGACGGCAAATCGATGCAAGACGTGCCCGCCAACGTGCGGCCAACGAATATGGTGTTCCAAAGCTACGCCATCTTCCCGCATATGTCGGTGGCCGAGAATGTGGGCTTTGGCCTGCGCCGCGATCCGCGCTCGAAGGCCGAGAAAGCCGCAGCGGTGGAAGAGGCTTTGGAGATGGTCGGGCTGAAAGGCTACGGCAACCGCGCCGCACATGCCTTGTCGGGCGGCCAGCGTCAGCGCGTCGCCTTGGCTCGGGCGCTGATCTTGAAGCCGAAAGTGCTTCTCTTGGACGAGCCGCTCTCGGCCTTGGACAAGAAAATGCGCGAGCATATGCAGGTCGAACTTATCCGTCTGCAACGTCAGGTCGGCATCACCTTCGTCTTGGTCACCCATGACCAAGAAGAGGCTTTGGTCATGTCCGACCGGATCGCGGTGATGTTTGAGGGCGAGATCGCGCAGTTGGCTGATCCAGAGACTCTGTATCGCCGCCCGAACTCGAAGAAGGTTGCGGATTTCATCGGCACGATGAACTTTGTGCCGGCCGAGATCTTGTCGGATGAGAGCGGCAAGATCGAGGTGGAAGCCAAGGGCCTTGGCCGCGTGACCCTCGACGCCAGCCAAGCCCCGCCCGCGCGCGGCGAAGCGCCAGTCATCGGCCTGCGCCCCGAAACGTTGACGCTGCTCTACCCCGGCCAAGTGCCGAATGACCAAGTGGTCGATGGGGTGATCGACGAGGTGATCTACTTCGGCGATATGACCTATTACGACGTCTATCTGGGCGGCACCGATGTCGAAGTGCGGCTCTCGATGCGCAACGTGCCGGGACGACCGATCATGGATGTGGGCTCAAAAGTGCAAGTGGCGTGGAGCCCTGAAGCTTTGGTGCTCTTCCGCTAAACTATTGGAAGGCGAGCCTTCTCGCCTTTCATCTTGACTAAAATACTCTCAGGGGGTGCGGGGGCAGAATGCCCCCGCCTGCCGAACGCCTCCCGGCTCACCGATCGGGTGGCAAAAGCCCCAATCCCCGCAGATAGATGCCAGTGGCGCTTTCCAAAAGATCCTCGGGCGGGAAGGGCGCACCGCCGCCATTGCCGCGCAGATAAAGCTCCACCACACCATGCGACAGCGCCCGGATATGGGCCGAGATCATCGTCGCGGGCGGGCGGTGCGTCTCGGGCAGGGTCGCGGTGATGGCCTGCGCCGCGCGGTCCATCACATCCCGCGCCTTGGCCGCCACAGCGGCAAGATCGCGGTGATCGGCGGGCTGCAAGCCGCTTTCAAACATCGCTTGATAATGACCGGGATAACGGCGCGCGAAGGCGAGATAGGCGCGCCCCGTGGCCTCAAAGGCCGCAATCGGGCTCGGCTGGCCCTCGGCCCAAGCGTATTCCATCAAAGCCGCAAAGATATCAAAGCCTTGCCGTGCCACCTCGGCCAAAAGGTCGTCGCGTCCGGCGAAATGGCGGTAGACGGCGGCGGGGGTCACCTCGGCCGTTTTGGCGGCCTCAGAGAGGGTGAAGCCCTGCGGGCCTTTCTCGGCAATCAGAGCCAATGCGGCCTCGACCAAGGCTTGGCGCAGGTTGCCGTGGTGGTAGCCGCGTTTCATGGCTTGGAGGGCCGCAATCTAGGACCGCCGCAGATCTTGGCATCGATCTTGCCGATCACCTCTTTGTCCTTGCCCTTATAATCCAGCGCCGAGAGCACCGACTGAACCGCCGCGATCCGGGCGCGTTTCTTGTCATCCGACAAGATCACCGTCCAGCGCGCATGTTTGAAATGGCTGCGCTCCATCGTCTCATCGATGGCGGCGCAGTAAGCGTCCCATTTCGCCAAGCCCTGCACGTCGATGGCCGAGAGCTTCCACTGCTTTAAAGGATCGCTCTCGCGGTCAAGGAAGCGTTGGAGTTGCTCTGCCTGACCGACCTCAAGCCAGATTTTGACGAAGGTGATGCCCTCATCCACGATCATCTGTTCAAATTCAGGCAGTTGGCGGAAGAACTTCGCGCGATCTTCTTCGGTGCAGAAACCAAAGACATGCTCAACAATCGCTCGATTGTACCAGCTGCGATCAAAAAGAGCGATCTCTCCGGCCGCCGGCAGCCAGTCGATATAGCGCTGGAAATACCATTGGCTGGCTTCCCGCTCGGTGGGTTTGGGCAAAGCGACGACATAGGCCTGCCGCGGGTTCAGGTTCTCGCGCAGCCGATCGATGGTGCCGCCTTTGCCCGCCGCATCGCGGCCCTCAAAAAGCACCACCAGCCTTTTGCCGGTGGCCTTCACATCGGCCTGCATCTTCACCAGTTCGATCTGCAACGCCGCCATATGGGCGTCGTAATCCTTGCCCTTCATATCCTCCCGATAGGGATAAGAGGCGGTGAGGATGTCGTTGCCGTCATCCTTTTCAATCGCCTTGCGCACCGCTTTCGGCGCCTCTTCGCGGAAATACCGGCTGATCGCTCCGTCAAAGGGCAGGTCCATGGCGCACTCCTATAGGGTCACTCGTCGATGGCTGTGGTGCCGATCTTGGTAAGGTCGAAGGGGGTGGTCTGGTAGATCTCATTGATCCAATTGCCATAAAGCAAATGCGCATGGCTGCGCCAACGGTTGGTCGGCGGGCGCGCAGGATCATTCTCGGGGTAGTAATTCTGCGGCACGTTGATCGGCGTGCCTTGCGCCACGTCGCGGTCATATTCTTGTTTCAACGTATCGCTGTCATATTCGAAATGGTTGAAGATGTAGAAGGCCCGGTGCGCCGGATCTTCCACCAGACAGGGACCAACCTCATCACTGCCCAAAAGGGTGCGCAGCCCGGGGGCGGCGTCAATTTCAGATTGGCGCACTTCGGTCCAGCGGCTGACCGGGATCACGAAATCATCCGAGAAACCGCGCAGCAAGGGCGCGGTGGGCGAGACATTCTGGTGACGGAAACAGCCAAAGGCCTTGGCCTGCAAGGGATATTTCTGCACGCCGTGGAAATGGTTGATCATGGCCATGCCGCCCCAGCAGACGCCGAAGGTGGAGTGCACATGGCTCTGCGTCCAATCCATCACCTCCCGCAGCTCCTCCCAATAATCCACCTCGGCAAAGTCGAGATGTTCAATCGGAGCGCCGGTGATGATCATACCATCGAACTTTTCACCCGAGGCCGCCACATCTTGGAAGGGGCGGTAGAAGGTCTCCATATGCTCGGCGGCGGTGTTGCGCGATTGGTGGTCGGACATCCGCACCAGATGCAGGTCGATCTGCAAGGGCGTGGCACCGATCAGACGCGCGAACTGGTTCTCGGTCTGGATCTTCTTTGGCATTAAATTCAAAAGCGCGATCTTCAGCGGCCGGATGTCTTGCTGGGCCGCACGATCGGGAGACATGACCATAACGCCCTCGGACCGCAGCACGTCAAAGGCGGGCAGGGTTTCGGGCAGGGTAATGGGCATAACTCTCAGCTCCTGATGATAAACATGGATGGTAAGGCGTTCAAATCGCCCGCCGGTCGATCGCGCGCGCGATCAGGCGGTCGAAATCTTCGGGGGTGCGTACATCGGCCACCTCTTCGGCGGTGACGGTGACGCCCCAGCGCGCCATCGCCTCGTAGCGTGGTTGGCGATGGCTGAGCAAGCGGGCGTAGCCAAAGCGCAGGAAGGCATCGGGATCGACCTGATCCTCGGGCTTGCTTTCCTGCGCAAGATATTCCGCCCAAAGCCCGCGCAGGAAGTCGGGTTGGTAATAAATCGGCTTAGGCGCGCGGTCAAAGCGGCGGATCAGCTCTTCGCGGTGATCTTCGGTCCCTTTGATCCAGACCAGCAACAGGGTCTGCGACAATTGCTCCATGACGCTATCATGGGCATCCGTGGCCTCAACCACCTCGCAGATCGAGCCCGAGGTGTCGCAGATGAAATCGCGGTAGCCATAGATCTCCTCGGCCCGCTCGATAAAGCGCGCGGCATCCAAGGTTGCGGCGATCTCGGCCTCGCGATGCTGCTCTTGGCGCTTGAGATACTCCTCAAAGGGCAGGCCGCCCTTCGCCGGATCACCGGGCTTGCCTAGATAGGTCGAGAGCGGCGCCAGATTGTCGAAGGTGATGTTCGAGGCGATATAGACCGAATCCGAGAGCAACAACTCACGCAGAAGCGGGTTCTTTATCGCCTCGCGCTTGAACATATCGGCGATGAAGCCGCCCATGTAATGGGTGCCAATCCGGTAATCGACCGAATAATGGAACCAGCCGCCGCCCTTCTCGCGCGGCGCATCGCGCAGCATGTTCGACAGATGCGTCTTACCAAGGCCCGACATGCCAAACAGCATCACGCGCCGGTGGCTGGCCTGCCGATAAGCGTCAGCGGTGGGATAGATCATCGTCGGGCCCTCTGGTCTGGCAGCGCTTTTGTTAACGCTGGCAGCGGGCAGGGGCAATGACAAACCCCGCCCGGTGAGGGGCGGGGCTCTGGCGCACAGCTTCCGGAGCGATCAGAAGCTGTAGCCGACTTTCATCCCAAAACCGACGCCAGAATTGTCGGTGAAGACGCCGTTAATGGTGTTGGTCACCGCATCGCCAATGTCGATATAGCTGACACCAGCGGTGATCTTCATATTGTCTTGGGTGTAGGTGCCGCCCAACGTGATGCTGCGCATCCCATCATGCGGACCAAGGTTGCCAACGGTCGAACTGCCCGAGCCTTCATAGCCAATCGAGATCGCACCAGCCCAGTTCTCGTTGAAACGACGCCCCACACCCAAGGTGTAGGTCACCACGTCATCATTGTATTCGACCAGAGCTTCGCCCACCGCCAAGGGGTTGCCATAGCCGGGCGGGCTGATGTCAAAGGCCGTCCATTCGCGCCAACGGATCGAGCCGAACACCAAAGTATCGGCCGCCACGCCGGACTGGAAGTCCAAGGTCAGAGCCTGTGGCACCTCGGTCTCGAAGCTTCCGGTCCCGCTCAGGCCGCCGAGTCCAGTCTCGACCGAGGTGAAGTTATGCGTGATCGAAGATTGATAGGTCAGGGCTACCCGCAATGCGATCTCGGGCTTTTCGTAAGCTGCACCGATGATATAGCCGAGATCAGTCTCTTTTGACGTCTGCATCGTATAGCCGGCGCCGACGAAAGGCAGACTAACATCCCCGTTGGAACGCTGCGCCTTGATCCCGCCATGGACCGAGAAGCCACCATCGAATTTGTAGCGCGCCAAAGCGGTCACCGCGACAGAGTCGATGTTGCCGGTCGAGCCCGCCAGCGGGTAAAGCCCTCCGACCGGCGCCGAATAAGCGATATCGGCTCCCATCGGTTGATCGATCACCACTGCCAGATCGAGTTGGTCATTGATGGCATATTTCACGCCAAGGCCGATCTGGCTGTAATCCCCCGCCATATCACCCGAGCTCACTGCGCCACCCCCGACCGTCCCCGAGACTTTGGGCTTTACATAAGCGAAGGAAAGCTCGGCGTAATTGCCGCTCTCCCACAGGATCGCATAGGGGGAATGAGAGCGTTCAATCCCCCCAGCATGGGCCGCACCGGCCGCAAGGCCAAAGGCCACCGTATTCGTTAAGATACGTTTCACTGTCCTCATCCCCCTCAAAGGATTTCCCCTAGATTCAGGCTAGGAGGTGCGACATTTTGGGTCAATCAATGACGCCACGTCACCACTTTGTGAGGGGCAGTTGTCGGCTGTGGCACCATTTGTCAATTCTGCGCGGGCGTCTCTTTGGCCCGCAATGCCTCGGCCCGAATAGAGAGCAGATTGGCTGCAAGAATAAGCCCAGCCCCCAGCGCCAGCGTCCAAGGCAGGCGCTCATCATAAAATCCAACGCCGATCAGCGCGATGAGCGGCAAGCGGACGAAGTCGATCGGGCCGACGAAAGATGCAGGGGCAAGTTGCAGCGCCCGCGTCAGACACAGATGTGCCCCAACCCCAGCCAGCCCGATCAACGCCAGCCAAGGCAGGCTGGCAGAGGTGGGCCAACGGATCTCGCCATCCCAAAGCGCAAGCCCGAGGCCAAGCCCGCTTTGCAACAGGCACATCCAAAAAAGAATCGCGAAAAGATCCTCGCCCCGCGTCAGTGCTTTGGTCAGCATGACGGAGCTGGCAAAGAACACGGCCGACAAAGCCGCGGCCAAGACGCCCAGTTCAAGGCGGCTGAAGTCGGGGTTGGCGACGAGAAGGATGCCGCAAAAACCGATGCCCGCCGCGACCAGGCGGCTGCGGGTTTGGCGCTCGCCTAAAAACAAGGGCGCGAGCAAGATCACCCAAAGCGGTGAGGTGAATTCCAGCGCGAAGACCTGTGCCAAGGGGATTTGGGTCAGCGCCCAGAACCACAAGGCCTGTCCGGTAAAATGCACAACGCTGCGCAGGGCATGGCTTGGCAGGCGGCGCGTGGCGATCCTGCCGGTTCTGCCGCTGGCCGTGGCCAGAAGGAGCACGAGACCCACCCCGAGCAGGGACCGAAACCCCAAGATCTCGAATGTGTCATGCGCGCTTTGAATAGATCGCGCAGCAATCGCCATGCCCGTAAAAGCCGCGATCGAGCCCATCATCCAAGCCGCTGCCCGCAAAGGCTGGGGATTGGCGCGGTCTGGGATGGTCATGTCGGCCTCATACAGGGGTTTCATGCCAAGATCAGTGACGGCGGCCTGACGAAAAGTCCATGACTTCCGTCCCGCTGTGCGTCAGTGAACATATCGCCCTGCGATTGGGGGTGTTGCAAAATTTGCGCACCAAGCGCAGATCACCGCCCGTGCATTTGCCTTTACACTAAAACGACAGGTTCCCCCGATGACAGTTCAGTCCCCCGTTGCGCGGCAATCCGCTTTGCCCGTTGATCCGGTGTTCCCGGCCCGTTGGTCACCCCGCGCCTATACCGATGCCACGATGACCGCCGAGCAGATGACGGTTTTGCTTGAGGCCGCCCGCTGGGCGCCTTCGGCCATGAACCTGCAGCCTTGGCGTATGGCTTGGGCCTTGCGCGGCGAGACCGGTTTTGACGCCATCTTGTCGGGTCTGGTGCCGTTCAACCGCGGCTGGGCCGAGAAGGCTTCGGCGTTGGTGGTCTTTGCGTCGAAAGATGAGATGACCGGCATGGACGGCGAGACCAAGACCAACGTCTGGGCTGGGTTTGACACTGGGGCGGCTTGGATGAGCCTGGCCCTGCAAGCGGCCAAAGTGGGTCTTTACGCGCATGGCATGGGCGGCTTTGATCCCAAAGCACTGGCCGAGGCGCTGAACTTGCCCGCCGGCCACACGATCCATGCGGTTGCCGCTGTCGGCTATATCGGCGCGCCCGAGTCGCTGCCCGAAGGCCTGCGCGAGCGCGAAGTGCCGAGCGACCGCTTGGAGATGGCGGAAATCGCCTTCCACGGCAGCTTCTAAAATGCCTGCGGCTCGGCTCCTTTAGGGCCGAGCCGCAAACTTATTGGGGCCGAAAGGCTCAGAGCCCGGTGATTTGATAATCGCGCCGAATATGGCCGGTGGCTTTAAACCAATCAGACCCGCGCGTGCGGGCCTGATGCGCGGCAAAGGCCGCTTTATCGGTGAAAACCTCATCGACCTGCCAGATCAGCGGATCCTCGGTCGGCTGGACGGAAAAGGCCAAACAGCCGATCTCATCCTGCGTCAGACGCCGATGCTCGGGCAGATGATCGCGCACCAAAGCTGCCTCTTCTGCATTCGCACAGATTAACAACCCCGTCAGCGTGATCATCGCCTGAAATCCTTTGCCCGCGTTATTCGAGCTCAATCGTGCCCGGCGGCTTCGAGGTCAGATCGTAGAACACCCGATTGACGCCTTTCACCTCATTGATGATTCGCGTCATCGTCTCGCCAAGGAATTCATGGCTGAACGGGTAGGTGTCGGCGGTCATCCCATCGACCGAGGTCACCGCACGGATCGCCACCGCATAGTCATAGGTGCGCCCGTCGCCCATCACGCCCACGGTTTTCATTGGCAAGATCGCGGCGAAAGCCTGCCAGATCTCGTCATAAAGCCCGTGTTTGCGGATTTGGTCGATGTAGACGGCATCGGCCTCTTGCAAGATCGCCAGCTTCTCGCGGGTGATCTCACCCGGGCAGCGGATCGCCAGACCCGGACCGGGGAAGGGGTGGCGGCCGATGAAGGAAGCGGGCAGGCCAAGCTCGCGGCCCAAGGCGCGGACCTCGTCCTTGAAAAGCTCACGCAGGGGTTCGACCAGCTTCAGGCCCATCTTCTCCGGCAGACCGCCCACATTGTGGTGCGATTTGATCGTGACCGAAGGCCCGCCCGAGAAGGAGACCGACTCGATCACGTCAGGATAAAGCGTGCCTTGAGCAAGGAACTTCGCGCCCTCGATCTCATTGGCGTATTTCTGGAACACATCGATGAAGAGCTTGCCGATGGTCTTGCGCTTCACCTCGGGGTCCGAGACGCCCTCAAGCGCGCCGAGGAAGAGGTCAGACTCATCCGCCGCGATCAGTTTGATCTTGTAGTTGTCGCGGAACATTTTCACGACATCGGCGGCTTCGTTTTTGCGCAAAAGACCGTGGTCCACGAAGACGCAGGTCAGCTGGTCGCCAATCGCCTCATGCAGCAAGATCGCGGTGACCGAGCTGTCCACGCCGCCCGAAAGCCCGCAGATCACATGGTCCGAACCGACCTGTTCCCGGATCGCGGCAATGGCTTGCTCGCGGTAGCCCGCCATGGTCCAATCGCCGCTGAAACCGGCGAGTTTGATGAAGTTCTCGTAGAGTTTCGCACCTTTGGGGGTGTGGTGCACCTCGGGGTGGAACTGCACGGCATAGAAGTTGCGCGACACATCCGCCGTCACCGCAAAGGGCGCATTGGGCGAGGTGCCATAGACCTCAAAGCCCGGCGCGATCTGCGAGACATGGTCGCCGTGGCTCATCCAGACCTGCTCGCGGCCCTCTTCGAACCAGCCCGCAAGGATCGACAGATCGCCATTGGCAGGGGTCACGAAGGCGCGGCCAAACTCGGCGGTGCCATGGCCGCTTTCGACCATCCCGCCCAGTTGCTGCATCATGGTCTGCTGACCATAGCAGATCCCAAGGACCGGGACACCAAAGCTCCACAAAGCTTCCGGCGCGCGCGGCGATCCTTCGCGGGTCACGCTGTCAGGCCCGCCCGAGAGGATGACCGCCTTCGGCGCGAAGTCGCGCAGGAAGGCATCATTCACCCGGTTATAGGGGTGGATTTCGCAATAGACGTTCAGCTCACGCAGGCGGCGCGCGATCAGCTGCGTCACCTGGGAACCAAAGTCGATGATCAGGAGGCGTTCATGGGACTGGGTCATGCGCTCGCGTAGCGCGCAAGGGGCCAAATCGCAAGAGGGCAAGGCAGAGCGCGGCGGGTCTTGGCGTCGTTTTCGGTGTTGAGCCGTGTCGGTTTTGGCGGGCATGCGACGGAAACGAGGGGCGGGCGGAAAAGCTTTGGGTTCATAAGGTGCCAAAGGTTTCAGCGCTGGAGGCGATGATGGGCGATTTAGATGTGGCAGCGGAACAGACGAGTGGACGCCGGGCACGGGGTGGTGGCGGCGGGGCGCGCCGCGCCGAGCGCACGGCTGTCAGCTTCGAGACCGCCCGCTTTATCGAGCGGAACATCCCCAATTTCGAGATTCTGAACGAAGAAGCGCTTCAGATCATCGAATATAATGCCGAGACGGTGCTGGAAGAGATCGGCGTCAACTTCGTGGAAAACGAAGCCGCTTTGCGGCGTTGGCGCGATGCCGGCGCCGATGTGCGCGGCGAGCGGGTGCATATCCCGCGTGGCCTTGCGCGCAAGCTTTGCTCGACCGCGCCGTCGAAGTTCACCCAACACGCCCGCAATGCGGCCCGCAATGTCGATATCGGCGGCAATGGTCTGGTGCTGGCACCGGTCTACGGCCCGCCCTTCGTGCGCGATGCCGAAGGTGGCCGCCGCTATGCCACGATCGAGGATTTCCGCAATTTCGTGAAGCTCGGCTATATGTCGAAATGGCTGCACCATTCGGGCGGCACGGTGTGCGAGCCGACCGATATTCCGGTGAACAAGCGCCACCTCGACATGCTGCTGGCGCATATGACTTTGTCGGATAAGCCCTACATGGGCTCTGTGACCGAGCCGAGCCGGGCGCAGGATTCGGTCGATATGTCGAAGATCCTGTTTGGCAATGATTTCGTTGACCAAAACACGGTAATGACCTCGCTCATCAACATCAACTCGCCGATGACTTTCGACGGGATCATGATGGGCGCTTTGGAGGTCTATGCCTCGAACAACCAAGCCTCCATCGTCTCGCCCTTCATCGTCGGCGGTGCGATGGCGCCGGTGACGGTTGCGGGCACTTTGACGCAAGTTCTGGCCGAGATTCTGGCCGGTGTCGCCTATAGCCAGCTGGTGCGCGCAGGCTCACCGGTGATCGCGGGCGCCTTTGTGACCTCGATCGACATGAATTCGGGCGCGCCGACCTTTGGCACCCCGGAAGCCAGCCATATCACCTATGGCACCGGTCAACTGGTGCGCCGTCTGGGGCTGCCTTATCGCTCGGCGGGTGGCTTCTGCGGCTCGAAACTGCCTGATGCGCAGGCGGGTTACGAATCGGCCAACAGCCTCAACATGGGTCTGATGTCGGGCGTGAACTTCATGCTGCACGCTTGCGGCTGGCTCGAAGGCGGTCTGGTCTCGTCTTACGAGAAATTCGTGATGGATGCCGATCAGCTGGGCACCTTGCACCATCTGGCCCAGGGCGTGGCGATCGATACCAATGGCCAAGCAATGGATGCGATCCGTGAGGTCGGTCCGGGCGGCCACTACCTTGGCTGCGAGCACACCCAAGCCAACTTCAAAACCGCTTTCTGGCGCAGCGAAGTTCTGGACTACAAGCCCTATGAGACTTGGGAAGATGAAGGCGCACGCGATACCCAAGCGCTGGCATCTGCCCGCGTGAAGAAGCTTCTGGCCGATTATCAAGCGCCTGACATCGACGCTGGCAAGAAAGAAGAGCTTGAGGCCTATGTGACGCAGCGCAAAGCCTCGATGCCTGACGCTTTCATGTGATCTTAAGGTTTTTGGGGCACTGGCCTTTGGGCCGGGTTCCCAGACGTAGCAAACGCCCGCGCCCTGACTGGCGCGGGCGTTTTGCGTTTCAGCCGGGCAGGGCTGCGCGCAAAGCCCGCGTTTCGGCCAAAAGGGCGATCAACACTTCCAGATGCCGCGCCACGGAATAGCCCGCGTCACCGCGTCTCCTGGTTTCCTCCCAAGCCGCCTCGCTGCGCATCAAATGCTCTAACATACGCTCGTGGCAGGGTTCTTCCGCTGCGAGACGCCGAAGCCAGCGGCTGCGTTGATAGCTTTGCAGCCCAAGCCGTGCTGCGCGCATCAAAAGGGCAGGGCGGCGTAGTGTTGTGAGAAGACGTTCACTGTCGCGCATGATCAGGCCTCCGATTGCAGGCCGACCAGTCTGACAGAGCGCAACCTAACGTTGCATTTTGCGCCTTTCGAGCGCGCGGAAGTTTCTCAAACCTTTAAGAAACCGCTAGAATTATCTGCATTATCGCCACGATTAACCAAGATGTAACGATTTCATCCATGGGTTGCGTCCGTTCTCGTCGGACGCATCCGCTTCCTTAGGCCTCGATGCAAGACAGGTGACCGACTTGGCCCATCGCGCAGCACATCCGCTGAGAGACCGCCTTCCTGAATGGCTTCCCGAACGGGTGAAACACTATCTTAGCCATACCGAGGATGGGGTCTCGATCCGGGCGCTGGCGCGCGCGGCAGGGCTGAATGCCTCGACCGTGATGCGGCAAGTGCGGCGGTTTGAACTGCGCCGGGACGACCCTTTGATGGATGAAGCTTTAACGCGGCTCGGTCGTGGCCTGCTTCCCTCTCAAAGCCCTGTGCAGAAGGACGTTGCCAAGATGACCATCACACCGGCCCCCCACCACCAGACGCGGCACCCGCTCATGGCGCCCGAAACCGAGCCGCTCACCGATGAGGACACCTTGATGCGTGAGGGGCGACGTGTGCTGCGCCGGTTGGTCGAACCCGGGGCGGTGATGGCGATTGCCGCCGACATGGAGAAGGCGGTGGTGATGCGCGAATTGGCGGACGGTCGGTCCTCGCGCACGGCCATCGTGGACCGGGCGGTGGCGCAGGCCTTTGCGCTGAAGGACTGGATCCAATGCCGCAAGGCGGGGCGGATCTCGACCTATGAGATCACCCAAGCCGGGCGCATGGCGTTGAAGCGGATGATTGATGAGGAGGACCTGCGCCGGCAATCGGCTCCGCTAGGTATGGCCGAAGCGCAGGCGAACTTTGCCGACCAGCATCGGATCTGGGGCGAACGGCAAGTGAGTGAGCCGGGCGGGGCGCGGCGTATCCGCTCCAACCTTGCCGAAAGCCCGGTCTCTATCTTGGGCCGGCGGCGCGACAAAGACGGCAAACCTTTTCTCGACAGCGCCTTGGTCGAAGCGGCCGAACGGTTGCGCGAAGATTTTGAGCTGGCCCAAATGGGCCCGCGCGTGGCGCAAAATTGGGAGCGATTCTTGACAGGAGGCGAGCGCGGCAGCTTTCGCAGTGATGGGGCGGGTGGCGGCTCGGCCCGTGCCCGTGAGCGTGTCGCCGAGGCGTTGCACGACCTTGGCCCCGGGTTGGGGGATGTCGCTTTGCGGGTTTGCTGCTTTTTGGAAGGCATCGAGATGGCCGAAAAGCGCATGGGCTGGGCGGCGCGCTCGGGCAAGATCGTCTTACGCATCGCGCTGATGCGGCTGCGGCGGCATTACGATGCGCGCTATGGCCGCGCAGGCCCGCTGATTGGTTGAAGGGGCCAAATGGAAGAGGGGCGCAGAATGCTGCGCCCCTTTTGCCTTGCGGATCAGCCCGATTTAATCGGCGCGGGTCAGGCCCGCTTTATGCACGATCCCTGCCAAAGCGCCGCCCAAAAGCGGGGCTGCGATGAAGACCCAAAGCTGCGACAAAGCCGCGCCGCCAGCAAAGAGCGCCGGACCGATCGAGCGGGCAGGGTTCACCGAAACGCCCGTCACCTTGATGCCGACAAGGTGGATTGCTGCCAGCGTCAGACCAATTGCAAGACCTGCAAAAGCGGTTGCAGCGCCCGGCTGGGTGGCGCCCAGGATGACGGTGACGAAGATGAAGGTCATCACGAACTCAAACACCAGCGCCGAAGTCAGGCTGTATTCGCCCATATAACCCGCCCCATAGCCGTTCTGCCCCAGCCCGCCGGTCCAGCCCGCAGAACCCGAAGCAATGAGGTAAAGCAGCAATGCGCCGATCACCGCGCCAAGGATCTGTGCGATCACATAGCTGACGAACTCGGCCGCAGGCATCCGACCGGCCATCAGTGCGCCGAGCGAGACCGCAGGGTTCAAATGCGCGCCCGAGATCGCGCCCAAACCGTAGGCCGCAGCGACGATCGCCAGGCCAAAGGCCAGACTGATCCCCGCAAGCCCGATCCCGGTGGTACCATCGGCACCTGCGATCACCGCAGCCCCGCACCCAAAGAGCACCAAAATGGCTGTGCCCATCGTCTCTGCAATAAATTTCTTCATGTTAAGACCCCTCGTTGTCGCCATCTGCCGCCCCCTGACGCGCCTTTGCAGCAGGCAGGTCGGGCATGGCCTTGATCCTTTCCCAGCAGTATGAGCATAAAGAGAGCATTGCAGGGGGAAAATTCTGTGCGAGACCTCAGCCTTCCGGAACAACGCCATCCCGAAAAGGCCCATCGGGCCGATCAGGCGCAGCCCAAGAAGCCCGATTGGATTCGCGTGCGCGCGCCCAACTCCGAGGGCTACAAGCAGACCCGCGCTATTCTCAAAGAGAAAAAGCTGGTCACGGTCTGCGAAGAGGCGGGTTGCCCCAACGTTGGCGAATGCTGGTCGCAAGGCCATGCCACCATGATGATCATGGGCGAGATCTGCACCCGTGGCTGCACCTTCTGCAACGTCGCCACCGGCAAGCCCAATGCGCTGGATCTCTTCGAGCCGGGCCGCGTGGCACATGCGGTCTCGGAGCTGTCGCTGAACCACGTTGTGGTGACCTCTGTCGACCGCGATGACCTGACCGATGGTGGTGCCGAGCATTTCGCTCAGACGATCCGCGCCATCCGCCACCGCAGCCCCGGCACCACGATTGAGGTGCTGATCCCCGATTTCCTAAAAGCCGCCCCCGGCGCTTTGGAGACGGTGGTTGAAGCGCGGCCCGATGTGCTGAACCACAATTTGGAAACCGTGCCCGGGCTTTACCTCGAGGTGCGCCCCGGCGCGCGCTATTTCCACTCGCTGCGGCTTTTGCAAAAGGTCAAAGAGCTTGACCCGACGATGTTCACCAAATCCGGCATCATGGTCGGCTTGGGCGAAGATCGCGCCGGCGTCTTGCAGGTGATGGATGACATGCGCGCGGCGGATGTCGATTTCCTGACCATCGGACAATATCTGCAGCCGACGCCCAAACACCACCGGGTCGACCGTTTTGTTACACCGGATGAGTTCAAAGCCTATGAAAAAGCCGCTTATGGCAAAGGCTTCTTGATGGTCTCGGCGACACCTTTGACGCGGTCCAGCTACCACGCAGGCGACGATTTCGCCCGGTTGCGCGAGGCACGTCTGCAAAAGCTGGGGCGCGCATAAGCGGCATCGCTTCTCATGTGATCGAAAAAAGGCGCCACTCTGGCGCCTTTTTTTATTCAAAACCTAAGCGTTGCGTGTCAGAACTTATAACCTGCGGCAATGGTCTTATGGGTGTATTCACCACGATCATGCGTCACGCCCGCTTCCAGATAGAAGCCGTTTGCAAAGCGGTATTGGGCGCCCAGCACTTGGTATCCCGACGGATCGTCCTCATAGAGCCGGTCAGCTTTGGTCAGATCAGCATAAAGCGTCAGGCCGTTGCCAAAATCATAAGATCCATGCACGCGCGAGAAATTTTGCTCGGCGTCGCCAGTGTCGGCTTTGCCATGCGCCAAGCCAAGGAGCCAGCCATTCTTGGCATAACGCATCCCGATCATGGCTGAGGTTCCCGATACCCCCACTGCAAAGGGATATTCCTGATCAGCCTCACCATCGTCCATGCGCGTATGCACAATCTGCGCGCCCAGCGTCAGATCGCCAAAGCTATATTGCGCGACCGCTTCGACCACTGGCACATCAACGCGGTAGCCTTGGTCCGCGTAGCTGGATTTATGCGCCGAGAGTCCCCAAGCGAAAGCACCGTCCGTGTTGCTTTGCAGCGATAGGCCCGGAGTGAAACGGTCATCCCAACGGGCGTTCCCCCGCACAACCGATCCATGCAGCGTTTCCACACCCAAGCTGACATAGCGATAGGCGCCAAGGGGCGGCAGCAAGGCCATCGTATCGCTGACCGGGCGCGGTGCGCCGATGCGCAAATCATAGCCCTCAAACCCGAAGACTGCAGCTGCATAAAGACCGTTATCGCTCCAATCCTCATGCAGACCGATGAAGCTATCGGTGCTGGCCTCGATGCCAAAGCTAAAGGACGTGTCGGTGACCGGACGCCAGAACAGACGCAGATCGGCGATGATATCGGTATATTCGTAATAGGCGTCAACGCTGTGTTGCAGCATCACATCGCCGGTGAGCGTCAATCCGGGGGCGAGTTCCAGACCTTCTGCGCTGGCAGAAAACGGGAGCATCGAAAAGCTAAGGCCCAAGGCAAGACCTGTGAGGCGGGGAAGGCACGTCAAAGACAAGGTTCAACTCCTGCGTGTGATGACGTCAGTTGTACCCTCAAAGCTCTGCAACGGGATAGACAAGAACGTGCCAACAGCAATTAAAGGCAACTCTTTGATATATCTAACACAGCTGCTTTCGCCGAAGAAAAGGCGGCCATGAAAGGCCGCCTTATCAGGGGTTCACGCAGCAGAAAGCTGCGGCTTTATTCGACCGCCGGCACCCGCTTAAGATAGGCCGCTACGGCTTTGGAATCCTCAACCGGCAGGCGTGCAAAGTTCGCCACCACATGTGCCATATGGCCGCCAACCGAGTCGTAATCCGGCGTAAAGCCGCTTTGCATGTAATAGGCAATTTCATCTTCGGACCAGCTCAGCTTGGCTGGGGTGATATTCGGCACCCGCGCCACGCCAGTCGGGTCTGAAGCGTCCTCGGCCCCCGCCAACCAACGGCTGCGGTCCATTCCACCAAGCGCATTGCGGGGGGTGTGGCATTCACCGCAATGCCCCATTGCCTCAACAAGATAGCGGCCGCGATCCTCGGTCGGGGTCAGATTGCCCGCAACCGCCCAGTCGTTACTCAAGAACAGCAGCTTCCATCCGCCAAGCGCCATGCGGATGTTGAAGGGAAAGCCAATCTCATGTGGCTGGCTGGGGGTGGGATCGGCGGGCAGGCTTTGCAGATAGACATGCAAATCCGCCACATCTTGCAAGGCCAACTTGGCATATGAGGCATAGGGCAGGGCCGGATAAAGATGCTCGCCCCCGCGCGACACACCGCGTGTCAGCGCATTGGCCAGATCCAACGCGCTCCAATCGCCAATGCCATGCGCTTTGTCTTGGCTGATGTTGGGCGCAAGGAAAGTGCCAAAGGGCGAGGCAAAACGCTGCCCACCCGCCAACACCAGCTCATCACTGTCCGAGGCGCCGGGCGCGGTATGGCAAGAGGCGCAGCCCGTTGCGTGGAACACCGCCTCACCACGGGTCGCATCGCCTGTCAGCCCGGCCATCGCCGAGGCGTCTAAGGGGGCGGGCAAGGTCCACCAGTAAAGGCCCGCCGCAGAAATACCGCAGAGAATCATAAAGTTACGTAGCAATCGCATGGTGGCTCCCTTTCGCTGCGCTTAGGATAGCGGATCGCTCCGCTGCTGTCTGCGCCAAGCTCACCTCATGCGCGGCGATTGGGCGGCGCGACGGTTTTAGGGACGCAACCGCGCGGGCGTCAGCGCCTCGGGCCAGCCGAAGAACCATTCAAAGCCCGCCACCGCCAGACAAAGCGCCAAGATTGCCCCGTAAAATACAACCTGTCGCGCCGAGGGCGGATTCTGTGCCCAACGCTTGGCCTTCATCAGCCAGCGCGGGTTCATGCCTCGGCGTCGGGGAAGCGCACCTTGCCGATAAAGGGCAGGTTGCGATTGCGCTGTGCGTAATCAATGCCATAGCCGACGACGAATTCATCGGGGATGTCAAAGCCGGTCCATGTCGCCTTGATCGGCACCTCGCGGCGCGAGGGTTTGTCAAGCAAAGCGCAGATCTCCAAACGCCGCGGCTCACGCGAGAGGAGAAGGTTTTTCACATGGTGCAAGGTGAAGCCGGTGTCGACGATGTCTTCCACCACCAGCACATCGCGGCCCGCGATCTCGCCGCGCAAATCCTTCAGGATGCGGACCTCGCGGCTCGATTGCATGCCGTCGCCGTAGGAGCTGGCCTCAAGGAAGTCGACCTCGACCGGCAGATCGATCTCGCGCACCAGATCGGCGATGAAGACGAAAGAGCCGCGCAAGAGCCCGACCACCACCAGTTTCTCGGAATCTTGGTAATGCGCCGTGATCTCGCGCGCCAAGGCCTCGACCCGGGCCGCGATGGATTTGGCGCTGATCATCTGGTCGATCACATAACGCGGCGGGGTATCGGTCATCCTGCACCTCAATTGGTTCGCGCTCCTTCCTTGCGCCATCAGCGCCACAATGCAAGCCTCGCGCAGCGTTATCCGGCACAGGCGCTTGAACTTCGCAGTCACGCAGGCCAAATCAGCAGGGAAGCCGGAAAGACCAAAATGCCCACCCATCACGAAAAACGCCGTCTGCCTTACACCGCTGCCCAGATCTATGATCTGGTCGCCGATGTCGCCCGCTACCCCGAGTTTCTGCCTTGGAACTCGGCCGCGCGCATCCGTTCGCGCCTGCCGGTTGAGGGCGGTGAGGTGATGGAGGCTGATCTGGTGATCAGCTTCAAGGTCTTCCGCGAGCGCTTTGCCAGCCGAGTGACGCTTTTGCCGGGCGAGGGGAAAATCCTCACCGAGTATTTGGATGGCCCGTTCAAATACATGCGCTCGACCTGGAGCTTCCGGGATTTGCCCGAGACAGAGGGCGGCGGCTCTGAGGTCGAGTTCTTCGTCGATTTCGAATTCCGCAATGCGATCCTGCAAGGCATCATCGGCCTTGTCTTCAACGAGGCGATGCAGCGCATCGTGCGCGCCTTTGAGACCCGCGCCGCCACGCTTTACGGCGCGAAATAGGTTATTTTGAAGAAGCGGGGGCGCTTCGCCCCCCACGGCCCTGCTATGCAGGGCCTCCCCCCGAGGATATTTAAGTTCTGAAAGAGGGGATTTCTTTCAGAATAAAAATATCCCCGCCGGAGGCATCCGACCGAAGTTCAAGGTGGCTCAGGCGGTCAGGGCGCGCTGCAAAAGCTGCAAAGCGTGTTGCGTGGCCGCAAGGCGCACCTCCGCGCGGCCAAGCGGGCCGAAGTCGATCGTTTCGACCTGAGTCTGGCCTCCAAGGCTGAGGCCAAAGCAGACCCGGCCTTCGGGTTTATATTCACTTCCGCCGGGGCCGGCGATGCCGGTGGTGGCGACCGTGAGTTCAGCAAGCGAATTGCGCTGCGCGCCGGACGCCATCTCAGCCGCAACAGCTTCAGAGACCGCGCCATGGGCGGCGAGGGTGGCGGGTAGGACGCCCAGCACAGCCTCTTTGGCGGCGTTGGAATAGGTGACAAAGCCGCGATCGAACACATCCGATGAGCCTGCCACATCCGTCAGCGCCGCCGCGACCATCCCGCCGGTGCAGCTTTCCGCCGTGGCAATCCGCAGACCGCGCGCGCGGGCCAAGGCGAGCACCTCACGGGCCAGCGCCTCGGCGATCATGCGAAAAGCACCACATGGTAGAGTGCTGCGAGAAGGATCGAGCCGATCCCCGCGAAAAGCCCAGCCCAAAGGTCATCAAGCATCACCCCCGCCGCATCGCCGCGCCGATCTGCCCGGCCGACGAGCCAAGGTTTCCAGATGTCGAAAAGCCGGAACAGCAGGAAGGGCGCCACCCAACCCGGCCAAGCGCCGGAGAAAAAGCCCATCTCCACGCCGCGCATCATCAGTGGGATCACGGGGAAGCTCATCGCCAGCCACAGCCCCGCGACCTCATCGATCACCACCTCGGAGGGGTCCGACGAGGCGCTGCTTTGCAAGTAAAGCGGCACCGCCCAGAAGCCCAAAATCGTCGCAAGCACCGCGCCCAGAGGCACCAGCCAGCCCGCGCCGCATTGATAGGCCAAAACGCCCAAGACGGCGGCGGCGAGCGAGCCCCAAGTGCCGGGGGCCGGGCGCAGATGGCCGATGTAGAAAAAGGTCGCGATGGCCCGGTTCATGCTTTCACCAAAGCGCAGGTGGCGATGCTGGCGATGCCCTCTTCGCGGCCCGTGAAGCCCAGACGCTCGGAGGTGGTGGCCTTAACGCTGACACGGCTGGTCTCGACCCCCATGATCCGGGCAAGCTCGGCCGCCATATTCAGCGCATGCGGGCCGATCTTGGGATATTCGCAAACCAAGGTCACATCGCAATTGGCCAGCTGATAGCCCTTCTCCCGCGCCAAGGCGATCGCATGGGCCAAGAAGATATGGCTCGCAGCGCCTTTCCATTGCGGGTCCGAGGGGGGGAAATGGCGGCCGATATCGCCTTCGGCCAGCGCGCCATAAATCGCGTCGGTCAAAGCGTGCATGCCAACATCAGCATCGGAATGTCCCAGCAAGCCTTTCGAATGAGGGATCTTTACCCCGCAAAGCCAGAGGTGATCGCCCTCACAAAAGGCATGCACATCATAGCCATTCCCCACGCGCAGATCCATCTTGCGACCCTTCAGCAAAGCCTCTCCCTTGGCGAAATCGCCGGGGTAGGTGAGTTTCATATTCTCCTCGTCGCCCTCGACAATGGCAACGTCAAGCCCTGCGGCGCGGGCAACCTCGACATCGTCCAAGGCGCCACCGGGATGGGCGCGATGCGCGGCCAAGATCTCGGGGAAGCGGAAGCCTTGCGGGGTTTGCGCGCGGTAAAGCCCGGCGCGGTCTTGGGTGCCCTGCACAAGTCCAGCCTCGCCGCGCCACAGTGCGTCCGAGACCACCAAGGCAGGGGCGGCGGCAGGGTGATGATCGAGTGCCGCGATCACACGGGTGATCACCGCTTGCGACACGAAGGGGCGGGCGCCGTCATGGATGAGGACGCGGTCCACTTGTGAGCCTTCCAGCGCGGCCAAGGCGTTGAGCACGCTTTGCGCCCGCGTCTCGCCGCCATGGACCAAGGTTAGCTCGGGGAAAAGCGCTGCGGCACGCACGCGGTCCTCGGGGTGGATCACCAGCACGATCTGCATGGCGCCAAACTGCGCAACCGTATGTTCCAGCACAGATTTTCCGGCAAGGCTTTGCCATTGCTTGGGCAAATCGCCCCCGGCGCGGCTGCCGCGTCCGGCGGCGACGATGATGACGGCCGTGCTCATGGCGCCTCCTTTGATCGGTGTTGCCTTCCTAGGCCAAGCCGTGCCCGCTTTCAACGCGCCGCTTATTTCAGCGCCATCGCCTAATATTTGTGCATCTGCCGCAAATCGCGCATAACCGACCCTACGGCAAGCGCCGGGCCGCTTTCATCTAAATCTAAGCCCGCGCTATTCGATTTGGTAACGCACAAGGAAACGGCATTTGTCCTTTACGATTGGCCCCCTCACCGCAAGCCCTCCCGTCTTTCTCGCTCCACTGGCGGGAATCACCGATCTTCCCTACCGCCGCTTGGTGGGGCGTTTCGGCGCCGGGCTGGTGGTCAGTGAGATGGTCGCCTCGGATGAGGTTTTGCGCGCCAAGCCCGAGGCCCGCGCGCGGGCAGAGCTGGGGTTTGAAGACCAAGCCACCTCGGTGCAACTTGCGGGCCGGGATCCGGCATTGATGGCCGAGGCCGCCAAATGGTGCGAAGGCCAGGGCGCGCAGCTGATTGATATCAATATGGGCTGCCCGTCGAAACGGGTGACAACCGGGCTTTGCGGCTCAGCCCTGTTGCGCGATCTCGATCTGGCGCTGGAGCTGATTGAGGCCGTGGTCGGGGCGGTCAAAGTTCCCGTCACGCTGAAGACCCGGCTGGGCTGGGATGACAGCTTGCACAACGCGCCCGAACTTGCGCGCCGCGCCGAAGGGGCGGGGGTGCAAATGGTGGTGATCCATGGCCGCACCCGTTGCCAGTTCTACAAGGGCCATGCCGATTGGCGCGCGATCCGCGCGGTGAAAGAGGCGGTGCGCATTCCGGTGATCGCCAATGGCGATATCACCGATGGAGGCTCGGCCCGCGCGGCTTTGGACCATTCCGGCGCCGATGGGGTGATGGTCGGGCGCGGGGCGCAGGGCGCGCCTTGGCGGTTGGCCGAGATCGCCCATGCACTGCACGGCGCGCCTGCGCCACGGATCCCCGAAGGCCGGGCGCGAGCCGAGATGATCGTTGAGCATTATGAGGCCATCCTTGGCTTTTACGGCCGCGATCTGGGCCTGCGCTGCGCGCGCAAGCACCTTGGCTGGCATCTGGAAGAGGCCGGACTGCCGCAGGCCCGCGACGCGATCCTGACCTCGACCGACCCTGATGAGGTGATCCGCCTGCTGAACCGCGCCTTCGACGAGATGGAGTCTGCTGCATGAGCGGCTACCGCGCGCCCTATCCGGTGCCCGGGGTGATCTGGGCCTCGCTGCCGCTGCCCTCGCTGCTGATTGGGCCGGATGACGCGATCCTTGAGGTCAACCCCGAGGCCGAGACCTTTCTCAACGCCTCAAGCCGCAGTCTGGCGGGGCATCCGGCCTTTGATCGGCTTTCCATAGACGCGCCGATGCAAGAGGTGCTGGCACGGGCGCGGGCCAATCAATCTGGCCTGAATATCAATGATGTGGATGTGACGGGGGGCGACCGCCCCCCCGTGCAATGCAACATCCATGTGGCGCCCTTGCAAGACAACCCCGAGGTGATCTTGCTGATCCTGTCGCCGCGCGAGCTGGCCGACCGGCTGGGCCGCTCGATGGGCGTCAAATCGGCGGCGAAATCGGCGATCGGCATGGCCGAGATGCTGGCACATGAGATCAAAAACCCGCTCGCGGGCATCTCGGGTGCGGCACAGCTTTTGTCGATGGGTCTGACGCCTGAAGATCAAGAGCTGACCGATCTGATCGTGGAAGAGACCCGCCGCATCGTCAAACTGCTGGAGCAGGTTGAGCAATTCGGCAATCTGCGCCCGCCCGAGCGGCGCGCGGTTAATATCCACGACGCCTTGGACCGCGCCCGTAAATCGGCGCAGGTGGGGTTCGCCTCGCAAATGACCATCATCGAAAGCTATGACCCGTCATTGCCGCCGACTTGGGTCGATCCGGATCAGTTGATGCAGGTGTTCTTGAACCTCATCAAGAATGCCGCAGAAGCGGCGGGCAGGGGCGGCGGCACCATCCGGCTGCGCACCTTTTACGACCTGAGCCTGCGGGTGCGGGGCAAGGACGGCAAACAAGCTGCTTTGCCGCTGAACGTGGAAATCATCGATGACGGCCCCGGCATTCCGCCCGATATCGCGGGCGAGATTTTCGAACCCTTCGTTTCGGGGCGCGAGAATGGCACCGGGCTCGGCCTCGCGCTGGTGTCGAAAATCATCTCGGACCATGACGGTTGGATCACGGTGGATTCCGTCCCCGGCCGCACGGTCTTTCGCCTCTCCCTGCCTATGGCACCCAAGGAAAAACGCAAGGATCTCTAGACCATGGACGGAACCGTTCTTGTCGCAGATGACGACCGCACCATCCGCACCGTGCTGACCCAAGCGCTGACCCGGGCGGGCTGCAAGGTGCATGCCACCTCAAGCCTGATGACCCTGATGCGTTGGGTGGAAGAGGGCAAAGGCGATCTGGTGATCTCGGATGTGATCATGCCAGACGGCAATGGTCTGGATGCTTTGCCGCGGATTGCGCGGATGCGGCCGGGCCTGCCGGTGATCGTGATCTCGGCGCAAAACACCATCATGACCGCCATTCAGGCGGCCGAGGCCGAGGCCTTTGACTATCTGCCGAAACCCTTCGATCTGCCCGATCTGATGAAACGCTCGGCCCGCGCGCTAGAGCAAAAGCGCCGCCAGCCCAAGGTTGAGCCGCCCGTGCGTGCCCCGACCGAGGAGCTGCCTTTGGTCGGTCGCACCCCGGCGATGCAGGCGCTTTACCGGCTGGTGGCACGGGTGATGAACGCCGATCTTCCGGTGCTGATCACTGGCGAATCCGGCACCGGCAAAAGCCTGATCGCCCGCGCGATCCATGATTTCTCTGACCGCAGAACTTTGCCTTTCGCGATCGCGCAGGCCTCTGATCTCGCTGGGGTTGACGGTCCGTCTTCGCTTTTGGCCAAAGCGCGCGGTGGCTCGATCGTCTTCGACGAGGTCTCAGATTTCGACGAGGACACCCAAGCCCGCGTGGTGCGGCTCTTGGACCTGCAACTGGACCACGCGCCGCGCATCATGGCCACGAGCCAGATCGATCTGACGGCGCGGCTGCAAAGCGGCCAGTTCCGGCAGGATCTTTATTACCGGCTCAGTGGCGTGGCACTGCATGTGCCCGCCTTGCGCGAGCGGGTGGACGACATCCCGCTCTTGGCCGAGCATTTCCTGGGACGCGGCGGGCGGGATCTGGGCACGCTGCGGCGTCTGTCCGAGCCGGCTGCCGACTATATTCGCACCCATCCCTGGCCCGGCAATGTGCGCCAACTTGAAAACACCCTGCGCCGCCTTTTGGTCACCAGCTCCGAATCAGAGATTTCGCGTGCCGAGTTGGAGCAAGCCCTAGGCTCACAACCGGTGGGTGAGCCTTTGAAGGGCGGTGGCGATCATGAAAAGCTCTCGTCTTCCGTGATGCGCCACATGAAGCGCTATTTCGATCTACACAACGGGCAGCTGCCGCCCGCAGGGGTTTACCAGCGGATTTTGCGCGAAGTTGAGATGCCATTGATCGAAATTGCGCTGGATGCGACTGCCGGAAATCAGGCCAAATGTGCCGATCTTTTGGGGATCAACCGCAATACCTTGCGCAAGAAGATCACCGACCTCGATATCCGGGTGACACGGCGCCGCAAGTTGATGTAAAACTGCAACATCAAGCGTTGCGCCGGAGCCTAGCCGGCCGCGCCACCAGATGTTGTGAGTGATGACGCCGTTCAATCGCGCTCTGCGCCGGGACACTTGGACCAGACTGACGCGCCTGCGCCGGATCCGCCGCGTGCAGACCGCGATGACGCTTGGCTTGGTCTTCCTTGGGCCAGTCTTGGTCGTACTGACTTTCCTGACCTTGGGTCCGCTTAATCAAAGCAGCAGCTCACCGACCCTGCGGCTGATCTTGCTCACCGATTTCGTTTATGTGCTGGTCGTGGCCGCCTTGGTGCTGTCGCGGATCGCGCGGATGATCGCGGATCGGCGCAGCCGCTCGGCCGGATCACGGCTGCACCTTCGGCTCACCGGCGTTTTTGCTGGCATGGCCTTGGTGCCAACCGTGCTTGTCGCGGTCTTTGCCATGCTCACGGTTAATCTGGGCCTTGAGGGCTGGTTCTCGGACCGTGTGCGCTCGGTCGTTGGGACATCGCTGGCGGCGGCTCAGGCCTATGAGGGCGAGCAGCGGGAGGATCTTGAGAATGACGCCGTCCGGCTGGCAGCCTTCTTAAATCTTGAGCGGCAAAAGAGCCGCGCTTTGCCAGATGACGTGCTGCGCACGATGCTGGCGCGGGGCCAAGAGCTGATCCAGCGCGGGCTGAAAGAAGCCTATCTGATCGATGGCACCGGGGCTTTGCAGTTGCGGGGCGAACGCTCTTACCTCTTCGGTTTTGAGCCGGTGCCGCTGAACACATTGCGCTACGCCCGCGAAGAGGGCCCCCAGCTGATAGAAGACTGGTCGAACAATGAGTTCCGGGCCGTTGTTCATCTAGATTCATTCCCCGATCGCTACCTCTATGTCAGCCGTGAGGTCGATGGCTCGATCCTGTCGCTCTTGGATGAGACCCAAGAGACGGTGAAAGTCTACAACCAACTTGAGGCCGACCGCGGCAGCATCTTGTTCAATTTCGGCCTTATTTATCTGGGCTTTGCGCTGATCTTGATCTTAGCGGCGATCTGGCTGGGCCTTTGGTTCGCCGAGCGGTTGGCACGACCGGTCGGGCGGCTTGCTGGCGCTGCGCAAATGGTGGGTGGCGGCGATCTTAACGTGCGCGTGCAAGAAGAGGACGGCGACGATGAGATTGCGATGCTGGGGCGTCTCTTCAATCAGATGACGCATCAGTTGAAGGGTCAACGCGAGGCATTGGTGGAGAACCACCGGCAGACCGAGCAACGGCGGCGGCTTTTTGACTCGGTGCTGAGCAACGTCACTGCGGGCGTGATGGGCCTTGACCCCGAAGGGAACGTCGATTTTCTAAACCGCGCTGCGATGCGGATTTTGGATCTGCCCGAAGGACAGGATCTGCCGCTTGATAAGGCTGTTCCAGAATTTTCATTACTGTTCGAGCGCTTGCGCGACGAAGCTGTCAATGCAGTGCAAGAAGAAGTCCGCCTGACACGGCGGGGCAAATTGGAAAGTCTGTTGGTCCGCATGTCGATCCGGCGGAGTGAAGGCCAGCGGCTTGAAGGCTATGTGGTGGCCTTCGACGACGTGACCGATTTGGTCACCGCGCAACGTATGGCGGCTTGGGGCGATGTGGCCCGGCGCATCGCGCATGAGATCAAGAACCCACTGACCCCGATCGCACTCTCGGCCGAACGGTTGAAGCGCAAGTTCCGCGGGCAGGTTCAACAACCCGAAGAGCTGGAGCAGCTCACGGACGTTATTGTCCGTCAAACCAACGACTTGCGCCGCATTGTTGATGAATTCTCTAAATTCGCACGCATGCCCGAACCCGACCGCAAAGAGACCGATCTGGTGCAAATCTTGCGCGACGCTGTCACGCTTCAAGTTGCAGGCCAACCGCAGGTACAGATTTCGACCGAACTTCCAGAGATGCCTTTGCTCTTGGATCTTGATGCAGGGATGATCAGCCAAGCGCTCACAAACCTCATTAAGAATGCCGGGGAAGCTACCGAAAGTTATAGAGAAAAGGGACCGGCTGAGAGCTACCAAGCGCAAATCCAGATCAGCCTAACCATCGAAGAGGGCGATGGCGTGATCCGGATCATGGACAATGGCACCGGCCTGCCCGAGGACCGCAGCCGGCTCTTTGAGCCCTATGTGACGACACGCGAAAAGGGCACCGGCCTGGGCCTGCCCATTGTTAAGAAGATCATTGAAGACCACGGTGGGCAGCTGGCGCTGCTGGATGCCCCCGTTTTTGCTGGTAATTCCCATTCCGGTGCGATGGCTGAGGTGCGCCTGCCGCGGCTGGCCAAACGTCGAATGGGCAGAAACATCGGGCCGCAAGGCAGCGGCCAGGAGGGGCAGATATGAGCATTCTGATCGTCGACGACGAGAAGGACATTCGTGAGCTGATCGGAGACATTCTGAAGGACGAAGGCTATCCCGTTCGTCTCGCAGGGAATTCCGATGATTGCATGGCCGAGATCAACGCCGAGCCTCCGCATCTGATGATCCTTGATATCTGGCTGAAAGACAGCCGGATGGACGGGATCGACATTCTCAAAACGGTGAAGCGGGACAATCCCGATATCCCGATCATCATCATCTCGGGTCACGGCAATATCGAAATCGCCGTCGCGGCGATCAAGCAGGGCGCTTACGACTTTATCGAAAAACCCTTTAATATCGATCAGTTGATGGTCGTTGTGAGCAGGGCGATGGAGACGAGCCGCCTGCGGCGCGAGAACCAAGAGCTGCGCCGCAAGGATGTGACCACATCTGAAATGATTGGTTCAAGTCCGGCCTTCAAGGCATTGAAATCACAGCTTGAAAAGGTCACGAAGTCCAACGGCCGGGTCATGCTGACCGGCGCGCCCGGCTCGGGCAAAGAACTTGCGGCGCGCTTCATCCATGCCAATTCGGCCCGTGCTGCGGCGCCTTTCATCTCGGTCTCCAGCGCTGCGGTGGAACCCGATCGGATGGAGGAGGTGCTTTTTGGCCGCGAGACGCCCGAGCGTGGCGTTGAGCCAGGCCTTTTGGAGCAGGCGCATGGCGGTGTGATCTATTTCGACGAGGTCGGCGATATGCCTTCGGGCACGCAATCGAAGATCCTGCGCGTGCTGACTGAGCAGCAATTTACCCGCGCCGGCGGCACCGATAAGGTGCGCGTTGATCTGCGCGTGATCTCATCAACCACCCGCGATCTGCCCGCCGAGATCCGCGCCGGGCGCTTCCGCCAAGAGCTCTACGACCGGCTGAACGTGGTGCCGATCCAAGTGCCGCCGCTTTCCGAGCGGCGCGAGGATATCCCTGAACTCACCCGCTCATTCATCGAATGGTTCCACCGCACTCAGGGTTTGCCGGCCCGCAGCCTCAGCCAAGAAGCCGAGGCGATGCTGCAAACCATGCCCTGGCCCGGCAACATCCGCCAATTGCGCAATGTGATTGAACGGGTGCTGATCCTTGGTGAGGGCGGCGGCCAGATCGAAGCGAAAGAGCTTCCGGGGATGGAAAGCGGCGGTGAAGCCCGGTCGGAAAGCATGTTCTTGGGCGGCACCATCGCCACCTTGCCACTGCGCGAAGCGCGCGAGATGTTTGAGCGTGAATATCTGCTGACCCAGATCAACCGCTTCGGCGGCAATATCAGCCGCACCGCGAATTTCGTCGGCATGGAGCGCTCGGCGTTGCATCGCAAACTGAAATCTCTCGGTGTGGTGACGGGGCTAAAATCCGGCCTGCGTGCGGGCGGAGATGAGGATGATGAGGGCGAGGGCGAAGCTTGACACGCGCCCAGTCAAAGGGCGCCGGCTTGACCCAAGGCGGGGCTTCTGCCAAGCCAAAGTGCAAGTTTGAGACCCAAGGAACAGGCGCGTTATGAAAGTCATCATCTGCGGCGCCGGGCAGGTTGGCTGGCAAATTGCCCGCCATCTTGCCGGCGAGAAGAACGATGTCACCATCGTTGATACCAATGCAGACTTGGTGCGCCGCGCGACAGAATCTTTGGATGTTCAAGGGGTTGTGGGTTTCGCCTCACATCCGGACGTGCTGGCACGGGCCGGCGCGCGCGATGCAGATATGATCATCGCCGCGACCTATTCCGACGAAGTGAATATGATCTGCTGCCAGATCGCCTCGGCCGCCTTTGACGTGACCCGCAAAATCGCGCGGATCCGGGCGCAAGAATACCTCGAGACCGCTTATTCGGATGTTTATAACTTCGACCGGCTGGCGATTGATGTGGTGATCAGCCCCGAGCGCGAGGTGGCCGAGGCCGCTTTGCAAAGGCTTGCTGCGCCCTCGACCTTTGACACCGAGATTTTCATGAACGGCCGGGCGCAGCTTTTGGGCATTCAGCTTGCCGAAGATTGCCCGGTGTTGAACACGCCTTTGCGTCAGCTCAATGAGCTCTTCCCCAGCCTGCGCGCCATCGTGGTGGGTATCCGGCGCGAGGGGCGGCTTTTCGCCCCCGATCCCGGCGATCAGCTTTTGCCCGATGACCAGATTTATCTCTTTACCCATTCCGAGGATATGGGCCGCAGTCTTGAGATCTTTGGTAAGAAGAACCACAAACAAGAGCGTGTTGTGATCATTGGCGGCGGCAATGTCGGGCTGATGGTGGCCCGTGCGCTGGAAACAAGGACCGAGCGTAGCCGCGCGAAGATCATCGAAAAGAACCGCCAAGTGGCTGAACGCGCGGCGGATGCGCTGGAACGCACCATCGTGCTATACGGCGATGGTATGGATATGGACCTGCTGATGGAGGCGGCGATTGACCGCGCCGATGCGGTTTTGGCCGTCACCGATGATGATAAGACCAACCTGCTTGTGGCGGTGCGCGCCAAACAGGCCGGTTGCCGCCTTTCCATCGCCTTGGTCAATGACCCGACGCTGGCGCCTTTGATGGCGCCCTTGGACATTGACGCCTATATCAACCCGCGCGCCACCACGGTGTCTTCGATCCTGCGCCACATCCGACATGGCCGGGTGCGCAATGTCTATTCGATCGGGGATGCCGAGGCCGAGCTGATTGAGGCGCAGGTGATGTCGACCTCGCCGCTCTCGGGGCGGCTCGTGCGCGAGATCAACTTCCCCGAAGGCGTGCTCGTGGGCGCGGTGATGAAGGGCGAGCGGGTTATGAAGCCGACCGGAGATCTGCGGATCGAGGCGGGGGATGTGGTGGCGCTGTTTGCCATGGCCAAAGACGTGCCCGAGGTGGAACGCCTCCTGCAGGTCTCGATTGATTTCTTCTAGATGATGCGCCGCTTGCTGCAGCTGCCGCTGATTGTCCTTTTGCTGGGGATCACGGCGCTGGCCAATTGGGTGCCGGCTTTACATGCAGCGATGCTGAAGGATGCGCCGACCGCGCAGGCGTTTTTCTACGCCGGTTTGCTGCTGCTCGTTCTGAGCGTGATGCTCGGTCTGGCCACCGCCTCTTGGCAACCACGCAATCTGGCACGCAGCCATTTGGCCACCTTGGCCGGGGCCTATCTTGTGCTGCCCGTCGTCATGGCGCTGCCGTTTTTGCAAATCCTGCCCGACACCAGCTTCACCAATGCTTGGTTTGAGATGCTGTCCTCCTTCACCACGACCGGGGCCACCGGCTATGCCCCCGATCGTTTGCCCGAATCGCTGCATCTGTGGCGGGCGATAGCGGGCTGGATGGGTGGTTTTTTCATCCTGCTTGCAGCCTACGCCATCTTAGCGCCGCTCAACCTTGGCGGCACCGAGGTGATTTCGGGCCGCTTGCCCGACCGTGGCACCTCGGGCGCGCCTTACACCCGGATTTATGATCCGTCAGATCGGATTGCGCGCCATGTTGGGCAGATCTTCCCGGTTTATGCCGGGCTGACTTTGGCACTTTGGCTGGGCCTTTATCTGGCTGGAGAGACGGCGCTGACCGCTTTGGTCCATGCGATGGGCACGCTTTCCACCTCGGGGATTTCAGCCGCAGGCGGGCCGGAGAGCAATCCGGCGTTGCTGTTGGATGAGGCGCTGATTTTGGGCTTCATGGTCTTTGCCATAACCCGCCGCGCCGTGCCTTTCGTCGGGCTCATCGACCGCAGCCAACCGCTGCACCGCGATCCAGAGTTGCGCACCGCGCTTTTGCTCACCAGCGCAGTGCCGCTGGTGCTGTTGCTGCATCACGCGCTTGTTGCAGCTGCAGCCCCGGATGAGATCAGCATGATCGCGGGTATCGCTGCGACGTTCTGGGGCGCGCTTTTCACCGCTGTCTCGTTCCTGACCACCACGGGTTATGAAAGCGCGCATTGGGGCCAAGCGCAGGCTTGGTCGGGGCTGCAAGCGCCGGGGATGATGCTTCTGGGTCTGTCAATCCTTGGCGGCGGCATCGCCACCACTGCCGGCGGCGTCAAGCTGTTGCGCGTCTATGCGCTTTTGCGCCACGGTGAGCGCGAGTTAGAGCGGCTCATCCACCCTTCATCCATCGGCGGCAGCGGGCCTTCCGCGCGCAAGCTGCGCGGTGAGGGCGCCTATATGGCTTGGGTCTTCTTCATGCTTTTTGCCATGTCGATCGCCGCCGTGGTGCTGGCCTTGTCGATGGCTGGGATCGACTTTCAGTCGGGGCTGGTTCTGGCGATTGCCGCACTTACGACAACGGGGCAATTGGCCGATGTGGCGCAAATCCAACCGATCGCCTACGGCCCACTTTCCCCGACGGTGAAGCTGATCTTGGGTGTCGCGATGATCATCGGGCGGCTTGAGACGCTGGCTCTGATCGCGCTTTTCGCGCCGCAAGGTTGGCGGCGCTGATGCGCTTTCCAAGCAACGCTCCGCAAGCTGTTGCGAAAATGCCCGATTTTGTATCTGGAATATCCCACGCACCCATACCATACTCGCTTCCGCCTGTGCCACGTGGATCAGAGTGGTAGGGGATGCATATGGTTGAACAGACTCGCGGACAAACGCGAGCCAAAGGCAAGGCAAAATAAGAATGGCTGCTGATAAGCAAAACCTGCAAGACGCATTTCTGAACCATGTGCGCAAAGCCAAAGTCCCGGTCACGATCTTTCTGATCAATGGCGTGAAGCTGCAGGGCGTGATCACTTGGTTTGACAATTTCTGCGTCCTGCTGCGTCGGGATGGCCAGTCGCAACTGGTCTATAAGCATGCAATCTCGACGATCATGCCGGGCGCACCGATCAACCTTTACGAAGGCGAAGACTGATCTCACCGATGGGTTCAGGCATGGATGAAGACGAACCCGCCGGCGATCTGCCGCGCGGCAAAGCGCGACATGTGGGCGGCCATGACACGGCAGAGCAGCTGACGCGCGCCATCGTCTTACACCCCGACACCAAGGCGCGGCAAACCCGGCGTTTGCCCGAGCATGGCTTGGCTGAAGCCGTCAGCTTGGCGGGAGCCTTACCGGGGCTGAATGTTGTCTGGGCCGAGGTGGTGCGACTGCCAAAGGCCCAACCCGGCACGCTTTTCGGCTCAGGCAAACTGGCCGAGATGAGCGCACGGATCAAAGCCGATGAGATTGATCTGGTGCTGGTGGACGGTGTCGTCTCGCCTGTGCAGCAGCGCAATCTGGAGAAGGAATGGGGGGTCAAACTGCTTGACCGCACCAGCCTGATTTTGGAGATTTTCGCCGATCGCGCCCGCACCCGTGAGGGTGTTTTGCAGGTCGAACTGGCGGCTTTGAGCTACCAGCGCTCGCGTCTGGTGCGGGCTTGGACCCACCTTGAGCGGCAGCGCGGTGGCTTTGGTTTCGTCGGCGGCCCGGGTGAGACCCAGATCGAATCCGACCGCCGCGCCATTGATGACCAAGTGGTCAAGCTGAAGCGTCAGCTCGAGCAAGTGGTCAAAACGCGAGAGCTGCACCGCGCCTCGCGCGCCAAGGTGCCGTTCCCGATTGTGGCTTTGGTTGGCTATACCAACGCTGGAAAATCTACGCTTTTCAATCGCTTGACCGGGGCGGATGTGCTGGCCAAAGACATGCTCTTTGCCACATTGGACCCCACGATGCGCGGCGTGACTTTGCCCTCGGGACAAAAGGTCATTCTCTCGGACACCGTGGGTTTCATCTCGGATCTGCCGACCCAGCTGGTCGCGGCTTTCCGGGCGACGCTGGAAGAAGTGCTGAGCGCCGATCTCATCTTGCATGTCCGCGACATCTCGCACCCTGAGACGGGCGAGCAGGCGGCGGATGTGGCCGAGATCCTGTCCTCGCTGGGCGTCGCGGCCGAGACGCCGCAGTTTGAGGTCTGGAACAAGCTTGATCTCGTTGATCCCGCCGCGCGTGAGGCACTGCTTGCCCAAGCTGCACAGCGCCGGGGCGTCTATGCGCTTTCGGCTTTGACCGGTGAAGGTTTGGACACGCTGCTAGCCGCTGTGGGCAAGGCCTTGGACGAAGAGCGCAGCACGGCCGTCTTGCAGCTGCCCTTCAGCGAAGGCCGTCGCCGCGCTTGGTTGCATGAGCGGGGGCTGATCACGGAAGAGCGCGAAGGTGATGAGGCTTGGTCCGTCACCGTGCGCTGGACCGCAAGACAAGAAGCCCGCTACCGCGCCTTGTAAGCCGCTCAAAATAAAAGAAAAACGGGGCCCATTCGGCCCCGCTTTTTTATCTCATGGTGCAGGCGTCAGCTGCATCACCCCAACCGCCGCCGCCCGTGCCAGCTCATCATCCAGCGACATCGGGATATATTCGCCGCGCCGCCAGAGTTCCCCAAGATCATCATAATGCCGGCTGAGCGGATGGCCCGATTGTCCGGTTGCCGAGATGAAGACCGAGCTGTCGGGGTCGGCGAAGTCATAGACTCCGCGATAGCCCGCGCCATGCACATTGAGATAGGGGTTGGCCCCCGATCCTGCGGTTTTGCCGCGCATCAACGTGTCATCGCCACCACTGGTGGATTGGCGGATGTTTACGAACCATTTGAGGAACGGCACCTCGCCCAAGACGGCATGGTCATGCGTGGCCTGATGCGCATCGCCCCAGCGCCAGCTTTCGATATTGGGGCCATAGGTCTCGGTCAGTCGCAAGAGCGCCTCATCCAAAGCATCGCGGGCCACATCGGTGCAGGTCTCGACCGCCGCGGATTGGATCACATCGCACCACGCCGCCGCACCATCGGTGTTGCGATAGACGCGCTCGATGAAAACCGGCTCGGGATGGGTGAATTTATCGGCCATCGGGCCCAGCTCATCACGGATCAGCCGGTCTTGCACCGCGCGGATCCAAGCGGTGGCGATCAGCGGCTCGGGCAGATGCTCATTCATCTCGCCGTTCCATTCCGCCAAAAGGCTAAGTGCGCGCTGGCGCAGGCTTTCCGGAGTGCCCTCGGGCGCGGGCGTGCCCGTGTACCACAGATCGGCCCCAATCAGCGGCAGCAAAAGACGCGCGGTGGGGTCAACGGTGTCGAGCTGCGCCTCGATAAAACTCTCGCGGGTGTGGACGGCTCGCGTCTCCATCAGCGTCAGCCAGCGGCGGATGCGTTGGGTGTCGCCCCAAGTGAAGCTGAGGTGCTCGGGGAAGGCGCGGTCGATGGTCTTGTTGTTGGTATTGCCCAAGATTCCCATCTCGGGGTTCACGAAACGCGGATTGGTTTCATAGGGATAGACGCCTTTGAACCCGACCGCCTCCATCCAACCCGGCGCAGGCAGGCGGCCTTGGCTGGGGTGTGCGGCATCGCGGATCGGCATGGCGCCGATCACCTGCAGGGCGATGCCATCCGGCCCCGCCAACATCAGGTTTTGCGCAGGCGCGATATGCAGCTTGCCGCCCTCAATCGCTTCGGCCACGCTTTGCGCGCCCATCACCCGCATTGCCGCCGTCATCGAAGTGTCGGCGCCGGACAGCGCCGTCCAGCTGAGCGCCGCGACATGGCCGGGGGGCGTGATGGCGGCAAGGTTGAAATGCGTGCCGGGCAGCACCGGCCCGTTGCGCGACCAGCGCAGGGTCAGGCTGATCGGCGGCGCGTCTTTGACCCGAACGATGGTCTGGCGGCCCTCAAACTTAGCCCAACTGCCGTCCGGCAAAGCATATTCTTCCGGATTGGCGGGGTTCAGCTTTTCGATCACCACATCTTGGTCATCAAGATAGGCCGTGGTCAGCCCCCAGCCGATCAGATCCGAGCGCCCGACAAGCACCGCTGGCACACCCGGAATGGTGCCGCCGATGATGCTGCCCGAGGTCAGCTGCAACCGCGCCAGATACCAGATCGTCGGGGCCGAGAAGCCCAAATGCGGATCGCTGGCCAAAAGCGCGCCACCGGCGGCCGAGCGCCGCGCCTCGGCGGCCCAAGCGTTGGACGCTCCCGCCATGCCGATCTGCGGCACCGGATCAAAGGGCAAAGCGGCGGTTTTCACCGGCATCGCGGGCAGGATGCCGGGGACGAGGTCAGAGTATTTCGGCAAGGCGGCGATGCCGGGATTTTTATCCTCGGGCAACACGTCCAACAACCGCTCCGGTGGCAGCAGCAAGGAGAGCTGTCCCCGCAAAACCTCGGTGCTGGCGTGGCTTGTCATCTGCAAAGCCATAAGCTTCAGGATAGCGATGGAATCCGCCGGAGCCCAAGCCGAGATCTCATTGGAAAAGAACCAAAATTCCGGCGCGCCACGTCCGCGCGCGCCCGCATTCACTTCACCGATCCAAGCGTTCACCCCGTCGGAATAGGCCTGCAAAGCATTCAGCGTCTGCGCGTCCTGCGCCTTCACCGATTGCAGCGCCAAGGGGTAAAGATCCAAGCGTCGCATCAACTCATCCACCGGCAGGGTGCGCTCACCGAAAAGCTCGGACAGACGGCCTTGGGCGGTGCGGCGCAGCATGGTCATCTGCCAAAGCCGATCCTGCGCATGGGCAAAACCAAGCGCGAAATAGACGTCATGGTCGCTCTGGCCAAAAATATGCGGCACCGAGTCATTGTTGCGCACGATCTCAACCGGGCCGTCGAGGCCTTTGAGCGTGAAATCCTCGGCGTAATCCACCAAGGACCGCGACAGGAACCAATAGAGCAACAGCCCTGCAAGCAGCGCAAAGGCCAGAATGCCGATAACGATGCGCAGGAGCCAGCGGAACAGAGTGAACATCGGGACTTCCGGGGCCATGCTTGACGATGGGAACGCGATCGGTTCCTAGTCCATACGACGAAACAGAGCAATCACGACAGAACAATCGTGAGCGGTGAATGACGTTTAGGGCAGGGGTCTGATGATGGCGAAATTGGCGTTCCTTGGGTTGGGGGTGATGGGGTTCCCGATGGCGGGGCATCTGGCGGCCAAGGGCCATCAGGTGGTGGTCTGGAACCGCACTGCGGCGAAGGCCGAGGCTTGGGTGGCCAAGCATGGCGGTAGGCCCGCTGCGACAGCGCGGGAGGCGGCTGAGGGTGCCGATTTTGTGATGGCTTGCGTGGGCAATGATGATGACCTGCGGCAGGTCTGCCTTGGCCCGGATGGGGCCTTTGCGGGCATGGCGAAGGGTGCGATCTTTGTCGATCACACCACGGTCTCGGCCGCCGTCACGCGCGAGCTGCATGGCATTGCGGCGGGCCAAGGCATTGGTTTCGTTGATGCTCCGGTCTCGGGCGGGCAGGCGGGCGCCGAGAATGGCGTGCTTTCCATCATGTGCGGCGGCTCCGACACGGATTATGCGGCGGCAGAGCCGGTGATGGCGGCTTTCGCGCGGGTTTGCCGGCTTTTGGGTGAAAGTGGCGCCGGGCAATTGGCCAAGATGATGAACCAGATCTGCATTGCCGGGCTGATGCAGGGGCTGTCGGAGGCGATGGCTTTTGGCCAAAAGGCCGGGTTGGATGGCGAGAAAGTGGTCGAGGTGATCAGCCAAGGTGCGGCAGGCTCGTGGCAAATGGCCAATCGCCACAAGACCATGCTGGCCGATCAGTTTGATTTCGGCTTTGCGGTCGATTGGATGCGCAAGGATCTGGCGATCTGCCTTGCCACCGCGGATGAGATCGGTGCGCGGTTGCCGGTGACGGCTTTGGTCGATCAATTCTACAAGGATGTGCAGCTGATGGGCGGCGGGCGCAACGATACTTCCAGCCTGATCCGGCGGTTGAAATGAGAAATGGGAGCCGATTGGCTCCCATTTTTTATTCCGTTCTGCCAAATACTTACGGGATGATCCGGGTGTATTTGACGCCCGCGAGCGATGCGCCTGCGATCAGGCCTTGCTGGCCGAAGACGAAGGGGACCACCGGGTCAATCTCGGTCGTGGCTTTGCCGATGGTGGCGCCTTCCTCGGGTGTTGCATAGCGCAGGTCGGCGCTCGCAGCCCAGCCTTGGGCCCGGCGGAATTCTTCCAGTGCCTGCGGGGTCATGAAGAAAAGCGCATGGGCATATTGCTGCGCGCCAATTTGCAAACCGATCGAGGCTTTGCCGGCGGAATAATAATCCACCGTAACCCCTTGAATACGCAGGGCGCCACGGCCGAACGCGCCACCATAGATCAGCCCGGCTTCGGTCATCAGCGGCATGTAAAGCACACCCGCCGCGCGCGAGGCGAGGTCCCGCGTGCCGGGGTAACGGCCAAAGAGATAATTTTGCGTCGCATCCACCCGCGCATCGATCTGCGCGGCGCCGTTCGAGCCTACTCCATTGCCGCAAGCCGCCAAAAGCGAGGTCGCCCCAAGCCCAAGGATCACGCTGCGCCGCGTTGGGAAATTTTGCATCTTATCAGCCCTTTGCGCCTCAATTACCGGGATCTGAAGTCCCGTTCACACAACAGCCTAGCGGTAATCCGCCCATCTGTCACCCGGTGATGCCAGAGAGGCGTTCTGCCCGGCGATTGCCCGCCGGGAAAGAGCTGCCCCGATGCTGGTTTACCGAAAATTAACCCCGGAGCAGCCGCGCGGCCTCGGGGGCGAAATAGGTCAGGATGCCGTCGCAGCCTGCGCGTTTGAAGGCCAAAAGGCTTTCCATCATGGCTTTTTCGCCGTCAATCCAACCGTTTAGCGCGGCACCCTTGATCATCGCGTACTCGCCGCTGACCTGATAGGCATAGGTCGGCGCGCCAAATTGGTCTTTCACCCGCCGACAGATGTCGAGATAGGGCATGCCGGGTTTGACCATGACCATATCGGCGCCTTCGGAGAGGTCGCGCTCTACCAAACGTAGCGCCTCATCCGAATTGGCGGGGTTCATTTGGTAGGTTTTCTTGTCGCCCTTCAGCGCGCCAGACGCGCCAACGGCGTCGCGGAAGGGGCCGTAGAAGGCCGAGGCATATTTGGCTGAATAAGACATGATTGCCACGTCCTTATGGCCTGCCGTCTCAAGCGCGGAACGGATCGCGCCGATGCGGCCATCCATCATATCCGAAGGGCCAAGGATATCGGCGCCAGCTTCGGCCTGACGCAGGGCCATGCGCACCAAAGCCTCGACGGTTTCGTCGTTCAAGATTACGCCATCGCGCACGATGCCGTCATGGCCATTGGCGTTGTAAGGGTCCAAGGCAACATCGGTCATCACGGCAATCTCAGGCACCGCCGCCTTGATCGCGCGGATGGCGCGGTTGGCTAAGTTGTCGGGATTCCACGCTTCTTCGCAGGCTTCGGTCTTCAGCGCGGGATCGGTATAGGGGAAGATACAGATCGCCGGAATGCCAAGATCGGCCGCCATGCGCGCGGCCTTTACCGCCAGATCAATGCTGAGACGCTTGACGCCGGGCATTGAGTGAATTGGCTCTTCAACCCCTTCACCATCGCGCACAAAGATCGGCCAAATGAGATCGCCCACCGACAGGACATTCTCTTGCGCCAAGGCCCGGAGGGCCGCACTGCGGCGCAGACGGCGAAAACGCATGGCGGGGTAATCGGCGATACGGGGGCGCATGAAATTCTCCGGTGGCAACGTCTGGATGACGTATGGCTTAGGTATGGCTTTAGTATGGTTTGCGTCATGTCGTAGGTCTTAGGCAAGACCACGCGACAAAGAGGGCTTGCGGCTTTGCTTTCTGCCTGCCATGGAAAGACCCGCACCTCAAGCTGGCGCTTCGACGCAGGCTTTGGCGAAAGGATGGCGCGTGGATTTCTACCGCACCCTGTCAGAAGTGATCGACATGCGATCCTTCTCGAACCTTTGGTACTGGATCGCGCTGGCGGTGCTGTGGTCCTCGAGCAGCCATTGGGTGCTTGGCGTCCCCTTCGATATGATCCAGCGCGCGCGCCGATTGGGGGGGCAGACTGAGATGGATCTTGAGGCGCTGGTCGCGATCAACACCCGCCGCTTCCTTGGCATCTCGCGCACGGCAGCGGTGCCGATCTTTGTGGTACTGTCGTTTATGCTCAGCTGCCTTTTGCTGCTGGCGATCTGGTATAGGATGGAATTTGCGCAGGCGGTTTTGTTCTTGCTGGTGCCGATGATCTTCATCGGCTGGCTCAGCTTGCGGAGTGCCTTGAAGATTGAGGGCGGTGAGACCAGCGGCCCCGCGCTTTATCGCCGGTTGCTCATCCATCGCCGCTTGGTCCAAGTGGTGGGACTTGTTTCTATCTTCATCACCTCCATGTTCGGTATGTATCAAAACATGAACCTCTCCATTCTGAATTGACTATGAGTGACCGTATTCTGCTCGGGGGTGCCCCGGAAGGCTTTGACGCCAAACTGCTCTTGCGAGAGCTGGAGAAGGGCCACCCGGTTCTGCATGTCGCGCGCGATGACAAGCGGGCCGAGGCGATGCGGGCGGCTTTGGCGGTTTACGCCCCCGAGGTGGTGGTGCTGGATTTCCCGGCATGGGACTGCTTGCCCTATGATCGGGTGTCTCCCAACCCCGAGATTTCCAGCCGGCGGATGGCGACTTTGGCGACGTTGGCCGATGGGCTGAAGGGCGCTTATGTGGTGCTGACCACGCTGAATGCTGCGACCCAGCGGATACCGGCGCGGGATTTGGTGCAGGCCTCGTCGTTCCGCGCCTCGGTCGGGGACCGGGTGGATGAGGCGCGGCTGAAGGGGTTCTTGGCGCGGATGGGGTTTTCGCCGGTCTCGACGGTGGCGGAACCCGGCGATTATGCGATCCGCGGCGGGATTGTGGACATCTATCCGCCGGGCCCGGATGGTCCGGTGCGTTTGGACTTTTTCGGCGATGTCTTGGATGGCGCGCGGCGGTTTGACCCTGCGACGCAGCGGACGACCGAGAAGCTGACTTATGTCGAATTTGCCCCGGTCTCCGAGGTGATGCTGGATGAGGGCTCGATCACCCGGTTTCGCCAGAACTACCGGGTGGAGTTCGGCGCGGCGGGCACGGATGATCCGTTGTATGAAGCGGTCTCGGCGGGGCGCAAGCATCAGGGGATGGAGCATTGGCTGCCGTTCTTCCATGACCGGCTAGAGACCCTGTTCGACTATCTCCCCGAGGCCTCGGTGATGCTGGATGACCAGATCACCCCGGCGCGGCTGTCGCGCTGGGAGACGGTGGACGACGCCTATGACGCCCGCGCCGATGCTTTGGCGGCCAAGGGGCGTTTGGACACGGTCTATAAACCGGTGGCGGCGGGGCTCTTGTATCTGGATGACGGCGCTTGGGAAGCGGCGGTGGCGCGGCATCGGGTGGTGCAATTCTCGCCCTTGGCGCAGCCGCCGGGACCGGGGGTTTTGGATGCGGGCGGGCGCATGGGGCGCAGCTTTGCGCCCGAGCGTCAGCAGGAAAGCGTTAGCCTTTTCAGCGCCTTGGCGGATCATATTCGCGTGATGCGCAAAGAGGCTCAGGTGGTGATTGCCAGTTGGTCCGAAGGCGCGCGCGAACGGCTGAAGGGGCTTTTGACCGACCAAGGTCTGGCGAGTGAAGAACTGGCTGATCTACGGGATCTGAAGCCCGGCAAGGGTGGCTTGCATCTGGTGGTCTGGGCGCTGGAGGCGGGGTTCACCGCGCCGGGGCTGGTGGTGATCTCAGAGCAGGATGTTTTGGGCGATCGGCTGGTCGCCAAGCCCCGGCGCAAGCGCAAGGTGGAGAACTTCCTTAAGGAGGTTGATACGCTGAGCGTGGGCGATCTCGTCGTGCATGTCGAACATGGCGTGGGCCGCTATCTGGGGCTGGAGACCATCACTGCCTTGGGCGCTCCGCATGCCTGCGTCATGCTGGAATATGCAGATAATGCAAAGCTTTACCTGCCGGTAGAGAATATCGAGCTGCTCAGCCGCTATGGCCATGAAGAGGGGCTTCTGGACCGTCTGGGCGGCGGGGCTTGGCAGGCGAAGAAGGCCAAGCTGAAAGAGCGGATCCGCGAGATTGCGGACCGTCTGATGCGGATCGCGGCCGAGCGCGCCTTGCGCCATGCGCCGATCTTGGAGGCGCCGCATTCGCTTTGGGAGGCTTTTGCGGCAAGGTTCCCCTATCAGGAGACCGATGATCAGCTCTCAGCCATTGCCGATGTGATCACGGATCTGGAAAAGGGCAGCCCGATGGACCGGCTGGTCGTGGGCGATGTGGGCTTTGGCAAAACCGAGGTCGCAATGCGCGCGGCTTTTGTCGCGGCTTTGGCCGGGATGCAGGTTGCGGTGATCTGCCCGACGACCCTGCTGGCGCGCCAGCATTACCGCAGCTTTGCCGAGCGGTTCCGTGGTTTTCCCATTATTGTCAAACCCTTGTCTCGCTTTGTTACAGCGTCTGAGGCCAGCCGCACGCGGACCGAAATGGCCGAGGGTAAGGTTGATATCGTCGTGGGCACCCATGCGCTTTTGGCCAAGGGGATCACGTTTAAGAACCTTGGGTTGTTGATCATCGATGAAGAGCAGCATTTTGGCGTGAGCCATAAAGAGCGGCTGAAGGCGATGAAATCCGAGGTGCATGTGCTGACGCTGACGGCAACGCCGATCCCGCGCACCTTGCAACTGTCGCTTACGGGCGTGCGCGATCTGTCGATCATCGCAACGCCGCCTGTCGACCGTTTGGCGATCCGCACTTACGTTTCGGAGTTCGACACGATCACCATCCGCGAGGCGCTGCTGCGCGAGCGGTTCCGGGGCGGGCAGAGCTTCTATGTGGTGCCGCGGATTTCGGACCTGCCGGATGTGGAAGAGTTCCTGAAAACCCATGTGCCCGAGGTCTCTTATATGATCGCGCATGGCCAGTTGGCGGCGGGCGATCTCGATGATCGGATGAACCAGTTCTATGATGGTAAATTCGATGTGCTTTTGGCGACGACGATTGTGGAAAGCGGCTTGGACATCCCGACCGCGAATACGATGATCGTGCACCGGGCGGATATGTTCGGCCTAAGCCAGCTTTACCAGATCCGCGGTCGCGTGGGCCGCTCGAAGACGCGGGCCTATTGCTATCTGACGACAAAGCCGCGCAGCCCGCTGACGCCTCAGGCGCAGAAGCGGTTGAAATTGTTGGCCAGTTTTGACTCTCTGGGGGCAGGCTTCAACCTTGCCAGCCATGACCTTGATCTGCGCGGGGCGGGCAATTTGCTCGGTGAGGAGCAGTCTGGGCATATCAAGGAAGTCGGCTACGAGCTTTACCAGCAGATGCTGGAAGAGACGATTGCCAAGATCAAATCGGGCGAGTTGCAGGGGCTTTCCACCATCTCGGACGATTGGAGCCCGCAGCTTAATCTGGGCGTGCCGGTGATGATCCCCGAGGATTACATCCCCGATCTGGATATCCGGCTCGGGCTTTATCGGCGGCTTTCGGGCTTGCAGAGCAAGGTTGAGCTGGAGGGCTTTGCCGCTGAGTTGATTGACCGCTTTGGCCCGGTGCCGAAAGAGGTCAACACGCTGATGCTGATCGTGCGGATCAAGGCGATGGCGAAGCGGGCTGGGATTTCTCGGATGGATCTGGGGCCGAAGGGCGCGACGATCCAGTTCCACAACGACAAATTCGCCAATCCGGCAGGTCTGGTCGAGTTCCTGAAAGCGCAAGGCGGGGCGGCCAAGGTGCAGGGCACCAAGATCTCGATCGCGGGCGAGATGAAGCTGGAATCTGAACGGATCAAGGGCGCTTTTGCGATTGCCCGCGATCTGGCCGAGCAATTGCAGGGCGCAAAAAAGCCCGGTGCCGCGCCGCGTGGGACGAGCTTGCCGCCACCGCCGCCGCCCCCCCCTCCGGCACCGAAGCCGCCGAGGGTGCCGCAATCGGGGCGGCAGGTGCCGAAGTTCCGCAGATAAGAAAAGGGGCCCCGGAGGGCCCCTTTTTTAGTGCAACGCCTTAGGCTGGTTCAGCTTTTCGTGGGCTTGCCCAGAAGCCGCATCATAAGTGTCGAAGGGATCAGGCAGACGAGGGCGCCGACCACCAAGGGCTGGTGGGTGCCGTCAAAGGCCTGTGCGATGGGGGTGGAGATCACCACCGCGAGCACGGTCGAGACAGCGGCCATCAAGGAAGCCGCAAAGCCTGCGATATGGCCCACAGGCTCCATCGCCAGAGCGTTGAGGTTGCCCATGGTCAGGCCCATCATCACGAAAAGCGTGACCTGCCAGAGGAAGAAGCTGATGAATGCGGCGGTGCCGGTGAGCATTTCCAGCTCATAAAGCCCGAAATGCAGCAGCGTCAGGGCGACGCCGCCGATATAGGCCCACCGTGCCACGCTGCGCATGCCCATCCGCATCACCAATTTGGCGTTGAGGAAGGAGGCCACCGCCGAAAGCACCGCGGCCAGAGCGAACCACATCGGGAATTCTGCCTCGCGGCCGAATTCTTGCGCATAGATGCCTTGGACCGAGGAGATCATCGCCACCAAAACGGCGGTGGTCAGGGCTTGGATCATCACCGAGACCACGACCACGCGATGCGAGAACAGCTCTTTCAGCGAGGCGATCTGGCCTGCGACGGTCAGCTTGGTGCGGGCGGCGGGCGGCAGGGTTTCGCCCTGACGCAAGCCAAGCCAGAGAAGCGAGACCACCGAGAAGAGGATGAAGGCAACGAAGATGGCCTTCCAACCGGCAAGGAAGATGATCTGCTGGCCAAGGAGCGGGGCAACCGCGGGGGCGAGCATGAAGATCATCATGGCAAAGGACATGATCCGTGCCATCTCGCGGCCTTTGTAAAGGTCACGCACCAAAGCCAGCGAGACCACGCGCGGAGCGGAGCCGCCGATGCCTTGGACCACACGGGCCAAAAGCAGCATGTCCAAAGATTGGGCATAGATGCAGGCGAGCGAGGCGATGCAATAAAGCACGCCGCCCCAGATCATCACCGGCTTGCGGCCAAAGGCGTCGGACAGAGGGCCAGAGACGAAGGTGCCGATGCCCATGCCAAGGAAGAAGGCGCCGACGACCAGCTTGGCGCGGTTGGGGTCTTCGGGCGAGAGCGCTGCGGCAATCGCAGGCTCGGCGGGCAGCATGGCATCGATCGAAAAGGCGATCGTGGCAAAGAGCATTGCGATGAGCGCAATGAACTCGCCTTGCGACAAGCGCTTGGCGGTACTCGGTATATGCTCGGTCATTGGTCTTTCCTGAGGTCGTCGATCACTTGGGCCCAAAGTTCGGGGGGCTGGGCGCCGGTGACGACATAATGTTGGCCGATCAGCCAGGTCGGCACGGAGGACACGCCCTTCGCGCGGGCATCGGCATCCCGGGCTGCGATATCGTCGGAATCGGCGTCACTGTCCAGAAGTCGTGCGGTGGCGGCGCGGTCCATACCGGCGGCTCCGGCGATATCGGCAAGGACGCCCGTGTTGCCAATGTCACGGCCTTCGGCCCAATAGGCGCGGTAAAGCGCCGAGACGACAGCGGCTTGGCGGCCCTCAACCCCGGCCCAATGGATCAGCCGATGGGCGTTGAGCGTGTTGGGGATGCGTTTTGGCACATCGGGGTTCAGTGGCAGGCCAGCGGCACGGGCCACTTCGCGCAGCCGGTCATGCACGGCATCGACCTTGGCGGCACCACCGAATTTCTCTTCGAGCCAAGCGCGTTTGGCGACACCTTCGGGCGGCATATCGGGGTTCAGCTGGAACGGATGCCACTGGATGATGAAAGGGTGATCGGCGGCGGCTTCCAAAGCGCGCTCAAGATTGGCTTTGCCGACATAGCACCAAGGGCAGATCGGATCGGCGAAGATATCAAGCCGGATGGGGGTCATCGTTGCGGGTCTTTCGGATAAAGCGCCGCCAAGGCGCGGCGGTTGATCTTGGCCGAGGCGGTACGAGGAAGGGCGTCAAGCTGCACCCAAGCGCGGGGCTGCTTGTAACGCGCCAAGCGTTCGGCCGCAAAGGCAGCGGCTTCATATTCCGGCAAGGTATCGCCTGCGTAAAAGCACGCAATGAAACTTGCGCCATCGGCGGCTGCGATCTCGGTCACGGCAAGTTCGGTGACGCCGGGAAGGTCGGACAGCGCCAGTTCCACCTCACGCGGGGAGACGCGGATGCCACCGGGGTTCATCATCTCATCGGCGCGCCCGGCGTAATGGATCGCCCCGTCCCAGCCTTGGTGAACAAGGTCACCGGTGACGAACCAATCGCCCTCGGGCGGCGGTTGATCGAGGTAGGACAGCATCAGCCCTTGGTCTTTGGTCGAGATGGCAAGCTGGCCCATCTCACCCGGCGGCAGGGCTTGGCCTTCGGGGGACAGCACCGCGATGCGGCGGCCCTGCTGCGGGAAGCCGGTGGCATTGGGCGGGGCAGGCCGGTCGGGGCTGGCCGAGATGAAGGTCGAGATCTCGGACATGCCGTAGGCCTCGTGGATCTCGGTCCCGGTGGTGTCACGCCAGGCTTGGCGAACCGCAGGCGGCAGGGCTTCACCGGCCGAGAGCGCATGGCGCAGGCGCGGCATCGGGGGCAGAGGATTACGCAAGAGGCGGCGGAAATGCGCAGGCGAGCCGGCGAAGATCGTCGCATCATGGCGCTTAATGAGAAGGCCAAGATGCTCTTGCGGCACCTGCGCGCCGGGGATGAGGGCGGTGGCACCCAGCGTCCAAGGGTCCAAAAGCCCGGTGCCCATCGTATAGGTCCAGTTGAAGGCCCCGGCATGCATCATGCGGTCTTGCGGGGTCAGCCCCTCCCAGCCTTGGTGCATCTTTTGCCGCGCGAGGATGGCGCGATGGGCGTGGCGCACGGCCATGGGCCTGCCAGAGGTGCCCGAGGTGAAGACGATATAGGCCTCACGCTCGGCATCACCGAGGTGATAGGGGCAGGGACGGCTGGCCTCCCATGCGGCCAGATCGGCGGGGAGCGCGGTGGAATGGGGCAGGGTTTCGGGCAAAGCGATGCCGGGATCGGTGAGGATCAGCCGGGGCCGGATCAGCGCGGCCATGCGGGTGATCTCGGGCGTGGTGAGGAGGGGCGAGGTCGCCACCGGGACCATGCCAGCGGCGATCGCGCCGAGATAAAGCACCGGATAGGCGGGCGTATTGGCCATGCGGATCAAGATCCGATCACCCGGGGCGGCGCGTTGCGAGAGCCAGGTGCCACATCCGCGCACCGCGCCGATCAGGCGGCCATAGCTCCACCGCTCAGCCCCGGTCAGGCCCAAGATCGCCAGAGCGATCTTTTCGGGCACCGCTTCACCGGCGTTTAACACATAAGCGGCAAGGTTGAATTCACGCATATCCATAGGGTTTGGAATAGGCGCGCGCCGCTTGGGTTGCAAGCGCGGGCGCGGAAGGATAGGCCCTTGCGCTATGCGCACCACAGATCCCAAAAGCCTGATCCGAATTGCCCGAGAAGAGGGCAGCACGCCGCAACCAGAGCAGCTGGACCTTGCCGCCCGCGTGCGCGAGCTGCGCAAATCGCGCGGCTGGACCTTAGAGCAGGCCGCAGCGCAGGCAGGGCTGGCCCGCTCGACGCTGTCAAAGATTGAAAACGGGCAGATGTCGCCCACCTATGAGGCGCTGAAAAAGCTGGCGCAGGGCTTGGCGATCTCGGTGCCGCAGCTCTTCACGCCGCCCTCGCGGCCGCAGGTCAATGGCCGGATGGCGGTGACGAAAATGGGCGAAGGGCAGGCCAATGCCACCGCGACCTATGAGCATGAGCTGATGGCCACGGGCCTGCGCAAGAAGCAGATGTTGCCCTATCGCGCGGTGATCCGGGCGCGATCCTTTGACGATTTCGACGGCTGGGTGCGCCATGACGGCGAGGAATTCTTGTATGTCTTGACCGGCGTTGTCCGGCTTTACACCGAGTTCTATGAGCCGGTGGACCTGAAACGCGGTGACAGCGCCTATTATGACGGCTCGATGGGTCATAATGTCATCAGCCTTTCCGAGGATGATGCGACTTTGCTTTGGGTGACCTCGCTGGTTTGACCAAGGGTCTGACCGCTGGCTTGATCGCGGGTCTTTAAGCCCCAAGCGCTTGATTTGTCGCATTGTCCTTAGGGCGAGCTGCTTTTATCGTCGCGCCATGCGCAGCGGGAGGGGCGGATGCGGCTGGCGATCCTAAGCGACATCCACGGCAATCGTGAGGGGTTTGAGGCGGTCCTGCGCGATGCTGCGGCGCATGGCGCGGAGCGGCTGGTGCTCTTGGGCGATATCGTCGGCTATGGGCCGGACCCGGAATGGTGCGTTGAGCGCGCGATGGACTTACATGCCTCGGGCGCTTTGGTTTTGCGCGGCAACCATGACAACGCGGCCTCGGGCGCGGCGGAGGAGATGTCGAGCACCGCGCGCAAGGCGATGGATTGGACCGAGACCCGGCTGAACGGCGCGCAGAAGGCCTATTTGGGCGGTTTGCCCTATACCGAGCGGCTGGGCGCGTTGCTTTTCAGCCATGCCAGCGCTGATGCGCCAGAGGAATGGCGCTATGTCAGCTCGGACACCAAGGCGATTGGATCGTTTCGCAGCTCGGATGCCAAGGTGATCTTTTGCGGCCATGTGCATGTGCCTTTGCTGGTGCATTGCGACCGGCAAGGGGTGGCGCGGGCGCAAAGTTTTCGCACCGGCTTCGCGATCCCATTGTTGCGCTCGCGGCGTTGGTTGGCGGTGGTCGGCTCGGTCGGGCAGCCGCGCGATGGGGTGGCGCAGGCGGGATGGGCGCTCTTTGACAGCGAGAGCCATGAGCTGACCTTCCGCCGCAGCCCGGCGGATTTTGCCAAAACGGCTGAAAAAATCCGCGCAGCGGGGCTGCCAGAAAGCTTGGCGCAGCGGTTGAGCGAGGGAAGATAGCATGATTCGTCCCTATCAAGGCTTGCAGATCGACGGCTTCACCCTTGGCGCGCAGCTGCATAAGGGCGGTTTTGCAACGATCTGGGAGGTGAGCCGCAGCGACGGTTTGGCCCAAGATCTGCCGATGGTGATGAAGGTGCCGACGATTTTGGACGGCGATGATGGGCCAACCATCGTGGGCTTCGAGGTCGAGCAGATGATCATGCCGCGGCTTTCCGGGCCGCATGTGCCGAAGGTCATCGGCCTCGGTGATTTTGATGTGATGCCCTATATCGTCACCGAAAAGATCCAAGGTGGATCGTTTCTGGAGACGTTTTTGCGCGCGCCGCTGCCGATATCTGAGGCGGTGGAGATCATTGCGAAGATGGTGCAGGCGGTGGCGGATTTGCACCGCCAGAAGGTGATCCATCTGGATCTGAAGCCGGAGAATTTCCTGCAACGCGCCAGTGGCGAGATGGTGCTGGTGGATTATGGCCTGTCGCGGCATGCGCAGCTGCCCGACCTTCTGGCCGAAGAGTTTCGCATCCCGATGGGGACTTATCCCTATATCGCGCCCGAGCAATACCTGCGATGCCGGGATGATCCTCGGTCTGATCTTTTTGCTTTGGGGGTGCTGTTATACGGGCTTTGCACCGGAAAGCAGCCCTTCGGCACGCCTGAAACCTTGCGCGGGGTGCGCAAGCGCCTTTGGCGTGATCCGGTGCCGCCGCGCCTGCATCGGCCCGAGATACCCGAATGGCTGCAAGAGGTTATCCTGCACGCACTAGAGGTGGATCCCCTGCGGCGGTACCAATCGGCGGCGCAGATGGGCTTTGATTTGGCGCATCCGGCGCAGGTGCAGATCACCGCGCGCGGGCGCAAGGTGAAGCGCGACGGCTGGCTGCGGGTGTTTGATCGCTGGCGCGCATTGCGCAAGATGCAAAGCTTCCGTCCGGCAGATTTCATTGGCGCGCAAATCGCCTCGGTGCCGATCATCGTGGTGGCGGTGGATCTGACGCCCGAGGGCGAGAAGCTGGCCAATACTTTGCGCCGTCAGATCAAGCGGATGCTGGTCAATGCGCCCGATGCGCGGATCGCTTGTGTGAATGTGATCAAGACCGCGCGCCTGGGGATCGATCAAATGACCGATGCGGACGGCCAGCATCTGCATGTGCAAAGGCTCTTGCAGCTGCGCGCTTGGGGCGATGAGATTGCTTTGCCGCAAGAGCGGCTGACCTTTTCGGTGCTGGAGGGCAGCAATCCGGCGCAGGCGATCATCGATTTTGCCACGCAGAACATGGCGGATCATATTGTGATGGGCGCGCGCGGCTCATCAACGGCGCGGCGCTATCTGGGGTCTGTCTCGGCGCAGGTGGTGGCCGAGGCGGCCTGCTCGGTCACGGTGGTGCGCTTGCGCGAAGGGCAGGGTGCGCCCCTGCCCAAGCCAGTGGCCTTGGATCAGCCGACCCAGCCTTGAACCGTGCGGGCGCCGCCCGCGACATCTTCGCCAACGCCGGCAACCGTGTTGCAAGCGGACAGCGCGCTGAGGGCGAGGGCGAGAAGGATCATCCGTTTCATAGAGCTTCCTTAATCTGACAGCGTTTCGTTTATGCTTGGGCCCTGATTGGGGGCGCTGCAGCTTTATCGCCGATTACCGGCGATAAAGCACTTCAAAATCACGCCCATAGGCGCTGTGGTTTGGCTTAGTTTTCCTGCCACCAAGTGTCGGGCATGAAGCCAAGCCAATGTCCGTAGAGGGGGATCTGCTTGGAGTAGCGCAGATCTGATTTATGCGCGAGCCGAGCGACATCGGAATACCAGATTGGGATCACATAGCGCCCTGCGGTCAGCACGCGGTCCAAAGCGCGGGTGGCGGCTTCGAACTCTGCCCGGTCCTTGGCCGAGACCATGGCAGCGATCAGCGCTTCCACAGCCTCGGAGTTGATGCCGGGCCAGTTGCGGCTGCCCGGTTGGTCAACGCCTGCGCGGCCCCAGTAAAGGATCTGCTCATTGCCAGGCGAGAGGGTGAGGCCGCGAATATAATGCGTCATATCAAAGTTATAGGCGTTGGTGCGCTCTTTATATTGCGCATCATCGACCATGGTGACGCGGGCGGTGATGCCCAAGGGACGCAAAGCCTCGGTCCAGATCGCGGTGGCGGCGGCGAGGTCGTCTTGGCCGTTCGACAGAAGGATCTCAAAGCTGAAGGCCTCACCGGTGGCGTTGCGCAACACGCCGTCCGTGCCGACGCTCCAGCCCGCCTCTTCCAACAGCGCCGCAGCGGCGCGGATGTTGCGCCGGTTGCCCGCGCTGCCATCCGAGACCGGCAAAGCATAGCCCTCGATCGTGCCAAGCGGCAGATCGGCTGCGAAGGGGGTCAGCAGCTCCAGCTCGCGGCCTTCGGCGGGTTGGCCGGGGGCCATGCCCAAGGCCGAATTGCCAAAGTAGCTGGAGATGCGCGGCAAGATGCCCGCATTCAGGGTTTGGTTGATGAATTCAAAGTTGAAGGACAGGATCAGCGCCTCGCGCACCCGCCAATCGGCGAAGAGCGGTTTGCGGGTGTTGAAGGCCAGACCTTCAATCCCCGAGGGGCGGCGGTGCGGGATTTCGCTTTTCACGATGGCTTTCGACTTCACAGCCGGGAAGTCGTAATTGGTGCCCCAGCGCGAGGCATTGCTTTCGTTATAGGCGGAAAGTTCGCCCGCCTTAAACGCCTCGAATATGGCTTGGGCATTTGTGAAATAATCATAACGGATTTCGTCTAAGTTCCAGAGGCCACGATTAAAATTCAGATCCTTGCCCCACCAATTGGGATCTTTGCGGAAGGAAATGAAGCTGCCCGGCTCCATCCGGTCGACGAGGTAAGGGCCGGAACCGATCGGGGCGTCAAGCGAGGATTGGGTGAAGTCCTTGCCGTCCCATTGCGCCTTTTTCAGGATCGGGCGCAGGCCGATGATCAGCGGCAGTTCGCGGTCTTCGACATTGAAGGTGAAGCGGACCGAACGGGGTCCGGTTTGCTCCATCGAGGCGATCTTGCCCCAAGCGGCGGCGTAGCGGGCGTTGCCTTGGGTGCCCAAGGTCTCGACCGACCACATCACGTCTTCGACAGTGACCGCAGAGCCGTCAGAGAATCGGGCCTCTTCACGCAAGGTAAATTCTACGAAACTGCGGGCCTCATCGGTATCGACCGATTCGGCCAGAAGGCCGTAAAGCGAGAAGGGCTCGTCATAATTGCGGCCCATCAGCGTCTCGATCACCAGAGTGTTGATGCCAGAAGCGGGGCGGCCTTTGGTGATGAACGGGTTGAGGCTGTCGAAGCTGCCAGCCTCTCCCCAGCGGAAGCTGCCGCCTTGCGGCGCATCGGGGTTGACCTGTGGCAGGGACACAAAATCAGGGGGAAGTGCCGGTTCTCCATACATAGCTATGCCATGACGCGGCTCTGCATGGGCGAAACCAAGGCTGAGAGGGCCGCCGAGAATCAGGGCCGCCCCAAGGATCGCAGTGCGCAGGGCGGATGGAGTTGGATATCGCATTTCGGAAACGGTCCCTTCGGGTTCTGGCCTTTGTGGCAAGTTACGCCCGAGGTCATGGGTTTTCAAACTTTTAGCTTGGCCATCCCGATCGAGAAGGATATAAAGGGCCTACTGCTCGATAGGTTTCTTGCCTGTATGAAACCTGCCTCAACGACTTAACGCTGGCCTTGCGCCAGCGTTTTTTTTTTGCCACGCGCCGCGCGGGGGCTGCCAGTCACAAGCGCGGCACCAATGGGGGCGCTCGGCGCCAATCCGCCGGCATGGGCTTTCTTTCGGCGCGCTGACCTATAATCTTGCCGCAACCGCAGCATGGAGGTCGGCATGAGGCTGAACGGAAAACGCGCCATCGTCACCGGGTCGAACTCGGGCATTGGACTTGGGGTGGCCGAAGAGTTGGCCCGCGCCGGGGCCGAGGTGGTGATCAACAGCTTCACCGACCGCGATGAAGATCATGCATTGGCGGCTGAGATGGGCCGCCGCCATGGCGTGACGGTGCGCTATATTGCCGCTGATATGTCGAAAGGGGCGGAATGCCGGGCTTTGATTGAAAAGGCCGGGGGCTGCGATATTTTGGTGAATAACGCGGGCATTCAATTCGTGAGCGCGATTGATACATTTCCGACCGACAAATGGGATGCGATCTTGGCGATCAATCTGAGTTCGGTCTTTCACACCACGGCAGCGGCTTTGCCGGGGATGCGCGCGAAGGGTTGGGGCCGGATCGTCAATATCGCCTCGGCGCATGGATTGACCGCAAGCCCTTATAAAGGCGCCTATGTTGCGGCCAAACATGGTGTGGTCGGGCTGACCAAGACCGTGGGGCTGGAGACGGCAGGCCAAGGCATCACCTGCAATGCGATCTGTCCGGGCTATGTGCTGACACCTTTGGTCGAGGCGCAGATCCCCGAGCAGATGAAGGTGCATGGGATGGACCGCGAGACGGTGATCCGGGAGGTGATGCTGGAGCGCCAGCCGAGCAAGACCTTTGCCACCACCGAGCAGATCGGCGGCACCACGGTTTGGCTGTGCAGCGCTTATGCCGAGCAGGTCACCGGGACGACGATCTCACTTGATGGCGGCTGGACGGCGCTTTGAGCGGGGCTCAGCGCGACAAGGTCAGTTTGGCGCTGCAAGGCGGCGGCGCGCATGGCGCCTTCACTTGGGGCGTGCTGGATCGGCTGCTAGAGGAAGACCGCTTTGAGATCGCCGCGATCTCAGGCACCTCGGCCGGGGCGCTGAATGGCGCGGCGCTGAAGGCGGGTATGGTGCAGGGCGGTGCGGATGAGGCACGGCGGGTCTTGCGGCAGGTTTGGGAGGCGGTGGCGGCGATCGGCGACTTCCGCTCGATGCCATGGGTGCAGCCCTTCGTGCCGGGCTATAGGTTCTGGCAGCAAGCGGCGGAAAGCCTTTTGCCCTTTAACCCCGCCGGTTTGATGACCCAGCTTTGGTCGCCCTATAGCGCCGGGGTGGATACGGCCAACCCTTTGGAGCCGGTCATTAATCTGATCGATTTCGACGCGGTGGCGGCAGCGCAGGGCCCGCGGCTTTACATTGGCGCCACCAATGTGCGCAGCGGCAAGGTGCGGCTCTTTCGCGGCACAGAGGTGACGCCCTTGGCGGTGATGGCCTCGGCCTGCTTGCCCACCGCCTTTCGCGCGGTCGAGATCGAGGGCGAGGCCTATTGGGACGGCGGCTTTTCGGGCAACCCCTCGCTCTGGCCGCTGTTTCATGCCGAACTGCCCGATGACATCGTGGTGGTGCAGGTGAACCCGTTGCGGCGTGAGGTTTTGCCCGAGACGCCGCTGGATATTCAGAACCGGGTCAATGAGATCGGCTTCAATGCGCCTTTGATGGGCGAGCTGCGCGCGATTGCTTTCGTGCACCGCCTGATCGAGCAGGGCCGCATTGAGGAGGGTCAGATGAAGGATGTGCGCATCCATCTGATCGCTGATGATGCTTTGATGAATGAGTTGAGCGGGTCATCGAAGCTGCAGCCGACCGGAGAGCTGATCGAGAAGATGTATCAGGCGGGCAGGGCGCGCGGGGCGGATTTCCTGACCCGCGCCAAGGGCGGCATCGCTGCCACCCCGCCGGTCGATCTGCGCGGGATGCTGACCTAAGCGTCTTAGCGCAGCTCTTTCGGCAAAGGATAGACCAGCCCGCCCGAGACGATGAGCTTGGCCGCATCATCGACACCCATATCCAGCTCGACCAGATCCTTGGTCGGCACGAAGAGAAGCATACCCGAGGTGAAGGGCGTGAGGCCAACGAAGACCGCCGACATCTCGGGGCTCATCAAAGCCAGCTTGTCAGCAAGCTCGCCCTTGGGCCGGGTTGAGACAAAGCCAAGCGCCCATGAGCCAGCGCGGGGAAACTCGACCAGCACCACCTTGTCGAAGCTTTGCTCTTTTTTGTTAAAGAACGTCTCGGCGATTTGCTTGATGCCGCCGTAGATCGAGCGGACCACTGGCATGCGGTCAACCATCATCTCGCCTTGGCGGATGATCGAGCGGCCGATCAGACCCTTGGCCATCCAGCCGACAAGGATGGTGAAGACAAGGAAGACCAAGACGCCAACGCCGCGCACCGGAAATTCATATTCCGGCCCGAACCAATCGCGCATCAAAGCATCGGGGCGATACCATGGTGGGATCAGCGGCAAGATCCAGCCGTCGATCCAGCCGATCACCGCCCAGACGAAATAGATCGTCAGGCCGATCGGCAGAACGACGACAAGGCCGGTCAGAAAGCTGGCGCGCAGGCTGGCCAGAAAGCCGCGCCGGGTCGGAGGCAGTTCAGACATTCGCAATACCCTATTTGCCCCCAATTTAGGGAGCCGCCCCTGCACTGTGCAAGGACGCTCTGGGAAATCAAAGGCTTAATTTCAGCGCTGTTTGGCCAATTCTGCCGCGATCGCCGCGCCAAGCCGGGCGTTGTTCAAGACAAGCTCGATATTGGAATGCAGTGAGCGGCCCTCGGTCAGCTCAAAGATCCGTTGGAGGAGGAAAGGCGTGACAGCTTTGGCGGCGATGCCTTGGGCTTCGGCCTCAGCCAGAGCTTGCTCGACCACCGGCATGATCTCAGCGCGCGGGATCTCGGCGGCGTGCGGGATCGGGTTGGCGACAAGCTGGCCGCCGGGCAGGCCGAAAGCGGCGCGCATGCGGTGGGCGGCGGCGATCTGAGCGGCGCTGTCCATGCGCAAAGGTGCCTTGAGGCCCGAAGAGCGCGACCAGAAGGCCGGGAAGTCATCTTGACCGTAAGCAATGACCGGCACGCCTTGGGTTTCAAGATATTCCAAGGTTTTCGGCAGATCGAGGATGGCTTTTGCCCCAGCGGCCACCACGGTGACGGCGGTCTGGGCCAGCTCGGCCAGATCGGCGGAGATGTCAAAGCTCAGCTCAGCCCCGCGATGCACGCCGCCGATGCCGCCGGTGGCAAAGACCTCGATCCCGGCGAGGCGGGCGCAGATCATCGTTGCGGCGACCGTGGTGGCGCCGGTGCCGCCGGTGGCGACGCAAGCGGCCAGATCGGCGCGGGAAAGCTTGGCCACATTTTGCGCTTGGCCAAGGCTTTGCAGCTCAGCCTCGGACAGACCGATGTGCAGATTGCCCCCCATGACGGCGATGGTGGCAGGCACGGCGCCGGCGGCGCGGATCTCCGCCTCGACCCTTGCGGCGGTCGCCACATTTTGCGGATAGGGCATGCCGTGGGTGATGATGGTGGATTCCAAAGCCACGATCGGCGCGCCATTGGCGCGGGCGGCTTCAACTTCGGCGGAGTAAGTCAGAGCAATCGTCACGATCCGGGATCTCCTGAAACATAAGAAGCGGCGGCTTGCAAAGCGGTGCGCAAGGCGGTGGCGCGGGCGGCGCCGCTGCGTTCGGCCACAAGATGTGCGGCCATGAAGGTGTCACCTGCGCCGGTGACGCGGGTCACCAAAACCTGCGGCGGCACATCGGCGATGACTCCTTGCCCGGCGCGGCCTTCGGCGGCAGAGCGGCCGCCATCGGTGACGAGCACGCGGGCGGCGCCACGGGCAAGCAAAGCCTCGGCGGCTTCGGCAGCCGTAGCGGCGGGCTGTTTGGTGAGGAGATTGGCCTCCTCAAGGTTCACATAAAGCGTGGCACGGGGATGGGCGAGCAGCGGGCGTAGACGCTCGGCCTTGCCGGGGCTGGCGGGCGCGACACGCAGATCGGCAGCGGCAAAGAGCGGTGAGGCGGCGATGTCCGACAGAAGCGCCTCGGTCAGATTGCCATCCAGCGCGATGGGGCCAAGCCAAGGGGCCTCGGCGCTGCCAAGGCGGCCATCTTCCAATGGGCGCAGGATCTTATCCCCCGCAGCCTCAAGCGAATGGGCATCGGCGATGGCGGCAATCAGGCCATTGGCGCCCTCGATGCCCATATAGACATCGGTGGGCAAATCCTCAGAGCGATAGGCATAATCCGTCGCCACCCCCAGCCGCCCGCAAGCCGCCACCAGCTCATCCCCCTCGGCGTCGCGGCCGATCGCGGTCAAGACTGAGGGGCGCAGGCCAAAGCGCGCCAAGGTCATAGCGATGTTCATCGCCACGCCCCCCGGCAGTCGCGTGATGCGTCCGGGCACGTCCGAGCCCACCCGCATCACCGCAGGCGAGCGTCCAATCACGTCCCAAAGGACCGAGCCGATGCAAAGGATATCTGGTGTCATAGGCTTTCATCGCCCAAGCCCGCGCCCGGCGCAAGCCGCAGGGGGCAAGTGAGTATTTAGATCAAGATGAAAGGACGTAAGGGAAGAGCCAGTATCGTATCACTGAGCGACTGGACGAGGTTTTCATCTTGATCCAAATACTCATACGCGATTGGTCGCAAGAGATATGGCATCCATGCTTGCCATTGCCGGGTCTTGGGTCTATATGCGCGACACTTCACAGGCGGATGCGGGCTTGTCGGGGGAGAAATCCTCGTCAGTCCACCGGTTGCGGCGCAAGTCGTAAGAACATCCGCTCAGGTTAAACCGGAAAAGGATATCGCAATGGCGCTCCCCGATTTCTCGATGCGTCAGCTTTTGGAAGCTGGCGTTCACTATGGTCACCAAACCGCCCGTTGGAACCCCCGCATGGGTCAGTACATCTATGGTGACCGCAATGGCATCCATATTCTCGACCTGACCCAGACTGTTCCGCTGCTGGACCAAGCTCTGAAAACCGTCCGTGACACCGTTGCAAAAGGCGGCCGCGTTCTTTTCGTTGGCACCAAGCGTCAGGCGCAGAAGCCGATCGCTGAAGCCGCTGAAAAATGCGCTCAGTACTACATGAACCACCGTTGGCTGGGCGGCACGCTCACCAACTGGAAAACCATCTCGCAATCGATCCAGCGCTTGAAGCAGATCGACGAGACGCTGGCTTCGGGCGCTGAAGGCCTGACCAAGAAAGAGCGTCTGGGCATGGAACGTGACCAAGCTAAGCTGCAAGCTTCGCTGGGCGGTATCCGTGAGATGGGCGGCGTTCCGGACCTGCTGTTCATCATCGACGTTGGTAAGGAAGACCTCGCCATCCTCGAAGCACAAAAGCTGGGCATCCCGGTCGTGGCTGTGGTTGACACCAACTGCAACCCCAAAGGCGTGACCCATGTCATTCCGGGCAACGACGACGCGGCCCGCGCCATCTCGCTCTATTGCGACCTGGTGGCCCGCGCGGCTCTGGACGGCATGTCGGCACAGCTGGGCGCTGCTGGCGTTGACTTGGGCGCTTTGGAAGCTGCTCCGGTTGAAGAAGCCGTGGAAGAAGCTGTCACCGAGGCCTGATCTTTAGGCCTTAAGCTTACTGAGGGTTCTGCCTTTGCCCATAGGGCTGCGGGGCAGGGCCCAAGGATCCCGATCAGGGGTTCTGTGACGGAACCGATGCCCGGCGGGGTTAGCCCGCCGGCGCACGAGATTCAGGAGCATTGAAATGACCACAGTCACCGCAGCAATGGTGAAAGAACTGCGCGAGACCACCGGCGCAGGCATGATGGATGCCAAGAAGGCATTGACCGAAAACGACGGCAACATGGATGCAGCAATCGACTGGCTGCGCACCAAGGGCCTCGCAAAAGCCGCCAAAAAGGCCGACCGCGTTGCGGCCGAGGGCCTGGTTGGCGTCGCCGTTTCGGATGGCCGCGGCGTTGCCGTTGAGATCAACTCGGAAACCGACTTCGTTGCGAAGAACGCTGACTTCCAAGCGCTTGTGCGTGATGTTGCCAATGTCGCTCTGACCGCTGGCGACTCGCTGGAAGTGGTGAAAGCCGCTGCGCTGAACGGCGAGCCGGTTGAGACCGTGATCCAAAACGCGATCGCTCGGATCGGCGAGAACATGACCTTCCGTCGCATGCATGTGCTGACCGGTGAGAATGTGGTCTCTTACGTCCACAACGCTGCCGCTGACGGCATGGGCAAAATCGGCGTGCTCGTTGCGCTGAAAGGCCCGGCTGACAAAGCCCAAGCGATTGGCAAGCAATTCGCGATGCACATCGCTGCAACCAACCCGCTGTCGCTGTCGGAAGCCACGATGGATGCGGCTTTGGTTGAGCGTGAGCTGGCCGTGCAAACCGCTAAAGCTTTGGAAGAAAACGCTTCCTCGGCCAAGCCGAAGCCCGAGAACGTGATCCACCAGAACATCATCCCGGGCCGGATGAAGAAGTACCTGGCGGAGAACACCCTGATGGGTCAGCCCTTCGTCATCAACCCCGACCTGACCGTCGAAGCCGCAGCGAAAGAAGCTGGCGTCGAGATCACCGGCTATGCCCGCGTGATGGTTGGCGAAGGCGTTGAGAAGAAAGAAGAAGACTTCGCAGCCGAAGTCGCGAAAATCGCGCAAGGCTAAGATGGCTTTCAGACCGCGCCAAGTTGTGCGGTCCGATCGATAGACAAGGGCCGGGGCAGGGAACTGCGCCGGCCTTTTCTTATGCGCATTGCTGGGTCTTAGGCGCCCTGATCGACATAAGAAAATAGCGCAAGGCTTTGGGCCTTGCGCTTCACGTAATAGATTAGCCTTAAGCTATAGAAATATGATTATATTACAAAAATTGTCTTTCCCCCGCTTACTTCGGGGATGAGGACCACGGGGGAAAGACAGATTGCAGGCACAGATAGGGTCGTAATTGCGGCCCCAGCACCCACTGTTCCAGGCTAATGCCTTCGCTCACGGAACAAGATCAGACTAGCGCCTTTCCCTTGGGTCAATCCAGTTGGGGATTCCCTACCTTTACCAATGCTTAAAGTAAGTTGTAGCTATCGCGCCGCTTGCGCCTGCGGCACGGTCGGCTCTTGGAAAATCATATTGAGCAAAGCCGCCTTGGCGACGGCCTGTGCGGTGGTCTCAACCGCCAGAGCCTCACGCGCCAAACGCAGGTGTTTTTCCACCATTGCCGGCGAGACGCCCATCAAAAGCGCCACATCCTGCGTCGTCTTGCCATCAGCCACCCATTCCAGCGCCTCGCGCTGCCGAGGCGACAAGGCCCGCGCGCGGCTGAGCCGGGGGAGCTGGATGATCTTGAGATGCGCCATATGGGCTACGGCCATGATTTCATGTCGCTTTTCGCGCCACAGATCTTCGATCTGCTCAACCGTGATCCCAAAATCTGCCGTCAATCCCATCACGCCCTTGGCGCGGGCTGAGGTTTCGGGAAAGCTGAAGGAGAGGCCGGCGATCACCCCGATTGAGGCATTGAAGCGCATCACCTCGGCCTCTTCGGCGCAGAGTTTTCCAGCGGCGAAAGCATCGGTGGCCCATTTCCAAGTGCAGGCGCCCGAATTGCGCTGCGCCCAGCGAAAAAGCGGTGATTTCGCGTAAAATCCGCCGCGATAATAACGCTGCGCATAGGCATCATCGCCGGTGGTCAGAAAAAGCGCATCGTCAGGATCGCCGATCGTTGTCTGATGCTTGAAGCGCGTGAAGCCGTAATTAACATGCGAAAGGCCAATCGAGGCGAAATATTCGCGCGTCAGACGCCAAACCCCATCGATGCTCTGGGCCTCGGCAATCTGCGACAGCAAGGGCAGCACGGACGATCCGTTCATGCCAAGCACTCCTTAACCTATAGTCATCAAAACCGGCCTGGTTGGGCCTTGCTTAACGTAAATCGACAAATCCTGACTCTCATACGAAGGCGACGGCAGGCTGTCGAGAGTTGTGCAAGGTCAAAGCGCTCCATGACGGTGCTTGTCATCTTACATGCGCCTAAGGCGCGGCGCTCACGATCACCCCAAGGTGTAAACGGCCCGCAGCAGTAAAGACCGACATCTGTGGACGGAACTGTCCACACCCACAAGATCTGCGAGCAGCGCAACCGCTTTGCAATGCGCGGCAGGAACGTGCCGTTCAACCCCAAACGGTCGTCGGGCAGCATCAACGCGTGGCAGAGAAGTCACGGGGATCTCTCGTTATACATCGCGGGATTTTGGGGCAGATAGCTGTTACATGGCAGGCTATGCGTTACGCTCACAGCAGACAGCGCGGTGCGTTTTCTCCGGTAAGGCCTTATTCCTTCGCATTAAGTGCAAAAGCTTAACCAAACCCCTATGCGGCACCATGCATTAGTTACATAATACTGATTATGCGATATCCTGATACATGGTAGATTCGCAGCGTCGATCTTGAGAGCACGCGTGTCGGCGTCTCGGGCGGCATGGAGCATCACTTTTCCTCGCATTTCGTAGGCAGCATCGGTTTCGGCTACGGATGCGATAAGAGGCAGTTTGGCACGAATGGCAGCCAGACCAGACCAGCGGCAAAGCTTGGTCGGTGGCCACCTACCGCAGTTTTAAGCCCAGCCCTCAGTTTTATATCAACGGCCTGCACGGCTACGGTTTGATGGGCTGTGACAGACGCCACGACATCGACGCCACCGGCGACTGCGCCATTGGCTGGCGCGACAGCCGCCAGCGGGATCATACGATCCAGATTATGCTAGAAAGCGCATTCTAAGGGGGAAATGGCGCACCCATCAGGATTCGAACCTGAGACCTCTGCCTTCGGAGGGCAGCACTCTATCCAGCTGAGCTATGGGTGCCTGAGCGCGTCTATAGCGGCTTGGGCCGGGCGCTGCAATCGCTAACTGTCGGTTTTGGCAACAAGATTGCAGTCGCCCTACCCTTGCCGCGGCCAAAGGCGCGGCAAGGGTATTGGGTTGAAATCACGAGAAAAGATCGTGGCAGAGCTCCAGCGCTGAGACCAGCGCATCGACCTCGTCCTTGGTGTTGTAAAGCGCGAAGGAGGCCCGGCAGGTCGCGCCGACGCCAAGATGCGTCAAGAGCGGCATGGCGCAATGCGTGCCCGCCCGCACCGCGATTCCCCGTTTATCAAGCACGGTCGAGACATCATGCGCATGGGCCGCACCTTGCAAGGTGAAGGAGAAAATCCCACCTTTGGTCGCCGAATTCCCCTGCACGTTCAGCCAGTTAAGCCCATCAAGCTGCGCGCGTGCATAGTCGCGCAAAGCCCGCTCATGCGCGGCGACCTTGTCCATGCCAAGATCCATCAGATAGCTCAAAGCAACCCCAAGACCGATCTGCGCCACGATGCTGGGCGTACCCGCTTCAAATTTCATCGGAGGATCGGCGTAGCTGACCGCCTCACGCGAGACCTCGCGGATCATATCCCCGCCACCAAGGAAGGGCCGCATCTCGGCCATCCTATCGCGATGGATGAAGATCGCCCCAGAACCGCTTGGACCATATAGCTTATGTCCGGTGATCGCATAGAAATCGCAGCCGATATCTTGCACGTCGACCGGCATATGCACGGCCCCTTGCGAGCCATCGACCAGCACCGGCACGCCCTTTTGCCGCGCCGCTTGGCAGATGGTTTTCACATCCACCACCGTGCCCAAAACGTTGGACATTTGCGTGATGGCGACCAGTTTGGTGCGCGGCCCTATCGCATCGATCACCGCTTGCGGGTCAAGATCGCCATTGGCATCGCATTCGACCCATTTGAGCACCACGCCTTGGCGTTCGCGCAGGAAATGCCACGGCACAATATTGGCGTGATGTTCCATAATGGACAGCACGATCTCATCGCCGGGCTGCAAGTGCGGCGCGGCCCAAGCGTAGGAGACCAGGTTGATCGCCTCGGTCGTGCCGGAAGCAAAGACGATTTCTTCTTCCGAAGCCGCGTTCAAAAAGCGCTGGATGATGCCGCGAACGGCCTCATACTTCTCGGTCGCAAGATTAGAAAGGTAGTGTAAGCCACGGTGAACATTGGCATATTCCATCGAATAGGCCTGCGTTACCGCATCAATCACCGCGCGCGGCTTTTGCGCCGAGGCGCCGTTGTCGAGATAGACCAACGGCTTGCCATTGACCTGCCGCGACAGGATTGGGAAATCGGCGCGGATCTTGTCGAGATCATACATGTGCAAAGCTCTCCGGTCCCAAGATCGCGACAAGCACGAAGCTCAGCACGAAGATCAAAAGCGTGGCGCTGAAGATGATGCCAAAGAACACCTTCACCGGCCGGATGAATCTGTGAACTTCGGTCACGAACATCGTGAAAAGCCACGGAAAAATCACCAAACTTGCCAATGCGGCGATCAGGCTGATTAAGGTGACACCCGTTGCCGCGCCGATCAACTCGGCCAACTGAAGCGCCAGCATAAAGACTTGCAGCCAGATGACGGCGATCAGCGCCTCATCAAAGCTGCCGCGCCCGCCCATCATCCGGCCAATCATCTGTACCAGCGCCGCCGTCACCACCATGCCCACCATCTGGATCATCGCGGTCTGCACCGGCGAGACCAGCAGCAAAGCCAGAACCGGATTGTCAGGTACGGGCATTAAGCTCAGGGAAATATGCGTAAAAATTGCCGAGACTACGGCAACCAGCGACAGCATCAAAAGCTGAGCGCGGCGCGTGAGGCCCATGTCCAAAATCGCGCGCAGCCCCTCGCGAGGGTTTCGCAACGTCTCTTTGGCATAGGCAATAAGATCGGTCAGACCCATGTTCACCCGCGGCTTTCTTCGCGCATCATCAAAATCCAGAAGCCCAGAAAGGCAAGTCCGACCACGCCTCTTGTTGCGTTGAGCTGCGCGCCGGGACCGATCATCGCCTCAACCAGCCCTAAGAGGAGCATCAATGGGCCGGTGACAGCCAACGCCCAGAAAAGCGAAAGCCGCGCGCCATACCATGTGCCCTGCCCGCCCAATGCGCGCGCCACAAGCCGCGCCACAGCTGCCAAGCCGTAAAACAGCGGGATCGTGGCCAAAAGCGCCAAGGCGAAGGCCAGCATCCGCGGCATAGCCGAGGGCTCTTCCGCCAAAAACGCCTCGCGTGCGGCCACCGGCCAATGCCCGACCAAAGCGAGGAGCACGAAGACCATCAGCAAGGAAAACGCAAATGGCTCCGAGATGCCCCGGTTCAGATGTCGGCGGATCGAGCGGCCCGGTGACCTCCAGGCCGCTAGCAGGTCGGTGGTCACCGCCATATCAGCGCTCGTGCCGTTCCAGCCAGCTTTCCAGCCGGGTCCGGATATCTTCAGCGATTTCAGCATCTTCGATCTCGGAGATCGCTTCTGCCAAGAAGGCCAAAACCAGCAAGCTTTGTGCAATCGACTTCGGCACGCCACGCGATTGCAGATAGAAGAGCGCGGTCTCGTCAATGGCGCCCGAGGTCGAGCCGTGGCTGCATTTCACGTCATCGGCGTAGATTTCCAGCTCGGGCTTGGCGAGGAACTGGCTGTCATCGTCCAACAGAAGCGATTGCGAGATCTGATAGCCGTCGGTCTTCTGCGCGACTTGTTTCACCAAGATCTTGCCTTGGAAGACGCCGGTGGCGCCGTTCTTCAGCACTTTCTTGAACACCTGACGGCTTTCGCAGCCGGGGGCGCCATGGGTGAGGAAGACGGTGTCGTCATGGTGGAAATCGCCATCGCCCACCGCCGCGCCGGCGACATGGGCCACCGCGTTTTCGCCGGTCATCTCGATCACGCATTCGTTGCGCGTCAGACGACCATTGGCGCTGAGGGTGAAGGATTTGAAGCTCGATTCCTTGCCCAGACGCGCAAAGATATGCGTCACGGCTTGGCGCTCATGCGCGCGGCCTTGGCCACGGATGTGGTGGAAGCGCGCGCCGTCATCGACCTCGACCTCCATCACGGTGTTGAGCCGTGCGGCGGCGGCGCCGTTTTCCAAAAGCGTGAGCTCGGCCCCGGCTTCCAACTGGATGCAGTGGTGCAAGATCACGTCCGAGGTGGTGCTGCCCTGCTTATAGATCAGCGAGACCGGTTTTTTCGCCTGCCCGGTGACCCGGATCAGCACGCCATCGGTCGCAAAGGCCGTGTTCAGAATGGCTTGCGGGCGCGAGACCGGGTTTTGGCCGCGGGCCTCCAGCGCGCCATAAAGCCCCGAGGCCCAGTGGCTGTCGCGGGTGGCGACCTCGGTCAGGCGCTCGATCTCAACCCCGGAAAGGCGCGGATCGTCCGAGGCGGCGGCGTCAAAAACGCCATCGACGAAGACCAGCTTCACCCGGTCGATCTGGTCGAAGACCTGCGGCTCATCACCGGGATCGAACAAAGCAGCCGGCGCCGCTGCTGGCGCGTTCAGCGCCGCCGGATCGGTGTAGCGCCAGTATTCATCACGCTTGCCCGGCAGGCCAACCGCCGAAAGACGGTCCAATGCGGCACGGCGCGGGGCGGCCAACCAGCCCTTCTCGGCAAAGGACAGATCGGCAATCCGCGCCGCCAGCGCGTCTTGTTTCACCTGTGCAACAGACATCACTTCACCTCGGCCAGAATGTCGGCGTAGCCGTTGTTCTCGACCTCAAGCGCCAGCTCCGGGCCGCCGGTTTTGATGATGCGACCGGCCGACATGATGTGGACGACGTCCGGTTTGATGTGGTCCAGAAGGCGCTGGTAGTGGGTGATCACGAGGAAGCTGCGGCCCGCATCGCGCAAAGCGTTCACGCCTTCGGCCACAAGTTTCATCGCATCGACGTCAAGGCCGGAGTCGGTCTCGTCCAGCACGCACATCTTCGGCTCAAGCATGGCCATTTGCAGGATTTCGTTGCGCTTTTTCTCACCGCCCGAGAAACCAACGTTGACGGGACGCTTCAGCATCTCGGCGTCGATCTTCAGGGTTTTGGCCTTTTCGCGCACGACTTTCAGGAAGTCGCCAGCGGAAAGCTCTTCCTCGCCGCGCGCTTTGCGCTGTGCGTTCACTGCGGTGCGCAGGAAGGTCATATTGCCAACGCCGGGGATTTCCACCGGGTATTGGAAGGCGAGGAACAGGCCAGCGGCAGCGCGCTCTTCCGGCTCCATCTCCAACAGCTCTTCGCCGTCCAGAGTGGCCGAACCATCGGTCACTTCATAACCGTCACGGCCCGAGAGCACATAAGACAGGGTCGATTTGCCCGAACCGTTCGGGCCCATGATCGCATGCACTTCACCGGCTTTGATCTTGAGGTCAACACCGCGGAGGATGACCTTGTCTTCTTCCTCAAGCTTGACGTGCAGGTTGTTGATTTCCAGCATGATTTCCTCGGTCTTTCACACCGGTTGCAAGAGCGCTTTCACATAAGCGCGCATCCGGTCAGGGGTAAGTTTAACGGGCGTAAGATCGAACCGCGCCATACGGCCGATCAGATGAGAGGGTGCCAGCAGCGCCTCGGCCTTGTGATAGGCAGGGCGTGGGGCGTAGTCGTCGAAGAAGAGCACCACCGGGCGGGTGATGCGGTAGAGCGCGGTCATGAAGCAGGCCAGACGGAAGCGGCCATCGACCAAGATCACATCAGGATGGCGGAAGCCCGCGCTTTCCCAAATGCTAAGCGCGTAATCGGGCCATTTGCGGATCTGGCTCTCATCGCGCGGATGGCCCCATTCCTTGGTCGGTCCGATATCGGCGTGATGGATATGCGCGCGGCCCTTGGCAGGGTTCTGGGCGAACCAGCCTTGCATCATCTGCGCCCAAGCAGCGTCAGATTCCACGGCCCAAACCTCGGCCCCGGCTTCCGCAGCGACCACGGTCGAGCCGCCCGAGCCATATTCAAGCACGGTATCGGCGCGACGGTAGGCCTCGGCCAAGGCTGCGGCTTCCGCTTCGGGCATGGTGCATTCGGGACGCGCGATCAACATGCCCTGCCCCCAATAGCCTTGCCACCCGTGGGCATAAGCCCCGGGAGATGCAAGGAAAAAAGGAGGGCCAAGCTCTTAGCCAAGACGCACCGCCGTGCCGCTGGCCGAAACCATCAGCATATTGTTGATCACTTCGAAATCGAGGTCGACGCCCACCACGGCATCGGCCCCCAGCTTTTGCGCCTCGGCCTCCATCTCGGCCAAAGCGGTTTTGCGGGCGCGGCCCAGCTCTTTTTCATAAGCGGCCGAGCGGCCCCCGACGATGTCGCGGATCCCGGCGAAAAGATCTTTGAAGATATTCGCGCCCAAGATCGCCTCGCCGGTCACAATGCCCAGATAATCCCGCGCAGGCCGCCCTTCGACGGTGGGAGTGGTCGTCACGATCATGTCTCTCTCCATCTTAACTGGGCGGCCGCAAATGCGGGCCGGGTTGCGCCGTTCAGGCCTTTATCAGCCGACCGAGCCTTCCAAGGAAATCGCCACAAGGCTTTGCGCCTCCATAGCAAATTCCATCGGCAGCGCTTGCAGCACTTCCTTGCAGAAGCCGTTCACCACCAAAGCCACGGCCTCTTCTTCATCCATCCCGCGCGAGCGGCAGTAGAAGAGTTGGTCGTCATCCACCTTGGAGGTGGTGGCCTCATGCTCAACCCGGCTCGAGTTGTTGCGGACCTCAATGTAAGGCACGGTATGCGCGCCACATTGATCGCCGATCAGCAAGCTGTCGCATTGGGTGTAGTTGCGGCTTTCCTTGGCCTTGGGGTGCATCGACACCAGCCCCCGGTAGGTGTTTTGCGCCTTGCCCGCCGAGATGCCCTTCGAGACGATGCGCGATTTGGTGCGCTTGCCCAAATGGATCATCTTGGTGCCGGTGTCGGCCTGTTGCAGGTTGTTGGCGATGGCGATCGAATAGAACTCGCCTTGGCTGTCGTCGCCGCGCAGGATGCAGCTGGGGTATTTCCAGGTGATCGCCGAGCCGGTCTCGACTTGCGTCCACATCACCTTGGCGCGGTCGCCCCGGCAATCGGCGCGCTTGGTGACGAAGTTGTAGATGCCGCCCTTGCCTTCCTCGTCGCCGGGGAACCAGTTCTGGACGGTGGAATATTTCACCTCGGCATCTTCCAAGATCACCAACTCGACCACGGCAGCATGCAGCTGGGCGATATCGCGCTTGGGCGCGGTGCAGCCTTCAAGGTAGCTCACATAGGACTTCTTGTCGGCGATGATCAGGGTGCGCTCAAACTGCCCGGTGTTTTCGGCATTGATGCGGAAATAGGTCGACAGCTCCATCGGGCAACGCACGCCCTCGGGGATGTAGACGAAGGACCCATCCGAGAAGACGGCCGAGTTCAGCGTGGCAAAGAAATTGTCCGATTGCGGCACGACCGAACCGAGATATTTCTTCACCAGTTCCGGGTAGTCGCGGATCGCTTCCGAGATCGGGCAGAAGATCACGCCGGCCTTTTTCAGCTCTTCCTTGAACGTGGTGCCAACGGAAACCGAGTCAAAGACCGCATCCACCGCCACGCGACGCTCGCCTTCCGGCACTTCGACGCCGGCAAGGATCGCTTGTTCTTTCAAGGGGATGCCAAGCTTTTCATAGGTGGCCAAAAGCTTCGGATCGACCTCATCCAAGGACTTCGGCTTTTCCGCCATGCTTTTGGGGCGCGCGTAGTAATACTGGTCCTGATAATCGATCTCAGGATAGTTGAGCATCGCCCAACGCGGTTCTTCCATCTGCACCCAGCGCCGATAAGCCGCCAGACGCCATTCCAGCATCCACTCCGGCTCTTCGTTCTTCTCGGAAATCAGCCGCACGATGTCTTCGGACAGGCCTTTCGGCGCATATTCCATCTCGATCGCGGTTTCCCAGCCGTATTTATACTTGCCGGCCATAGCCTGCACGGTCTCGATCGTCTCACGGTCCACGCCTTCGCGGATATCGTCGATCACTTCGGTCATCACTTCACCTCCGTCTCACGCAGCCCGTGATAGGGCGCGCTGATAGGCCTTGGTCCATTGATCGGCGAACCGCAGCACGTCTTCCTTTCGAACGCCTGGGCCAATCGAGATGCGAATGGCTTGCGCCGCCGCCTCTTCATCGAACCCCATCGCCCGCAACACTTTCGAAGCCCGGACCTTGCCGCTGGAGCAGGCCGAACCGGCAGAAACCGCAAAACCCGCCAGATCCATCGCCATCACTTGCGTCTCGCCGCGCCAACCGGGAGCGATCACACAAAGCGTATTGGGCAGCCGGCTGGCTCCTTTTCCGACTGAAATAGTCTGAGACGCGGCTGCCGACAATGCTGAATCTAGAATATTTCTAATTTCAGCCACTTCTTCCCACACCCCATTGGCAAGATCTTGCGCGGCCGCCTTGGCAGCGGCGGCAAAACCGGCAATGCCGATCAGGTTCTCGGTGCCCGCGCGCCGCCCCATCTCCTGCCCGCCACCGCGCAGTTGCGCTGGCAAATCAAGTCCTTGGCGCAGAACCACCGCGCCAATGCCCTTGGGGCCGCCCAGCTTATGCGCCGAGACCAGCCCCATATCGCAGCCCAACCAATTAAACGCGATCGGCAACTTGCCAAAACCTTGCGTCAAATCGGAAACCGCCAAGCCCTGCGGCAGATCTTGCACAACGCCGGTCTCGGAATTGGCCAGTTGCAGGCACGATTGCGCCGGATCCAGCACTTGCACCGCACCGGCCTCAGTCACCAGCAAACTCGCGTCACACCAAGCCGCCACCGCATCATGCTCAACGGCGGCGCAGGCAAAGCCGCGCCCAGCCAATGCCAAAGCAGCGCCCTCGGTCGCACCCGAGGTGAAGACAACATCCGCCCCATCCGCACCCAAAGCCGCCGCGATATCGGCGCGGGCACGCTCCATCAGCCCTTTGGCCGCGCGGCCCTCGGCATGGACCGAGGATGGATTGCCCACCAGCTCCATCGCCGCGATCATCGCCGCTTTGGCCTCTGCCCGCAGCGGTGTCGTCGCATTCCAATCGAGATAAAGCCGCTCAGCCACCGAAACTCACCACTTGTTTGCCGCCCACGCGCCGGAACTTGCCCAACGCCGCTTCATTTTCTGTCTCTAAATATCCTCGGGGGTCCGGGGGCTGACAGCCCCCGGCCTTGGTCAAAGATGCGGCGGGCAGACAGCCCCCGGCCTCTGCCAGAAGTCCCACGGCTCGCAAGTTGTTCCCGCAGATCACTCCTCGTCCACCACGCGGAACAAGGAAGGCACCGCCGGGCATGGCGTCAGATCGTTCTTCACCACATCCGAAAGCCGCACCTGATGCAGGAAGACATAGACATTGGCCGAAAGCCCTTCCCAAAGCCGGTTGGTCAGGCTCTGGGCGCGGCTCCCTGAGACGCCGCCCGTCGCCCCTGCCCCGGAATGCATCGCATCGACGGTCTCCTCGACCGCCTCCATCACTTCCGAGACCCGAATGCTGTCGGCCGAGCGCGCCAGACGGTAGCCGCCGCCCGGGCCACGCACGGCCTCGACCAACCCGGCGCGACGCAGCTTGACGAAAAGCTGCTCCAAATAGGGCAGCGAGATATCTTGGCGTTTGGAGATCGCGGCCAATGAGACCAGCTCATCCGTCGCCCCCTCTTTTCGCTTGGCTTCGGCCAAGGCGAGGTCGGCCAAAGCGACCATGGCGTAGCGCCCTTTCGTGGAAAGCTTCATCCCTACCTGCCCCGTACGCACCCAAAAGGCGCAAACCGATTGACGCCGGACAATCCGGCCATTACCTCAAACACCGACCCCCGCAGCTCCGCGCGGAGTTTGGAACCATTCTAAGTTGGACGGGCGGTTCCGTCAAGAAACGCCGTCCCCCACTGAACATACAGGCGAGATCCATGCCCGAAGTTATCTTTGCCGGTCCTGACGGCCGTCTTGAAGGCCGCTACCATCCGCAAAAAGAACGCGACGCGCCGATTGCCATCGTGCTGCACCCGCACCCCGCTTACGGCGGCACGATGAACAACAAGGTTGTCTATAACCTGCATTACGCCTTCTACAACCTTGGCTTCACGGTGCTGCGGTTCAACTTCCGCGGTGTCGGCCGCAGCCAAGGTGAATATGACCAAGGCATTGGCGAGCTCTCGGATGCCGCCTCGGCCTTGGATTACCTGCAATCGATGAACCAAAACGCCAAGCATTGCTGGGTTGCGGGCTTCTCCTTTGGCGCTTGGATCGGCATGCAGCTGTTGATGCGCCGTCCGGAAATCACCGGCTTTGTCTCGGTCGCACCGCCGGCGAATATCTATGATTTCAGCTTCTTGGCGCCCTGCCCTTCGTCGGGTCTGATCATCAACGGCACCGCCGACAAAGTGGCACCGCCGAAGGACACCCGCACGCTCGTGGGCAAGCTGCATGAGCAAAAGGGCATCACCATCACCCATACCGAGGTGGAAGGTGCGGATCACTTCTTCAAAGATGAAGAGACCCATATGAACCCGATGATCCAAACCGTCAGCGACTATGTGCGCCGCCGGATGGGCGAAGGCACGCGCTGATGTCTTTCATCCAAGAGCTTGCAGACGATCTCGCCAGAGATGTGTTGGATAGCCAGGATGAGCTGGGCGATGATCGGTTTTATGAGCAAGTCGGCCGGGTTCTCCTGGCCGCCTCGCCCACCTTGCAAGAAAGCTTCATGACCTCGATCCGGATCCGTCTGGCCGAGCGTCGGGGGCGTGATTTCTTGGACAAGGCACTGAAGGCCAAGCGTGATGGGAGCAAAGCCCCCGATGCGCCGCGGGATCTGAGCTCGGGTCATTGAATACCAGCCCTGAAATGAACGACCGGCTGGACGCGCAATTTGCCTTTTTGAATGAGGCGGATCGGCTGAAATCGGTGCTGCGCGCCACCACGCTTTGTGATGGCTCGCGGCGGGAAAACTCGGGCGAGCATTCTTGGCATCTGGCGCTTTATGCCATGGTTCTCGCCGATCAAGCGCCCAAGGGTGTCTCGATCGACCGGGTGATCAAGATGTTGATCTTGCACGATTTGGTCGAGATCGACACCGGCGATGTGCCGATCCATTCGTCGGGTGGCGCCGCCCATGCCAGCGCCGATACGATTGCAGCCGAGAGGCGCGCGGCGGACCGGATCTTCGGCCTTCTGCCCCCCGATCTGCGCGACAGCTTCCGCGCGATTTGGGATGAATTCGAAGCCGCCGAGACCCAAGACGCGATCTTTGCCAAAAGCCTCGACCGGGTGCAGCCGGTGATGCAGAACTTGGCCTGCGACGGCGGCACTTGGGTGGAATATGGCGTGACCTATGACCAGCTTGAGGCCCGCGTCGGCACCAAAGTCGCCCGCGGTGCGCCAAAGCTTTGGGACTGGGTGCAGACCAAGGTGCGGCCCTGGTTCGGCTGAGCGAAGCGCCGCTAAGGACGTAGCGCTCCACTTTGCCCCGCCCGCCGCTTTCCGTTAGGCTCGCCCCCCAAAGCCCTCAGCGAGAAAGCACGCCCATGACCAAGATCAAAGTGGCCCATCCCATCGTCGAGATGGACGGCGACGAGATGACGCGGATCATCTGGGATTTCATCAAGCAAAAGCTGATCCTGCCCTATCTGGACATTGATCTGCTTTATTATGACCTCTCGATCCAAGAGCGCGATCGCACCAATGATCAGATCACCATTGATGCGGCGCTAAAGACCAAAGAGGTGGGCGTGGGCGTCAAATGCGCCACGATCACCGCGGATGAGGCGCGGGTCGAAGAATTTGGCCTCAAAGAGATGTGGAAAAGCCCCAATGGCACCATCCGCAACATCCTTGGCGGCGTGATCTTCCGCGAGCCAATCATTTGCCGCAACGTACCTCGACTGGTACCCGGCTGGACCAAGCCGATCGTCGTCGGCCGCCACGCTTACGGCGACCAATACCGCGCCACCGATTTTCACTTTCCCGGCAAGGGCAAGCTGACGATGAAATTCGTGGGCGAGGATGGCACGGTGATCGAGCGCGAGGTCTTCGACGCCCCCGCCGCCGGGGTGGCGATGGGGATGTATAACCTTGACCAATCGATCATCGATTTCGCCCGCGCCTCGTTCAATTACGGGCTGATGAAGGGCTGGCCGGTTTACCTTTCGACCAAGAACACCATCCTCAAAGCCTATGATGGCCGGTTCAAAGAGCTGTTCCAGCAGATCTATGACGCCGAATTTGCCGAGAAATTCAAAGCACTTGGCATCTATTACGAGCACCGCTTGATCGACGATATGGTCGCCTCTTCGCTGAAATGGTCGGGTGGCTATATCTGGGCCTGTAAGAATTACGACGGTGATGTGCAGTCTGACACCGTGGCGCAGGGCTTTGGCTCATTGGGGTTGATGACCAGCGTGCTCCTTAGCCCCGATGGTCAAGTGGTCGAGGCCGAAGCCGCGCATGGCACCGTCACCCGCCACTATCGCCAGCACCAAAGGGGCGAGCAAACCTCGACCAATTCCATCGCTTCGATCTACGCTTGGACCGGCGGGCTGAAGCATCGCGCCAAGCTGGATGGCAATGAGGCGCTGATGAATTTCGCTCTGACGCTGGAGAAGGTCTGCGTGCAGACGGTCGAGGATGGCCATATGACCAAGGATCTGGCGCTGCTGGTCGGGCCCAATCAGAACTGGCTGACCACGATGGGATATCTTGAAAAGGTTGATGAATATCTAAACCGCGCGCTGGCGGGCTAACCTTTCGGTGCTGAAGTTTTGGGCGGGGCTGCGCGATTGTTCAGCGCTGCCCCGGATTTCCAAGACCCGGCCCGAAATCCGTATTTTCCCCTCTCGACCGGAGCCCCGGTTTTGCGTTATTACTAGGTCATGAGTATTGACCTAATCACCCCCCGCCGCCACAGCCTCTTTGAGGACTTTCAAGGCATCCTGATCGGATCGGTGCAGGCCGCGCTTGGCGTCTTCATCTTGCGCTCGGCCGGGCTTGTCACCGGCGGCACCGCGGGGACGGCCTTGGTGATCTCGTACCTTGCCAGCTGGAACTTCTCGCTGGTGTTTTTGGTGCTGAACCTGCCCTTCTTCATCTTCGCCTATATGGCGCGCGGTCGGGTGTTTTTGATCAAGAACATCATCACCGTCGCGCTGGTGGCCTTGGTCACCGAGGCACTGAAACCCTATCTGCACATCGACAGCATTCATCCGGCCATCGCGGCCATCCTCTTTGGCATCAGCTCGGGCGTTGGCCTCTTGGGCCTCTTCCGTCACGCCAGCTCTCTGGGCGGCATCTCCATCGTCGCTTTGGTCTTGCAAGATCGCTTCGGCGTGAAGGCCGGCTGGATCCAGCTGGGGTATGATGTGGCACTCTTTGCCGTTGCCTTTTGGTTCTTCCCACTGCAAATCGTGGCTTGGTCACTGCTGGGCACCGCGATTGTGAACTTTATCGTGGCCCTGAACCATCGCCGCGATTGGTATGTGGTGAGCTGAACTAGCCAAGCCGCAAAACTTGCTGTATGGGCGGCGCATAGCAAACAGGACACTCTAATGGACCTTCGCAATATTGCGATTATCGCGCACGTTGACCACGGCAAGACGACGCTGGTTGACGGGCTTCTGCAACAAGCCGGCACCTACCGCGAAGGTCAGGCGACCACCGAACGCGTGATGGACAGCAATGACATCGAACGCGAGCGCGGCATCACCATCCTCGCCAAGGCCACCTCGGTGGAATATGAGGGCATGCGGATCAACATCGTCGACACCCCCGGCCACGCCGACTTCGGTGGCGAGGTGGAGCGGATCCTGTCGATGGTGGACGGTGTGGTGCTGCTGGTCGACGCCGCCGAAGGCCCGATGCCGCAAACCAAATTCGTGACCTCGAAAGCCCTGGCACTGGGCCTGCGCCCGATCGTGGTGCTGAACAAGGTCGACAAAGCCGATGCCGAGCCCGAGCGCGCGCTGAACGAGGTCTTCGACCTCTTCGCCAACCTTGGCGCCAGCGACGAACAACTTGATTTCCCGCATCTTTATGCCTCGGGCCGTTCCGGCTGGGCGGACGAGTCGCTGGATGGTCCGCGCAAGGATCTGACCGCGCTTTTCAATCTCGTGGTCAAACATGTTCCGGCGCCGAAGCAAATGGCGCGGCAGGAAGAGCCCTTCCAAATGCTGGCCACCACGCTTGGCGCCGACCCGTTCTTGGGCCGCCTGCTCACCGGTCGCGTCGAGGCTGGCCGCATCACCGCAGGCGCTTCGTTGAAGGCCCTGACCCGCGACGGCGAGCGGATCGAGCAATTCCGTGTCTCGAAAATCCTCGCCTTCCGTGGCACCACCCAAACCCCGATCGATGAGGCTGTTGCTGGCGACATCGTCACCCTCGCCGGCATGACCAAAGCCACCGTGGCCGACACGCTTTGCGATCTGTCGATCGACACTGCGATCCCGGCCCAGCCGATCGATCCGCCGACCATCACCGTCACCTTCGGCATCAACGACTCACCCCTTGCCGGCAAGGACGGGTCCAAGGTGCAAAGCCGCGTCATCCGCGAGCGGTTGATGAAAGAGGCCGAGCAAAACGTCGCGATCAAGATCGCCGACACTCCCGGTGGTGAGGCTTTCGAAGTCTCGGGCCGCGGCGAATTGCAAATGGGCGTCTTGATCGAAAACATGCGCCGCGAGGGCTTTGAGCTTTCGATCTCGCGTCCGCGCGTGATCTTCAAAGACGAAGATGGCCAGCGCATGGAGCCGGTGGAAGAAGTCGTCATCGACGTGGATGACGAATATTCCGGCGCGGTCATCGAAAAGCTGACCGGTGAGCGCAAGGGCGATCTGGTCGAGATGAAACCAGCTGGTGCTGGCAAGACCCGGATCATCGCCCATGTGCCTTCGCGCGGTCTGATCGGCTATCACGGCCAATTCCTGACCGACACCCGCGGCTCGGGCGTGATGAACCGCATTTTCCACGGCTGGACCCCGCATAAGGGCCCGATCCAAGGCCGTCGCCAAGGCGTGCTGATCTCGATGGAGAACGGCGTCTCGGTGGCCTATGCGCTTTGGAACCTCGAAGAGCGCGGTAAGCTTTTCATCGGCGCGCAAGAAGCGGTCTATGAGGGCATGATCATTGGCGAGCACAGCCGTGACAATGACCTTGAAGTGAACCCGCTCAAGGGCAAGAAACTGACCAACGTCCGCGCCTCCGGCACCGACGAAGCCGTCCGCCTCACCACCCCGGTGCGGATGAGCCTTGAAGAGTCGATCGCTTATATCCAAGACGACGAGTTGGTCGAAGTGACGCCGAAGATCGTGCGGATCCGCAAGCGCTTCCTCGATTCCAACGAGCGTAAGCGTCAAAGCCGCAGCTAAGGCAAAGGGGCCACGCGCCCCTTAACCTCCCCAAAACCAAAACGGCCGCCCGAAAGAGCGGCCGTTTGCATTTCATCTTGACCCAAATACTCCGGGGGTCCGGGGGCAGCGCCCCCGGCCTTGGCTCATTCGGCCGCGACCCGCTTGGGCTTCAGCATATCTTTCAGATAGCGCCCGGTATGGCTGGCCTCGACCTTGGCCACCGCCTCCGGCGTGCCGGTGGCCACGATCTGCCCGCCGCCATCGCCGCCTTCGGGGCCGATATCGATGATCCAATCGGCGGTTTTGATCACATCCAGATTGTGCTCGATCACCACGACCGTATTGCCCTGATCCACCAAGGAATGCAGCACTTCCAAGAGCTTGCGCACGTCTTCGAAATGCAGACCCGTGGTCGGCTCATCCAAGATGTACAGCGTGCGGCCAGTGGCGCGACGGCTCAGCTCTTTTGAAAGCTTCACCCTTTGCGCCTCACCGCCCGAAAGTGTGGTCGCTTGCTGGCCAACCTTGATATAGCCAAGACCCACCTCGCAAAGCGCGTCCATCTTCTCGCGGATGCTTGGCACGGCGGTGAAGAAGTCGCGCGCATCTTCACATGTCATATCAAGAACGTCAGCTATGCTCTTGTTCTTGAATTTAATTTCCAGAGTCTCGCGATTGTAGCGCTGCCCTTTGCAGGTCTCGCAGGTCACGTAAACATCCGGCAGGAAGTGCATCTCGATCTTGATGACACCATCGCCTTGGCACGCCTCGCAGCGCCCGCCTTTGACGTTAAAGCTGAACCGCCCCGGGCCATAGCCGCGCGCTTTCGCCTCGGGAAGCCCGGCAAACCAATCGCGGATCGGTGTGAAGGCCCCGGTGTAAGTGGCTGGATTCGAACGTGGAGTCCGGCCGATGGCGCGTTGATCGATGTCGATCACCTTATCAAGATGCTCAAAACCCTTGATCGTCTCGCAAGGCGCCGGGTTGTGATGCGCGCCATTCAACCGGCTGGAGGCGGTCTTGAACAAAGTCTCAATCGTCAGCGTCGACTTGCCGCCGCCCGAAACCCCGGTGACGCAAACGAATTTACCCAGCGGAAACTCCGCCGTCACGTTCTTTAAGTTATTCCCGGAAGCCCCGACAACCGTTAGCTTTTTCCCATTCCCGGCCCGGCGGGTTTTCTGGAAAGGAATTCCTCTTACCCCGGAAAGATACTGCCCCGTCATGCTGGCCGGATCGGCGGCGATCTCGGCCGGGGTGCCCTTGGCGATCACTTGCCCGCCATGCACACCCGCGCCCGGACCGATGTCGAAGACATAATCCGCCTCGCGGATCGCATCCTCATCATGCTCGACGACCAGCACCGTATTGCCCGCATCGCGCAGGTTCTTCAGCGTGGTCAAAAGCCGGTCATTGTCGCGCTGATGCAGACCGATCGAAGGCTCGTCCAAGACGTAAAGCACGCCCGTCAGCCCCGAGCCGATCTGGCTCGCCAGCCGGATCCTTTGGCTTTCGCCGCCTGACAAAGTGCCGGAATTGCGGCTCATCGTCAGATAGTTCAAACCAACATTCACAAGGAATCCAAGACGTTCGCGGATTTCCTTCAAAATCGCGCGGGCGATTTCATTCTGCTGGCCACTCAGCGAGCCGGGCACGGTCTGTACCCATTCGTAAGCCTCATGGATCGAGAGCCGAACGATCTCACCAATATGTTTGCCGTCAATCTTCACCGCCAAAGCCTCGGGCTTCAGTCGGTGGCCGTTGCAGGTCTGGCAATCCCTATGACCTTGGAACCGCTCCATATCTTCGCGGCTCCAAGCGGAATCGGTCTCGCGGTAGCGCCGCTCCATATTGGGAATGATGCCTTCGAACACCCGACGCACTTTGTAGCTGCGGCCGTTCTCGTCATAGGCAAAATCAATCTCTTCGCCCTTTGAACCCTGCAAGAACAGATACTTCACAGACTCGGGCAGATCGCGCCATTTCACCTTTTTATCAAAGCCATAATGCTTGGCCAAAGCATCGATGGTCTGGGTGAGATACGGCGATTTCGACTTCGCCCATGGCGCCAGCGCGCCTTGGGCGACCGACAACCCCTGATCGGGCACGATCAACCGCTCGTCAAAGAAGAGCTCAACCCCCAAGCCATCACAGGCCGGGCACGCGCCGAAGGGCGCGTTGAAGGAGAACAGACGCGGCTCAATCTCGGCAATGGTGAAGCCCGAGACTGGGCAGGCGAATTTCTCCGAATAGGTGATGCGCGCGGCCCCCTCATCGGCCATTTCGATCACTGCGATGCCATCGGCAAGGTTCAGCGCCGTGCGGAAGGAGTCAGCAAGCCGCGTCTCAAGGCCTTCCCTCACCACGATCCGGTCAACGACCACATCGATATTGTGGCGGAACTTCTTATCAAGAGTCGGCGGCTCTTCCAGCTCGTAGAATTCACCGTTAACCTTTACGCGCTGGAAACCCTGCTTCCGCAGCTCGATAAACTCTTTTTTATACTCGCCCTTGCGGTCGCGGATGATCGGCGCCAGCAGATAGGCGCGGCTGCCCTCGGGCATTGCCATCACCGCATCGACCATATCCTGCACCTGCATCGCCGTGATCGGCAGACCAGTGGCTGGGCTGTAAGGCACGCCGACGCGGGCCCATAACAACCGCAGATAGTCATAGATCTCGGTCACCGTGCCAACGGTCGAGCGCGGGTTTTTCGAGGTGGTCTTTTGCTCAATCGAGATCGCGGGGCTGAGACCCGAGATATGATCGACGTCAGGTTTCCCCATCATATCAAGGAATTGCCGCGCATAGGCCGAGAGCGACTCGACATAGCGGCGCTGGCCTTCGGCATAGATCGTGTCAAAGGCCAGACTGGATTTGCCCGAGCCTGAAAGGCCGGTGATCACCACCAGCTTGTCGCGTGGAATGTCGACATCCACGTTCTTAAGGTTGTGCTCGCGCGCGCCGCGGACTTCGATAAACTTCTGCTCAGCCATGACCAGCCCTACAAATATGCCCAACAGATAGGGCAAATCGGGCCCCGATCCAACTGGTTAATGAGAACGTAGCGCGAACAATCACGCAAGCGGGAAATGGGGGCGCGTTTAGCCTTGCACAAGGCGGCGCTTGGCATGCCAGCTATGCAGCCAGATGCCCGCAAGGCAACTGGCAATCGCGATCAGCACCATCGGCGTGGCGCCGCTATTGGCCAGCACGAATGCCAAAAGCGGCGTGCCGGTGGTGGTGCCCAGATTGCCCAGTTGCGCAATCGCGCCCGCGGCACCGGAACGGCCTTCAGGGCTGTCGTTGAGCTCGGGGATGGCCGAGAAACTGGCGCCTTGCACCACGCCCAAAGTGGCCGCAACCCAAAGCCCGCCGATCAGCATCGGCAGGCCCTGCCCCCAGCCAAGCCCCAGCAGGGCAAAGCCCGGCAGGCTGACCGCAAACCCCCATTGCACCAGCCGCACCGCTGGCAGCCGACCCAGAAGGTAGACGCCAAGTGTCAGCGAGATTGCCATGGAGATCAAAGGCATCGCGCTTGCCATCAGCCCGCGCATCTCTTGCGGCGCATGGGCGGGCAAGAGGGTCAGGCAGGCAACGTAAAGGAAGGTATAGCAAGCAAAGCCCATCGCCGGGGCGGACATCGAGGGCGAGGTGTAGATCTTAACATGCTCGGCCCAAAAGCTGCCCGTTGGAGTCGCTTCGGCCCTAGGATCGGCCGGTAGGACCAGCCAAAGGATCACCGCAAAAGCGGCCATCCAAGCCGCATGGCCGATGAACAAGGCGGGGATACCGCCCATTGCCAGCACTGTAGGCGCAATCAGCGCCAAAATGGCATAGGTGACAGCAAAGAAGGACGACCAAAGCGTCATCGCGAAGGGCCGCCGCGCGGGTGGGGCCAGACCGGCAATCATCACCGGACCGACGATCACGATCGCCAGATGCGAGCCGCCTTCCAGCACGCGGGCAAGGATCATCAGCGACCAACTGGGCAGCATCGCCTCGCCCGCTGAGACCAACGCCCCCAAGGCCAGGGCCGCCACAATGGCGCGTTTGGGGCCGATGCGGGCGACGATCAGCCCCGCGGTGGTGCCAAAGATCAGCCCGACGATGCCCACAACCGAGACGACAAGGCCAAGCGCCAGCTCACCATTGCTGCCATAAATGGCGCGCAACTCCTCGTAGATAACCGAGATTTTTCCAAATTGCGCGGCAGCGCCAAGGCCAGCACACCAGAGCAAAGTCACAAGCAGCATTGGAGAACGTGTCATGCCCATGAGCTAGCCGAGCCGCGCGGCAGGCACCAGAGCCGATGATCGAAATCATTGACAAGGGTAGCACATAGAAAAGGCCCAAGGTGTCCCTTGGGCCTGCGTTCCTTAACCCATTTGGGTCAAAGTTTAGATATGCAGCGCGCGCCCGTAAGCGTCGAGCACCGATTCATGCATCATCTCGGACAGGGTCGGATGCGGGAAGACCGTGTTCATCAGATCTTCTTCGGTGGTCTCAAGGCTGCGGCCCACGACGTAGCCTTGGATCAGCTCGGTCACTTCCGCGCCGACCATATGGGCACCCAACAGCTCACCCGTTTTGGCGTCGAAGATGGTTTTCACCATGCCCTCGGCCTCACCCAGAGCAATGGCTTTGCCGTTGCCAATAAAGGGGAAACGGCCCACTTTGATCTCAAAGCCTGCCTCTTTCGCCTTGGCTTCAGTCATGCCGACCGAGGCGATTTGCGGGTGGCAATAGGTGCAGCCCGCGATCGAGCCGGGCTTGATCGGATGTGGCTTTTGGCCTGCGATCAACTCGGCCACCATCACGCCCTCATGGCTGGCTTTATGCGCCAGCCACGGTGCGCCGGCGATGTCGCCGATGGCGAACAGGCCCGCGACGCCGGTGCGGCAATATTCATCCGTCACCACATGGGTGCGATCAATCTTAACGCCCAAAGCCTCAAGCCCAAGGCCTTCGACATTGCCGACAATGCCGACGGCCGAGATGACGGTGTCAAACTCATGCGTCTCGACCTTGCCGCCGATCTCGATATGGGCGGTGACGCCCTTGCCCGGCTTGCGGTCAAGCTTCTTCACCGCCGCCTTTTCCATGATCTTCATGCCTTGCTTGACGAAGGCTTTCTTAGCGAAGGTCGAGATTTCAACATCTTCGACCGGCAAGATGCGATCCATCACTTCGACCACGGTGGTATCCGCGCCCAAGGTGTTGAAGAAGCTGGCAAACTCAATGCCAATCGCGCCCGAGCCGATCACCAGAAGCTTTTTCGGCATCCGGGTCGCAACCAAAGCGTGCTTGTAATTCCAAACCAGATCGCCATCCGCCTCAAGCCCCGGCAATTCCCGCGCGCGAGCACCGGTGGCAAGGATGATGTTCTTGGCGGTCAGCGTCTCGCTGCCTTTCTCGGTTTTGACCGAGACGACACCGGCTTTCGGCAGGGTCGCAGCCCCCATAAAGACGGTGACTTTATTCTTCTTCATCAGATGGCCAATGCCGCCCGAAAGCTGCTTGGCCACCCCGCGCGAGCGCGCGACCACGGCGGGCAGGTCGAAACCAATGCCCTCGGCCTTTAGGCCAAACTCCTTGGCGCGGTGCATCAGATGGAACACCTCGGCCGAGCGCAAGAGCGCCTTGGTCGGGATACAGCCCCAGTTCAGACAGATGCCGCCGAGATGTTCACGTTCAACGATCGCAACCTTTTGCCCCAGTTGAGCGGCGCGGATCGCCGCAACATAGCCGCCAGGGCCTGCGCCCACGACAATCACATCAAAGCTTTGGTCGGCCATTCTTCCCTCCCTCGGAAAAGTGGTTTAGCCCTAAACCATCCTGAGCCGGCCAGCAATGAACCCCACGCCGCAGGCCCATGCACCTAGCGCATGGCTCAGCCGCGCATCTCTTGCACCAGTGCCATATAGCCGCCCGCATCCAAGAAGGCCTGCTCTTCGGGCGTATTTTCACGCCCAAGAGCAGCGTTGCGCAGCGGGAACCGGCCATAGCGGCGGATCATTTCGCGGTGCGCTTTGGCGTGCAAAGTCAAATCCGGCAGCGAGGGCATCCGGGTTTCCATCAGCTCAACCGCCAGATCCTGATCGGCCATATCCTCGGAATGCTCAAAGGCCATGTAGAAGAATTGGCGTTCAGGCTCAGGCACTTGCATATCCCATCCCTCGGCCAAAGCTTTGCGCGAAGCCGCCCGTGCGAGGTGATCCGAGGCAAATGACAGCGCATCGCCCCGATAGATATTGCGGGTGAATTGATCGGTGAGCAGCAGATAAGCCAAGGTCGGCGCCGGGCCATCGACCCAATGCTCAAGATTGCCTTCGCGCGCGGCCGTCACCAGTTCGCCAAAGCCGGTGGCACAGGCATCGTCAATCTCTTGCGTGCCCGCATACCAACCATCCGGGCCAATCTCATCAAGCCAGAAATCCAACACTTCCAACGGGTCAGACATAAACACCTCCACTTTGGCCTTAGCCTGACAGGCCTGACCGGCCAGCGCAACCATTGGCGTGCGGATGTGACCCTGCCCCGCCGGGCTTGGGTCACATCAAGGGTTTCAGGCGGCGTTAGAATCCGCCTTTGGCGCCTCGGGCGATGGGCCAATTTCGGGGGCGCTTTCCAACACCGCAACCGCCGCCACAGGCGAGGCGGTCGGCGTCACGCCACGATAGCCGCCTGTGGTGGAAGGCGCTGCGCGCCGGCTCATCCGCCAAAGCGTATAGCCCGCCATGATCGCGTAAAGCACGCACATAAAAAGGAAAAACCCGCGCGTGCCCACAACGCCCATCAACCAGCCCACAATCAAGGGACCAAAGATTGAGCCAAAGCCGTTGATAAAGATCAGCCCAGCGGAGGCCGCCGCCATTTGCTCTTTCGACAGAAAGTCATTGGTATAGGCGATCAGCAGCGAATACATCGGATAGGTGATGCCGCCCAGTATCATCGCGACGATCAGCATCGCCCAGAACGGCAGAATGAAGATCGTTGGCACCAAAAGCACAACGGTCGCCGCCGCCGAAAGCCACAGCATAATGGTCCGGCGATCCATCCGGTCAGAGAAATAGCCAACGGGGTATTGCAGCATCAGCCCGCCGACATAAAGCGCCGAGACAAAGAGCGCGATTTGCGACACCGACAAAAGGCTCAGCGTGCCCCAAACCGCCGCCATCCCGAACATCGCCGAGAAGATCCCGCCCGAAATCAGCATCCCCACGCAGCCCAAAGGCGAGATGGCATAGAGTTCGCGAACGCCCAACCGCGCCGTGCTCTCAAACGTCGGCGCCGGGGTTTTTGCCAGCAAAATCGGCAGGAACGACAGCGAGACCAGCACCGAGGAGATCAAGAACATGTCGTAGCCAAAGGGGTCGCCCATCGCCAACAAGCCCTGCGAGGTGACGATGCCCACCATCTGCACCATCATGTACAGCGACAGCGCCTGACCGCGGGTCTCATTGGTGGCGGTGTTGTTCAGCCAGCTTTCGGCGGTGATATAGATGCCCGCAAAGCCAAAGCCGATCACCACCCGCATGATCGCCCAAATCTGCCATTCGACCAGCATCGGATACGTCACCAACACCGCCGAGATCAGCGAGGCCAGTGCCGCGAAAACCCGCACATGGCCGACACTGCGGATCATCTCGGGCGCGAGCCTTGAGCCGACAAGGAAGCCCAAGAAATAGGCCGACATCACCACGGAAAGCTGCATCGTGTCGAAGGCTTCCAGCGTGCCTCGGATGCCCAGCAAAGAGCCCTGCACCCCGTTGCCAACCATCAGCAACATCACCCCCATCAAGAGGGGCCAAGACTGGAGAAATACTCTGAGCATCGTAACCTATCGTTTTATGCCCGGCTTGGGGCCACACCACATCATGAAGAAGTAAAACGCAATCGTCTGTGCAACACACAACAGAAGCGACACTGTGAAGGGAAAACCGCTGTTCGCTTGCCCTGAGATCAAGAGTGCCGCACTCAGCCCCATCCAGCCAGCGCTTTGGCACGCCAGCTTGCCCCCAACGGGATGGCCTTGAGCGAAGGGCGACACGGTCACGGCAAAGCGCTCATCCAGCGGTCCCGGGAATCAGCAAAGATGAATCACCATAGCTGAAGAAACGGTAACCAGAGGTAACCGCGTGGTCGTAAATTGCATCCACCGCCGCTTTGCCCATCAGCGCCGAGACCAGCATCAAAAGCGTTGACTTTGGCAGGTGGAAATTGGTCATCAGCGCATCGGTGACGCGGAACTGGAAACCGGGATAGATGAAGATATCGGTGGGGCCTTCCCAAGGCTCAACCGTGCCAGTCTCGCGCGCTGCCGTCTCGATCAGCCGCAACGCCGTGGTGCCGACCGGAATCACCCGCGCGCCAGCCGCCTTTGCCGCCCGGATCTCGGCGGCGGCCTCAGGCGTGACTTGGCCCCATTCGGCATGCATGCGGTGGGTGGTCACATCCTCGACCTTGACCGGCAGGAAGGTGCCCGCGCCAACATGCAGCGTGACTTCGACAAAGCGCACGCCCTTGGCGCGCAAAGCTGCCAAAAGATCGGCATCGAAATGCAAGCTGGCGGTGGGAGCGGCAACCGCGCCGGTATGGCGGGCAAAGACGGTCTGATAGTCTTGATTGTCCTGCGCATCGGCCGGGCGCTTGGCCGCGATATAGGGCGGCAACGGCATCGCCCCTGCTTGCGCCAAGGCCGCGTCAAAAGCCTCACCCTCTAGATTGAAGGCCAGATGCAGATCGGTCTCCCCCTTGGCCGTAACGGTGGCCGAGAGAGCATCCGAGAAGCGGATCACCTCGCCCTCTTGGACCTTGCGCAAGGGTTTGGCCAAGGCGCGCCAGCCGCCCGAGGCTGCGGGTTCGAGGAGCGTGACCTCAACCTTGGCGACGGCTTCGCCACGGGTACGCTGACCGAAAAGCCGCGCTGGGATCACCTTGGTATTGTTCAACACCAAAAGATCGCCGGGGCGGAAAATATCAATCAGATCAAGCACATGCAGATCGGTCAGCGTGACGCCGCCTGCCCCAGCTTCGGCCCGCAACAGGCGCGCCGATGAGCGCGGCTTCGCCGGCCTTGTGGCGATCAGCTCTTCGGGCAGGTGAAAATCGAAGTCAGAAAGCTGCATTATCAGTCCTCAGCCGCCGGGGGCCTTGCGCACCACGGGCGCCGGGCGGTGGAAAATCTCGCGGAACATGCCGGGCGTCAGGATCGAGAGCGGGTTCACCCCCACAGTCAGATTGTCCACCGGCCCCGAAAGCCGATAGCTGAAGCCAAAAAGCCCCTCGCCCCGGCGCGGCGCGAAAATCTGGCCGATGCCGTTCAAAAGATAGATGGGAGAGATCACGCCTTGCAGATCCAGTTTCTCAGAGGCGCTCGAATAGGCCCCTTCAAAGGAAATGCCAAGGGAGGCGCCGACCGCAGCACCTTTGGTGATTTGAACGCCTTCAGGGGCAAGGACAAACTCAACATCGCCTTCGTCGAAATGCAGCCCCTGCCCGTTCAATTGCTCTAAAAGCCCGACGACAGAGACGGCCGAGAGCAGCGCCGCCAGCGCCGGGGCCTCTTGCACCGAGAGCTTTCGGAAGGTGGCATTGCCAACATATTGCCCCTCGGGCCCGCGCGGCGAAAGCGTCATTTCAAGGCTGCCGCCACGGCCATTTTCAAAAAAGCCTGCCGCAGCCATCACCGTGCCAGCATTGCCCGAGGTGATTTTTACCGCAGTGCGACCACGATCTGGCACCACGGTGCCGTCAACCGCGCCCCTGCCATTGACCGCCGCCGAAAAGCGCCCGTCCATCCCGCCCTTCAGGGCCTTGAAGGTGCCGCGCAAATCGGTGAGCGCCACGCCAGATGAGACATCCAACCGGTCCAGCGCCACCTTCATCTCGGTGCCTTCGCTGCCCGCCCCGCCCGAGGATTTTGGCATCAAAGGCAGGCTCAGCCGTCCCGATTTCACCTCGACCAATGGCATGCGATTCGCGCCGCGCCCGACCAGGTCCACCGCGACCGAGAGCCATTCTCCCGCAACCAACCGCGAGAAACGCGCGCGCTCCAAAGCGCCGCCTTCGCTGGTGGTGAGCGTGCCTTCGGCCAAAAGCCCCGGCGCTTCCAGACGCAAAGCTGTGACCTCGGGCCGCGCGCCGAGCTTGGCGGAAAGCGTGAGCTGCGCCTTGCTTTTGGCCGCTTTGGCAAAACCTAAAGGCGGCACTTTGAGCACCGCGCCGATCAGCGAGGAGCTCAGCTCCAGCGTCAAGGGTGCGGCTTTCGGGATCACCATATCGACCGAAGCCTCGGCCTCGCCGCCAAGCCAGCCTTCCGGCAGAGCAATGCCAAACTGGCGCAGACGGGCATCGGTCAGTTTGACCTTCGCGCTGGCGGTCGCGCGGCCATTGGCCTCGGGGCCGAAAGGTTGCGTGAATGTGGCATCGAAGGGCAACTGATCCAACTGGCCCTTGCCCGAAAGCGCCAAGCCTTCGGGCGTTACTTTCACCGCCATATCGGGCAGGCTCAGCACCTTACCGGGCACCAGCACGGTCGAACGGAAGTCGCGCACCCGCCCCTCGACCTCATAGCTGACATCCTCAACCCCGATCCGGGCTTTCAGAGGAAAGCGCAGCAAGGAACGAATGTCGGCCTGACCGTCGCCCAGATCCACCGGCCGGCCGGCTTTGGTCAGGAACCGAAACGGTTCTTGATCCAACAAAGACAAAGCATCGGTCAGCCCCGAGCGCGTGGTCAGCGAAACCTCGGCCACGGCGGGGATTTGGGTGATATCGGGCACCACCAGAACCGAGCCAGCCGCATCAATCTGCCCGCCACTTGGCGCGGTGACATGGCCGCTTTCCAAGACCACGGTATAGGCATTGCCAAAGATCGTAGAACGCCCGGTGCCGTCTTGCACCGGTGGGAGCGTGCGGATGAACCGCACTTCAGCGCCTTCGAAATTGTAATCCAGCGCGAAGCGAGGCTCTTGGCCGGGCTTCAGCCGCAGGCTGGCATCGAAATCGCGGAATTCGCCTTGGCCAACGTTATCCGCCAGCCAATCGCGGGTTTTTGGCACCACCGCCACCGGCCAAAGCTTCATCAACCGATCCGCATCGATCCGGTCCAAGGCCACGTCCACCGCGCCGCTCCAGCCGCCCTTGCCTGCCGCAAGATCGCCGGTCAGCCGCAACTGCCCCTCGCCCTTGCCCAAGGACAGCTGGCCAATTTCGGCCCTGAACGGGTCAAGCGAGACACGCATCGACAAAGCACCGGTGTCAAAGCGGACCGGCTCGGCGAAAAGCCCTTCGGGATCGACCATAACTTCCGAGAAGATCAGCTGGCCCACGACTTGCGCCGGCATCTGGCCCACGCGGGCCAAATTGCCCGTGCCGTCTTGTAGTTCAGCCGAACCGCGGGCGCGCAAGCGAAGGCTTGCGCTTTCGACGCGCAAAGAGCCAAGCGTGACGCGCTGCTGCTCGGGGTCGTAGCGCAAAGCCAATCCCGCGCGATCAAAGGCGACAGGGGCTGCGTCTGGCGCGGGGCGCATCTCGCCCGCCCCCAAAGAAAGCGCGCCCTCAAAGCCCTTAAGACGCCCTTCGGGGCCGAGTTCGCCGATCATCCGGCCCGAGATCGGCGCGTCCAACAGCGCCAGAATCGCCAAGGGCGGCGCTTGCGCGGCAAGGTCAGCCGCCGCCATCCGATCGAGATTGGCCAAAATCCGCGCCGAGGAGTTGGACTTATCCGTCTCGATCGTCATCCGGGCTTGCGCCGGGGTCTCACCGTCGAGAAGCGTCAAGCTCAGCTCCGCCGCCAGAGCGGTGTCGCGGTTCTCCAAAATCAGACGGCCATCGCCCAACTGCCACTCCCGGCCGGCGCGGGCGTCTTTTAGGGTAAAGGTCAGCGCCTCGGCCTCGATGATCCGCAGCCCCGCCAGTGCCGGGGTCGAGAACATCCGGTCCAAAGCATCCAAAACTTCGGCCAAGGATTGCGGATTTTGCGCGCCCGAAAGCCCCCCGATCGACAGGCCAATCCGGCCCTCTGCGTCGCGCAATGCTTCCAACTGCGCGCCCATCAACCGCACCGAGCTGGGCCGGATTTGCCCCCTCAGCACAGCGGCAGGATCAAGCGAGACCTCCAGCTGCGGCAGAGCCAAAATCGCACGACCACTGGGTTCGATCAGTTGCAGATCGGTCAGCCGGAATCGCGGGCTGAAATCGCGGTGCAATGCCACCTCGATCTGGCCAAGGGCGATCGCCGCGCCGGGGGGCAAATGGTTGTTGGCACGCAGGCTGGCGTTGAGCCGTGCCTCGGCCTCGGCCACCACGAAAACCGGCAAGCCAAGGCTGCGCCCGGTCAGGGCCATGCCGCCGATGCCCACCAGCAAAGCCATAAGCAGGATCAAAAGCACCAGCCGCAAGCCGATCCGGGGTCTGTGCTTATGCTGTAAGTGCCGGTTGCGCCGGGATTTCCCAGGGGGAGACGACTCACTGTCATCGCCTGCACGCGGAGCACCGGCCGTCTGAGCAGGAGGATCGACGGACAGCGCTTCAGCGCCATCAGCAGCCGCCCTATCGCCTTGCTGCACAGGCCCTGCCGCAGCCGAAGACGCATCCGCCTTTGCCATCAGCCCCGTCCGCTGTGTCTCGCCCTCAGCCAACTGGCCCTCTGCCTCTGGTCTTTTGCTTTGCCCATCTTCATGCAGGCAGCATGCCCTTGCCTTCAACTTTGCCCGAAGGCAACAAGAACACCAAGCCCGGCCTTCGGGTTTGGCAAGGAGATGCCCATGCAAACAGTCACTTTACGTCCGGGCGACAGCGCCCCTGATTTCACTCTGCCCTGCAATGGCGGCACCTCGGTCACGCTTTCGGCTTTGCGGCCTGCCAAAGTGGTGCTGTTCTTTTACCCCAAGGACAACACTCCCGGCTGCACGCTTGAGGCGCAAGGATTTTCCGCAGCGCTTGCGGCCTTCGAGGCTGCAGGCACCAAATTGATCGGCATCTCAAGGGATTCGGTCGCCTCGCATGACAAGTTCTGTGCCAAGCATGATCTGCGATTGATGCTGGGCTCAGACGCCGAAGGGCTTGTTTCTGAGGCTTATGGCACTTGGGCCGAAAAGAAACTTTACGGGCGCGCCTTTATGGGCATGGTGCGGAGCACTTTCTTGATCGATGCAGATGGCAAGATCGCACAGATATGGTCACCGGTGAAAGTGAAGGGTCATGTCGAGGCCGTGCTGGCGGCGACTGAAGCCCTTTAATGCCAAAATGCCTGAACGGCCTTATGCAATCGGCTGAAGGTCAGATTCGCGGCTGATCACTTGGGCTGCGCCGCCCCAGCCAGCCCAGATGACCCACCGTCGCAGCGCCGTAAAAGCCGGTTCGGCAGGATCTTGCCGATCGCGCAAAGCCTTCCGGCGGCATTCCCGCGCATTGGGTCATACTCCTTGCGAGCCTAGACCCTGTTGTCTAATCAGTTGCCAGCGCGCCGCTTTTCGGCAGCCATCTTTGCCCCAATCATGGATTTAGCAACCCCGTGCTGACCCGCTTTGCCTTCCGGATCCACAGCCAGCTGGAACGGTATTTCCCGGAACAACGTCTGTTTCTGAAATCCGATCACGGTACGCGGTTTGTGCGCCTGCGCCCCTCGACCCAAGCCGTTGCGCTGGTTGTCGGGGCTTTGGGGCTGGCTTGGACCATCGTCGCCACCGCGATTATCATGATGGAGACGATCGGCGCAGGTTCGGCCCGCGATCAGACCCAGCGACAGCGGATGCTGTTTGAAGAGCGGCTTTCCTTCATCTCGGCTGATCGCGACACCCGCGCCGAAGAGGCCGTGCGTGCGCAGGAGCGGTTCAACGTCGCCCTCGCCCAAGTCTCTGAAATGCAAGAAAAACTCCTTGCCTCGGAAGACAGCCGCCGCGAGCTCGAGACCGGCGTTGAAGTGATCCAAAACACCCTGCGCCGCACCATTGCCGAGCGGGATGAAGCCCGCGCCGAGGCAGAGCGCATGAAGCTTGCACTGAACCAGCAAGGCGATGGCAGCACCGAGATGGGCCGGATCCGCGACACCGCCGAAACACTGGCCTATTTGACCAGCGCTTTGGGCCAAACCGCCCGCGCCCGCGATGCCGATGCTGCAGCTGCCGCCGAAGTGCAGGCCGCACTCGAAGCGGTTGAGATGGACAAAGCCGCTCTTGAGGCACGCAATGACGCGATCTTTGCCAAGCTCGAAGATGCGATGACCATCTCGGTCGCGCCGATGGAAAAGATGTTCCGGGCCGCGGGCCTGAACCCCGATGATCTGATCTCATCGGTCCGCAAGGGCTATTCGGGACGCGGCGGCCCTTTGTCGCCGATCACGGCCTCGACCTCGGGCGGCGCAGCGCTGACGGGCGATGAACTGCGGGCGAATGCGATTTTGAAATCGCTGGAAGAGGTCAACCTTTACCGCATGGCCGCCTTCCGCGTGCCGCTGGGTATGCCGGTCAAAAATTCGGTGCGCTGGACCTCGGGCTTTGGCGGCCGCAATGATCCCTTGGGTCGCGGCTACCGCAAGCATGAGGGTCAAGATTTCGGCGGCGATTATGGCACGCCGATCATCACCACCGGTGACGGTGTCGTGACTTTCGCAGGCTGGCAAAGCGGATATGGTCGCTTGATTAAGGTCCAGCACGCCTTTGGCATCGAAACGCGATACGCCCACCTGTCGCAGATCCGGGTCGAAGTCGGCCAAAGGGTCTCGCGCGGGGACCGGATCGGTGATATGGGAAATTCAGGTCGGTCCACCGGCACACATCTCCACTACGAAGTCCGGATCGGCGGCGGGGCCGTCAACCCGGTGAAGTTCATAAAGGCAGCCAGCGATGTTTTCTAAGAGCCGCATCAACGAGCCCGGATCTCCCAAAGCCGATGGCGATAAACCCAAGACCCCAGAGGCACCTGTGACCAAATCTTCGATGGACTTCTCGGCCGCATCGCCCAAGGGCAAAGCTGCCGCTTCTGTGCTGTCCTCGGACCTGACGGTTGTGGGCAATCTGCGCACCACGGGCGATATTCAAGTCGAGGGCACGGTCGAGGGCGATATCCGCGCCCACCTGCTGACGGTTGGCGAAAGTGCCACCATCCGCGGCGAGATCGTGGCTGATGATATCGTGGTCAATGGCCGCGTGATTGGCCGGGTTCGCGGGTTGAAAGTCCGTCTCACCGCAACAGCGCGGGTCGAAGGCGATATCATCCACAAGACCATCGCCATCGAGTCGGGCGCGCATTTCGAAGGTTCGGTGCAGCGTCAGGAAGACCCGCTGGCCACCGGCCGCAGCGCTTCCGCTGCTGGCACCGTGCCGCCCTTCCCGCCGGGCCCGGTTGGTGGCGAAGGCTAAGCCCTTCAGTCCAATTAGAAAACTTATGCAAAGGCGCGCCCAATCTGGCGCGCCTTTTTCATTGGGCCAGTGGCGCATGCCACGGCCCCCGTCCAATTCAGGCTTAAACGGTTGCCATGTTTGTTCTTAACGCTGAAACTAGCAGCGTTTGACTTCGGCTTTTTTAGACCAGACTGAATGAAAGGAATAAAATGCGCATTATCCCTATTCTCGCGGTCACCGCGGCGCTGTTCACAGCGGGCTGTGTGGATGAAATGGTCAGTGACCTATCGGTCGCGAATTCAGCGACAATCAGCCATACCGATCACAAGCTGACCACGGCCGAGCAGGTCAAGATCCAATCGGGTATGGCGAGCTACCTGAACACCCCGGTCGTCGTTTCTGGCCTTGATGCCAGCTACCGATTGCAAGACGGGCTGATCACGGTCTGCGGTTATGCCACCGGCGGCGGACCTCAGTCGATCTTTGCCGCGCATTTGGTAGGCGGCCAATTCCAACCGGTCCGCATTCCGGGCAAGGGCCAAGATCCGGCGCGTATTGCCGCCGTGCGGCAATACTGCCAAGCCAATAATATCCGGATCTAAAGAAAAAGGCGGAGGGTGCACTGCACGCTCCGCCATTTATCACGCGTCGGCGCGGCTCTTGCCGGCCATGTTCATCGCCAAAGTGGCGGCCATGAACCCGTCGAGATCCCCATCCAACACGCCTTGTGTATCCGAGGTCTCAAAGTTGGTGCGCAGGTCTTTCACCATCTGATAGGGCTGCAAGACGTATGAGCGGATCTGGTTGCCCCAGCCCGCATCGCCCTTGGCATCATGCGCCTCGTTGATCGCGGCCGAGCGTTTGTCGAGCTCGATCTGGAAGAGCCGCGCCTTCAGCGCGTTCATCGCGATCTCGCGGTTCTGGTGCTGTGACTTCATCGAAGAGGTCACCACGATACCGGATGGGAAGTGGGTGATCCGCACCGCCGAGTCGGTTTTGTTGACGTGCTGACCGCCCGCGCCGGACGACCGATAGGTGTCGATCCGGATGTCTTTGTCCATGATCTCGATGTCGATATTGTCATCGACCACCGGATAGACCCAGACCGAGGCGAAGGAGGTTTGCCGCTTGTCGCCCGAGCCGAAGGGCGAGATCCGCACCAGACGGTGCACGCCGCTTTCGGTCTTCAGCCAGCCATAAGCATTATGGCCGGAAATCTTGTAAGCCACGGATTTGATGCCGGCTTCTTGCCCGGCTTCCTCTGACAGCATCTCGACATTGAAACCACGGCGCTCGGCCCAACGGGTGAACATCCGCGCCAGCATCTCGGCCCAGTCTTGGCTCTCGGTGCCGCCAGCGCCCGCGTTGATCTCAAGGAAGGTGTCATTGGCATCGGCCTCGCCATTCAACAAAGCCTCAAGCTCTTTTTGGGAGGCGACTTCAACCAAGGCTTTGAGCGCGGTCTCGGCCTCGGCGATGATCGAATCCTCGCCCTCCATCTCGCCCAATTCGATGAGCTCGATATTGTCCTTCAGCCCTTGGTCGATCAGCTTATAGCCGTTGACCGCATCGATCAGCGCTTGGCGCTCGCGCATCAGCTTTTGCGCCTTTGCCGGGTCGTTCCAGAGGTCGGGCTGTTCGATCAGCGCGTTGAACTCTTCCAGCCGGTGCGGAGCGGTTTCCCAATCCAACCGTTGCGCCAAAAGCGCCAGCGACTTCTGGATCGCTTCAATATCGCCTTGGGTTTCTGCGCGCATGAGTGCGGTCTTCCTTCAACTTACAAGCGGCGTGATAGCGCCAGTCCCGCGCCCCGGCAAGAGCGCGGGCGGATCGCCTGCATCAGGTGTTAATAAAGTCCGCCCGAGGAGACGGTGCCAAAATCGGCCTTCTTCGGGATGACCTTGGTCTCGCCCGTGGCCGTGGTCACGCGTGAGCCTTGGTCAGCCTCGGTCTCGCCGTAGGCATAGAGCGGCAGGTTCTGCCCCATCTCAAAGCCACCATCGACGAAGACACCCAGACCGATCAGCGGGTCAGCGCCTTCGCGGAAGTATTCCGAGACGACATTGTCGCCCGTCGCATCCCCCGGCAAGGCTTGGCCGGTGAAGCGGTCGATCTTCATGAAATAGCCGCCCGGTGGGACTTTGAACGACGCACCGCCGTACTTCTTAATCGCCTCTTTCATGAAGCTCTCAAACACCGGCCCGCAGAAGCCGCCACCCGAGACCGAACCCAAGGAGCGTGGGTTGTCATAGCCGATGTAGCAGCCCGCGACGATGGTACTCGTATAGCCGATGAACCACACGTCTTTCGAGTCATTGGTGGTGCCTGTCTTACCCGCGACAGGCACGGGCAGGTTGATACCGCGCGCAGTGCCGCGTTGCACAACGCCTTCCATCATCGAGGTCAGTTGATAGGCGGTGATCGCATCCATCACCCGCTCGCGGTCCGAGCTGAGGCTGAGCCCCTTGCCCTCGGGCAGGCTGGTGGCGCTGCAATCGGCGCAAAGGCGTTTGTCGTGGCGATAGACGGTGCGGCCGTAGCGGTCCTGCACGCGGTCCACCAGGGTCGGCTCTACCCGCTCACCACCGTTGGCGAACATGGCATAGGCGGCGACCATTTGGAAAACCGTGCTTTCCTGCGCGCCAAGCGCATTGGCCAAATAGGGTTGCATCCGGTCATAAACGCCAAACCGCTCGGCATAGCCTGCGACCGTCTCCATGCCGATCTCTTCGGCAATCCGGATCGTCATCAGGTTGCGGCTCTGCTCGATCCCGGTGCGCAAAGGCGTGGGGCCGTAGAATTTGTTCGAGGCGTTTTTCGGCGTCCAAAGCCCCTGCGGCGTGTTCACCTCGATCGGCGCATCGACCACGATGGTGGCAGGGCTAAAGCCCGAATCCAAAGCGGCGGCGTAGACGAAGGGCTTAAAGCTCGACCCCGGCTGACGCTTGGCCAAAGTGGCGCGGTTAAAGACCGAATCTTGATAGCTGAAGCCGCCCTGCATCGCGATGACGCGTCCGGTGTTCACGTCCATCGCCATAAAGGCGCCCTGCACTTCCGGCACTTGCCGCAGGGTCCAGCGGATGAAGCTGCCGTCAGCGTCTTTGACCATGCGGCGGACATGCACCACATCGCCGGCTTTGAAATTGTCAGCAAAGCTGCCGCGCATCCATTCGATGTCATTGCGCGGCACCACCTGCGGCTCGGCCTCACTGGCCTCGACGCCTTCAATGCCGATGCGCATTTCGCGATCGCCGACTTCAAGCACAACCGCCGGGAACCAGCCCTCAATATCGCGCGGTACGCTGACGGCGGCCAAAGCGGCGCGCCAATCCGCCTCAGAGCCCAAGACGGACGGGTCCAGAGCTTCGCCCGTGCCGCGCCAACGGCCCAAACCACGGTCGTATTTCTCAAGCGCCACGCGCAGAGATTTCTCGGCCTGACGCTGCAGCTCGGGGTCGATGGTGGCACGGATGGTCAGACCACCGTTGTAGAACTCTTCCTCACCAAAGTCTTTCGAGAGTTGGCGGGCGATTTCTTCGGTGAAATAGGTGCGATCGGGCAGCTCTTCGCGGTAGGATTCGTAATCCCCAGCCATCACCGTCTTCAGAGGCAAGGCGCGCTCGGCGTCATGGACGGCCTGATCGATGTAGCCGTTTTGCAGCATCTGCCCCAGAACGTAGTTCCGACGATCCACCGCGCGGTCATATTCTTGCACCGGGCGCAGGCCGCGACCCGGAGATTTCGGCAAAGCTGCCAAATAGGCCGCCTCCCCGGGGCTCAACTGGTCGAGCGTTTTGTTGAAATAGGTCTGCGCCGCCGCCGCCACGCCGAAGCTGCGATACCCCAAATCAATCTGGTTCATGTAGATCTCAAGGATCCGGTCCTTGGTCAGCGTCTTTTCCAGCCGCGTCGCAAGGATGATCTCTTTGATCTTGCGTTCAATCCCTTTCACGCCCTTGCGGGTGCCATCAAGAAGCATGTTCTTGGCGACTTGCTGGGTGATGGTCGAGGCGCCACGCACATCCTCGCCCCGGCTTTTCACCGCATCGATGAAGGCCGAGACCATGCCTTGCGCGTCATAGCCGTGGTGGGTGTAAAAGTCCTTATCCTCAGCGCTGATATAGGCCTGCTTCACCAGATCAGGGATATCCGAGACCGGCACGAACAGCCGCCGCTCGCGAGCGAATTCGTCCAAGATCCGGCCCTCGCCGGTATAGATCCGGCTGATCGTGGGCGGCGTATATTGCACAAGGCTTTCGTGGCTGGGCAAGTCACGCCCATACATCCAGAAGATCCCACCAACGGTTATGGCGCCAAAAAAGGCACCCAGAGTGAGCATCGTGAAGATGGCCCCGAAGAAAGAGCCGATGAATCGTATCACGCGCACCCCCGCAGATTTCGCGCCGTCCTATATCAGACGTGGCGCGCCGTCAAAAGCTTGGGCAAACTTCGCCGCGTCACTGGCGGCTAGTTGCCCTTTAAAGCTCTGATCGCCTGATCTTCGGCCGCCCAAGCCTTCAACCCTTGCGTCAAAGCCGCCGCAAATTTCCCCCGCCATTCGGGGTCTTCCAACCGCTTAAGATCCCGCGCCGAAGACAGAAACCCCAGTTCGATCAGAACCGAAGGGATATCGGGCGATTTCAGCACCGAAAATCCGCCTTCTTGTTCAGGATGGCGGTGCATCCGCAACTCGGCGCCTTGGATCGCCGCAACCAACTGGGCCGAGAGCCGGTCGATCCGTGGCTTGGTCTCGGTCCGCGCCATATCCATAAGCACTGTGACGACAACGTCGTCTTGCGCGGAAAGATCCAATCCCGCCAAAAGATCGTCGCGGTCATGGCGTTCAGCCAGAGCCTGTGCCGCCTCATCGGTGGCATCATCGGCCAAACGATAAATCGTGGCGCCCTGCGCCTCGCCCTCGGCCAAGGCATCGGCGTGCAGTGACAGGAAGACATCCGCCCCGGCAGCGCGGGCGATGGAAATCCGGGTCTCCAGCGGCACGAAGATATCTTCGTCGCGGGTCATCACCACTTGGAAGCCGCCATCGCGCAGGAGGATCTCTTTCAGCTCACGCGCGAAAAGAAGCATCAGCCGCGCTTCATTCTGGTCACCGCTTTCTGCTCCGGGATCAATGCCGCCATGTCCCGGGTCCAGCACCACCACGATCGGGCCCTGGCCTTGCACGTCCGGCATGGGCAGTTGCGCGGCTTTCGGCGTCGCCCATTCGGGCGGCTCGGGCCGCGTGGCTTCCGCCGCAAAGGCCTCGGGCGAGGCTGCGGTCAGGTTCAGAGCGATCACCGCACCGGCCGCCCCTTTGGCCTCGCCCGTGGTCATGGCAGAGCTGGTGACGACCATCGGCCCGGCCAGTTCCACCACCAGCCGCGACCAACCCGGACGGAACACGCCCGCCCGAATTTCCGCGACCGAAGCCGGCAAAGCCAGCGCATCCACCCCGCGCCAGTCCACCTCGCGCACATCCAAGATAAGCCGAGGCGGGCCGTCCAACATGCGGATGCGCCACGGCACCGGCTGGCTGATCCCCAATTCCACCGACAGCGCCGCGGCATCGCCGCTGATCCGGCTTTGCCCGCCGTCAAACCGCGCCAAAGCCGACAGCTCTTGCGCCGCAGCCTTAGGTGCCGCGCTGCAAAGCCCGATCAAAACCAGCAGTGCCGCTAGAACCGCCCGCATAATCACCTCATCGCTGCCCGCCCGGCAGACCAGTATTCCTTGCAGCAGGCGGTAAGTAAATTCACCCTTACCGCCTAACACCGAAACGCGTTAACGCGCTTGCCGCGCCGCCATATAGCGCGCCAACATCTCAAGCCCCTCGATAATGTCCGAGGTTGAGCGCGCGTAAGAGAACCGCAACCACTGCTTGCCCCGGACCGGGTCAAAATCGAGCCCCGGCGTCACCGCCACACCGGCATTGTCCAAGATTTCCTCGGCCAGTTTCAGACTGTCATCCGTCAGATCCGAGACATCGGCATAAATGTAGAAAGCCCCATCCGGCGGCGCGATTTTTGTGAAACCGGCCTTCGGCAGGCCTTCCAGCATCAGCCGGCGGTTCTCGGCGTAAGCTTTGCGGTTTTCCTCCAGCTCATCGGTGCAGTCCAAGGCCGCCAAAGCCGCCACTTGGCTGGCATGCGGCGGGCAGATGAACATATTTTGCGCCAGGCGCTCGACCCGGCGGACCTGATCTTCCGGCACCACCATCCAGCCAATCCGCCAGCCGGTCATCGAGAAATATTTCGAGAAGGAGTTGATCACCCAAGCCTGATCGGTGACCTCCAACGCCGAGACAGCGCGCTCGCCATAATGCAGCCCGTGGTAAATCTCGTCCGAAACCAGCGGGATCCCCTTCTCAGCAGTCCAATTCGCAAGCTTGGTCAAAGCACTATGGTCCAGCATCGTGCCCGAGGGATTGCCGGGGCTGGCCACGATCAGGCCTGCGACATCAAGCCCCTCAAGATCCTCAACCACCGGCTGGAGACGGTTCTCAAGGCTCGCTGGCACGCCCACCGGGGTCAGCGACAAAGCCCGCAGGATCTGGCGGTAGCTCGGGTAGCCCGGCTCGCCCAAAGCCACCTTATCGCCCGCCTCAAACAAGGCGGTGAAAGCCAGAAGGAAAGCGCCCGACGAGCCCGTGGTGACGATCACCCGCGACGGATCAATGCTGACGCCATACCAGCGCTGATAAAGGGCGGCGATTCCGGCGCGCAACTCGGGGATACCAAGCGCCACCGTATAGCCCAAGGGCTGATTAAGCCCCGCTTTGACGGCCTCAACCGCGCCTTGCGGCGCGCCGGTGCCGGGCTGGCCCACCTCCATATGGATGATGCGGCGGCCCGAGGCCTCGGCCGCGCGGGCGCGCTCCATCACATCCATCACAATGAAGGGATCAACGTCGCCGCGCCGGTTGGGCTGACTTGCACTTGTCATCACATGCCTCATAGAGTTTTGCCGATCCCTGCCCGGTCACGGGCCTTGGGTCAAGCCTGACCCGATGTTCCAGCGCTTGGCCCGCCCTCGGGCACGCAGTATAGCTGGGCCGACCCAGATCCGCCTTGGGCCCCATCGGCCCGCCCCAAGATAGGAAGTTCCATGCGCTTTACCCTTGCCCTTCTTGCCGCGCTGACCACCTCGACCGCCTATGCCGGGGGCCTGGGCGAGATGACCGACGCCGAGCGCAGCGCCTTTCGTGAAGAGGTGAAGGCCTATCTGATGGAGCATCCCGAGGTGATCGTTGAGGCGATGACCGAGTTGCAGGCCCGCGAAGAGCTGGCCTCGGCTGACCGCGATGTACAGATGCTGGCGGCGAACCAAGACGCTATTTTCAACAGCCCCGGCGATTGGGTGGGCGGCAATCCCGACGGCGATATCACCGTGGTCGAGTTCATGGATTATCGCTGTGGCTATTGCCGCAAGGCCTATCAAGAGGTGGAAGATCTGGTCAGCGCGGACGGCAATATCCGTTTCGTGCTGAAGGAATTCCCGATCTTGGGCGAGGAATCGCTGTATTCGGCGCAATTCGCCCTCGCCGTGCGGGCGCTTTACGGCGATGACGCTTACAAAGCGGCGCATGATGCTTTGGTCACTCTGCGCGGCCCTTCGACGCCCGAGACGCTGGGCCGTCTGGCCACCGATCTGGGCCATGATCCGGCGGCAGTGACGGAGAAAATGAGCTCGCCCGAGGTTGAGGCGGTGATCATGTCCAACCACGCTTTGGCCAACGCGCTTGAGATCAACGGCACGCCGACCTTCGTAATCAATGGCACGATGCTGCGCGGCTATGTGCCCTTGGACGGCATGCGTCAGATCGTGGCGGGCGAGCGCGAAGAGGGCTAAGCCTATAGGTTACACATGAAAAAAGGGCGGGAGTGAAAACCCCTGCCCTTTTCTTTTGCCTGAGCGCCCGGATTACTCGGCCGCCTGCGCCTCTTCCGCGGCGATCTTGGCGGCGCGCGCTTCGACCAGCTCGACGATATGGTCGATCATCCGGTCATTGGTCATCGTGTGGTCCTGCTTGCCGGCCATATAGACCATGCCCTTGCCAGCCCCGCCGCCGGTAAAGCCGATATCGGTCATCAAAGCCTCACCCGGGCCGTTGACCACGCAGCCAATAATCGAAAGGCTCATCGGCGTTTTGATGTGTTCAAGCCGCTCTTCCAGCTTTTCGACGGTCTTGATCACGTCAAAGCCTTGCCGCGCGCAGCTGGGGCAAGAGATGATCTGTACACCACGCGTGCGTAGGCCAAGTGATTTCAGGATCTCATAGCCGACTTTGACCTCGGCCACCGGATCGGCGGAGAGCGAGACGCGGATGGTGTCGCCAATGCCGAACCAAAGCAAAGACCCCAGCCCGATCGCGGATTTCACCGTGCCCGAGGTCAGGCCCCCGGCTTCAGTGATGCCCAGATGGATCGGCGCATCGGTCGCGGCGGCCAACTGCTGATAGGCAGCGGCCGAGAGGAACACATCCGAGGCTTTCACCGAGATTTTGAACTCGTGAAAATCGTTGTCTTGCAAGAGTTTGATATGGTCGAGGCCGGATTCCACCATCGCATCGGGGCAAGGCTCGCCGTATTTCTCAAGCAAATGCCGCTCCAAAGAACCGGCATTCACCCCGATACGGATCGAGCAGCCATGGTCTTTCGCCGCCCGCACCACCTCGGCCACGCGCTTGGCGTCACCGATATTGCCGGGGTTGATGCGCAGGCAAGCCGCCCCTGCCTCCGCCGCCTCAATCGCGCGTTTGTAGTGGAAGTGGATATCCGCCACGATCGGCACCGGGCTTTCGCGGCAAATCTCGCGCAGGGCTTGGGTGCTGGCCTCATCCGGGGTCGAGACCCGGACAATATCGGCCCCGGCATCGGCTGCGCGGATCACCTGCGCCAGCGTCGCGCGCGCGTCCGAGCTATCGGTGTTGGTCATGGTCTGCACAGTGATCGGCGCATCGCCGCCCACCGGGACTTTGCCCACCATGATCTGGCGGCTCTTGCGCCGCTCAATATTGCGCCAGGGACGGATCGGATTCAGCGACATCACAAAGCCTCAAGCCATTCGCGCGGACCATAGGCGGAAGTGCTGGCAAGGACAACTGCCGCGCCCGCAGATGGTCGGGTCAATCGGGTGCGTCAGACGGGCGGCAGACCCTGGGGTGGGTCCGCGCCAGACGGTCTTATTCGACCGCCACCGTGCCCGTCGCCGAGGCATCTGCGGTCATCACCTTGGCCAAAGCGTCATCGGCCTGCGGATCGGCCAAAGCATAGCTTTGCGTCAGCGACTCTGCGGTCAGCGCGATGTTTTTGGCCACATTGGCGCCCGGAGCCGCCGGACCGAAGGTCTGACCGTTCACCACGAAATAAACCGAGCCCGAATTGCCCGCGCGCAGGATCGCGGCCTCTTCCATGGCGGGGACGGCGTAACGCTCGCCCGCATCCAAGGTTTTCTCAAACAAAACAGTGCCATCGGCGGCCGAGACCCGCACCCAAGCTGGGCGCACGGCCAAAAGCTCAACCCTCGGACGGGCGTCAGCCACGACTTGCACCGTCTCGGTCAAGGCCGGGTCATTGGCAGCGAGTGTGGCGGCTTCTACGCTTTGCGCGGCCGTGATGCCGGGGTTGATCGCCGCAATCGGGCCATCGCGCGACACCAGCACTGGCACATCCAACGCCTGCTGGCGGTAAAGCCGGCCCGCACCTTCCGCCGAGGCCAAAGCCCCTGCATGATCCACCGCTTGCGAGGGATCGGTGACCACGGCTTGCGCCGGCATGGTCACACCTTGCAGCGGGTCGATCTGGGCAACCACGGCAGGCGCCTCATCCACGGGGGCAAGCTGCACACGCTGCACCTCACGCAGGACCGACCAGCCGCCGTAACCAATGGCGCCAATCAGCACCACCAAAACCGCGACCGAGCCCAAAGCCCCCGGCTCAACCCGGCTGAAAAGGCTTTCGCCGCGCGGGATGAAGCTGGCATTGGGATTGGCCAAAGGATCGGCAAATTCCACCCGCGCCCGCGCTTGGCTCAGCCGCGCCGGAGCCGCCGAGGCCGAAAGCCCATGCGCGACAGTGAAATTGGCCTCCCGGCAGAACCGGGCGAAAGCTTGATCGGGGTCCATACCCAGATAACGCGCGTAAGAGCGCACGAAGCCAGCCACGAAACCGGGCGTCTCAAAAGCCGAGATATCGGCATTTTCGATGGCCGCGATATAGGTGGCTTTGATCTTCAGCTCGCGCTGCACATCCAGCAAGGATTTGCCCAAGGTTGCGCGCTCGCCCCGCATAAGGTCGCCGAGCCGCAAGTCGAAATCGTCAAAGCCTTTTGGCTTCTCTTCTTCCGCTGCCTGAGGTTTAGACCTCCAGCCGATCATGAGCACTCTGTCCCCTTGAACCCGCCGCGTTACACGAGTCGGTTAACCCGACTCATCGCGTATCGTATTGCGGGAACCCTAGCATAGGGCAAGTGCCTTTGCACATGCAGGATATGGCCTTAGGCAGAGAGCTCGGCACGATTTAGCGCACATTGCTGCCAGAGCGAATCCATCGCCTTCACCAGCCGGTCGATCTCGCCCGCATCATGCACCGGGCTGGGCGTGAAGCGCAGCCGCTCGGTGCCGCGCGGCACGGTGGGGAAGTTGATCGGCTGCACATAGATGCCAAATTGATCCAGCAGCATATCGCTGAGCATCTTGCAATGGATGGGGTTGCCAACATGCACAGGCACAATATGCGTGCCTTCGTCCATGATCGGCAGACCGGAAGCGCGCAGCCGCATCTTCAGCATTTTCGCCATGGCCTGCTGCTGATCGCGCAACTCTTGGCCTTCCGCCGTCTTCAAAAACTTAACCGAAGCCGCAGCGCCTGCCGCAACTGCCGGGGGCAAGGAGGTGGTGAAGATGAACCCCGGCGCGTAGCTGCGCACCGCGTCGACCATCTTCGCGCTTGCAGCAATATAGCCGCCGAAAACGCCATAAGCCTTGGCCAAAGTGGCGTTGATCATGTCGATGCGGTGCATCTGATTGTCACGCTCGGCCACGCCAGCGCCGCGGGCACCATACATGCCCACGGCATGGACCTCATCGATATAGGTCAGCGCGCCAAACTCATCGGCCAGATCGCAGATCTGCGAGATCGGCGCGACATCGCCGTCCATCGAATAGATCGATTCAAAGGCGATCAGCTTCGGTGCCGCCGGATCATCCGCCGCCAGCAAAGCCCGCAGATGCGCCAGATCATTATGCTTGAAGATCCGCTTCTCGCCGCCGCCGCGCCGCACGCCTTCGATCATCGAGGCATGGTTCAACTGGTCGGAATAGATGATCAGGCCGGGGAAGATGGTGCGCAACGTCGACAGGGTCGCATCATTGGCAATATAGGCCGAGGAGAAGACCAAAGCCGCCTCTTTGCCGTGCAGATCGGCCAACTCGGCCTCAAGCCGTTTGTGATAAACCGTGGTGCCCGAGATATTGCGCGTGCCGCCCGAGCCTGCGCCGGTGGCATCCAGAGCCTCATGCATCGCCTCTAGCACCACCGGATGCTGGCCCATGCCCAGATAGTCATTGCCGCACCAGACGGTGATGTCTTTTTGCGTGCCATCGGGTTTGGTCCAAACCGCATGCGGGAAATGGCCCTTTTGGCGCTCGATGTCGATGAAGGTGCGATAGCGCCCCTCGTCATGCAGCTTTTGCAGCGCATGGGTCAGTTGGGCATCGTAATCCATCGTCATCTCCTGGCTCTCGCTTGGGAAGGTCCCTAGCGCAGCTTGGGGCTTCCGACCTTGACATGCATCAAAGGCGGATTGCGGAAAAGGGGGCGAATTGTCACCCCCTTTTATAGGTTAACTTTACGTAACTTTAGCTTGCCTTGACTTCAAGCACCAGCACGCAAGGCGCTTTTGACTTTGCTGCCGCCTGACAGGCTGCCCGCGCCGCGGTTGACGCCTCTTCAGCACTGGCAAAGCCCGCCAAAGCCGATGCCGATTTCGCAGGCTGGCCCTCGCGGATAAAGCCCTCATCTGGGTTCACCGCCATTGCGGCGTAGCCTTTGGCGACACTGCCGCCCGGCGCGATGAAGACTTGCAAGGCTTGCTCATTGGACAAAACCAAGCGCAAAGTTGCCTGCTCTTCGGCGGTCAGGAACGGCTGCGCATGCAGCTTCACTTCTGCCTTGCCCAAAGTCGCGGTCTCAATGGCTGCCTCTTGCGCCGAAGCGGCGCCGCCAAAGACAGTGGTTGCGGCCAGACAAGCCAACACGGCACTTGTAAAAATTCTCATCTCACACCTCCGCAAAACAGCTATTCCCCTAGCGCATCCTTGCAGCACTTTACAGCCCCCCGCACCCTGTTACCCTGTCCCGTGACTTGACATTACGGAGAGCAAGATGTCCCTCGACGCCACTTTGGACCGCATTGACGCCAGCCTGCCACAGGCTTTGGACCGTCTGATGGACCTGCTGCGCATCCCCTCAATCTCGACCGATCCGGCCTATAAGGCCGATTGCACCCGTGCCGCCGAATGGCTGGTGGCCGAGCTGGAATCCTTGGGCTTTGAAGCCCGCGTCGCCCCCACGCCCGGCCATCCGATGGTGGTGGCGCATGGTGGCGAAGGCGAAAAGCACATCCTTTTCTACGGCCATTATGACGTGCAACCCGTTGATCCGTTGGAGCTTTGGGACCGCGACCCCTTTGATCCGGCCTTGGAGGATTCACCCCGTGGCAAGGTGATCCGCGCCCGCGGTGCCTCCGACGACAAAGGCCAGCTGATGACCTTCATCGAGGCTTGCCGCGCTTGGAAAGAGGTGCATGGCACCCTGCCCGGCCGCATCACCATCTTCCTTGAGGGTGAAGAAGAATCCGGCTCGCCCTCACTGATCCCGTTCATGGTTGAGAACCGCGAAGAGCTGACCGCGGATCTCGCGCTGATCTGTGACACCGGGCTTTACGGCGACAAGACCCCGGCGATCTCGACCATGCTGCGCGGGCTTGCCAAGGCGGAATTCACCATCCACGCCGCGACGCGCGACCTGCATTCGGGCATGTATGGTGGCATTGCGCAGAACCCTTTGCATATCATGGCGCGGATTCTTGCCGGTCTGCATGATGCCGAGGGCCATGTGCAGGTGCCGGGCTTCTACGACGATGTGGCCGAGTTGCCCGACACCCTCCGCCAGCAATGGCAGGCTTTGGCCTTTGACCACGCCGCCTATTTGGACGCCGTGGGCCTGTCGGTCCCGGCGGGTGAGCAAGACCGCACGCCTTTGGAGCGGATCTGGTCGCGCCCGACGGCCGAGGTCAACGGCATGTGGGGCGGTTATAATGGCGCGGGCTTCAAGACCGTGCTTCCGGCCGAAGCCCATGCCAAGGTCTCGTTCCGGCTCGTCTCCAAGCAAGATCCGGTCAAGGTGCTGACCGCCTTCCGCGCTTGGCTTGAAGCACAACTGCCTGCCGATTGCTCGGTCACTTGGCATGACGGGGTTGAGGGATCGCCCGCTTCCGTGATGGACATCTCCGACCCGGCGTTTGAGGCCGCGCGTCAGGCGCTTTCGGACGAATGGGGCGTTCCGGCGGCCTTTGTGGCCGAGGGCGGCTCGATCCCGATCGCGGGCTATTTCAAGACCGTGCTCGGGATGGATGCGATGCTGATTGGCTTTAGCCAAGACGATGACCAGATCCACTCGCCGAATGAGAAATACGATCTGGCCTCGTTCCACAAAGGCATCCGTTCTTGGGCGCGGGTGCTGGCGCGGATCGCGTGACCATCGGGGCGGGCACTGCGGTGTCCGCCCTTTTTCTTTCAACCCTTTGAACAGCCATAAAAATGACCCTGACGATTCGTGATGCCATTTTGGAAGATGAACAAGCTTGGCGGCGGCTTTGGGCGGGTTACCTTGATTATTATGAGGTGAGCTTGACCCCCGAGGTCACCGACAACACTTGGCGCAACCTGATGGCCCCACAGGCGCCGCTCAAGGCCCGCATGGCGGTGATGGGTGACGTGGCGGTGGGCTTTGCGATGAACCTGCACCACCCCTCGTCTTGGGTCATTGGGGAGGATTGCTACCTTGAGGATCTTTTCGTCGATCCTGCGCATCGCGGCGCCGGCATTGGCCGCGCTTTGATCGATGATCTTGTAGCGCTGGCCCGCGCCAAGGGCTGGCATCGGCTTTACTGGCACACCCGCCACGACAATGCCCGCGCCCGTCAGCTTTACGATCAATATGTGAAAACGGATGACCACATCCGCTACCGCCTGCCGTTGCAAGGCTAAGTCCTTACGGTAAGGGCCACAAACCAAAACGGCGGCATTGCTGCCGCCGTTTTAGGTTTCACCCTCTTGCGAGAGGAAAGTGGCGCGGTGGACGGGGCTCGAACCCGCGACCCCCGGCGTGACAGGCCGGTACTCTAACCAACTGAGCTACCACCGCGCTATGAGGGTGAGATAGAGTTTGTGGCGGGGAGCGTCAAGCACGAAAATGCACCAAAATGACAGAAGCATGAAAAGAATCTCAAAGATGAAGATTCACGCGTAACGCGTTGATCGGAAATGAAGAAAGCCCCGTTTCCCATGACAGGAAACGGGGCTTTCTTCATGCCTTCCGAAGAAGACGGTGGCGCGGTGGACGGGGCTCGAACCCGCGACCCCCGGCGTGACAGGCCGGTACTCTAACCAACTGAGCTACCACCGCGCGAACCGTAGGGGGCTGATACTGAACCGCTTCGGCCGCGTCAATGGCCCCTTGCCAGAAATTTTCAAAAAATCAAAAATTTCCGGCAAGTTCAGTGTATTGGCGGGCGGATCGCAGGGTGATCGCCCAATCCAGCCCTATAGGACGCCCCGAGTTAACGTTCCGGCGCGGGGGTGAACTCTTCATTATCGCCCGGCGGCAGGCTGAAGCGGCCATGCGCCCAATCGCCAGCCCGCCACGCTTCACGCGCGGCATCGATCTTGTCGCGCGACGAGGCCACGAAGTTCCACCAGATGAAGCGCGGCCCGCCCATCGTGGCACCGCCAAGCGCCATAACCCGCGCGCCTTGCGCCCCGGCTTTGATGGAAACCCGATCGCCCGGCCGGAACACCAACATCCGCCCTGCATCAAACGTCTGACCGCCAGACGAGACTTCGCCCTCCAGCACATAGATGCCGCGATCCTCGTGATCGTCGGGCAAGGGCAAGGAAGCGCCGGGTTGCAGCACCGCATCGGCGTAGAACACCTCGGAGGGCATCTCCAGCGGCACGGTCTCGCCCCAAGCATGGCCCAGAATCAGCCGGACCTGCTTGCCCTCGCCCTCCAACTCGGGGAGCTTGGCTTTCTCAATATGAATAAAGCCCGCCGGATCTTCTTCGCGTGCCTCGGGCAATGCGAGCCAAGTCTGCAACCCGAACATCGACAATGGCTTTTGGCGCGCCTCACCATCGGTGCGTTCAGAGTGGGTGATGCCCTGCCCCGCCATCATCCAGTTCACCGCCCCCGGCTCAATCCATTGATCGGTGCCAAGGCTGTCACGGTGATGCAAGGCACCCCGCATCAGGTAGGTTACGGTTCCCAAACCGATATGCGGGTGCGGGCGCACGTCGATGCCCTCGCCGGTCAAGAATTCAGCCGGACCCATTTGGTCAAAGAAAATGAAGGGGCCCACCATCTGACGCTGCGCCGAGGGCAAAGCACGGCGCACCTCAAAGCCGCCCAAGTCTCGGGCACGCGGTACAATGACCGTCTCAATGCTGTCCACTTGATCGCCGATCGGGATTGAGGGGTCGAGGATGGGGTTCCAGCTCATAACGGTCTCCTTTGCTGATCAAAGGATAGGCATTCTGGCGGCCGAATCCATCCCGAAGCGGCGCGACCCATTTGTGCGCTGACGAACGCATGCGCCACACTCGGCAAAGTTCAGTGCGAATTGGGAGAGGATGGTGGGTGGTGAGGGACTCGACCCGCCGACATCTTCGGTGTAAACGAAGCGCCTCGAGCGCAAGATATTGTAAGTGTGTGAAAGGAACGCTTTTTATCAGAGGGTAAAGAGCGGGTTTCGCCATCCGTTCCAGTTCACGCCAGTTCAGTGAACTGAGGAGCGCTTCGTTAGGCGCCTGAACTGGTACGCGAACCCCACCCTAAACGCAAAAAACACCCCCCGCTTTCGCGAGGGGTAGAGCAATCCCGGGTGCGAGATCAGAGCAGCTTAGATCAACTGAGGAGGTTTCCCCTGCCCCGACCAGTATTCGGCTTTGATCAGCATTGCAGCCTCATCAAGGACGAACGCCACATGTGCGGGGTCAGTCTCGCGGGCATCCATCATGATGCCGCTGATGAAGGTAAGCTTCGCAACACACTCATCAAGATTTTTAGGACGATATTCCCAGATATGCTCCTCGAGATCGTCCATATTCACCCGATAGACCAAGATCTGCGTTTCGATCTCTTCGACCGCTACGAGATCAATATTGCAGCGGTTCAGAACTGCCCGTCGCGCCGCATTCGGCATGAAAGACGGTACGCTAGCCTTCACGCTCCGCAAAAGCTTTGACACCGTTTTCAACGGGAGTTCAGCGATGCGCAAATCGTTCCGCCTGCGCGCGCCGCCGTCATCTAGTACGATGTCGCCGTCGTGAAGCTCGCCTTCGAGCATTTTGCCAGTATACGACTTTCCGTTCGCCATACGGTTGCGGGACCGATAGAAGGCCCTAGTCAGCTCCTCTTGCTGCTGGATAGCCATATCCATCTCTTGCTCAAGATATGCGTGCCGCTGAACGGCCTCAAAGATATCGAGTGGTGGGGCTAGAAATTTAGACGCATCCACCGGAGTGCTTACCGGCAACATTCTGTTATGCAGCATGGTTTCTCCCTCATGCCCGCCAGACGCGGCGGCTATCGGCAACATTGCCTCATAAGGTTAATCAACCGTAGCGTGTTGTTCAGAATTTGATGTAATTTTGTTAGTTTCAACAAAGGTATTAAGTAACTACTAATCCGGATCTAATTTCATGCTCGATTATTAACGAACCGTGTCGCCAAGAGAACCTTAGCTGAATGCCCTCCCACGCAGATCCACCGATGAAACCGAGATCTGCCGGGGCCGCCCGAGTCGTCCGCACTTTGTGCAGCGAAACCGCCCCATCGCCTCGGGCTTGAGGTTCCACCAATCCGTAACCCAGCGCGCAGGCATGTCCTCAGCCCTCAAGGTCGCGTGGTGGCCGCACCAGCAGGTGACGCGATGATCCAGTTCCAACATGGGGAACGGATAGCGAACTGGAGACGGGACAGGAAGGTGAATTTGCCGTTGGACACCGCAAATTCACCCCATCCCAGCCGGTCGTTAAGCCAATGAACTCGACTTGTTGCTCTAAGTAGTGCAGCATTAACGCACAACAAAGAGAGTGGCGGCGATCAATGCGGTCTTTTTTATCTTGTCTGTGTGTACTCGTGCTGGTTTGCCCGCCACTTTACGCCCAAGGGAAGTCTTTGCCGGCGGGTTACTGCGCGATAGTCATGGCCTCCAAAGAGTCCATGACTAAAGTACACGAATGGATTTGGCACAATCCGGAATTCCCACCTTCGAACGTTTATCAGACCAATAATGAGTATCTAGCAATCACCGCTGGAATTATCGAGATTGAGATGTGGGAAGATCGCATTGCGGGACTGATCGCTGAAGGTAAGGTTCCTGAGGGATCTTTTTGCTCAGCAAAGGGTTTGGTGACCCCGGTGAGTCCCTATGAGTTTATGCCTCCACTCGACCCACTAGAGGCGGGCGAACGCGGGGAAGTTGGTGCATCTGCAGCAGTTCCTTCAATCGGCGAAGCGATGTCGAAATCTCAAACGGATGACGTAGAAGCCGAACGACCTAACGCAATCGCAGCCGCAGACTTGGTTGAGCTTGATGCAGTTCTCCAAGAATCGTTCGGTCGTTGCCATAACAAAGACAATTTTGAGGGCGTCTTAGACTGTTTGGCCACAGCTGGATACCTTTCGGGCCCTTACGGCCCAACAAACTTAGGGTCAGGACCCATTGATTATCCACTCGCGGCGTGATTCAGGCTCCGCGAGGAGACTGACAGA
>NZ_JAVDBT010000029.1 GCF_030848395.1 Pseudogemmobacter lacusdianii | reverse complement strand
ACAAAAACCACAGGGACACCAATCTCTTGGCGCTGCCTGCAACCTCGCATCCAGAATTTCGTATCGCAGCAATCTTTCAACCGCCGCTCCTTCCGCCTCCCGCCAACCTTCCGCTTTCGCTTCCGATCACCGTTCCGCTTCGGTGAGGCGGTATCTAGGCCTCACAGCAGGCAGCCGCAAGAGGGAAAAACGCCGAATGTGCGGATTAGTTCCCGAGGCGGCTATGTGAGGCGGAAGAATGTCCGCTGAAGAGTTACGCTTTTGCCTTATTCTTAAGGGCCCTTCGGCCAGCTGCGGCCCGCGGGAGAGATGGTGGGATTTTTTCACCCAATGAGGTTCGATCGCCCGGCGCGGGCGTACGGATGACAGAAACGGGCCAAAATCGCCCTCTGTTTCCCGTCCAAAAAAGGAATCGGGAGGGAAACGGCCGCAGAATCGCCGGGTCTAAGTCATTCGCCTGTCCCAGAATCATTCTTGGGAACCGCAAACGACGGCTTAAAGCGTGCAGAGAGAGCAGGCTCTTCGTGATTCTCGCCCAAAGCCATGCGGGGAAGAGAGGAAGGTGATGCGGGGCGATTAAGGCGTGTCGATTAAGACGGGGCGGCATCGGCCGCCGCCGCCTCACTTTGAACAGGCGCGTTCAGAAGCTGATCTGATGGCCCAAGGTCAGGCTTACGGCGTCAGTGTCCCCCTCACCTTTGGCATAGCCGATCTTAAGATTGGTCTGCATCGCTGGCGACCATTGCTGCGCGACGCCAAGGCCGATGCGCACGGCGCTGCCGCCAGAGGTGTCGATTGACGTGCCATCGTAAACGACCTTTGGCGCATTGAAGCTATGCCACAGATCGAGATCCACAAAGCCAGAGGTTTGCGCCCCACTGGCGGTAAGGGCGCCAGCAAGCGTGGTGCGTAGGCCAATCCGGGCCGCAGCGCCCTGACCGTCAGCGCTCATCGTGAGGCCTGCGGCATCCGTGAGCCCCTTGGCTTTGACATCAGACCAAATCACTTGGGCGCTTGGTTCGATCCAGATGGCCCGATCATCGCTTTGTCGCAGGAGGTGGCTGAAACCAGCCTCTAAAGAAAGCGTGCGACTGTCGAGATCGTAGCTTTGCTCTGCCGCGCCGGTACTGCCCAGCGCCCCTTGATACCTTCCGCGCATGGCCCATGCGTCAACATACCATCCCGGCTGACCGGCGCCGGCCTGCTGCCAGGTGGCGTAAAGGCCAAGGCCAAAGCCCTCCAGCTCACTGCTGACCCGCGAACCTGCCGGTTTTGACAGGGCCGTGCCGTTCTGTTGGCCATAACCGAACATCATTCCGGCCGAGAGCACCGCCTGCCCCATCTCCCAAGCGCCGAGGGCAAAGCCACCCTGCAGAGTGCTGCGATCGAAACTATTGTCGAACTGCCCCCCCGGCCCGCTGAAAAGATTACCATCCATACGCTCGATGCGCAGCCAGTTGCGCCCCATTGGATCAACCGAAGCCCCGGCACGGTCGCGGAGGCTGTGATCAAACATCAAAGCTGCACCGGCAAGGTTCGCGCCATAGGCCGCCACTTCGGGCCGGATCAATCGCGCGCCAGAGTGTCCGGCGGCACTTTCCAAAACCCAATCGCCATTCTCATACCGGTTCAGCGTGTATTCATAGGCGCCATTGGTCACGCGCTGGCCCAGCACGAAATGATCACCCGAGTTGCCTGCCACGCTGATTAACCGCAGGGCATCCGTTCCGTCAGAGCTTGCGAAGCTAAGGCTGTTGAAGTGGATCATATCTTGGCCGCCAGTCGTGTCGCCCATGATCTGTAGGCGCGAAGGCTGCACGGGCCCGCCATCCGCCACCAAAGCCGCATCCATCAGCAACACGCCCCCTTCTGCGGTGTAATCGCCGGCCACGATCAGGATCGGCTGGGCCACGGCGGGCAGCAGGCTCACCAGTCCGGCATTGCGCAAGGCGCTGACAGTCTGGTCGAAGCCCTTCAAATCAAGCGCCCCCGCCTCTGCCACCACAAAGGTCGAAGTCGGGCTGAACACATGCGCAGCGCCAGCCGAGAACCGCCCCGCCGTCACCGTGGTATCCCCCGCGTAAGAGCTGGAGGCTGTCAGCACGACTTCGCCCAATCCCCGCTTTTCCAACCCGCCCGGGCCAGAAATGCCACCGGATAAAGCAACCGGAACGGTCGGGTGTGAGATGTCAATCCAGCCCTGGCCGGGCAAAGCGATGGCTTGGGTGATCTCGGTGATCGGTGAGGTCCAAGCCGCCCAAAGATCCGCCGGACCTGCCGTGCGCAACCCACCATTGTCAAAACTCACCACGGCATCTGCGGCCCCCAGAGCCGCAGCCTCATCAATCGCCACCGTGCGGCCCTCGGTGATCAACGCCGAGGTGAAGCGGGTGTGATCGTCCACGCAAAGTGCTCGCGCACCGGCGAGTGCCAGATGCGTGGCATCAGAACAGTTCAAACGAATCTTCAGGGCCGCACGGGCGTCGTTCTCAAAATCAAGCCCCGTAACTGCTGCAACCCGCGCACGCTCGGCCGGATCATCAAGGCCCAAAGCGGTAACGAGCGCATCATAGCTTTGACCCGCATAACCCGGTCCTCCATCCTTAGGCGCGGCAAATTGCACCTCGGCCGCAATATGCCGCAGCAAGATATCACCCCATTGTTCCCAACTCATGCCCGCGATCGAGGAAATGCCCGGAAACTCGGCCCGATTGGCTTGGAAATAGGTTTCAATAACCACTCGAAAATGGGTCGTCGCGTGACTATCCGTCAGCTCGGCAATCAGGCGATCATAAGCCACCCGCTGTGCCTCGGGCACATAGGGGTAGAGCTGCGCCCGAAAGCTTGCATTCGATCCACGGTCATAGACCGCTTGGGCCAAGAGCACGCCGAAATCCGGCAAAGGCGGCGGCGGAGGTTCTATATAGCCATAAAGCGGCGTGCCATCGTCAAAGGAGAGCTGCCCCAGATAGACATCCTCACGCCGGTTGTTACGGCTCAGGAGGAACTCCTCGCCCGCCGTCACCTCAGCATCAAAGATCAGGCCAACGCCGCCGGGCGCATCAAAGGACAACTTCGGCCCCTTCCAGCGCAACTCATGTGCGATAGGTTCGTGATCCGAGAAAGGCACGCCATTCGGCCCGGTCGAAAGATCGCGATCCAAGACCCCACCAATATAGCGATCTTGCGGATCATCGATCACCTCCCACCATTTGGCGTAAGGCCGAGAGGCGATGAAGTGGTCAATCTGCGTGCGCCCCCACGAGGGCCATTTGAACGCCTCGTCATCTTCGCCCGTGCTAGGCCAAGTCGTGCTGCCGTCCTCTAACTCATGCGGAAAGAACGGTTCGCGGTCCGCGGGCAGGACCAAAAGCTGATACTGCTTTTTCAAAATGTTCAGCGTATGAGGCGTGTTACCTGAAACCGGATAAGTCTCATCGGTGAAAAGATTGTCGGGATAGGTGTCACTGCTGCCATCAAGATAGGCCTCGGCCGCGGTATAGCCGTCAGAACCGATCGGATGGTTACGGGCCACATATTCAAGCGCCCAAGCGCGCCAATTGGCATCCCCCCGCCCGCGCCTTAGCATCAGATCCTGTTGCGAGGGCTCAAGAAGCCCGCGCTCAGAGACATCACCGGCGTTGAAATCGCCCACGACAACAATCGGGCGCAGCTCACCCAAAGGCCATTGGTTCAACTCCGTGGCCTGACCGACGCGATGATCGAAGGGGTTGTCCCAGTAATTTAGGTGCTCGCTGGCGATCAGCGTATCGGGGCGCGATCCTTCAGAGCCAGCCACAACATAGGGCACGCCGCGCGCGCCGAATATGCCTGTGCTGGTGCCAAAGCGGTGGATCAACCCTTTGTCACCGCTGCTGTGAATGTTTAACTCGGGCGATCCGAGCAGCTCTAATTTGCGCGCCGTATCAAGACCAAATGCCGCATTATACTCTTGAATGGCGATCACGTCATAAGCGCCGTTTGAAAAGAGCAGATCATTGCCCTCTCGCAAAGCCGAGACGCCCCAAGAGTTGAAAGAGATGATCCGCAGATTGCCCGTCTCTTGCGACAGCGCTTGCGTGGGCAACAAGGTCAGGGCCGCAACACCGCTGGCCAACAGGCCCGCCTTTCGAGTGACGGCTCGTTTTGGGGGAAACATGGCTACTCGCTCCTTACTCTAATGACACATAAAACCGGCTTGCGCCGCATAAGATCAGTCGGTTGGGACGCAAAGCGGGTCAGCGAGCCCTTTGCCCCATTTCGAAAGTGCTACTGTTGCAAAAGGCGGGTCGCGCGTTGCAGTCGTGGTCCGACCAACGGCCAAACCTGATCCGCCAGATCCAACTTCCAAAGGAGGAGGCCCGGCCACGGCCGATGCTGGCATGAAAGGTCGGCAGATTGGGCGCGATGGTCAAAGACTGTGGTCATCGCGGCGCCTCGAGGGCACTCATTACACGAAAACTCATTAACTCCTCGTGGCACATCTTCCCCGCTGGGATGCCGTGTCCTACGGCATCCCAGTGATGGCGATCAAAAGGCTTGTGGTCTTTCAAGCAGAGGGACCAGCCTTTGTGACACCGATAAGCGAGGTGTAAGAAAGAGACTGCGCAGAGTTAATTGATGAGTCAATTATTAATGTTTTACCGTCTGGTTCATCTTTTCAAAGCAGAGGCTTGCAGGGCAGCGTCGTGCGAAGGTCCCACAGCCGATGCGCCTATGTGGCTCGTCACGCCATGCACCTCATAGGCAAGCGTCTTATTGTCCAAATGCGCAATATAGATCCCCCTCTCGGCTTAAGGCTGATCGGCGGATCGAAGCGCCAGGCGTACAAAAAAGCCAGCGCCCCGCATCAGGGGGCGCTGGCCTTTGTGTCCTCAAGTGACCGGCCATCTAGGCCGCTGCGTTCTTATGCTTTGGGCTTCAACTCGGCCCAATTGGGCGGGGTCACAACGAAGAAGCCGCAGGTGGTGCCAACCGACTTGTAGCGCAGGGGCGTGTCTTTCGGCAGCCAGATCATATCGCCGGGGTTTAGGAAGTTGTCTTTGCCATCCACTTCGATCGAGCAGCTGCCCTCGACGCTGTGGCAAATCCAAACTTCATCGTACCAAAGCGTGAAGGGAATATCACAATCTTTGAAATAGACGGTTCCTGCCGCCATGGTGGCACCGTCTTTGTCATCGATCTGCACATGGGTCGAGCCACCACGCGGCGACCAGTTTTTGACCAGATCGCCGATGCGGCAAACCTTGATATCGGACATGTTCTTCTCCTTTTGATCAGTCATTTGCCACGGACAGGATCTGTCCTGCGGCGGCTTCCCCAGCGGCCAAGGCGCCTTCCATATAGCCGCGGAATTCGGTTGCCATATGGGTGCCAGCCCAATGCAAAGGCCCGACCGGCGCGCGCAACTCTGGCCCGTAGGCGGTCAATTGCCCCGGTACAAGGAAGGGGCTGGAGGCGCCCGCCGACCATTCCTCATCCGCCCAAACCTGCAAGCGGAACTCCAGCGGGTTCAAAGCCTCTGGCCCCAAGGCCTGCGCCAGAACCTTCAACACGGCCTCGCGGCGTCCGGCCTCATCCAGCGGGTCGATGTGCAGCGCGGCTTTGCCGGAGAAAAGCGCGATCATCACGCCATGCGTCGGCTCGGGCCCGCTGATGTCCAAGGCCGCCGTCACGGCACCACTGGTCGAGATCACATGCCCATTCAGCCCCTTGTCGCGCCAGAAGGCCCGGTCATAGACCACCACCGCTTTGGAATTGCGCCCGTTCGGGAAGCGCTGATGCAAAAGCCGGCGGGCATTGGGCAGGCTGGGCGAGAAGCGGATCTGGTTTATCATCGCCGGGGCGCAGGCAAAGATCGCGCGCTCTGCCTCGACCCGCAGGTTATCGCTTTCCACGACAACGCCGGTCTCGCTCCATTCCACCCGCAAGGCCGGCGCGTTGAGGAACACATCCTTGCCCAGCTCTCCCGCCATACCCAGCGAGACGAGTTGCGAGCCCCAGAGGTGCTCCGACATGCCGCCGGTTTCCACATCGGACATAAACCGCGGTCCACCGCAGCCACGAAGCTTCTGGATCAGCTCCAACGCCGAAACCTCTTCCGGCATCACCCCGTAATAGGCGCCCGGCAACCGCAAAAGCGCATTGCGCGCCATGCCCGGCGGCAGCATCTCGCGCACCCAGCTGTCATAGGTCATCAGGTCCAGCTTCGCGGCCAGTTCCCCCTCCCAAGGGTTGGCGGGCAGCGCATCAAAGACCTTATACAAGGTGTTGAAGGCTTCGGAATATTCCGCCCAATCCGCCTCATTCATCCCCGGAATGGTGCCCATCGGGCCGCGATGAGTTTGGTCCTCATGCAGGCAGACCCGTTCGCCGGTGGCGAATTGCTTGACGCAAGGCACGCTGTAACGCTGCACCAACGGATAGATCCGCTTGTGATGCTGCGAGACCCATTGCCCGCCCAAATCGACCCGGCGGCCCAAGACTTCGCTTTCCGGCGACAGTGTCAGCCCGCCCACCCGGTCGCGCGCTTCCAACACCGCCACGGAGCGGCCCGCCTCTTTCAGCTTCAGCGCCGCGTAAAGCCCCGAAAGGCCGCCGCCAATGACGACAGTCTCCCGCCGAACGGTCGTTTTCATTCTTCATCTCCAAAGATTGGCAGAGAGGCCCGCGAGACGCACCCGCGGGCCAATTTCAAAGGACTCACTCAGCCCAATGCAGGTCTTGCAGCACGATGTTGCAGCACGAGGAGATCCGCGTGCCTTCCAGCTTGGGGTTCGACACCAGGATCGTATCGGGCGCGACCAGCGGCAGGATGATCTTGTCGTCGATCATCATCTGCGACAGCTCGGCAAAGGCCGCAGCGCTTTCCTCAGCCCCGCCACCCAAGGCGCGGTCGATGATGGCTTGGGCTTGCGGGCGGGCAAGCTCTTCAATGCCACCAGCGCCAGCCCGGCTGTGCCAGATCGTGCCATCGATCATGCCGAAATACAGGAAGTATTGCGACGAGCCGTAAAAGTCCGGCACGAAGAACACCGCCGTCATCGGAATGCCATCCCCGTTGACACGCTCACGCCAGATCGGGAATTCCAGCGGCTCAAGCTCCAACTGCACGCCAATCTTGGCCAGATCCATCTGGATCTTCTGCATCATCATTGGGAAATCAACGCCATATTGGCGCACATTCGGGAAAGCCGCGACCATCGAGAAGCCATCCGCCGCGCCACCTTCGGCCAGCAAAGATTTCGCCAGCTCAACATCATAGGCCGGAGCGGTCAGATTGTCGCCGCCGGGGAAGTCCACCGGCACAGGCGAGGCCATGCGGTGGCCCTTACCGTCAACCGTCAGATCGATCAGCGCGTCATAATCGATGGCATGCGAAATCGCCTGACGGATCTTGGCGTTCAACGGCACGTCAAGGCCTTTGGCTCCGGGCGCCAAAGCCAGATAGATCAATGCCTGCGAGGGCATCGACAAGACCTTAACGCGGTCATCTTGCACCTGTGCTGCCGTCAAAGCATCGACCTGCATCGCCAGATCGGCACCACCGCTTTGCACCAATTGCAACTGGCTCGCCGCATCCTTGCTTTGCACCAGCGTGACCGCCTCGACCTTGGCCTTGTCGCCAAAATAGCTGTCGTTGCGCTTCAGGCGCAGGCTGTCGCCGGGCGTGTAGCTCTCCAGCACGAAAGGACCAGCCCCGGCCGAGTTTTCCAAAAGCCAAGCCTCAGCCGTGTCCTTGGCATCGGCCTCGGCATCAGCCAAACCGCCCTGCGCGCTGACCGCATCGGCATTCAAAATACCCATGTAAGGCGCCGAAAGAACGCCCAGAAGTTCCGAGTTCGGCGCCTCAAGGGTGATGACCACCGTCCGAGCGTCTTTCTCCTCCAACGAGACGACACCGGCCAAAAGATAGCCTGCCCCTGCGGTGATGTTCTTGGTGCGGTTCAGCGACCAGATCACATCCTTCGCTTCAACCGGGCTGCCATCCGAAAACACCGCATCAGCGCGCAGCTTGAAGGTGAAGACCTTCTGCTCGGCGTCAATCTCCCAGCTTTCAGCCAGCATCGGCTTGATCGATTTGCCATCGGCATCAAGGTCGACAAGCCGCGCATAGACCGCGCTCAGATAGATTTGACAGGTGTCGCAGAAGGCCCGTGCCGGATCGAGCGAATTAAGATCCATATCGCGCGCGATCAGCACCCCTTGCTCGCTTTGCGCAAAGGCAGGCGCAGCAAAAGCGCCGCTGGCCAAGACAGCGATAACCGCAGCCGTTGACCGCAAATGTTGCAATGATCGTTCCAAGAGCACAGCGAACCTCCCCGTTTCTGTGTTGCGCGCTGGATGAGCAACGCAAGCCGCAGGATTGCCATGCTTGGGGCAGACATCATTGCATTGCGCGCCATAAAAATTGCATTTAACGCCAATATTCTGCACGGATCAGACAAGAATAGCGGAAGGCGCCGATGGAAGAGACCAGCCAAATTGCCGTGCTTTGCATCGGTGAGATCTCACTGCACACCGCCCTTCTCGCGGTCGAGCCTTTTCGCGCCGCCAACCGCACCGGCGGAGCGAAGCGCTTTGAGATCTCCTTTCTCTCGATCGAGGGGCATATCGCCTCGACCATGGTTGGCATACCGCTGCCGACCCAGTCTTTGGCTGATGTCGCTGCCATGCCTGAGCTGCTCTTCCTTTTGGCCAGCTATGAAGACGAAAGCCTCGACAAGCGCGCGCTGTTCGCTTGGCTGCGCCGCGCCAAGAACGCAGGCTCGACCATCATCGGTCTTGATCTCGCGCCCTTCTTGATGGCCGAGGCAGGGCTCTTAGCCCACCGAGCTGCGACCGCGCACTGGTCCACGCTGAATGCCTTTGCCGAACGCCACCCCGATATCGCGCTGACCGACAGGCTTTTTGAGATCGAGGGCAAGATCGCCACCTCCGCCGGACAGATCGCGACGCTTGATCTGTCGATGGCGCTTTTGAAAGCGCGCGTTCCACCGATGCTTTATCATGCCGTCCAAGACGAGTTGGTCTATCTGCCGCGCGTTGACAATCAGGTTGGACAAAGGCGCGCCGGGACCGATCGCCAAAGCGAGTTAGACCCGATGCTGGAGACGGCGAAAGCCCAGATGCTGGCCCATATCGAAGACCCCCTGCCCTTGGCCGATATCGCAGCGGGCGCGGGGTTAAGCTTGCGCGACATGCAACGCCGGTTCCGCCGTGAGACCGGTCAGAGCCCAGCAGACTATTACCGAGACCTACGGCTGATGAAGGCGGTCCACCTTTTGCTCTATTCGCGGCTTTCGATCCGTGAGGTCGGCTTGGCGGCGGGCTTTCTCCAGCCAGCCACCTTCTTTCGCGCCATCCGCCAGCGCTACAACAAGGGTCCGCAAGAGCTGCGCTCCTCCTTCCTTGCCGATAATGCCAGACCCGACGGGCGCAAAATCGGCCCCGGATGGGGGCATTGGCCAGTGTAATGCGCAAAAGCGCAACGGCCTCTCTTCTTCAAATTCGGAAGCGATGCGCGGTTTTGGGTCGTAGACCTTACGGTACATGACTCCGGCGGCCCGCAGCAATTGCCGCCAATACTTAAGAAAAAATCCCGGCGCATTTTTTGCGCCGGGATTTGTTTTTGATTTATTCGCCGATGGAGATTTCGGCCAGCGGCAGGTTG
>NZ_JAVDBT010000028.1 GCF_030848395.1 Pseudogemmobacter lacusdianii | reverse complement strand
TCGAATGGTATTACATCGATCCGGGCAAACCGTAGCAGAATGGCTACATCGAGAGCTTCAACGTCAGCCTGCGGGACGAATGCCTCAACGAGGAGATATTCGACAGCCCGCCGCAAGCTGGCCCTGTGGCGCTACGACTACAACCACGTCAGGCCGCATTCCTCGCTGGGCAACAAGCCCACAGTGGAAGCGCGCCGAGCGCTTGGGCAATCTGATGGCTCCGCGCTCGGCGCGCTTGCCCGACCTGAAACCGACCACTATCAACCCCAAGGACTCTCGTTATGAACGAGGGACGACCGGGGGGCAGGTCAGCCATTACCCTTTGAAAAGGTTAAATTAATTGCGAGTTTGGTGTCTGCGCGCGCCAATGTACTCACCTTCAATTTTGCGCTTGGACGCTATGGTCTGCAGCAATGGCCAAGTCATTAACCGCCTCGCGCTGCAGCTTCCTGAGAAACTTCAAGTGATCGCTCTTGCGCCAATATCTGGCTGCTACGATACTTAGCGTCAGGTCTCATAACCAGAACATGACCGTCGGGGCGAGTAGCGACGCGCTTGCAATCTTTCAGTCGGCCAAACATCTACTCGATACGGCTGCGGCGGCGATCGAGGGACTTCCTCCCTGGGATGCAGGGCATGATCCCTTTGTTTTTCAGGGTAAATCGAATCCAATCGGCATCATAGCCTCGATCTGCGAGGCGGAAATCCGCTTCGGGAAGCGCGCCGAGCAGAGCTGCCGCGCCGGTATAATCGCTGATCTGTACCGCGCTCAGCAAGAAGCCCACTGGCTTGCCAGTTCGATCGGACAGAAGCGTGCAGCTTCGTGTTGAGGCCGCCTATCGTACGGCTGATCAGTGGCCTGCACCCCCCCCCTATGTCAACCGGAGACTTGAAAGGTTCGGTGAGCCTTCAGGAAAGTCGGGTCAATCATCAAGGCCGATGGATCGGAACGGGCCTCAGCCAGACCCTGCATCATGCGCGCAAACGCACCCATATCTCCCGAACGCTTCCAATCTCTCTTCGCGGGGGCGTATTCGGCCCGGGTATCCCGCCAGCGCAAGCCATGACGATTGATGAAGATATTGCCGCCCAGAACACGGCGTTCATCCACGCGAAGGCGGTCGTAAGACTTCGGGAAGAATGGCGCAAACAGCCCTTTGCTCTTCACTGAGCCAAGGCAGTTCACTGCATAAAGCAGGCCTCCTGAAGGAAGCATGAATAATGAAATCATTGCACGATCAATGGGTCCTGACCCTAAGCACATCAGTGCGGCGGTGGGTCAGCGGGACTGCGAGAGTAGAATCTTCTTAAATGATGCTAGTAAAATTTCTGAAATATTCTCCAACATATTCTGAAATAATTCAGCTCTAAATTCAGGTTTTTGGAATGAGCGTGGCGCCAATTTGGCCCAACCTAAGTGCAGATCAGGTTGGAGAGCGATAATGTCGATACATATGTCAAACCATGGACGTCAGCGGGGTCAGCAGCGCGGGATCCAGCAGAATGCCATCGCACTGGTGATGGCCCTGCACGATGTCGACCATGTGGTCGGAGATGATTGCCGCGCACTGAGGGTCAGTCGTCGTGAGGTGGCAGCAGCAGGTTTCGCCGCATCTGATCGACAAATTCTGGAGCGCCTGTGCGACGTGACAGTCGTTTGGAGTGACCGACACAATCAGGTCGTGACGGCCTTCAAAAGCCGCAAAAGCGCCAAGATGCGGCGCTACCTCGGGCGGGGGTGAGCGATATGGGAGAGGTCATTTCCTTGGAAAGCCATGATAAAAATCGCATTCGCCCCCAGAAGGGCGGTCAGGCGGAGCGTGCCGAGCGGTTGTGGTCGGCACGCATGCGGAAAGCTCCTTTTTCGGCCGCTGATCAGCAGCGTGCCGCGGCCAACACGCATGAATTGCTCGAAGAACTGAGAGATGTGTCTGGGCTGAGCAAGAAGGTGGTGGCGCAACGGGCTTCGCTGGGCGGCAATGGTACGGATTCGACCAAGCAGCTTTACACTTACACTTTGCCACCCGGCTCAGATAACGACAGGCGTGACAGGCTGGCGAAGAAGCCGGGGCGGTACTTCGACATCGCAAAGGCGATCGCCGAGATCCTCCAGAGAGATGCGGCCGAATTTCTGTGCAGGATCTTTGAGGGCTGCAGTTACGGCACCGGCGCAGAGTTTTCCGACGACTGGGACGAACAGGCCTGGATCGCCCTGGCGCAGCAGTTTTCGCTGATGGGGCGCAGTATCATCGCGGATATGAAGCTTGATACGTTTTGGCGCGAGGTCCAGAAGACCAACGGCATCTATGATGTCCGCAAAGATGAATTCAGGGTCGCTGGTCAGCGTTTGTGGCTCAATTCGCACGGGGAAGGTCTGGCGGCCAGCAGTATCTGCTCGGATGAGATCCCGCCCGTTCCCTCGGTCCGGCTGGCTATGAAACAGCTTGGCGCTGGTCAAAATGGGCTTCTGCAACTCAAAGGATGTCAACCAATCAGCGTGACATATCAGCATTGGCTGGACATCCGCCTTGCCTTGGCTCCGGCCGCGCGCTTTGACCGGATCGACAGTTTGCTGGAGTTCCGGACCGTGTTTGTTGGGATCGACGGACAGGGTGAGAGGGTGACCTTTGACAACCCGTTCACTGATGGCTCTGACAGGATCACTGCGGCAACCATCAATGGTCAGGTTCATCTGGTCGAACATGTCGAATTGGACTGGGAGGTCGTGCCTGAGAACCCCTATGTCGAGTGCGAGTACTCCTACTTCACGTGGCAGGAAGTCAGCCCTGGCCTCTTGCGACAGTTGTTCGACGGTATGGATCCCGATCTTCAGGCGATAGACCGCGCGCCTGACAGCTATTGGGAGGACCGGCCCCAGTCCCGCTTTCTCGCTTTTAGCAATGCCGCAATCATCCAACGGGAATTACTTTCCGGTGCCCTAGAGCAGGCCCTGACCGTGGAAATCCAGCGTCTGATGCCCTTGTTCAATTCGCATCGCAATCTGATGCGCGACAAGGCACGCGAAGCTGAGACCATTGCAGAGGCGCGCTGGATTGCAAAGATGAAAGGAGACGCCAATGACTGATCCTCAATTCCCCCGCATCAGCGAAGCGCAGGCGGATCGTGCGATCACGGATTTGCTGCAGGCCAGCCCGGTCGCGCAGAAACGATTTCTAGCAGTCCTTGGTCCGGAATTTGCGGATGCTTCGGTGGTCGAGATCAGCCGCCAAAGGCGCCATGCGGTCGACACAGGCAGCATAGATCTGGTTATGCGCCTTTCCAGCGGCTGGCAGCTTCTGGTCGAAAACAAAATCGACGCAGGCTGGAGTGTGACCCGCGACGGACAGACGCAACCTTTGCGGTATGCCCGGACGATTTCTGCTCTGGAGGCGCAAGGGCACAAGGTAAGGTCCGTGCTGATCGCGCCGCTGAGTTATCTTCAAGCTTCGCGCAATGCTTCCGAGTTCCAGCACAATGTCGCATATGAACAGGTGATCGGCGACGAGCGCAGCGTAGAGGCCGAACTTCTACGGGCCGCAATTGTGCAGGCCGCGACGCCATATGAGGCAGTGCCCAACGCTCTGAGCGGCGACTTTTTCACCGGCTATGCCAATCTTATTGCGCGCGAATATCCAGCGCTGGTGCTGAAGAGAAATCCCAATGGAGGGGAGACCCGCCCATCCGGGTCGCGAACCTTCTACTTCGAGGCAAAGCGCATGTTGCGTAACCATCCCGGACTGCCTCTTCCGAGAATTTCGGTTCAGGCATGGGACAGCAATGCCTCGATGGCTTCGGCAAAGCTTATGATCGCGGATTGGGCGCTTCACGCCCTCCAGGCGCCGCCCCCTGCAAGCTTGCGTGCGATCGGCGGCTACTTACGCCCGGCAGGACGCTCGCTTGGCCTAACGATCGACACGCCAAGGTTGGAGACACAGAGTGCCTTCGTTGGTCAGGAGGATGCCGTGCGCGCCGGGCTTAACGCCGTCGCGCGACTGGTCGATTGGTGGAACGTATCGGGAGCGGATATACTTGATTGGTTTCGCCAAACTCAGGAGTTCAGGGCATGAAAGTTCAAGATATGAAATCCGAGAAACTGGCGCTCCTGCGGGAGAGAGCACGGCGACTTCTGCTCAAATCGCCGTCTGATGTTGCCGCGGCCCAGGTGCTGCAAGCGGTTGACTTAGAATTGCAGCGTCGATTTCCGGGCCCCGATGACGGATGGACCAGCGGCCGTCAGGGCGAGCCACGCTTTTACCGTGAGAATGGGCAGGTTGTGGCTCTGGTCATTCGACTTGAAACCCACGGGGCGCAGAAGGGAGGGTATCTGATTGAGGCACGAGGCCAGCCGCTGCCGAAGTGTCCACGATTTATTGACGAGGCGCGCATCTTGGCGGAAGCAGCACTTCAACTGCAGACCCCGTCCTGACGGTGAAGGAGGGGCTTACGGACCATCTGTTGGTACCCCCTTTTTTGGTGCTGGAACGAGAGTTCATGTTGCCATCTTCAGTTCGGGTGCGAGCGATGGTCAGTGCTTGCTCGCTGTGAACGGCAGTTATGTTACTCGGGCTGCTATCCCATGAGGTAGTCGGGCCGCTTTCCAATGCTTTTTGATCCCGCCGTCACGAATGGACCTGAGCGGCCGGTCGGCGCTTTCAGGCACTGCTATGCTGCATTTCCGAAAGCTGCCGCTCGGAGTTGACACGACCGGATCGCGCCGCCACGGTCAGCTCTGCGGGACAAAGCCGCCGCTCGTCCTATCAAGATACGAGCTGCGTTTTGCACCATCCCCACACCGACTCGACAGCCGCCGCGGCAAACTGGGCCCGCTTCCGTATGAGGTAGTAGTCGGAGCTGGTCATCAAGGTCTTTCCTGACACCTGCGCCAGCCGTCCCGCATCAAGATCGGCTTGCACGAAGGCGCGGGCGGCAATTGCCACGCCATGGCCTGCCAAAGCCGCATCAAGTGCCAGCGTCGTTTGGTTGAAGACCGGACCTGGCAACGGGCCAGACATGGGCAGCAAAGCAGACCAATGGCCGTGAGAATCATGGAGTAGCGGCAGATCCAGCAGTTCATCGGGTGTAAGCGGAAGCGTCATCCGACCGACCAGATGCGGGCTGGCAACCGCCACCAGGTTCTGTCGGAACAAAAGATGCGCTTCTTGTGTCGAGGGAAAGGGGGGACGGGTCAGGCGCACGGCGATGTCGACTTGGTCGCGGTCGAAGTCGGACAGAGACTCGGTTGCCACGATACGCAACTCTACGCCGGGCAACGCGACGTTGAAATCGGCCAGGCGAGGGATCAAGAGCTTGGCGGCGAAGGTGGGCGTGACGCTGATTGTGACCGCGTTCGGGCGGGCAAGAAGGCGCGCTGTCGCCTCCCCCAAAGTGTCCAGTGCTCGTGTCACGTCGGCCAGATAGGACGCCCCCAGCGGGGTCAATGCCAGACCGCGCGGCAGTCGCTGGAACAGGGCAAAGCCGAGATGGGCTTCCAGTGCACGCACCTGCTGGGCCACGGCCCCCTGCGTCACGCCCAACTCATCGGCGGCAGCACGGAAGCTCAGCCTGCGACCCGCGACCTCGAAGGCACGAAGAGCATTCAGCGGCGGCAGGCCGCGACGGGAAAGGGACATGGACAGCCTGTAGGTTTTCTACATTCTGACAGGTTTCCTTCTGGCGCGAAACCCATCCCATTCTCAGGCATACTGTCTGAAAATCACGAGTCGGAGGCAGACATGTCGGAAGAAAAAGTCGCTATCATAACCGCCGGAGGGTCCGGCATGGGGGCCGCCGCTGCCCGCAAGTTGGCCCAAGACGGCTATCGCGTCGCCATCCTGTCCTCTTCGGGGAAGGGCGAGGCACTGGCGCAGGAACTGGGCGGCGTCGGCGTCACCGGTTCGAACCTCGTGGCGGATGACGTGCAGCGGCTGGTCGATCTGGCGATGGAACGTTGGGGGCGCATCGATGCCTTGGTGAACTCGGCCGGACACGGTCCTCGCGCGCCGATACTGGAGATCACTGACGAGGACTGGCACAAGGGGATGGAGGTCTATTTCCTCTCAGCCGTGCGGCCGATCCGGCTGGTGGTCCCGATCATGCAGGCGCAGGGCGGCGGCGCCATCGTCAACATCTCGACGGCTTGGGTCACCCAACCCTCGTCGATGTTCCCGACCTCGGCGGGGTTCCGGGCCAGCCTTGGCACGTTCACCAAGATCGTCGCGGACGAATATGCGGGCCAAGGCATCCGCATCAACAATATCCTGCCGGGCTGGATCGACAGCCTGCCCGCGACCGACGCGCGCCGCGACAGCGTGCCGATGGGCCGCTATGGCCGCGCCGAGGAAGTCGCGGACACCGTTTCCTTCCTGCTGTCAGAGGGTGCAGGCTACATCACAGGTCAGAGCATTCGCGTGGATGGCGGGCTGATCCGCAGCGTCTGAGGCTGGCTTCGTAACTGCCAAGGCAGCAGGTATCGCGGAGGTCAGTCCACTGGCGGTGCGCGTTTCTCTTGGCAGTTCGTCGTCCTATCCCAACTAGGCAGCAACAGTTGCCGGATCCAATCCTTGGACCGCTGGATCGAGAACCCGGAAGTGAACGGGCGCGAATTCTTGAGGCCAAGCCGGGTCCACGACAGCCTGCACCGGTCCCGAAGCAGTATGCCCGGATCGTCCGCGGCTGGGTCGCCTCGCTCGGCCCAAAGCTGTGGTTCATGCTCTAAAAATGCTGCGACGCAGCTTTGCCAAAAGCTGACGTTCGGCAGATCTGCTGGTGGCATGGGTAACATCCGCGCATAAGAAAGCGGCCCGCCAGCTTTAGGCTGGGGGCCGCCTTACGTGTTAAGAGCTGGACACTCGCACTGCTGGCTTACATCGCGGGCAAGATGGCGATGTCGCGGACGTTGGCGCCATCGATCTTACCAACTTCGGTCGTGGCTCCGGTCTCGAGGTTGACGGAATGGAAGCCGCCGTCAACGACAAGCCATGCCTCATTGCCGCCTTTGCCATCAGAGGCGATGTCGAAGCCGGCCTCGGCGGGTTTGACGCCGATTTCGCCGATCGGGTTCAGCTTGCCGTCATTTGGCGGATCTTGGAGAACCAGCCAGCCGGCTGCGCCATCAATATTGAAAAGCTGAGTCTTTTCAGTGCCCTTGTAGGAATTGGTATAGGCCCCGGCGATGATGTTCGGCGCGGTCCCATCGGCATAAGCGTGGCTGCCATCGGTCACCACTTCTCCGGTCTCAACGGTCACCCGCAGGCTGGTGCCGTCACTGCCCATCACGCGCAGCTTGTCGGCAACCGGGTTGAAATCGACCGTGGCGGAAACCCCTTCGGCCAGTTTGGTGGCAAGCGTGCTGACCTTCGTTGCCGCGCCGGTTTGCGGGTCGATGCTGGCCAAAGTGCCATCGGCAAAGACGCCGTACAGCAGACCATCTGCGGGACGCACATCGATGCCCAGGAGACGCCCTTCAACGCCTGTCACGGTCACACCGCCGGTGCGGGTCCAGCTTTCGGTGTCAAGCCAATGCAACTCATTCTCGCCCGAAAGACCGACAACGGTGGCCGCCATGGCAGGCAAGCCAAGGGCCGAGAGCAAGAGGCCGGCAGTGACCGATTTGATCGCATTCATGGAAATGTTCCTTCTTCGGTTGGGGGCCGGATATTCCGGCGGTAACGGGCCAAATCGTTGCGGTTGGCAGAGGCCGCGCGCGATAGGGCCCGGCTGAGCCAGAGGGTTAACCGGCCGGCAGCAAAACCTTATCGATCACATGGATGACGCCATTGGACTGCACCACATCGGCGATGGTGACAGTTGCCATGCCGCCGGTTTCATCGGTCAGGGTGACCATGTCGCCCTTAACCTCGGCGGTGATCTTGCAGCCGCCCAGTGTCTCGATCACATGCTTGCCGCCATCATCCGCGATCATCTTCTGAACATCGGCGGCCATGGCTTTGGCACCGACCACGTGGCAGGTCAGGATCTTGACCAGCGTGTCTTTGTTTTCCGGCTTCAGGAGCGTCTCGACGGTGCCTGCGGGCAGTGCCGCAAAAGCCGCGTTGGTGGGGGCAAAGACGGTGAACGGCCCTTCGCCCTGCAAAGTCTCGGCCAGACCGGCGGCCTGCACGGCTGCGACCAGCGTGGTGTGATCGGCCGAGTTCATCGCATTTTCAACGATGGTCTTATCGGCGAACATGGCGGCGCCACCGACCTTTGGATTGTCCTGAGCCAGCGCGGCACCAGCCGTGGCCAGAGCCAAACAGCCTGCGACAAGCGCTTTGGTAAGGGTCTTCATCTGACTTCCTCCTAAATATGTCGGCCCGTTGAGCGGGGACAGAGGAAGACACGGAGGCGGGTTGCGAGAAGTTTCAGGCCCGGCCGATTTTTTTGCGCGGGCCTGATTTTTACCTTTTGCGGCAAGTTTTGCGCAGGATCAGATGTTAAACAGATCGCCCACGGCCAGAACCGGCCCGGTCGGCTGTGAACCGCGCCGGGTTTGCCGGAGGCCGATTGACGTTAGTTACGCGGCCATGGCTTCAGTTTCCACAGGTGCATAGAAGTTGGCCTCGGCTTCTGCGGGCGGGATGTTCCCTATGGGCTCGAGAAGACGGCGGTTGTTGAACCAGTCCCCCCATTCGAGCGTCGCGTATTCCACGGCTTCCAAGCTGCGCCATGGGCCACGGCGGTGGGTGACCTCAGCCTTGAACAGGCCATTGATCTTCTCAGCCAAGGCGTTGTCGTAACTGTCGCCGACGCTGCCCACGGAGGGTTCGATACGCGCCTCTGCCAGCGGGTCCCTGTCGCGAATGGACAGATATTGCAATCCTCGGGCGCTGTGGTGGATCAGCCCCCTACCTTTTGCCGGACGTCTGTCATGGGCGGCTTGCTCCAGAGCATCGAGAACGAACCCTGCATGAGCCGTGGTGCTGACGCGCCAGCCGATGATCTTGCAGGCATAGGCATCGATGACAAAAGCGACGTAAGCGAAGCCTCTCCAGGTCGCGACATAAGTGAACCGAAGGTCCGCGCAGCGAATTCGCTGACCCACAGCATATTCGGGGCAGGAACCCGGAACTGGCGGTTCACCTTATCCACTGGGCAAGGCTGGTTCTTGTTCTGCATCGTCGTCCGATGCGGCTTGCCCCAGATAACGCCCTAAATGCCCATGATCTTCATCATCCGGCCAACGGTGCAGCGGGCGACCTCGAAGCTCTCACAGCGCAGTTGCCGGCTCGCCATTGGGCTTGAACAAATTTCGTCTTCAATGGCTCGCCTTTGCGCACTCCATAGACCTGATAGTTCTCTTCGAAGACGCGTCGGATCTCATGGCGCAACACTTCGTCCCTCCGCACGCGAGCGGACAGGCGCATCGGATCGGATCGCCTTGCCAGATGGGCGTAAGAGGTGGATGGGGTAATCGGCAGAAGGCTGCAGATCGGCCCGACTCCGTGGCTGCCCCGATGGGCATCAATAAAACCCACCATCACTTCGACCGGCGGTCGAGCCGCTACAGGCAGTGCTCGAAGCAGTGCCGCTCTGCCTTTCGCACCATCGCAAAATTACGCTGACGCCTTGCGCAGGATCACCCTCGCCATGGTCTCTCGAACCGGTGGCGTTCCCACGGCTCGACTTGCCGCAGTTCCCGGTTCTCGCGTTCGAGGGCCTTCATTCGATTTCGCTCCTCTTCCAGCCAAGAAAGCGTAGCGAAAAATTCGAGCCTCAAACGGTCCAGTTTCCGCGGGTCAGATCAAGCACCGAAAGCATCCATTCCTCTGACAACTTTTGTTAAAGAACCATCGACAGGAATTTCCCAAGCCGTGGATCTTCGGGGTGGTCAAAGAAATCCGCGGGCGTGCGGGTCTCGATCAACTGACCCTGTACCATGAAACTGACTTGATCGGCGACCGAGCGAGCAAAGCCCATCTCATGAGTGACGACGACCATGGTGATGCCAGTGCCAGCAAGCTCTTTCATCACCGCCAGAACTTCATTGACCATTTCGGGATCAAGCGCCGAGGTCGGTTCGTCAAACAGCAAAACCTCGGGCTGCATGGCAAGGGCGCGGGCAATGGCGACGCGCTGCTGCTGGCCGCCCGAAAGCTGCGAGGGTAATTTCTCTATATGGGAGAGCATACCGACCCTGTCGAGCAATTGCTCAGCCCGGGCATTGGCCTCATCCCGGCTCAGACCCAAGGAGCGCACCGGCGACAAGGTTAGGTTCGAACGCACGCTCATATGTGGGAAAAGCTGGAAGTTTTGGAACACCATGCCGACCTTGCGTCGCAGATTATTGATCTCGCTACGCGAGCGCGGCGGCAGGTGGCCGCCTGCAATCTGGATCTCGCCGCTGGAGATGGTTTCAAGCCCATTCAGCGTGCGCAGAAAGGTCGATTTGCCACTGCCCGAAGGGCCGACGATACAGGCCACGGCACCGGCGGCGAGGGAGAAGCTGACCTTATTCAACACTTCAAAAGCGCCGTAGGATTTGCACACATCGCGGCAGTTGATCTGGGGTAAAGCGGAAGCGGGGCGGGCGGTGGTGATAGCCGAGGCCGAAAGCATTGAGGTCACCATTTTGAAGATTTCAGTTCGAAGCGTTGCGCAAGCATGCTGAGCGGGAAGATCACAATGAAATACATCGCGCCAACTGCAGTGAAGAGTTCGAGATATTTGTAGTTTTGGCCCGAGATTACCGTGGCGCGGTAGGTCATTTCTGCAACCCCGATGGATGACAGCAGGCCCGAGACTTTCAGCAATGAGGTGCCGAAGGTCACGAAAGGCCCGGTCATCGCCCGCAATGCCTGCGGCACAACCACCTTGAGCCAGATGTCGCGCTCGGGCAGGCCAAGGGTAAAGGCCGCCTCGACTTGCCCTTTCGGTACGGCTCGTATGCCAGAGCGGAAGATCTCGCTGAGGTTCGATGCGGCATAGCAGGTCAGCCCGATCAGCCCCGCCCCGACAGGCGAAAGGCGTAGATCGAAGATCAGCGGCACGCAGTAATAGACCCAGAAGAGGATGATCATTTCCGGCATCGATCGGAACGTGTCGGTGATCAAGTTGCACAGGCGGCTGTAGGGGCCGTCATCCAGCCTTCCCAGACACAGCAAAACCGCGATGGGAATGCCAATTAGGCAGCCCGCAAAGCAAAGCAAAAGTGTCTGTAGAAAGCCCGCCAGAATCTCGGGCATGAATTGTATCACGATGGCGAAATCAAATTTCATCTTCAGCCAGCCTTAGGGTCAGGACTCGTTCTTGTGTCATAGCCAGAAGATGACGGTTGCGGCGAGGGCGACGACGG
>NZ_JAVDBT010000027.1 GCF_030848395.1 Pseudogemmobacter lacusdianii | reverse complement strand
TCTGTCAGTCTCCTCGCGGAGCCTGAATCACGCCGCGAGTGGATAATCAATGGGTCCTGACCCTAGCTGAGGCTGGGGAACAGCGGCCAGCAGGCCGGTGCATCGAGAAGAGCTTAAACATGAACCAACGAGATAAACTCAGCAATGAGGTCGGAAAGCGTGGGGTGCCCGCGGTGACCGTGCGGCGTCGCTTGGAGGACGCACTGCGCTCGGCGATCGTTGACGGCCATTTCCCGCCGCATTATCACCTTTCGGACCGTGAGCTGCAGGAGACCTATAACGTCAGCCGCACCGTGGTGCGTGAGGCTGTGCGCCAGCTCGAGGCCGAGGGTTTGGTGGTGACCAAACCATATAGAGGCACCTTCGTGCGGCAGGTCACGGCGAATGAGGCGCGCCAGCTTTACGATCTGCGTGCCGTGCTTGAAGCATTCGCTGCGCAGAATTTCGCTGTAAATGCCTCTGATAATTATATGGAGCGGCTCGAGGCGGTGATTGGTAAGATCCGCGGTCAATCGGGGGCAAACGACAGTCGAGGGTTGATTGAGCTAAAGCAAGAATTCTATCGGATTCTTCTGCTGGGATGCGGCAATGATTATCTGCGAAAAATCCTGACCGAGATTTTGAACAACAATCGTCAATTGCACCGCTCGACGATGCTCGAATCGGAGCGTGTCGGTGTAATGCTGTGCGACCTTGATGCCCTGATGGCGGCGCTGAGACAGCGGGACGGCGATGCTGCCTGGGCTGCGGCGCGCCTGCATGTGCGTAATGCTTCAGAAGGCGCGATCCGGCGCTTGGTCGAAGACGAAGCGGCTGAAGCCGCAATGACCAAACCCCTGCGATAAGCCAGGGCCGAGGGGGCTTTTGTCGCTTGGGGAATGTTCAGGGGATTCAAACACATACAAGAGCGGGTTTGCGATAATCATCGCTCCTGATCGCTCTCGATCTGTGTGGTAGTGGTGCCCAGAAGAGGACTCGAACCTCCACGCCTTGCGGCGCTGGTACCTGAAACCAGTGCGTCTACCAATTCCGCCATCTGGGCACTGAGGGCGATTTAGAGTGGGCAGCGGGGAGTGTCAACACGGGTCGAACATGTTGTTTAAAAAAACCTATCGACCATTCGTGCTTGATGGTCGGGGCATGCGGTTATATTCAACGCCACAAGCCATTCAGCCGGGAGATCACGGGTATGAGCAAGCTGGTCACCATCTACGGCGGCGCCGGATTCGTCGGCCGTTACATCGCACGGCGGATGGCCAAACAGGGCTGGCGGGTCCGCGTGGCCTCGCGTCGGCCGAATGAGTCGCTCTTTGTGAAGAGCTATGGCGCCCCGGGTCAGGTCGAGCCTGTGTTCTGCAACATCCGCGATGATGCCTCGGTGCGCGCGGTGATGCTGGGGGCGGATGCGGTGGTGAACTGCGTTGGCACTTTCCAGCGGATGGGCAAGAACAATCAGCAGGCTGTGCAGGCCGAGGGGGCAGGCCGGATCGGCCGCATCGCGGCCGAGCAGGGCGTGGCGCAACTGGTGCATCTGTCGGCGATTGGCGCTGATGTGAATGGCCCTTCGCTTTATGCGCGCAGCAAGGCTGAAGGTGAGTCCGCTTTGCTTGCGGCCTATCCCTCGGCGGTGATTCTGCGGCCTTCGGTGATCTTCGGTCTGGAAGATGGTTTCTTTAACCGTTTCGGTGCGTTGGCGGCGATGTTCCCGGTGCTGCCCTTGCCGAAAGCGCAAACCCTGATGCAACCGGTCTTTGTGGATGATGTGGCTGCGGCGGCTGAAAAGGCGGTTCTCGGCCAGGCCGCGCCGGGCGTCTATGAGCTGGGCGGGCCGGAAGTGGACACGTTCCGCGGCCTGATCGGTCGGATGCTGGCCGAGGTGCAGCGTCGTCGTCTGGTGCTGCCGATGCCAACATTTGTGATGAAACTCATCGCCTTTGGTGCGGATGCAGTTGAAACGCTGACTTTGGGTCTGGTCGCCAACAAGCTTTTGACCCGCGACCAGCTGAACACTTTGGGCCCGGATAATGTGGTCTCGGACGGTGCGCGTGGTTTGGCGGATCTGGGCATTCAGCCTACGACCCTCGACAGCATCCTGCCCGAGTATCTGTGGCGCTTCCGTCCTTCGGGGCAATACGCTGCCATCAAAGCATCGGCCAAGAACCTTAAGAAAGTCTGACCCTTGGATAACACTCTGACCGCCGCCCTGCTTGGTTTACTGGAGGGGGTGACAGAGTTCCTCCCGGTGTCCTCGACCGGCCATCTTCTGTTGGCCGGCCATTTCCTCGGCTTCGAATCCGAGGGGAAGACCTTTGAGGTCGTTATCCAGCTTGGCGCCATCTTCGCGCTGATCTCGGTCTATGCGGTGCTTTTGGCCCGCCTGATCCTGCGCGCGCGGCATGAAGCAGCGGCGCGGCGCTCGATTCTCTCGCTGTTCTTGGCCTTCATCCCGGCGGTGGTGATCGGTCTTGCGCTGCATGGCTTCATCAAGAACGTGCTCTTCGAGACGCCGGTTTTGATTGCCGTGATGCTGATCCTTGGTGGCGTGGTGCTGCTTGTGATCGACCGGATCGCGCCAAGACCCGTTCACTTCAATGCGCTAGAGCTGCCTTTGCGCAAATCGCTGGCGATCGGCTTTTGCCAGTGTGTAGCGATGATCCCCGGCGTGTCGCGCTCGGGTGCCACGATTGTTGGTGCTTTGCTGATGGGGGTGGAAAAGCGCGCAGCGGCGGAATTTTCCTTCCTTCTCAGTTTGCCGACGATGGGTGGGGCGGTCGCACTCGATCTTTACAAGAATCGCGAGGTTCTGGACTTCGCAGCGGTCTGGGACATCGCGATTGGCTTCACTGTGGCCTTCCTGACCGCGCTAGTCGTGGTGCGTTGGGTGCTCAATTACATCAGCCGCAACGGTTATGCGCTGTTTGGTTGGTGGAGAATCATCGTCGGGGCGGGTGCTCTGGCCCTGCTTTCATTGGGGTTTTAGTGTTTTTGGGAACTTAAGATGACCTATTTATCGGAGTGAGGCGTGAAATTTTTGCCTCACTTTGCGAAAAATCTAAAACTAGGTAATCTCTGCTGACTTTTATTTCTGCGGTAAGCTCTGTAGGAAGGCGCGACTGAGGAAATCCCGATGGGAGGCGCAGCCGTGGCCACGCAGAAGATGTTGAAGTTCGTCACCTTGGGCAAAGAAATGCCCGCGAAGCGGGACGCGACTTTGCGCTCACAGGATTTCGGTGAGATTTACCGGGAGTTCGCTGCCCAAAAGGCCGCTGAGCAGGCCAGTCGGTGCAGCCAATGTGGCGTGCCCTATTGCCAAGCGCATTGCCCGCTGTCGAACAACATCCCCGACTGGCTCCGCCTGACCGCCGAGGGGCGGTTGCAAGAGGCTTATGAGCTGAGCCAAGCCACCAATACCTTCCCCGAAATCTGCGGTCGGATCTGCCCGCAGGACCGGCTTTGCGAGGGCAATTGCGTCATCGAGCAATCGGGGCATGGCACGGTAACCATTGGTGCGGTTGAGAAATATCTGACCGACACCGCTTGGGAGAATGGCTGGGTCAAGCCGATCCGGCCGGGAAGTGAGCGGGTGGAATCGGTGGGGATCATCGGGGCGGGGCCGGGCGGGCTGGCGGCGGCGGATGTTTTGCGCCGCCAAGGCGTGCAGGTCACGGTCTATGACCGTTATGACCGTGCGGGCGGCCTGCTGACCTACGGCATTCCCGGATTTAAGCTGGAAAAAGATGTGGTTATGCGCCGCAATGACCAGCTGCGCGAGGCGGGTGTGCAGTTCGTGATGAACTGTAATGTGGGCGAGGATCTGACCTTTGATGCGATCCGTGGACAACATGATGCTGTGTTGATCGCCACCGGCGTCTACAAAATCCGCGAAATTGAAGCGCCCGGTGCGGCTCTGAATGGCATCGTGAAGGCGCTGGATTACCTGACGGTTTCCAACCGCCAAAGCTTTGGCGATGAGGTTGCGAGCTTTGAAGATGGCACGCTCAATGCCAAGGGCAAGCGAGTGGTTGTGATCGGCGGCGGTGATACCGCAATGGATTGTGTGCGCACCGCGATCCGGCAAGGCGCGACCTCGGTCAAATGCCTGTATCGCCGGGATCGGGCCAATATGCCTGGCTCGCAGCGCGAAGTGCAGAATGCCGAGGAAGAGGGCGTTGAATTTGTCTGGCTGGCCGCGCCGAAAGGCTTTGCCGGTGAGGGCCAAGTTGGTGGCGTGATGGTGCAGAAAATGCGCCTTGGTCAGCCGGATGCAACGGGCCGTCAAGCGCCGGAAGTCATTGAAGGCGCTGATTATCTTGAGCCTGCCGATCTGGTGGTTCAGGCCTTGGGCTTTGAGCCGGAAGACATCCCAACCCTCTGGGGCGTGCCGGAATTGGCCGTGACCCGCTGGGGCACGATCAAGGCTGATTTCCGCAGCCATGCCACGAGCTTGCCCGGCGTTTATGCCGCGGGCGACATCGTTCGGGGCGCTTCGTTGGTGGTTTGGGCGATCCGCGATGGCCGTGAGGCGGCGGAATCGATCCTGAGCTATCTTTCGCAGCAAAGCGTCGTGGCAGCTGAATAATCGGGGTCTGGATTACGTCTGGCTTACGTATGGCTTTGGTATGGTTTTCGTCTGGCTCTGTGCCGGGACGCCATCCAAGGCGGGGGCCGCGCGGCTGGTCGGTTCAGGAGGGAAAGTGATGCGGAAGACTCTGGCCTTTTGCCTGCTGAGCGCGGGCCTTTTGATCCAAGCGCCCGCCGCCCAAGCGCGGGTCTGGACCGCGCCCGAGGGCTGCGAGATTTTCCTGACCGTGCAGGCCAAGCTTTGCCGGGTCTCGAACCATTACCGCTGCTCGGCTGATCCCAAGGGCGATCAATGGCGCGCGGATTTCGACCAAGAGGGGCTGTTCTTCCAAAGCCGGATCAATGCCGAGACCGAATGGGTCGAAAGCTTCGACGGTGTGAGCCGCACCCAACTTGAGCCCAATCCGGCCGATCCGGCGCGGTTCTCGGAACTGGTGGGCTCGGGGCTGGACAGTTTTGAGTTCCAGCAGAGCGACGACATGGGTGGGCGGAGTTTGGTCAGTGGTTATGACCGATTGACCGGCAAAGTGGCGGTGATCGACGGCGTGACCTTGGACGAGACCGAGTTCGACTTCACGGAGACCGATATGGCGGGCAATATCCTGCGCCGGGGCCGGGGCTTTGAATATATCTCGCGCGAGTGGCGGATGTTCTTTTCCGGTCCGGGCGAGGCTGACTTTGGCGATGGCCAGTGGCGGCCCTTGGACGGCAGCCCGGTGGATTTCATCTTTCCCGGCGAGAAGGGCTTTGCCGCGACCCAACCGATGTTTGATTGCGATGCGCTGACGGCGGAAGCGTCGCCAGCCCAAGCGCCGATCTGGCGCGCCAAATATACGCCCGGGGATGCGCCATGAGCCGCACCCCGGCAGGGGCGCTTTTGCGCCTGACCAATAGCTGCGGCGGCGAGCGGAACGCTTTGCCAGCCGAATGCCAATTTCGCCTGAAAGGAACCACCAATGACCCGCTTTGATGCAGATTGGGAAGCCGAATACGTCCGCAGCGAGGAAGAGAAACGCGCGTGGATGGACGCCAACAGTCTTTATAAGACTGAGGATGAGCATTCATCCTGCGGCGTGGGTCTGGTCGTTGCGGTCTCGGGCAAGCCGAGCCGCAAGGTGGTGGATGCGGGCATCAATGCGCTGAAGGCGATTTGGCACCGGGGCGCGGTGGATGCCGATGGCAAGACCGGCGACGGCGCAGGCATCCATCTGCAAATCCCGGTCGATTTCTTCTATGATGTGGTGCGCCGCACCGGGCATGAGCCCGATCCGAAGAAGCTGATTGCCGTGGGGCAAGTCTTCCTGCCGCGCACCGATTTTGGCGCGCAAGAGCGCTGCCGGACCATCGTGGAGACCGAAGTTCTGCGGATGGGCCATTATATCTATGGCTGGCGGCATGTGCCGGTGGATATCTCGGTTCTGGGCGAGAAGGCCAATGCGACCCGGCCCGAAATTGAGCAAATCCTGATCCGCTGTGAGAAGGACATCGACCACGAACAGTTTGAGCGTGAGCTTTACATCATCCGCCGCCGGATTGAGAAAGCGGTCTCGGCTGCGGGGATTTACGGCTGCTATCTGTGCAGCCTTTCGTGCCGGTCGATCATCTACAAAGGCATGATGCTGGCCGAGCAGGTCGCGGTCTTCTACCCGGATCTGGAAGATCAGCGGTTTGAGAGCGCCTTTGCGATCTATCACCAGCGCTATTCCACCAACACTTTCCCGCAATGGTGGTTGGCGCAGCCCTTCCGCATGTTGGCGCATAACGGCGAGATCAACACGCTGAAAGGCAACGTCAATTGGATGAAGAGCCATGAGATCCGCATGGCCTCCAGCGCCTTTGGCGAGATGGCCGAGGATATCAAGCCGATCATTCCCGGCGGCACCTCAGACTCGGGCGCTTTGGATGCGGTCTTTGAGGTGATGGTGCGCTCGGGCCGCTCGGCCCCGATGGCGAAGACCATGCTGGTGCCGGAAGCTTGGTCGAAGCAAGTGGTGAATATGCCCAAGGCTTGGGCGGATATGTATTCCTATTGCAACTCGGTCATCGAGCCTTGGGATGGTCCGGCGGCTTTGGCGATGACGGATGGGCGCTGGGTTTGCGGCGGTTTGGACCGCAACGGGTTGCGGCCGATGCGCTATGTGGTGACCGGGGACGGGATGCTGATTGCCGGCTCGGAAGCCGGGATGGTGCCGGTCGATGAGATGACCGTGCGGGAGAAGGGCGCGCTTGGGCCGGGGCAGATGATTGCTGTCGATATGGTCGAGGGCAAGCTTTACCACGATACCGAGATGAAGGACCGTCTGGCCTCGGCCCAGCCCTATGGCGAGTGGATCGAGAAGGTCGTTGAGCTGAACGATATGCTGCGCGATGTGCCGGAAACGGTGACCTATACCGGGTCTGAGCTGCGCAAGCGGCAGATTGCGGCGGGCTTCACGCTGGAAGAGCTTGAGCAGGTCTTGGTGCCGATGGCCGAGGACGGCAAGGAGATGGTCGCCTCGATGGGGGATGACACGCCGCCGGCGGTGTTGTCTTCGGTCTATCGGCCGCTCAGCCATTATTTCCGGCAGAACTTTAGCCAAGTCACCAACCCGCCGATTGACAGCCTTCGCGAAGGCCGGGTGATGAGCCTGAAGACGCGGTTCGGCAATTTGCGCAACGTGCTGGATGAGAATTCCAGCCAGAGCGAGATTCTGGTGCTGGACAGCCCGTTCTTGGCCAATGCCGAGTTTGACGTGCTGGTGGAGCGGTTTGGCGAGCAGGTGGCCTTCATCGACTGCACCTTCCCGGTGGCAGAGGGTCATGACGATCTGCGGGTGGCTTTGGAGCGGATTCGGGCGGAAGCGGAAGATGCCGTGCGCTCGGGTGCCGGGCAATTGGTGCTGACGGATGAGCATCAGGGGCCGGAGAAGGTTGGGATGCCGATGATCTTGGCGACCTCGGCGGTGCATTCGTGGCTGACGCGGAAGGGGCTGCGGACCTTCTGCTCGATCAACGTGCGTTCGGCGGAATGCATCGATCCGCATTATTTTGCGGTGTTGGTGGGGTCGGGGGCGACGACGGTGAACCCCTATCTGGCGCAGGATTCGATTGCGGACCGGATCGACCGGGGCTTGCTCGACGGCACGCTTAATCAGGCGATGGTGCGGTACCGCGATGCGATTGACGCGGGTCTGTTGAAGATCATGTCGAAGATGGGGATCTCGGTGATCTCGTCTTATCGCGGCGGGCTGAACTTTGAGGCGGTGGGCCTCAGCCGCTCGATGGTGGCGGAGTATTTCCCCGGCATGCAAAGCCGGATCTCGGGCATTGGTTTGCACGGGGTTGAGGCGAAGCTGGAAGAGGTGCACCGCAAGGGCTGGCTGGGCGGCGCGGAAGTGCTGCCGATTGGCGGGATTTATAAGGCGCGGCGCTCGGGCGAGAAACATGCTTGGGAAGCGCAGACGATGCATTTGCTGCAATCGGCCTGTGACCGCGCCAGCTATGATCTGTGGAAGACCTATTCTGCTGCGATGCGGGCCAATCCGCCGATCCATCTGCGCGATCTTCTGGATGTGAAGCCTTTGGGCAAGCCGGTGGCGATTGAAGAGGTCGAATCGATCACCTCGATCCGCAAGCGTTTCGTGACGCCGGGGATGTCTTTGGGGGCGCTGTCGCCCGAGGCGCATAAGACGCTGAACGTGGCGATGAACCGGATTGGTGCGAAGTCTGACAGCGGCGAGGGCGGCGAAGATCCGGCGCATTTCCTGCCGGAGGCCAATGGCGACAACCCGTCTGCCAAGATCAAACAAGTGGCCTCGGGCCGGTTTGGTGTGACGGCGGAATATCTCAACGCTTGTGAAGAGCTGGAGATCAAGGTTGCCCAAGGCGCGAAACCGGGTGAGGGCGGCCAGCTGCCGGGCATGAAAGTGACCGAGCTGATCGCGCGTCTGCGGCATTCGACCAAGGGGGTAACGCTGATCTCGCCGCCGCCGCACCATGACATCTACTCGATCGAAGATTTGGCGCAGCTGATCTATGATCTGAAGCAGATCAACCCGCGCGCCAAGGTGACGGTGAAGCTGGTGTCTTCGTCCGGTGTGGGCACGATTGCGGCCGGGGTGGCGAAGGCGAAAGCCGATGTGATCTTGGTCTCGGGCCATAACGGCGGCACCGGGGCATCGCCTGCGACCAGCATTAAATATGCCGGTCTGCCGTGGGAGATGGGTCTGACCGAGGCGCATCAGGTTCTGGCGATGAACAACCTGCGCGAGCGGGTGACCTTGCGCACCGATGGCGGTCTGCGCACGGGGCGCGATATCGTCATGGCGGCGATGATGGGGGCGGAAGAGTTCGGCATCGGCACCGCCGCGCTGATCGCGATGGGCTGCATCATGGTGCGTCAGTGCCAGTCGAACACCTGCCCGGTGGGCGTGTGCACGCAAAACGATGCGCTCCGCGCCAAGTTCACTGGTAATGCCGATAAGGTGGTGAACCTTATCACCTTCTATGCGCAAGAGGTGCGGGAAATCCTCGCCTCCATCGGGGCGCGGTCGTTGGATGAGATCATTGGCCGGGCGGATCTGTTGACGCAGGTCAGCCGTGGCCATGCTGATCTGGATGATCTTGACCTTAACCCGCTGCTCATCAGCGTCGATGGGTCGAAGTCGATCACCTATGACCGCTCGAAGCCGCGCAATGCGGTGCCGGATACTTTGGATGCCGAGATCATCAAAGATGGTCACCGCTTCTTTGAGGACGGCGAGAAGATGCAGCTGTCTTACGCGGTGCGCAACACGCTGCGGACCATCGGCACGCGGGCGTCTAGTCATATCGTCAAGAAGTTTGGCATGAAGAACAGCCTTCAGCCCGACCACCTGACGGTGAAGCTGACCGGGTCTTGCGGCCAATCCTTGGGCGCATTCGCGGTGCAGGGGTTGAAGATCGAGGTGATGGGCGATGCCAATGACTATGTTGGCAAGGGTCTGTCGGGTGCCACCATCACGGTGCGCCCGCCGATGGCCTCGCCCTTGAAGCCTGAGCAGAACACGATCATCGGCAATACCGTGCTTTACGGGGCGACGGCGGGCAATCTGTTCGCCTCGGGTCGCGCCGGTGAGCGGTTTGCGGTGCGCAACTCGGGCGCCAATGTGGTGGTGGAGGGCTGCGGCTCGAACGGTTGCGAATATATGACCGGCGGGGTTGCGGTGATCCTTGGCACGATTGGCGCGAACTTTGGCGCCGGGATGACCGGCGGCATGGCCTATATCTATGACCCCGAAGGCGTGGCGGAAGATTTCGTGAACCCGGAATCCCTGCTGACCTGCGCTGTGGCGCATCCGCATTGGGAGGCGCAGCTGAAAGCTCTGATCGAGCGGCATGCGGCCGAGACCGGCTCGCGCGTTGCGGCGAAGATCCTGTCGGATTGGCCGGCAGAGCGGGCGAATTTCTTGCAGGTCTGCCCGGTCGAGATGATCCCGCATCTGGCGCATCCTTTGTCGGATGAGCCTGCGCGGGTGCCAGCAGAGTAAGGGATGCCATACCCTTAGTGAGAGGCCCTTCGGGGCCTCTTTTCATATGCAGCATTCCGCGCAATCTTTACGCGAGCATACGGGGGCGGCGATGGATGTGAAGAAGAACGGCGAGGTTTCCTTTTGGTATGCCGATATTGGCGGCGTGCCGGGATATCGGCCGGGTCTGCCGGGGGATCAGACGGTCGATGTTTGCATCATCGGCGCGGGGTTCACCGGGCTTTGGACGGCCTATTATCTGAAAGAGGCAGAGCCGGGGCTGTCGATCGCCGTGGTTGAAAAGGAGTTCGCGGGCTATGGCGCCTCGGGGCGCAATGGCGGCTGGTGCTCGGGCGAGTTTGGTTGGAGCAAGTCGCGGTATTTGTCCTCGGGGACGAAGGCCGAGATCATCGACTGGGCGCGGCAGTTGCGCACCACGGTGGCCGAGGTGAAACGGGTGACCGAGAAAGAGGGGATCGATTGCGATTTCCTGATGACGGATTGTCTGACATTCGCGCAAAGCCCGGCGCAGATGGCGCGGCTACGGGACTCCTATAACGAGGCAATGGATTGGCAGGTGCCGACCTCGCGTTTGGAGATGATCGACGGGGCCGAGGCGGCGTCGCGGATCAAGATCGCTGACTCGCATGGGGCTTTGGTGCGCCATGATGTGGCGCGGGTGCAGCCGGCCAAACTGGTGCGGGGGCTGGCCGAGGCGGTCGCGCGCAAGGGCGTGGCGATCTATGAGCAGACAACGGTGACGGGGATTTCGCCGGGCCGGGTGGAGACCAATCGTGGCGTGGTGACGGCCAAGAAGATCATCCGCGCGACCGAGGGTTACACCCATGGCATCAAGGGCAATGAGCGGGCGTTGCTGCCGATGAACTCGGCCATTTTGGTGACGGAGCCTTTGTCAGACAAGCTTTGGGCTGAGATTGGCTGGGAAGGTTCGCAGCTTCTGGCCGATGGCTCGCATGCTTATTGCTATGCGCAGCGCACGCGGGAGGGGCGGATTGCGATGGGCGGGCGCGGGGTGCCGTACCGCTATGGCTCGGCCACGGATCAGCGCGGTGAGACGCAAGCCGAGACGGTGGAGAAGCTGAAGGCGATCCTGTACCGGATGTTGCCGCAGACCAAAGGCGTGGCGCTGGACCACGTTTGGTGTGGGGTTCTGGGCGTGCCGCGCGATTGGTGCGCGACGGTGGGGATGGACGGGGACACCGGGATTGGCTGGGCGGGGGGCTATGTGGGGCTTGGGGTTTCGACCTCGAACTTCTCGGGCCAGACCTTGGCGGATTTGGTCTTGGAGAAGACGACCGAGCGGACCGGGCTGCCTTGGGTGAACCGCAAGCCGCGCAAATGGGAGGTGGAGCCTTTCCGTTGGCTGGGCGTGCATGGGATGTATTGGCTGTATCATAAAGCCGACCGCAATGAGATGCGGGACGGCGGGCGCGAGACCTCGCGGTTGGCGACATGGGCGAACCGGCTGACGGGGCGGTAAGGGGGAAGATGATCGATCTATCGGTGTTTAAAGGGCTGGCTGGGGTGGAGCTTGGCGGCTTTGCCGATAAGCCGACGACGCTGACGCCGGGGCAGCAAGAGGCTTCGGCCACGCTTTGGACCGCGCCGGATGGCAGTTTGGAGATTGGCGTTTGGGAATGCACGCCGGGGAAGTTCACGGCCGATCGCAGCATGGCGGCGGAGTTTTGCCATTTCCTTGAGGGCAAGATCGTGATGACCCATGTCGATGGCACAAGGGTTGAGATTGGGCCGGGGGATGCAATCATGCTGCCGCGCGGCTGGAAGGGCACGTGGGAGATCGTGGAGCGGACCCGGAAGATCTATGCCTTCCTGAGCGATCCCGCGTCGACGGCGGGTTAACCGCCGTGCGGCCTTGCGCCTGCTTGACCAAAGGCGCGGCATCGGGCCTAAGCTAGCCTCATGTCCGAAAGCCCTGATCCCCCCAAGAAGCCGCGTGCGCGCAAGCCGAAAGCCAAGCCTGACGCGGTGCCTGCGCCCGCGCCGGAGCCCGAGCCCGTGGCGCGGTCTCGCAAACGCAAACTGCTGCGCTGGGCCCGGCGGGCGGCTTTGGGCGTGGTGGGGGTCTTCTTCGCGTTGATCCTCTTGTTCAGCTTCCTGCCGCCGCCGATCAATCTTTACCAGATGTCCGAGGCGGTGCGGCTGGGCGGCATCGAGAAGGAATGGGTCGATCTGGAGGACATGGCCCCGGCGATGGCGCGCTCGGCCGTGGCGGCGGAGGATGCCAATTTCTGCAACCACTGGGGCTTTGATATGTCAGCGATCCGCGAGGCGATTGCCGAAGGCAGCAATCGCGGGGCATCCACCATCAGCCAGCAGGTGGCGAAGAATGTCTTCCTTTGGCAGGGCCGCAGCTGGCTGCGCAAAGCGATGGAAGGCGTGCTGACCCCGGTGGTGGAGACCTTCTGGTCGAAGCGGCGGATTTTGGAGGTTTATCTGAACGTCGCGGAATTCGATGAGGGCGTCTTTGGCGTGCAAGCGGCGGCGCGGCATTACTTTGGCGTCGATGCCAAGGATCTGACGCCGACCCAAGCGGCACGGCTGGCGGCGGTGCTGCCGGACCCCAAACGCCGCTCGGCCTCGAACCCCAGCGATTTCGTGCGCAAAAGGACGCGGGCGATCCTGTCGGGGGCCGATACGATCAAGGCGGACGGGCGTTCCGCCTGTTTCGAAGGGTAATCCGGCGCAGGGATTGCAACGGGCCGCGATGGGCGGCTAGGAAGAGCAAACTTTGGGAAAATAAGATGAACCGCCTCTACCATGTTCCGCTGTCGCCCTTCTGCCGCAAGGTGCGGTTGACGCTTGCCGAGAAGCGCATCGAGGTTGAGCTGGTGGAAGAGCGTTACTGGGAGCCGACGCCGGATTTCCTGCGCCGCAACCCGGCCGGAAAGGTGCCGGTCTTGCGGATGGAGAACCGCACGTTGAGCGAATCTCAGGCGATCTGCGAATATCTTGATGAGCTGATCCCCAGCCCGCAGCTGATCCCGCGTGATATTGAGGCGCGTTATGAGGTGCGCCGGCTTTGCGCTTGGTTCGATGATAAGTTCCACAACGAGGTGACCTCGAAGCTGCTCTATGAGCGGGTCAATAAGAAGATCTCGGGGCAGGGCTATCCGGATTCGAAGAATGTGAAATCGGGGGCGAGCCGGATCAAGTATCACCTTGATTACATGGCTTGGCTCTTGGATCAGCGGCGCTGGTTGGCGGGCAATGATATGACCTTGGCCGACTTCACCGCGGCGGCGCATTTGTCCTCGTTGGATTATATCAGCGATGTCGATTGGAACCGCCATGCGGTGCTGAAGGACTGGTATGCCAAGATCAAGTCGCGGCCCTCGTTCCGCCCGCTTCTGGCCGATCAGGTGCCGGGCTTCCCGCCGCCGCGGCATTATGCGGATTTGGATTTCTGACGTGGGCTTTCGGGGCTGAGGCTGGGGGGCTTCACGCCCCCCAGACCCCCCGTGGAGTATTTCGGTCAAGATGAAAGAGCTTTTGCGGCAAAGGGCTTTGGCGGAGGGGTTCTCGGCGATGGGGATCTGTCGGCCGGATGCTGTGCCGGAGGCGGCGGGGCGGTTGCGGGCGTTTTTGGAGGCTGGGCACCACGGCGAGATGGCTTGGATGGCCGAGCGCGAGGCGTGGCGGGGATCAGCGGCGGCTTTATGGCCCGAGGCGCGCTCGGTGGTGATGCTGGCCGAGGTTTACACGCCGGAGGATGATCCCTGTTTGGCTTTGCAGGAGCCAGAGCGCGGGGTGGTCAGCTGCTATGCGCAAGGCAAGGATTACCATGATCTGGTGAAGCGGCGGCTGAAGCGGCTTGGGCGCTGGTTCATGGATGAGGCTGCGCGGCAGGGGCATGGCACCGAGATCAAGGTTTTCGTGGATACCGCGCCGGTGATGGAGAAGCCCTTGGCGCAGGCGGCGGGTTTGGGCTGGCAGGGCAAACATACCAATCTTCTCAGTCGCGAGCTGGGGTCTTGGTTCTTTCTGGGGGCGATCTTTACCACGATGGAGCTGGAGCCCGATGCGGCGGAGCGCAGCCATTGTGGGTCGTGTCGGGCTTGTCTTGATGCCTGTCCGACGCAGGCCTTTCCCGCGCCTTATCAATTGGATGCGCGGCGCTGCATCTCATATCTGACGATCGAGCATAAGGGGCCGGTGGATCTGGAGTTGCGGGGAAAGATGGGCAACCGGATCTATGGTTGCGATGATTGTCTGGCGGCTTGCCCTTGGAACAAGTTCGCGGTGGCGGCGCGGGATCTGGGCTATCAGCCGAAGGTGGGCGCGCCGGAATTGGCGGAATTGGCGGCTTTGGATGATGCCGGGTTTCGCGCGCGCTTTGCCGGCAGCCCGATCAAGCGGATTGGCCGCGACCGGATGGTGCGCAATGTGCTTTATGCGATTGGAAACTCAGGGTTAGCGGAGCTGCGCCCGGTGGCGGAGCGGTTGATGGGGGATCCGGACCCGGTGGTGGCCGAGGCGGCGGCTTGGGCCTTTGGCCGGTTGTTGCCCATGCCGGGCCAGAAGGATTAGGGCGCGGGGCCGGGGCGTGTTAGGCTGGGCGGGACTTTGTGAGGGAGGATCGCTGCATGAGCAAACATCTGGCAGATCATCGCAAGCCCACGTCAGGCGCGCGCTTGCAGCAGTTTTTGCGGCTGGCACGCGCGCCGCGCGAGACTTGGCACCGGCCGCGGGCGGCGGCGGGGACTTCGCGGCTGAAGCAGTTTTTGCGCATTGCCCGGGGGCGCGAGGTTTAAGGGACTTTTGCACGCTTGCGTGAGAGGGGTGCAACTTCTGCGGCTCTCGGCTCGTTATCCTTATAAGATGCGATGCAAAGGAGTGTGCCCATGTCCGCTGTCCCGCCGAAATCCCCCGCTGATGCGGGCTTGGCCGCGCCCTTGGTGTTGAAGCCCCGGGGCTGGCGGGGCGATTTGCGATGGTCGGATGTGACGCCGCAGGGGCTTTGGTCGCGGCGGGCGCTTCTTGGTGGGATGGGGGCGCTGATCGCGGCTCCGGCCTTGGGGCAGATCGCGGCCGAGCCGAGCGCCTATTCCACCGATGAGGCGATGAACTCCTTCGAGGATATCACCAGCTATAATAACTTTTACGAGTTTGGCACCGGGAAGGGCGATCCGGCGGCCTATTCGGACGGTTTCACCACCGATCCTTGGGCGGTGACCATTGATGGCATGGTCGATCGGCCCGGCAGTTATGACCTCGCCGATCTGATCGAGGCACAGCCCTTGGAGGAGCGGATCTATCGGCTGCGCTGTGTTGAGGCTTGGAGCATGGTGATCCCTTGGATCGGTTTCCCGCTGGCGGGGCTTCTGGATCGGGTGGGGGTGCAATCGGGTGCCACCCATGTTGCCTTTGAAACCGTGCTGCGCCCTGAAGAGATGCCGGGCCAGAGCAGTCGCTTCATCGATTGGCCTTACCGTGAGGGGTTGCGCTTGGATGAGGCGATGAACCCGCTGACCCTGATGGCGACCGGGCTTTATGGTGAGCCGATGCCGAAGCAAAACGGTGCGCCGATCCGGCTGGTGGTGCCGTGGAAATACGGCTTCAAATCGATCAAATCGGTGGTGCGGATCACTTTGACCAATCAGCAGCCGCGCACGACCTGGCAAGAGTTGCAGCCCTCGGAATACGGCTTTTATGCCAATGTGAACCCCGAGGTGGACCATCCGCGCTGGAGCCAAGCCTCTGAGCGGCGGATTGGCGGCGGGTTCTTTGCCGCCCGCGTCGATACGCAAAAGTTCAACGGCTATGGGGAATATGTGGCGCAGCTTTATGCCGGCCAAGATCTGGCGCAGGACTATTGATCCTGCCCGCTTGCCGCAGAGAGAGCCCCGCATGACCGCTGTTCTTGACGTGCTGAATGCCCAACTGCGCCGGCTGCCCAGTTGGGCCGTCTATAGTGTTGGGGCGCTGCCCGTCCTTTGGCTGGCCTATCTGACGGTGCGGGGCCAGCTGGGACCGGACCCCGCCAAGGTGATGGAGCGCGAACTTGGCCTTTGGGCTTTACGCTTCCTTCTTGCCTCGCTGGCGGTTACGCCGTTGCGGCGGCTGGGGCTGAACCTGATGAAGCACCGGCGCGCTTTGGGGCTTTTGTGCTTTATATATGCCGCGCTGCATCTGACGATCTGGCTTTGGCCCGATATGGGGCTGCGTTGGCCACAGATCTGGGCCGATCTGGTGCAGCGGCCCTATATCCTCTTTGGCATGGTGGGATTCCTGTGCCTGATGCCGCTGGCGGTCACCTCTTCTAATGCGGCGATCCGCTGGATGGGGGCGGGCGCTTGGCGGCGGCTCCACCGGCTCGCCTATCCCGCGCTGGCGCTGGCGGTGCTGCATTTCGTGACCTTAAGCCGAATCTGGACGGTTGAGCTGCTGATCTACGCCGCTCTGGCGGTGCTGCTGCTGGTTTTGCGGATGCCGATTCCCCTCAACCGCAGGGCGCGGCGGGAAGGGTGAGCGATTCTGCGGAAAGGTGCCGAAAGAAAGTTGCTTACAGCCCCGCACAACTTGCCGAAAAGTTTCTCAAAGCGTGGGAAAACAAGAAAAATCCGGAAATATGTCAGTTTTTTGAAGATCTGCGGTTTTTCCCTCTTGCGGCTGCCTGCTGTGAGGCCTAGATACCGCCTCACCGAAGCGGAGCGGTGATCGGAAGCGAAAGCGGAAGGTTGGCGGGAGGCGGAAGGAGCGGCGGTTGAAAGATTGCTGCGATACGAAATTCTGGATGCGAGGTTGCAGGCAGCGCCAAGAGATTGGTGTCCCTGTGGTTTTTGT
>NZ_JAVDBT010000026.1 GCF_030848395.1 Pseudogemmobacter lacusdianii | reverse complement strand
ACAAAAACCACAGGGACACCAATCTCTTGGCGCTGCCTGCAACCTCGCATCCAGAATTTCGTAACGCAGCAATCTTTCAACCGCCGCTCCTTCCGCCTCCCTGCAACCTTCCGCTTTCGCTTCCGATCACCGTTCCGCTTCGGTGAGGCGGTATCTAGGCCCCACAGACGACAGCCGCAAGAGGGAAAAACGCCAAAGAATGGAAAATCCCCGTCGGTTCCCGCAAAAGCCCAATAAAACTTGGGGGAAGCGGCGCAAAGATTCTTCGCCCCCTGCGCCGCTGATCCTCTGTTCCGGGCCGCCTTACCCAAAAATGTGGATAAGTTTAAGCGAATCCGGGCGTTTGGTGGGTGATCCGCCCGCCCGCGATGGTCAGAGCGATTCCCAGATCGGCGATTCTGCCTGCCTCGGCAGCCTCGATATCGCCATCGATCAGCACAAGGTCGGCCGCCAAGCCCACGGTAAGCTTGCCCGTCAGCTGCTCCCAATGCGCGGCATAGGCTCCACCGGCCGTGTAGGCGGCCAAAACCGCCAGCAGGTCGATCTTTTGATCCTCGGCGCCCGCATAGGTTGGCCGGGTCAGCGCCGCCTGAATGCCGCGCATCACCGAGACATCGGTCACCGGCCAGTCGCTGGCAAAAGCCAAGGGCGCGCCTGCCTCTTGCAACTCACGACAGAGATAAGCGTCGCGCCAGCGGTGGCGGGCGATAACGGTGTCCATCGTCCCCATCGGGAAATCCATCGCCCCCGGCGCATGCGGCGGCTGCACCGAGGCGGTGATCGCCAAAGCGCCCAATCTTGGCACATCGGCGCGGTCAATAAGCTCGATATGCTCAATCCTGTGGCGGCTGTCGCGCGGCCCGTTGCGTTTTGCTGCCGCTTCATAGCCATCGATAGTCTGGCGCACAGCGCCATCGCCAATGGCATGGACGGCGATCTGCAAACCGCGCCGGTCGGCCTCGGCGCAGATATCGTTGAAGAAGCCAGGCGCAAAGAGCGGTGCGCCGGTTTCCTCAACACCGGGGTAAGGCTGCAGCATATAGGCGGTGCGGCTGTCCACCACCCCGTCCATGAACATCTTCACAAAGCCCGAGCTGACCCATTCCGAGTGGAACTCAGCCTGCATCGCACTGGCGCGCTCCAGCTCGGTCAAATCCATATGCGGCTTCATATGGAAGGGCACCTTGACGCGGGCGGTCAGCCGACCTTCGTCAGCCAGCTCTTGCAAGAGCACGCAAGTGTAACGGTTGCCGTCCATATTCACCATCGAGGTGATGCCATGTTTGGCGCAATGCGCGAGCCCCGCCGCGATCTTATCCTTATCAATCGCGCGCTGCGCGGCCGAAGGCCAAGGCGAGGGCTCCTCGCCCGTGGCGATCCCCAGCTGCAAATGCGCCTCGCCCCCCAGCTCCAAGATCGGGCCAAAGGCTTCGAACTCGCGCAGCTCGCCAGTGGCGGTGCCATCCTCGCCCATCACCACCACATGGCCTGCTGGCATCTCGGCGCCATGCAAAAGCCCCGCCACCCGCAAAGCGGCGGTATTGGCCCAAACCGTGTGATGGTCGGGCGACATCATCGCGATCGGCCGGTCAGCGATGATCCGGTCCAGATCTTGCCGTGTCACCGGGGCGCCGATCACCTCATAAGCCGCCCCTTGCGCCATCACCAAGGCGAGATCCGGCCGCGCGGCGGCATAGTCCACGAAAGCAGCTTTCAGGGCTTCAAACCCCATAACCCCGCCCAGCTGCAATTGCGTCAGCTCATTGCCGCCCAAAACCAGATGGAGATGACTTTCCACAAAGCCCGGCAAAAGGCTGCGCCCGCCGGCATCAATCACCTTGGTCTGCGGCCCGGCCAGTGCCATAACCTTAGCCGCAGAGCCGACCGCCAAGATCCGCCCCCCCGCCAAGGCAACCGCCTCGGCGCGGGGTTGCGCCGGATCCATCGTCAGAACCCTTGCCCCGGTCACAATCATCTCCGCGAAAGTCGTCTCAACCCTATTCATTTTCTGTCCTTAAATATCCCGGGGGTCCGGGGGCTGGCCCCCGGCCGCTTCCATCTTAGCGCGGCTAGCCTTCAGCGCGCGCGCACCACAGCTTCGGCCATCGAGCACAGCATCTCGAACATCAGGCTTACCCCAAGCCAGGCCGTGCCGCCCGAAGGGTCAAAGGGCGGTGAGACCTCAACAAGGTCCGCCCCCACGATGTCCAAACCACGCAAGCCCCGCGCCACTTCCAAAGCCTGCCAGCTTGACGGCCCACCCACCTCGGGCGTCCCGGTTCCCGGCGCAAAGGTCGGGTCGACGAAATCGATGTCATAGGTGACATAGGTCGGGCCCGAGCCGACGATCTCGCGCACCTCCCCCATCACATCAGCCGCGCCCCGCGCGTGGAACTCTTCCACCGGGATAATGCGGATGCCATTGGCCGCGGCAAAGTCCCAATCCTCGCGCCCGTAAGCCGTGCCGCGAATGCCCACGAGAACATAGCGCTTGGGGTCCAAAAGCCCGTCTTCCATCGCGCGACGGAAGGGCGTGCCATGGGTGTATTTGGCATTGCCAAAGTAAACGTCGTTCAGATCGGTGTGGCTGTCGAATTGCACCATCCCCACCGGCCGAGATTTTGCCACCGCCCGCAAGATCGGCAGGGTACAGAGGTGATCGCCTCCGCCCGTCAGCGGCCGAATGCCCGCAGCGATCACCCGGTCATAAAACGCCTCCATCCGCGCAAGGCTGTCCATCAGATCACCGGGGTTGGGCGCGACATCGCCCAGATCGGCGCAGTTCACCAGCTCAAATGGTGCCACCCAACTCTGCCCATTCACGGCCCGGATCATCGTCGAGAGATCGCGCAGCTGGCGCGGCCCATGCCGAGGTCCGGGGCGGTTGGTGGTGCCGCCATCCCAAGGCGCGCCAATCAGCCCAACCTCAACCTCGGCCAGCCGCGTATCCTCAAGCCCGACATGGGGCAGGCGCATAAAGGTAGGCACGCCGGCGAATCGCGGCAAATCCAATCCCGAGATTGGCGTGAAAAACCCATTCGTCATTTTTATTATCCCCCCTTAGGCAGAGCCGCCCCAGCACAAAGCGCGCAAGGACGAGTCACCTTGCATCCAACCATTGCCAAAGCCTTCTGTCAGGCCCTTTTCTGCCAAGTGACGCCCGCAAATCCGCCGGTTATCGCCGGCTGCGCCCCCTGCCCCTTGACCCTTGCCAAGGGTTTGCCTTTATCGAAGCAACCCAGCCAGGATGGACCCAGATGTTTTCGAAGACCGCCGATGCCACCGCCGCCCCCAATTCCAGCACCTCGGCCCGTCCCCGCGCGCCCGGCAATGCGGCGCTGTCGATCCTTGCCAATGACCTGAAAATCACCGGCGAGATCTCTTCGACCGGCGCGGTTGAGGTTTATGGCGAGATTGACGGCAATATCGCCGCCGAAACCCTGACCATCGGCACCGAGGGCCGGGTCACTGGCGCGCTGCACGCCCGCACGGTCGAGGTGAAGGGGCAGGTCGAGGGCAAGATCACCTGCGACAGCTTTACCATGCGCGCCACCGCGCAGGTCTCGGCGGATGTGAGCTATGCCAAAGTCGTCATCGAAAGCGGCGCTTTGATCGACGGGCGTTTTGCCAAGGTCGGCGGCTAAGCCGCTGCCCCAGCCCTAACCCCTGCCCCAGTCTTGACCAATGCCCCAGTCTTGACCAAAGCCGCTGGGGCGATAGTCAAGTGCGCGGCGGGATGGAATAGGTCAGGCTCGCCCGCGCCACCGGCTCTGTCCCGCCTTCGGAAAAGACCATCACATCGCCCACGGCCAGCCTGCGGCCTAACTTCAAAAGCCGCGCCTCGGCCAGAAGATCGCGCCCAGCCTCGGGCTTGCGCAGGAAGTCCACCGAACAATTGGTGGTGACGGCCAGCGCCACCGGCCCGATCCGCGCCAAGATCGCCAGATACATTGCCACATCCGCCAAAGCGAAGATCGACGGTCCGCTGACGGTGCCACCGGGGCGCAGATGCTGATCGCCCACCCGCAGCCGCAGAGAAAGCCCCGCAGCATCCGAGCGCTCAAGGCGGAAGTCCTGCGCCACTTGGGCGAAATCCCTCAGCAGGAAGGCAGAGAGCGCGGCTTCGTCCATCATCAACTGCAAGGGCATCTCCTGTCATCTGGCAGCAGACTGACGGCCCCCGGACTTTGCCGCAAGACCAAAGCATCAAGCCTTAGATCCCGCGCCGCGCGAGCCAGACCCCGGCCAAAAGTGCAAGGCCGGTCATCGCCAGGCAGCTGCCATAGACAAAGCTTGTTCCGCCAAGTTGCAGTAGCAATGCCCCCGCTGCCGGAGCCGCCGCCGAGCCCAAAAGCGCCGGCACCGAGACTGCACCCGAGATGGCACCAAAGCCCGTGCGGCCCAAGACCTCGACCGTCAGCAGCGGCCGCAAGATCGACAAAAGCCCCATCGCCGCGCCATGCAATAGCGCAAAGCCCAAGATGAGATACACCGAAAGCCCTGCGCTCCAGAGCAGAGCCACGGCCAGCACCGCCGACACCAGTGAGGCCAAAGTCGCGCGCATGGTCGAGATCCGCGCGCCTGCCAACATCAGGCCCAAGCGCCCCACCACCTGCGCCGGACCGATGAAGGCCGCAGCCCCCGCCGCCAAAACCGCCGAAGCGCCACGATCTGCGAAAAGCTCAAGCACATAGGTCAGCAAGATGCCGTGGTTAAGCCAGATCAGCCCCATGATCCCTGCGATTGCCCAGAACTCCGGCCGCTTCAGCGCTGCCGCCAAGGCCCCGGGCTGGTCAGGGGCTGCGGACAGGCCCGCCGCGCGCGCCCGGCGGCGCAGCCGGATGACGGCCACCAAGTTCAGCGGCACCGCCGTGGCCAAAACCAGCCCGGCAAAGACCCAAAGTGCAGCCTGTCCGCCCATCGCTTGGCCCAAGATATGGCCAAGCGGAAAGGTCACCGTGCCCGAAAATCCCGCGATAAGCGTCACTTGCGTGATTGCTGACCGCGCGCCCGTCCCCAAGCGACGGGTCAGGAAGGAAAAGCAGGTCTCATAAAGACAGCCCGCTTGCGCCACACCGATCAGCGCCCAAGCGGCGATCCATTCGGCTGGGCTGCGGGCCAATGCCAAAAAGCATAGGCCCAAAGCTGCGAGAACCGGCGCGCCCACCAGCAACTCGCCGCCAAAGCCGCGATCGACCAGACGCCCGGAAAGCATGGTCAAGCCAGCCATCAGCAAAAAGCCGACCGAAGGGCCCGCCGCCAAGCTGGCCTTGCTCCAGCCGGTCTCGGCTTCAAGGAAGGGCAAAACGGCGGGAAAGCTGTAGTAACTTCCGGCGTAGAGGATCAGTTGACCAAGGGCGAGGAGCCAAACGGAAAGGCTGTCACGCCCAAGGTCTGCGGTGGTCACAATGCGTAGATCTCGCTGAATTTCGTTTCAAGATGGTCGAGCAAGGGCGCCGCCGTGGGGGCTTTGCCGATAGCTTGGGTGATCAGATCGCGCGGCGTGTAAAGCGCCCCGTGGCGCTGCACCTTTTCGCGCAGCCAATCGGTGGCGCTGGTCAATTTGCCCGAGGCCAGATCGCGGTCGAGATCGGGCAGATCATGCCGCAGCGCCTGATGCAGGCAGCCTGCGTAAAGATTGCCCAAGGAATAGGTCGGGAAATAGCCAAAAAGCCCCACCGACCAATGCACATCTTGCAGCATCCCGTGGCTCGGCCTGTCGACCGCAACCCCGAAATCGGCCTTGAAACGGTCGTTCCACGCCGCCTCAAGATCGCCAACCTGCAAATCGCCCGAGATCAAAGCGCGTTCCAGATCAAAGCGCATCATGATGTGCAGGTTATATTGCACCTCGTCAGATTCAGTGCGGATATAGCCCGGCTGCACCCGGTTCACGGTGCCATAAAACGCCTCGGCCGAAGCGATGCCGAACTCGCCAAAGCGCTCGCGCATCTGGGTGTAAAGCCAGCCCGTGAAGGCGCGGCTGCGGCCAAGTTGGTTCTCGTAGATCCGGCTTTGGCTTTCATGCACGCCCATCGACACGCCCTTGCCAATCGGCGTCAGCAGATAATCGGGATCGACATTCTGCTCATAGCAAGCATGGCCGACCTCGTGGATGGTCGAATAAAAGCAGTTGAACGGATCGGCTTCCGCCACACGCGTGGTGATGCGCACATCATTGCCAGACCCGGACGAGAACGGATGCACCGCAATGTCCATCCGGCCCCGGCTCCAATCATAGCCGAAGGTGGTTGCCAGATCGCGTGCAAGCCGCATCTGGCTGTCGGCTGAGTAAGCGCCGCTCAGCGCTTGCGGCGGGTTCGCTGCACCCATGATCTTGTCGCGCAAAGCCACAAGGCGCGGCCGCATCTCGCCAAACATCGCGGCGATATCGGCGCCGGTCATGCCCGGCTCGTAATCATCGACCATGGCGTCATAAAGATCGCCGCCTTGCGCCAAAGCGCTGGCCTCTTCGCGCTTCAGGCGCACGACCTCGGCCAAGGTGGGCAGGAAGGCGGCGACATCCTCGGCAGCGCGGGCTTGCGCCCAAGTGCCTTGGGCCACCGAGGTGGTGCGGGCGATCTCTTGCGCCAAAGCGCTTGGCACTTTGACGGCGCGGGCATGCGAGCGGTTAAGCTCACGCAGTTGCGCGGCACCGGCAGCGTCCGAAGCCTCGGCCGCGTCAAGCAGCGCGCCCAGTCGCGGATCGGAGAGGCGGGCATGCAGCACGCCCTCCATCGCCGCCATCTCATCGCCGCGCTGATCGGCCGAGCCGCGCGGCATCACCGTCTCTTGGTCCCAACCAAGACGGCCCATCACCTGACCCAAGGCCACGGTCTGGCGCGCCTCGGCCATCAACTCGGCAAAGGCGGTTGCGGATTTTACAACGCTCATTGGGTGCCCTCCCGGACCGAGCCCGCCACCGGATATTGCGCCAGATGGCGCGCCCGCAAGATCAGCACGAAAAGCAGCATCGCGCCCAGTTGGTGGGTGATCGCGACATGGATATGCGCCTCAAGCAGCACGGTGAAGACGCCCAAAGCCATCTGCGCCACCATCATCGCCATGACCATATGATAGGCAAAGCGTGTCGTCCCATGCGGCGAGCGGCGGCCGCGCAGCCAAACCACCACGCCGAAGGCCATCAAGAGATAGCCCGACATGCGGTGGATGAATTGCACCAGACCCGCATTCTCAAGGAAAGCCCAATACCACGGCAGAACGGTCAGCTGACCATCCGCGCCAGTGACCGGGACATAGAAGGGATCGGGCGGCAGGAAGCTGTCGCCCATCAAGGGCCAAGTCGGGAAGGCGCGGCCCGCGTCGATCCCCGCCACCAAAGCGCCGAGCACGATTTGCAGCATGGTGAAATGCATAAGGCCTGTGGTCATGCTGAAGAGCTTGGCCTCACGCCCGCGCCGTGCGGTCATCAGTGCCGCCTCGCTGCGGCCCAGTGCCAAGACGTACCAAGCCAGGAAGCCAAGGATGGCGAAAGCCAGCCCGAGGTGGGTGGCAAGGCGGTAGGAGACCACATCGACCCGCACGCCTTGCAGCCCGGAATGCACCATCCACCAGCCGACAGCGCCTTGCAGCCCGCCCAATGCCCCCAAGAGCAACAGCCGTCCGGTCCAGCCGTTGGGGATCTCTTTGCGCAGGTAGAACCACAGGAAACCAACCGCCCAAACCAGACCGACAAAGCGGCCAAGGAAGCGGTGCGCCCATTCCCACCAATAGATCGGCTTGAACTCTTCAAGCGTCATCATGCGGTTCTGGATCTGGAATTCCGGGAAGTTCTTATACTTTTCGAACTCGATCAGCCAAGCTGCTTCATTCAGAGGCGGTAAGGCGCCAGTGACAAGGTTCCATTCGGTGATCGAGAGCCCTGAGTCCGTCAGACGGGTCATCCCGCCGATCAGAATCATCGCCGCGACCAGCACGAAAAGAAGCACCATCCACAGCCGGATCGCCGCGCGCGCGCCCTTGGGGCTGGCATCGATCAACCCTTTGGAGCTGGCCGGAGTTTTACCCTTGCCCGCCCCTGTGCCGCTGGGTCCGCTTTGGCCCACCTCTTCGAATATGCTGCGCTTGCCGGCCATGTGTCTTGCCCTTCTTCCAACGCGGCGGAGACTATGCCCCTGCCCTGCCCCCTTCAAGGCCCCGCCCGGTGCGGCGGGGGGTGAAAGGCGTGGAAATCCCGGCTTTGCGCCGTGGCCGAACGCCGCGGTTCGGCTTACGGGGCCTTAGCTGCGCAAAATCCGCAGAAGATCGGCGCTTGGCACGCCGGTGACGGCAAGGCCTCGGCTGGCTTGGAAGCGCTCGATCGCGGCTTTCGACTTGGCGCCGATCACGCCGTCACTGCCCTCGGTGTCAAAGCCACGCGCGGTCAAAAGCCGTTGCAGCTCTTGCCGGTCGGCCTTGGTCAGGCCATTGGCATCGGGGCCGAAGGCCGCCGCCAAGGGGCCAGCACCTGCCAAGCGGTCACTGAGATGCCCGACGCCCAAGGCGTAATTTTCGGCATTGTTGTAGCGCAGGATCGCGTTGAAGTTCTGGGTGAGCAGGAAAGCAGGCCCGCCAATGCCACCCGGTGCCAAGATGGATCCCGGCACCAACCCGCGCCCCGAGACCGCGCGCACGCCCAAGGTCTGCCATTCCGCTGCCGATTTGCCCTTGCCGCGCCCCAGAAGGCCGGGGTTGAAGCCAGAGGGCAAGGACACCTCCATCCCCCAAGGCAGCGACCGGTTCCAGCCGCTGCGCGACAGGTAAGCGGCGGTCGAGGCCAAGGAATCCGTCGGATCATCCGACCAGATATCAGCGCGCCCGTCGCCGGTGTAATCCACCGCATATTCCAAATATGAGGTCGGGATGAATTGGGTATGGCCCATCGCCCCCGCCCAAGAGCCGACCATCTGCCCCGGCGTGGTATCGCCGCGCTGCAAGATCTTGAGCGCCGCGGTCAGCTGGCTTTCAAAGAAAGCGCCGCGCCGGCCCTCATAGGCCAAGGTCGACAGGGCCGAGATCACCGGCACATTGCCGCGACGGGTGCCAAAGAAGCTCTCCAGCCCCCAAACGGCGGCAATGATCTGCGCATCCACCCCGTAGCGGCTTTCCAAGGCGTTCAGCACACCGCGATAGGCACCAAACTGCTGGCGCCCCATCGACACCCGTTCATCCGAGGCGGCGATGTTGAGATAATCCTCGGTCGAGCGTTTAAACTCGGTCTGGTTGCGATCTTTCTCGATCACATCGGGCAGGAAACCTGCGCCCCGGAAAGCGGTGTTGATCACCCCGGGCGCGATGCCGCGCGCGGCAGCGCGGGTTTTATACCCTTCGACCCAAGCGTCCCAACCGGCATTCGGCACAGGGCGCGGCGGCGGCGTCTGACCCGAGGGGCCACGCGGGGCCGAGCCGCGCCCCGAGGGCACACAAGCGGCGGTCAAAGCCGCCAAGGAAAGCAACGAGAAAGCGCGCCGATTGAACATACTGCCTGCCTTTGTTCTGATTGCCGGCAGGGTAGCTCAAGCGGCAAGCAGCGCAAAGGGGGCAGCTTTACCCTAAGGGATTTTCGCCCAAAGGGGCGTCGGGACTATTCGTCGCCCTGCTGGCGCAGCTTATAGGCAATCTGGCGCAACATGCCGTGGAAGGTCTGTACCTCAGAGCGGGTCAGGCCCAAACGGCTCCACATATTGCGCAGGTTCAGCTTCATCGAAGGGGCTTTGTCCAGCGGATAGAAGAAGCCCGCCGCGCCGAGCTTTTCCTCATAATGATCGCCCAAGGCCTGCACCTCGGATTTCGAGGCCATGTCTTTGCCTGCCAACTCCATCACCGAGGCCGGCACCTCGCTGCCTTGGCGGCCCCATTCATAGGCGACGAGCAGCACGGCTTGGGCGAGATTCAACGAGAAGAACTCGGGGTTCACCGGAACGGTGATGATCGCATTGGCATGAACGATATCGTCATTCTCCAGCCCAGCACGTTCAGGCCCGAACAGGATGCCGATCTTTTTGCCTTCCGCCGCCATCGCTCGCGCCATCGCCATCGCGCGCTCGGGCGTCACGACCTCGCTCACCAACTCACGCCCGCGCGCGGTGGTGGCAAAGACATAGTCGCAATCCGCCACGGCCGAGGCCACATCGGGGAAAAGCCCCGCATGGTCCAAGACCCGCCCTGCGCCCGAGGCCATGGCCACCGCTTTGGGGTTGGGCCAGCCGTCGCGCGGCGCAACGATGCGCATCCGATCAAGTGTGAAGTTCAGCATGGCGCGGGCAGCACCGCCGATGTTTTCGCCCATTTGCGGGCGCACGAGGATGATGGCGGGCTGGATCACGGGGATTGTGGCCTGATATTTGGAGTTGGCGCGGCATACGACAGCGGGGCCGCAAGGGCAAGTTTGCCGCTTGGTCACGGCCCCCTCCCCCCGTAGCCAAAGGATGCAAAGGCTGATACTTGGGACCGAACTGGACGCCCGAGGATGCCATGGCCGAGATTGAACGCCCGCAGATCACCCTGATCACCCCGCCGACCTTCGATTGGGAAACCTTCCCCGACACGCTGAGCCGCGTGCTCGACACGGTGGAGATCGCCTGCCTGCGCCTGCCGCTTGCGGGCAGCGATGAGCATGATCTGGCGCGGATGGCCGATGCCGCCCGCCAAGTCTCGCATGCGCGCGACGTGGCGGTGGTGATCGAGACCCATTTGGGTCTGGCGCAGCGGCTGGGTCTGGACGGCGTGCATCTGGTGGACGGCAGCCGCTCGGTTCGGGCCGCGCGCAAGGAGCTTGGCGCCGATGCGATCGTGGGCGCCTATTGCGGCACCACCCGGCATGAGGGCATCACCGCAGGCGAGGCCGGGGCCGATTACGCCGCCTTTGGCCCGATTGGCGCCACCGGCTTGGGCGACGGCCAGTTGGTTGGCCGCGATCTATTCGAATGGTGGTCCGAGATGATCGAAGTGCCGATCATCGCCGAGGGCGGCTTGACGGTGGAGCTGGTGGAAGCTTTCGCCCCGGTCACCGATTTCTTCGGCATCGGCGCCGAGATTTGGCGCGAGGAAGACCCCGCTGCCGCGCTGAAACGGCTGATCGCCCCCTTGGGCTAAGCCATCCCGAGATTCAAAAAGGCCCGCTCGTGCAGCGGGCCTTTTTCATTGATCTCTCAGGCTTAGTGCTGCGCTAGGCGGTGATTGGTGCGGATCACCCGCTCGCAATATTGCGCCAAGGATTTGCGGTCCTCAAACCCATCCACCGGCACTTCAGGATGGAAGGTGATCTCAACCGTGCCATGTTTGGGTGCCGTCAGCATCTTCCACAGATGCCCCGCGAAATCCATCTCGCCCCACCAGCCGTAAAACCGCGGATCCTGTCCCTCGGGCGCGTGATAGACCACAGTGACCGGCTGGATATAAAGCACCCGGTCGAGCCCATGCGTAAAGAACGCCTGAAAAAGCGAGGACTTAAAGGGCAGCACCCGGATCGCATCGGTGCTGGTGCCCTCGGGGAAGAACAAGAGCCGATGCCCCTGCCGCAAGCGGCTTTCCAGCAGGTCTTGCTGCAACTTTGCCTCAACACCCCGGCGGCGGATGAAGACCGTGCCGGTGGCTTGTGCCAGCCAGCCAATCCCCGGCCAGCCCGAAACCTCGGCCTTGGCGACGAAATAGACCAGATCCGAGGCATTAAGCGTGAAGATGTCGATCCAGGACGAGTGGTTGGCCACGACCGCGCCCTTTTGCGCCATAGGCTTGCCGCGGATCACCCGGCGCAAGCCAAGGATGGCGCAATTGGCGCGGCAGACAAAGCGGGTGATATGGGGCGTGATCGGGCGCTCGGCGCCGAACAAGGGCCGCTCGATCAGCCGCAAAACCAGCAGCACCGCCAGGCCGAGATAGGTGACAAGCGCCATCGCGAGGCCGCGCAAAATCCCCCGCAGCCAGCCCAAGGGACCGGCGCGATAGGCCGGAGCGGGGGCGTTTTGCCAATCGACTTTGGTCACGCGCGGATCTTCGATGCTCAAGGCTGGCCCTTCTTGCGGATGTAGAAATCGCGGTGACGCGCCGACATTCGGCCGGTGTCCATCACCAGACAAACATCAGTCGTGTTAAATTCGCGGTCAACCCAAGCGCCATCGCCGACAAAGCCGCCCAGTCGCAGATAAGCCTTGATCAGCGCCGGCATCGCCGCCATCGCCGAGGCGCGCTCTAGCCGATCCGCCGGGATCTGCGCCAGATCGACCCGCTCGGGTGGCAAGGCCCGCACCCGCATATCGGGCGGCGCGAGATGGTGGTGTCCAAGCCAAGACAAAGGCTCGGCCAAGGCTTGCACGTCAGTACCGTGGAAGGAAGCAACGCCGAACATCACCTCAATCTCGCGCTCCAGCACATATTCCGCCAAGCCGTTCCAGAGATGAAACATTGAAGTTCCGCCGCGATGCGCGGCATCAACGCAAGAGCGGCCCAGCTCCAAAAGCTTGCGACCGGATTGGCGCAAAGGCCCAAGGTCATACTCGGTTTCCGAGTAGAACCGCCCGTCAGCCCCCAGCCGATCGCTGGGCAAAAGCCGGTAAGCGCCCACCACATGATCCATGCTTTCAGGATCGATCCGGTTGTCGATCAAAATCAGGTGGTCAGTGATCGCGTCAAAAGCATCGCTTTCAATCTGCGCCGCGTGATCCACCATCGGACCTTCAGCACCGAGCTCGGTCACAAAAACCCGGTAGCGCAGCCGCTGAGCTGCATGAAGATCGGCCGCATCCGCAGCCAAGCGCAGGCTATAGGGAGTGTCTTCGGCACGCATATGCTTTGATAGGCCCTAAGTTCAAACTTTGTTGGACCAGACCCTGGGCCCAGCCGGCGCATCTCGCCATCAGACCTAACGCTCGCCCCGCGCCATTGCAACCGCAGCGGATCATCGACCAAACCGCTGTCGTCTGCGCGTCATATTGAGAAGCGGGCTGCTGCGCTGGCGCCTGTTGCATGCGCTCTTCAATCTAGGATTGCATTCATAAGAACTTCATCCACTATAGGGTGTCAAAGATCAAACACTGGCTGGAGGGTGACATGACGCAAGTCAATCACGACCTTGCCTGCATGTTCGAAATTCACCGTCGCCCGGGCTCCAATCACCGATTGCACCTGCCCCAGCCCCCAATCCGGCTCTTCGGGGTGACGTACCATCATTCCCGGCTCCAAAAACGAACGCACGCATCCTCCATCGGCACGAGGCCCTCACATGTATGATAAGCCCGACCTTGCAGCCCTGATCGGCTCGCGTATTTGCCATGACCTTATCAGCCCGATCGGTGCCATCGGCAACGGGGTTGAGTTGATGATGATGGATGGCGCTGCCCCCACGCCAGAGCTGGCGCTGATCGTCGAAAGCGTGGCCAGCGCCAATGCGCGCATCCGATTTTTCCGACTGGCTTACGGGGCGGCCAGCGCCGATCAACGCATCGCGCGGGGCGAGGCTGCGGGGATCGTCGCCGATATGACACGCGGCGGGCGGCTGCAGGTTGAATGGTTCGGTGAAAGCGATCTGGCGCGGGGCGAGGTGAAGCTGGCGTTCTTGCTTTTGCAATGTCTTGAGACCGCCATGCCATATGGCGGCAAGCTCAAGATCGACAAAAGCGAAAACGGTTGGGCGATGCAGGCCGAGGCTCCCCGGCTTAAGATCGACCCCGAGCTTTGGGAGCTGCTGACTGGGCCAGTCGCACCTTCGGCCGAGATCGCGGCGGGGCAAGTTCACTTCCCACTCGCCGCCGCACAATTGCAAATCTTGGGCCGCAAATTGCAGCCCGAGATCAGTGAGCATAGCGTCAGTCTAAGCTTCTGACACCTGCGGCGCTTTATGTGCGCACCGTGCCATTGCCGGTGACAAGATACTTGAAGCTGCACAATTGCTCAGCCCCTACCGGCCCGCGCGCATGCATCTTACCGGTGGCAATGCCGATCTCGGCCCCCATGCCAAACTCACCGCCATCGGCGAATTGGGTCGAAGCGTTGCGCAGCAAAATGGCAGAATCGAGCTCATTGAAGAAGCGTTCGGCGGTTTCGTCCTTTTCAGTCAGGATCGCTTCGGTGTGCTGACTGCCATATTTGCGTATATGGGCAATGGCTTGATCGACACCGTCGACCAGCTTCGCCGCAATGATCATATCCAAGAACTCACGGCCGAAATCATCGGGGGCGGCGCGCTTGGTGCCTTTGATCTTCAAAAGCTCGCCCTCGGTGCGGACCTCGACCCCGGCGGCGATCAGATCTTCGATCAGCACCGCGCCATGTTTGGTGTAGAACTGCCAATCGATCAGCAGGCATTCTGCCGAGCCGCAAATCCCGGTGCGCCGGGTTTTGGAGTTCAGCACCACAGCGCGGGCCTTTTCCAGATCGGCATCGCGGTCGGCATAGACGTGGCAGATGCCTTCGAGATGCGCGAAAACCGGCACGCGCGCCTCTTTTTGCACGAGGCCCACGAGGCCCTTACCGCCGCGCGGCACGATGACGTCGATATGCGCCACCGCTTGCAGCATCGCCGTCACCATCTCGCGGTCGCGAGTCGGGATCAGTTGGATCGCGGCTTCCGGCAAGCCAGCGGCCTTTAGGCCTTCGACCATGCAGGAATGAATGACTTCCGAGGTCTCAAAACTTTCCGAGCCGCCGCGCAGGATGACGGCATTGCCCGATTTCAGCGCCAAAGCGCCCGCATCAGCGGTGACATTGGGGCGCGATTCATAGATCACCCCGATCACGCCGATCGGCGTGGAGACGCGCTTGATGTGCAGACCATTGGGGCGGTCCCATTCGGCGAGAACCCGGCCGACGGGATCTTTGGATTCCGCGATCATCCGCAACGAATCCACGATGCCGCGCAGGCGATGGTCATCCAAACGGAGACGGTCGAGCATCGCGGCTGAAAGGCCTTTGGCCTCGCCGGCCGCGCAATCCATCGAATTGGCGTCAAAGATCTCTTGCCGCCGGGTCCAAATCGCATCCGCCGCGGAAAGGAGGGCCGCATTCTTGCGCTCGGCCCCGGCGCAAGCCAGTTCCAAAGCGGCGGCGCGGGCCTTGCGGCCAATCTCGTCCATCAAAGTGGTAAATTGACCGTCCATGCGCTTTCCCCTTCAGCCCAGAGACTTGGCCCTTGAAGGCTCTGCCCCGATTTTCTCAAAGATGTCAGGCGCATCACGCCCGATCAGATCACCATATCGTCGCGGTGCACCAAAGCGGCGCGACCCGAATAGCCTAAAATTGCTTCAATCTCGCCCGAGCGATGCCCGGCTATCTGCTTGGCCTCAGCGCTGGTATAGCGGCAAAGGCCCTTGGCCAGCACCACGCCCTCGGGCGACAGGATCGCCACCGGCTCGCCGCGCCCAAAATTGCCCGAGACTTTGGTCACGCCCGCGGGCAGAAGGCTTTTGCCCGCCTTCAAAGCGGCAACAGCGCCTGCGTCCAAGACCAACTCGCCCTTGGGCTTCATCGCATTGATCCAGCGCTTGCGCGCCAGCTGCGGATCGGCGGCGGGCACGAACCATGTCCGTGCCGCGCCGTCGATCAGCGCCTTCAACGGGCGCAAGGCCGAGCCTTCCATGATCGCCATAGCACAACCGCCCGCGACGGCGGTTTTGGCAGCCAGAAGCTTGGTCTTCATCCCGCCTTTGGAGAGGCCCGAAATCGCATCGCCCGCCATCGCCTCAATCTCGGGCGTGATGGTCGCCACCACGTCAAATCGCGTGGCCGAGGGGTCTTCCTTTGGATTGGCCGAGTAGAACCCATCCACATCCGACAAAAGGATCAGCTGATCCGCCCCCGCCGTCACCGCGATTTGCGCGGCCAGCCGGTCGTTGTCGCCAAAACGGATCTCATCCGTGGCCACGGTGTCGTTCTCATTGACGATCGGCACCACGCCAAGGCCCAGCAAAGTCTCCATCGTCGCGCGGCTGTTCAGGTAGCGGCGACGATCCTCTGTATCTTCCAGCGTCACCAAGACCTGCGCGGTGGTGATGCCATGCGGGGCCAGCACCTCTTCATAAGCGCGCGCCAGACGGATCTGCCCCACCGCCGCCGCCGCTTGGGATTGCTCAAGCGTCAGCACGCCATCGGGCAGGCCCAGAACCTTGCGCCCCAAAGCGATGGAACCCGAGGAGACCAGCACCACATCGGCACCGCGCAGCTTGGCTTCCACCACATCCAAGGCCAAAGCCGAAAGCCAGCCCTGCCGGAGCCCGCTTTTGCGGTCCACCAGCAATGCCGAGCCAATCTTAATCACCAGCCGCCGTGCGGCCCGCAGATCGGGGGCCGCAACAGCCCCCGCAGCTCCGGGCCCTTCAGCCCCGACCAAAGCGCTTAAGGTTGCCAAGGACCGCGCTCCTCTTCGGGCTCCTCACCTTGGATCGTGCCATAGATCGCCCGCAGCACATCTGGCAGGCCCTTACCTGCCACGCCCGAGATCACATGCACCGGCCCGCCGCTGGCCTTTTCCAAAGCGCGACGCCGGTCCGAGATCTGCTTGGGGTCCATCGCATCAACCTTGTTCAAGGCGACGATCCGGGGTTTGTCGCCCAAGATGTCCGAATAAGCCTCAAGCTCGGTCACGATGGTTTTGTAGTCTTTGGTGATAGTCGAAGAGGTGCCATCGATCAGGTGCAGCAAGACCTTGCAGCGCTCAACGTGCGCCAAGAACTGCGTGCCAAGGCCGCGCCCTTCGGACGCGCCTTCGATCAGGCCGGGAATATCGGCCATGACGAATTCATGCCCGTCGATGCCCACGACGCCAAGGTTCGGCACCAAAGTGGTAAAGGGGTAGTCGGCGATCTTGGGCCGCGCATTCGACACCGCCGCAAGGAAGGTCGATTTGCCAGCATTCGGCAGGCCCACCAGACCCGCATCGGCGATCAGCTTCAAGCGCAGCCAGATGGTGCGCTCAACGCCCTCTTGGCCGGGATTGGCCCGCGCCGGGGCGCGGTTGGTCGAGGATTTAAACCGCAGGTTGCCCCAGCCGCCATTGCCACCTTCGGCAAGGCAAACGCGCTGACCGACCTCGGTCAGGTCCGCGAGAACGGTGACCTCATCCTCGTCCAAAATCTCGGTGCCCAAAGGCACTTTCATCACGATATCATCGCCGGTGCGGCCGGTCTTTTGGCTGCCCATGCCGGGCTGGCCGGATTTGGCAAAGAAATGCTGCTGGTAGCGGTAATCGATCAGCGTGTTCAGCCCCTCGACCGCCTCCACCCAGACCGAGCCGCCATGGCCGCCATCGCCGCCATCGGGCCCGCCGAATTCGATGAATTTCTCGCGCCGGAACGAGACGCAGCCCGCCCCGCCGCCGCCCGAGCGGATGTAGACTTTGGCAAGGTCGAGAAATTTCATCGGTCAGGCTTTCACTGGGATGGAAGGGCGATACAGGATTGAGGCCGCAGGCTCAAGCAGGGCCTTGATTATAGGCCGCAGGATGGGCCGCAAAGCGAGACGTAGGGGCAGCAAGGCACTGCCGCAGCCAGGTGTCACGGTCCAGCCGCTGCCGCAGAAGCGCGCGCGGCTGACCAAGGGCACTGCACATCTCATTCACCACCGATGTGGTGCGAAAGCCCAAAGCCCGGTGCACCGCAGCCGAAGCACGGTTGTCGGCAAAATAGCCCGACTCAACCGATTTTTCGTGACCATCCGCGAAATGCGCCTCGAGGACGGCACGCGCGGCCTCGGTCGCATAGCCCTGACCCTGCCGCTCGGGCGCGATCCAAAAGCCAAGCCGGGGCGCCAATGAGATCAGCCCAGCCGGGCCCTCGGCCGCCTCGATCATCCAATGCAAGCCAGGGCTGGCGATCTGCGCAAAGCGGTCGAAATCGGCGCGCCCATAGGGATGCGGCACAACCGAGAGATAGCGGCTGACCATAAGCCGCCCGACAGAAGCGATCACAAAGTTAGAATCGTCGGCCCTCAGTGGACGCAGCTCCAGCCGCGCCGTCCGAAGGACCGCGCGGTGGAGCATATCCATAGCATCAGTCCAATTTACGAATGTAAGTCCAAGTTGGCACGCTGGCATTGCGCGCGACAGAAAACGCCTCAGCATCGCCAAGGTAGGTAAAACCATTGTTAACCAAGACCCGAGCCGAGCCCGGATTGTCTTGGAAGACTTCGGCAAAATAGGTGCGGTCGCCCAAAGGATTGGCCGCAAGCAAGGCCCGCACCGCTTCCGAAGCGATGCCGGTGTTCCAAAACGCCGGCGCAACCCAATAGGCCACTTCCGACTGACCACCCTGCCCCGCCTTAACCTCCATCGGCTTCAACGAGATCACGCCCAAAAGCTCGGACAGGCCCGTCATTGAGCCATCCAAAACCCAGACGGAACCGGGGCGCTCATGCGTCATCGCGCGGGTGACATAGGCCTCGGCGGCACCCGGAGGAAAAGGATGCGGGATGTTCTGCGTGGCCTCGGCCACCCGACGATCGCCGGCATGATGCGAGATCAATCCCGCGTCCGAAGCACGCACAGACCGCAACACAAAGCGGCCAGCAGCGATCTGCCCCTCAGTCGCGGCGACACCAGCAGTCATCTCATCAAGCACCATGCCTTCCTCCTCGAAGCGCATGCGGGGGCAAGTCCCCGGTTGTCACTCCCGCCCATCGCACGGAAGGGCGAGAATGAGGAAGGGGACCGGCCTTTGCAGCCGATCCCCCCGATACATGTCAACTGTAACGGTTTTTCCGGCTTACTCTGCAGCCTCTGCCACCGGCAGAACCGAGATATAAGTGCGACCCTTGAGACCTTTTTTGAAGGTCACTTTGCCTTCTGCGGTTGCGAACAGGGTATGGTCAGTGCCCATGCCCACGTTCAGACCCGCAAAGAAGGTGGTGCCGCGCTGACGCACGATGATGTTGCCCGGAATAGCAGCTTGGCCACCATAGAGCTTGACGCCGAGACGGCGACCAGCGCTGTCACGACCGTTGCGGGATGAACCGCCGGCTTTCTTGTGTGCCATGAGGTATTACTCCTTCGCTTCAGCGGCCTTGCGGGCGCGCTTCGGTTTCTCGGCAGCAGCCTCGGCAGGCTTGGCAGCGCCCGGCGCTTCATGCGCAGCCACACGGGCCGCAGCAGTGCCGACAGCAGCTTTGACGCCCGAGGCATCAGCGCCAGCTTCCAGAACCTCGGTGATCCGAACCAGCGTCAGGTGCTGACGGTGGCCACGGGTCCGTTGGCTCGAGTGCTTCCGGCGACGCTTGTGGAACGAGATGGTTTTCTCGCCCTTGATTTGGTCGATCACTTCGGCTTGCACCGCAGCGCCGGCCACAACCGGAGCACCGATGGTCGCGCCGACCACCAGAATTTCGTTGAACTGGATTTTTTCACCAGCAACAGCGTCAAGCTTCTCAACGCGCAGAACGTCACCCGCCTGCACTTTGTACTGCTTGCCACCGGTCTTAAGGACCGCAAACATGGGTCTATCCTTCCATATTCCGCGTCCTGCGGCCCCTTGGCGCAATCTGGAGATCCAGATCTTACCGCGGTGTTCGGGGGGCGAAAGGCCCTGCCTTCGGACTGCGATGTCAAAACGAGATCTGGCCTAGGATTCGCACCCCAAGGCCAGATCGCTGGCTTATGCGGGCCGAACCCCAGAATGTCAAGCGCAGCAGCCCTTCCAAGCCCCCCCCCGCCCTCTTTCAGAACCTGCAATATCCCCGCCGAAGGCCGCGCTTGCCGGTTGCGCCGGCACGGCGCAGAGGCAAGCTCATAACTTTGCGCCGCAAGGCGCACCTTTGCTTTCACCGCAATGGCCGCACGCAAAGCCCGCGCAGGCTCGCGCCCCTCAGATATCGCTGCCCGCCAAAACCTCAGCCGCCGCCCGTCCCATCGCAAAGGCAACATGCCGTGCTACCGCATCATAGCCAGCAAAAAGCGCCGCATTCAGCCGCTGCCCCGCATCCGAACGGCTAAACGCGATATAGGACTTCAAATCCTCGTCAGACAAAGGCTGATAGGCCAGCGCCAGATAGGGCACCAACCAGCCCGCCGTCTCAGCCCTAATGCTGCCTTCTTGCGCCCAAACCTCGGCCAGCATCCGCTCGGCATCGGCACCTGAGCTGCCACTGCCCTCAGCCATGCCTTGGTAAAACGCAAGGTTGGACGAAAGCGCCGCCGCAACATTGGCCTCGATCAGATCGCCCGCCTCGATCAGATCGCGCAGCAGCCGCAACTTGGGGTCGCGGTCGGTCTTCATCCGCTCGGCCTCAACCTGCGCCGCCTCTTCCACCGCCACATCCATGAGCGCGCGGCGCGCCTCAAGCTCTAGCCGCAAAATCTCCTGCCCCCGCGCCGTGTCGAAGAACGCCTCCGCCGCCGCTACAGTCGCAGGATCCTCCGCCAGCGCAGCCGCAAAGGCCGCTTGGAAGATCGCCATATTCGCGACGGGATCGTAGATGGCACGCACCTGCGCCTGCCAGCTTGGCCCATCGCGTCCGGGAAACATCTGCTCAGCGAGCGCGGCACCATAGTCCTCGCCCTCATCTCGCATAAGCTCAAGACCGTCGCTCAAAAGCAAAAGCTGCGCCAACTGCACCAACCGCTCTGCCGCGACAGGCGGAGGCGTGGCGGCACCAGACGGCTCAGCACTTTCGTCGGCAGCAGAGCCCCCCAACGAAGACGAGGAAGATTCGTCAGAAGACTGCACCTCCAAAGCCGCCCCATCGGCCCCCCCATCCGCCGTAGCCTCGGCCAATGCTGCCCCGCCTATAAACAAGGCAGTGACCAAGGTCAGTAAGCCCCGCCCGCCCCCATGCAGTAGCGCTAAAGTCCTTGCAGAACGATTGCTCGCAAGCATGGCTACAATGGGAAGGGACATCTACGGACCTTACGAAGAAAGCGACTGGACCGAAGCTAAGCACTAGCACCGAACTTGCCAAGCGGCCCGCGGTCGTCTCCAGGCACATCCTTTCACCGCAGCTCAGGTGCGGAGTGCAACACTAACCCCTATAACCAGCCCTTGCGCCGACCATGCTGCAATAAGCCCCCCCTGCCGAGATCACTCTTTTCCAACAAGACCCATCAACCAAGGCTCTGCAATAGCGCTTAAACTAGGATAACTTACGCTCTGAACAGCCCTGACAGAAAAAAGATATCAAAGCGGCGCCAATGGGCTTGCGCTTCGTTCAAGCTCCCGTTACATGCGCCACTCAGACGACCCCTGACGCGGAGAGGTGGCGGAGTGGTCGATCGCGCCGGTCTCGAAAACCGGAGTACCTGCAAGGGTACCGTGGGTTCGAATCCCACCCTCTCCGCCACTTAGCTCGCTGTGAAAATATATAGTATTTTCAAGCGCTTAACGCCGAGACAAACACCCCATCACCACACGCGATCACCACACGCTCGCTCAAGACAAGCACGGGATCTCCTAACGACGTTGAACTGCCATTCCGACGCGGGCGTCTACCGCCCCTTCCCGGACCATTTAGGCCATTTCTTTGCACTCGGTCACTAGGTCAATAACGCCCCTGAATGTGTATCTGTCGGCGCATCACTGCTTTACCGCCCCGACGAAGGCGAACGGCAGCACATTATTTGCGATGCGTCGCAAGCCCGTGCCAGTTCCGGACGCCCGCCCCTGTTTTCGCCCCTGTTTTTTTCGAAATTCATGGTGCACACCGAATGACCTGCCCCCCGGTCGTCCGTCGCTCATAACGAGAGTCCTTGGGGTTGATAGTGGTCGGTTTCGGGTCGGGCAAGCGCGCCGAGCGCGGAGCCATCAGATTGCCCAAGCGCTCGGCGCGCTTCCACTGTGGGCTTGTTGCCCAGCGAGGAATGCGGCCTGACGTGGTTGTAGTCGTAGCGCCACAGGGCCAGCTTGCGGCGGGCTTCGGCTAGGCTGTCGAATATCTCCTCGTTGAGGCATTCGTCCCGCAGGCTGCCGTTGAAGCTCTCGATGTAGCCATTCTGCTACGGTTTGCCCGGATCGATGTAATACCATTCGA
>NZ_JAVDBT010000025.1 GCF_030848395.1 Pseudogemmobacter lacusdianii | reverse complement strand
GGCGGCATCATGCTTCAGCTTCTGGGCGGAATCGTATGAGACATAAAGCTCGGGGATCGGGGCATGCGCGACGGGGGACATTGGAAAACCCTTTTTCAGTTAGAGACCCGTCTGCGGAGCAGCCGGTCAGAAATCAAAGCAATAGCGGTAATAATGGCGCCAGCGATCAACCCTGCCCCTGCATCCGCTTTGGACAAGGCGACATAGACTTGCTGGCCAAGCTCACGGGTGCCGACGAGCGCGGCGATCACCAACATCGAAAGCGCCGCCATGATGGTCTGGTTCAGCCCCAGCAGCACAGACGACCGTGCCAACGGCAGCTTGACCTGCCACAACAATTGCCAAGGCGTCGCGCCCATCTGCACCCCTGCCTCGACCAGATCGGGTCTCACATTGCGCAGACCATGCTCAACATAGCGGATCGGTGGCACCACGGCGTAGAGCGCGATGGCAATCAAAGCGGTGAACTCTCCGACTTTAAAAAGCATCAAGGCCGGGATCAGGAAGACAAATTGCGGCAGGGTCTGCAGCGTATCGCTGATCGGGCGGAGGATGGCTGAAAAGCGGTCATTCTCGGCCGCAAGAACGCCCAGCGCGCCGCCGATGACAAAGCAGATCAACACCGCGACGGCAGCGAGATAGATCGATTGCATCATCGGCACCCAAAGGCCCGAGAGCCCGGCCAAGCCAAGCCCGGCCATCGCTAGGGCAAAAAGCCCCGCCCCGCCTTTTTGCCAAGTCGCCACCCCGATCACGGCAAAGACGCCCGGCCAAGGAAACGCCGGCAGACCGGTCCAAAAGAGAAGCGCCGCAAAGCCCGTAACGATGCCGCGCATCGGCTTGCGCCGGCCAAGGATCAGCGCCAAAGCCACCGCCACAAGCACATAAGCAGCCGTGATCGCCGGGGTCAGGGCAAAGCCCCAAACCATCGGGCTTGCCGAGCCGGAAAAGCCAATGCGCATCGGCAGCATCACCCCATAGGTGATGGCATTGCGCAAAACCGCGAAGACCGGCGCGCTCCAGGCCACGAAGTCCAAAAGCCAGCCGTCGATGCGCCGCAGCAAGCGTTGCGCTTGATCGCCGGGCAAGAGATCATAGCCCGACAGCAGCACCGCCAAGATCAGCGCGATAACCATTCCGGCACGCAGCACCCCGCCCGAGATCGCCCGCCCCCCACGCTCGGCAAAGCCCCGTGTGATGCGGTCCAGCAGCACCGCGATCAGCACGATCACCAAGCCTGCTCCCAAAGAGCGGCCGAGCTCAGCCGCGCGCATCGCCGAAAGCACCTCCCAGCCAAGGTCGTTGAAGCCACCGATGATGGCGATGATGATGACCATCGACAGCGAGGCCATCGTGGTCTGGTTCACCCCGACAAGCAGCTGCGGCATCGCCGTTGGCACCATTGCCTGCCAAAAAAGTTGGCGCGGCCGCGCCCCTGCCATCAATGCGCTTTCTACGATAGCTGGCGGCACATCGCTGAGCCCTACAAGCGTATTGCGCACCATTGGCGGGACCGAGAAAATCACGCTCGCCGTCAGACCTGCCGTCGGACCAAAGCCGAACAGGATCAAAAGTGGGATCAGATAGCCAAAAGCGGGCCAAGTCTGCATCACATCCAAAAGCGCGATCATCGCTGGACGGATCTTGGGCAAACGATGGGCTAATGCGCCCAGCGCAAAGCCTATGCTCACCGCAACAGGCACCGAGATGATCACCAAAGCCAGCGTGTTCATCGCTTTGGGCCAATAGCCCATCACGACCACCATCCCCAGCGCCACCGCGGCAAAAAGCGCCAACCGAAGCCCGCCCGCGTAAAGCGCAACCAAGATCACCAGCAGCGATGTGGCAGGCCAAGGTGCCCAAGCCAAAAGGCTGCGAATGCCGGCCAAGGGCATCTCAGCCAAGGTGGAAAGCAGCATTCCTAGGGGGCGCAGCGTCTCAAAAAGCGCTGAGATAACGCTGTTCAGCCAAGTTGAGAGGTCCAGCACCAGCCAAGCGGGAAAGCTTTTAAACAAGGGTACATGCTGCGCCAGCACCACGAGAAGGACCGAGAGCAAAAGCAGTCCGGTCCAGATCCGATACTGACGGTTCCCCCAAACTGCCGTCATCCCCTGCCCCCTTCTGGGCCAAGGCCATGACGGGCGTCGCGTTTCAAAACCTCCAAGACACTTGTGGCATCAAGCACCAAACTGTCGTCGCCCTCAACGCGGAACTGGCGCTGACCCGAGGCCAGTGCGGGCAAGATCACCTCGATCGGCGCGGCCGGCGGCACCACGGGCCCTTCCGGCAGATCGCCCAAGGCCGGACGCGCCAGATCGCGCACGCGGATGGCGCGGGTCAACGCCACTTCGGCCGTGAAATCCGAGACGTAGTCATCCACAGGCTGCAGCAAAATCTCAGCGGGCGTGCCCAGCTGGATGATCTTGCCCCCGCGCATCAGCGCGATGCGGTCGGCCAGTCGGCAGGCCTCCATAATGTCATGGGTGATAAAGACGATGGTCTTTTTCAACTGCGACTGCAGGCGCAAAAACTCGTCTTGCATCTGGCGGCGGATCAAGGGGTCCAGCGCCGAGAAAGGCTCATCCAAGAACCAAAGGTCGGGGTTGGTGGAAAGCGACCTTGCAATGCCGACGCGCTGCTGTTGCCCGCCCGACAACTGGGACGGCAAAGCATCGCCGCGGTTGCCAAGTTCGACCAACTCCAGCATCTCACGCGCCCGCGCTTCGCGCTCGGGCCGTGCAACCCCCTGTAGTTTCAACGGAAAAGCGATATTTTCCAGCGCCGTCAGATGAGGCATCAGACCAAAGCTCTGAAACACCATCCCCATCTTCCGACGCCGGATTTCGATCAGGTCCGGGCCGCTGATCTTGGCCAGATCCTGACCGTCGAACTCCATCGTGCCATGTTCGATATCAAGCAGACGCGACAGGCATCGCACAAGGGTGGACTTGCCCGAACCGGACAAGCCCATGATCACGAAGATCTCTCCCCTCTTCACATCAAAGCTGGCATCGACCACGGCTGGAATATGACCCTCGCGGCGCAGGCGCGCCGTAAGGCCATCCGGGTCGATCTGGTAACCTGCTGTGTCAAAGTAATATGCAGGCCGCGCCCCAAAAACCTTCCAAAGGTTTTTGCAGCTCAGCATGATCTGAGACGATGCGGATGCCATCGAGCCTCCTCCTCTCGAATTGGCCTTCAGCCTTCAGTTCAAGGCCGCATCGACCCAAGGACGCCAAAGGGCCTCATTGTTGTCGATCCATTCTGTGGTGACTGCGTCCAAAGACTGACCTTTATCGTCGATGGCCAGCATCATGGCCTGCTGATCTTCGGTGGAGATCTGAAGCGCCTTCAGCACCTCATAGGCAGCGGGCCATTTCTCCGAGAAGCCTGACCAGACCGCCTTGTTAACGTCCGGCGGCATGATGCAATGCTCGTTCGATTGGTCCACGCAAGGCGGCATGTCGATCCAGCCCACTTCCACTTCGGCAAGGATGAAATGCGGTGCCCAGAACATCATAACCAGCGGCGTTTTCGCGGCCACCGCGGCGCGCAGTTCGGCGATCATCGCGCCTTCCGAGCCCGAGGGCACAGCCGTCAACGGCAAGTTATTGTCCGCAATGATGGTAGCAGCCCGCGAGCCCCAGTCGGCGGGATAGTCAAGGAAGCGGCCGTTGGGCAAGGTGTCAGGGCTGGCAAGATGCGCGACACAATCGGGGTCGTTCAGGGCCTCCCACGACGGCAAGGCCGGGCAAAGCTCTTCCATGAATTTGGGATAGATCCAACCTTCATTGGTTTTCAGACCCAAGCTGCCCAGATCTTCGATCTTCCCGGCTTCCAGAACCTTGGGATAGACCTCGCCCACGTTGTTCAACCAGATTTCAACCGAAGCGCTGATCTCACCATCGGCAAGACCCTGAAAATGGGGATAGTTGCCGGCCGTGATATATTCGGCCTTGTATCCGGCCTTCTCAAGCAATTTGCCTGCGATCTGGGCCGAGATCTGTGCGCCCGTCCATTCCAACATGGCCACCTTGATCGGCTCGTCCACAGCGCCAAGCTCAGCGGCACTCATGGGGCCAGAGCCAAAGCCCACCAAGACCAGCGCTGTCATTGCAGCAGTTAATTTCTTCGCCATTCTCTCTCTCCCTGTCTTATTATTCTGGTTAAAATTCGGAGCTTACCAAAGCGCTCCGCCGGTCACCTTTATCTCCTCCATCGTTACGCCCCGCGCCGCATCGCTGAGCAAAAACGCAACCAAAGCCGCGATTTCCTCGGGCTGGATAATCCGGCCTTGCGGGATTTGGGTCACTATTTCGGCCCGCGCCTCTTCTGTGCTGCGGCCTTTGCCCTCACGGGCGACAATCTCGGCAAGATCGCTTTGCATCATGGGGGTCTCAACCCAAGTTGGGCTGATCATGACGCAGGTCACGCCATGCGCTGCCCCCTCAAGCGCCACGCAGCGCGTCAGCCCCAAGAGCCCCGCCTTTGATGCGCAATAGGCAGGGTTATCCTTCCATCCGACCGTGGCGGCGGTCGAGCCGATGTTGATGATCCGGCCCCAACCTTGCGCGATCATCCCGGGCAAGGTGGCCCGGATCATCCGAAACGCCCCGGTTAGATTGGTGTTGATGACCTTATCCCAAAGCGCATCTGAATGGCCGCTGACGGGCTGCTCGGCGGTGACACCGGCCGCGTTGATCAGCACATCCACGCGGCCCAATGCCTCTTCCGCTTGGGCGCAGAAGCGATCAACCGATGCTGCATCCACCAGATCCAGAGGATGACATGCGACGGTTCCACCGGCGGCGGTCGCGGCCTTTTCCAGCGCCCCCAGCGCTGCTTGGCGCGTTGGGCTTGCCACATCGCGCGCGCCAATGACGATCCGATGCCCTTTGGACAAAAGCTCCAACGCAATCGCATATCCGATGCCCGAAAGGCCTCCGGTCACGATCACTCGGCGTTGAAGCTGAAGGGTCATGCAGCTCTAGCCTCGCATCCGCAGATTTTTGGGATCATAAGGCGGCTCTGTCAGGATCCGCGCGCCCCGGCGCGTGCCAAGCACCTCAACCTCCAGCCCCTCGCGCGCCTTGCGGTCACGCAAATAGGCCAAGGACAGAACCTTGTCCGTCCGGTGGCCGTAAGCTGCCGAGGTGACAACCCCGACACAGCGGTCGCCCTGCCAAAGCCCATGCGCGTAATAGGGATCGGTCTCAGCCGGATCGATCTCCAGCAGGACCATGTCCCAACGATCCTCCGCCGCCATCCGCTTCAAAAGCGCCTCACGGCCGATGAAGTCATGGTCTGGCTTTACCAAAAAGCCCATGCCGGTCTCGGCTGGGGTGCGCTCGGTGGTGAAGTCAGAGCCCCAAGCGGCATAGCCCTTTTCCAAGCGCATCGCATTCATCGCATAGGCGCCGAAGCATCCGATCTCGCCCGCAGGCAATGCGCCTTCAAGCGCCAAGAAAAGCGCGGCTGCGCGATCGGCTTGGACGTGCAATTCCCATCCCGATTCGCCCACATAAGACAGTCGCATGGCGCGAACCGGGATGCCGGCGACATCCATTTGCCGCACCGACATCCAAGGGCCAAGCGCATCCGAAGACAGAGCCTCAAGGATCTGCTGCGATTTCGGGCCCATCAGGCCGATCACCGCATAGTCATCGGTCACGCGCGCAACCGTCACATCCATCCCGGCCGCCCTTGCGCGCAACAGATCATCATCGCGCATCTCAGCCGCCGCAGCCGAAGTGAGGTAGAAGTGATCCTCGGCAAGACAGGCCACGGTAAATTCGGATTCCGTCCCCCCCGCGGGCGAGAGCGCATAGGTCAGCCCCACGCGCCCCGATTTCGGCGCAAGGTTGCAGCCCAAAGCATCGACATAGGCCCGCGCATCTTTGCCCGTGATCTCGAACTTTGAGAAGACCGACATATCGGCCAAGCCAGCCGAGCTAGAGACCATGCGGCACTCTTGCGCCACGGCCTCAGACCAGTCGGGGCGGCGGAAGGTCAGCTTGGCCACATCGCCGAACCAATTCGGCCGCTCCCAACCATAGGCCGCGCCCATCTGCGCGCCGCGGGCTTTCATCAGATCGTAAAGCGGGGTCAGGCGCTTACCGCGCGCGGCGGGGCGCTCTTCATAGGGGTAATGCACCCCAAATTGCAGGCCAAAACATTCGATCGCCTTTTCAACCCGGTAGTCGCGGTCGGCCCAAGGACCAAAGCGACGGCTGTCAACGGCCAAAGCATCCATCGGCGGCGCGCCATGCGTCATCCAATGCGCAAGGAACCAGCCCGAGCCACCGCCCTCCATCACCCCCATCGAAGAGCCGGTCAGCATCCATGCATTGGGCAGCCCCCAAGCCGGTCCAATCAGCGGATTGGCATCAGGGGTGAAGGTGATCGGCCCATTCACCACCGATTTCACGCCGCCCGTCTCCAAAGCCGGGATCCGGGCCATTGCAGCCATCAAGATATGCTCGACGCGGTCGAGATCCGGCGCCATCAACTCGGCCCCGAACTCGGGCGGGACACCGTCCACCGACCAGACCTGTGCGTCCTTTTCATAAGGGCCAAGGATCAGCGCATCGCGCTCTTGCCGGACATACCAGCTTTCCTCGGGATCGCGGATCATCGGCAACTCGGGAAGACCGGCGGCGATCCTTTCGGCCACGGCGGGTACGGTATCGGTCACAAGGTATTGGTGCAAAACCGGAACCGAGGGGACATTGGCGCCCATCATGGCCCCAATCTCCCAGCCCCAAGTGCCTGCAGCGTTCACGATATGCTTGGCGCGGATCGTGCCCTTTTGGCATTCGACGAGCCAAGCATTCCCCTCGCGCCGGATCGCCAGCACCGGATTGCGGCGCAAGATCACAGCACCTCCAGCCGTTGCCACCTTTGCCATCGCATTGGTCGCAAGGGTCGGATCCACATGCCCGTCATCTGGCTCATAGATCCCGCCAAGGATGCCTTCGGTGCGGGCCAAAGGATGCAAAGCCGCAACCTCTTGCGGCGACTTCAGCAAGCGCAGCTCATAGCCGGTAAATTTGGACAGGCCCGCGACATGGGCAAATTCATCCATCCGGTCGGGGTTTGAGGTGATGCGCATCGCACCGCTGCGGTGAAAGCCGCAGCTCTCGCCCGTCTCTGCGGGCAGAATGTCGCGATAAAGCCGCACCGAGGTGGCCCGCAGCTCTTGAATCGTTGGGTTATGTGCAAAATGCGTGCAAAGCCCCGCCGCATGCCATGTCGAGCCATGCGTGAGATCGTTCTTCTCGGTCAGGATGACATCTTTCCACCCCGCCTTGACCAGATGATACATCAACGACACGCCCATCGCGCCGCCACCAATGATCAGAACCTGGGCCTCAGTCGTCATGCTTTCATCCTTTCGCCCGCAGGATCAAACGGTGGCCGGGTCAGGGCCGTTGCCGCGTGATGCTGGCCAGCGATCTCTATTGTGAAGTTACGCTTCGACGTGGCCGCCCCGGTTTCTCCCGGCGCGATGTCGATCAGGCCCAAGGCCAATGTCTTGCCGGTCCGCGCCCCTCGCGCGCCCGAGGTCGTAAGCCCCACCACCTGACCGCCCTCCCAGATCGGCTCGTCATGCAAGATCAGCGGGTGCGAGGGCAGTTCAAACAGCGTCAGTCGGCGGGACGGCCCGGAGGCGCGCTGCGCATCGAGCGCGGCTTTACCAAGAAAGTCCTTGGACCAGTCGATGGTGAAGCCAAGCCCCGCCTCAAGCGGCGAGATGTCAGAGCCCAGATCGTGGCCCATATGGCGGTAGGCTTTCTCGATCCGACAAGCGTCCAGCGCGTAATGCCCCATCGGGCCTGCACCCGCCTGCCGAAGCGCGCGGAACACCTGCCGCGCTTGGGCAGTGGGGATGTAGAGCTCCCAGCCCAATTCCCCGACAAAGCTCACCCGCTGCGCCATGCAGATTTGCCCGGCCAAAGTGACGGCTTTTGCGGTTGAGAACGGAAAATCCTGCCAATCATCCGAAGACAAGCTTTCCAGCAATTGACGCGAACCCGCCCCCATCACACCGATAACGGCCTCGGTTTCGGTGACATCGGCGACCGCGACATCAAAGCCCGCTGCACGCCGCCGCAGCCAAGCGCCGTCGCGCCAACGGGTCGCGGCCCCCGAGACGAGCCGGAAGCTTTGCGCCCCGCTGCGCCGGATCGTGACATCCGCCTCGATCCCGCCGCGCGCGTTCAACATCACCGTATAAACCGCCCGGCCAATGGCGACATCCAGATTGGCGGTGGCTATCTTTTGCAAAAACGCCAGCGCATCGGGGCCAGAGATATCAAATTTGCCAAAGGGCGACAGGTCGAGCAACGCCGTGCCCGCCTCCATCTGCGCCGCCTCGCGCACAGCGATCGGATACCAAGGCTGCGCGCCGACCGAATAGGGCAGATCGCGCTCGGAAGCATCCTTGGCATACCAAAGGCCCCGTTCCCAGCCCGCCGTCAGGCCAAAGACCGCGCCCGCCGCCTCCCATTCCTCATGCAAGGCGGAGCGGCGAAGCCCGCGCCCGACTTTTGACTGCTTGAAGGGCCAGTGCAATGCAAAGACATCCGCAACGGCCTCTTGCATGCGGGTTTCCACATGCGCAGCCGCAGCTGCCAAGGGATCGGCCCGCGCCACGTCGACCTCCCACAGGTCGTAAGGCGCATGGCCCTCGCGCATCCAATCCGCCATAACCCGCCCCACACCGGCCGATGACATCACCCCAACCGAGTTCATCCCAGCAGCAACATAGAGCCCGTCCACCTCGGGCGTCTCGCCGATCAACATCTTGGAATCTGTGGTGAAACTTTCGGGGCCATTCATGAAATGCTGGATGCCGACCTTTTCCAAACCCGGAATAAGATCAAGCGCGGCTTCCATGAAGGGGGTGAACTGCTCCCAATCTTCGGGCATTTCGAGGAACGGCCGATCACCCTCGGCACCCCAAGCATCCCAGCATTTGGCATCCGGCTCAAAGCCGCCAATCACCAGCTTTCCGGCATCGCCTTTGACATAAATGCCGCGATCAAGATCGCGCAGCACTGGAAAAGGATGCGGCATCTCGGGCATCGGCTCGGTGACAATATACATATGCTCAACCGCCTGCAGCGGCAGCGTCACACCGATCTCATCGGCAAGCCGCTTCGACCAAGCCCCGGCGCAAAGCGCCACTTGATCGGCGCGGATCACCGCCCCATCCGCAAGCTCAACGCCGCAGACCCGCTTGTCCTCAACCAAGATGCGCGCGACCCGGGCGTTCTCGACGATCTCAGCGCCTTGCGCCTTGGCCTGTCTGGCATAGGCCATGCAAAGGTCCACCGGGTTTACATTGGCATCTTCTTCAACCGCCATTGCGCCCACAACGCCCGAGAGGTTTAGGCCTGGCAGATCAATGCCTTCCGCCCCAGTGATCGCAGGATGCAGCCCAAAGTGGCGACCAAGCGCCGCGATGCGGTGCAACTCATCCATGCGGGCAGGATCGCGCGCGATCCAATAGCCCCCCGTGCGGCGGTAGCCGGTGGAAAGCCCGGTTTGCGCTTCAAGTTTCGGGAACAGCTCACCCGCATACATCGCCAGCCGCGTCGCATTGGGCGTGGCGCGCAGCGGGCCTACAATTCCAGCCGCATGCCAGCTGGTGCCAGAAGTCAGCGTATTGCGCTCAAGCAAAGTGACCGAGACATCCCCGCCGCCTGTCAAATGATAGGCAAGGCTCAGCCCCACCGCACCGCCGCCAATGATAACGATCTTGCGCATCTCTACCGCTGTTTTCTGCCCTTAAGGCAAGTGAGACAGAGAGAGCCGCATTGAAGCAAGGAGAGAGAGCTACCATAAGCGATACTAATTTTTCTCGACCAGCTTTACCTTTACTGCAAAGAGCTCAGCATTTTAGGCCCTGTTTTGCCATCGACCGCGCGATGCCCCTAATCCATAGCCCGCCGCCGTTTTTGGACGGGCGAAATACCTCTTGAAACAGAGCCTAAAAATTCGCGTTTCCAGCAGAATAAAGGATGACAAAACCTTTATTCTTCCGCAATTTGCTAGAGAGGCGGCACCATTCCCCTAGATCATCCGCCTGAAAGGGCCGAAGCGAAACCGCATGAACTCTCGAAAGCGCCAGAACGGCAAGGATGAGCCGGACATCAATCTCTTCCGCGCGATTGAGGTGTTTATGGCCGCGGCAGAGATGCAGCAGGTCACCGCCGCGGCATCGGCGCTGAAAATGACCCAATCGGCGGCATCACAGCATCTTAAAAACCTTGAGACAATTTTTGGCGTCTCGCTTTTTGACCGCTCGGTGCGGCCCATTGCCCTGACCTACGCCGGCGAGATGCTGAAGCGCCACGGCTATCGGCTGCTGAACCAGATCGATGACCTTAAGCGCGACATGCAGCACCTTGGCGCCTCATCCTTGCCAATGCTGCAAGTTGGGCTTTTGGCCTCCCTCGCCACCACGCTGACGCCGGGGCTTTACAACCTTATCAGCCGCGAGATGAAAGTGCCCGAGCTGATCTTATCAGCGGGCCTTGCGACCGATCATTTCGCCGCGCTGAATGATCGCCGCTTGGATCTTGCCGTCACTTCAGAGCGGCTGCACCAAGCGCCCGGCTATTCATTCACCCCCATCCTAGATGAGCCATTTTTTCTTATCCTCCCAGAGAGTTACACCGGCCCTGTCGATGACATAAACGCCATCTCCCGCCGGTTATCTTTGGCGCGGTTTGGCACGACCACCCCGGTTGGCCGCCGCACGGATCAGCATTTGCAGCGCTGCCGACTTGATCTGCCGCGCGCCATCGAGGCTGACCGGACCGCAATGGTTATGGCAGGCGTGATCACGGGCGAATGCTTTGCCATCCTGACGCCAACATTGCTGATCGACGGTGTTGCCGAGGGTATGCGGTTGCAAATCCACCCCCTGCCCTTCGCGCCCTTCAAGCGGACGATCCAATTGGTCAACCGGCGCGATGATCTGGGCGACATGCCGCAACGCATTGCCATTGAAAGCCAGTCGATCCTGAGAAAGGCGATCAATCGCCATTTCCCCAAACTCGGCCCCGAGGTGATCTACCACGAAATCTCTAATCCGTCTCATTAGGATAACCTATACTAGCGGTTTGCTCTATTCCGATCGCCCGCTTGGCCTCTATCGTCCGATCTTGGCCGATAAAGCCAAGGCAACGATCGGAGATGAAAATGCTAGAGCGACGGGGCCGCAGCGCCCGGATGCAAGAGCGCCGCACCAAGACAAATCTGGCGGCTCCTTTCGTGCAGCGCCGTATCGGACTCGTCAGTTTGATCGACGAAGAGTCGGTCGCGATCATCGAGCGCAATGCCGACCGGATCTTGGACGAGATCGGGATGGATTTCCGCGGAGATCCTGAAACGCTGGAAATCTTCAAAGCCGCTGGGGCCCGCGTGGATAGAGAGCGGGTGCGGTTTGATCCCGGCTGGTGCCGCGAGAAAATCAAAACCGCGCCGCCGGTGTTCACCCAGCATGCGCGCAACGCGGCGCGCTCGGTGCAGATCGGCGGCAATGCGCAGCTCTTCTGCCCCAGCTTTGGCCCGCCCTTCGTGCATGACATGGAAAAGGGCCGCCGCTATGCCACGATCCATGATTTCCGCGAGATCACCAAGCTGCACTATAGCCTTAATGCGGTGCATCACTCTGGCGGTGTTGTCGTAGAGCCGGTCGATCTGCCCGTGCCAGTGCGCCATCTGCACATGGCCCATTCGCATCTGACGCTGTCCGACAAGCCCTTTATGGGAGCCGTCACCGCGCCCCAGCGCGCCCGCGATACCATCGCAATGGCGAAACTGGCGATGGGCGATGATTTCGTCGATCAGAACTGCGTGCTTTACTCGGTGGTAAACACCAACGCGCCTTTGGTCATGGATGAGACCATGCTTTGGGCGTTGAAGGAATATGCCAAGGCCGGGCAATGCACTGTGGTCTCTCCCTTCGTGCTGGGCGGGGCGATGTCGCCGGTGACCGTGGCCGCGACGCTGGCGCAGGTTCTGGCCGAGGTTATGGCATGTGTCTCGCTGATCCAGCTGATCCGGCCGGGCGCTCCTGCAGTCTTTGGCACCTTCTTCTCGCCGCTCAGCCTGCGCACCGGCGCCCCAACCTTCGGCACCCCCGAGGGGACGCAGTTCCAAATGTGCGCCAAGACGCTGGCCGATCGGCTGGGCCTGCCCTTCCACTCGGTGGGCGCGCTGACCGCTTCGAAAGTGCCGGACGCACAGGCAGGTTATGAAAGCCAATCGCAGTTGATGGGCGCGGTGATGGCGGGGGTGAACTTCATCATCCACGCAACGGGCTGCTTGGAGGGTCTTCTGACCACCGGCTATGAGAAAATCATCATGGATGCTGACCGCTGCGCCGCCCTGGCCCGTTTTGCGCAAGGCATCGATTTTTCAGAAACCGCACAGGCGATGGAAGCCTTTGCCGAGATCGGCCCCGGTGGCCATTTCTTAGGCGCCGCCCATACGCGCGAGAATTTCGAATCCGCGTTTTGGATGGGCGATATGTCCGACAATGGCACCTACGAGCAGTGGATCGCAGAAGGTGGCGCGTGGCAGCATGACCGCGCCTCGGCCCGCGTGAAGCAGATACTTGGCGATTATGTCGCCCCCGATATGGACATCGCCATCCGCGAGTCGCTTGACGACTTCGTGGCCCGGCGCAGCTTTGAAATTACTGGAGAAAAGGCATGACCTTGCAGACCAGCTGGAGCCTCGAAGACACAGCTGCGCGGCGCGATCGCTATTATGCCGCCAGCCAAAGGAAGTTTGTCCCCTTCCGCGATCCGATGGTCTTCCGTCGCGGGCAGATGCAATATCTGTGGGACCAAGATGGCCGGAAATACACCGACCTTCTGGGGATGAATGTCTGCGTCTCGGTGGGCCATTCGCATCCGGTGGTGGTGAAAGCGGCGATGGAACAGGCGCAAGAGCTGACCCATTGCACGACGATGTTCTATCATCCGGTGCCGGCGCATTTCGCCGAAGAGCTGGCCAACACCATGCCCAAGGGCCCCAAGGGCGATATCGAATGGGTGGTGCATTTTACCAACTCTGGCTCGGAAGCCATTGATTTGGCGATGGCGATGGCGCGCGGCTATACCGGCAACCTTGACCTTTTGGCGCTGCGCACCGCCTATCACGGCCCGACCTCGGCCGCGCAATCGGTGACCGGCATCGCCGGTTGGCGCCACCCGGGCATGCCTGGCAATGTGGCCTTTGTGGCCGAGCCGAACCAGTATCGCGGGATCTTTGGCCAGAACGCCGGCGCCGCGCCCTATCTTGATGAGATCGAGCGCGTGATCCAGACCTCGACCACGGGCCGCATCGCGGGCATGCTGGTCGAAAGCGTCCAAGGCTATGGCGGGATCATCGAGATGCCCCCGGGTTACATGTCCGGCGCGGCGGAACGGGTGCGTGCCGCAGGCGGGCTTTACATCGCCGATGAGGTGCAATCTGGATTTGGCCGCACCGGAGACCACATGTGGGGTTTTGAGGCCGATGGCGTCATCCCCGATATCGTGGTGATGGCCAAAGGCATCAGCAACGGCTTTCCCTTGGGCGCCGTTGTCGCGCGCAAAGAAATCGCCGCGCCGATGGCCGAGAAGTTCATGTTCCACACCTATGGCGCCAACCCCACCTCCTGCGCGGCAGGTCGGGCGGTCTTGCAGATCATCCGTGAAGATAAGGTGCAAGAGAATGCACGGGTCGTTGGCGGTGCGCTTTTGAAGCGGCTGCATGCGTTGAAAGAGCGCCATTCAGCGATCGGCGATGTGCGCGGGCGCGGCCTGATGCTGGCAATCGAGATGGTGAAGGATCCGGCCACCAAGGCTCCGGATGCCCAGACCACATCTGCGGTGTTTGAAGCCTGCCGCCAAGCCGGGCTGATCTTGTCAAAATCTGGTCCGTTCCAATCCTGCTTGCGCATGGTGCCACCGATGTGCCTGTCGATGGAGGACGTCGACGATGTCGCGCAGAAGTTGGACGCAGCCTTCACCAACGCAGCCCGCGCGCGGTAAAGGTCCTGGCGCAATATTCGCGGCGCTAATGTAAATCTCATCATCCCCACATCGGGGGTGATGACTTCGGGGTGATCGTGGAAGGCTCACAGCCCACTTTGCCCGCACAGCATCTGTAAAAGAGATCTGCACGATACACCCCCTGCGCCGCAGTTGTGGCGCAGGGGGTGCAGTTCGTCAGGGAACCAGCCCGGCGCCGAAGATGCCGGTGCCATTGAACTCGCCGGTGCCGTCGACCTTATCAAAGCCGAAGCTTCCGAACATGCCGGTGCCGTCCTCGGTAAACGATCCGGTCAAGGTGTGGCTGCTCTCATTGTTGAAGAAGGTCGAGGTCGAGTCATTGGCGAAACTGAAATCGCCCTCGAGAGGTACGTTCCAAACATCGCTGATCGTGTAATCGATGCCAGTTGCTGTTCCATTCACCGTGGCGCTGAAGCTGCCGTCTTTACGCTCCGAGCCGTGGAAGGCATGCGCGTCCCCCACGAACTGAGCACCTGCGGCGAGGTTGGTCGCGATGCCTTGATCAGCCGTAATCCAAAAGCCAAAGTCGCTTTGATCCAACGTCTCCCATTCGCCCCAGCTCATGCCGTCGCACCCCTGCGCGCAGATCGACGCATCGCTGCCCGAGAAGGTCCCTTGGGAGAAGGCAACTTCGGTGACGATCCCCTCATCCGTGGTTGCAGTGCCACCGTCCCAAGATTGAGTGCTGCCCTGCACCTCTGCTCCCAAGATCAATTGGAGGGCCTCCCCCTCTTCAGGGGCCATGACGCGGACCGTGTCAAAGATCTTCTTCGACGAGTAAAAGCCTGCGGCAATCGGCACAAAGGAGTCATGGTCTACCGGGATCGACCATGCGATGCCGCCCGTACCACCATTGTCGCCACCACCGTTGTCGCCACCACCGTTGTCGCCGCCGCCGTGGTCGCCACCGCCGTTGTCGCCGCCGCCGTTGTCACCGCCGCCGTTGTCACCGCCACCGTTGTCGCCACCGCCGTTGTCGCCACCGCCGTTGTCACCACCGCCGTTGTCGCCGCCGCCGTTGTCACCACCGTCGTTGTCACCGCCGCCGTTGCCGCCGCCGCCGTTGTCAGTCGGAACTCCAGATTTCAGCGATGCGAAGATGCCCTGATAGCCAAGCGCGCTATCGCCGGCCCAAAATGCACCATACAGCATATCGCCAACTGCCGCGTCAGTGCCAAAGGCGCCGCTGATCGCGCTAGTCATACCGGTGCTGCCGGTTCCTACCACTTTGCCATCTGTGGCGATGAAGCTGCCTGCGATCACCGGCGAGGCGCCGATCGTGATCTCATAGCTGCCGGTGCGCGTTTGGAAGAAGTAATCCGCCGCGAAGCCGCCCGTGACCGAGACGGCGGCCTCCCCCGTTTCAAGCCGATAGGCCAAAACCGAACCAGTGAAGCTTGCATCCGCCCCCAACGCCCCAAATTCATTGACGGTAAGATCGGGGCCAAGCAGCCAATAGCTGGCTTCGGCCGCATCGCTGCCCGGGTTTGCAGTGTAACTGCCGAAGGTCAGCCCCACATCGGCGGGCCATGCGCCACAGGTCGCGCAGCTTGACATTACAACCAGCTGAGCACCGGTGGTCGCGAAGTTCCGCGCATCGCCTGTTGTGCTGCCTGCCAGCATTAGTCGCAGCGCTGTGTCATCTGAAGCCAAGGGACTGAAGACCGCTGCACTGTTCTTTGTGCGATCCTCATAGAAGCTAACCGTAGGAGTGGTGCCACCGTTGTCCGAAAGCTTGGCCGAGAAGCCAACCTTCAGCAACGTCCTGTCAAATCCAGCCAAAGGATTTGCATTCGTTTGACCGCCGCTGCCGGTTACGCTGTCAAGCAACTCTTGGCGTTGGCGCGCGTTGCTATTTGAGGGATCATGAAGGCGATCTAAATCGAATACACCAATCGGGCTGAATGCTGCAAAATCGTTGAGCCGTGGGCTACCGATTCCGGCTTCTTCGTCCCGACCGCCCAAGTTCGGCAAGAGAGTGGTTGAGAACTGGCCTAATTTTACCTGATCTGCAGAGCCGAACCTCGACTCATCGCCATGCACCATGCCAGCTCTTTTCGCAGCCTCGATGTATCCAAGTGCCCAAGATGTCTCATCGAGATCTGAGTAATTCGTGCTCGCAGGTTCGTCCTTGGGAAGGCCAAGTATCAACGCTGCCACCCGCGCGAATTGCGCGCGGCTCATATTCTGGTCGAGACTGGGATCGGTGGTGCTCTCGAATCCTGCGAATATGCCTCTTTCTTTCAAAGCATCGTATTTTTGCTGCGCGGTCTGCGCATCGTCCGCCGCCATCGCAGTGCTTGGCAGCAGGCCCAGCAGCGTCGTGCAAAGCAAGGCTGAGCGTGTTTTCTTCAATGCCATGATATGCCTCAGAACTTATAGAGGAATGAGAGCGAGGCTGATTGGTCGCTCCATGAATAAATATCGTAGGTGGACGTCGCTTTGGCGCTGCTGAGGCTCAGTCTCGCCTCGGTCACGGCGCTCAGAGGCACGGTCTGCACCAAACTGAAGCGCGTGATATCGGTCGCTTGCGGATCGGTGCTGAACATCACCTCGGGCGCGACGTAATCGCGCTGGCTGTGTTCCACTGAAATTGCCGTGGTCCAAGCCCCCGGCAAAGCCGCGATGGGTGAGGTATATTTCTTCGACAGGCCAAGCCGCACCGCCGTGCCAGACCAAGAGTTGTAATCCTCTTCTGCGTCCAGTTTCGCAGCTTCCACCCCCGCCAGCAGGCGCAAGCTTTCGCTAAGGGCATAGGTGGCCATGAGGCTAAAAGCGGTTTTGTCGCCGTCGCGATCATCCGCCGAGGGCCGGGCCAAACTGGTCAGGTAGTCATCTTGTTGATAGCTGGCGCCGAGCCTGATCTGCAGCCGCTCGGTCGGCGTGGCCGTGTAAGTTGCCAGCAGCCCCGCGCTGTCTTGGTAGCTGTCGCCCCCGATCCAAGTCTTGTTGGCCACGGCATGAATTTGGAAGTGACTTTTCGCCAGCGGGAAGCCTTCAAGCGGCAGCAAAAAGCCCAGCTGGACGCCAAGATCCTTGCGGTTCAAATCATCAAACTCGTTGTAATTCAGACCGACAAACGACATCTGCGCATTGAAGAACGTGTTGCCGTCCCCCAGCCTCAGCCGATAATCGAGATCAATCGCCGCGCGCGCGATGATATCCGATTGCGGCATTGCGCTGGATGACAGGGTAAATGGCAGCCCGAAAATATCGATCTGACGATCTTCAGGCCCGGCGTTCACGTTCGATTGCGCGGTCAAGCCAAAGCTGATCTGTCCGCTCAGCTTGCTGCGGTATGTTTGCGTCTCGATATAGGCCAGCCGGCCATCGATCGCGCTGGCAATATGTTCGGGGATGCCCGGCATGTTGCGCACCTGCTGCAACTTGGCTTTGGCGTCGGCCCAATTGCCCTGCAGCATCTGGATATGCGCCATATCCATCAAGAAACGCGGGTAATTGGGCGCAAGCGTCAAGAGAAAGTCATAGATCTGCGCGGCATCATCGACGCGCCCTTCTTTGACAAGTTCTGCGGCGCGTCCGGTCATTTCATCAACGGCTTGGCGCGTCGGAGCTTCGGCGAGGACAGGAGCGGTCAACGCCATACCAGCGGCCGCGACGGCGGTTAGAAGCAGTTTTTTCACGTTCACCCTCAGGTAGGCATAGGCACTCAAGTCACCTGCCGTACCGGTTCATTGTTTCTGTGGTTAACAACGCCGCTATCGCCAGGACCGTAAGGTCTGGGATCCAAACTACGAATCCATCTGGAAAAAGCGGTCACTAGGTCGCGGCAATTTCGCCAGGATCTGGCTTTGGCACCTCTCAAACCCTCAAGCGGTTCGAGCAGTGACAGAGGCCGAATCTCATAACATATGAATCATAAATCGGGCCAAATCCGGGCGGACTCAAGTATTTTGTTTCTGATCCAGAGACAAAATACAGCTCCTAATGCCGGGCCTCGATGGCAGGAGGATGCGCGCGCGAACTGTGCCGAAAGCGTCACCATGCCCCTCAAAGCACTGGGACACCCCTATATTGGTCCGCGAAGGCTTCACGCGCCCTCTTGGTGAGCCAAGCATCATCAACGCTTATGTTGGAAGAAGGCGAGCCGATGCCAGAGTCCAGCCTCCGCGGGCCACCGGTTTGGCGGGTCACATCCCGCACTGCTCGGCAGCGCAGGCCCGCTCGTATCGTTTACGGTATTAGGCTGGGGCATAGAGGCCACGCGCGCAGCAGCGCCTCAACATTCTGCTATAACAGTAGAAATCGGATGTGCAGAAATTCAGTCGGACCGCTGACCTCAAAGCTCGCTTTGAGGTATCAACCGGGCGCACGCCTGTTTGTCCGACGAGGCACGGCCCCGCCCTCCTCAGATTGGGCTTTACCGACCGCGCGGCCTTGTCGAGCGCCGTGTCAGCAAGCCCAAGAACACCCGCTGACAAGCTTTCCCGGCCCAACGAAGCCATAGTGCGCTTCCTCACCATCATAGACGCTGCCTGCGTGTCACGCTGGCCCCGCCATTTATCAACACGGCCTAGGGGTTAATCCTTTTCTTTGGCAGACCCCTAGGCCGCATGACGGGAAAGTTGCTGATTACTTCTCGAACACAAGGCGCTTCCACAGATGCTGCTCCACATCCTGCCGGCGCAAAGTCACCCCCAAACCGGGGCCTTGCGGCACAGGAACGGTCGAGCCCTCGATCTGATCCTCGAGTGGCGTGTCGATCAGCGGCACATAACCGGGCTCTTCACGGAAGTCTGGGAAGCATTCCAGTACCTGGAAATTCGCAATCGTGGCACTGAGATGCGCCGAGACAACCGTCGCCAGCGTGGTGCCATAGTTATGCGGCGCGACCGAGCAATTGTAGATCTCGCCCAACGCCGCGATGCGGCGGGCTTCGGCCAAGCCGCCGGTATTGCAGACATCGGGCTGCAAAACCTCGATGCCGCCCGCCTGCAACATCCGCTGGAACCCATAGCGCGTATAGGCGCGCTCGCCTGCAGCCACCGGGATCGGACTGCGCAATGAGGCGTAGTTTTCCGGCGCGGCCGGATCAATCGGCTCCTCAATGAAGCCCACGTCCAACGGCTCAAGCCGCGGCATAAGATAGCGCAGTTGATCGGCGTGCACACCACCGCCCATATCCAAAAGGATATCGACCTCTGATCCCACCGCTTTGCGGATCGCCTCCACCCGATTAATGCACAAATTAAGCGTATCGCGTGAGACACGGCGGCGGGTCGGGTGACGGATCACCGTGACAGGGTCCATCAGACCCAGCGGGTAAAGCTTCAACCCACGCAGCCCCTTATCAACCATGCGTTTGGCGGCGGTTGCAAAGTCTTGCGGCGTGTCGCAGCCCATCCACCAACCGTTGGCGTAGATCTCCAACCGATTGCGGAAAGTGCCACCAAAAAGACTGTGGACGGGAACGCCCAAAGCCTTGCCCTTAATATCCCAAAGCGCAATCTCAATCGCCGAAAGCGCCGCAGTCGTGATCGCCCCGACGCTTTTCGTCCAGAAGCCACGATCGTAGATATCGCTCCAAATCAGCTCAATCTCGCCGGCATCGCGGCCCAAAACCCGCGCCCGCAGCATCTTCAAGACCATCTCAGCCGTGGCTTCGATGCCCATCCCATAGGCAATGCCGGCCTCGCCGATCCCGGTAATCCCCGCATCCGTTTCCAGCTCAAGGATCACGCCGGTGCGGTTGCCGACGGGAACGACGAAGACATTGGCAGCAGTAACAATCATCTCAGGCTCGTTTCACGCTTATGACTTTGTCCCATAAATCCTGACGATCCGCGCCACGATCAAAGCACAAAAAGTGCGAAGCCTATGCCAAACCGGAATAGCTTAACCTTGCGGGCCTTAAACGGCCGAGCGGTCAAATTGCGGCAGATCTTGCAAAATCGGGCCGATCTCAGCCCGGTCGCGCGCCATCTCGGCCAAGAGCCAGTCGCGCACCTCAAGCACCGCCAGACGGCGATACCCCTCTCCCAACAGCAGATGGAAAGACCGCTCTGTGCGCACCAAAGCCGAGGCCGCGGGCACCAAATCTTGCTTATGGATCAGATAGGCCGCAACCGAGGTCCATCCTAGCACAATCCCCCGCCCCGCGACCGCAGCCTGAAGAGCCACTGAATAATCCGGCAGCGACAGCGTGCTCATTGGCCCATGCGGCACAATACCGGTGCAGCGCAAGAAGTCCTGCCAACGGAAATCATGTTCAGGCATCTCAATCAGCCGATGCGCAGATTTCGGATCATCCAGCGGCCCAAATTGCTGCAAATACTCGGGCGAGGCCAAGGCGATGATCTGCTCGGGACAAAAGGCACCAAGGCCTTGTGCAGATTGGGCGCCTGAGAGCGGACGCAGGCCAATATCTGCCGTGCCCAAGGGCCCGGAAACCCGGCTTTGCATCAGCTGAAATTGCAGATCGATCTCAGGGAAACGCTCGGTAAAGGCACTGAACCGCGGCATCAACCAATGGTTCACCAACCCCGAGGACACCGACAGCAGCACGGTTTCTCGGACCACCCGGGCAGGCTCGATTTCGGCCAGTACCGTCTCGATCTGGGCAAAGCTGCGGCTCGTCACCCGGCTCAAACGCTCGCCCGCGACCGTCAATGTCAGGCTTGGCCCGCTGCGGTGAAAAAGCTTTTGCCCAAGGTGCCGCTCCAGCGCCGAAATGGCATGGCTGACGGCGGGCTGCGTCACGTTCAACTCCTGCGCTGCACGCGAGAAATTGCCCAGTCGAGCAGCCGCCTCAAAGACGAAAATTGCGGTTGGTGACGGTAACTTGGAGCGCAATGTCATTACCTGAGATTATAGTCACCATGAAACTTTTCAAGTTCCGCCAGCGCCCTCGTCTGTGCAAAGTTCCTAAGAGAATTTTCGACCATATCCCCTCTCAGGTTTCCCCTGACGGGACAAAATGATTGCCAAAACAAGCGGGCCATAAACGAAGCCCGCACCCCAGACAGCGCGGGCGCAGACCCGACCGATCCAACAGAGGAACAACCATGACAATGACACTGAACCGCAGAGCGTTTGGGCGCGGCGCCGCCGCCTTGGGTCTGGCGACTTTGGCCGCCCCGGCCTATCTGCGCCATGCCCATGCCCAAACCAAAGAGCTGAACGTCTGGGCCTATGACGGCTTCATCACCGATGGGCTGCGCGACCGCTTTGAAGCGGAAACCGGCGCGAAGCTGAACATCCGCATGGTCACCGACCAAGGCGAGATGTTCAACCTGATGATGGCCGAGCAAGGCAATCATTCCGCCGATATCGTCACCTGTGCCGGCCACCGCTTCTACCAATTCATCGATGCCGGCCTTTTGGCCGCGGTCGACAAGGGCCGCCTTACCGCTTGGGACAAGATCCTGCCAGAATATGCCAACGCCGGCTGGGTGTCGCGCGGCGGTCAAGACTGGGGCGTGCCGCTGGTCGTCGTGGCCACGGGCCTGCTCTACAACACCGAGATGGTCAGCGAAAAACCCGAAAGCTGGGACGTCATCTTCAGCGAAGGCTTTGCAGGTAAGACCTCTTATCAGCTGCAAAACTTCATGCCGATCGTGATGGATTACCTTGGCCACGATGGCTCGGGCGTCAGCTACGCCGGCGACACCGAGGCCGCGCAGAAGGCCGTCAACGCTGCGCGCGACTTCATGATTGAACATAAGTCCAAGGTGCGCCGCTATTACGAAGGCCCAACCGAGGTGCAGCAAATGATGGTCACCGGCGATATTGCCATGGCGCAAGCCAGCTCTGGCCCCTCGTCGCAGCTGATCATCGACGGCTTCCCCGCCGCCTTCACCATCCCCAAAGAAGGCGGTCAGGCCTATGCTTACGGCTTCAACGTCGTGGCCAATGCCAAGAATATGGACAACGCCTATAGCTTCTTGAACATGCTGCTCTCCGATCCAGTCAACGGCGCCGAGATCGTGCGCTCGACCGGTCTGGAATCGACCATTGCCGGCACCGCCGATCAACTGAGCGAAGCCGAGCGCGCCGCCTTGGCGCTCAGCCCCGAAGAGCGTGCGCGCCTGTCTTGGGTCAACGTCGAAACGGCAGCCTTCATCTTCGACCTGGTCGATGCGGCAGCCGAAGAGGTTCGCGCCGCCTGATTGGCAAGGATTGAAGTCTGGCCCCGATGTCCTGATCGGATCGGGGCCAGTGCGACCGGCCCAGGCGGCCTCCGTTGGGTCTATCTAGGGTCAGGACCCATTGATTATCCACTCGCGGCGTGATTCAGGCTCCGCGAGGAGACTGACAGA
>NZ_JAVDBT010000024.1 GCF_030848395.1 Pseudogemmobacter lacusdianii | reverse complement strand
ACAAAAACCACAGGGACACCAATCTCTTGGCGCTGCCTGCAACCTCGCATCCAGAATTTCGTATCGCAGCAATCTTTCAACCGCCGCTCCTTCCGCCTCCCGCCAACCTTCCGCTTGCGCTTCCGATCACCGTTCCGCTTCGGTGAGGCGGTATCTAGGCCCCACAGCAGGCAGCCGCAAGAGGGAAAAACGCGGAAGTCAAAACTTTGCACCGAAAACGAACCCGGCCTGGGGCGATGCTCGCCGTCCTAGCCGCGGTTTTCTCCAATGATTGCTGGTTTTTTTCTGGCCTTCCCGGCGCGATCAAAGGCTTGGCTGTTTTTGGCCCGGTTCTCCTGCCCCCGGCGGATTTGGAGCTCGGGCGCCGGGAATCGCCCCGGTGAAGCCGCAGAATCGGCCCCGTTTGGTAGAATCGCCGCCCGGTCGTTGCTGTGCGATTCCCCGAAAGTAGCTTTTCGACTCGGTTTACGTCGCAGATGCGGACCTGGGAAAAAGAATAGGGCGCCTTACGGCGCCCTATGTCGTTTAGCTTCGCATCTTCTTGCCTTCGGGGTCGTAAGGCGAGGCGGGGATGATCTTGGCCGCGCAACGCTCTCCGACGATATGGACCGAGAGCGGCTCGGTGCCGGTGATCGCGGCCAGATCGACCATGGCGATCGCCAGGCTCTTGCCCAAGCTGTGGCCATAGCCACCCGAGGTGACATAGCCGATCAGTTGCTCACCTTGCCAAACCGGCTCATAGCCGGTGCAGTCGGCGGTGGTCGCTTCAACTTCAAGCGTGACGATGCGCTGGGTGGTGCTGGGCGCATCGCGGTCCTTACGAGCAGCCTCGGCGCCGATGAAGTCACCTTTATCATAGGCGACGAAGCGGTCGAAGCCGGTCTGCACCGGGGTGTAGCCTTGGGTGAACTCCCGGCTCCAGATGCCGTAGCTCTTTTCGATCCGCAGCGAACCGCCGGCATAGAAGCCGACCTCTTTCAGACCAAGCTCAGCCCCGGCAGCCAGAAGCACGCGGCGCAGGCCCGCATGTTCCAAAGCGCCGCAGTTGATTTCAAAGCCCAGCTCGCCGGTCAGCGACATGCGCACGACGCGGCAGGTATAAAGCCCCAGATCCACCGTGGTGGCGCCGAAGATCGGCAGGGTGCTGAGGTCTTGATGCGTCAGCTTTTGCAAGATCTCGCGCGATTTCGGGCCCGAGATGGCAAAGCCGCAGACTTGTTCAGAGATGTCTTTGAGCGCGACGCCTTCCGACATATGGCCCTCGAACCAGCGCATATGCCACTCGCGCAGGTAGAAGGAGCCCATCAGCCAGAAGCTGCCATCGCCCCAGTTCATCACCGTCAGATCGCCCTTCAAGCGGCCATCCTCGGCCAGCATCGGTGCCAGCTTGGCGCGGCCAGCTTTCGGCAGTTTGCAAGCCAGCAACCGGTCCAACCAAGCCTCGGCGCCCGGACCTTTGACCTCGTAGCGCGAATAGGCCGAGATATCGAGCAGACCAGCGGCCTCGCGCACGGCTTTGACTTCGGCGGCGACATAGTCGAAGGCACCCGAACGGCGCAGGCTGGGCTTTTCGACGAAGTCCGCAGGCGCGAAGTAAAGCGGGATCTCCAGACCCCAGCTTGCCCCCCAACGCGCGCCAGCCGCCGTCATCCCGTCATAAGCGCCCGAGGTCTTCAAGGGACGCGCGGCGGGCAGATGCTCGTTCGGATAGGTCATCAGGAAGCGGCGCGAGTAGAACTGGCCGGTGGTCTGACGGATATATTCGCGGTTGCCGGCGTGGTTGCCGTAGCGCGCGATATCCATGCCGAAGATATCGGCCTCGGCCTCGCCATGCACCATCCATTCGGCCAAAGATTTGCCGACGCCGCCGCCTTGCAAGAAGCCCGCCATCACGCCGCAAGCCAGCCAATAGTTCGGCAGGTTGCGCACCGGGCCGACGATCGGGTTGCCATCGGGCGAGAAGGTGAAGGCGCCGTTGACCCAACGCTTGACGCCCGCGTCTTGCAGGCAGGGGAAGCGGTGGAAGGCGAGGGCCAGTTCTTCCGAGATCCGCTCGGGGTCTTCTTGGATCAGTTCGATGCCGTAATTCCACGGCGCGCCGTCCATATTCCAATGGCGGAAGTCTTGCTCATAGATGCCAAGGAGAAGGCCATTGCCTTCGCGACGGGTGTAAGAGAAGCCGTCGAGGTCAACCACCGCCGGGATATCGCCTTTGATCGCGGCGATCTCGGGGATGCTTTCGGTGATCAGGTAATGGTGCTCCATCGGTGTGACCGGCAGCTCCAGCCCGACCATGCGGCCAAGCTGCTTGGCCCAAAGGCCGCCTGCGTTCACCACATGCTCGGCGTGGATGGTGCCTTGCTCGGTCTCGACCACCCATTCCAGATTGGGCAGTTGCTTGAGCGCCAGCACCCGGTTGTGCTCGATGATATCGGTGCCCATGTTCTTGGCCGCGCGGGCATAGGCATGCACCACGCCCGAGGGATCAACGAAGCCTTCGCTCTCGGCGACCATACCGCCTTTGAGGTCATCGACATGGACCAGCGGGCAAAGCTCTTTGATCTCTTCCGGAGTCACCATACGGCAATCGTCGATGCCAATCGCCTGCATCGAGCGGAAGTTGCCTTGCATCGAATCCCAACGGTCAGCATCGCGGGCAATCAGGATGCCGCTGGTCATATGCAGACCAATGTTAACACCGGATTCCTTTTCGATCTCGGGCAGAAGCTTGATCGTATAGGACTGCAGCGCCGACATGTTCGGGTCCGAGTTCAGCGTGTGGATGCCACCCGCCGCATGCCAGCTTGAGCCCGAGGTCAGGACGTTGCGCTCAATAATCGCGGTGTCGGTCCAGCCGAGTTTGGCCAGATGATAGGCAACCGAGGCACCGACAACACCGCCGCCAATAATGACGACACGATAGCGAGATTTCATAACGCGCTCTCTTCAGTATGGAGAATGTTCAAGGGGTACTTGCGCCAAGCGCCCCGTCGTTCAGACGGAGCGCTTGAGCTTTGATCGTCAGGCTTTAGGGGCCAGGAAGGCGATGGCGATTTCCTTCAGCACTTTGGGCAAGATGCCAAAGGCATAGGGTCCATGTACGCGCTCAAGCCGCTGGTGGAACTCACGCCCCCAAGGGCCGATGTTCACGGTCGGGAAGCCCAAGGCTTCGGCCGAGGGCTCATCCACCAAACGCGCGGCAGGGGTGTTCTGCGCCACCACATCTGCGCCTTTTTTCTTCGGCTGACCAAGGAAGCTCATATCCGAGATGCCTTGGAAATAGGGGCGGCGGCAGTGCGGCTGCTCTGCGGCAACGGCCCAAGCCTCGGCCTTCTCGATCGCGGCAAGAAGGTCCGCAGCGCGCGGATCGGCCGGGTCCAAACGGCTCGGCGGATAGTGCAGACCGGCAAAGCCGATGACCACGCAGGGGCCCTTCAGCAAGGCCGCATTGGCCAGCCATTCGGTCAGACGGCGCGACAGTTCCAGCGGATTGTCGATCCCGGCAAGGCTGGCTTCACAGTCGGCAAAAGCCTTCTCGGCTGCGGCATCGGCCAATGCAGTGGCGCGCAACTCGGCCAAAGTGATCACCCGCGCCGCGCCCGTGGAGGCCCCGGGGCTGGCTTGGATCAAAGCCCCATAAGCGGCGGCGTTTTTACGGAAGGCCTCGGTCGCGCGGGTGAGCGCAGCCTCAACCTCGGCGCGGAATTGCGTGAAGCGATCTTCAGCGGTGCCCGATTGGAAGAGCCAGTTGAACGAAAGCCAGAACCGCTCGGGCGTCGTCACCTCATAGACATTGCGGGTGTCCCGCGCCTCAAGGCAGATCGGCGGCGGGGCGACATCGCCGCCACCGGCATCCGCCAGATTGGTATTGCCCTCGATCCCGCGCAGGATCTCAGCCCCGATCAGCTGGGCGGAAATACCCTCGAACGGATAGGAGACATGCGAGGATTGGCCGATCACATAGGCAAAAGGCAACAGCTTGCCGATGGTGCCTTCATAAACAGCACGCCCCAAAGCGCCGTCGCCCTGATCCGAGGTCGCATCAAGGTTGATCGCGGCATCCAGCTCAAGCCCGCGCGCGGCCAGATAGCCGGGAAGATCTTCGCGCAAAGCCCGCATGCCGCGGCTTTCACGCTCTTCATCCGGCGTGGTCATGAAGAGCAGATTGCCCTCACGGCCCTCAAGCGTCGAGAAATGCTCGATCAAAGCAATCCCAGCGGCCAAACCGCTTTTCATGTCGAGCATACCACGGCCCGGCACGAAATCACCGCCTTGGAAATCCGCCAAAGCGCGGGCCTCTTGCTCCGAGAGGCTGCGCGAGGCGAGATCCGCGATCAGCGCTTCGCGCAAAGGCACCGGATCACAGGCGAGATGCGCCAGCTCATGATAGTTCTGGATCGAGACGGTGTCGTAATGCCCCGCCATGCCCAAGGTGCGCTTGCCGGTGCCACGCACCAACGCCAGCAGGTTATAGGTCTGCGGCTGGCCATAGGCCGGATAGATGGTGATATCGTCGGGGTTCTCGCGGAAATACGGAATCTCCAGCAGGTAATCGCGCAGACGCATGGCGAAATCCGCCTCACCCTGCAAACCACCTTCGCTGTTCCACGACACCAGATCATGCGAGATCTGGGCGGCGCGCTCCTGCACATTCCATTGATCTGTAGACATAGTTTATCCTTCCCCTCCCATGACGGAGGAAGATCCTTAAAAGTTTGCTGAGGCTTTCGGCGGTCTTAGCTTGCGAGGTGCTTGCGCAAGAAACTTTGCGTGCGGGCCATGACCGGGTTCTTCAAGACTTGCTCAGGCGGACCTTGCTCGACCACAAGTCCGTCTTCCATGAAGAGCACCCAGTCCGAGACCTCGGCGGCAAAGTTCATCTCATGGGTGACGATCAGCATGGTCATCTGCTCGGCCGCGAGCTGCTTCATGACAAGGTTGACCTCATCGACCAGCTCAGGGTCCAGCGCCGAGGTTGCCTCGTCAAAGAGCATGACCTGCGGGCGCATGGCCAAAGCGCGGGCGATTGCCACGCGTTGCTTTTGACCGCCCGAAAGTCGTGCCGGGTAGGCATCGGCCTTATCGGCGAGACCAACCTTGGCCAGCAACTCCATCGCTTGGACCTTGGCTTCAGCTGGGCTGACGCCCTTCAGCTTGATCGGGCCGATGGTCAGGTTTTGCAAAGCGGTCAGATGCGGGAAAAGATTGAACTGCTGGAACACCTTGCCCATCTTTTGGCGCACGGCGTTGATATGCGTCTCATAGGCGCGACCGGTCAGCGGCTGGTTGACCAGCTCACCATTCAACCAGATCTCGCCCGCATTCGGCGGTTCAAGCATATTGATCGAGCGCAACAGCGTGCTCTTGCCCGACCCGCTTGGCCCGATGATCGAGACAATCTTGCCGCGCTCGACGGTCAGGTCGATGCCCTTAAGCACCTCATGGCTGCCAAAATGCTTACGGATGCCTTTCAGCAAAACCATCGGCTGGGTTTGGGTGGTCATTTGATGGCCTCCAAGCGACGCGCCAACCGGCGCAACACCCACTCCATGCCAAGATTAATGACATAATAGAGGGCTGCGATGGTCAGATAGAATTCAAAGGGACGGAAGGTGCGGCTGATCGACAATTGCGAGCTAAGCACCAGTTCCGTGATTCCGATCACCGAAAGAAGAGCGGTATCTTTCAGCAAGATGAGGGTGTTGTTGCCCAACTGCGGCGTGGCAACCAGCAAGGCCTGCGGCAAGATGAAGTGGCGCAAAGTCGCCAGACGGCCAAAGCCCAAAGCGCGCGACGCCTCGGTCTGGCCAGGATCGACGCCCAAGATCGCGGTGCGCATGATCTGAGCATTGTAGACGGCATAATGCAGGCCCAAGGCTGCAACACCCGTCCAGAAAGCCGGCAAATTGACGCCAACCTGCGACAATCCGTAATAGACCAAGAAGAGCTGCAGCAAGAGCGGCGTGCCCATGATCAAGAAGCAGATGAACCGGACGGGCCAGCGCAGAACCAACGGGGCGTAAAGCAATATCAGCGCGAAGAGAATGCCGCAAACTGTGGCGATGGTCGTGGCCAAAGCGGTGATCAGCAGCGTCCACAAGAGCCCGTTCAGCAAGACGCCTGCATAGGGCGGGACAACGGAGAAATCGAGCATCATGACGGTTTCCCCTCTTCCACGCCAAAGCGCCGCTCCAACAAAGCGACGCCGCCCGTGACCAGATAGGTAAGCGCCAGATAGAACACGGCAGCCACACCCAAAGCCTCAAAGGGCTGGTAGGTGGCATTGGCAAAACGCTGGCCCGCAGCGGTCAGTTCGACCACGCCAATGGCCGAAACCAAAGCGGTGCTCTTCAGCAAGATCACGGCATTCACCCCGACCGAGCGCAGGATCAGCGGAGCGGCTTGGGGGAGGATGAAAAAGCGCATCGTCTGCGCGCGTCCAAAGCCCAAAGCCCGGGCTGCCTCGGTCTGGCCGGGGCTAACAGCCAAAATGGCGCCACGCATACCGACCGAGATATAGGCGCCAATGTTCAGGCCAAAGCAGATGCAACCAGCGGTGAAGGCGTCCAGCGAGAGCCCAAGCTGGGGGCCGCCAAAGTAAAGCACGAACAACTGCACCAAGAGCGGGGTGCCGCGCATGATGCTGATATAGACACGGGCAAAGCCGCGCAGCAGGGCAGAGCGCGAAAAGCCGGCCCATGTCAGCACCGAGGCGACAATCAGGCCAAGGATCAAGGTCACAGCGAAAAGCTGCACCGTCATCCAAGCAGCTTCTGCCATGAAAGGGGTGATCCTAAGGATCAGTTCAAAATCCATCGCGCAGCGCTACTCCGTCGACATCAAACTTAAAGGCGGGTGAGGGAAGGCCCCTCACCCGTTACACGACGACTGGCTTACCAGATGTCAGCGCCGATCCACTTTTCCGAGATCTTCAAATAGGTGCCATCAGCGCGCATGTCGGTGATCGCTTGGTTGATCGCTGCGACCAGCTCGGGGTTGCCCTTTTGGGTCGCGACCGCGATTTTGAACTGCGGCAGGCCTTCAATTTCCAGCGCTTTCACGTCAGCAGCGCCTTCGTTCACAGCCACCAGAACCGGGATGTCATCTGCGACGACGGCGTCGATCCGGCCAGCTTTCAGCTCAAGCAGCATTTCCGGGATCGACTTATAGGTCCGAACGGTCCAGCCGCCACGGTCCTGCGCCCATTGCTCACCCAGTTCGCCCAAGGTCGCGCCAACGGTTTTGCCAGCAAGATCATCCAGCGAAGCCAGTTCCGAGCCATTCGGCACGAAGATTGCCAGACCCGAGTGGTAATAGGTCGTGGTGAAGTCGATCGCCAAAGCGCGCTCTTCGGTCACGCCGATCGAGCCGATGATGGTGTCGTATTTGCCCGAAACGAGGCCGGCAATGATGCCGTCCCATGCGGTCGAGATCACATTGGCTTTAACGCCCAAACGTGCAGCGATCTCTTCGCAGATATCGACATCGAAGCCGACGATCTTGTTTTCTTCATTCGCAAAGCTGAAGGGAGGGAAAGCACCCGAGTTGGCGCAGCTCAGCTCGCCTGCGGCTTTGACAGCTTCGAGACGATCGGCTTGTGCAGCACCGGAAAGGGCAGCAGCCGAGACGCTCAGGGCCAGCATCAGCTTCTTGAAATTCATTGTTAGCTCCACAGTTGGTCGTTTAGTTCAACGCTTCAGGCAGTCATCAGAGAATCTGCGGTTGCATAACCAAACAGGTCTCTGGGGTCGTCAGGGGCGGCGATTAAATCGATGCTGCGGCACAAGCCAGAGCCAATCGCCAAGTCACGCATCAAGCGCAGCGCAGAAAAATCTTCAACCGCAAAGCCGACGCTGTCGAAAAGCGTGATTTCCCGGTCATTGCGGCGGCCCGGATGGGCACCGGTCAGGACTTGCCACATCTCGGTGACGGGGAAATCTTCGGGCATTTGTTGCAACTCGCCCTCGATCCGGGTCTGCGGCGTGAACTCGGTGAAAACCTCGGCGCGGTTCAAAATGTCCTTTGCCAGCTCGGTTTTTCCCGGGCAATCGCCTCCGACGGCATTCAAATGCACGCCCGCGCCGACCATATTGTCGGAAAGCACCGTGGCATTGCGTTTGTCGGCAGTGACGGTGGTGATGATATCGGCACCCAAGGTCGCGATCTCGGCGGTATCGCAAGGCTCGATCTCAAAACCATGCCCGGCCAAATTGTTCATAAATTTGGCGGCCATCCGCGGATCTGCATCATAAATACGCAGTTTCTCGACGCCAAGGATGCACTGGAAGGCCAAAGACTGGAACTCAGACTGCGCGCCAAGCCCGATCACAGCCATCACTTTGGCATCTTTGCGCGCAAGATATTTCGCCACCATCGCCGACGTGGCCGCCGTGCGCAAAGCCGTGATGACGGTCATCTCTGAGAGAAACACCGGGCAGCCTGTGTCAACATCCGCCAGCATGCCGAAAGCCGCTACAGTGGGCAGGCCACGTTCGCCGTTCTTCGGGTGGCCGTTGACATATTTGAAGCTGTACTGGCTTTGATCGGCCACAGGCATCAGCTCGATCACCCCATCGGGCGAATGGCTTGCGATGCGCGCACATTTGTCAAAATCAGACCAGCGCCGGAAGTCTTCTTCCAGATAGTCCACCATCTTTTCGAGAATCTCGCCGATACCGTGCTGGCGCAAAAGCGCTTTGACGTCGTCGGTTCCGAGGAAAATCGTCACGTTCACTCTCCAGAAGCCTTTCTGCCAGCCTAGGAATGTCTTTTATCAGAGTGAACATCACTTTTGGTTGAAATCGTCACATAACTGTTGATATCGTCAGCCACGTTGACACAATCGGCAATATTGATGGACCAACTCGACCACAATCTTCTGGCAGAGCTGCGCATCAACGGCCGCGCCTCGGTGCCACAACTCGCCACGCTTTTGGGCGTTGCTCGCGGCACGGTGCAAAAGCGGTTGGACCGGATGATTGCCGAAGGCATCATCAAAGGTTTTACCGTACGGCTGCGAGAGGTGGACCGCGGCACGCTGATCCGGGCGATCGTGATGATCGAACTCGGGGGGCGCAATATTCCCGCCGCCATCTCCTCGATCAAGAAGCTGCCGGGCTTTGCCAATCTCTCCAACACCAATGGCGCTTGGGATATGGTTGGCGAGATCGAGGTCGGCACGATGAATGAGCTGAACATTCTCATCTCGACCGTGCGGCGCATGGAAGGCGTACTGAAGACAGAGACGCATATTTTGCTGGGCCCCGCCTAAGCGACGAGGCCTCTGCTCAAGGGCTTAGAGCCGCGTTTAAAGCGTCGCGCCGAAGGGGTCATCCAGCCGCTCGGCCGGGGGCGCGAACCAGCGCGGGCCGTCTTCCGTCATATAGACAATGTCTTCCAGACGAACGCCGCATTCGCCGTAAACGCAAAGCATCGGCTCGATCGAGAAGCACATGCCGGGGGCCAGCGGGGTGGCGTTGCCGCCGACGATATAGGGCGCCTCATGGATGTCCAAACCCAAACCATGCCCGGTGCGATGCGGCAGGCCCGGCACGGCATAGCCCGGACCAAAGCCCGCATCGGTGATCACCTTGCGCGCCGCCGCATCAACCGAGGCGCAGCTGGCGCCGATCTGAGCCGCAGCAAAGGCGGCGGCATGGGCGCGGCGCTCCACCTCCCACAGCTCATGCTGGCGGTCGGTGGGGGTGCCGAAGACATAGGTGCGCGTGATGTCAGAGCAGTAGCCGTGCAGCGTGCCGCCCATATCGACCAACACCATATCGCCATCGGCCAGAATTTGGGGATGCGGGACACCATGCGGATAGGCCGTCGCCTCGCCAAATTGCACCGCGGCAAAGAGCGGCTTCAACCCCAAGGCGCGGTGCGCCTCAAGAATAAACTCTTGCACTTCGGTGGTCGAAACCCCCGCCCGCAGCCCCGCATGCACCGCTTTGTGCACGCTATGGCTGGCAGTCATCGCGGTCTGGATCAGCGCCAGCTCGGCGGGCGATTTGATCTGCCGCTGCGCAGAGATCATCCCTTGCGCCGAGGTGACCGGCCCCGCAACCGCCTGCATCAGCGCTGAGGCAAAAACGAACGGCGTCGCCGGGTCCAAGGCCAGCCCCTGCCCGGGTGCTGCAAAGCCAGAAACCTCGGCCGCCATCAAGGCATAGGGGTCTTCGTGCTCTTCCCAAACCGCAATCCGCGCCGGAATCTTCATCAATTCTAGCAGCTTGGGCTCTTCAAACTTGGGCGAGACATAGATCAGCGCGCCCTCCGAGGGCACCAAGGCGCCGTGGATCCGCTCGGAAAGACCCAAGGTCAGCCCGGTGTAATAAGTCAAAGACGACGAGGCATCGAGCCAGACCGCCTTGATCCCGGCTCCACGCATCAGCGCCTGCAGCCCAGAAAGCCGCGCCTCCAATTCTGGCAGCTGAATCGCCGGCATAACCACCGGTTCAAAGCGGGCTAGCGCAGTTGCAAAATCGGTCATCAAGCGGCTCCGTTCTCATTCATCAACTTGCAGACAGGCTGGCCCCTTGGCCCAGCCGGGACTGACACACTCATTGCGGTTCCCCGTGGGTGTCACGTTTCGCACAAACTGAGAAGCCCCGTTTTGCCCCCCCTCAGCCGGGCATCCGGCAAGAGCAATCCTGCCAGCGCACTTCCTCCCCCCGCAAGCGCCCTGCCCTGTTCGGAAGCAGCGCTTCGCGAAAGCCAGCCCCCGCCATGGTCGGCCTTAAAAAATTCGTTGCGTCAAAAGGTCAGCGCAGCTTAGGCTTCGATCATCAGTGAATCAGAATTTTGTTTCACTAGTCGACAAAGCTGCTGCGCCTACCGTTGTGATGAGTTGCCAGGACCAGCGCCAGTCTCCGAGCCTTTGGCCCGTTGATCCGCGAAGACCGCCATTTCCGGCGACACGCCACCCCACTGCCAGAACCACGTCCACCACAAGACGACAAAGGCCATAAGAGCCACCACATAGGGAGACTACCATGCGCGTGAGACAGACCCCCGCTGCAGCAAGACTGCCCCGCAAATTTACCCTAAGCGCCAGCCTTATCTTGGCTATGGCGGCCGCCGCAGCGCCCGCGATGGCCGAAGAGCGCGCTCTGATCATCGCGCGCGACATGGACATCAACTCGCTCGATCCGCAGCGGGCTTGGTGTGACACCTGCCAGATCTACAACACCTCGGTCTATGAGCAGCTTTTCACGCTGGACGCCGACAACCAGCTGAAGCCGCTTCTGGCATTGAGCTATGAAGGCAATGCCGATCAGTCCGAGTTCACCTTCAAGCTGAACCCGGACGCCAAATTCTCCGACGGCTCGCCGGTTGAGGCCAAAGACGTGGTCTGGACCTACCAGCGTCTGAAGAACATCAAGGGCAGCGCTTCGTTTGTGGGCGAAACCGTCGCCTCGATGGAAGCCCCGGATGCGCATACCGTTGTCTTCAAGCTGGTCTCGTCGAACTCTGAATTCCCCGCGCTGACCTCGGGCCAGATGTCGGGCATCCTCAACAGCGATGTGCTGATTGCCCAAGGCGCTATCGCCGATGAGACCGCAGCCGAAGCCGATGCGGCCGAAGGCTGGTTGATGACCAACTCGGCCGGTTCGGGCCCCTTCGTGCTGGGCGCCTATGAGCCGAATGCTGAACTGCGCTTGGTGCGCAACGACGCCTATTGGGGCACTGCACCGGCCGTTCCGGAAGTGATCTTCCGTCAGGTTAAAGATGCCGTCTCGCAAGCGCAGATGCTGCAATCGGGCAGCGTTGACCTAGCGATGCAGATTGACCCGGACACGCTGAAGACCCTCGAAGGCTCGGATGTGGTGATCTACAACAAGCCCTCGTTCAACTTCGTCTACCTGACCCTGTCGCCGGGTGCCAAAGACAATGCCGTGCCATTGACGCCGGAAGTGCGCGAGGCGATTTCGCTCGCCGTGGATCGCCCCTCGCTTATTGAATTCACCCTTGGCGGCCAAGGCCAGCCGATCGCAGCACCGATCCCGCTGGGCTTCCCGGGCGGTGACGGCCATACCATGCCCGAGTTCAACCCCGAGAAGGCCAAAGAGCTGCTGGCGGCTGCCGGCCATCCCGATGGCTTTACCATCAAAGCGGTCTATCCGGACCTGAACGTCTATGGCGTGGACTTCAACTTGGCCATGCAAAAGATCCAGCAAGATCTGTCGAAGATCGGCATCAAAGCCGAGTTGCAGCCGGTGCCCTTCCCGAACTGGCGTGAGCAAGCCAATGGCGTGGGCATCCCGATGTCGATGGTCTTCTTCGCCCCCGACTTCTTCGGCACCTCGCAATATGTCGACGTCTTCGGCCTGATCGAAGGCTCGGTCTGGTCGAACCGCGCCACCGGCAGTGGTGAGAAGGTTGTGAACCCGAACATGGCCGCTGTTCGCGACGCCGCTCTGGCCGCCGCAACGCCGGAGGAAGCCACCGCGAAATGGTTCGAAGCTGGTGAGCTGATGATCGCAGATCACGTCATCCTGCCACTCGTTAGCCCCGACATCATTTTGGCCCATGCGCCCGATGTCAAAGGCGTCCGCTACAGCGCCTGCTGCAACCTGCCGCTGGCCGAAATCTCCATCGGCGAATAAGCCTACCTCCCCGCGCACGGATTGCGCGGGGGCTCTCTGACATAAAGCGCAACCGATGAATGCTCCGACCCGCGCCCTGCGGTCGGGGCATTTTTCATTTGGGTGGCAAAGGAGAACGGCCCGCGCGTAATGGTCTCGATCAGCTTATAGGCGAATATAAGGACTGGGACGGCGCTCGACTAAGAGCAACGCCGGCGCTTTCGGCTCGCGGAGGTTTCCCTAGATTCTGCCCTGCCCCACGATTAACGGATGAAATATTAGGCAAACTACCGTCGGGCACCAAAGATTATGTCCAAAAAACCCAACGTCATTAAGGGAAAATGACTAATCCTGCCCTCGTCACGAAATTTTAGTTGAAATGTTCCACTTTATTCATAATCTGCCGCCCAACAGCATATGAGGAAGCAGATCTGATGACGCAGGCGGCCACCATGCAACCCAAGGGCGATGAAATGCCTTCGCTTGGGTTCTTGGACGATCAGCTGTCATTCTACATCCGCATCATCGAAATGGCGGTGAGCCGGAACCTTGACCAGCGGCTCAGGGCGATGAATTTCACCGCGCGTAAAGGCACCATTACGGCGCTCTTTTTGATTGCCCGCCACCCGGGTGTGCGCGTTGGCACCATCGCACAGACCTCTCAACTGGATAAATCGCTGGGCACCAAGATCGTCGATGAGCTGGTGGTCGGCGGCTTTGTCGAAAAGCGCCCCGATGAGCGCGACGGCCGGGCGACCGGGCTATATATCACCGCCAAAGGGCTGGAACTCGCCGATCAGCTTGAGATCGTGGCCACCGATCAGTCGAAGAGCTTCTTTCTGGGCATCATGAGCCAAGAAGAGCATGACACCGTGATCGACATCCTGCGCCGCGCCTTCCTCACGATGCGGGGCAAAGCATGAGCCGCCCTTTTCTCCTTAGCGCCGTCTTTGCGACGGCCCATCTGACCTACAACCCGCCGTGACCGCGCGGCTTTGGCCGCAACCCTCCCCCCGCCCTTTCTCAAGGTCAGCTACATTGCGCTGGCCGCCCAATACCAAGATGAAGAGCCTTTGTTATGCCTGGTCCGTTTGTGGTCCCCGTTCACGGGGATAGTGAGCTTCCCCAAAAAGTTGACGTTGTGGTTATCGGCGGCGGTATTATCGGTGTCAGCACCGCTTTAGAGCTGGTCGAAGCCGGAAAATCGGTTGCGATCTGCGAGAAAGGCGGCATCGGGCACGAGCAATCCAGCCGCAACTGGGGCTGGGTCCGCGTCGCCCGCCGCGACCCTCGCGAGATTGACTTGGTCATCGAGGCGCAAAAGCTTTGGCGCGATCTCAACCGCCGCACCGGTCGCGACACCGGCTACCGGCAGACCGGCATTGTCTTCACTGCGCAAAACGAGAAAGAGTTGGCCGATCATGAGGCTTGGCTCAAGCATCTGGACGGGCGCGGCGTTGATTGCCGGATCATGGGCAAGCCCGAGTTTGACCAGCGCTTCAGCTCCTCGGCGATGAAACGCGCCGGCGCGCTCCTTTGCATGGACGACGGCCGGGCCGAGCCGCAGATGGCCGCCCCCGCGATTGCCGAGCGCGCCCGCGAGCTGGGCGCGCATATCCTGACCGAATGCGCCGTACGCGGCATCGAGACCACCAATGGCGCGGTGTCGTCGGTGGTCACCGAGCGTGGCGTGATTGAATGCGATGCCGTGGTTCTGGCGGGCGGCGCTTGGTCCGAGATGTTCTTGCGCTCGATGCGCAAAGGGCTGCACCTGCCGCAGTTGAAGGTGAAAAACTCGGTTCTGCGCACCACGCCGATGTCGGGAGGCCCCGAGGAAGCGCTCTGGTCCGACAATTTTGCCGTCCGCAAGCGCGAGGACGGTGGCTATACGATCGCTTCGGGCCACGGCAATATCGCAGATATCACTCCGGCTTCCTTCCGCTATTTCATGGACTTCATTCCCGCGCTGAAGGTGGAATGGAAGAACCTGATGCTGCGCTTCGGCTGGCGCTTCTTTGATGAGGCGCGGATGGATGCCTATTGGAAGCTCGATCAACCCAGCCCCTTTGAATTCGCCCGCGTGCTGGATCCTAAGCCCTCGCAAAAGCTGGTAGATGACTCGCTACGCTTGGCGATCGCCGCCTTCCCGGGCCTGAAAGGCGCCAAGATCGCGCAAACTTGGGCCGGCTATATCGACGCTTTGCCCGATGCGATCCCGGTTATGGATTCGGTGCCAGAGGTGCCTGGCTTCTTCGTCGCCACCGGCTTTTCGGGGCATGGCTTCGGCATCGGCCCTGGCGCGGGCAAGCTGATGGCTGACCTGGTTTTGGGCCGTCCGCCGGTGGTCTCGACACAAGCCTTCCGCCTGAAGCGCTTCGTCGATGGCACCAAGATTGAACTGATCACCGGCTACTAAGCGAGCCGCACCTCATCACCCTTTCCCAACAACAAAGCCGGGCAACCGGCCAGACCCTCTCAATCACAGGACTGATAATGTTGCAGACCTCTTTGACGATGAACCGCCGCAAAGCCCTGATGTTCCTCAGTGCCGCCGGTGTTACCACCGCACTGCCAAGCCTGACGCAGCTTGGTGCAGCCCACGCACAAACCGCGCCTGCGGGGCAAATGGTTGTGGGCTTCAGCCAAGAGCCGACCGTCTTCCACCCGCACCTGCTGCACGTCGAATGCGACGAAGGCGTGCACTACGCCATCTTTGACCCGCTCTTTGACGTGGACGAGAAGGGCGAATACTTCCCGATCTTGGCCAAAGACGTGCCGACGGTTGCCAATGGTGGTATCTCGGAAGATGGCCTGACCTGGAAGATCCAGCTGCGCGATGGCGTCACCTGGCATGACGGCAAGCCCTTCACCGCAGAAGACGTGAAGTTCACGCTTGAATTGATGATGAACCCCAACTTCCAATCCTGGCGCCGCGCGGGCCATGAGCTGATCGAAGAGATCACCGTGGTCTCGCCGACCGAGATCACTTGGAAGATGAAAGAGCTTTACGCGCCCTATCTCGCGATCCTCGCTTCAACCTTCATCGTGCCGAAACATGCCTTTGAAGGCCAAGACCTGAACGATGGTCCCTTCAACCAAGCCCCAATCGGCACCGGTGCTTACAAGCTGAAGAACCGCGTGCCCGGCGATCACATCGAGCTTGAGGCCAACACTGAATATTTCGGCGACGGCCCCTATCTTGAGCGCGTGGTGATCAAATACATCCCCGACCTCACCGTGATGTACACGCAGCTGAAGACCGGCGACATCGACGTGCTGGCTCTGCAATGGATCACCCCCGACAACTATGCCGAGGCACAAACCATCGCAGGTCTCAACCTCGAGCTGATGGGCGCGCCTTTTGTGGAAGGCCTGAGCCTGAACCTGCAACGCCCGGTCTTCCAAGACCCGAAGGTGCGTGAGGCGCTGTATCTCGCCACTGACAAAGCGACGATCATCGACGTGCTCTACTACGGTGTGCAACTTGCCACCGAATCCTACATGCCGCAGCAGTCCTATTTCTATAATCCGAACCTGCCGGCGCACAGCTACGATCTGGAAAAGGCAGCGGCACTTTTGGACGAGGCTGGCTGGGCTATCGGCGATGACGGCGTGCGCGTGAAAGACGGCCTGCGCTTGTCGTTCACCTGCTCGACCACAGCTGGCAACCACCTGCGCGAGCAGACCCAGCAATTCATCCAGCAAAGCTACAAAGAGATTGGCGTCGAGATGCTGATTTCGAACCTGCCTCCGGCCGTGATGTGGGGCGATCACTGGATGCTGTCGCAGTTCGACATGGCGCTGGCGGCACTGTCGCTGGTTTCGGGCCCGGATCCCGACAGCTCGGACTATCTCCGCTCGGACGCTTCCGCTGCAATCGGTGGTACGGGTCAGAACACTTGGGTATACCAAAGCGCCGAGGTGGATGAGCTCTTGGCAAAAGGCGCCTCGATGGTCGATCCGGAACAGCGCAAACCGGTTTATGAGCGTTTGCAAGAGGTGGTCCGGCAAGACCTGCCGTGCCTGCCGCTCTTCCAGCACGTCAACATCCGTGGCTCGAAAGTCGGCGTGCAGGGTCTGGTGCCCAACGTGAACAACCGCGTTGACACCTGGAACATCCGCAGCTGGCGTTGGGCCTAAGTTTCGCCCGGCAAGGCGAGGGCCGCCCTAAGCGCGCCCTATCCCTTGCCCACAGCGATTTTACCTTTGCCGGGGCGCAGCAGATGCGCCCCGGCCTTCCTGTCCTTCTTTTCACGGTAACACGCGCATGATCCGCTTTCTGCTCGGACGCCTATGGCAAAGCGCCATTCTGCTGCTGCTGGTCTCTTTGATCGGCTTCATGGTGCTGCATCTGGCACCCGGTGGGCCGATGTCCCGCTTTGCTCTGACGCCCGGCATGACCAAGGAAACCTTGGACCGGATCGCCGAGGAGATGGGGCTGAACCGCCCCCTGATCGTGCAATATTTTGACTGGCTTTGGAGCTTGATCCAAGGCGATTGGGGCCAAAGCTTCCGCGACAAGCGCGATGTGCTGGCGGTGATCGGCAGCCACCTTTACGCAACCTTGCTGCTGATGGGCGGCTCGACCGTGATCTCGATGCTCTTGGGCGGCTGGATCGGCGTGCGCTCGGCCATGCGGCAAGGCGGCAGCTTCGACTATGCGATGACGATCTTCTGTTTCGTGGCGCTGTCGATCCCGACCTTCTGGTTCGGTCTGGTGGCAATCTTCATCTTCTCGCTTTGGCTCGGCTGGTTGCCTGCCGGCAATATGATCACCGTCGGCGATGGCTCGCTGGGCGATATTTTGATCCATTTGATCCTGCCGACAATCGTTCTGGCCTTGGTGAACGTCGCGATCTGGGCGCGCTATATGCGAGCGGCCACGCTTGAGGTTCTGGGCCAAGACTTCATCCGCACCGCCAAAGCCAAGGGCCTTAGCCCGCGCCGGATCATGAACAAACACATCCTCGGCAATGCGCTGGTGCCGATGATCACCCTGACCGGCATGCAGCTTCCCACCCTTCTGGGCGGCGCTTTGGTGACCGAGACGGTCTTCACCTGGCCCGGCATGGGGCGGCTCTTCCTCGATAGCCTTGGCTATAACGACTATCCAGTCGTGATGGGGCTTTTGATGTTCTCGGCCATTCTGGTCGTGGTCTGCAACCTTTTGGCGGATGTGATCGTGGCGCTTGTCGATCCCCGCATCCGGCTTGAGTGAGAGTGAATCATGAGCACAGCTTCCCTTCCGCTCGCCCCCAAAACCGGCTTCTGGCACAATCGCGCCGTTAAGCGTTTCCGCAGCAACCTCTTGGCCAAGATTGGCCTCTTCATGGTTGTCGCGCTGACGCTTGCCTGCTTCGTCGGCCCTTACCTTCTGCCCTATGACGAGCTTTTCATCGATGTCCGCAACCGCTTTGCCCCGCCGCTGACCGGAGGCCATATCTTCGGCACCGATCCTTTGGGCCGCGATATTGCCGCGCGTCTGTTCCACGCCGGACAGATCTCGCTGATGGTCGGCTTTATGGCGATGATCATCTCGACGGTGATCGGCACCGTGGTGGGCGTCGTCGCAGGCTATCGCGGCGGCTGGATCGGCGCGGTCTTGATGCGGCTGGTCGATGCCTTCTTGGCCTTCCCCGCGATCTTCCTGCTGCTGGTGCTGGCTGCCTTCATCAAGCCAAGCCCGCTGATGATCACTTTCATCATCGCCATCACCAGCTGGATGGAAGTGGCCCGTATCGTCGAAGCCGAGGTCAAGACCGTGCGCGAACGTGACTATGTCATGGCCGCCCGCAGCTTGGGCCTGTCGTCGTCCTGGATCATGTTCCGCGAGATCCTGCCCAATGTCATCGCGCCGATCGTCGTCGCCGCCACCCTGACCGTGGCCCGCTCGATCTTGATGGAGGCTTATGTGTCCTTCCTTGGCTACGGCATCCAAGCGCCCACGCCGAGCTGGGGCAATATGCTCAACGGTGCGCAGCAGTATCTGATTCAAGCGCCGTGGATGGCGATTGTGCCGGGCCTTGCCATAACCATCGCCGTTACTGGCTTCAACTTTATCGGCGACGGCCTGCGCGACGCGCTCGACGTCCGCTCGCAAAAGAAGTGACCCATGTCCAAGCCTAAGTTCTCCCCTTTCGAGACCTCATATTGGTTCGCCTCGGCCCCGCCAGCACCCAATTGCCCGGCTTTGGACCAAGAGGTGCAGGCGGATGTCTGCATCGTCGGCGGCGGCTATACCGGCCTGACCACCGCGATCGAACTGGCGCGGCAAGGCGTCAAGGTTGCGCTGCTGGAACGCGAGCAGATCGGCTATGGCGGCTCGGGTCGCAATGCCGGTCATTGCAGCCCGACCTTCTCGTACTATCCGCTGGACAAGGTCCGCGCCCTCGTGGGCCAGCCCTATGCGGAGCGGCTGATCAAACGCCAAACCGGCGCGGCCGAGCAAGCGGCCGATTACATCGCACGCTACGGGATTGATTGCGAATGGCAGCAAAACGGGCTGGTGATCGGCGCGATGCGCCCGGGCCATATCGCAAGCCTGCAGCACAAGACCGAAAGCTATAACGCGGTCGGCGCTAAGACCCGCGTGATTGAGCGCGATGAGATGGTGGAACTCACCGGCACGCCGCGCAGCTTTGGCGGCTGGTATCACCCGCAAGGCGCGCATCTGCATCCGCTGAAATACGCCCGAGGACTGGCACGGGGCGCGATCTCCGAAGGTGTGTCGATCTATGCTGGCACCTCGGCGCTAAGCTGTGACAAGCTTGGCGGTAAGTGGAAAGTTGGCACCGAAAAGGGCGCAGTTGTTGCCGACAAGGTGATCTTTGCCACCGGCGCCTATACCGTGCCGGGCTGGCCAAAGCTGGAGCAAAGTTTCCAGATCATGCCGGTCTATGTCGCGGCGACGAACCAACTTTCCGACCATGCGCGCAAGGTCATGCTGCCCGCCAATACCTCGATGCTCGACGGGCGCGGTGATTTCTATTGCTATAAATGGAGCGCGGACAACCGGATCATCGCCTCGATGTTCTTGATGGGGCCGCGCGGGCGCGATCTGGATTACACCCGCAAGGTGATGACGGCCAAACTGAAATGGCTGCACCCGCAAGTGAAAGACGAGATCCGCTGGGACTATCTGTGGTTCGGCGAGTTGGACATGCAGTATAAAACCACGCCCCGGCTTTACGGCCTTGCCCCCGGCGTTGTTGCGCTGACCGGGCTTTCGGGGCGCGGCGTGCCGACCGGCACCATGCTGGGCGGTGTTCTCTCCGAATGGGCGATGGGTGTGCCCGAGACTGACCTCTCGCTGCCCATCGAGCCTTTGCACAAAGCGCCCTACTGGATGAAGCATGCGCCCAATTACAAACTGCGAGAAATGCGCGCGATCGACAATCTTTCGTCGCGCATCGGGGGCGTGACCCTGCCCCCCTTCGCTTGACGCCTCCCCCACCCTTAGACCAACAGGATGTCTAATATGACCAACACCTATGCAACCGTCGCTGGCGAGGCAAACATTGTCCCGGCCTACGACTCGACCGAAGGCGCAAAGTCCTTCCGCCGCACGCTTTGGGTTGAAGCTGGCGACGAAGCCGCAGCAGCCAAAGCCGCCGTCTGGATCGCTGAGCCCGGCACCTACCCCTTCGAAGGCCGCCCCTTGGACGAGACCTTTGTCGTTATGGAAGGCACCGCGGAATGCACCGTCGGCGGCGGCGAGACCAAGCTGATCGGCGCGGGCGATATCGTCACCATCCCGGTCGGCGTCACCATCGTGCTGAAGATCCTTACCCCCTTCCGCAAAGTGGCTTTCGTCGTTCCGAAAGTCTGAACTAAGCCAACGACTGCCCCAGCACGGGAAACACCATGACCGATTTGAACCAGTTGCCGAATGATAATGTCTTGTCCGTCAAGGCGCTCTCTGTCCGCCTTCCCAAAGGGATGGAGCGCAGCCATGCCGTGCAAGAGATCTCGCTTGAGCTGAAGCGCGGCGAGATCCTTTGCATTGTCGGCGAAAGCGGTTCGGGTAAATCGGTGACGGCAAGCACCGTGATGGGGCTTTTGCCCGATGCAATGGTGGTAGAGCGCGGTCAAATCCATTTTGGTGGCCGCGATCTGCTGCAATTGCCGGAAAAAGAGCGTCGCGCCCTTCGGGGCCGCGCGATTGCGATGGTGTTCCAAGACCCATTGTCCGCGCTGAACCCGCTGATGACCGTGGGCGATCAGATCGAAGAGGTTCTGATCAACCATAAGATCGGCGATCCCGCCTCGCGCCGCGCCAAAGTGCTGTCGCTTTTGGGTGAGGTCGGTCTGCCCGATCCGGCGCTGATGGCCAAACAATATCCGTTCCGCCTCTCTGGCGGGCAGCGGCAGCGGGTGATGATTGCCATCGCTTTGGCGCTGGATCCCGATGTGCTGATCGCCGATGAGCCGACCACGGCTTTGGACGTGACCGTTCAGGCGCAGATCCTTGAGCTGATCAAGGATCTTCAGCGCAAGAAGGGCGCGTCTGTGATGTTCATCACCCATGATTTCGGCGTGGTCGCCGATATCGCCGATCGGGTGATCGTGATGGAAAAGGGCCGTGTCGTCGAAGAGGGCACCGCCCGCGAAGTGCTGGGTAACCCCGCGCATCCCTATACCCAAAAGCTGATCGCCGCCGTGCCGCGCCTGCGCGAAACCGCCGCCGAGGATAAGGCTGAGGCCGCACCCATTTTGCAGGTGAAGAATCTGCAAAAGACCTATCGTTCGAAATCCGGCCTTTGGGGCCAAGAGCGTGTGGTCAAAGCGGTCGATGACATCTCCTTCACCTTGCGCCGCGGCGAGACGCTTGGCGTTGTCGGCGAAAGCGGCTCAGGCAAATCCTCGATGGGTAAGGTTCTGATGAAGCTGATCGAGGCCGATGCGGGCGCGATCCTTCTGGACGGGCAGGATATTCGCCCGATGACGGAAGCGCAGTTCCGCCCGCTGCGTCCCAAGATGCAGATGATCTTCCAAGACCCCTTCGCCTCGCTGAACCCGCGTCTCAGCATTGGCACCTCGATGACCGTGGGGCCGATTGCGCATGGCATGGACCGCGCGCAGGCGCAGACCACCGCCATCGCGCTCTTGGAGCGTGTGGGCCTTGGTCGCGCCGCCTTTGACCGCTACCCGCATGAGTTTTCCGGTGGCCAGCGCCAACGCATCGGCATCGCCCGCGCTTTGATGTTCGAGCCCGAGATCATCATCGCCGATGAAGCCGTCTCCGCACTGGACGTGTCGATCCAAGCGCAGGTTTTGCAGCTTCTGGCCGAGATCCAAGCCGAGCGGCATCTTGCGATGATCTTCATCACCCACGACCTGCGCGTCGCCAGCCAAATCTGCGACCAAGTGCTGGTGATGAACAAAGGCCGCGTGGTGGAGCTCGGCCCGCCGATGCAAATCTTCCGCAACCCGCAAGAAGCCTATTCGCGCCAGTTGGTCGAAGCGATCCCAGGCAAATCTTTCTAAGTCTCAACCCAAAGAGCCCCAGATCGCGCAGAACAACTTTCTGCGCGATTGGACCACCGGATTGGTTGGCCTTTCTGATTGGCTTTAAGAAAGCCTTCAGCCCTAAGCTGGCCCCAGTTCTAGGGCTGGCCAGAGCCAAGCGCACAGCATATCTGCTCCCCAAAGGGGGCAAGGCCGCCGCTATGAGTTTGAGGCGGCCTTTGCAGACCGCCTCTCCCCCCGCCAAGGCCATTTGGGCCCCCAAGACTAATAAAACGCCCTTATTGCTAAAGGCACACTCGTCAACAAACCGGGCGTCAGGCGGCGGCCCGGTTGAATGGTTAACGACTGGCACCCATGCAAGGTTCCACCCCTTCGGTAAGAAAGCGACGCGATGGGGCACCACCAATGCTCGCCCCATCACGTTAAAGAAATGTAAATGTCAGCTGGCGATGCGTTGGCAGCCTTACGATTCTACGCCTGGCGCAAACCAATCCAGTGGGAAGCCGACAATCGTGCCCAGCTCTGCCCCTGCTGTCATCTCTTGGCCGCCTTACCCAGCGGCCAAGCTCAGTTCGTCATGGTCTCAGGCTTGGCCCAACTTCGCCCATTCATCGCCCCATTGCATGACTTTATGGCCGTCGGAGACGTCGCGCCATTG
>NZ_JAVDBT010000023.1 GCF_030848395.1 Pseudogemmobacter lacusdianii | reverse complement strand
AGCCCGCCGCAAGCTGGCCCTGTGGCGCTACGACTACAACCACGTCAGGCCGCATTCCTCGCTGGGCAACAAGCCCACAGTGGAAGCGCGCCGAGCGCTTGGGCAATCTGATGGCTCCGCGCTCGGCGCGCTTGCCCGACCCGAAACCGACCACTATCAACCCCAAGGACTCTCGTTATGAACGACGGACGACCGGGGGGCAGGTCACCATCGACGCCCTGGTTCCCAGTGCTCGTTTGCGACCGCCTCGTTTACGGACTGTTAAGCCTTCTTCCCGGTAGATCCGGTAGAGCTTCTTCCAGTTCAGTGTCCAGCCCTCCCGCCGCAGCAGGATATGCAGACGCCGATAGCCGAAGCGCCGCCTCTCGCCGGACAACTCCCGCAGCGCTTGCGCAACTCCCCATCCTCCGGCCAGGTCGGCTGCTGCCGATACACCCGCGAGTCAATCCCGGCCAGCGCACAGGCCCGCCGCTGCGAATAGCTCTTCTCCTTCATGGCCCAGTCCACGGCACGCCGCCTCGAACCGGGCCTCAGAAGTTTTTTCCCAACATCTCCTTCAGCGTCGCGACGTCGAGCATCTGTTCGGCCAGCATCTTCTTTAGTTTCGCGTTCCATTCCTCAGGAAAACGTTCCCCCGGATCGTTTTCTGATCTTCGTCATACCTCCAGTGCCTTCAGGCGCCGGGCGTCCGACACCTCCATGCCGCCATATCTCGAGCACCACTTGTAGAAAGTCGCGTCGCTGATGCCATGCTTGCGGCACAGCTTCTTCGCACCCAGCCCGGCCTGATGCTCCTTCAGGATGCCAATGATCTGCACTTCACTGAACCGGCTTCTCTTCATCCACTGTCGCCTCTCCTGGAAAACAGGCTGATCTCAAAATGAGGACGTTTCAGGGGAGAAGGTCACTGCTTCAGTCGCTTCTCCTCGGTCGGTGACAGGCCAGCGTACTTGCTCTTCGAATTGAAGTCTGCCGCCCGGCTGATCCCCGCTTTGCGGCAGACCTCCGCATCCGGCATTCCCTCTTCGCACTGCTCGATCATAAACGCTTTCTGCGCGTCCAAAAAATTGCTCGTCTTCATCCGTTTCCGCTCCTCGCCCGGCCAGGAAAGCGTGGTCGGAAACTCCAGCTGAAAACGGTCCAGTTTCCGGGGGGCAGGCCAGAATCTATAAGCTCGGCCCATCTCCAGCACTCGTGGCATAAAGCCAGCCCAAAAGCCCAAACTCACTGCGTAATTTTGAGGCCAGAACCCAGTTATAAGGCCTGTGAACCCGTTCCATTCCAAAGATGCTATGTGACGCGGCTTTGGCTTTGCTCCGAAACCGGTAGGCGTTAGCCCTATGCGATGCGTGGGATCTTCTTGAGGTCGGATGGCCCACATCATTCGGTGTTGAGCCGCACTTCGCGGAGGCTGTTGATACTGCCGCATTCCGCATGCCATCGCGAAAGCGGGCGTAGGTTGTCCTCTAGGACATCCTGTGGCTGCGCCACTGTTGAGCACAGCTCACACGGGCCTTGTGCCCATTCAAGATGCCGACGGTCTGATCCCGTCGATCGCGGCTTCTGCATCTGCGACGCACCCGACGGGCCGATCCCACATCGCAGATGCACGAAATATCCGGTTGAGGTCCCCAGCCCGAAATCTAAACCTTGCACGGGTTAACAAACTCGGGTTACTTAGATCTGTTAGCTTGTGAATTAGTCACTTGAATAAATGTAATTCGGGTTAGGTGATGCGCTCGGCACTGTCCGGGTGTGGCTTCATTTCTAACCCTAAAGATTTTTGGTTGTAACGCATTGGCGGGACGACCGGGGCATGTGTCAACAGCGCTCCGACCTCTTTGGTTAGCGTCCGTTTTGCTAGGTTATTTTGAACAAAATCAGACGCTTATGGGCCTTGGTTCGCTCTTGCTCTGATATCATATTATGGAGAATGGCATGCAGCGAACTTGGGCAAGAGTTCCTCTACTTTTCGCACTGGTTTTACGTCTAATCTCGGGGTGCAAAGCCGCTGCGGCTGCCACTCTCTTCTTGATCCTGTCAACGGCCGCGGCCCACGCGGCCTGCACAATTTCGAATCCGAAGACACTCACACTTAGCTCGGCCGATACAATCTATCCCAACGACAGCACCCGCCCCACGAAAAGTGTTACAGCCACTGTCACCTATAATGTGACATCAAATACCTCGGGCGGTGGCGGCTACTGCAATACGTCGCGAAGCATCAGGATAACGCCCAGCGTTTCGAACCAAGGTGGCGAGCCTGCTGCATGTGACGCAACGCTTAGTATCCCTGCGGGAACAACCGGAAATGTGTCAGCGCAATGCACGATAACTTGGCGAGTCCCTGGTAGCCCAGGCACGAGCTACACGATGACAGCCAGGGCCAATGCTAGTGGCCAGACCTATGATATCGACACCTCAAACAGTTTGGTTTTCACGCGCTTCGTTGCACCAAGCGTAACGATCAGCGGTGGCGGAGACGTTGACGAGGGCTCTAATCGCAATCTTACGGTTACCCTTAGCACTGCAAGTGTTGGTAACACCGTGGTAAATTACTCGCTGGCGGACAGTACGGCTGTTGCGGGTACTGACTATGCAGCGCTCAGCGGTTCGGTAACGATTCCGAACGGGCAGACAACGGGCATAATCACAGTCGCGACGATCGATAACGATATCGATCATCCTAGCGATCGGACTGTAAAGGTCACGCTGACAAGCGTGAACAATGACTTCACTCTTGGCTCGCCGAGAGCGGCTACGGTGACCATTGACGACAATGACACCGCTGGTGTCAGCCGTTCAACAGGAAGCATGACGGTGAGTGAGGGCGGCACCGGTGCCTTTACCGTGGTGCTGAACACGCAGCCGACCCACAACGTTGTAATCGGCGTCACCTCTAATGCGACTGGCACTGCGACGGTTTCAGTGGCATCGCTAACGTTCACGTCGGCGAACTGGAACGTACCGCAGACCGTTACCGTAACCGGCGTCGATGATTATGTTGACAATGACCAGAGCCGTGAAGCGGAGGTTGATTTTATTGTCACTTCATCGGATAGTAGATACCACCGCCATAATATGGGCGACGTCGACGTAACCGTAACCGATGCTAATACTGCTGGCGTAACTGTAACCGGCTCCCCACTTACAGTGGCCGAGAACGGCGGAACGGCAACATTCACGGTTGTTCTTGACAGCAAGCCCAATAACTCTGTGCGTGTTGACCTGAGCTCTTCGGATCCTGCAAACGCCACGGTTGGGACTGCGAGGCTGACGTTCACGACGTCGAACTGGAACCAGCCGCAGACCGTTACCGTCACCGGGGTGAATGACGACATCGTTAATTCTCCCAACCGAACGGCAAACGTGACCTTTAGCCTGCATAATGGGAATGAATCAAAATATAGGGGGTTAACGATCACGTCTGTCGCGGTGACCGTGACCGACGACGATGCCGCCAAAGGTGTGACAGTGTCCAAGTCGGCGCTGACGGTTAGCGAAAGCGGAGAGGGCAACAGCGAGACCTTTACCGTTGTGCTGAACAGCCAGCCGACGGCAAGTGTCTCCGTTGCAGTCGCTTCTTCGGCCGTTGCGAATGCCACGGTTGCGCCGGCGGCACTGACGTTCACCTCGTCGAACTGGAACGTACCGCAGACCGTGACGGTCACTGGGGTCAATGACCTCATCGACAATGCTGCAAGCCGTCTTGCGACTGTGTCCATGGTCGCTGCATCGGGTGATGCCAATTACGAAGGCATCGCGATCTCGTCTGTCGCGGTGACCGTGACCGACGACAATGACGCTAAAGGTGTGACCGTCTCCAAATCGACGCTGACGGTTAGCGAAAGCGGAGCGGGGAACAGCGAGACCTTCACCGTTGTTCTGAACAGCCAGCCGACGGCAGATGTCTCCGTTGCGGTCGCTTCTTCGGCCGTTGCGAATGCCACGGTTGCGCCAGCGGCACTGACGTTCACCTCGGCGAACTGGAACGTGCCGCAGACCGTGACGGTCACTGGGGTCAATGACCTCATCGACAATGCTGCAAGCCGTCTTGCGACTGTGTCCATGGTCGCTGCATCGGGTGATGCCAATTACGAAGGCATCGCGATCTCGTCTGTCGCGGTGACCGTGACCGACGACAATGACGCTAAAGGTGTGACCGTCTCCAAATCGACGCTGACGGTTAGCGAAAGCGGAGCGGGGAACAGCGAGACCTTCACCGTTGTTCTGAACAGCCAGCCGACGGCAAATGTCTCCGTTGCGGTCGCTTCTTCGGCCGTTGCGAATGCCACGGTTGCACCAGCGGCACTGACGTTCACCTCGGCGAACTGGAACGTGCCGCAGACCGTGACGGTCACTGGCGTCAATGACCTCATCGACAATGCTGCAAGCCGTAACGCGACTGTGTCCATGGTCGCTGCATCGGGTGATGCCAATTACGAAGGCATCGCGATCTCGTCTGTCGCGGTAACCGTGACCGACGACAATGACGCTAAAGGTGTGACCGTCTCCAAATCGACGCTGACGGTTAGCGAAAGCGGAGCGGGGAACAGCGAGACCTTTACCGTTGTTCTGAACAGCCAGCCGACGGCAGATGTCTCCGTTGCGGTCGCTTCTTCGGCTGTTGCGAATGCCACGGTTGCGCCGGCGGCACTGACGTTCACCTCGTCGAACTGGAACGTACCGCAGACCGTGACGGTCACTGGGGTCAATGACCTCATCGACAATGCTGCAAGCCGTCTTGCGACTGTGTCCATGGTCGCTGCATCGGGTGATGCCAATTACGAAGGCATCGCGATCTCGTCTGTCGCGGTGACCGTGACCGACGACAATGACGCTAAAGGTGTGACCGTCTCCAAATCGACGCTGACGGTTAGCGAAAGCGGAGCGGGGAACAGCGAGACCTTTACCGTTGTTCTGAACAGCCAGCCGACGGCAGATGTCTCCGTTGCGGTCGCTTCTTCGGCCGTTGCGAATGCCACGGTTGCGCCAGCGGCACTGACGTTCACCTCGGCGAACTGGAACGTGCCGCAGACCGTGACGGTCACTGGGGTCAATGACCTCATCGACAATGCTGCAAGCCGTCTTGCGACTGTGTCCATGGTCGCTGCATCGGGTGATGCCAATTACGAAGGCATCGCGATCTCGTCTGTCGCGGTGACCGTGACCGACGACAATGACGCTAAAGGTGTGACCGTCTCCAAATCGACGCTGACGGTTAGCGAAAGCGGAGCGGGGAACAGCGAGACCTTTACCGTTGTTCTGAACAGCCAGCCGACGGCAGATGTCTCCGTTGCGGTCGCTTCTTCGGCCGTTGCGGATGCCACGGTTGCACCAGCGGCACTGACGTTCACCCCGTCGAACTGGAACGTGCCGCAGACCGTGACGGTCACTGGGGTCGATGACCTCATCGACAATGCTGAAAGCCGTAACGCGACTGTGTCCATGGTCGCTGCATCGGGTGATGCCAATTACGAAGGCATCGCGATCTCGTCTGTCGCGGTAACCGTGAACGACGACAATGACGCTGCGGGCATCTCTGTCACGCCCAGTGCTCTGACTATGGCTGAAAATGAAACCCGCACTTTCCAGGTTGCATTGCTCAGCCAGCCCGCAGGTGACGTGCGGATCGTCGTGAGCTCTATCGATGTAGGCACTGCAGCCGTCAGTGGAGCGGTCGCGAATGAGCTTGTGTTGACCTTCAACACGGCAAACTGGGCGACGGCACAGCAAGTCACGGTCACTGGGGTCGACGATAGCATCCCCGGCGGCGGCAATCGCTCGACCACGGTGGCGTTGTCTTTAGACGATCCTGCCTCCTATCCGGTCGAACCTAGCGACGTGACCGTGACTGTTAAGGATGAGGAAAGTGCGGACGAGGAACTCATCACTGAGACCTTCGAACAGGTCACGGGTGCCTTCATCGGTCGCCGTATGGAGCGTATGATGTCGGCCGAACCGTCGCGCTATCGGTTCGACCGCCGTCGGGCGGCAAATGGGCCGCCGGAGATTACCGTTTCTACCAAAGGTGGTGTCGGTGACTTCGCGCTCTCCTATGGCCGTACGACGCAGGGCGGTGCTTGGCACAGCTGGGCGGAAGCAGAGTTCACGGTCTATAAGGACAGCATCGGCTCGCTCGATGCACGTGATGGTCGCTTCGGGATTGTCTCGTTGGGGGCGGACTACCTGCTTTCTGAGAATGTAGCCTTGGGCGTTATGGTCCAGTTGGACACCACATCGGAAGAAACCCTTGGCTTCTCGGATGTTTCGGGAACCGGTTGGATGGTCGGCCCCTATCTCTCGATGCAAGTTGCGCCAGAGCTGTATTTCAGCGCGCGCGCCGCTTGGGGCAGTTCGACCAACGATGCTTCCGTTGATATCGGCGGTTCGATGTACAGTGGTAACTTCAAGACCGATCGTAGTTTGGCCCGCGCCATGCTCTACGGAACGTTGGAGATGGGTCAGGCCAAACTGACTCCCTCTGCGGAAGTAAGCTATATGCGTGAAAGCCAGCAAGACTACACGGTCAGCGATGGCGTTGTGACGACGGCCATTACAGGTGCTGAAGCAGAGCTTTGGCAGCTTGCGATGGCCGCGGACATTGAGATGCCGCTGAGCGGCGGACAAAGCGGAATGATCTTCTTCGCACGTCCGCAGCTTGCATGGGCGATCGACTCCAGTGGGTTTGACGCTCATGACGGTGCGACGGGCTCTCTTGAGCTTGGCATGCGCACTGGTGCGGGATCTTATTGGAAGGGCGAGTTCGCCATTGGCTATGACGGGATCGGGCAGTCGGACTTCGAAGCCTTCTCGGCCCGCGCATCCATGTCGATCCCGTTCTAATCTTCGTACAGATCTTACGAAGGTCTGAACCCGCGATCGGACTGTAACCAATTTCATCCGCGGAGCGTGAGACAACGCTCCGCGGATGATCCGTTTTAAGCTAGGGTGATTTGCCCAGAGGGACTGTTTGAACCGGCGGAGCAAAACCGATTGTCAGGGGCGTGGCCGCCGTCCCTGTGCCTGCTCTGGCTGACGGTCTTGCGCTGCGGGATATCCGCCGCTTCGCAGCGCAGCTCGGACTAAGGATGGCCTTCTTTTGAGCGAGCAGTTGCGGTGGCTTCGGGGCGACCTTGGGATCGCCCGCTGGAGGAGGCGCGCCCGTAGCGTTTGGGGATGCCGTCGAGAGGCGCTTCTTATCCTCGCGAAAGACAGGACGAACCGTGCCCGATATTGGTCGACACCGCGACGAAGCGCGTGCCGATGTCTCTGCTTTTGCATTGTTGGTGCCGTGATGTCGGTCCGGCTGGCGGCTGCCGATGACATGGGCGCCCGTTGGCCAATGTAAGGCGGAGCCGATCTTCACTAAAACCAGCGGCCCTCAAGGCCAGCTATGCGTTTGGTTGGCCCATGCTTGGTCGCCAGGCGGGTTGGCCGACTAAAAGGCAGAGATTCAAGAAAGTGTTGTAATTCATTAGATTGCCAGCAATTTGCTAGGCTGATCCGTGAGGTCTGTCGAATTTATGAGTGTCAGGCAATCAGGGGACTTGCTCGATGCAAGTGACACACGTTATAACAAATATATGTCGGCGTCAGAATCGGCAGCATGCGCAGTTCCCAACAACTTGAGGTTCTTATGACCAAATTTTCGAAGCTGATCGCCGCCGGCTCGGTCGTCGCGGCTGGTCTTTCTGCATCTGTGGCAATTGCGGGCCACGGTGACACTCTCGCTGCAGTCAAAGAGCGCGGCACCTTCAATTGCACCGGCCATAACGGCTCTTACCTTGGCTTGGCCGAGGTCGATGCGAACGGCAATTGGAAAGGGTTTGATATTGATGTGTGTCGCGCTGTCGCGACCGCGATCTTTGGCACCCACGAAGGCCATGTAAGCTTCGTCCCGACCAGCTGGGCCCAGCGTTGGCCCGCGCTTCAGTCGGGTGAAATCGACGCTGTGATTAAGGCGACGGGCTGGACCATCGGCCGTGACGGCGAGTTGGGCTTCCAGTTCTCCAACGCTTACTTGCTGGCGCCGACCAAAGTTCTCGTCCGCAAAGAGCTGGGCGCGACCACTGTTGCCGATCTCGACGGCGGTTCGGTCTGCGTGCCGGCTGGTACCGCGCAAGAAGTGGCGATGGCTGGATACCTCGAGCGCATTGGCACGACGATGGAATTCGTGGTCTCGGAGAAAACCGAGGAAAGCGAAGCCGCCTACCTTTCGGGCCGTTGCGATGCTTTCGTGCAGTGGGATGTGCAGCTGGCCACCCTGCGCTTGAAAGCGGAAAATCCCGACGATCACATGATCTTGTCGGATTCCATCGCGGCAGAGCCCGTTGCGGCTGTGGTTCGTCAGGGCGACGACAACTGGGTTGATATCATCAACTTCACGCTCTCGACCTTGGTCGCTGCGGAAGAAGCTGGTGTGACCTCGGCCAACGTCGATGAGATGCGCGCCAACCCGCCTTCGCCCAGCGTTGGGATGATGCTGGGTGTGACGCCGGGCTATGGTTCGGGCGTCGGTCTGTCTGATGATTTTGGCTATAACATCATCAAAACCCTGGGGAACTACTCCGAGATTTGGGAGCGGAACCTGGGCATGGACTCGCCTTACAAGCTTGAGCGGGGCGTCAACGCCCTGTGGCAAAACGGTGGGGTTCTTTGGCCGCTCCTGATCCATTGATCGCAGTCGCTCTGTAAAAAGCCGGTGGACGGGCCGTTGGGGTCCGTCCACCGCACCTTCCTCTGGTTTTAGAGCGAGCTTACGAATGGTCTCTTCGAGTAAGCGCCGGGCTTACCTGCTCCAAATGGTGATCGGCCTTGTGCTGGTGGCAGTGCTGGCTGCACTGATCCTTGGGGCAAAGCGGTCACTGGATGCGCAGAACATCACGTCGGGCTACGGCTTTCTGTGGCGCTCGACCGGATGGAATATTGGCTTCAGTCTGATCCCCTATTCGATCAACGATCCTTATTGGAAAGTGATTGCGGTTGGGATCTTGAACACGCTCTATCTTGGGGGGATGGGGCTGATCTTTGCGACTGTGCTGGGGTTGATTGTCGGCGCTTGCAGAACCTCAACCAATGCTGTCCTGCGCGCCTTTGGCACCTGCTACGTTGAGACGATCCGAAATATCCCGCTGATCCTGCAGGCATTCTTTTGGTATGCCGTTTTCACCAACCTGCCGAGCCCACGTCAGGCGATCAATCTTGGCGACATGTTGATTTTGTCGGCGAGAGGGATTTTCACCCCAGCGCTGAACATCGCCGAACCCTATGGATTGCTTGCAGGCATGGTGTTTTTGGGCACTTTGATCGCGGCTCTGGTTCTGGCGCTGCTGCCGCGGCGCGATCTTAAAAGCCGTTTGCTTTATCCAAAACTTGGTCGGGCGATCTGGTTCGTCGGTGGCCTGGGCCTGATCTTGGTCATCCTGCTGGGCAAAGTGCCGGGAGAGCCGCTGCTGCTGACCGCGGAGCTGAAGGGCTTGAACTTCACCGGGGGCCTTCGGTTGTCGCCAGAATTCGCTGCGCTCTTGACCGCGATGAGCCTTTATGGCGGCGCTTTCTTGGGCGAGATCATCCGTGCAGGTTTTCTTTCCGTCAGCAAAGGCCAGGTCGAAGCGGCCGAGGCGCTTGGGCTAAGCGGATGGCAGGTCTTTACCAAAGTCAGAATGCCGCTGGCCTTCCGCGCGGTGCTGCCGACCCTGACCAACCAATATGTCTGGCTGCTTAAGGCGACGACATTGGGCATTGCGGTTGGCTATGCGGACTTCTTCCTCGTGATCTCTACCGCCATCAATCAAAGCGGTCAGACGATCGAGCTGATTACGATCCTGATGATCGGCTTCTTGATCATCAACAACCTCTTGGCCGCCTTTATGAATTTGATCAACAAGCGCATCGCTCTGCGCGGCACCCAGCTTCGGTCGTGAGGAGATAGAGATGGCCAACTCTGCGACCGCACGTGCTTTGCCTCCGATCAGCCCGCTGAAGACGCGGCTGCGCAAAAGCTTCTTTCCGACCCCTCTCAGTGGCGCCATCAGCCTCGCAGGTATGGCTTTTGCCGCTTGGGCTTTGTGGCACCTTTTCCAATGGGCGGCATGGAATGCCGTCTTTATCGGCACGGCCGAAGATTGCCGTGCGGCGAGCGGCGCCTGCTGGGCGGTGATCGCCGACCGCTGGCGGCTGATGTTCTTTGGGCTTTACCCGCATGAGGAGCATTGGCGCTCGGCGCTTGGCTGTCTGATCTTGATCTTGGTCATTATCCTGTCTTGCCTGCCGGTCTTCTGGCGCCCGCTGCGACTGGCGGTTCTGTGGGTTTGCAGCCTTGCGGTCTTTATCCTGCTTATGCGGGGCGGGGTTTTCGGGCTCAGCTATGTTGGTGAAGAGCGCTGGGGCGGGCTGACACTGTCGATCTTTATCTTCTGTGCGACCGCGCTGATCGGGATGCCGCTTTCGATCGCCCTTGCGCTTTTGCGCCGCTCTAGCCTGCCGCTGGTTTCGGTTGTGACCGGAATGGTGATCGACTCGGTGCGCTCATTGCCCCTGGTGACGATCTTGTTTGCCGTCGCTGTGGTCCTGCCGATCTTGGCGCCGGGGTCTTCGGGCACCAAGATCATGCGGGTCATCGCAGGTATGGCGCTCTTCTTTGCCGCCTATCAATCCGAGATCCTGCGGTCTGGCATCCAATCTTTGCCGGTCGGCCAAGACGAGGCCGCCAAGTCCTTGGGCTTGGGCTACTGGCACCGCATGACGCGGATCATTCTGCCGCAGGCCTTCCGGCGTGCGTTGCCGCCGACGGTCAGCCAATTCGCCATCAGCTTCAAGGAAGTGTCGCTGGTCATCATCATCGGTGTCTTCGACTTCCTCGCCTCGGGCAACGCGGCCTATGGCTCGGGCGAATGGGCTTTCACCTATGTCGAGGTCTACGTCTTCATGGCCTTCGTCAACTTCATCTTTATCTTCAGCCTCTCGCGATATGGTGCCTACCTTGAGCGCCGCATGCGCGTCGGCAAGTAATGCAGGAGCGCTCCGCAATGCCCGCCGCCGTCACGATCAGCCAGCTCAACAAATACTACGGCATCTATCACGCGCTGCGCGATGTCTCCTTGACCGTCCAGCAGGGCGAGAAGGTGGTGATCTGCGGCCCGTCGGGGTCGGGGAAATCCACCCTGATCCGCTGCATCAACCGGCTGGAAGAGCACCATTCTGGGACGATCGACGTTCTGGGCCATGTGCTGGATGACAACATGTCTCGGATTCAGGAAGTCCGGCGCGAAGTGGGCATGGTGTTTCAGAACTTCAACCTCTTCCCGCATATGACCATTTTGGAAAACTGCGTCCTCTCTCCGATGCTGGTGCGTGGCACAGCGCGCAAAGAGGCCGAGGAACAGGCCATGCATTTCCTGACGCGGGTCCGGATTCCAGAGCAGGCCAATAAATTCCCTGGCGAATTGTCGGGCGGTCAGCAGCAGCGCGTTGCCATCGCCCGCGCGCTTTGCATGCGCCCCAAGGTCATGCTTTTTGACGAACCGACCTCGGCGCTTGACCCTGAAATGATCTCGGAAGTGCTCGATGTCATGGTGTCGCTCGCGCAGGAGGGGATGACCATGATCTGCGTGACGCATGAGATGGGGTTTGCCCGCCAAGTGGCCGACAAGGTCGTGTTCATGGACCAAGGCGCGATCGTCGAATCCGGCGCGCCGACCGAGTTCTTCAACAACCCGCAGAATGAGCGCACGCGCGCCTTCCTGTCGCAGATCCTCGCTCATTGAAGGAACATCTTATGACAACCTCAGGCTTTCGCACGATCATTACCGGCGCCTCGAGCGGCATTGGCTTGGCCACGGCGCAGAAGCTGGCCAAGAGCGGCCATAGGCTGACGCTGGTTGACCGCGATGCCGCGATCCTTGAAGCCGCAAGCAAAACCATCGATTGCTCAGACATGCTGCTTGCGGTTGGCGATGTGACCGATGCGGCGCGGGTTGAAGAGATCGTGGCCGAAAGCGTTGCGCGGTTTGGCGGCGTTGACGGGCTGGTCACCTCGGCCGGTATCGTGCGGACTGGCACTGCGCTTGAGGTCGATGTTGAGACCTTCCGCGCGCATCTTGATGTGAACGTCACCGGCTCGTGGCTTTATGCCCAAGCTGTTGCCCGCCACATGATCAAACAGCAATCGGGTTCAATCGTGATGATCGGCTCGGTCTACGGTGCCGCAGGGGCGCCGGCGCGGGCGGCTTATTGTGCCTCGAAAGGCGCTGTCCATAATCTCGTGCAGGCTTTGGCCGTGGAATGGGGCCCGCTGGGCATCCGCGTGAATGCCGTGGCGCCGACCGGCGTGCGCACCCCGATGGTGCAGGCCCTGATCGACAGCGGCTCGTTCAACACTGAAGGCGTGAAGGCCCGCACCCCGCTTGGTCGCTTGGCCGAGGCAGATGAGGTGGCCGATGGCTGCGCCTTCCTGCTGTCGGATGCGTCGCGGATGATCACAGGTGACATCCTGCGCGTGGACGGTGGCTGGCTCGCCAATGGCTACATCCAGTCCAAGTAAGAATTGATCTGAGGGAATGACCATGACTGCACTGCGTGAAAACATCTCATCCGGTTCGACGTTCGAAGCCGCTTACGGCTATTCGCGAGCCGTCAAAGTCGGCGATACGCTCTATATCTCGGGCACGATTGGCATGGATTATGCCACGAAGCAGCTGTCCGAAAGCGCCACCGAGCAATTGCATCAGATCATCAAGAACTTCCAGCTGCCGCTGGAAAAGGCCGGTGCGACGCTGAAAGATATTGTGCAGATCACCACCTATGTGACCGCGCCCGAAGTCTTCGCTGAAGTTGGCCCGGTGATGGGCGAGATCTTTGGTGCTGCCCCGCCCGCCAATGCTGCGCTTGTCGTCAGCTTCCCGGTTCCGGGTGTGAAGGTCGAGATCTCGGCCATCGCCCGCATCGGCTGTGGGGGCTGAACCGATGTGCACCGTCGATGTGAACGGAACCAATTTCCGCAAAATCGCGATGGATGATTGCTTGGCCTTGGTTGAAGGGTTTCAGGCGGCGGGCAAGAAATGGCACTCGCATGTGCTGTCGCCCATCTGCAATCACAACCCTTTCGCAGGGTGCTATGCGGTTGTGGTCGAGGATGATGCCGAGGGCGTGCCCTATATCGCCCAAGGCGATGCCAGCTTCCCCGAGATCGACAAGGCCTTCGTCAAAATGCTGCACGGGGATGACATCCTTGATGCGGCAGCGGTGACGGGAGATCTGCCGGACTCGCTTTTGGTCGATCACGTCCGCGGCCTGCAGGCGCGCGGCGCGCCTTGGCACCATCACATGCATTTCCCGACTTGCGCCTTCAACCCGCATCCCGGGCAATGGTCGATCTCGATCGAGGCGCAGGGCAGCTTCATGTCCGAGGCCTATGCCGATGAGCCGATCGACGTGCTGCGTCAGGTCGAAGTCTACTATTTTGACAATCTCGCAAAGGCGACGGCGTAAGCGCCGTCGTCCTTTCGTGCCACATCCTTAAACCTCAGGTGCCCCGACGATGTCCTCGCAATCTTGGATTGATACCAGCATGAAAGGCGTGGCTTGGACGCGCAGCAGCCGCGAGAAGCGTATCTCTCGCGCCAGTCTGTCCAGCGATGCGGATGCAGATTTGGTGGTCGTCGGCGGGGGCTTTCTTGGCCTGACGGCGGCGCTGAGTGCGGCGTCGAACGGTCTCAGTGTGATCCTTGTGGAAAGCGGGATCGTCGGGGTGGGGGCTTCGGGGCGCAACGGCGGCTTTGTGGTGCCGCATTTCCCCGGCGCGGTGCGACCGCAGACGGTTGAGCAAAAGCTGGGGGCCAAAAAGGGCCAAGCGTTGAACGGCTTGGTGGCCGAAGGGCCGAACCACATTGCTGCGATGAACCAGCGCTACGGTATCCAAAGCGATTATGAGCAAAATGGCTGGCTGCAGCCCGCCCATTCTGAGCTTTCGCTGACCAAGGTGCGCGCGGTCTATGAAGACTGGAAAGCCTTTGGCGCGCGTGTCGATTGGCTTGATGCCGGTCAGGTGAAGGATGAGCTCGGCGCGGCGGGCTACATCGGCGCTTGGAAGAATGCCGATGGGGCGATTGTGAACCCTCTGGCGCAATGCCTTGGCTTGGCGCGGGCGGCCGAGGCAGAAGGGGCGCTCATCTACGAAAACACGCGGGTGGAAAATATCCACCAAGCAGATGGACAAAAGGCGCAGGTGACCTGCAAGACCGCAAGCGGCACGCGGCGGATCACGGCCAAACAGGTTTTGGTCGCGACCAACGCCTATACCGATCCTTTGGGTCTGCCCGGCCAGAACAAAAGCATCATGTCGGTGCGCTTGTTCCATTGCGCCACGGCACCGATGTCGCGCGAAGAGCGCAAGACCATTCTGCCCAACAACAATTGCTTTACCGATCTGCGCCGCTCGGGCGGTTTCGGTCGGTTTGACGCCGAAGGTCGCTTCTTCGGTGCGGGTGCCGTCTCGGTTGCGCTTGGGCAGCAACATGGCGAGCGTCACGCCCGCAAGCGCATGAAGACGCTCTTCCCTCAGCTTCGCAATAACCCTCTGAAATGGGAAGATTATTGGGAGGGCTACTGCGCTTTGACCAATGACAGCCTGCCACTCATCATGCAAATGCGCCCGAACGTCTTTTCCGTGATCGGCTTCTCGACGCGCGGGGTGAACCTTGCGCAGAACATCGGTCTGCTGATGGGCGAGTTCTTCGCCGAAAAGCGCCAGTTGTCGGACGTACCGTTGGAGCTTGTCGCCGGTCCGAAGCCCATTTTCATGAGCGGTTTTAAAACCGCCGTGGGGCGGCAGATCTTCCCGCTTTATCAGCTGAAAGATCGCCTCAAGCTGACCTAAGCACCGCCACTGCGGACCGAGAGCCCTTAGCCCAAACGACTGATTAAGGCCGGAGAACCGGACATGCGTCTTGAACTGAACATCCTTGGAACCGGCTTTGATATCCAATGTGACGAGGGCCGCGCCCCCCGCACCTTGGCCAAGATCGCCGGTATGCTGCCGAAACCGGTCCAGTTACACACGCCAAAGATCGCCGGCAGCCATATTTACTGGCACGCGCCCCTGATCGAAGAGCCGGAAGGCGGGGTTGATGTCCTTTCGGCCAAGCCGGGGGCGTTCATCTACTGGCCGGTTCGTCAGTTCCTCGAGATCACCTTCGCGCCGCTTCAGGCCGAGACCGCCTCGGTTACGGTGCTGGGCCATTACGAGGGGCCGATCGAAAAGGTCCGTGAAATGGCCGAGCGGTTGCGCCAGCAACATGGCACCACGTCCTTCAGCGGTGCTTTGACGATGACGCAAACGCCGACCACCTTTGCGCCCGTTGCGCCGGTGGATCATCCGACGCTGCCCGCCTTCCTTTTGGCGGCACGCGATGCAATCTGGCGGGCTTGCCCCGAGGATTTGGCCGCGCTGCGCGAGTCGCGAGCGATCATGCATCCGATGGGGCCGGTGCTGATGGCTGAATCCGAGGCGCGGATCTTGCATGAGATGTTCTGGTGGTTGCGCGAAAGGGTGCAGGCTGACCCAGCCACTTCGTTGCGCTATGCCGCTGGGCTTAGCACGAACAAAGCGGCCACTCGTCTGCGTGATTTTTGCCATATGAAAGAGACGCCGGACATCCTGTTCCAGCTTGAAGCCGCCTTTGCCGATCCTGCGGTAAGCCTGCCCGAGCTGATCGATCTGGGCATTGTGATCGCCGGCAGAATAGCCGCTTGGCTTGATCTGCAGATCGCTTGGGATCCGATGAACCAAGCCTATCGCGCAGCACTTGATGCGGCGGTGAAGCCATGACGGCTTTGCTTTCAGACAGCTACCGTGTGGCGCTTGTCACCGGGGCTTCACGGGGGATTGGCGCTGCAATCACGCAAAAGCTTGCGGCAGAGGGGGTTCATGTTCTGGCCTTGGCCCGATCGGAAAGCGCCCTTGCCGAGGTTGCGAAATTGCCGGGTGTGGAGCCGATCGCAGCCGATGTCACCGACCTTGCGACCCTGAAGATCTTTGAAGGCCGTGAGATCGACATCTTGGTGAACAACGCCGGTGGCATTGGCTCACTGGGGGCGCTGCAAGATCAGACGGTTGAGGAAACCGCACAGGTCATCGCTTTAAATCTGACGGCACCTTTGTTGATGATTCAGGCGGCTTTGCCGGGGATGGTGGCGCGCAAGCGGGGCCACATCCTGTCGCTCAGCAGCGCCGTCGCCAAGGCGGTCTTCCCCAATACCACCACCTATGCCGCGGCCAAGGCAGGTCTAAGCCGTGCGCATGAGGTTCTGCGCTATGATCTGGCCGGCACCAATGTGCGGTTCACCGAGATTGTTCCGGGGCGGGTGGAGACGGATTTCTACCTTGAAGCCTTTGGCCAAGACAGTGAGCGGTTGGAGCGCACCATGTTCAAGGCCCAACGCGTCCTCTCGCCCGAAGATGTTGCGGTTGCTGCGATCTCGGCCCTGAAGATGCCGCAGCATGTGGATGTGTCACGCATTGACCTTATGCCAACCGATCAGGCCTGGGGCGGCTCGGTGCAGCGCTCACATTAGGTCACACGGGGCCAAGCGAAGGTAGCGATGGACCCAAGTTGCAATTTGTCATAACGGTTGATCGGCTCACTTAAAGGAAAACGACATGTCCTCGGCGCTTCAAAGCATTGCACCGATCGCTCGGAAAGAAACTCTGGGAACGATGGTTCGCGAGAAGTTGCGGGCAGCGCTGATGGCAGGACGCTTTCAGCCGGGCGAGAAGCTGGCGATTAGGGCGGTGGCAGCGGCGCTGGATGTCAGCCTGACCCCCGCGCGCGAGGCTTTGTACAACTTGATGGCCGAGGGTGTTCTGGAGGCGAATGCCACCGGGACGATCTATGTGCCCGAGCTTGATACCGCCAAGATCAACGAATTGCGCCGGATCCGCGTCAGTCTGGAATGCATGGCCGCGACCGAGGCTTTGCAGAATCTGACAGATGAGGACATCAAGAAGATCCTAGAGATCAACAAGGCGATTTGTGAGGCCGATCACACCCGCGAATTTAGTAAGCTCATGGAGCTTAACTGGATGTTCCATTTCACCATCTATGAAGCTTCAAAGATGCCAATGCTTATCCGCATCATCGAGAGTTGCTGGCTGAAGATGGGATCTTATCTCAACGTCATCTATCCCTATTACGGTGAAGACGGCAAAGGCATCGATTTGCACGATAGGGTCTGCGCGGCAATCGTGGCGCGGGATGCGCTGGCTTTGAACGAGGCCATTGCTGAAGATATCACGCAGGCCTGCGACTGGATGATCAATCGGATCTCGGCCAAGACCTGATCTGATCGCCGCGGGGCTGAGCCTAAAGCCCTTAGGGTTCCGCCGCGCTTTTTGCGCATGAAGCGACAAAACAGCATCACGCCGATTGCCCAAGGGCAGTCGGCGTTTGCTGTCGTGATCGCGTCCTTGGGCGCACCGCTTTGGCGCAGTTAAGTCACGCGCCTGCGCAGGTTTTTGACCATCTGGGTGCAACGAATCTGCTTGCTTGCTCAACGGCTCCGATATACTTGTTATAACAAATAACCGGAGTTTGGCGCCGATGAAGAATGCCCCATCGATCGACGATCAGGTCGAAATGTATCGCAAGATGATTGCCTGCCGGCGTGTGGAAGAGGCCTTTGGGACGCTCAGCAAAGAGGGGCGGACCCGCGGGCCGATCCACCGCTGTGACGGGCAAGAGGCTGTTGGCATTGGCGCGACCGCTATGCTGACGGATGAGGACTACATCACCTCGACCCACCGCGGGCATGCGCATTACATCGGCAAGGGCGTTGATATCTACGGAATCTCGGCCGAGATCTTGGGACGCAAAACCGGCCTGTGTGGCGGGCGCGCGGGCCATATGTTGATCGCTGATCCCGCCAAGGGCATGATCGGCGGCAATGCCATCGTTGGTGCCGGCATTCCGGCGGCAACCGGCATGGCGCTGTCGAACCAGATCCTGAAGAACGGCCGCGTGGCCATGACGCTCTTTGGCGACGGCTCCTCGCAGACTGGCATTTGGCATGAGTCCATGAACATGGCGGCCTTGTGGAAGCTGCCTGTCGTCTTCGTGCTTGAGCATAATGAATATGGCCTAACGGTGCATTCCGACCGGCAAGGCTCGACCAAGGATATCTCAGAGCGCGCCGCCAGCTACGGTATCCCAACCGAGATCGTCGACGGCAATGATGCACTGGCCGTCTACCGGGCGGTCTCGACGATGGTTGAGCGCGCACGCCGGGGCGAGGGGCCGGGCTTTGTCGAATGCAAGACCTACCGCTGGGAAGGTTTTTCCACCTCGGACATGGGCGGCTACCAAGACCCCGAGGTGATCGCCGAGTGGAAAAAGCGCGACCCGATCAAGATCGCTTACGACCAATTGGTCGGCGAAGTGGGCGCCGAAAAGCTGGACCAGATTGAGCGCGACACCAGCGCAGACGTGCGCGACGCCATCGAGCGCGCCTTGGCCGATCCGCTGCCCGAGTTTGAAATCTGCAACTATACCGCCCCCTATTCCGGCGAGGTTCACTGATATGGCGAAGCTACGTTACGCCGAGGCGCTTAACATCGCGCTGCGCGAAGAGATGACCCGCGACCCCAGCGTTTTCCTGTTCGGCGAAGACATTGGCACTTATGGCGGGGTCTTTAAGGTCTCGAAGGGGCTGCTTGAGGAGTTCGGCGATCAGCGCGTGCGCGACACGCCAATCTCGGAGCAGGCTTTGACGGCAATGGCGGTTTCGGCGGCGATGACCGGCACCCGCCCTGTGCTTGAGATCATGTATGCGGACTTTCTGCCGCTGTCGCTGGATGCGCTGGTCAACCAAGCCTCGATCTACGAATATATCTGGAAGGAAAAGGTCCAGATGCCGTTCGTGCTGCGCACCCAAGGCGGTGGTGGCGCCGGGGCAGGGGCTCAGCATTCCAAGGCACTGGATGTGCTGGTTGCGCATATCCCAGGGCTTCAGGTCGTGGCGCCTGTGACGCCAGCCGATGCGCGCGGCTTGTTGAAAGCTGCCATTCGTGATCCGCGCCCGGTGATCTTCCTTGAGCATAAGCTGCTTTATAACATGCGCGGCGAGGTCGATCTCGACAGTGAAGGGCTGGTTGAGATTGGCAAGGCGCGCACCGTTCAGCCCGGTACAGATGTTTCGATCTTTGCCACCTCGAAGATGGTGATCGATGCTGAAAAGGCGGCGGAGCTGTTGGCAAAGGATGGCATCTCGGCTGAGGTGATCGATCTTCGCAGCTTGCGGCCCTTGGACTTGGGCGCGATCAAGGCCTCGATCGCGAAGACCAATCACGCGGTGGTGGTCAATGAAGGCTGGCGCTTCTGCGGTTATGCGGCCGAGCTTTCGGCCACGATCATGGACCACGCCTTTGATGAGCTGGATGCGCCGGTTGAGCGCGTGACCCTGCCTGATATGCCGATCCCTTACTCGGAAACGCTTGAGGCCTCTGTCTTGCCGAATGCCGAGAAGATCGCGGCAGCGGCGAAAAAGACACTGGCCTAAGGAGGCGCATGATGCAGCATCCGATCCAAATTGACGCGGCGGGCGGCGAGTATATGGACGCCGTTGTTATCCTCGAATGGACCAAAGAGATTGGCGCAGCGGTCAAGGCGGGTGAGCATATCGTCACCGTTGAGACCGCCAAAGCCGCGACCGAGGTTGAGGCCCCTGCAGACGGCTTCTTGGTCGCCATCAACTATCCCGTGGGCGAAGAGGCCCCGGTCGGCAAGGTTTTGGGTCTGATCGCCGAAAGCCTTGACGCCCCAGTCGCACCGCAGGCCCAGCCGGCGCCAACCGCTGCTGAGCGCGCTGCGCCAGTTTCGTCCCCCGCGGCAGAGGCCGTGACGACAGACCGCGTTAAAGCCAGCCCGCTGGCCCGGCGCACCGCACGCAGTCTGGGTGTTGATCTAAGCCAGATCCGTGGCACCGGCCCCTATGGGCGGGTCAAGCGCATCGATGTTGAGAATGCTGCGAAGTCGGCAACTGCCAAGGCGCCGCCTTCCGCTGCGCCCGAGACTGTAGCCCCGGCGGCGGGGCTTAGTGCGCCGGTCGTGGCCCGTGCTGCCGGCGTTCCGGTTGTGCTGTTGCATGGCTTTGGCGCGGATCGTTCGGGCTGGCGCCCGATTGCGGGGCTGCTTGACGGCGGACGTCAGATCATCACGCCAGAGTTGCCCGGGCACGGTCAGGCGCCTGCTCAGACCATCCGCAACCTTGAGGAGCTGGCTTTTGCCGTCGCCGATGATCTTGCGGCGCGCGGGATCGAGACGGCCCATCTTGTTGGCCATTCGCTTGGTGGCGCGGTGGCGGTGACCCTTGCCGATCTGGGCCTTGTCGCGGCGCGCTCGCTTTGTCTGATCGCTCCGGGGGGGCTTGGCCCCGAGGTGAACACGGGCTTCATTCACGGGCTGGCAAATGCCACGACCGCCCCCGAGATCCAGCCTTGGCTGGAGACGATGGTGGCCGATCCTTCGATTCTGCCTTCGGGCTTTGCCCAAGCGGTGATCCGGGCGCGCGCGCAGAGCCAAAGCGGACCCGCATTGAAAGCGCTGGCACAGGCGCTCTTTGGTGAAGGCACGCAATTGATGCGGCTGGCGCATCGGCTGGAGAAGATCGCAGTGCCCGCCAAGGTGATCTGGGGGATGAACGACCGGATCATCCCGGCCTCGCATGCTGCCGATCTGCCGGCGCATTTTGGCCTGCACCGGTTGAAAGGTGTGGGACATGTGCCGCAGATGGAGGCTCCGGCCTTGGTGGCGCGTCTTTTGAACGAACTTCACCGTTCGGCAGAGTGAGGGGCTGATGACAAAGCTGCTTTTGGTCGGCGCTGGCAATATGGGCTATGCCCTGCTTGCCGGTTGGATGAAGATGCAAGACAGGCCGCAGGTCTCGGTTGTTGAACCGTATGAGGCGCTGCGCGACCGTGCGGCGGGGCTAGCTTCGGACGCCTTTGCCAGCCTGGATCATTTGGCGGCAGATTATGCCCCCGATGTGGTGGTGCTGGCGGTCAAACCACAGGTCATTGCTGATGTGCTGCAAGGCTACCGTCGTTTCGAGAACGCCTGCTTTGTCTCGGTCGCGGCGGGCACCACGCTTGCAACTTTGGCCGCGGGGCTGGGCGATGTTGCGATCGCCCGTGTGATGCCCAATACCCCGGCTGCGGTTGGCAAGGGCGTGTTTGGCATGTTCAGCAATGACCGGACGACAGCGCAGCAGCGCGAGCTGGTCCGTGACCTTCTGTCGACGGGCGGCATCGTGCTTGAGGTGGCGACCGAAGCGGATATCGACCGGATCACCGCGATCTCCGGCTCGGGCCCGGCTTATGTTTTCCATTTCATCGAAGCGCTGACCGAAGCTGCCAAGCGCATCGGTTTGCCCGAGGATATCGCCGCACAGGCGGCGCGGGCCACAGTTTTCGGCTCGGCCAGCTTGGCCGAGCAATCGGCCGAAGACGCGGCTCAGTTGCGGGTCAATGTGACCAGCCCCAACGGCACCACCGCCGCAGCGCTTGATGTGCTGATGGGCGAGGGGAGGATGACCTCTTTGATGACCAAGGCGGCACAGGCAGCCTTTGATCGGGCGCAGGAGCTGGCTCGCGACTAGGCCAACAAAGGTCAGATCTTGCGCAAAAGGGGGCCGTACTGGCCCCCTTTTTCATGATCCGTTGGGCCATGCTCACCCGGTGCATCATGCATGGAAGACCTGCAACGCGGTCCTCGCGCTTAGCCGGTCTTGGTCAGAAATGTAATGATCTCAGACAATTGCCCATCCAACATGGCGCGCCCGGTATGGGTGGGCAACCCGCGTGCCTTTGCGGCGCGCAGAAGCGCTGTCTCTGCCGGCTCCATGATAATATCCACCACCAGCGCGTCCGAAGCGATCGCAGTGATCTCGACGGGCAGCGGGTCATCGAACTTCAACCCCAGTGAGGTGGCGTTTACCACCATATCATGCGCACCGATCTCGCCGCCAATTTCGACACGCAACTGCGGGTGATGCACGCGGAGCCGCTCGGCCAAGGCGGCAAGCTTGTCGGGGCTTCGGTTCATCAAGGTCAGCGCGGCGACTTTGGACTGGGCCAAAGCGAAAGCGATGGCGCTGGCGGCACCTCCGGCCCCTTGCAGCCAGACGCGTCGGTCTTGGACCGAGTGGCCATGCGCCGCGAGCCCGGCAACGAAGCCCAGCCCGTCCAGCAACTCTCCGGTCAGTGAGCCATCCACCTCGCGCCGGATGACATTCACCGCCCCAGCGGCTTGCGCCTGCGGGCCAAGCTGATCACATAGAGCAGCGGCGGCTGCTTTATGTGGCACGGTCACGATCAGTCCGCTTAGGTTCCCCACACCGCGCAGGCCGTAGATGAAGCTGGCCAGATCCTCGGGCCTAACCTCACAGGGAACCACGACCGCATTGGTTCCGGCCTGCACAAACATGGCATTCAGTGCTTGCGGGCTCCGCAGATGATGGACCGGATAGGCGGCCACAGCGATGAGCCGCGTTGTTGCATTGATCATTCTGCCCCCCGTGTGAAATCCGAGGACCGGATCAGCACCTAGACCCTCGGAATGTCACTATGATATATGTTATATCAATAGCTGCGTCGAGCGATCATTGGCCTTCCGCGCTGGGCGCGTTGGTTTATCGCTTGGCTAAGGTCTTCGAAGCACAGGCTGAGGAGCGCAGAGCGGGCCGGCAAATCGCGGCAAAACAGCTCAGAAAGGCCCCATTTTATCTGAGCCGTTCCTTTTTCTGCTGGAGCAAGGTAACTAAGTACCACTTTGCAACAAATAAAGGTGGCCCGACGGTGGACCGAAGTACCAAACCCTACTCTAGACCGCTTCAATCGCAGCGTGAGGTGCTGCTGTGATTGAAGCTTTTCTACTTCTGATACTTGGCCTGGCCGTTATCATCGCGAATATCGCAGCCACCGCCTACTTCGTGGCGCAAGAATTCGCCTATATGTCGGTTGACCGGACCCGACTCGCGGTAAGCGCTGCCGAAGGGGACGCTTCTGCCAAACGTGCGCTGGATGTGACGAAACGCACCAGCTTTATGCTGTCGGGGGCCCAGCTCGGCATCACCATCACCGGTCTGCTCGTGGGTTTCTTGTCCGAGCCGATGATCGGTGAACCAATGGGCGTTCTGCTTGGTGGTCTTGGCGTTTCCCCCAGCGTTGGCGTGACGATTGGCACACTCTTTTCGCTGATGGTTGCCACTGTGGCGATGATGATCTTCGGGGAGCTTTACCCCAAGAACCTCTCGATCGCGAAGCCTGAGCCGCTGGCCAAAGCTCTGTCCCGCTCGACCTTGATCTATCTGAAGGTCTTGGGACCGCTGATCGCCTTCTTCGACTTCTCTGCCAATGTGTTCCTGCGTTTGCTTCGGATTGAGCCGGTGCATGACCTTGATGTCAGCGCCACTGCCGAGGATCTGCCCCGCATCATCGCGGATTCGCGCGAAAGCGGTGATCTGCCGGTTGAGCAGTCGCTGATGATGGACCGCATCCTCGATTTCCCCAATCAGAATGTGGAACATGCGATGGTGCCGCGCTCGCAGGTGGATTGGGTCAGCCCCAACACCACTTTGGGCGAGTTGCAGGCGCTGATGGCGCGCGCGCACAGCCGCTATCCTGTGGTTGACAGCTCGGATGCGCCGATTGGCGTGGTTCATTTGTCCGATGTCTTGGCAGGGTTGGAAACGGCTGAACCCGAGGCTTCGGTGGAAAGTATTATGCGCCCGGCGACGGTGATCCCGACGCTGATGCCTTTGCCTGATGCTTTGGAGCATCTCATCAGCTCGGCCAATCAACTGGCCTGCGTGATTGACGAATACGGCGGTTTCGCCGGCGTCTTGACCATCGAGGATCTGGCGATGGAAATCGTCGGCGAGATCACGGATGAGCATGACCTGCAATCGCCTGATCCGCTGGTCTCGGACGGGGATAACATCTGGATCATGGACGGCGATGTTCACCTTGATGAGGTGCATCGCGCGATCGAGTACGATCTGCCTGAAACCGAGGCCGAGACCATCGCCGGTCTTTTGATCGACGAGCTGGGCGCCCTGCCTGCTGTCGGGGCAAGAGTGGTGATCGAGCTGCCGGTTGATCCGGCAGAGCTGGTCTCCGACGCTCCGATGCGTCGCTGGCTTGAGGCCGATGTTTTGGAGGTTGAGCGGCATGTGCCAACCCGTGTCCGGCTGACATTGATGGAAACCGCGATGACGGAGGATGCGCAATGATGAAAGACCCTCTCATTGTCTCACTCATCACGCTTGCGCTGATTGCCCTGAGTGCGCTCTTCGTGATCATCGAATTTGCGCTTTTGGGCGCGCGCCGTCACCGGCTGGAAGAGCTTGCGCCGGAAAGCATGTCGGCGCGGGCTGCCTTGCGGGGGATGAATGACCTCACGATGATGCTGGCTTTGGCGCAGCTGGGGATCACCGCTTGCACCTTTGCCTTGGGCGCGATCACCAAACCAGCGGTGGATGCTTGGCTGGGGCCGATGCTGCTGTCGGCGGGCCTTCCAGGTTGGCTTGCAGGCGGCACCTCCTTTGCATTGGCGCTGTTCGTGGTGACCTTCTTGCACCTTGTGGTGGGGGAAATGGCTCCAAAATCTTGGGCCATCGCGCATCCGGAACGTTCGGCGCGTTCGATCGGCTTGATCGCTCAGGGGCTGGCATGGCCCTTGCGCCCGTTGCTGCGTTGGATGAATGGCATTGCCAACAGCCTTGTGCGGGCATCGGGTGTGGAGCCGGTCGAAAGCGCGGCTGTTGGCGGGCGTGACATCGCGACCATCCGCCAATTGGTTGAACATTCTGGCCAAACCGGCGCCTTGGAGCCCGAGATGGAGCGGCAATTGTCGGGCTTTATCGGGTTGAGCAGCATGCCGGTCAGTGACCTTGTGGCCATTGATCAGCGCCCGACCTCGGTGCCTGCTAAGGCGACCGCGGCGGAAGTGCGGGCTGCGGCGCGCCAGTCGGGGCATATGCGTATCTTGATGGAAGGCGGGCGCGGCAAGCCGATGTCCTTTATCCATGTGCGTGATACGCTGCTGATGGCAGATGATGCGCCGGCGGCCAGTGTTGCACGTCCGGCCCTCAGCCTTGATGCGCAAATGCCGGTCTATGAAGCCTTGGCGCGCCTGCGCGGTGCTGGTGTGCAAATCGCCACCGTAAAGCGCGGGACTGAGCTTTGCGGCATCATCACCTTGGCCGATATCCTTAAACTGGTGTTGCCAGCTGGGATCGCGGTGACCAAAGAGGCCACCCCCGGCGCGGCCTGATCTGCTCGGCCCTGCCTTTGGCGGGGCCAAAGGCACAGCCTGACGAACGACAGTCTGACAAATCGAAAGCGCCCGCCATTTCTGGCGGGCGCTTTTATCTTTTGTAAAACTCAGTCCAGGCGCTGCGCTGGGCGACCCAAGGCACCAAGAGCTATGGCCTTGCGCCGGTAAGCTGGCGGGATCGCTTAGCTAGCGCTTCTGATCCGGAACGTGCCGCTAGAGGTGGCGATCAAAGTGCCAGTGTCATCCTCGATTCGCCCTTCGGCAAAGAAGGTCGAAGCGCCGCCACCGATCCTGCGCCCTTCGGCAAACAAAGTACTGCCCTTCGGCCGCGACAAAAATTGCACCGTCATCGACAGCGTCATCGCGGTCTTCTTCACCAAGGGATCGCCGGTGAATGAGCCGCTGAACCCCATGACAGTGTCCAGCATCACCCCGTAAATGCCACCATGCGGAATGCCGTAGCGGTTCGACAAATACGGCTGCAACGGCAGCTCGAAGCGCGAAAAGCCATCGGTCCAGTCAAGCATGCGGTAACCCAAATGGGCTTGCAGCGGATAATCCGGCTCGATCAGGCCAGCGGCTAGCAACTCGGGAGAGACGGGGGCCGCGCTCACAACTTCGCCCATTCATCGCCCCATTGCATGACTTTATGGCCGTCGGAGACGTCGCGCCATTG
>NZ_JAVDBT010000022.1 GCF_030848395.1 Pseudogemmobacter lacusdianii | reverse complement strand
TCAAAATCGCCGCCGAGTAACAAAAAGCCCGGCCAAGGCCGGGCTCCCCGCCGCGCGGCGCAGCGCTGCAAAGCAGACCGGGGCAGAGCCCCCTCTTCCTTTAACCAAGGATCGCCTTCACATAGGCCGTCGTCTCGGCATAAGGCGGCACGCCGCCGTGCTTTTCAACGGCCCCCGGCCCTGCGTTATAGGCCGCAAGGGCAAGGTTCCAGCTGCCGAATTTATCATACATCATACGAAGATAGCGCGCGCCGCCTTCAAGGTTTTGATGCGGATCATTAATATCGACGCCCAGTGTCTTCGCCGTGCCCGGCATCAGCTGCGCAAGGCCCGTCGCGCCCTTATGGCTGACCGCACTTGGGTTCCAGCCGCTCTCACGCTGCACCAGCCGCAAGAACAAATCCTCGGGGATCGCGTGTTTGCGCGCCAGCTCTTTGGCCACCGCCAAATATTGGCCTTTGTAATTGCCGCGGAACTTCGGCACCACGACACCGCCCTCTTCGGCGGCAACTTTGCCCGCCTTATACTCTGGCGTCAGCTTCACCGAGCCGGAGTATTGCCCGGCCAGCCGCCCATCCAGCAAAGCGCTTTGGCTTTTGAAAACGCTGGAGCGGTTCTTTTTGCCTTGAAACACCAGCCCTTCCGCAAAAGCAGGTGCAGCGGCAGGGATCAGCATGGCGCCCGATAGGCAAACTGCCACAAGCGCGCGAAGAGCGGCGCCTTGAACCCCAAAAACAAAGCGATGGCGCGTGGTCACGTCTGTCTTCCCTCGCAATCGAAACCGGCTTGGAAACAATATCCTAAAGGCCAAGCAAGATCAAAGCTGGCGAAATTCCGGCTCTGGCAATCGCGGGCACTATAATCGGCTTTGCTCGGCTTTCCAGTGCGAACTGCCAAAAGCCGCTTCGCCGCGGCGATTGCATAAGCAAAGCTCCGCCGAGCCGCTGCCGCCTCCCGACCGCCCCGTCAAGATACCGCGCCGGTTGCGGTGAGCCGGGGGCAGGTGTAGAGATTTTAGCAACGGAACCGAAGCAAGCCTTCGTCCTTCACGGAATCAGACCAAAAATCGAAAAATAAGAGGTGCGATATGGCGGGCTCGGTCAATAAGGTGATCATCGTTGGCAATCTTGGCCGCGACCCCGAAGTGCGCAGCTTCCAAAATGGCGGCAAGGTGGTAAACCTTCGGATCGCCACCTCGGAAACCTGGCGCGACAAGCAAACGGGTGAGCGGAAAGAGCGCACGGAATGGCATTCGGTTGCCATTTTCAACGAGGCTTTGGGCCGGATCGCCGAGCAATATCTGCGCAAAGGCAGCACGGTCTATATCGAGGGCGCGCTTGAGACCCGCAAATGGCAGGATCAATCCGGCCAAGACCGTTACACCACGGAAATCGTGCTGCGCCAGTTCTCGGGCAACCTGACGCTTTTGGGCGGGCGCGGTGATGGCGGCGGCGGCCAAGCTGGCGGCCAAGGCGGTTATGATGATCGCGGTGGCTATGATGATTACGGCAGCCAAGGCGGTGGCGCCCAGGGTGGCGGCCGTGGCGGCTATGGTGGCGGCTCGGGCGGCAGCCAAGGCGGCGGTCAGGGCGGCGGGCGCGCCTCGGATATGGATGACGAGATCCCGTTCTGATCCATAGCCATTGCGCAAGGCGAAAGCCCTGCCCCGCTGCTGATCTACGACTATAGACGGATAACCTAAGGGCCGCCCCAGAGCGGCCCTTTGCTTTGACCAGTCCCAACCGGGTTTCGCGCCAGGTTCAGCCGTTGCATCCAAGCCCCCCAGCGCCTCTGGACCTCTGCTCTCAAAAAACCTATATAAACACTCAACAACAGCCGCAGGACCATAAGACCATGCAGGATCATATGCAGGAAACGGTCGAGGGAGCCCCTCTGATCAAGCCCTCGAGCACCGACCATCCGCTTTACGACAGCGTGGTCGAAGCCTGCCGTTCGGTCTTTGACCCCGAAATCCCGGTCAATATCTTTGATCTTGGTCTGGTCTACACCATTGAGATCAACGCCGAAAATGATGTCCAGATCACCATGACTCTGACCGCTCCGGGCTGCCCGGTGGCTGGCGAGATGCCGGGCTGGGTCTCGGATGCGGTTGAGCCTTTGGCGGGTGTGAAATCGGTTGAGGTTTTGATGACCTTCGATCCGCCTTGGGGCATGGAGTTCATGTCCGACGAAGCGCGGCTTGAGCTTGGCTTTATGTAAGAGGCAGGCGCGCGCCTTCATGGGGCGCGCTGCTGTCTTGCGCGGTTGGGGCTGCTTGAACTTGCCCCCCTGCGGGATTACCTTTCAGGCAAGGTAAAGGAATTCCAAAATGTTCGGCATCCCCGGCAAAGCCGCAGTCACCATCACCCCCGCAGCGGTGAAACAGATCGCGCGTTTGATGGCGCGCGACGGGCGTCAGGGCCTGCGCATTGGCGTCAAGAAGGGCGGCTGCGCGGGGATGGAATATACGATGGATTACGTCTCCGAGGTGAACCCCTTGGACGAGGTGGTCGAGCAGGATGGTGCAAGGGTGATGATCGCGCCGATGGCGCAGATGTATCTCTTCGGCACGGTGGTCGATTACGAAAGCAGCCTGCTGGAATCGAAGTTCGTCTTCCGCAACCCCAATGTGGCCGAGGCTTGCGGCTGCGGCGAGTCGATCAGTTTTAAAGAGGCCGGCAGCCCGGCGTCTGACGTCACCCCCTCGGGCGTGCCCAAGCTTTAAGCTGCGCCGCCCTTCCGCGCCCCCCCGCGCCGCGCTGATCTTTCCCTTCCCAGACCGCAGCCGCTGCGCTAGGGCTGTGTCAGTCAGATTAAGGGGGGCACCATGCGCAAATTGGCCGCAGGCAATTGGAAGATGAACGGCTCTGCCGCGGCTTTGGCCGAAGTACAGGCGCTTTTGGCAAGCCACCCTGCCCCCCTATGCGACATGCTGCTTTGCCCGCCAGCCACCCTTTTGGCGCAAATGGCCGCGGCCTCTGCAGGCTCGGCCCTGTTGGTGGGTGGGCAGGACTGCCACCCCAACACTGCCGGCGCCCATACCGGCGACATTTCAGCGCCCATGCTGGCCGAGGCGGGTGCCTCGATGGTCATCTTGGGCCATTCCGAACGGCGCGCCGATCATGCTGAGAGCGACGCTTTGGTCTGCGCCAAGGTCAAGGCGGCTTGGACCGCAGGCCTTACCGCCATCATTTGCCTTGGTGAGACCGAGGCCGAGCGCGACAGCGGCACCACATTGCAGGTTATCGCCACCCAATTGGCAGGATCGGTCCCCGAGGGCGCCACCGCCGCCAATACAGTGCTAGCCTATGAGCCGGTCTGGGCCATCGGCACGGGCCGCACCCCCAGCCTTGAACAGATCGCCGAAGTGCATGGCTTTATGCGCGAAAAGCTGACCGAGCGTTTCGGCGTTGAGGCCAAGGACATGCGGCTCCTCTACGGCGGCTCGGTCAAACCCTCGAATGCGGCCGAGATTTTCGCTGTCGCCGATGTGGACGGCGCCTTGGTGGGCGGCGCAAGCCTTAAGGCCGCTGATTTTGGCGCGATTGTCGCAGCCCTTGCCGCCACGATCTAGCCCGCATTTTCCTTGCCCTTTTATTGAATGCCTAAGCCCAAATGACACATGCCCTTGCCCGCCCGACCAGCAGCCTGATGGTCGCCAATGTGATCTGCATGGCCTCGATGCTGATTTGGTCCACAGGGATCCCTGCGGCGGACCATCTGATCCCGCTGCTGGGCGCCGATCAACTCGCCGCCGCTCGGATGGGCTTTGCCGCCGCTGCGGTATTGCTCTTTTGGCTGTTGCGTGAAGGCTTTGGGCCGATGTTGCAGGTCAATTGGCTCAAAGGCATCGCCATTGGCAGCTTGATTGGCCTGGCCGGGTGGTTCTTGATCTTGGGTCAAGCCCGTGGAGGGGCGATCACCGCCGCTGTGGTTTCCGCCTCGATGCCAGTGGTCGGCATCGCGCTTGAGGTGGTCTTCGACAAGCGCCGCCTGACGGCAGCTGTGATCCTTGGGCTGGTGCTTTCGGTTTTGGGGGCTGCAATGATGCTGGACCCAAGCGGTAAAGCGGGCTCGGGGCTGACCATGCTCATAGGGGTTGGGCTTTGCTTTGCCTCGGTGTTGACCTTCACCACGGGCTCGCGGCTGACCGTGACCGCCTTCCCCGACCTTAGCCCGATCGGGCGCACCGGCGTAACGCTCACCGGCGCTGCCGTAGCGATGAGCACCGCAGCCGGGTTGCAATGGTTCATGGGCGGGGCTGCACCGGAGCTGTCTAACTGGGGCTGGCCCGAGCTTGGCACCTTGCTGCTTTACAGTGTCGGAGCCCTTGGCGTCAGCCAGGTCCTGTGGATCATGTCGGTCGAGCGTTTGGGCATTGGCCTGTCGGCGCTGCACATCAATGCCGCACCGTTCTATGTCATGCTGATCCTGTTCGCCCTTGGCTCGGCGTGGAATTGGTGGCAGGCCTTTGCCGCAGCGATCGTGGCAATTGGCGTGCTGATCGCCCAAGGCCTTGTGCCGCTGCCCTCCTTCTTCCGTCGTTGAGTTCCTGTGATGATCACTCTGCACCAATCGCCCACCGATCCTGACTTCGTTCAAAACCCTTACCCGTTTTACGAACGCGCCCGCGCGGCTGGCCCCTTCTTCCGCTGGGAAGAGTATGACCTGATCTGCACCGGCAATGCCGCTGCCGTCAGTGCCATCTTCCGCGACCGCCGCTTTGGCCGCGAAACCCCGGCCGAGTTGGTGCAGCCCTTCCCCGAGCATCTGCGCCCCTTCTACGCGGTCGAGGCGCATTCGATGCTGGAGCTTGAACCGCCGCGCCACACCCGGCTGCGCGGGCTCGTGCTGCGCGCGTTCACCTCGCGCCGGATCGCGGCCCTCGCCCCCGAGATCGAAGCGCTGACCGATGAACTGATCGCCAACTTCCCCGAAGGCCCCTTCGACCTTCTGGAGCATTTCGCCCAACCCCTGCCGGTGCGGATCATCGCCCGCCTCCTTGGCGTGCCCGAAGAGATGGCCCCCGATCTGCTGCGTTGGTCCAATGCGATGGTCAATGTCTATATGGCCAGCCGCACGCGTGAGACCGAAGATCGCGCCGCCGCCGCAACTGAGGCTTTCGTGGCCTTTATGCGCAGCTATGTCGAAGAACGCCGCGCCCGCCCGGCCGATGATCTCATCACCCATCTCATCGCCGCCGAGGCCGAGGGAGAGCGGCTCTCGACCGATGAGCTGATCTCGACCTGCATCCTGCTGCTGAACGCCGGCCATGAGGCAACGGTGCATACGATCGGCAATGGGGTGAAAACCCTTCTGGAACACCGCACGCCTTTGTCCGCGCTTGGCCAAGATGCGATCGCCGGAACGGTGGAAGAGATCCTGCGCTACGATCCCGCACTCCATCTCTTCACCCGCTGGGTCTATGAGGATGCCGAGGTGATGGGGCATCAGTTCAAACGCGGCGATAAAGTGGCCCTGCTTCTTGCCGCCGCGAACCGCGATCCCGGCCCCTGGGAAGACCCCGGCCGCTTCCGCCCCGAGCGCCGCGTGCAGCCGATGGCCACTTTCGGCGCCGGCTTGCACTTCTGCGTTGGCGCCCCCTTGGCACGGCTTGAGCTGCAAATCGCCTTGCCGAAACTCTTCGCCGCCTGCCCCAGCCTCCAGCTGGCTGCCCCTCCGCGCTACGGCGATGTCTATCACTTCCACGGCCTCGAGAAGCTGATGGTATCGCGTTAAGGCCAAGGCCGGGGGTTTCACACCCCCGGACCCCCGTGGGATATTTAGGGACAGAAAATGAGCAGAGAGATCCTCGCGGCTTAACTCTTCCTTAAGCTTACGATGCGATCACGGGCTTACGGTACAGGCGGGGACGCCGATGACCGTGGCAGGAAATGGCACTCCGTTCTGTGGACACAGGACGGAGTGTTCTCATTTTCTGTCTTGTAAATATCCCGGGGGTCCGGGGGCTGGCCCCCGGCCCGGCCAGAACAAAGTGCGCGGCTCAAAGTGGCAGCGTCGTCGTGGATTTGATCTCTTCCATGCTCAGCAAAGCCGTCACATTATAAATCCGCACTTCGGAGATCAGGGCTTGATAGAACTGATCATAAGCGCGGGCATTCTTCACGCGGACCTTTAGGATATAGTCGATATCCCCGGCCAGCCGATGCGCTTCCATCACCTCGGGGCGCTCTTTCAACGCTTTCAGGAACTTGCGCTGCCAATCGGCCTCATGCTCGGACGTGCGGATCAGCACGAAGAAGCAGGCCTCTAAGCCCAAAGCCTCGGGATCAAGGATCGCGGTGGTGCGCGCAATCACGCCCATATCCTTCATCTTACGAATCCGGTTCCAAACCGGCGTCTTCGACGAACCCACCCGGCGGGCGATTTCATCCAAGGATTGCTCAGCATCCTTTTGCAGTTCCGACAGGATTTTCCGGTCCAGATCGTCCAGAGCGACAGCCATTCCTTGAAACCTCCCATCGGTGGAACATGTGTTCCCCTTTGCCGCAGTATCGGAACAATGATCCTTATCCGCAAGGGGATCTGGCAAAAATGAGGGAAAATCTTCTATATAGAGACCAGAAACTCCAGTCCGGATGCCCGCCATGCCGCAATTTCATCCCGTCTTCTTCGTCGGCGCCGGTCCCGGCTCGGCCGATCATTTGACGATGGCGGCCGCGCGCGCGCTTTCCGCGGCCGAGGTGGTCATTCATGACCGCCTCGTCGGCGCCGAGGTGCTAGAGCTGGCCCCGCCGCAAGCACGCCGCATCGACGTGGGCAAAGAGGGATTTGGCGCTTCCACCGCGCAATCTGAGATCAACCGGATCCTTGTCGAGGCCGCACAAAGCGGCGCGCGGGTCGTGCGGCTGAAAGGCGGCGATTGCGGCGTCTTTGGACGTTTGGATGAAGAAATCGAAGCGCTCGAGGCGCAAGGCCTTATCTTCCGCATCCTGCCCGGCCTGACCACCGCTTCCGTCGCCGCCGCCGCCATTGGCCAAAGCCTGACCAAGCGGGGCCGCAACACCGGGCTGCGCATCCTCACCGGCCATGTGATGGAAGGCTTTGCCGAGCAAGATTGGCGCGGCCTTGCCCGTCCGGGTGAAGTTGCCGCGATCTACATGGGTAAGAAATCCGCCCGCTACCTGCAGGGTCGGCTGATGATGCATGGCGCCTCGCCCGAGACCGCCGTCACCGTGGTTGAGAATGTCTCACGCGATGACCAGCGCATTCTTTCCGCCACGCTTGCGACCCTGCCCACCGCTGTGGCCGAGCTTTCGGGCCCCGCGATCCTTCTATACGGCCTTGCCCCGCGCGCGGCCGCCCCCGCCATCGACCAGCTGAAGGAGGCCCGCGCATGAGCCGTAGCTTCACCCCGAAAGTCGTCACCGCCAACCGCTTGCGCGAAGGCGATGTGGTCTATCTCACCGCCGATGATCGTTGGTCGCTTGTGCACCATGAGGCCGAGCTGATCGAGGATGAGGCGCATGGCCAGCTGCGGCTGCTGCATGCCAATGCCGCGAAACTGGAAGTGGTTGGCGCCTATTTGGCCGACGCCAAGCAGGGCCCGAACGGGCCTGAGCCCACCCATTTCCGCGAAGCCTTCCGCACCCGCGGCCCCTCGAACTACGCCCACGGCAAGCAAGTGGATCTTACGAATGTATGACTACACCGATTTTGACGAGTCCTTCGTGCGGGCCCGCGTGGCGCAATTCACCGATCAGGTAGAGCGTCGTTTGGACGGCAGCCTGACCGAAGAAGAGTTCCGGCCTTTGCGTTTGATGAACGGCCTTTATCTGCAGCTGCATGCTTATATGCTGCGGGTCGCGATCCCTTATGGCACGATCAATCCGCGTCAGATGCGCCAGCTGGCGATGATCGCCCAGACCTATGACAAAGGCTACGGCCATTTCACCACCCGGCAGAACATCCAGTTCAACTGGCCGAAACTGCCCGATGTGCCAGCGATCCTCTCGGCTCTGGCCGATGTTGGCATGCATGCGATCCAGACCTCGGGCAATTGCGTGCGCAACGTGACGGCGGACCATTTCGCTGGGGCCTCGGCCGATGAGATCGAAGACCCGCGTCCCTATGCCGAGCTTTTGCGGCAATGGTCGACCGACCACCCCGAGTTCCAGTTTCTGCCGCGCAAGTTCAAGATCGCCATCACCGGCGCACCGAATGACCGCGCGGTGACAGGCGCGCATGACATCGGGTTGCGGATGACCCGCAATGAAGTCGGTGAGCCGGGCTTTACCGTGCTCGTAGGCGGCGGCCTTGGCCGCACGCCGATGGTCGGCATGGTGGTGCGGGACTTCCTGCCGGTGAATGATCTTCTGCCTTACGTCGAGGCGGTGCTCAGCGTCTATAACGTGCTGGGCCGGCGCGATAATAAGTACAAAGCCCGCATCAAGATTACCTTGCATGAGACCGGCAAAGCCGAAATCTCGCGCATGATCGAAGAGCGCTTTGCAGAGCTGCGCCCGCTTTTTGGCGGCGCCGATCAGGCGCTGTTGGACAGCATTCGCGCGGCCTTTGCGCCGCCCGCCTTCCGCGATGCGCCCACTGAAGCCTATGATGCCTTCTACAAAGCTGATCCTGTGTTCCGCGCTTGGGCCGATCGCAACCTCGCCCAGCATAGGGCCGAGGGCTATGCGATTGTCACCGTTAGCCTCAAGGCGCACGGCGACACCCCCGGCGATGCGACGGCGGATCAGATGCGGCTTCTGGCCGACCTGGCTGAGCGCTACGGCCATGATGAGCTGCGCATCAGCCATGAGCAAAACGTGATCCTGCCACATGTCCATAAATCTGACCTGCCGGCACTGCATGCGGCCTTGGCGCAGGCCGGGCTTGCCACGGCCAATGTGGGGCTCGCGTCCGATATCATTGCCTGCCCTGGCATGGATTACTGCGCGCTGGCCACCGCCCGCTCGATCCCGGTTGCACAAGAGCTGGCGCTGAAACTGCGCGAAGTTGGGCTGGAAGAAGAGGTTGGGCCGCTGAAGATCAAGATCTCGGGCTGCATCAACGCCTGCGGCCACCACCATGTTGGTCATATCGGCATCTTGGGCCTCGACCGCGCCGGAGTGGAAAACTACCAGATCACCCTTGGCGGCGATGGCACCGAAGACACCGTGGTTGGCGAGAAAACCGGCCCCGGCTTTGCCTATGATCAGGTGACGGGCGCGGTGGAGCGCATCCTGCGCGCCTATCTCGCGCAGCGCCACAGCGTCGAGGAAACCTTCTTGCAGGCCTACAAACGGCTGGGGATTGAGCCGTTCAAGGCCGCTCTTTACGCCGAGGCCGGTCGTGATGCCGCGTGATCTTGGGGGCTTGCATGCGGGCCCCGTGGCCGAACGGGTGGCAGCGCTCAATACGCGCTATCGCCACCACTCGGCCACAGCGGTGCTGGAACATGCGCTGAAAGATGCGGATCTGGGCCGGGTCGCCTTGGTTTCATCTTTCGGAGCGGAATCGGTGGTGCTCTTGCACCTTGTGTCTGTCATTGCGCCCGAAACCCCGGTGCTTTTCGTCGACACCCGCATGCTCTTTGCCGAGACCTTGGAGTATCAGCGTCAACTGGCCGACAGCCTGAACCTTTGTGATGTCCGCACCATCCGCGCCAATCCCGCACGGGTGAATTTCGAAGACCCTGACGGAACCCTGCATCAGTTCAACACGGATTCTTGCTGCAATATCCGAAAGGTAGAACCTTTGGAGCGGGCGCTGGCCAAATTTGACGGCTGGATCACCGGGCGCAAGCGCTTTCAGAACTCGGAACGCGGCACCTTAGACTTCTTTGAGAATGAGGGTGACTTCCGCATCAAAGTGAACCCACTCGCCCATTGGGGGCGCGAGGATCTAGAAGAATATATGGTGGAAAACCGTCTGCCCCGGCACCCACTGGTGGCCAAGGGATACCCTTCGATCGGCTGCGCGCCCTGCACGAGTCCGGTGAAACCTGGCGAAGACCCACGCTCGGGTCGCTGGCGTGGCCAGGCCAAATCTGAATGCGGCATCCATTTCACCGGCGGCGCGGTCGTCCGTCAACCAAAGGACAGCGCGGCTTAAACAGGAACCAAATTTCTTCACAGAAATTTGCCAAATTCGTTTGAACGAATTTGCTGCGCGAGAGGAGAATACGTTGAGCATTATTGTCACCGACATTGGCTTCGAACCCGCCACGGCGCGCAACATTGTCCCGCTGGCCGAACGCACGCCGGAAACCGTTGCCTTGGATCTCGCCAATACCGATGATCCGGATCTGCTTGAGGGCAAGCTTGACGGCATCACTTTGATCCGGGTGGCCTTTCCCGCCTTCTCAGACGGGCGCGCCTTTACCATCGCGCGGCGGCTGCGGATGCTCGGCTATAAGGGCCAGCTTCTCGCCCATGGTCATATCATCGCCGATCAATATGCCATGGCGCGGCGGGTGGGCTTTGACGGGGCCGAGATCTCGGAAGAACTCGCCGCGCGCCAGCCTTGGGAGCAATGGCAGTCTCGCGCTGATTGGCGGGCGCATGACTACCAAGCGCGTCTGCGCGCCTAAACGCCGTCTCACTTCAACGTGCCGCAGGGTCCGGGGGCTTTCCCCTCGCCCAAGCCTGACGTAGAAGAAAGCCCTGCCCATGACCTCCGAGACCCTTGTGATGAACGCATCTGTGCCCCCCTCGCCCGCGACCCCGGACCGTCCGGCCAAGCCGCATCTGCCCGATGCGCAGACCGTCACCCAAGTGACGCATTGGACCGACCGGCTGTTCAGCTTCCGCGTCTCGCGCCCGGCCAGCTTGCGCTTCCGCTCGGGCGAGTTTGTGATGATCGGCCTCATGGGCGACAACGGCAAACCCTTGCTGCGCGCCTATTCCATCGCCTCGCCGGCTTGGGACGAAGAGCTGGAATTCTATTCGATCAAAGTGCCGGAAGGCCCGCTGACCTCGAAACTCCAGCACATTAAAGTCGGTGACGAGATCATTATGCGTCCCAAGCCCGTTGGTACATTGGTGCATGATGCTTTGCTTCCCGGCAAAAGGATTTGGTTCTTGGCCACCGGCACCGGCCTTGCCCCCTTCGCCTCACTGATGCGCGAGCCGGAGACCTATGAGAAATATGAACAAGTCATCATGATGCACACCTGCCGCACGGTGGATGAGCTGGAATATGGCCGCCAACTGGTGGAGAGCCTGAAGGATGATCCGCTGATCGGCGAATTGGTGGGCGATAAGCTTCTGTATTACCCGACCTGCACCCGTGAGGAGTTCCACCACATGGGTCGCGTCACCGATAACCTCACTTCGGGTAAAGTCTTTGAAGACCTTGGCCTACCGAAGATGAACCCCGAAGAGGACCGCGCGATGGTGTGCGGATCTTTGGCCTTCAACGTCGATGTCAAGGCGATCCTTGAAGGTTTCGGGCTTGAGGAAGGCGCCAACTCGGACCCCAAGCAATTCGTGGTCGAAAAGGCCTTTGTTGGCGAAGGTATCTAAGCCGCCACATGCTTACCCATTAAAAAAGGGCGGCAGGAGATCTTCCTGCCGCCTTTTTCTGTGTCGCCTTGGGGCGGGGATGCCCCCATAGGAAAGGGCCGCGCGGTTTCCCTCGCGGCCCGAAAGCTCTTGCGAAATTTGCCTGAGCCTCAGAGGCCCAGAGCGGCCTTCACTTGTGCGATCGTGTCGGCGGCCAGTGCCGGATTGGCTTTGGCAGCCTCGACAGCCGTTTTCAGTGCAGCTTTGGTGGTGGCGTCCAGCGAGGACCCCTCAATCATCGCGGCCACGGCATCCGCATTGAAATTCGCCGGGTCAAGCACCGCAGCAGCAGCATCGCCTGCCGCGCCAGCAGCCTCGCCCGCAGCGGCGGCTGCGTCACCGGCAGCTTCACCTGCAGCAGCTGCTGCATCACCAGCGGCTTCACCGGCCGCTTCAACGGCATCGCTCGCGGCTTCGGCTGCGCCTTCGGCGGCTTCGGTCACGGCGTCAGCAGCCGCATTGGCGGCGGCAGCAGCCTCTTCAGCGGCTTTCGCAGCGGCGGCAGCAGCCTCTTCAGCGGCTTTCGCAGCGGCGGCAGCCGCCTCTTCCTCAGCAGCCTTGGCGGCAGCAGCGGCCTCTTCTTCCGCAGCCTTTGCAGCGGCAGCAGCAGCCTCTTCTGCCTTCTTGGCTTCTTCCGCAGCAGCGGCAGCAGCCTTCTCGGCCTCGGCCTTCGCAGCAGCTTCCGCCGCAGCCACCGCAGCAGCCTCTTGAGCGGGCTTATAGCTGAATTGATAATAGCCAGCAGCGGCCAGCAGGACCACAACGGCCCCGATGATAACATTCTTGTTCATGTCAATCTCCCATGACCGGGTTTCCCGGATGGGATTGCATATGCCATTGCGTCAGCCAATTGGGAAGTCTTTCAGCCCACACTGCCGATATCCTTTCCCAATCTTGGTGGTTTTCGCTTGCTTTTACCGTGAAAACCCAAGAATGGGCGGGGTTGAACCGCCCCGGCCTTGCGCGTAGATTGGGAGGGTTCAGTCACAACCGAAAGGACCACCACCATAGCCCGTCGTCCGCACAATGCGCCGCCGCCCAGCCGCGATAACGGCCCGCGCATCAACGACCGCATCCGCGCCCCTGAAATCCGCTTGATCGGCGCCGATGGCGAAAACGTTGGGGTCGTCACCCCGGCGCGCGCCCTGATCATGGCTGAAGAGGCCGGTCTGGATCTTGTCGAGATCTCGCCCAACGCTGAACCTCCTGTCTGCAAAATCATGGACTTTGGTAAGTTCAAGTACGAGACGCAGAAGAAAGAGGCCGAAGCGCGCAAGAAGCAGAAGGTCATCGAGATCAAGGAAATCAAATTCCGTCCTGGCACGGATGAGAATGACTATCAGGTCAAGATGCGTTCGGTCCTGAAGTTCCTTGGCGAGGGCGACAAGGTGAAGATCACTTTGCGCTTCCGTGGCCGTGAGATGGCCCACCAACAGCTGGGGCTTGAGCTTCTGCACCGGGTTGCCGCTGATGTGGCCGAAGCGGGCAAAGTGGAATCGATGCCGAAGCTGGAAGGCCGGCAAATGGTGATGATGATCGGCGCGAAATAAGCGCTGGATCAGATCGTTACACGTCGGGGGCCATTGGCCCCCGTCTGCATTTTTGGGCCAAGCTTATCGCCAACCGCTTAGCCCCCCTGCCGCAGCACCTGCGTTATTTGAGCAAGGATCGATATTGCAATCTCGGCCGGGGTTTTGGCACCAATCGCCAAGCCCACCGGGGCGTGGATACGGGTAATTCCTTCCGGTCCGATCCCGGCATTCTCCATCCGCTCAAGCCGTTGCGCATGGGTGCGGCGCGACCCAAGACAGCCAAGGTAGAAGCAATCCGACGCCAGCGCCGCCAGGATCGCCGGATCATCAAGCTTCGGGTCATGGGTCAAAGTGACCACCGCCGTGCGGCTGTCAGGCCTCAGCTCAGCCAAGGCCTCATCAGGCCAGTCATCGACCAGTCGCTCACCGGGAAAGCGCGCCGGGGCGCCAAAGCTGCCACGCGGGTCGATCACGGTCGGATCATAGCCCGCAAGCCGCGCCATTGGCACCAAGGCCTGCGCGATATGCACCGCCCCCACGATGATCAGCCGCAAGGGCGGGTTGTGAATGGCCAAAAAGCGCCCGCCCTCCTCCATGCCGGAAAGATCGCTGCGAAAGCGTGCATCGGCGGCGGCGTCTTCTCCGGGACGGATCAACTGGCGTGCCCAAGTCTCGGTGTCGACCTCAATCGCAATCGGCCGCCGCGCCGACCGCGCATTGACGACGACGCCGACCATCTCTTCCGAGAGCCGCGCGTCGCCTTCGCCCAAAGGCTCGACCAGAACCCGAATGGTGCCTCCGCACGCCAAACCAACCGAAAAGGCCGAGTCATCGCTGACCCCAAAGCTCAAAAGCCGCGGCTGGCCGTCGATGATCGCCTCAAGCGCTTCGGTCACCACCGCGCCTTCCACGCAACCACCCGAGACGGAGCCGGTGATCTCGCCCTGCCCCGAGACCGCCAATTGGCTGCCGGGCTGGCGCGGGGCAGACCCCCAAGTCTCGACCACAGTGGCCAAGGCCGCGCCACGCCCCTCGCGCTGCCAGTGCAGCGCTGTCTCAATGATGCTGTCATAATCCGGCGACTTGGCTGGCTGTTCGGTCATGCGGGCCTCCCTCTGGCGGCATGATGCGACGCGGCACAGTCGCAGACCACTGGCAAAAGGTCTTAAGCCGCTCAGCAGGCCATAAGAAAGCCCCGCCCGGCAGGTACCGGACGGGGCCGAAGCCTTTCACGCAGAGGCGCTTAGCGCGGCAGAGCCGTGCGCATCAAGGGCGTGATCAGCCGCACGACCACCCGGCGATTGGCACGCTCATCGCCGCCACTCTCGATCTTCAACTCAGATTCGCCATAGCCCTGCACCACCATGTTCTCCGGCGGAATGTCGAAATATTCCGTCAAAGCCAGCGCCAAGGATTCCGCACGGCGGTCCGAGAGCGCGAGGTTAGACGAGGCCGAGCCGACGGCATCGGTGTGGCCTTCGATCAAGAACACCTCATCGGGGTTGGCCGCCAGCAGCTGCTGGATCAGCCGACCGATGTCGGAAAGCTTGCGCGCTTCCGAAGCCTTGATGCCCGAGGAGCCGGTGTCGAAGGTGATGTTATCCACCTCGATCATCGCGGCCAGAGCGCGCACCTGCGGGATCTCACGGATCTGGCGCAGGCTGAACTTGCGTCCCAGTTCGGCGGCCTCCATCGCCGCCATCTCGGCCTTCAGACCTGCATCGCTGTCCGAGGTCGAAATCCTCACCCGGTCCGGGCGCGGTTGCGGCAAGCGGCTGATATCAATGCGCTCTTCAGGATAGAGATCATCAATCAAGATCCGCTCACGGCCGTCTTGGTCATAGGCCGCACGGCGCAGAACCCGGCCCGAGGCATCGCGCACCGTCACCACTTGCGTGCCATCAGCGCGCTGCACCACGGTGCGGATCGAGCCGTCACGATAGGTCTCGGTCGTGGTTTGCACACCCGGACGGCGCAGCACCGCATCGTCATCTTTATAGACAGAATAGCTGCCATCGGCGTTCTGCACGACCACGCGGTCGCCGGTGTTCGACACCACTTCGCGGGTGTCTTTCTTGCTGTTGTTGATCACCGAGCCGACGACCAAGGCGCCAAGCGCGACCAAGCCGGCCTTCTCAAGATTCGAAAGGCCCGACTTTTTGCCCTTGGAGACCGCAACCGGGGCGGCGGCGAATTCCTGCTCGGAGGTACGGGTGTTCTCAGCCGAGACAACCTCGCTGACCACAGCCACCGGAGCGGCCTCGGCCGGCACCTCACCTTCGGCCGCCGGAGCACCCGAGGTTGAAAGCGTGGCGTTGGCGGCTTCTGGCAGTGCCACTTCGGGGAGTTCTGCCGTCGCTTCGCCTTCGGCCGGAGTCTCACCTTCCACCGGAGCTTCTACGCCTTCGGCGATCTCTTCGGTCACCGTCGGCAGGGCAAGGATGTTGCCGAGCGCCCCCGCGGCCTCTTCGGTCACCACCGGCTCATCCACCGGCTCGACATCGGCCGTGGTGGCAGGATCACTGGCCAAATCGGTTGCGGCCTCTTCTTCCGGCAAAAGCGGATCCGCCGGTGCATCGGTCGCCGTCGGGTCAGCTGCGGGATCGGTCACAGCATCAGCAGGTGCTGCTTCTTCGGCGGCAGGCCCATCGGTCACGGCCGGATCCGTTGCCTCATCCGTCACCACCGGCTCACCGGTTGCAGGATCGATCAGATTGGCGTCATTGGCATCCGCATCTGCTGCGGGTTCTGCCGGCACCTCGGCGGCGGGCTCAGCCGCTTCGGCGGCTTCGGCCTCGGCGGCAGCGGCTTCGGCCTCACCGTCAACCACAGCGCCTTCGGCGGCGGCAGCTTCTGCGGCTGCAGCTTCAGCCTCGGCAGCGGCGGCAGCTGCAGCGGCTTCCGCCTCAGCCTGTGCGGCTTCTGCATCGCTTGCGGCTTGGGCGGCGGCTTCGGCTTCAGCTGCGGCGGCGGCATCCGCCTCAGCGGCGGCGCGGGCGGCCTCTTCCTCGGCAGCGGCCTGAGCGGCAGCGGCTTCATCCGCGACACGCGCCGCCTCTTCCTCGGCAGCGGCCTGCGCGGCCTCTGCTTCGGCGGCAACGCGCGCGGCTTCTTCTGCGGCAGCCGTCTGGGCGGCTTCAGCCTCAGCCGCGGCTTGGGCGGCAGCAGCCTCAGCTTCAGCCGCAGCGGCAGCCGCCGCAGCTTCAGCTTCTGCCGCCGCGGCCTCGGCCTCTGCTTGTGCGGCAGCCGCCTCGGCTGCAGCGGCGGCTTCGGCGTCTTTCAAAGCGCGGGTGATCGCATCAAGATCACATTTCGCTTCGGCCGTGGGCGTGCAAAGCACGGCACCATCAGGGCCGATCACTGAACCATCCGCGGTCACGCTTTGGGCATAAGCGGGCATGATGGGAGCGGTCGACAAAGCGACCGAAAGAGCTGTGGTGCAGGTTAGAAGCTTGCGCATTCCCTATCCTTTGCTGAGCGCCATTGGGCCCGGGTGATTCCCGGCAATGGCGTTTTGATGGCTTCAGCTAAGCCAGTGCGGCCCCGCTATGCCATAACAACCCGTTGTTATGAGACTGGTTCCGCCGATGATGAGGCCTACCGCTCTTGTGCCATCGCCTGCAGGAGACGCGCCCGCTCGCCATTGTCGTGCGGATCGGACAGGGCTTTGGCCAAAGCCTCAAGCGAGGCGATGGAATGGGCGGCGCGGAAGCTGTCGACGTAAGGCAGCATCGCCTTGATCCCGCTGGCTTTTGGCGCAAAGCCAGTCCAGCGCAGCAAGGGGTTCAGCCAGATGAGCCGCCGGCAGGAGAGCTGCAAACGCTGCATCTGGCGGGCCAATTGGCCGGTCTCATCGCGGTCAAGCCCGTCGGTGATCAGCAAGACCACCGCGCCCTGCCCCAAAACCCGCCGCCCCCAATCGCGGTTGAAGGCCAAAAGCGAGGCGCCAATCCGGGTGCCGCCCGACCAGTCCTGCGCCTCTTGCCCCGCGGCAGCCAGCGCCGCATCGACATCGCGGGCACGCAAATGGCGGGTGATATTGGTCAGCCTTGTGCCGAAGGTGAAGGCATGCACCTGCCCCCAAGCTTGGGCCTTTTTGCTGCCGCTTGGGCCGTGGCGATTGGCCACCGCATGGACAAAATGCAAGACCATGCGGCTGTAATCCGACATTGAGCCCGAGATGTCGCAAAGCACCACCAGATTGGGCCAGCGGATCAGGGGCGCTTTGCGGGCGATGCGCTCGATCTCGCCGCCGCGCCGCATCGCCTCACGCAAGGTGCGGCGCGGATCGAGTTGAGGGCCAAGCACGGCGGCGCGGCTGCGGCGGCTGGGGAGCGGGCGGACTGGCAAGCTTAGCGTGGCGAGGACGCGTTTGGCGGCTTGGATCTCTTCGATCGACATTTGCTCAAAGTCGAGATGGCGCAGGCGTTCGGTGGTTGAGATTGTGGCGGTGGCGTCAATCTCAATCTCTTCGCGCGGGGCCGCCTCGGGCGGCGGCGGCAATTGGCCATCAAGCAAAGCTTCAGCCGCGCGCTTTTCCCCCGCATCGGCGGGACGGTCGGTCTGAGCGCCGCGGATCTGCGGCAGCATCAGGCTCATCATCTGTTCGAGATAGCGCGGATCACGCCAGAAAAGCCGGAAGATCTGCGCGAAGATCAGACGCTCTTCGGGGCAGCTGACCAGCACGGCTTGCAAAGCATGAAAGAAATCCGCGCGCTGGGTGAAACCCACCGCTTCAACCGCGCGTATCGCGTCCAGTGTGCGGCCCGGACCGACCGGGAGCCCCGCTTTGCGCAAAGCCCGGATGAAATGAGTGATGTTTTGCGCAAGTTTGGGGTCTGGCGGCAGGGGGAGATCGGGGAGTGTGCTCATGACGGCAGCCGGGGGGCTTCACGCCCCCCGGACCCCCCGTGGGATATTTGAAGACAGAAAATGATAAAGGCCGCTCATACGGGGGCAAGGTCGCGGCGGACCTCCTCCAAGAGCCGTTTGGCGGTGCTGCCTTCGATCTTTTGGATGTCGTCTTGGTATTTGAGGACGGCGCCAAGCGTGTCGGAGATGGTCTCAGGGCTGAGCGCGATGACATCGAGGGCGAGAAGGCATTTCGCCCAATCAATGGTCTCAGCCACGCCAGGTTTCTTGAAGAGATCCTCTTGGCGCAGGCGTTGGACGAAGCCGACGACTTCGCGGCTGAGGGCTGCAGAGGCCTCGGGCGCGCGGGCTTGCAGGATGGAAAGTTCGCGGGTGAGATCGGGGAAATCGACCCAGTGGTAAAGGCAGCGGCGTTTCAGCGCGTCATGCACTTCGCGGGTGCGGTTGGAAGTGAGGATAACAATCGGCGGCTCGGGCGCGCGAATGGTGCCAAGCTCGGGGATGGTGACTTGGAAGTCGGAAAGGGCTTCGAGAAGGAAGGCTTCAAAGGGTTCATCGGTGCGATCGATCTCATCAATGAGGAGTATCGGGGCACCACCTTCTTGCGGACGCATAGCCTCCAAGAGCGGGCGGGCGATCAGGTAGTCTTCCGAGAAAAGATCTGATTTCAATAGATTGCGACCCGATCCTGAAGTGACTTCTGAACTGCGGATCGCGATCATCTGCGCGGCAAAGTTCCACTCCGCCACCGCCGAAGCGGCATCGAGCCCCTCATAGCATTGCAACCGGATCAGCCGACGGCCCAAGGCCTTGGCGAGGGTCTTGGCGATCTCGGTCTTGCCGACGCCTGCTTCCCCCTCAAGGAAAAGCGGGCGGCCTAGGCGGAGCGACAGGAAGATCACCGTCGCCAGCGCCCGGCTGGCGACATAGTTGTGCTGGGCGAGAAGCGTCTCAACCGCATCTATGCTGTCGGGGATGGTTTGGGTCATTTGGCCTCCGGCCGCGATGCTGCGGCGCGGGCGGGCCGTGGGTCAAGTCTGCTCTGCCAGCTTGCGACTAAGGTGCTGACTGTGGCGGGTCATGCGGGGCGAGATCTTGGCTTGCCCCCAGCCAATCGCGGAACGAGGCAAGCGGAGCGCGCAGCGGCCGCCCTTCGGGCCAGGTGAGGTAATAGGCACCAAGCGCGGGGACCGGACCGCCAAAAGCCGGCAGGAGGCGTCCGGCGGCGAGGTCTTCTTCAATCAGGAAAACCGGCATCAGGGCCAGCCCCATGCCATGGATCGCGGCCTGCGCCATGGTGGAGAATTGGTCGAACAGCATCGCCGGGGGGCGGATGTTCGGATGGTTGTGATGGCTGAGCCAGCGCGCCCAATCACCGCTGCGGCTATCAAGCTGCAAAAGCGGCAAGTCCATGATCTCCAAGGCAGAATGGATTGGCTTTTGCAAAAGCGAAGGCGCGCCGACGGCCAGAACCTGTTCCTCCATAAGTTTAAGGTAGCTCACACCCGGCCAGTCCTTACGGCCATAATGGATCGCCGCATCAAAGCCGGTGGCGGCGAAATCGAAGGGGCGCAGGCGCGTGGAGAGGTTCACCGTAACCTCGGGATGGGCGCGGGCGAAATTGGCCAGACGCGGCGCCAGCCAATGCATGCCAAAGGCCGGCAGAATCGCCAGATTGAGCGTGCCGCCGCGCGGATTGGCCCGCAAGTTCAGCGACGCATCGGAAAGGATTTTCAGCGCCTTACGCGCCTCAGATACAAAGTCCTGCCCGCCGGGGGTTAGCCGCAACTGCCGCCCCTGCCGGATCAGAACCGGCGCGCCCAAAGCCTCTTCAAGCGATTGTAATTGTTTCGAAATTGCGCCTTGCGTTAGCGACAACTCCTGCGCCGCCGCCGCCGTAGTTCCAAGACGGTCCAGCGCGTCCAAAGCGTGCAAGGCGGTCAGGCTGGGCAGATGGCGGCGCGGGATCATCTATTCCATATCCTCATATATAGCGGATGGAGTTTCGATAGTCCCGCCCGCGCTTTCATGCAAGGATAACCGCCAATGGAGCCGCATCTCAAAACACGGCCCCGCCCCGAGGCCAAAAGCTGCGAAAAGGACCGAGCATGACCGACAAACCCAAACTGAAGGCCAAGGACGCGCCGGATCTGTCGCGCTTTGACTGGGAAGACCCCTTCCGCATGGATCTGCAACTGACCGAAGATGAGCGGATGCTGCGCGATGCCGCCCGCACCTTCGCGCAAGAAAAGCTGCAGCCGCGCGTGATTGCCGCTTATCGCGAGGAAAGCACCGATCCGAACATCTTCCGCGAAATGGGTGAGATGGGGCTTCTGGGCGTGACCGTGCCGGAAGAATACGGCGGGCTTGGCGCCTCTTATGTGGCTTATGGTCTGGTGGCGCGCGAGGTTGAGCGCGTCGATTCCGGCTATCGCAGCATGATGTCGGTGCAGTCGAGCTTGGTGATGTATCCGATCTATGCCTATGGCTCGGAAGCGCAGCGCCAGAAATATCTGCCGAAACTGGCCTCGGGCGAGTGGATCGGCTGCTTTGGTCTGACCGAGCCGGATGCAGGTTCGGACCCGGCTGGCATGAAGACCGTCGCCAAGAAAACCGCCAATGGCTATGTGCTCAACGGCGCGAAAATGTGGATCTCGAACGCGCCGATCGCGGATGTGTTCGTGGTCTGGGCCAAGTCCGAAGTACATGGCGGCAAGATCCGTGGCTTCGTGCTTGATAAGGGCACCAAGGGCCTGAGCGCGCCGAAAGTGGGCGGCAAGCTCTCGCTTCGCGCCTCGATCACTGGCGAAATCGTCATGGACAATGTCGAAGTCGGCGAAGATGCGCTTTTGCCGAATGTCGAAGGCCTGAAAGGTCCGTTTGGCTGCCTCAATCGCGCACGCTATGGCATCGCTTGGGGCGTGATGGGCTCGGCCGAGTTCTGCCTCAATGCCGCGCGCCAATACGGCCTTGACCGCAAGCAATTCGGCAAACCGATTGCACAGACCCAGCTCTTCCAGCTGAAGCTTGCCAATATGCTGACCGAGACCTCGCTTGGCCTGCAAGCTTGCTTGCGCGTTGGCCGCCTTCTCGACGAGGCTAATGCCGCGCCCGAGATGATCTCGATCATCAAGCGCAACAACTGCGGTAAGGCGCTGGATATTGCGCGCTGGGCCCGTGACATGCATGGCGGCAACGGCATCTCGGAAGAGTTCCAAGTGATCCGTCACATGGTCAACCTTGAGACCGTGAACACCTATGAAGGCACCCATGACGTTCACGCCCTAATTTTGGGCCGTGCGGTCACCGGGTTGCAGGCTTTCTTCTAAGTCTAAAGCTTCATCAACAAGACGAGTTCGCGGCAAGCGGGCGGGGATTTCCTCGCCCGTTTTGCATAAGGCGCCAAGCGCCCCCCGCCCGACCGTTGCGATCTTGAAAACAAAGTGTTGCACAGCCAGGGGGATCGCAGCGGTGATCGTTACTTGTTGTGTAAGACAATTGGACTACAAGAAAGCAGCGCCTCAGGATGTTCTGGCGGTGCGTATGGTGCCGCATTGATGTCCGACCAGCCCTTGATCACCGAAGCTGACCTTACACCTGCCGTAACGGCTGGTGCCTCAGACACGGCTTGGCTGCAGGCTATGGACGCTATTGCGGAAGATGACGGCTATCTTGAGCCTTTGGGCAAAAAGCACTGGGCTTTCTTCGCCGAGGACCGCACCACCCTGCTGGTGACGTTTGAGCGGGCCGAGGCGATCCGATCCCGCCCCGACAAACTGCCGGCGGCTTATGCCATGTGCAAAGAACGCGGCTGGTCATTGCTGACGGTGATTGCCGAAGGTGAGACTTGGTGGCGCGACCGCGCGGTCTGGGGCTATTTCGACCGGCTGGTCGATGACGCGTTTTTCGATGATTTCGACAAGGTTTTGTTCATGGGTGCGGGGCCTGCGGGCCATGCTGCTTGCGCCTATGCCGTAACCGCGCCGGGCTGTTCGGTGTTGGCGATTGCCCCGCGCGCCACGCAAGACCCGCAGATCGTGGGCTGGGATAAGCGCGACTTGGCAGCGCGGCGGATGGATTTCACCTCGCGCTATGGCTATGCGCCCGACATGACCGAAGGCGCTGGCCGGGTCTGGCTGCTGCATGATCCACTGAATGCGCTGGATGCAATGCATGCAGCCCTCTTCCGCGCGCCTTGGGTGACGGCTTTGAAAGCGCCCCACACCCGCGATGCCACAGAACGGGCGCTGTCGGGGATGCAGATCCTTGAAAAGATTATCGAAGAGGCGATGGCGGGCAGCCTGACCGAGGCCAGCTTTGCCAAGCTGTGGCGGGCACGACGCGATTCCTCGCCTTGGCTGCGTGGGCTTTTGGCGCATGTCGCGGCGCAAGACCGCCCGAAATTCGAAGAGATGATTTGCCGTTCAGTGGTCAAACGCATGCGCGCGCCGCGCTTTGCCGCACGGCTGGAACAGCTTGCCGCCGCCGAAATTGCCAAGGCTGAAGCGCCTGAGGCCGAGCAGTCCTAAGCCTCGGCCCCTGCCCTGCGGGCCACCTTCGCACAGCACCAAAGGATTACAGCTGTTTCCATCCGAAATGCTGCGCGCCCTCTGGCACCAAAGCCGCGGATAGGCTAGGCGAGACATATGCAACAGATCACGCTCCGCCGCCCCGATGATTGGCACCTGCACCTGCGCGATGGCGCAATGTTGAAAGGTGTCTTGCCCGAAACCACCCGGCATTTCGCCCGGGCCATCATCATGCCCAATCTGGTGCCTCCGGTGGTGACTTCGGCCGATGCCAGCGCCTACCGCGACCGCATTCTGGCCGCCCTGCCCGATGGCGCGCAGTTTGAGCCTTTGATGACGCTCTACCTTACCGAAGGCACCGATGCTGCGGATGTGGCGGCAGCGGCGGCTTCGGGGCTGGTGAAGGCGGTCAAGCTTTACCCGGCGGGGGCCACGACCAACTCCCATTCCGGCGTGCGCGATTTCGATAAGGTCATGCCGGTCTTGGAGAAAATGGCCGAGATCGGCCTGCCTTTGTGCATGCATGGCGAGGTGGTCACGGCCGAGGTCGACATCTTCGACCGCGAAGCCGTCTTCATCGACACTGTGCTTGATCCCCTGCGCCGCCGCCTGCCGGACCTGCGTGTGGTGATGGAGCATATCACCACCAAACAAGGCGCGGATTATGCGGCGGAAGGTGGCGCCAATCTGGCCGCGACCATCACCACGCATCACCTGATCATCAACCGCAACCATATCTTGGTCGGTGGCATCAAGCCGCATTACTATTGCCTGCCGGTGGCCAAGCGCGAAGAGCACCGTCTGGCTTTGCGCAAAGCCGCGACCAGCGGCAAGGCCTGCTACTTCCTTGGCACCGATTCCGCGCCGCATGTCGATGCGTTGAAAGAGCATGCCTGTGGCTGCGCCGGCTGCTTCACCGCCACCAACACCATGCCGCTTTTGGCGCATGTCTTTGAAGAAGACGGCGCTTTGGAGCGGCTTGAGGCCTTCACCTCATTGAATGGCCCTGCTTTCTACCGCCTGCCCGCCAATGACGCGCAGATCCGGATGGTGAAACATGAAGTGCCGCAAAGCTTCCCGGCCAAGATCCTGACCGAAGCCGGCCCGGTGACCGTCTTCGATCCCGGCTTCCCCGTGCATTGGCAGGTGGAAAGCTGAGCGCCCGCGCTGAGTTGTTCGACGTGATTGCCCCGCCGCAGCCGCGACGCCTCCGGCGGGGGAGTATTTAAGTCAAGATGAAATGGCTGCGCGGCACGCGCGTGGCCCGATGATAACGCTGCCCTAGGAGCCCGCCATGATCCCCGCCGCTTTCCCGCCCAAAGAAGAAATCGCCCGTCTGACGGCGCGCGCCTTTCTGGAAATCGGCGCGGTGCATTTTAATGCCCGCGAGCCCTTCACTCTGGCTTCTGGCCTGCCCTCGCCCACCTACATCGATTGCCGCAAACTGATCTCTTATCCGCGCATCCGCAGCATGTTGATGGATTTTCTGGCGGTGACGGTGATGCGCGAGGCCGGGTTTGAGGCCTTTGACAATATCGCCGGTGGCGAGACGGCGGGCATTCCTTTTGCCGCGTTGGTGGCCGAGCGTCTGGCTTTGCCGATGACCTATGTGCGCAAAAAGCCGAAAGGCTATGGCCGCAACGCGCGCATCGAAGGCGCAATGACGGAAGGCCAGCGGGTCTTGTTGGTTGAAGATCTGACCACCGATGGCGGCTCGAAGCTGTCCTTCGTGGATGCGATCCGCGACACGGGTGCCACTTGCGGCCATACGGCCGTGATCTTCTATTATGGCATCTTCCCCGAGACCGAAGCCCGGCTCGGCGATCATGGCGTGAAGCTTATTCACCTTTGCACTTGGTGGGACATGCTGGCTGAGGCGCGCGCGCAAGGCAGCTTTGACGAAGAGACCCTTGCGGGGGTGGAAGACTTCCTGAAATCGCCGCGCGAATGGCAGGCTCGCGTGGCCGCCGAGCGTGAGGCGGCGCAGCCGAAGGGCTGAGCCTAGCGCTCTCCGGCCCAGCCAACGCCGCCCCAAAGGGCGGCGCAGCTTGGCCATTCTCAGCCAAGACGCCAGATCAACCGGTATATTCGGTGGGCTGTTCTGTGGATGATTTGGGGATAAGCGCCGAATCGGCGTGCTTCTGTGGTAGCATTTCTCCAAATCACCTCCATATCTGGTAGGTTTGTGGAAGATGGCCTGCGAGCCGGGCCTTATCCCGGTTTGGGCCATAGACCTATCCACAGGCTTATCCAGATTGCCCTGCAGGGGTCTGGCAGGCATCAGAGTATGACGCAGCTGCGCCGCCAAAACCCGCTGAGGCGGCGCAGAGACGGCCCCCAGAGGGACGCCCCCTTTTAGGGAAATGAGGAACGGACATGACCGATATCGCAACCCTGCGCCCCGCAACCCTGCCCGCAACGGCAAACGAGCAAACGGAAGCGCTGCCCCATAATATCGAGGCTGAACAGCAGCTTCTGGGCGCGATCTTGGTCAACAATGACATTTACGACCGCATCGCAGCCCTGATCAAAGCCGAGCATTTCTTCGACCCCGTCCATGCGCGGATCTTTGAGATTGCGGCGGCGCGGATCCAAAAGAACGCTTTGGCCTCACCGGTGACCCTTAAGGCCTTTATGGAGGAGGATCCTGGTCTGCGCGAGTTGGGCGGTCCGGCTTATCTTGTGAAGCTGGCAAGCTCGGCGATCTCGGCCTTTGCTGCGCGCGATTACGGGCAGATGATCTATGATCTCGCGGTGCGGCGCGAGCTTATTCAACTGGGCCGCGATATCTCGGCCAAGGCGCAGAAGGTCGAGGTCGACAGCGAGCCGCGCGCCCAGATCACGGAAGCCGAGCAGCGGCTTTACAAGCTGGGCGAGCAAGGTGTCGTTGAGCGTGGTTTCCAAAGCTTCCTGAAAGCGGTGACCGAAGCGGTGAACATCGCCAATGCCGCCTATCAGCGCGGCGGTGGTCTGGCGGGGATTTCCACCGGCCTCATTGATCTTGATAAGAAAATGGGAGGGTTGCATGACAGCGACTTGATTATTTTGGCTGGTCGCCCTTCGATGGGGAAGACCTCGCTTGCGACCAACATCGCCTTCAACATTGCCAAAGCCTTCAAACGCGGCCGCAAGCATGACGGCAGCGAAGGCGCGGTCGAGGGCGGTATCGTCGGCTTCTTCTCGCTCGAGATGTCGGCGGACCAGTTGGCGGCTCGGATCTTGTCAGAAGCCTCGGAAGTGCCCTCCGAGCAGATCCGGCGCGGTGATATGACCGAAAGCGAATTCCGCCGTTTCGTCGATGCCGCCAAGACCTTGGAAAGCTGCCCGCTTTACATTGATGACACCCCCGCTTTGCCGATCTCTCAGGTCGCCGCACGGGCGCGGCGCCTGAAGCGGACGCATGGGCTGGACCTGCTGATCATCGACTATTTGCAGCTTCTGAAAGGCTCGAGCAAAGCCTCGGAGGCGAACCGGGTGCAGGAAGTCTCGGAGATTACTCAAGGCTTGAAGGCGATCGCGAAAGAATTGGCGATCCCGGTGATCGCGCTGTCGCAGCTGTCGCGTCAGGTGGAAAGCCGTGAGGATAAGCGCCCGCAGCTGTCTGACCTTCGGGAATCGGGCTCGATTGAGCAGGACGCCGACGTGGTGATGTTCGTGTACCGCGATGAATATTATAAGGAACGCGAAAAGCCCGGCGATCACGAGCTGGAGAAAATGGCCGCTTGGCAAGAGATCATGGAGCGTGCGCATGGCAAGGCCGAGGTGATCTTGGGCAAGCAGCGTCACGGGCCGATCGGCTCGGTTGAGCTGTCGTTTGAGGGCCGTTTCACGCGCTTTGGCAACTTGGCCAAACCTTGGCAGGGCGAGGGTGAGCCGGACGTGGGCTTCTAATCCGCCGCCCCGCTGCGTCGGGCCTTGCCTAGGCCCGAATTCCCCCTTGACCACGCAAGCACGGACCCGCAAACACCCGCTATGGCTACAGCAACTCTCACCATTGACCTCGATGCGATCGCCAACAACTGGCGCGCGATGGACCGGCTTTCGGGACAGGGCGTACAGACCGGCGCGGTCGTGAAAGCGGACGCCTACGGGCTGGGCGTGCCCCGCGTGGCGCGCGCCTTGGCGCAAGCCGGCGCGCGGCGTTTCTTCGTTGCAGCCTCGGAAGAGGGTGCGGCGGTGCGGCAGGCCTTGGGGCCAGGGCCGCAGATCAACGTGCTCTCAGGCCATATGGCCGGTGACACAGATATGATCGCGGATCTTGATCTGACGCCGATGCTCAATAGCCTTGAGCAGATCACCCGCCATCTGGAAGCCCTGCCCGGCCATGCCTTTGGCGTGCAGCTCGATACCGGGATGAACCGGCTGGGCATCGAGATGCTGGAATGGCAGGCCGTGGCGCCGATCCTTTTGGAAGCAGGCCCGGTGATGCTGATGAGCCATCTGGCTTGCGCAGATGAGCCGGATCACCCGATGAACCTGCTGCAGCTTGAAGCCTTCCACGAAATGACCGACGGCACCGGCATTCCGCGGTCTTTGGCGGCGACGGGCGGCATCATGCTGGGGCCGAAATATCATTTCGACCTCACCCGTCCCGGCATTGGTCTTTACGGTGGCCGTCCCTTCGACACCGCTCAGCGCGTGGTCTCGCTCTCGCTGCCGATCATCCAAACCCGCGAAGTGCAGCCGGGTGAGGCGGTGGGCTATTCCTGCGCTTGGGAGGCCGAGCAGCAATCCATCGTCGCCACTTTGCAGGCAGGCTATGCCGATGGCCTGCTGCGGTCCTTGTCGAACAAGGCCATGCTTTGGGACCGTGAGACGCCCTGCCCGCTGATTGGCCGGGTCTCGATGGATATGATCACCGCTGATATCACCCATCTCAGCGAAATGCCGAAAAGCTTGGACATTCTCGGCCCGCATCAAACGCTGGACGAACTGGCCGATGCCGCCGGTACGATCAGCTATGAGCTGCTGACAGGCATGGGCGCGCGCTATCTGCGCCGCTATCTTGAAGCGCGCAACTGATGCAGGCGGTGAGCAGCCTTCTAGCCGCCATCGGCCGCCCGGTGCTGGCGCTCTTGGCAGCCATTGGCCGGGTTGCGATCTTCGCCGCTGAGGCTTTGGGGCATATGCTCCGCCCCCCCTTCTATTGGCGCGAATTCGGCCAGCAGGTCATGCAAATCGGCTGGTTCAGCCTGCCGGTCGTCGGCATGACTGCGATTTTCACCGGCGGGGCCTTGGCCTTGCAGATCTACGCCGGCGGCAACCGCTTTGGGGCTGAGGCTGTGGTGCCGCAGATCGTGGCCATTGGCATGGCCCGCGAGCTTGGCCCCGTCTTGGGCGGCCTTATGGTGGCGGCGCGCGTTGCCTCTTCCATCGCGGCCGAGATCGGCACGATGAAGGTCACCGAGCAGATCGACGCTCTGACCACGCTTTCCACCCATCCGATGAAATATCTGACCGTGCCGCGGATCTTGGCGGCAACGCTGACCGTGCCGGTTCTGGTCGCGGTCGGCGATGCGATCGGCATCATGGGCGGCTGGCTTGTCGGCATCACCCGGCTTGATTTCAACTCGGCCACTTATCTGAAAAACACCGTCGATTTCCTGCAATTTTGGGACATCGGCTCGGGCCTTGTCAAAGGCGCGGTCTTTGGCTTCCTTGTCGCGCTGATGGGCTGCTATCACGGCATGAACTCGGCCCGCGGCGCGCAAGGCGTGGGGGCTGCAACCAAATCCGCCGTTGTTGCGGCCTCGGTTCTGATCTTGGCCGCCAATTACCTGCTGACAGAGGTGTTCTTCTCGGCATGATCGAGCTTTCCGGCGTCACCAAATCCTTCGGACCGAACCACGTTTTGCGCGGGGTGGATCTGGTGATCCCCAAAGGCACCAGCATGGTGGTGATCGGCGGCTCGGGCACCGGCAAATCAGTGCTCTTGAAGTCGATCTTGGGCCTCGTGCGCCATGACAGCGGCACGATTACGCTGGACGGCGAGGATGTCACCAAGGCCGAGCGCGACGCTTTCCTCGCCCGTTTTGGCATGCTGTTCCAAGGTGGCGCTTTGTTCGACAGCCTGAAGGTCTGGGAGAATGTCGCCTTCCGCCTGCTGCGCGGCAGCCTCAAACGCCCCAAGGACGAGGCCCGCGCCATCGCGATCGAAAAGCTGCGCCGCGTGGGCCTGCGTGAAACCGTCGCCGACCTCTACCCGTCTGAGCTTTCGGGCGGCATGCAAAAGCGCGTCGGCCTTGCCCGCGCCATCGCCGCCGAGCCCGAGATCATCTTCTTTGACGAACCCACCACCGGGCTTGATCCAATCATGTCCGGCGTGATCAATGATCTGATCCGCGAGATTGTGGTCGAGATGGGGGCAACCGCGATGACGATCACGCATGATATGTCCTCGGTTCGCGCCATTGCCGATCAAGTGGCCATGCTGCACGGCGGCCTCGTGCGCTGGACCGGGCCGGTTGCGGATCTCGACAGCACCTCAGATCCTTACGTACAACAGTTCATCCACGGTCGCGCACATGGCCCGATTGAGGCGGTGCGGTGAACGCTGACTTCCTAACCGAAGTTCTGACGCCCTCACCAATATTGCATTGGCTTTTGATCGCCCTCCCCGCCACGCTGGCTTTGGCCGGTCTTATGGGGGCCTTGCAGCGCGAACCGGGCAATCGCAGGCTGGCCGCTTGGGCGACGGTTTTGGTGGTCTGGCTTTTCGTCCCCCTGCAATTTGACGACCCGGTGCTGGCGCAGCTGTCGCAAGCGGCGAGCATGCTGGCTTGGCTGGGGCTTTTGGGGCACTGGGCCAAACACGTCTGGTTCAACCGCCCAACCCCGGTCTGGGCGCATGGCTTGGTGATCACCCATGTGGTGGCGATCTTGATCGCGGGTCTGGTCGCGCTTTTCCGCGCGGCCCTTGCGGCCTAAGCCCGCAGCGCAGGCCCTTGACCTTCGCCGCCTGCACTGGCACCCCGAGGCCCATGCGTTATCTCAACCTTGCCCTGTTGGTCCTTTTTCCCATCGCATGGTTTGCGCCTCTGATGCGGGCAGCGCTTTTGCCGATCTTTGGGATGACGGAAATTTCGGTGATGACCGGGCTGCAATCTTTGTGGCAAAGCGACTTGCCACTGGCACTCGTGGTGACCTTTCTTGCGATCTTCGCACCTTACGCCAAGACTATCGGCCTTGCCCTTCTGCATTGGCAGCTCTTGTCGCCGCGCGCTTTGCCCGCCCTGCGGCATATGGGCAAACTTGCGATGGCCGATGTCTTCCTAATCGCGCTCTATATCGTGATCGCAAAAGGCGCGGGTCACGTTACGGTTGACGTCGCTTGGGGCCTATATCTCTTCACAGGCTGCATTCTGGCCTCGATCTTCATCTCTTGGAGGGCCGATCATGGCTGATCCCGCCAAACTCTCGCTTTTGGACCTGGTACGCGTGCGCGAAGGCCGCGATGCCTCGGATGCCTTGGCCGAGGCGCAAGACACCGCCGCATTGGTCGATCAACTGGGCTTCACCCGCTATTGGGTGGCCGAGCATCACAATATGGAAGGCATCGCTTCCGCCGCGACCTCGGTGGTGCTGGCGCATGTCGGCCAGCGCACCAAGGGGATCCGGCTCGGCGCCGGGGGCATCATGCTGCCCAACCATGCGCCCTATATCATCGCCGAGCAATTCGGCACACTTGCGCGGCTTTTTCCAGGCCGGGTGGATCTCGGCCTGGGCCGCGCGCCCGGTACCGATCAGGCGACGCTGCGCGCGATCCGCACCACCAACAACCGCGCGCAAGAGTTCCCGCAGGATGTGGAGGAGCTCTTCCATTGGTTCGAGCCTGATAATGATCCCGGCTATATCCGCGCCTATCCGGCAGCGGGGGCGAAGATTGACTTCTGGATGCTTGGCTCTTCCACCTTCGGCGCCATGCTCGCAGCCGAGCTTGGCCTGCCTTATGCCTTCGCCAGCCATTTCGCGCCGGATCATTTGCATGAGGCGATGCAGCTTTACCGGAGCCGCTTCAAACCTTCGAAATATCTGGCAAAACCCTATGCCGCGATGGGTGCTCATGTGGTCTGCGCCGAGACGACTGAGGAAGCCAAACGCCTCTTCACCACCACGCAGATGAGCTTTTGCGGCATCTTGCGCAACGACCGCCGCCTCTCGCCGCCCCCGATCGATGCGATCGACGACTATTGGACGCCGCAAGAGCGCGCCCATGTCAGCCGCATGCTCTCTTGCGCTGTCGTCGGCACGCCCGAGCAAGTGCAGCGTGGCCTCGACCGGCTGGTGATGGAGACCGGCGTCGATGAGTTGATCGTGATGAGCGATGTCTATGACATCGAGGCCCGCCGCAGCTCCTTGCAACTGACGGCGGATGCTTGGGGTCTCACTCCAAGGCAAGCTTAAGCACCCTTAGGGTCAGGACCCATTGATTATCCACTCGCGGCGTGATTCAGGCTCCGCGAGGAGACTGACAGA
>NZ_JAVDBT010000021.1 GCF_030848395.1 Pseudogemmobacter lacusdianii | reverse complement strand
CCGTCGTCGCCCTCGCCGCAACCGTCATCTTCTGGCTATGACACAAGAACGAGTCCTGACCCTAATAACCGATGCGCTCTGGTTTTGCCAGTTGGTGTTGATGATCTGGCCAGTGCCATCTTGGCCCCCATCATCACTACGAACAGCCGCAAGATAAGACAACTGCTCCTCTGCCGGACTCTGGTGATATAACCGCCCATACCCTCGAAAGACACCAGCGCCTAAGCGCAAAACGAGATACGAAAGTCAGAATCGAGCGTTTTTCTTGAAATTAAAAAATATTTGCAACGGTCGAAGTTGCAGAGATGAAGACATCATACCGCGTAGACTTCCCCAGTATCTGATGTGTCGGCTTACCGATGCCACCCATGGACTTTCCCTTAAGAGGCCATTTCAGCACCACGCGTTTACGGGCGCAAGAAAGAGCCACTCGCATCAAGTCAGCGGAATCGTCATCCTTGCCCACAATTTCGCGCAGTTGTCGTAAATTAAGCTTTACGAGGGCAGAGTTTTTACGCTCTGGATGCATCGGATCGACGTAAATGACATCCGGCGAAAGCTGAGGCAGCAGATCCATTGCATCACCACAAAGAAGCGTCATACGCTCGGCAATCTCAGCATATTCACCGCCAACACGGCGGCATTGCTCAATCCCTTCGTGGAGCATGGCCTGCATCTGCTCCGAACGTTCAATAAGAGTGACACTGGCCCCGAGCGCAGCCATGACAAAGGCATCCCGACCCAATCCTGCCGTCGCGTCAATGACGTTCATCTTTTCGCGACCATTAAAGCCAAGTGCACGGCCCAACGCCTGACGGCGACCGCCGCCATATTTCAATCGATATGTCATGGCTCCACTTAAAAAATCAACGCGTAGCTTGTTCATGCCTGTGTCATTTATATAAATTCTCCATAATTTCCGTCTCATAAGCCTCGCCGCCAGATGCTTCATTGACACTGCCGCAGACTGGACTACCGTACTCCGTCAGTGGTGCGGTAATTATCACCCGGAACTGAGCCGGTGGTGCTTATAATTAACAATCATATGGTCGATATGCTTATCTGTGATAGGCAAGAGAGTAGCCTACGATTGCAGTCGTTGCACGAGCAAAAGAATCAGTTCCGCCTGCCGGCTGTCCGTCGTCGGATGATTTGGAACAGCTGCGGTGATTTTGTAGCGGATGGCGTGGGCTCATCGGTTTCAGGCTATGCTGCTTGACGCTGGTGGTTCAAGCGGCGGTTTTGGATGGTCTGCTGTTTGATGCGTCTCCTTTCAGCTAGGATGGTTTCACCGCGACCAAAGTAGACGTCAGCCGGGGTTAGGTTGCTGATGCTCTCGTGGTAGCGATGGTTGTTGTAGTGATCGATGAAGGCGGCGATGGCTGCTTCGAGTTCGCCCTCGAGGAAGTAGTTTTCCAGCAAGATGCGGTTCTTCAGGGTCTGGTGCCATCTTTCGATCTTTCCCTGTGTCTGGGGGTGCATTGGTGCGCCGCGAATGTGCTTCATGCCTTTGTCTTCGAGATATTCTGCCAGATCGGCAGCGATGTAAGACGAGCCATTATCGCTGAGCAGCCTGGGTTTGTGCACAACCTTGGCACTGTCGCAGCCTGACGCTGCCAAAGCGATGTCGAGCGTGTCGGTGACATCCTCGGCCCGCATGTTGCCGCAGAGCTTCCAGCCGATGACATAGCGGGAGTAGTCGTCGAGGATCGTGGACAGGTAAAACCAGCCCCAGCCTATGACTTTCAGATAGGTGAAGTCAGTCTGCCACATCTGGTTTGGCGCCGTGGTCTTGTCTTTGAACTCATCGGCCGCCCTGATGACGATGTAGGCCGGGCTGGTGATGAGGTCGTGCGATTTGAGCAGCCGGTAGACAGAAGCCTCTGAGACAAAATACTTTTCTGTGTCAGTGAACCGGACCGCCAGTTCGCGCGGCGACAGCTCGGGCTCCTCAAACGCCAGCGCCAAGATCCGATCCCGCACCGCATCGGGGATGCGGTTCCAGACCCGGGAAGGGGAAGAAGGCCTGTCCTCCAACCCCTCGGGCCCATGTTCGACGAAGCGGTCATACCACCGGTAAAACGTGGTGGGTGGGATGCCGATCTTGGCCAGGGTGCGCCTGACTGACAGATGCGACTGCTCCACCAGCCGGATGATTTCGAGCTTTTCAGCGGCGGGGTATCTCATTCTGGGTCTCCCCCAGCCCCGGTCATGTTTTTTTGAGCAGACGGTTTTCAAGGCTGAGATCGGCCACAAGTTCCTTCAGTGCCAAAGCCTCGGCGCGTAGATCCTTCACCTCGCCTGTATTCGCCTGGCGGGCCGTATCACCGGCCAGCCGCTTCTTGCCGGCCTCGAGGAATTCCTTCGACCAACTGTAATACAGGCTTTGGGCGAGCCCTTCCTTGCGGCACAAATCGGCAATGCTGTCTTCGCCACGAAGGCCGGACAGCACGATCCGGATCTTCTCCTCAGAAGAATGCAACTTGCGCGTCGCACGCCGGATGTCCTTCACGACTTGCTGGGCAGGGGCCTTGATCGTCACGGGTTTCGCTGGCGCGGCCCTTCGGCTCTTCATCATCTTCAACTCCAACTGGGATAAAGATGAGCCGCAAACCCTCCGCTAAGCAATCACGCCAAACTGTTCCAAGGGTGCTGATGGCGGACACTGCACTCCATTGTCGGTTAACACCGTGTGGATCGGGTATGGCGCAGCTGCGATCAGGTCGCGCAGAAACTGGGCTGCAGCCATCTTCCCTGCCTTTTGGACGAGGCGAATGAAGGCAAACTTGCTGGTTCTGTCAATTGCGACAAAGAGATAGAGCTTCCCTTCGGCGGTCTGCATCTCGGCAATATCGATGTGAAAGAAGCCGATAGGATAGCGCTTGAACTTCGACCGTTTCGGTTTGTCGCCATCCACTTCGGGCAGTCGAGAGATGCCGTGGCGCTGAAGGCACCGATGCAGCGCCGAGCGTGTCAGGTGCGGGATGGACGGCTGCAGGGCATAAAGGCAGTCGTCCAGCGGCAGCAGCGTATGGCGCCGAAAAGCAACGACGGCCGCCTCCTCGGCCTCCGTCAGGATCGTCGAACGCGGCTCCGACGGCCCGGTCTTCATATCCTCGACCGTCGCGCGCTTGCGCCACTTCGCAACGGTCTTGGGATTGATACCCAGCTCACGGCTCAACTGCGCGAGCGAAGCTTGCGATCGCTGTATTGCTGCTCTGACGGCGTGCGTGGTCGTGGCGCTGCCATGACGAATTTGTCCCATAGGGCATCCTTCCATTCCAGAGAAAGGATCGCACCATCAAACCGTGGGATCAAACACCTAGACCGCGACCCCAAAGAGTTTCCCGATAGCGGCGGTCACTGCCATCGCGGCACCGCCCCAGAAGACCACACGCAGTGTTGGTCGCAACAACTTGGCTCCGCCGGCCCAAGCCCCGAGAGCCCCGAGAACGGCAAGTGCCAGCAGCGTTGTCACAGTAACCACGACGGCGACAGTTTCTGCGGGTGAGACGAGCGCAGCGACCATCGGCACAGCCCCGGCCAAAGTGAACGTGAGCCCAGAGGCAAAGGCAGCCTGTAAGGGATTGGCGCTATGCACCTCAGAGAGGCCGAGTTCATCGCGCACATGGGCACCAAGCGCGTCAGCTTCGGTCAACTCGCGCGCGACAAGCGCTGCCGTCGCGGTCGAGAGCCCTCGGCTCTCCCAGATAGAAGCCAGTTCCGCCTCCTCCTCCGCGGGTGTCTCGCGCAGAGCCTGCGCCTCACGGGCGATGTCAGCACCTTCAATATCCGATTGTGAGCTGACCGAGACATATTCCCCCGCCGCCATCGACATCGCCCCGGCGGCCAATCCCGCGGCGCCTGCAATCAACACCGCCTCTGCGGAAGGATTGGCGACCGCCACGCCCACGATGAGCGCCGAGATCGAGACGATCCCATCGTTGGCGCCGAGCACCGCGGCCCGCAACCAACCGCTGCGGTTGACGAAATGCACTTCTTCATGGGCTGACTGATAGGTCATGGCCGTCCCGCTCCAATTTCATACTGTCGATCTGACCCTGTAGGTTCCAGGCCGCGCCAAGGCTTCACCGCTCATCCGCGCTCGATGGATCGAAACGCTGACGAGGCAATCGACTTCCTTAAACTTCCGGTAACAATGTAGGGTGAACCGGATCATTGCAATTGATCTGGGTCATAGCCGACGTTGGACGGAATGAATGATCGGCTCCTCATGCGCCGAACCCGCCGCATGCGTGTCAACACAGGAAGCTTCCTATGCCCAGCACCGCCCCTGTAAGTCTTGAAGAACGCCTCATGCTTCCCCTCACGCTCGCGGCGAGTTTCGGCATGGCGGCCGCCTTCTTCGGCACCTTCGTGCTGCCGGGGATCTGGCTCACGGCAGGGCTTGCACTTGTCTATCTTGCGGCCGGGCTTCCGACGGGGCTGCGCGCGCTTGGTGCACTTTTCAAGGACCGCGTGCTCGACATCGACCTGTTGATGATCATCGCGGCTTTGGCCGCGCTTGCCGTCGGCGCCCCGCTGGAGGGGGCGGTTCTCCTCACGCTCTTCAGTATTTCGGGCACGCTGGAGCATCGCGCTATGGGCCGCGCCCGCCGCGCGATCGAGGCGCTGATGGCGCTGCGCCCCGAGACTGCGCTGCGGCTGAGCGCCACGGGCGCGACAGAGGAAATCCCCGTCGTGGCGCTTCGCGAGGGGGATTTGCTTGTCCTGCGTCCGGGCTCGCGCGTGCCCGTGGATGGCGTGCTTGTCACCGGCGAAGGCACGGTCGACGAGGCGACGATCACCGGAGAGTCGATGCCCGTCTCGAAGGCGCCCGGCGCGAAGCTTTTCGAGGCGACGGTCAACCTCAATTCCGTGCTGACCATGCGCGCAAGCGCCACCGTCGAAAGCAGCACCGTGGCGCGGATGATCGACATGGTGACCGAGGCCCAAGCCGCCCGCGCGCCGTCCGAGACCTTCAGCGCCTGGTTCGGGCAGCGCTACACCGTGGCCGTGCTTTTGGGGGCCACGCTGGCGTTTGTTGTTCTCTGGGGGATGGGGGCTTCCGCCTCCGACGCCCTCTACCGCGCTGCGGTGCTGTTGGTGGCAGCAAGCCCTTGCGCCGTGGTGATCTCGGTGCCCGCCGCCATGCTGTCGGCGCTGGCGGCTGCGGCACGGGGCGGCGTGTTGTTCAAAGGTGGCGCGGCGCTTGAAGCCTTGGCAGAAGTGAAGAGCTTTTCCTTTGACAAAACCGGCACCCTGACCACCGGAGTTGCAGAGGTCACCGACCTCACCTCAGAGACCCCCGAGGGGCGCATGCTGGCGCTGCTCTCGGGTTTGGAGGCGCAGTCCGAGCATCCGATCGCCGCCGCGATCCGGCGCCGGGCAGAGGCCGAGGGGCTTGCCCCCGCCGCCATTCGGGATGTGGTGACCCATCCGAGTGAAGGCATCACCGGGATCGACGAAGAGGGGCCGATCTGGGCCGGAAACCAGCGGATGCTGGAGCGGATGGGGGCACGTGCCGATACCGCCGGGGCTCAGCGGCTGAAGGCCTCTGCCCAAACCGTCACCTGGATCGGCCGCGGCGCGCAGCTGATCGGTGGTGTTACGGTGGCAGACCGCCCGCGGCCAAGCTCTGCCGCCGGGCTTTCGCAACTGCGTGCGGCGGGGGTGGCGCATCTGGCCCTGATGACCGGGGATCGCCGCCCGGTCGCCGAGCGGATCGGACGGGAGCTTGGCTTTTCAGATGCGGAAATCAACGCCGAGCTCTTGCCTGAGGACAAAGTGAGGCTGGTTGCCGCGCTTGCGGAAAAAGGCCGAACGGCCTTCGTCGGCGACGGGGTGAACGATGCCGCAGCCCTTGCCCGGGCGGATGTCGGCGTCGCTATGGGGGTCGCGGGCAGCGAGGTGGCGCTGCAGGCCGCGGATGTCGCCCTGCTGTCCGAGGACATGACGCGCCTTGCCGCCGCGCGGAAGCTCGCTTTGCGCACACGCCGGATCATCCGGCAGAACCTTGGCTTTGCTCTGGCGATGATGGTGCTTTTGATGATCTCAGCGCTCTTCTTCGACCTACCCTTGCCGCTTGCCGTCATCGGTCATGAGGGGGGCACCGTTCTCGTGGTCCTAAACGGCTTACGGCTCCTTGCTGATCCGATCCGCAATGATCTCGGTGCGGCGCGAAAAGCGCCCTCGCATCCCTCCTCCCAACCTCAAGAGGTTTCTCATGTATAACCACATCCTTATCACCACCGATGGCTCTGAGAACGCGGGCCTCGGCCTTGAGCATGGCATTGCACTTGCATCCAGCATCGGCGCTGCGGTGACGATCCTGACTGTGACGCCGCCCTTCCCGATTGCAGCAGCGGCGATGGGGGCCGGGGCATACACGCCAGCGGCGGTTCTCGAGGGCTATGATCAGGCGCAGCGCGAAACGGCAGAGCGGATCCTTGAGGCCGCCGCAGAGCGTGCGAGACATGCGGGCGTTTCTGCAACCGCCCTGCATGTGCCTGATGCCACGCCTGCTGATACTATCTTAGAGCGCGCCGAGGCACTCGGTTGCGATCTCATCTGTATGGGCTCTCACGGGCGGCGCGGGCTGAAGCGGATGCTACTTGGCAGTCAGGCAACCGAGGTTGTCACCCGTTCCGCAATCCCCGTCTTGGTCGTGCGGGCCTGACACCCCTTGGCCCGCTGCGAAGCGGGCCGGGCCGAATACAGAAGGTTGGGATGACCCGAACACCTGCAGAATTCTGGCGAGAGCATTAGATTTTCCTTCCTTTCGGGGGGAAAGAGAGGTCGCATTGAGCTCTGAAGCCTGCGGAAAAGCAAATGAGCGATGCGTGGCTATCAGATGCTACGAGCCCGCATGGTGTTCGCGGTAAGGCCAAGTCAACGCCGCGAGCTCGATTGTTCGTGGTGCACATCTGCTTCTCCTGATCTGTCCGCGACCGTTGCGCCAAAAGTCTCCTTGTCGTGTTCACTGCGAACTATCGCTGCGATCGGCGGCCTATGGTTAGGACCCATTGATTAGGTAATGATTTCATCAATCAGAATTCTGTCAGGAGGCCAAAAAACGTCGACTTAGCAAACTTGACCTGAATCAAAGCTGGAACATACCATGGAGTATAGTCTGAGATTGGCGGAGAATCTGCTGCCCTACGCACACGGATCGGAGACTGAATGATCCCCATGATAGGGGCTTGGTGCCCGAGACTGACTGGCGGTCTGGTCGAAAACGTATCTTCGGATAGTCCTCTCGGTATCACGGGATCCGATCTGCAACAGCTAAGGCCCGCGCTGATGGTCAAAGCGAACCAGAAAGTTGCCGCGGGCGATATCCTCTTTCGTGATCGCAAGCGGTCATGGATCACCGCAATCGCCCCTGCAGCCGGGCGGGTATCAAAGCTTGAACTTGGCGCTCGTCGCAGCCTTTCTGAGCTGGAAATCCTTCCCGAGGGCGATGCCGTGCGGCAGTTCACGACAGATGTCGCGGATCGCGCGCAGCTGATTGATCTCATGATCGCCTCGGGGCTCTGGACCGCGTTGCGAACGCGCCCTTTCGGGCGGATCCCCGATCCATCGACACAGCCCGAGGCCCTGTTCGTCACGTTGACAGAGGGCGCTCCGGGCATGCCTGATCCTGCGGCGATCCTGCCTGATCTCATGGATTGGTTCACGCGCGGGCTGAGTGCTTTGACGATGCTTTCAGATGGGCCGGTCAACCTCTGCCATCCCCCCGATCTAGCCCTGCCAGAAGTCTTAGGCATCCGCACCCACCCATTCCGCGGAGGTCTGGCCTCGGCGCATATCCATACCCTGCATCCGGTCGCCCATGGTGGGATGGTCTGGCAGATCCACTGGCAAGAGGTCGCGGCGCTTGGCCATCTACTGAAGACCGGAACGATCTGGCCGCGCCGCATCGTCGCGCTTACCGGGTCCGCAATGGCCCGTCCCGGCCTGATTGCCGCCCCGATCGGTGCGCGCCTGCATGATCTTGCCGCTGGAAGGCTGAAGGATACAACCCTACGCCTGCTGGCGGGCGGAGAAAATGGCAGCCCGGCCACCTTTCTGCGGCCAGGCATCCGTCAGATCTCAGCCGTCCCGCACGAAAGGGCCGATCACCGAAAGGGCTGGTTCATGCGGCTGACGGCGCCGCGCATAGCCGCCCTCATCCCAAACCCATGGGACGAGGTTACGATGCCCCCGGGGATACTCGCGGTTCCGCTTTTACGCGCACTCGCCTCGGGAGATCTCACAGCGGCGCGAGATCTGGGTGTTCTTGGCCTGATCGAGGAGGACCTCATGGCATTGAATGCCCGCCTGCGAGGGCACCCCGATTACCGCGTTCTGCTGCGCCAGACCCTTCATGAGTTGGAGGCTACGATATGAGGCCGGGACTGCTGAGGGATGATCTTGCGGCTATCCTCGCCCTGCTGCCGCCTCTTGCCTGGCTATGGTCGCAGGACCATTGGGTCGCATCGCGGCTGCTGTTCTGCGCGGTACTGATCTTTGGCTGGCAGGCTCTGTTCGCGCAGGTCAGACGCCAAGGGATGGGGTTGCACGGTGCTGTCGCAGCCCTGCTGGTCGCCCTGTTTGCGCCCATGGGCGTACCCTTCTGGCAATTGGCCTTGGGCGTCAGTTTCGGCATGGTGCTGGGTGAGGCGATCTTTGGCGGGAGAGGCCGCAACTTCGTGCAGCCAGTGGCGCTGACATTCGCCTTCATGGCCTTTTCCTTTGCCGATCAGCCCTGGCGTCAAGGCCCGGATCTGCCGCTGATCGCCATCCTGCCTGCCTTGGCTTTGCTGGTGATCACAGGGCAGGCGCGCCTCACAGTGTTGGCCGGTTTTGCAGCCGGGCTTGCCGGAGTCAGCGCGCTGATCGCGCCGGAGCAGATGACCATGTTGATCACGGGCACGTTGCTGCTGGCGCTGCTCTTCCTGACCGCCGATCCGGCTGTATCGGGTGCGACATCCCTAGGCCGCCTGGCATATGGAGTGCTGGCTGGTGGGTTGACCGCCTTGTTCGCGGCCTCCGGTCCTGTCTTTGGCGCAGTGGTTTTTGCCACATTGCTGGCGCAGATATTTGCGCCGCTGCTGGACCATATCGCAATCGTAATCCATTCCGCATGGATGCATCACCGTGCTCGGAGGCTGCGCAATGGCTAAGGCTTTCCAACGCTTCCTGGCCCGTCCCAACAGCGATCCGGTGAAATCCATCGGCATGGCGGCGCTGGTCGCCGCCATCTGTGCCTTGATCGTTGCCGGGACCGCCGTCACCTTGCGCCCGCTGATCGAAGAAAACCGCCTCGCTGCGCGCGCCGGTCAGATGGCGGCAATGCTGGAAAGCGTACCAGGTATCTCCGATCTGCTCGATGGTGGCGGGATCGAAACCCTGATCGTCGATCTGGCAACGGGTCGGATTTCGCAGACAGACCCCACCGATTTCGACCAAACCGCAGCGGCAGCAGATCCTGATCGCAGCACCGCGCTGCCTCCGGCGGCCGATCTTGCCGCGATCAGCCGGCGCGAGAATGAATCGCTAATCTGGCTGGTGCGCGAGGGGGACGAAATCCGGCTTCTGGTTCTGCCGGTGCGCGGTGCGGGCTATCAATCCACCATCCGCGCCTATCTGGCGCTGGAGGGCGACCTGAACACCGTCGCCGCTTTCACGGTCTATGAACAGGGCGAGACCCCGGGCTTGGGATCGCGCGTGACCGAGGCCGAGTTTCGCAACGGCTGGACCGGGCGTCGCATTTTCGAGGGGGACGTGATCCAGATCGACACAGTTTCAGGTGCATCCGGGGATTTTGAGGTCGAAATGATCTCGGGGGCCTCCGTCACCAGCTACGGCACCATCGACATGGTGCATTTCTGGCTGGGCCCCGATGGTTTCGGTCCCTTCATGGACAATCTGCGCAAAGGGGAGGCCGGGCTGTGAAGCAACTGACCGATCCGCTGATCGACAAGAATCCGGTCGCCGTCCATATCCTCGGCATCTGCTCGGCGCTGGCGGTGACGACCTCGATGGCGACGGCGCTGACCATGTCGGTCGCGTTGACCGTGGTGGTGACTCTGGCGGCGGGCCTCATCTCGGCCCTGCGCAGCCATATTCCGAACCAGATCCGGATCATCGTGCAACTGACGATCATCGCAACACTGGTGATATTGGCCGATCTGCTGTTGCAGGGATTCGCCCATGACATGAGCCAGCGGCTGACGGTTTTCGTGTCGCTGATCGCGACCAACTGCATAGTTCTGGGTCGGACAGAGGCCTATGCTATGCATAACCCGCCGTTGCCCTCGATGATCGACGCGCTTGGCAATGGGCTTGGTTATTCGCTCGTGCTGATGAGCGTGGCCTTCATCCGCGAGCTGTTCGGCGCAGGCAGCCTGTTCGGCATACAGATCCTGATCACTCAGGCGCAGGGCGGCTGGTTCGTGCCGCTGCGACTAATGCTGCTGGCCCCTTCGGCGTTCATCATACTTGGCCTCCTGGTCTGGGCCCTGCGCAGCTGGCGCGGGCGACTGGCCGAAAAACCTGATTTCGCCCCACGCGATACCGGATCGGAGGCATCGTCATGATCGACCTCTTCCAGCGTTCCATTTTTGAGGAAAACCTCGCACTATCGTTCTTCCTAGGCATGTGCACCTTTCTTGCGGTGTCACGGCAGGTGAAGACTGCCTTTGGCGTCGGCATCTCGCTGATCGTGGTGCAGGGTCTGTCGGTGCCTCTCAATCACCTGCTTTACGCGTGGGTACTGGCACCCGGCGCGCTGGCATGGGTCGGATTTGGCGATCTCGATCTGAACTTCCTGCGACTGATTACCTTTCTGGGCATCGTCGCCGCTATGGTACAGGTGCTGGAAATGGTTCTGGACCGTTATGCGCCCGCGCTGCATGCCGCCATGGGGATCTATCTACCGCTGCTGGCCATCAACTGCGCGATCATTGGCGGTAGTCTTTTCATGGTCGAGCGTGACTACGATCTGGCGCAAAGCACGGTGTACGGTATCGGCACCGGCATTGGTTGGGCGCTGGCGATCACCGCATTTGCCGCCATTCGCGAGCGGCTGCGCTATGCTGATATGCCGCGTGGGCTCGAAGGGCTTGGCGCCGCCTTCATAGTCGCCGGGATCATGTCGATGGGCTTTTCCGCATTCGTGGGGGTCAGTCTGCCATGACCGAGATCCTGTTCGCCCTGATATTTCTGACCGGGCTGACCATCCTGCTGGCCTGGGCCTTACAGAAAGCCCGCGCCCAGCTGCTGCCCTCACGCCCAGTGGTGCTCACCTTGAACGGCCAGCGCCGGATCGACGGGCAAAGTAACGAGAAACTGCTAGACCTGCTGAACGGGGCCGGCGTGCCTGTCCCATCTGGCTGTGCCGGACAGGGCACCTGTGGCCTATGCCGGGTCTCGGGCGTCACCGGCACGCAGGGGCCGCTGGCGACCGAGACTGCGCGGCTTTCCCCTGCAGATCTGCGAGCAGGCGTGCGGCTGGCTTGTCAGGTTACGGTGCGCGGAGATATGGCCGTAAACGTACCCGAGGACGTGCTGGGTTCGGTCAGCCATATCTGCCGCGTAACTAGCATTACCAGTCTGACGCCCCTGATCCGCGAAATCGCCCTGGCTCTGCCCGAAGGTGCCTCATTCGATTTCCAAGCGGGAAACTTCGTTCAGGTGACCGCCCCTACCTATCGTCGCGCCTATTCCGATATCAACCAGCCCGCAGCGTTCCGTGAGGAATGGGAACGGCTGGGCATCCTTGATCTTGTGGCACAGTCCGCAGCGCCGGTCTCGCGCGCCTATTCGGTCGCCTCACGTCCGCAGGACGAGGGTTTGGTCGTACTGAACATCCGGCTGGCGACGCCGCCACCCGGAAATCCAGATGTGCCGCCCGGGATTGTTTCGTCATGGCTGTTCGGTTTGAAGCCGGGGGATGTGGTCGAAATCGCTGGTCCCTACGGCGAATTCCGCGTGCAAGACACGGAAAAAGAGATGGTCTTTATCGGCGGCGGCGTCGGCATGGCACCATTGCGGGCGATGATCCATGAACAGCTTAGCGCCGGGACCGGGCGTCAGATCAGCTTCTGGTATGGGGCTCGCTCAAAGGCAGAGCTGTTCTATGCCGATGAATTCGAAGAACTCGCCCGGCAACATCCGAATTTCCGCTGGACGCCCGCACTGTCGCAACCCGCAAGAGGTGACGACTGGCAAGGCGCCACCGGATTCGTGCATGACGTGGCCTATGTCAGTTATCTGAAGGATCACTCTGCCCCCGAGGATTGCGAATACTATCTTTGCGGCCCTCCCCTGATGATCCAAGCGGTGCGAGCCGTGCTGGACGATTGCGGTGTCGAACCGGAGGACATTCACAATGACGATTTCGGGATCTGAGCCGATGCGACCGACCCGCCGCAGCGTATTGTTCGGGATCGCCCTTGCTGGCCTGCCGCTGCCGGCATTCGCAGGCAGCCGAACCCGTCTTTCGGGGCGTGCATTCGGCACCACCTGGACCGTCATTTCTGCAGTGCTACGCGATCCGGTTGCCATTACCGACCGCATTCGCACCGCTCTTACCGCCATAGATACCGAGATGAGCCCCTTTCTCCCGGATAGCGTCCTGTCACGCTTCAATACCGGATTACGGACGATTTCGGTTTCTGTGGATTTCGAACATGTGACGCGGGCCGCACTAGCGGTGGCTGCTACGAGCGGCGGAGCCTGCGACCCCAGCGTGGGTCCCGCCGTGCATCGCTATGGCTTTGGCCCAATCCGGGGCACATTCCGCGCAGGCGCGTGGCAGGCCATCCGCTGCGAGGGGGGCCAGCTGACAGCCGACGCGCCGGTAACGCTTGATCTTTGCGGCATCGCTAAAGGCTTTGCAGTGGACAAACTGACGGACATACTGGCGCAGGAAACAGATGATTTCATCGTCGAAATCGGCGGCGAAATCCGTGCCTATGGCAATTGGCCCGTTGGTATCCTCAATCCGCTGACGGGCAGTGTGCATAGCCGCATCCGCCTGTCCTCAAATGCCGTGGCGACCTCGGGCGATGCCATCAACGGGTTCGATCATGGCGGGCGGCGCTGGTCGCATGTGATTGACCCTGCCACCGGGCAACCGGTGTCGAACGGCATCGCCTCGGTTTCCGTCATTGCCCCCGATGCGATGCGCGCCGATGCGATGGCGACCGCGCTGATGGTGATGGGCGAAAACCAAGGGATCGCCTTTGCAGAGGCCCAGAACCTTGGGGCGCTTTTCCTGATCCGCGACGGCAATGGGTTACGCGCACGCCATAACGCGGCATTCGCCGCACGTCTGATATGATAGGAGCCGGCGATGCAGACACTGGTGTTCACATTGCTGATCTTTGCTCTTGCCATGTTGGGGCTGAGCTTGGGCGTCATGTTCCGGCGTACGCCGATCAAGGGATCGTGCGGCGGGCTTGCCTGTCAGAACGCCTGTCACGCCTGCCCGAAAAAGAAAGGGGGACAAGCATGAGTGACACGATCGCCCGCGTCAGGGATTACATGGTGACCGACCTGGTGACCCTGAGCCCGGAGACTGAGATCATCCGTGCAATCACGACCCTGCTCGATGCCGGAGTTTCCGGCGCCTGCGTCCTGGACGACGAAGGCAATCTCGTGGGGGTACTCTCAAAGCGCGATGGTCTGAAAGCTGCGCTTTCCGCCGCCTATTACAAAGAATGGGGCGGCACGGTTGCCGATCTGATGTCGACTGAACTTGAGGTCTTTGACGCAAATCTGGATCTCGTTTCTGCCGCGGAGCGGTTCGTCAAGTCCGCCTTCCGCCGCTTCCCGGTGGTCGAAGAAGGCAGGCTACTCGGACAGGTCAGCCGTACCGATGTGCTGCGTGCGCTGTCACTGCAGTGGCGCTGAACAGTTTCAAAGAGGAGAGAAAGCCATGAATGACCTGAACCGCCGTCGCTTTCTGGCGACATCCGCCGCAGCCCCAGTGGCGCTGGCCGCCACCGTCGTTCCAGCATCCGCCGCCATCGGGGATGTGACACTTCAAGCAGCGCTTGAGGGCCGCCAATCCGTGCGACGTTTCGGCTCGGCCCCTGTGGCGCAGGATGCCCTGTTGCGGCTGCTTTGGGCAGCAAACGGCGTGAACCGACCGGACAGCGGCGGCCAGACCGCGCCTTCCTGGCGGTCGGCGCATGATACAGTGATCTACCTCGCGACCGCCGAGGGGCTGTTCAGACATGCCCATGAGACGAACACCCTGGACAAGGTAAGCGATACGGATATCCGGGCGATTTCCTCGGACAGCGCCTTTGTATCGCGTGCACCCGCCCTGCTGATTTACGTCTCGGACGGCGAAAAGTTGCGCGCAGCCGCAGAAGGTGCTGACGATCAGGCTCTGGCTGTGGGTGCGCATGTCAATGCAGCAGTCGCAGCGCAAAATGTCTATCTGGCCTGCGTTGCCGAAGCCCTGGGCACCTGCCTGATTGGTGGCGCAGCCAACCGGCAGGCCATCGCAGAGGCGTTGGAACTGCCCTCAAACTCGATCGTGACCTATATCCAGCCAATTGGCGCGCCCCGGTAGGACTATTTTCTAGAGAATGTCCTATTAGCAGGCCCATTGAGTCAGAACTTAAGATCTGCCTAAGTAGATTGCGATGTCATACAAGGGGTGCAGGGCTACATTACCTGCGCCCTTTGAGTGTTATTATCCCCTAAAGCCTGCGATGAAACCGATGGAGTATGTTCCATAATGCCTAACGCTCAGGGATCACGCTGGCGGATCTTAGGAAAGCGACATCGTCTTGGATTACATCTTCATCATAGTCGGATTGATCGGCCTCTTTTTCGGCGGCGAAGCTTTGGTTCGCGGCAGCGTTGGGATTGCGAAGCGGCTGGGCATGTCGTCCCTGCTGATCGGCCTGACGGTCGTCGGCTTTGGCACATCAACGCCAGAGCTGCTAGTGTCGGTGCAGGCGGCCTTGGCTGATGTGCCGGCCATCGCCATCGGCAATATAGTCGGATCAAACATCGCCAACATCCTCCTGATCGGTGGGCTGACCTGCCTTGTTTGGCCGATCCGTGTTTCGGGGGCCACGCTGAAGCGCGATACCGCTGTGATGATCGCTGCCGCCGCGGTGCTGGTCCCGATCTTTATGACCGGGCAGATGGGGCGGCTGACCGGGTTTATTCTTCTTGCAGGGCTGATTGGGTATCTGGTTTGGGCCTATCTGCAACCGGGCGATGCGGCGGACGAGGATGTGGACGGTGCGGCCAACGCGGTCAAGGCGGTTTTCATCCAGAATGGCCCGGGTCACATCCCGTAGATGCGAGAGGCCTCGCTGCATCAGCTCTGCCGATTGCCGCACGACTTCGGGCCGGTCTGAATAGGAGAGGATGGTGTCGGTCGCATTGAGCAGACCGCCCAAGGGGTTGTTTACCTCATGTGCAAGCGATGAGGACAGCCTTCCTAGGCTGACAAATCGTTCGCGCTCGGCAAGCCGACGCTCGGCCTCGGCGCGGCTTTCGACAGCCGTTGTCATGCGGTTGTAGCTGGAGATCAGCCGTGACAGCCCCGGGTCGCCACGCGGAATATCTGACTCAGCGATAGGCCTCGGCGCGCCCTTGGACTCGTCCATGGCCGATACCAAAGCGCCGACGGGTCGAAGGATTCGCGCAACGGCCAGCCAGCCACCGAAGGCGAGGAGCGCCGTGGCCGCCGCATTTCCGAACAAGAGCCACATCGAGACATTCCGGCGCTCGGCGAGAAGATCGGTCACATCCAGTTCGGTCACGATCTGACCGATCTGACGGCCCTGAAAAAGCAGCGGTGCCGCGACCCGCAGCACAGGGTCACCGGTCATGCGAACGGCATCAGGTGGCGCGGCGCCCTCCTCGAACTCTGCGACGGCTTCGCCCACAGGCGCGCGACGCGGGTCCGTAGCGGCGAGGATGCGCCCGCGTTCGTCGGCGACGATCGACAGGAGCAATCTCTGTCCATCGTAGGCTGAGCGGGCTCGGTCCAGAATGTCGTAGACCTCCCAGACATCCTGCCGAAGTACAGATGGGCCAAGAGCGACGGACAAGCCTTCGACATGCAGCCGCGCGGTTTCGGACAGGCGGGCGTCCTGTACCTTGCCCAAGGCCGACAGGACACTCTGGCTGGCCAGAAATCCAAGCAGGATCATCAGGCCCGCCATCACCAGCGGCACACGCAGGGTCACGGGCAAGTTGCGAAAGCGCGGCAAAGGTCTCATCCGCCCGACAAGACAGCAATGCGGGCGGCGATCCCGTCGAAGAGGGCGTCCTCCCCCGGCTCGATCGCATCCAGGCTCAAGAGTTTGAGTGCCTCCGTCCCCTGCGCTGTGGCCGAAAGACCCAGTAGCGCTGCCTTGCAGGCCATCACAGATGGCTCATCCATGCGATCTGCCCGGGCAACCATAGGGGGGAAGCCCAACCACTCCGAGCGCACAATGACCTTTGTCCGTGCTGTCAGATCCGGTTCCGCGGAACTGAGTGCCTCCCAGACGTAACCATCCACGCTGCCTGATCGCGTCAGGCCGCCTGCCACCGACCGGACCACGTTGCGGTGGCCATAGGTGAAGATGACGCGTGAAAAGAACTGGTCCGGGGTTTGGCCATCCCGCGCGAGGTCAGACGCAGTGACGAGGAAACCGGAGTTGCTGTCGGGGTCCGAAAAGGCGTGAGCGCCGCCACGCAGGTCCGATAGCGCGGTCGCGGGATCATCCTGGGCGACGATGAGATAGGACTGGTAAAGCGGCTGCCCTCGCCAGACGGGTACGCCGAGCAGCGAAAGTTCGGTCTTGTGCTGAAGATAGGGATAGCCGCATGTCCAGGCGGCATCCACGGAGCCGTCGAGAAGCGCGCCCGAGATCCTGATACGTCCGTCTCTGGACGAGCTCGATGTCTTGGCCCATGCCTTCGGCCAAAGCAGCGCGAAGGGCAGAAATGACTGCCGCGTCGTTGTCGAGAAAGACTGGCGTCAGAGCAAATCTGAAGGGTGCCGGGCCCTGGGCCCAGCCTCGAGTCACGACGAAGGGCGCGGCCGCGGCCGCCAGCCCCATCAGCAAAGCGCGACGCCTGCTTTTCATCCTTTTCCTCCCGGGGCGCGTCTCCCGCGCGCCGCCTACGATCTCAAGCGCCACAAACTTGCTTGTCCAATGGCGGATGAAATCGTAAATCGACGATATACGGAATCTTAGCGGTTTGGAAAGCGCGCAGATGGCAACGGACGAGACAACGACGGCCGCCTTGGCAAAGGCCCTCGCACATCCGGCGCGGATCCGGATCCTACGATTGCTTCAGGCCACGCCAGGCTGCATCGGAGGCGATATCGTGGGCGCAGTCGGCCTTGCTCAGTCAACAGTGTCGGAACACCTCCGTATCCTCAAGTCCGCGGGCGTGATCACTGGCGAGATCGACGGACCCCGGATTTGCTATGCGCTGAACCCGGCGTCATTGGCACCGCTCGCCGATTTGATCATGGGTCTCACCCCTCCGCCCGAAGGGGCCTGCTGCATTCCTGGAAAGAAGAAATCTGCATGAGCCTGTTCGAACGCTGGCTGACCCTCTGGGTCGCCCTTTGCATCCTTGTGGGGCTTGTGCTTGGCAACCTTATGCCCGGCCTGTTCACTGCGCTCGCAGGGCTGGAATATGCCTCGGTCAATTTGGTCGTGGCCGTGCTGATCTGGGCAATGGTCTATCCGATGATGATCGCCATCGACTTCGGTTCGCTGAAGGATGTGGGGCGGCGACCGAAGGGCCTCATCATCACGCTGGTCATCAACTGGCTGATCAAGCCCTTTACGATGGCCGCGCTGGCGGTGCTGTTCTTCAACCACCTGTTCGCGGGGCTGATCGATCCGACCAAGGCACCGGAATACATCGCGGGGCTTATCCTGCTGGGTGCCGCGCCCTGCACGGCGATGGTCTTCGTCTGGTCGCGGCTGACCAAGGGCGATCCGAACTACACGCTGGTGCAGGTCAGCGTGAACGACCTGATCATGGTCGTGGCCTTCGCGCCGATCGTCGCCTTCTTGTTGGGCGTTACCGACATCTCGGTGCCATGGGAGACGCTGATCCTGTCGGTCGTGCTCTACATCGTGATCCCGCTGATCGCCGGGGCACTGACACGGCGAGCCTTGATGGCGCGCGGGGGTGAAGTGGCGGTGTCGGACTTCACGGCGCGGATCAAGCCCGCCTCGGTCTTCGGCCTCTTGCTGACCGTTGTGCTGCTCTTCGGCTTCCAGGGCCAAGTGATCATCGCGCAGCCTCTGCTGATCGCGCTCATTGCCGTGCCGATCATCATCCAGTCCTATGGCATCTTCGCACTCGGCTATGCCTGGGCCTTTGCTTGGAAGCTGCCCCACAAGGTGGCAGCCCCCTGCGCCCTGATCGGCACGTCGAACTTCTTCGAACTGGCGGTGGCTGTGGCCATCGGCCTCTTTGGTCTGAACTCGGGCGCCGCGCTCGCCACGGTCGTGGGCGTGCTGGTCGAGGTGCCGGTGATGCTGACGCTGGTCGCCTTCTCTAACCGCACACGCAACAGGTTTCCTTCATGACCGATACACCCAACATAGACGACGCACTGTTCCCCGGCATCGACGGCAATCGGCTTTTATCTCCTCCAATCGCCGCCCACCCTCCGAAGATCCTGATCTTATACGGCTCGCTGCGCACCCGCAGCTTTTCAAGGCTGGCAGCCGAGGAGGCGGCCAGGATCCTGACCCGGCTTGGAGCCGAGGTGCGTTTCTTCAATCCCTCTGGCCTGCCGCTGGTCGATGACGGGGTCGATGCGACCCACCCGAAGGTGCGGGAGCTGCGCAATCTTGCATCCTGGTGCGAGGGGATGGTCTGGTCGTCGCCAGAGCGCCACGGCGCCATGACCGGGCTGATGAAGACGCAGATCGACTGGATCCCGCTCTCCGACGGCGCGGTGCGGCCGACGCAGGGCAAGACGCTGGCCATCATGCAAGTCTCGGGCGGATCGCAGAGCTTCAACGCGGTGAACCAGATGCGCGTCCTTGGCCGCTGGATGCGGATGCTGACGATCCCCAACCAGTCCTCGATCCCGAAGGCGTTTCAGGAGTTCGACGAATACGGGCGGATGCGTCCGTCGTCCCTGTATGACCGGATCGTGGACGTGATGGAGGAACTGATGAAGTTCACCCTGCTGACGCGCGACCGGGCTGACTACCTTGTGGACCGCTATTCCGAACGCAAGGAATCCGCCGAGGCCTTGATGAAGCGTGTGAATCTGTCTGCCGCGACCTGACTCAGCCGTGACGCCATACTTTGACCGAGGATACCAGCAGGATGGAGACCAGCACCGGCAGCAGCACGACCTCGGACACGATCCCCAGAAGCTGGCCGCCGATAGCGACGCCGATCACTGACCCCAAGGCCATGAACAGCACGAAGCCCTGATTGCGCGCTAGAACCGTGAAGCTGTCGTCGCGACTGTATCGGGCGAACCCGACCAGCATGGTGGGCAGGCTGATCGCCAGCGACAGGCTGCCTGCGAGTTTCAGGTCGATCCCGAACAGAAGGACCAGCGTGGGGATCAGCAATTCACCCCCCGCGACGCCCATCAGTGAAGCCACGATGCCGATGCCGAACCCTGCGACAAGGCCCGCGACGATCTGCGCAGGTCCGGTGATAAGGGCAGCGGGCGCAAGGCTCATGCTGTGGCTGAGCGCCAGGACTGCCGCGATCAGCACCAGAAGCCCGGCCAGTACTCGATAAAGGGTACGGGACTTCATCCGCACGGCCAGCCCCGCGCCGATCCATGCGCCAAGAAAGCTTCCCGCCAGTAGGTTCAGGATGATCGGCCATTCGGCCAGCACCTGATCAAGGGGCACGGTCCCCGCCCGGAACGGCAGCGCTGTGGCCACCACGATCAGACTGGTCGCCTTGTTCAGGATCACCGCATCAAGGGCTGCAAATCCGAACATGCCGATCAAGAGCGGAAGACGGAACTCTGCCCCGCCAAGCCCGATCAGCCCGCCAACAATGCCAACGATCGCGCCAGCCAATACAATCCGCGGCCATCCGACCATGCCTGCCCCCAAATGAACCTGTCACACCTTGCGGCGCAGGCTTCCCTCCAGCGGCACGGCTCATGACAGGGTGTTCGAGATGGTCCAGTATTTCAAGATGTTGCGGTGAGAACGGCCCAGCCGATATTTCGACCGCTAGGAATTCGCTGAGGCCCTGATGAAGCGGGTGAACCCTTCGACCGCGACAGAATCAAGCCGCCCTGTCGCAGGGGCGGCGCTCTAGTTGCAGCGTGACATTGGCGATGCCATGCGCCTCGGCCAAGGCATCGGTCACCCGGTCGATGAAGGCGTCGGGGTCGGCCCCCTGCCAGACCAGATGCACAGCCAGCGCGGTGCGCATCGTGGACAGCGGCCAGATGTGCAGGTCGTGCAGGCCCTGCACGCCATCCTGTCTCTCCAGCCAGTCTGCAATGGCAGCACGATCAATCTCGAACGGCACACCATCAAGGCTCAGGTGCAGCGCCTCGCGGAATAATCCGGCGGCGGTAACGGCGATCAGCAGGCTGACCGCGATGGCCACGGCGGGGTCAAGCCAATCCCAGCCAGTGACCATGATTCCCACCGCCGCCAGAACAACCGCGCCCGAAACCGCTGCATCTGCCGCCATGTGCAGGAACGCGCCCTTCGCGTTCAGATCGCCCTTGCGTGAAGACATGAACAAGAGCGCAGAGCCCGTGTTCACCCCGATCCCGACCAGCGCGACCAACATCACCGTCAGGCCGGGCACGGCGACTGGGTCAGAAAGCCGCTGCACCGCCTCCCACGTTACCGCACCGACACCCACCAGAATGGCGATGGCGTTGAACAGCGCGGCAAGGATCGTGGCCCGCCCCAGACCCCAGGTATGCCGTGCCGTCACCGCTCGCTTGGCCAGCACCGCTGCCCCCCAGGCGATCAGCAGACCGGCTACGTCGGTCAGGTTGTGCGCGGCATCCGCCAGCAGGGCCAGCGATCCGGTGATCCAGCCCGCTGCACCTTCCACGATCACGTAGCCCGTGTTCAGGCCTACGGCCCAGCGGAACGCGGGGCCAAGGTCCGTGGGCGGGCGATGATCTTGGGTGTGGTCGTGAGCCATGATGTCAGACCTTCCGGGTCAGCGTCCCTTCCATCGGCACTGCGCCGGACAGCGTGTTCGAGATCGTGCCGTATTTGAGGATGTTGCGATGAAGAAGGTCCAGCCGCTGGTCCGTCTCGGCACTGTCGACTGTAATCTCATAGCGGATCAGCGTCAGCTTGGGCGGGGCGTCCTGCCGGATCGCCTCCAGCGCAATCTCTGCGCCATTGATCTGGAAGTTAAGCATCGGCGTCACCCGCTCCATACCCTTCAGCATGCAAGCGGCCAGCGCCGCCAGCAGCAATTCCACGGGGTTCATCGCATCGCGCCGCCCCGCCAAATCGGTGTCGAGCGTGACTTCGGCCTCCTTGGCCACGGCGAGGCTCCCATGCGCATCGATCCGGCGGGCGTGGACGCGATATTCCATCATATGAGCCGTCCGATTTCTTCCACCGTCAGCACCTTGCCGGTCGAGACGACCTTCTCGTCCACCACCAGCCCCGGCGTCGACATCACCCCATAGGCGGCGATTTCAGCGAAATCGGTGACCTTAACGATCTCGGCCTGCTTGCCCGCAGCCGCCGCAGCGGCTTTGGCGTTTTCGCCCAAGGTGACGCATTTCTTGCAGCCCGAGCCAAGTATCTTGATGATCATGATGCGGTCCTTTCTCAGACGAACCAGTTGGAAATCGCGTTGAAGATCAGCCCGATGGACAGGATGCCAAGGGTGACGACGCCGGTGAAGGTGACGAGGAGCGGCATCTTCACCACCCGCTTTAGCATGATGAGCGAGGGCAACGACAGGGCCGTCACCGCCATCATGAAGGCCAGCACCGTGCCAAGACCCACGCCCTTGCCGACCAGCGCCTCGGCGATCGGCAAGGTGCCGAAGATATCGGCATACATGGGGATGCCCACCAGCACCGCCACGGGAACCGACCACCACTTGTCTTGCCCGAGCATGGCCGAAATGACGTCTGCGGGCACCCAGTTGTGGATCGCGGCACCAATGCCCACACCGACAAGCACATAGGGCCAAACCCGATGGACAATCTCCATCACCTGATCGCGCGCATAGGCCAAGCGCTCGCCCCGCGTCATGGTCGCCACCTCGCCCGAGACAGGGACCGTGCGGACGAAATCCGCGACCTGACCCTCCATACCCAAGCGTCCGATGATCGTCCCGCCCACGATGGCTACCACCAGCCCGACCGCCACATAGGCGAGGGCGATGGGCCAGCTGAAGATCGAGGCCAGCAGGATGACCGAGGCCAGATCCACCAGCGGCGAGGAGATCAGGAAAGAGAACGTCACTGCCAGAGGCAGGCCCGCGGCGGTGAAGCCGATGAACAAGGGGATTGACGAACAGGAACAGAAGGGCGTCAGCGTGCCCAGAAGGGCCGCGAGCGTATTGGCGCCAAGGCCGGACCGTCCGCCCAGCATGGCGCGCGTGCGTTCGGGCGGAAAATGGCTTTGCACATAGGAGATCGCAAAGATCAGCACCGAGAGCAGGATGAAGATCTTGATCACGTCATAGACGAAGAACTGCACCGACCCGCCAATGCGCGAGGCGGGGTCCAGCCCGACGGCCGCCACGCCCGCGCCGACCAGATCGTTGAGCCAGGTCATCCGCAGCAGTTGGTCGTTCAGCCAGCCAAACACGCTCATGCTGCCCGTTCCGTGACCATGATTGGCCGCTCGAGCGCAGCTTCGACCAGACGGGCGAGGGATGGCGACAGTTCCGGGCTGATCCGGTAGCGCACCCATTGCGCGTCGCGACGGTCCAGCACCAGCCCCGCCTGCTTCAGCACCTGCATGTGCCGCGACATCCGGCTTTGGGTGGCTCCCAGCTTTCGCATCAGCTCGCAGACACAGTGTTCCGACCCATCCGCCAGCAAGCGCATGGCTTCAAGACGGGTCGGTTCGGCAAGGGCAGACAGAACGGCTAGGATCATCGGCGGCGCTCCACTTCATGCGCATCTGCGCATGGGCGGGCGATCACTGCCGTGATCTGGATCAATCAGCGCAGGTGCCTGAGCGTCTGATGTCATGAAACCTTCATTGGACGCAGTTTTTTATTTCCGTTAATCGGGAAATATGGAACAGAATCGCGCCATCCACGCTTTCGCCACGCTCGGCCACCCCGGCCGGATGGCGGTCTTCCGCTTGCTGATGCGCTTTGCGCCGCAAGGCGTGCGGCCGACCGAGATCGCCGAGGCTTTGGGTCTGAAACAGAACACGCTGTCGCATCACCTCGCTGACCTTGCGGCGTCGGGTCTTGTCCAGGTCACACGGGCCGGTCGGTCGCTCTACTACGCTGTCGATCTCGACACGACGGAAGGATTGATCGGCTACCTCGCCCTCGATGTGGGCCGTGCGCGACCCGATCTCCTTGCCCCCTTACTCTCCGCCCCAAAGGACGCCACCCAAATGGATCCGAATATCCCCGACACCGACTTCGACGTGCTTTTCATCTGCTCGGGCAATTCTGCCCGTTCGATCTTTGCTGAAGCGCTTCTGCGCGATCTGGGCAAGGGCAAGTTTCAGGCTTTCTCTGCTGGCACTCGGCCCAACAGCGAATTGAACCCCTTCGCTTTGGAAATCCTGAAGCGAAACGGACATGACATCGCCGGTCTGCGGTCCAAGCATATTTCGGAGTTCCAGCAGCCGGGCAGCATCGTGATGGATTTCGTCTTCACCGTCTGCGACACGGCAGCGGCCGAGGAATGCCCGCCCTGGCCCGGCCAGCCCATCACTGGCCATTGGGGTTTGCCCGACCCGGTGAAAGCAACAGGAACAGATGCAGAGAAGGCTCTGGTTTTCGCCCAGACCTACGCGGCGTTGCGCCGGCGGATCATGACTTTCGTCGAGCTGCCATTCGAGTCGCTGAGCCGGATGTCCCTCCAATCCCGTGTCGACTCTATCGGCACTGACGCACACGCAAAGGCCTGATCTTCATGACCCGTATCGCTCTTAACGGCCTCGGCCGGATCGGAAAGCTTGTCCTGCGAGATTTGATCGATACCGGCGCGGGTGGCGAGATCGTTCTCCTGAACGATCCCGTCGGCGATGCTGATCAGCATGCGCTGCTGATGGAATTCGACAGCGTCCATGGCCGCTGGCGCACGCCGGTCGCGGCAGGCGATGGCGCACTGATCCTGAACGGCCAGACCATCCGTCTGACGCATGAAAAGTCCATCGAAGCGCTGCCCTTGGCGGAACTGGGCGTCGATCTGCTGATCGACTGCACGGGCGTCTTCAAGACAGCCGCGAAGGTGGCGCCCTACTACGCCGCAGGGGCGAAGAAGGTGGTCGTTTCGGCCCCGGTCAAGGATGGGGGCGCGCTGAACCTCGTCTATGGGGTGAACCATCGCCTTTATGACGGCACGCAGACCCTTGTGACCGCCGCGTCTTGCACGACGAACTGCCTTGCACCGGTGGTCAAGGTTATCCACGAAAGTCTTGGGATCCGGCACGGGTCGATTACCACGATCCATGATGTGACCAACACCCAGACCATCGTGGATCGTCCGGCCAAGGACATGCGCCGCGCGCGGTCGGCGCTGATGAACCTCATCCCGACGACAACGGGCAGCGCCACGGCAATCACGCTGATCTATCCCGAACTCAAGGGCCGCCTGAACGGCCATGCCGTGCGCGTCCCGCTCTTGAATGCGTCCCTCACGGATTGCGTGTTCGAGGTGGAGCGGGCGACCACGGCCGAGGAGGTAAATGCCCTGTTCGCCGCCGCGGCTGACGGGCCGTTGAAGGGGATCCTTGGGTTCGAAACCCGTCCTTTGGTGTCCTGCGACTTCACCAACGATCCGCGCTCCTCCATCGTCGATGGGCCGTCCACCATGGTCATCAATGGCACCCAAGTGAAGATCTACGCCTGGTATGACAATGAATGGGGCTATGCCTGCCGACTTGCAGATATCGCGCGGATGGTCGCAGGCTCGCTGTGACGGACGCCGCAAGCCCCGTCGCCCCGCCGCCGAATCCTCTCCGCGCCTATGCCGCCGTGACAGCGGCTTACTGGGCCTTCATGCTGTCGGACGGCGCGCTGCGGATGCTGGTGCTTTTGCACTTCAACAGCCTAGGCTTCACGCCGATCCAGCTTGCCTGGCTGTTCCTGCTCTACGAAGTCGCGGGCATCGTCACCAACCTGGCTGCGGGCTGGCTGGCGGCGCGCTTTGGCTTGGCGGCCACGCTTTACGGCGGGCTCGCGTTGCAGATCGGGGCTTTGGTGGCGCTGGCACAGCTTGATCCGACATGGGGTGTCGCCGCATCGGTCGCCTTCGTGATGGCCGTTCAGGGCGTGTCGGGCGTGGCCAAGGACCTTGCCAAGATGTCCTCGAAATCCGCTGTCAAGCTTCTAGCCCCCAAAGAGGACGGCGGATTGTTCCGCTGGGTGGCGCTCCTTACAGGGTCGAAGAACGCGGTAAAGGGGCTGGGCTTCTTCCTCGGCGCGGCGCTGCTCGCGCTGGCGGGATTTCAGGCGGCGGTCTGGGGCATGGCGGCCGTGCTGGCGGTGATCCTGATCGCCGTAGTGCTGTTTCTGCCCGCAGGCCTACCAGGGCGGATGAAATCCGAAGAGGCCTGGGGTGGCTGGCGGTCAAAGGAACCGCGCGTGAATCGGCTTTCGCTGGCACGTATGTTCCTGTTCGGCGCCCGCGACGTGTGGTTCGTGGTCGGCATCCCGGTCTATTTCCAAGCGGTCCTGTCCGATGGCACACCCGAAGGCCGGCGAGAGGCATTCTTTCTTATCGGCAGTTTCCTCGCGCTCTGGATCATCGCCTACGGCGCAGTGCAGGCCTTTGCCCCCCGACTTTTGGGTGGCAAGGGTCAGCCCGAGGCCGAGACCACCCGAAAGGCGATCCTTTGGGCAGGGCTGCTCGTCCCGATCCCGTTTGCTCTTGCTGCAGCAACCTGGGTAGCCGGCGACCCAGCGGAATGGCTGACGGCGACGCTCATAGGGGGACTTTTGGTTTTCGGCTTCGTCTTCGCGATCAACTCTTCGGTTCATTCCTACCTGATCCTGGCTTTCGGATCGGCAGAGAGGATCACACGGGATGTGGGGTTCTACTACATGGCCAATGCGGCGGGTCGGCTGATCGGCACGCTGCTCTCGGGCCTCAGCTACCAGATCGGGGGGCTGACGCTGTGCCTTGCCACGGCGGGCCTGATGGCTTTGGCCAGTTGGCTGGCCGCCCGGCGGCTCAGGTCCGTCTGAGCACGAGCAGCGCAATCGTTGCCAGCAGACCAACTGCTGCAGTCAACCAGATGGCGTGCAGGCCCCATGCAGTCAGGGCAGCGCCAAAGATCAGCGGGGCGGCCGCCTGCAAGATGCGGGCGGGCGCGTTGAGCCAGCCGATCCGACGCCCGTATCCCGCTGGGCCAAACAGAGCGAGCGGCAGTGTTCCCTTGGCAATGGTCAGGATGCCGTTCTCCGCCCCGTGCAGGAGCGTGAATGCATAGGCCGCAGGCGCGCCAAAACCCACCAACACCACCGCCGCAACCGGATGCGCCGTCGCGGCGATCCGCGTCGAAATCAGGGGATGCACCCTGCGCAACAGCCCGAACTCCAGGACCCGGGCCGCGACCTGTGCGGGACCGATCATCGCCCCTGCCGCAATGGCAACCGCCGTGCTGGCCCCGGGCCAGCAGCGATTTGACCATCAGCTGGACCGGCGCGATCCACCCGGGGTTTGTTGCGTAAATCGTGTTTCGGTTAGAGGTTCGCTCGGCCAGCCGCGTTTCATGCCACAGCAGCGGTTACTGGCGTGCCGAGCGCCGTAAACCGGTTTAGGATGGCCGCACGGATCTGAACTTCTGCGACTTGCCTGTCGAAGGCTCGGGCCATGAGTCTTTGACCGAGCAGTTTGATACAGTTCATCTTGGCTTCTACGCGGCTTCGGCGATGATATCCGCTCCATTTGCGCCAGAGTGCACGCCCAAGACGCTTAGACGCCTGGAGGGCGTCATTGCGAGCCTTGGCACCGTCGGTTGTGGGTTTCCATAAGCGAGCATTTTTGCGGGGCGGTATGACCGCGGCAGCACCTCTGGCGGCAATTGCATCGTGGCAAGACCGGGTGTCGTAGGCGCCGTCTGCTGTCACGGATGTGATCTGCTCTTGCGGGGCAATCTGATTGAGCAGATCAGGCAAAACTGGCGCGTCGCCGATGGCACTGGAAGTGACTTCAATGGCACGGATCTCCAATGTTTGCTCATCAACGGCGATATGGATCTTCCGCCAGATGCGGCGTTTAGAGCTGCCATGCTTGCGGCGTAGCCACTCACCTTCGCCCTCAACCTTGATCCCCGTGCTGTCAATCAAGAGGTGCAGGCCCTCTTTTGCACGGTAGGGTATCGCCACATTCAGCGTGTTTTGTCGTCGGCTCAATGTGCTGAAGTCGGGCACCGACCAGGACAGACCCGATAAAGCCAAAAGGCTCTCCATGAACCCCGTGGTCTGACGCAGCGGCAATCCGAAAAGAACCTTCAAGGTAAGGCAGGCTTGAATGGCAGCGTCACTGTAGATCTGCTGACGGCCCCGCTTGCCGGAGGGTCTTGCATCCCACGCCATCCTCTCATCAAACCATACGGTCAGAGGACCTCGATGTTTGAGCGCCTGATTGTAGGAACGCCAGTTGCTGGTCTTGTAGCGGGGTTTGGATGGGGAGCTCATGCAGCCAACGTAGCATGATCAGACAAGATACTGAATCCACCGAATTTTATGCAACAAGGCCTAGCGCTCATAGATCCACTGGATCACCTCCTCGCGGCGCTCGTGCTCGAAGTCCACGTCGATATCCGGCGGCTCGCCGCGTTCCTTCGAGATGAAGCGCTCGAAGATGAGGGTGATGCTCTCGGGCGGCACCTCGGTGATGCCGAGCAGGTAACAGACCACCGAGTTCGCCGCCGATCCCCGGCCCTGACACAGGATGCCTTTCGAGCGCGCGAAGCTGACGATGTCATAGACGGTCAGGAAATAGGGAGCGTATTCCACCTCGGCGATCAGGTGCAGCTCCTTCTCGACACGAGAGACGATCTTAGGTGGCGGGCCGCCGGGATAGCGCCAGTGCAGCCCTTCGCGTGCCAGCCGCTCGAGCCGGATCTGGGCCGTTTCCCCGTCCCGGGCCTCGTCGGGATATTGGTAGCACAGCTGATCCATGCGGAACGCACAGCGGTCGGCGATCTCGACCGTGCGGCGAAGGGCAGCCGGATAGCGGTGAAAGATACGGGCGAGTTCCTCGCCGGATTTGAGCCGATGCTCGCCATTGGCAAGCCTCCGGTCGCCAATGCTGTCGATGGTGCATCCCTCACGGATGCAGGTCAGGACATCCGCAAGCGGCCGCCGGTTTGATCGGTGCATCAGCACATCACCTACAGCGACTTTGGGCATGCCGGTTGCCTGAGAAATCTCCGCCAGCCGGTCCAGGCGCTCCTGATCCTGTCCGTCATAGAGGGGGGCCGCGCCAAGGAAGCACTGACCCGCGAAGCGGGCTGCGATCCGGCGCAGATCGCGCTCGAAGCCCGTCGCTTCCAGCGGGTCGGACGGCAGAGCGATCAGCACCATCCCCCTGCCCCATTCCTCCAGATCGGCGAGGCCGATATGGCAGCTGCCCTTTTCGGCGCGCCGCTTGCCGAGCGACAGAAGCCGGGTCAACCGCGACCAGGCTGCCAGATCGGTCGGCAGCGCCACCCATTCCACAGGGCTGTCGGTCAGCACGAGGCGCGCGCCCGGGATCAGCCGGGGCAAGGGCGACCCCTGCCCCGCTTCCTCCGCGATCCGTGCCAGTTCCTTCAGCGCAGAAAACGCCCGCACCACTCCGGCAACGGAGTTCCGGTCAGTGATGGCTATGGCCGTGAGGCCAAGCTCGGCCGCCCGCTTCACCAGCTCCTCGGGATGCGAAGCACCGCGCAAAAAGGTGAAGTTCGAGGTCACGCAAAGCTCGGCGTGAGGAATCACAGGAACACTCCCTGCGCATACCAGTCCCGAGATCCCGACTGTGGGGTGCGAAAGAGCCAAAGCCGGGGCCCCTCATTGGTCTCGATCCGCCAATAGTCGCGAACGCCGCTGCGCCATGCCGGATCATCGAACCACCATTCCGGGGTGATCCGCTCGGGGCCATGTGCCCGAAGGGTGGTAAAACCCATCCGGCGCCAGGTGAAGCGGGCGGGAGGGCTACCCGAGACCTGGGCCAGGGCTTCCGCCGGGAAGAGGGTGATGGGACGGCGGGGACGGCGCTTTGGCGGAAACGGCTCCGGTGCGGCATAGGCGGCAGGGACGGTCAGGAAGCTGCGCTCTGGTATGCGGCTGCTTGCCGGCAGGTAACGCTGCACCGCATCGAACCCGAGCCTGTTGCCGATCCGGGAGATTAGGTCGGAAAGCTCATCCTCGGCCCGGGTCTCTGCGTTGCCGATCTGTTCGGGCGCCAGCGGCTCTGTCACCGTGGCGGTCAGGCGCAGACCGTCGATCCCGAAACCGGAATCCACCTCATCCACGCCTTTGAGGAACAAGGGCGAGATCCGGACCGGGTCACGCATTGCACGAGCGAGACCCACATCGACCACGGCGGCCGAGTGATCCACCCGCTGCAGTTCCAGCCGGACAGCCCGGGCCCCCATCTGGGCGGATGTCAGCTTGTCGCAAAGCCGGATCAGAAGACGGTCCAGCACTCCCATCACATCGGCCGTGAGCCCGATCGGCTCGGGCAAGGTAATCCGCACCCCGAAATGCGGCGCATCGGCCTCGGCGGCCACCGGCTCGGCCTGCATCCCGAGCGCCTGATCGAGACGGCGCAGAAGCTCCGCGCCAAACCGGCGCGCCAGTGGTGCCCGTGCAACCGTGGTCAGATCGGCGATCTTGTGCAGCCCGAGACGTGTCAAACCTTCAGCGACCGATACCTCTATCCGAAGCGCGCTGATCGGCATCGGCCCGAGCCGGGCCAGAAGCCCGCCCTCGGGGATCACGCCACCACCGCGGCGGGCAAGTGCCCAGGCACCCCCACGGGTTTCGGCAATGGCACTTTTCGAGTACACTCCTGCCCTCTCGAGTCGCGCCTCGAGATCGGCCAGAAGCTCGACTTCACCGCCAAAGAGATGCGGCACGCCCGAAACATCGACAATCAGCCCGTCCGATCCGTTTTTCGCCGCATGCGGTCCATGGCGGCTGGCCCATCTGCGCAGACCTTCAAGCGCCCTACCCTCGCGGATCAGATCAGCGGGCCGTGTCGAGAGCACTGGACAGACGGCGCGTGCATCGGCAAGTGCCATGCCGCGATGAAGCCCTGCCGCGCTTGCGATGCTGTTCAGACAATGCAGATGTTCCGCGTTCGACGCCCGGAGCGTCAACGCGAAAGGCCCCTCAACGGGGCGGGCCCTCAGGCTGATGTCGCTCGCCAGCCTGGGGAACCAGATGGACAGCAGCCGTCGTGCCATTCCAGCTCACATCATAGATTCCGATTGTTCCTCTTTTGTTCTTATTAAGGATCCAGCGATGACGAGTCGAGTCCAGAGGTGACGGCAGCGGATCACATTTCCAGCGGGTCTCGGCGGCATTGCTTCCCCTGCCCTCCTGGATCAGCATCAGGCCCGTAGTGTCCCCAGCCTCGGCCGCGAGTTGGAGCCGCCTGCCCGCGGTCAGTGAGATCGGCTTTTCCGGAGCCGCTATGACCAGAGAGACCGGCCGCGCCCGTAGCGCTTCCTCGACCGTCCAGAGCAGATCGGTCTCGCCCCTCGCCTTATGAAGTGCAACCGCTCGCTGACGCCGTCTGACAGGGATCCCGGCATTGGCCGATCGCGATCATGCGCCAGCACGATCCAGAAAACCGGCCCTGGCAATCTCGTGGTCTGGAACAGTGCAAAGCCGTTTCGCCCCCGTCCTTCGACTTCGTGGACGCGGCCCTTCACCAGATGAAACGGTTGATCACTTCCGGCCTTCAGCTGTTCACGCAGGGTCCGCACGTGTGCCCTCCGCGACAATATCGAGAAGCCCATTCGCCAGTGGCCGTTGGAGCTTCAAAGCTTCGCTCGTGTCCGCGGTCAGCCAGCAGCGCCATTCATCTGGGTGCGTGAGGATCACTGGCATGGCTTTTGGATGCACCGGGTGAACTGCATCATTTGGCTCACAGGTCAGGAAGCCGAATATCTCAGCTGTCACTTCGCCCTCCTTCAGTTTTCTGACCGAGGTCCATTCGGTGCGGATGCCGGCGAAGAAAGCGAGCGGGCGATCCTGGCCGAGGGCGAACCAGACCGGGTTGTTGCGAGGCGCGCCGGGTCGGGCATCGAGTTCGGAGAAGCTTGTGAACGGGACGAGACAGCGGTGTTCGATCCCGAGCCATCTGCGCCAATGGGGCGAGCTGACATTGCGGATGTTCGTTACGCCGGGGTCTGTGCGCTTGGCCGTAAGATAGACGGGAGGGGTTGGCATCCCCCAACGGGCCGTGGTCAGCGTCCAGTTGCGTCCTTCACTGCGGCGAATGATTGGCGCGGCATAGTCGGGAAAGATGCAGGCTGCGGGCGCGAGGTTACCTGCGGCATCGATCAGTTCCTCATCCTGTTCCAGCACGTCACGAAAGACCTGACGCATCGCGTCCTGGCTTTTCGTCTGGGCGTAAAGGTTGCACATGATCTCGCCTCGCAGAGTTCCGATATGAGAACAATCAACGAACCTATCTGATTCCTCTTGAGCGGTCTATCGGGCGTTTCAGAGCCATGCGACCGCGGTCAGGGATTACGCTCGTAGTACGGATCTCACATAGGCATCAGGGTTGAGGATGGTTCCGATCTGCTTTGCCATGCGGTTTTCAAGCTTGAGAAGTTCCCAAAGCCCTAGCTTGCTCGCAGCGCTGGCGAGGATTTCCTGGCTTATTCTCAGCATCTTTCCGAATTCGAAAGCGATCCGTGTGGCCTCTTGGGCGCTGGTGGGCTCTTTATAAAAGGCGTTGACCTCGGTCAGGGCTGCCCAACTAGGAAGTTCCTCTGCTTCTTGCTTTCTTTTTTTTGTATATGAGTCTTGCTTTATGTGGCGGACATTCCGTCCGTCAGAGGCGGGCTTTTGATTGGTTTGCGCGATGTCGCAGGTTTCTGTGGTGAGGGATTGAAACGCTTCAGGGACTGCTTCGTCGGTGGCGGGCTCGGGGCAGGAGGCAGTATGGGCGGCTTCCGCCTTGGTAGGCATGCGTTGCTTAACCTGTTCGGCTTCGCAAACAGCCGGCACCTGAATGGCTGCATGAGAAGAGAGGACCGCGGTCAGTTGCGAGAGAGCTGCTCGAGCTTCAATGAGGGTCAGAGATGTGCGCCGCACGAGGTTGCGTAGCCCGTCGATGAAGGTGGCGACAGTGTCGCTCAGCTGGAGTTCAGCACATGCCGCGCGCAGTCTGAGGATCTGGGCCCGCAGCCCGCGCAACTCGTCTGCTTCCTCGCGGCGACGTAGGGCAAGGGCGAGAAGCCCGTCGGACTGCGCGAAGAGAGGGGACAGGTCCAGCCCGAAAGCGCCGATCGGTTTGCCGTGCTGCATCACAGGGAAGCGCTTGCCATTTGCACTGTCACGGCGCCGGATCAGGCCAGCGGCTTCGAGTGTCTCCAGATGCCGACGCAGTTGACGGTCGGTGAGGCCCTTGGCGCGGAAGCACAGGGTTTCGTTGCTGGCATAGACCGTGAGCAGGGTGGTCGGCGAGACCGGTGTCTCGCGACCATCCACGCCCTGGCAGGGCAGGCAGCTCAGGAGAGCGTCAAGAACGACCACGGCCCCTTGCCGGATGCCGAGATCGCGGCTGCATGTGTTGACCGCAGCCATGATGTCACGACGCGAAATCGGTCGGAATGCTGGCTGCAGGGTGATTGAACCCATGCCGGGGAGCGAGTGCTCCGCGGATTTGGCACAAGTCTCCTGTGCCTCGGCCGCAAGGGCCGTGGATGTGATGTGTTTCATTGTGATTTAGGAAGAAAAAGTATCCCCGATCACCGCAAGCGATGTTGATGCCGATTCGTATGTAGGGTATCAATCAGGTGTCGAGACTAATTGAGGCCCTTCGGAAGCACCGCTTTCGGGGGGTCTTTCTTTTTCGGTCCTGTCCTCCTTTCTGCTCGTTATCGTTGTTATGAGTTGTCCGTCTTGACCGCGGTCAAGACGGTGTGGCTGTGCTTGTGGCGGGTTCCGGCGCTTCTTCTTGACCGCGGTCAAGAAGCTCGGCGACCAGATTGCGAACTGCGTCTTCAAGCTTAGGCAGCATCATGGGATCGGCTTCGAGAGTGATTTTGTTGCCCTTCCGCTTGATCGTGATCCGATCTGAACTCGCCGGTTTTGTGGCGGGGGCAGGGGGAGGACTCATGCGGTTTATGGCCAACTCCAGCCGCTCGGCACTGGCAAGGTCCTTCGGTAAACCATTTGCCACCGCACCTGCGAGATCGGGGGTTGCTTCGCAAAGCTTTGCGAGCTTCTCCCAGACCCGCCGCCCGGAGCCATGCGCAGGTCCAATGGCCCGGATCAGGACCATCGGGATTGCTGATGCGATCCGGTGCATCCGCGAAACCAGAGACTCATCGATTTGCAAGGCACGATAGGCAACCGTCTGGGCGTTCTTCCGGGTCTCCTCGGTCTTGCCGAGTTCTGCGATGATGCCTGAAACGAAAACCGCCCGCTCGATAAACGAAGGGTCTTGGCGCGCATTGTTTTCTACGCCTTGGGCGATCAGCGCTTCTTCGTCCGAAAGCTCCATGACCGTAGCACGGACTTTTTGTCCCAGCTCTCGGCAGGCGAGAAGGCGTCGCCTGCCATAGACGATCTCATAGGCCCCGTCTGCCAGGCGGCGGACAAGGATGGCGACCTTCTGGCCGTGCTCCTTGATAGACTCCACCAGCTCTTCGAGACCGTCTGACGGATCGAGGCGATCCTGAACAGCGGACATGCGGATCAGATTTGGGTCGAGCAGCCGGGTGGCATGCTTGTCTTCCTCGATGACCGAAGCCTGGGCCCGTGTAACAGTCGGACTGGTGCGGGTCTGCACCGCCTGGGCCTCAATGGCATCGAGAGAAACACCTTGGTCCATCGCTTTTTTGAGCGTGGAGCCGAATACCTTACGCGCCATCAGTCCGTCCCCATGCCTTACGGATTTCCCGTTCGATCTCGTCGGTAATTCGAGAGACGGATTCGATTGCACGCTCGTATGTCCGACGGTTCACGTCCTTCGGCTCTACCTCGAAGATGCTCTGCTGCGTGTTCGCAGCATCGCCGACGGCGGTCGACTTGAGAAACTCGGCAGGCAGGACCGAATCCCCGAGCACTGTGCGCAGAAGAGACGAGATCTGCACCTGTGGTCCGTCTGTCGGTTCATAACGGGTCAAGAGAAGACGAACGAAGTTCAGCCCATGCTCGGGGGCGTGGCTCTCGACCACGCCCATCAGGCTGCTTGCCATTTTGAGAAAGCTGGCAAGAGACATCACATCCAGCATGGAGGCATTGAGCGGGATCAGGACGCCCGTTGACGCAAAGATGGAAGAGATCACCGAGAAGTTGAGCTGTGGTGGCGTGTCGATGAGGACGATATCGTAGTTGCCGAGAACGGGCTCGAGCGCTTCCTTGAGCTGGGTGTGGAACGTCGTCGTCCCGCTTCGGAAGCTTAGCGCAACCTCGAACTCATACTCCATAATGTCCATCGACGCGGGGATGAGGTCCACGGTCGGGAAGTTGGTCTTCCTGATGATCTCTGTAGCGGGCAGGGGGTTCTCCGCACGAATAAGATCGTAGGAGGTCGGCATGTCAGGTGCGAGCTCGGGTGTGATACCGAAGAGATTGGTCAGGCTGGCCTGACTGTCTAGATCGATGAGAAGCACACGATAGCCGCGCAAGCCAAGAAGCTGCCCGAGGTGGGTCACCGTCGAGGTCTTGGCAGAACCACCCTTCAGATTGAAGACAGTGACAACCTGGCAGGCTTCACCGTCCGTTCGATGGGGGTGGTCGTCACGGCGAATGCGCCCCGTGTCCAGAAGTATACGCTGCGCCTCAACCAGTTCGCTGGCAGTAAAAGATCGCCGATTGCCACCCTCCAGTATGCCCTCCGGAAAACCTTCCAAGTTTGACACATGATGGCGAAAGGTATTTTGATTGATGCGCAACAGATCAGCGGCTTCGCGCATGGCGAAGCGCCGAAGGCCCTTTTGAGCATCCGGGGGGAACGTCTCTTCGGCATGCTCTCGCAAACGGTTGCCGAGCCGCGTAGACATGGTTTCGAACCGCTGAGATGCCTGTATCGCACTCATGGCTGCCCTCGATGTTGTTATTTTCCGTCACTTTAACAGTTTTGCTCGATTAATCCAGCCAAAACCGTTGATGCCTAAAATTGCGTTTAGAGAGTGATTTTCTGGTGAAAAAATAATTATATAAATCACCAGCTTAACGAGAAAAGCTCGCGCTTCACCTTAAGAGGTGACAACGCAGCTGCCAGCGTCCGGTGGCTTCTGTGGATAAGTCGCCTGGCAGCGGCTTCTGGCTTTGGCCGAATCTTGCTTCCCCAGAGAGGAACGCGCGCTTTGATCGTGGCGAACAGGTTTGGCTTACAATCCAGCAGCTTTGGTCAGGTTCACCCTGAACCTGTCGCGGCGGCGCTGATACCTGCGGGTCATCTCGGCGCTGGCATGGCCGAGTTGCTTCTGGACATGCCGCTCATCGACCTCGGCCGAGGAGGCGAGACCGGCGCGAAGCGAGTGGCCGGAGAAGAGGGCAGGGCGGTCCTTCTCGGGCAGATCACCCCGCAGTCCGGCGGTCTGAGCGGCCCGCTTGACCAGCCTTGCGACCTCGCGGTCATTGAGGCGAAACGGCCCCGGTTCCTTTCCCCCGCCGGTGACACGACGGAACAGCGGTCCCTGGCTGATGCGGCCGAGCTTCAGCCAGAGTTCCAGCGCTTCGACCGGGCAGGTGGCGGACGAGGATCCGCGTCCGATCTCGACTTCCCGCCAGCCGGTCTTGCCGCGCAGAGTGACGAGCAACCCGCCGGGTAAAACTTCGATCCAGCCGCGCCCGTCCTCGGTCTGATCCTGGCCCGCATCCAGCCCGGTGATCTCGGACCGCCGCAACCCGCCGGCGAAGCCGATCAACAGCATGGCCCGGTCGCGCAGGCCCCGCAGTGAGCCCCGGTCGCAGGTCTCCAGCATGGCCAGCAGATCTTCAGGCAGGATCGCCTCCTTCTGACGCGGTGGCGCGGCATGGCTGTTGCGGATGCCAGCCAGGACGGTGGCGATGTGGCGGTCGCGCCGGTCGAGGGCCAGGCCGCGTTGATTATAGGCCCAGACCAGTGCCGAGAGCCGCCGCTCGATGGTCGAGACCACGTTCTTGCGTCCGCCGACAGATTTCGCGCCGGAAGCACAGGCCGTGATGTAGAGGCCCACGACCTGCGGATCGGGCTGAGCCGCATCCAACCCCTCGCGCCGACACCAACCGGCAAAATGCTTCCAGTCGGCGGCATAGGCCTTACGGGTGTTGGCTGAGCTTGCGGCCTCGGCATAGCCGCGCGCCCGTTCGGCCAGATCCCGCAGCGCAGGGGGCTGGTGGCCGAGCGGGGCAGGGTAGGGGGCGTCCTGCATCGCGCCCTCCAGAGCGGATGCCTCATCTGTCATGGCGATCTCCACGGGCGGCACGTGCCGGCGTGTGCGCGCTGAAGCGTGATGCCGCCGCAGAATCCCAGACAGAAGCTCGCGTTCTGCACGGCCTCGCTGGCGCGTCTTGGGTGGGATTTCGGGGCATTTTCTGGGTCCTGGAGCGCATTTTTCTATAGAAGAACATAATGACCGATAATGCAATCTTATTGGACATTATGTGGGAGTGACAGGCGCGGCGGATAATGAGAACCTATCTAGTATAAAGCGCCGATACTTGCTAGCGTTCCGCCATGAAAGTTGGCACAAAATCTCCCCTGCCTCCCTCAAATCCTCCGGCCCTGCCGCGATGGATGCGGCAGGGCGCTGGTCGCGATGATCATGAAACAGCGATGTTTTCCGCCGGAGCAGTCCTTGCTGTGCTGGACCCGATAGCCCGGTCCGAGGATCCGGTCGGCATCCTCTGGCGCAAGCGGTTGGCGCTCTCGAGCGCAGTGGCAGTTTCCCAGTTGGAAGGGCGCCGGGAGGGTGAGGCGCAGCTCCGAGATAATTTCGCCCTTCGGAAACCCGGTGATGATCCCGGACCCGCCGGGCGGATGCTGATCGGCTGGCGTGCCCTGGGCGAGGCACGGGCGCTGAGATCGGCGGAGTGGCCCGCGAGTCTGCCCGGCTTCTTTGACCTGCCACCCGAGCCGAGCGCGGAGATTTTGCGCGACCTCGGTGCTCGATTTGTCGGCCGCTCCTCGCCTCTACGCTTCGCGGCGGAGGCCGCGCGGGAAGTGCTCGCCCTTGGACCAGCCCATCGCGGCCTGGCGCTCTGGCTGGCGGATGCGCTTTTGGCGCGCGCTCTCGGCTGGGATCGACCGGTGCCACTGCTCGCCGCCCATCTTCCGCGGGCAGCCTTCCGACTGGAGGGCGAGGCATGGCTTGCGGCCTGCGCGAGCGCCTGGGGCAGGGGCGCGATTGCTGCCGTTGATATTCACGTCGATCTGACCCGCCGGGCCGATGCCCTGCGCGCGGCACATCTGCGGCGGCCGGGAAAGGACGCCGCCTCTATTATCACCGGGCTCCTGACTGAGGATGCGCTGGCGGCCCAGGCGGGGGCCGAGGCTAGCGACCGCGCTGCGAGGCGGTTGTTTGATCGGTTGATCTCGCTCGGTCTGGTGCGTGAACTGACCGGGCGGGCGACCTTTCGCCTCTATGGGTTGTGACCATGGCCCCGAAAACCGCCGAGCCGCTGGACACCGAACTCGCCGACCTGCCGTGGGGGTTGCGCTGGCGCGAATGGATGGCGCGGGTCGAGGCGGTGCTGTTCGCCGCCTCCGAGCCGGTGGGGCGGGAGGTGCTCGCCCGAGTGGTCGGTAAGGATTGCGCGCTTGATCTGTTGATCGAGGACATTTCCGCTGAGCTTACGGGGCGTCCTTATGAGATCGCGCGCGTTGCGGGAGGCTGGCAGTTCCGCACGCGGCCGCACCATGCGGTGGCGATCCGCGTCGCGCGCGGCGAGGATGACGCTGTCCGAGAATTCACGCAGAACGAAGCCCTCGTCCTGACCATCATCGCCTATATGCAGCCGGTGACCCGCGGCGCGATCTCGCGCCTCACGGGGCGCGAGATCAGCCGAGATCTGATCGCCCGCCTGCACCGCCAGGACCTGATCGCCCGAGGTCCGCGCAGCCCAGAGCCCGGCGCGCCCTACACTTACGTCACCACGCCCGGGTTTCTGGTGCAGTTCGGTATGGTAACCCTGCGTGACCTGCCGGACCTTGAGGCGCTCGAAGATGCGGGACTGCTGAAGCCCGCGGCTGACATCGCGCTGGATCTGCCGATTTCGGGCGAGGTCGAATGACCCTTCGTCCACACGTTAGTATGGGTGATAGGTTTGGGGGGGGGGGGCGTGCCCCGCGAATGCGAGCGGCAATACCTCTGAGAACATCGAGATTGAGTGGAGGAATTGTGACATGATGCCGGCTCAGGGTTCGCAGAAGACAAAGCTGATGTGTCTGCGCAACGCGCGCGGCAGCTCGGGTGATGTAAGATGACGCATAGATCATCCTTCTATAACTCACAAAATTTCTATAGCGTGAGCGATAGATGGAGGATCTATAACTCATGCGCTGGAACTGGACCCAGGAAAACTGGCCGCTTTTTCGATATGACGACGAGGCAGTCAAGCCTCTTGAGGAGAAGTTCCTGATCTCGTCTGGCGAGATCGTCGGCGCTGTTCGCCATGTCACGGGCGATGATCGGGATCGCCTGCGGATCGAGCTTCTGAGCGAAGAGGCTATGCGGACAAGCGCGATTGAGGGCGAGGTCCTGGACCGTTCAAGCGTCCAATCCTCGCTGAGGCGCCAGTTTGGGCTGGCGATCGATGGCACGCTTGTTAAGGCACGTGAGGAGGGCATCGCCGAGATGATGGTCGATGTCTACTCGCGCTATGCCGAACTGTTGGATCACGACACGCTTTGCCGCTGGCATGGGATGCTCTTGTCCCATGACCGACACCTTGAAATCGTCGGTGCCTATCGCAAACACAGCGACGCGATGCAGATCGTGTCCGGCCGTATCGACCGGCAGCGCGTACATTTTGAGGCACCGCCATCCGCTCAGGTGCCTGCCGAGATGGACAGGTTCGTTGCCTGGTTCAACGCATCCGCGCCGGAGGGCGCCGCGCCTGTGGCGGCGCTGACCCGGGCTGCACTTGGGCATCTGTGGTTCGAAAGCATTCACCCCTTTGAGGATGGCAACGGTCGTCTTGGCCGCGCTCTGGCGGAGAAGTCGCTGGCTCAGAACATCGGTCAGCCCAGCCTGATCGCGCTCGCCTATACGATCGAACGCGATCGAAGGGCCTATTACGAGCAGCTTGAAACCCATCAGAAGGTTTTGGACGTGACGCCATGGCTGCTTTGGTTTGGCGAGACAGTCCTCAAGGCGCAGCAAGCAACGCTGGAACGTGTCGCGTTTTTCATTTCCAAGGCTAGATTCTATGATCGGCTGCGGGGCAGGTTGAACGTGCGGCAGGCGAAAGTGGTCGAGCGCGTGTTCCGTGAAGGGCCGGAAGGTTTCCGAGGGGGGCTCAGTGCCGAGAACTATATCTCCATCACCGGCACATCACGGGCGACAGCGACCCGAGACCTTCAGGACCTCGTGGAGATGGGTGCCCTGACGCGAACAGGCGAGCGGCGTCATACCCGGTATTGGTTGCTGAATGCGGGATAACTGGCTGTTCATTGGGGAAGGGCAGGGTGGTCTTCCACGCAGACGCCGACATTGATTGGCCCGAACGAGCAGGGCAGGCCATGCTGAGCCAACGACGGTTCACAAATACTCGTCGGCTATACATCATTGACATTCAGCCGAGTAGAGCATTTTATTGTCGCAATAACACCCCCTAGGTCATGTTGGCAAATGGAGGAGCCGTCGCCTGATAAAGGCGACGTAGACGAAGCTTTCGGCGGTTTTGTCGTAGTGGGTTGCCAGCCGACGGTTGCTTTTCAGCTTGTTGAAGCAGCGCTAGACCATGTTGCGCAGGGTGTAGATGCTCATGTCGACGACCTTGCGCACCCTTAGATTCTTTCGCATCGGTATCATGGGCAGGGCGTTGCGGCTCTCGATGTCTTCCCGAATTTTATCAGTGTCATAGCCCCTGTCGGCCACCAGGATGGCGGGCTGTGGCAGATTGCCGGCCATCACCAGATCGTAGCCGGTGTAGTCGGAAACCTGCCCCGGCGTTATCTCGGTCCTCATCGGGAGGCCAGCACCGTTGACGCGCATATGGATCTTGGTCGAGAATCCACCTCTCGAGCGGCCAAGAGCCTCTTTCGGTGTCCCCCTTTTGCACCCGCCGCATGATGAGCGCAGATCACAGTGCTATCAACTATCTGGAGCTTGTCTGGCGCGATCCCAGCGTGGTTCAGCGCATCCAGGATATCCTCCCACAGTCCCGCCAAAGTCCACCGGCGGAACTGACGGTAGACCGAGGACCACTTTCCAAACTCTTCGGGCAGATCACGCCATGGCGCACCAGTCCTTGCGGTCCAGAAAACCCCATCGAGAACAAGACGATGGTCCGCAGGTTTCCGCACGTTAGGGCGCCGGACGGCACGAATGAAGCCCTCGAAGAAGGTCCACTCATCGTCGGATATCAGGTTGCCTGCCAAGTTCATCTCCCACGTAGAGATGAGCTTGAATCATAGCACGACTGACAGCGGAATCCCTTTTGTCAAAACGACCTACGCCTGAATGGTCAACTTCCAAGGCAACGCCTTGAAATTCGATTGATAATCTCGGTGTCACTCCCTAATGTTTTCGCAGGCCCAGAAAGTGGGCGCGCATAGTTACAATGCGCATTGGGATACCGGGAGGCCAGGGTGGATAGCGACAGGTCAGAACTGCGATGGGGAGTCGAGCAACGTCTCGAGTTCATAGAGTTCCGCTTGTTTTGGGAGGGGCATGTAAACCGGAGTGACCTCATGGATCAATTCGGTGTCTCGGTCAACCAAGCGTCCACTGACCTGAATCGCTACATTGGCTTTGCTCCAGCGAACATGGTCTACGACAAGAGTGCGCGGAGTTATGTGCGAGGCAGTGCTTTCCAACCACAATTTCTGGAACCTGATGCCAGTCGCTATTTAGCTCAGCTACGGTCCGTGGCCGAAAACATTCTTGACCGCGAAGACTCCTGGATTGCTAATCTTCCGTCCTTTGCCTCTGCGCCGACGCCGGTCCGTGGTGTTGACCCCGTGACGCTTCGGTCCGTTGTGGGAGCGATCAGGCGATCCGAAGAGATAGAGATACGATACCAGTCCCTTTCCAGCCCAGATCCGCGGTGGCGTTGGATTGCGCCTCACGCGATTGCCTTCGATGGATTTCGCTGGCACGCCCGCGCGTTTTGTCGAACCGACGAGTGTTTCAAGGATTTCCTTCTTTCCCGGATGATTGAGATTCGTGGCTCACGCGAAAGTGGGACATCGGCCGATGATGATCTCGACTGGAATTCTGAAGTCGTACTCGAAGTGGCTCCTCATCCCGAACTGTCAGAAACGCAGGCTAAAGTCATTGCCCTCGACTACGGGATGCGTGGCGGCAGCGCGAAGATAAAGGTGCGCCGCGCGCTGCTCTATTATGCGCTGAGGCGCTTGGGATTGGATACAGATCCCGCCGCACGGCGCCCGCAAGACCAACAGATTGTTCTTATGAACGCCCCCGAAATCGGGCACTCGACACCGAGGGTCTCGGCGCCTGTGAGCGGAGGCGTAAACGGATGATCGAGGCACTTGAACGCGTTGTTGACGATCTTGCTGTGGTGAACAGCAAACTATTGCTGCTGATTGGCGCGCCAAATTCCGGAAAGAGCGACTTGCTACGCCAGCTGGCTGGACGTCGAAAGCTGCACATCCTCAACATTGGAGCTGCCCTCGGACGAGAACTGCTGACAATCCCGAGCCCCAGGAGACACCTTCAAGCAGCCGACCTTCTGAAAGGGTTAGCGGATGAGTTTTCGCGGGAAGGGCTTCTCCTCATGGACAATCTCGAACTCCTGTTCGATCAGGAGTTGAAGCTAAGTCCGCTCGATTTGCTCCGGCGGCATTCCCAGGCGCGACGCGTTGTTGCGGCTTGGCCGGGGACGCTCACAGACAACAGGCTGTCGTATGCAACGACAGGACATCCAGAATATCAGGACTACAGCTGTGATGGCGTGGTTCCGTTCAGAGTAAATTGAAAGGAAATCTCGAGATGGCAATGCGTTACGGCGATCTCATTCAATTTGAGCCCATTGAATCGGTTATTCAGCTTCTCGATGCTGATCGTCCTGATGAAGCCAAGAAGCTTGTGTCCACCTAGGGTCAGGACCCATTGATTATCCACTCGCGGCGTGATTCAGGCTCCGCGAGGAGACTGACAGA
>NZ_JAVDBT010000020.1 GCF_030848395.1 Pseudogemmobacter lacusdianii | reverse complement strand
CACCTGCTCATCCGTCATCCGCGCGGAAGCTTCTGATTTGGCAAGCTTTTCAAGGTTCGGCGGCAGGTTCGTAAGGTAAAAAACTACAAAGGTCAGCGCCAGAGCTGTCAAGATCATCACGCCAATACGGCGCATCACAAAGCTAAGCATGTTTCATCCTTCCCACTCGCGGGACAGGCAGGGCGCAAGGCGCCCCTCGTAAAAAGGCAAGGCTTAGGGCTGCTCCGCCCGCAAGGTGCGCGGGCGGAGCGACGGGTGATTAGGCCGTCCAGTGCCACTTATAGTGGTGATGCTCGAAGGTCGGATGCATCTCGATGCCGCCGAGCTTGGGATCATAGTGGCGGAAGAGCGAGCGCCAGTAAGGCTGGATGGTCACGCCTTGTTCTTGCAAGATCTCTTCCAGACGCTTCATCACTTCGCGGCGCTTGTCTGCGTCGGCGATGGCAAGGGCCTTGTTCAGCGTCTCATCGAATTCGGCATTCGAGAAGGCGCTTTCGTTCCAAGCTTCCCCGGTGCGGAAGGCGGTGGAGAGAACCTGGACGCCAAGCGGACGCATGTTCCATTCGGTGGACGAGAACGGGAACTTGGTCCAGTCGTTCCAGAAGGTCGAGCCCGGCATCACGGTGCGTTTGATCTTGATGCCCGCATCGCGAATCTGCGCGGCGATGGCGTCGCAGGTTGCGGCCTGCCAGTCATCGTCGAGCGAGATCAGCTCGAACTCATGGTCGGCCATACCTGCGGCATCGATCGCCGCCTTGGCGGCAGCCGGGTCCACGACCAGCGGCGGCAGTTCGGCATATTCGGGGTGGATCGGGCAGACGCAGTGGTTCTCGGCCACGCGGCCCAGACCCGAATAACCCAGCTCCAGCACGATGTTATTGTCGACGGCCGATTGCAAGGCGCGGCGGACGTTGACGTCTTTGTATTCGTCGGCCAGCTGGTTGAAGCGGATCGAGAGCGTGGCCGAGGTCATCGCCTCGGATTTGGTCCAGCCCAGACCGTCGAAGATTTCGATGAAATCGCCTTGGGTCTGGTAGGTGGCATCCAGCTCGCTCGAGCCCGCCGCTGCGACCCAAGCCGAAGGGTCCGAGCCGAGGTCGAAATATTCGATCCGGTCGAGATAGGGGCCGCCATAGACATCCGTGCCCCACCAAGGCGCATCGCGTTTGACGAGCACACCTTTGACGCCAACCTCAAAGCTTTCCGGCATGAAGGGGCCGGTGCCGATCGGGTTCACCGAAGGGTCCGAGTTGTCATAGCTTTTGTGAACCACGGCGGCCGGATAATCGGCGGCGGAGGCCATCAACGCGATGTCGGGGTGCGAGAGTTTCACCTTCAGCGTCAGCGGGTCGACGATCTCAAAGGCGTCAGCGCGGGCGGTTTTGCTGGCCGGGTCTTGGATGCCCCCCATCAGCGCGGCCATCGAGTTGCCTTCGACATTGCCATCGGCCCAACGGGTGAAGTTATGCACCACGTCTTCGGCGGTGAAATCATCGCCATTCGACCATTTGATGCCCGGACGCACTTTCAGTGTGTATTCGGTGGCGTCTTCGTTGGTGTCCCAGCTTTCGAGCAGCATGCCGCGGAAGGTGCCGTCGGCGTTATACTCAACCAGATATTCCAGCCAGCCGCGGGTGAAGTTGGCGATCTGGCTCCAGTCGGCGGTGCGGGGATCTTTTAGGCCGCGCATCTCAAGGTTCATGCGCAGCGTGCCGCCCGCTTGGGCTTCCGCCATTGCCGGGGCAGGGGCCACAAGGCCAATCAGGCCGTAAGCCGCCGTCGCCGTCAGACCCAAAGCGGTGCTGCGCGTCAGGAACTCGCGGCGCGACAAAGTGCCGGCTTTGACTTCCTCGGCATACATCTGCGCTGCGGGGTGCAGTGCGTTCGTCATGTCTTTCATCATCAGTCTCCCTGTCAGGTCATCCGATTTCGACCAATATGGCCGACCGGTCGCAGAGGGGCGGTGAGGTCTGGGGCGAATGCCGCCCGTGCCGTCGGTCTTACGCCGACTTGCCGTCTCTGATAGCCACAGTTGCACATGGTTTCGGGCAGTACGTCAATGACTGAGACGCGTAAAATCGCGTATCCGGCGCGAATCTCCATCTGGGCTGGCGCAGAGACGGACCTATGGCGCTGCCAAGCCAAGAGGTCTTGTTGCAGGGCGCCAAGGCCGCTTCCGCTGGGAGCAGATACAGCAGGGGTACGCTGGTGAATGTGATAAGAATTAAGGCGTTAAAGCGCCGCTAAGGTGCGCGGCGGAAGGCGCTTGGCGAGCGTCCCGTGAGATGCTGGAACGCTCTTGTGAAATAAGCGGCCGAGTTGAACCCAAGGTCGGTGGCGATGCGGCCCACCGGGGTGCGGGTCTCGGAGAGCATCCGGCGGGCCTCAAAGATCCGTCGGTCTTGCAAGAGCGCCGAAGCGGGCCTTCCGCAAGCCGCATTGCAGCAGCGCGTGAGATGCGTGGGCGTCACGCCCAAAGCGGCGGCGAAATCGGCAACCCCCATGCCCGAGCGGAAGTCGCGCTCCAAAAGAGCGGTGTAACGCGCCACCAACCGGCGGGTGGCATCGGGCTTCGGTGTCTCGGCTTCAGCTTTTTTGCTCTGCCGTTCCAGCCAGACGCCGATCAATCCCAGATAATGCTGGGTGGCACGGTCATGGGCGGGGGTGTCGGCCTCCATCTCACGCTGAACGTTGTCGAGAAGAAGGTTCATTTCTTGCTGAGCTTGGGTCTCGCGGATACGCAGATGCACAGGCTGCTTTGGCAGCGTCACCGCACAATCGCGACCAAAGAAGACGGCGGTGCCAAAGACCGAGGCGCTGGCCTCAAACCCATGCATAACACCTGCAGGGATAAAGACGGCATTATGCGCGGTATAGCCGCGGGTCAGACCGGCGATAGTGATGCGACCTTGGCCCTTGGTGAACCACAGCAGACAAGGTTCCGAAAGCGATCGCATCGCCTCGACCCGCCAGCGACCGGCGGCGACGAGCCGGGGGATGGCGACCAGTCTAAGGCCCGAGCTTGAGGAGCTGTCTTGCATCTTGCGCGCCTGTCCCATTGCAACGGCGACCTTGCATGGCCGCATCGATCTTTAGGGGATAAGTCGCCCCCGTTCTTTCAGGGAAGGTTAGCCAAGCCGGGCAGGGCGGCCAAAGCAAAAATTTGCGCTGATGTGGAAGTTATCCACAGGTGCGGCGGAAAGCTGTGCATAAACCTGTGCATGAGCCGAAGGACCTGCGGGCAAGGCGACCGCGCCTTAGCCCAAGGCGATATCCTGCCAATCCTCCATGCGGCTGCGAAACCAAGTCCTTTGCCGTTTGGCATATTGCCGCGAGGCCAATTTGCCAGCCCGGATCGCCTCATCAAGATCGCTCTCGCCGCGCAGATGCGCCACCAGCTCCGGCGCGCCAATGGCGCGAGACGAGGGTCGCTCAGGCGCCCAATAAGGCAGCTCTGCCCGCACTTCGTCCAGCGCGCCACCTGCGATCATCGCATCAAAGCGCTGGTCGATGCGACGGTTGAGCCAATCGACCTCTGGGCGCAACACCAAAGCCTCGGCTTTGGGCAGGGCAAGCGCCGGGGCGGGGGTATCTGCCTGCCAAGCGGCCAAGCCGCGCCCAGTGGCTTGCAGCACCTCCCAAGCGCGCTGCACGCGGGCCGGGTTGGCCAGATCGGTGCGGGCCGCGGTCGGCGCATCCAAAGCGGCGACCATCGCGGGAAAGTCCGCCTGCCGCAAAGCATCGCCCTTGCTGCGGATCTCTGCGGGCACGGCGGGAATATCGGCGAGCCCTTCGGTCAATGCCGTGAAGTAAAGCCCGGTGCCGCCGACGATCACCACCGGGCGCGACAGGAGCGGTAAAACCGCGCGCAGCCAATGGCCGACCGACCATTCAGCGTCGCGCGCGATATGGCCATAAAGCGCATGCAGGGCGGAGGCCTCATCCGCAACTGAAGGTCGTGCGGTTAAAATTCGCCAGTTATCATAGACTTGCAAAGCATCGGCATTGACCACGGTCCGACCGTCCCGCGCCGCCAGTTCCAGCGCCAAGGCCGATTTGCCACTGGCCGTGGGCCCGGCGATCAGCACCGGGCGCTCTCGCGAAATCCCCTGCAAAGCTGCGGCTTTCATCTGTCTTCAAATATCCCACGGGGGTGCGGGGGTGGGAAACCCCCGCCGACCGACGGTTCACCAGTTGAACCTGCCGGGCTTTTCGCCCATTTTGCGGCGCAATCCAAGCGACCACCGAAACAGACCGCAGACCCCGGGAGAAACCACCATGTCGACAGCCGCCACCACAGGCACCGCCGAGCCCGTGAAATACAGCCGCGTCATGCTGAAAATCTCGGGCGAGGCGCTGATGGGCGATCAAGGTTACGGGCTGCATCCGCCGACCGTCGCCCGCATCGCGCAAGAGGTGAAATCGGTCCGCGATCTTGGCGTCGAGATCTGCATGGTGATCGGCGGCGGCAATATCTTCCGCGGCCTCGCCGGCTCTGCCCAAGGGATGGAGCGCACCACGGCCGATTACATGGGGATGCTCGCCACGGTGATGAACGCGCTGGCGATGCAATCGGCCTTGGAAGAGATCGGCGTCTTCACTCGCGTGATCAGCGCCATCCCGATGGATCAGGTCTGCGAGCCCTATATTCGCCGCCGCGCCGTGCGCCATTTGGAGAAAAAGCGCGTCTGCATCTTCGCCGCCGGCACCGGTAACCCCTATTTCACCACCGATACCGCAGCAACTTTGCGCGCCTCCGAAATGGGCTGCGAGGCGGTGTTCAAAGGCACCAAGGTGGACGGCGTCTATGACAAAGACCCCAAGAAACACGCCGATGCCAAGCGCTATGATGTGGTCAGCTATGACGAGACGCTGGAGAAGCATCTCGGCGTGATGGATGCGACCGCGATTGCTTTGGCCCGCGACAACCATCTGCCGATCATCGTCTTCTCGCTGGACGAGCCGGGCGGTTTCCGTGGCATTTTGGCTGGCCAAGGCACCTATACGCGCGTTCAAAGCTGAGCGCCGGATCTCCTGAAAACTTTGAAACGGGGCCTCTCACGGGCTCCGTGACGATTTTTTGAAAGAAATCGTCTCCAAACCCGGCCTGCGGGCCAAGCCGCTTTGATTTTCGGCGCGTCCCCGATAGAAGGGGCAAAAAGCACGAAGGGAAGACCCCAATGTCCGATGAATTTGAAATCGACACCGCTGACCTCACCCGGCGCATGGAAGGGGCGATCGCTGCCCTGCGCGTCGAATTTGGCTCGCTGCGCACCGGCCGCGCCTCGGGCACCATGCTCGAGCCGATCCAAGTGGAAGCCTATGGCCAGATGACCCCGATCAACCAGCTTGGCACCGTCAACGTGCCCGAGCCGCGGATGGTCACCATCAACGTCTGGGACAAGGGCATGGTGGGGAAGGTGGAAAAGGCGATCCGCGAATCCGGCCTTGGCATCAACCCGCAGCTCAACGGCACCATCATCATGTTGCCGATCCCCGAGCTGAACGAACAGCGCCGCAAAGAGCTGACCAAGGTCGCCGCGCAATATTCTGAACAGGCCAAGGTCGCGATCCGCAACCTGCGCCGCGACGGTATGGACCAGATCAAAAAGGCCAAGGCCAAGTCGCTTTCCGAGGATGATGCCAAGTTCTGGGAAGAAGAAGTGCAGGAAACCACCGATAAATTCATCAAATTGGTGGACCAAGTGCTTGAGGCCAAGCAACAAGAGATCATGCAGGTCTAGGACGAAGAGCGATGCCGCAAACCTCCGCAGACAGCGCTGGCCGCGCCATCAGCCATGTTGCGATCATTATGGATGGCAATGGCCGTTGGGCGACGCAAAAGGGCTGGCCGCGGTTGGTGGGGCATCGCAAGGGCGCCGAGCGGGTGAAAGAAATCGTCCGCGCGGCCCCCGATATCGGCATCTCTTGGCTGACGCTTTATGCGTTTTCGACCGAAAACTGGAAGCGCAGCACCGAAGAGGTGCTGGGCTTGATGGCGATCTTCGCGCGCTACATCCAGCGTGAGGCTGCAGCAATGGCGGCCGAAGGGGTGCGGATGCGTTTCATCGGTGACCGCACGCGGCTGGCGCCAAAGCTGCAGCGGTTGATGTCGGGGATCGAGGCGCGCACGGCCCATCTGACCCGGCTGAACTTAACGGTCGCGATCAACTACGGTGGCCGTGATGAAATCATCCGTGCCAGCCGTAGCTTGGCGCAAGAGGTGGCCGAGGGGCGCTTTGATCCTTCCGCTTTGACCGAAGCCGCTTTTGCCGCGCGCCTAGATACCGGCGGCTTCCCAGACCCGGATCTGGTGATCCGCACCTCGGGCGAGACGCGGACCTCGAACTTCCTGCCTTGGCAGGCGGCTTATGCCGAATATGAATTCACCGAGACGCTTTGGCCCGATTTCTCGCCGGAAGAACTGGCAGCGATCCTTGGCCGTTATGGCAATCGCGAGCGGCGCTTTGGAGGCGTAAAAACATGACGGCTGTGGCCTCGAAATGGGGCGATCTGGCGCCGCGCATTCTTTCCGCTGCGGTGCTTTTGGCCGTGGGTGGCAGTGCGATCTGGGTCGGGGGCCTGCCGTTTGCGCTGTTCGCGATCATCTGCTCAGGCCTGATGACGTGGGAATTGGCGCGGATGACCAAGGGCGAGGGCTATGATGCCTCGCTGCTTCTGGGGCTTTTGGCGGCGACGGTCTTGGCGCTGAACCTGTTTGTTCCTCATTTCTATGTCGTGCCGCTGTTGCTTTTGCCGCCGCTGATTGGGCTGGTGGCACCGCGCCGCGACGCTGCGGTTTTCTTCGTCTATGCGCTGATCATTCTGGCCACCGGCTGGGCCTTGGTGGCTTTGCGCCAATCGGCGGGTCTTGTGCCGGTGCTTTGGCTTTTGGCCGTGGTGATTTTGTCGGATGTGGCGGGATATTTCGCTGGGCGGTTGCTGGGCGGTCCGAAGTTTTGGCCCAAGGTCAGCCCGAAGAAGACCTGGTCGGGCACAGTGGCGGGTTGGATCTGCGCTGCTTTGGTGGGGCTTGGCTTTTGGCAGGCAGGATACGGCGCGGCGGCGCTCCTCTGGGTCTCACCGCTCGTGGCTTTCGCGGGCCAGCTGGGCGATATCGCGGAATCGGCGATCAAGCGGCGGGCGGGTGTGAAGGATTCCTCGGGGCTGATCCCGGGGCATGGTGGTCTTCTGGACCGCTTTGACGCCTTGGCCTTTGCCGCCGTCTTGGCCGCTCTGCTGCTGCCTGCTCTGCAACTTTTCGCAAGGCCCTAATGCCGATGCGTCGTATTTCGATTTTTGGTGCGACCGGTTCGGTCGGAGAACAGACCATTGACCTCATCCAGCGCGCCGGCGGGGCCGAGGCCTATCAGGTCGTGGCGCTGACCGCGGGCCGCAATGTCACGCGGCTGGCCGAGCAAGCCCGTATTTTGCGGGCCGAGCTGGCGGTCTGCGCCGATCCGGCCGATTTGCCCGCGTTGCGCGCGGCTTTAGCGGGCACATCCACGATCAGTGCGGCCGGACCAGAAGCCATTGCCGAGGCCGCCGAGTGTCCCGTGGATTGGGTGATGAGTGCGATCATCGGTGCCGCCGGTCTGGTGCCCGGCCTGCGCGCGCTGGCGCAAGGTGCCACTTTGGCTTTGGCCAATAAGGAATCCTTGGTCACCGCGGGGCCTTTGCTCATGCAAACCGCCGCGCGGCACAAAGCGCGCATCCTGCCGGTCGATTCAGAGCATTCAGCGATCTATCAGGCCTTGGTGGGCGAGGATCTCTCGGCGGTTGAGCGGATCATCCTTACCGCCTCGGGCGGGGCTTTGCGCGATTGGCCGATTGAGGCATTGGCGGCGGCGCGGGTGCAAGACGCCTTGGCGCATCCCAATTGGGCGATGGGGCAACGGATCACAATCGACTCGGCCTCTATGTTTAACAAAGCCTTGGAAGTTATTGAAACGCGTGAGTATTTTGGGGTCGCGCCGGAGCAGATCGAAGTGATCATTCACCCCGAATCCATCATCCACTCGATGGTTGGCTTTCACGATGGGGCGATCATGGCGCATCTTGGCAGCCCCGACATGCGCCACCCAATCGGCTATGCGCTGAACTGGCCGGAACGGGCTGCACTCCCAGTGGCCAAGCTGGACTTTGCGCAGCTTTCGACCCTGACCTTCCGCGCGCCCGAGATGGCGCGCTACCCGGCCTTGCGGCTTTGCCGTGAGGTGATGGCCCAGCGCGGCCTTGCGGGGGCCGCCTTCAACGCGGCCAAAGAGATTGCCCTTGATGGTTTCTTGGCGGGGCGTCTGGGCTTTATGCAAATGGCCGATGTGGTTGAAACCACGCTGGAGCGGTTGACTGCGGCCGGGGATCTGCGGGGATCTGGCCTTGGAAATGACGTGATGACCCTTGAGGATGTTCTGGAGATGGACCATCTGGCAAGGATCAGGGCCGCCGAGGCGATCAGCAGCACAGAAAACAGCACAGGAATAAGCGCATGAGCGATGTTATTGCGGCCCTTGGCGGATCGGCTTGGGCCGTGATCTGGGCGGGGTTCTTCTTCATCATCGCGCTGTCGATCATCGTCGCGGTGCATGAATACGGCCATTACATCGTGGGGCGTTGGACCGGCATCCATGCCGAGGTTTTCTCGGTGGGCTTTGGCAAGGTCTTGCTCAGCCGCACCGATAAGCGCGGCACCAAATGGCAGATCGCCGCCATTCCTTTCGGTGGCTATGTTAAATTCTTGGGCGACGCCGATGCTTCCTCGGTGCGCAGTGCCGAGACGGCAGGGCTGTCTGCCGACGAGCGCCGCCACACAATGGCTGGCGCGCCGCTTTGGGCCCGGGCTGCAACCGTGGCCGCAGGGCCTTTGGCCAATTTTATCCTGACGTTTGTGGTTTTGGTGATCATGGGGCTGGTGATCGGCATTCCAGATGGTCAGCCTCGGGTAGAGCGCGCTTTGCCGCTGCCCTATGAGGGACAGATGCTGCAGGACGGCGACGTCATCTTGGCTGTGAATGGTCTTGAGATCGACAGCCTGCGCGCCTTGTCGCAGCTGGCCAATGGCAATGGCGATGCCCGCGACGCGGTTCTGCCCGAGACGCCAACCGTTGACTGGACCGTCGAGCGGGCAGGGCAGGTCATCACCTTCCCCGGCCCTCATCCGGCGCCCGCAATGGTAAATTCTGTGCAGGTGAAATCGGCGGCGGTGGATGCCGGGGTGCGCAGCGGCGATGTGATCATCGAGGCCGATGGCAATCCGATCACCACCTTCATGCAGTTGCGCGAGATCGTCACCGGCTCGGGCGGCAAACCTGTGCCGCTGACGGTTTGGCGCGATGGCACCGCGACCGAGATGGTGCTGACGCCACGCCAGCGCGACATCCCGCAACCCGATGGCAGCTTTAAGACCGAATGGCTGATGGGGATCTCGCAAGGTCTGATCTTCGAGCCAGGCACCCGTCGGGGCGGCTTGGGCGAGTCGGTCACCGGTGCCTTCAATCAGATGTGGGGCATCACCACCGGAACCTTCTCGGGGCTTTACCATATGGTGGCGGGTCGGCTTTCGACCTGCAATATGTCGGGCGTGATCGGCATGGCCGATGCTTTGGGCGATGCGGCCAAAGTTGGCCCCGAGGCGTTCTTTAGCCTCTTTGCCATCATCTCTTTCGGCATCGGGCTTTTGAACCTCTTTCCGATTCCGGTGCTCGACGGTGGGCATCTGGTGTTCCACGCCTATGAAGCGGTGGCGCGCCGCCCGCCCTCGGACCGGGCGTTGCAAGTGCTGATGTCAATTGGTCTGACGCTGCTGTTGTCCTTGATGGCCTTTGCCTTGCTGCAAGATCTGATCTGCGTCTAAGCCGGGGCAGATCACGGGCCGTCGCCGCCTCGGGGCTATCCCAAGGCAGCACGGCGCCACAGTCATGCCCTATTCCGGGGGTATAGAGACGCATCCGAGTGTTTGTGTCCGCCATGAGATGGGGAGCTGTCATGCAGTTTGTTCGGCAAACCTTTCCCGGTATCAGCCTGTTGGTGCGTCTGAACCTTGACCGGCTTTTTACCGCAGGCACCATTGTGCTTGGCCTTTTGGCCGGTGCCTTCCTTGGCACGGCCATTGTCGGCCCGTAATTGCTCTCTGCGTGTATTTTCTGCCACATGGGGCGTGATTGGGGCGGCACCTATGCGCAGCTCTTTCTGTCCGCCTAGGGCGGGGCAGGCTGCTCATCGGGTTAAGCGTTGCAATCAGAGCGGGAGTTCGGTGCCCTTTGGCGCGCGCCCGCAGATACCACATGTGGCAAAGTTGGCCGTACCCCCCGCAGCCTTTTGACAAGATGCAGCTTTCCCGCTATCCCCAAGCAGGGACATTCGAAACTCGAGGGGCTTGGTTATGGCAGACACTTGCGGCAGGACCCTGCGTCCCTCTTCTCGGGCCCGGCTGCTTGCCACAGCGGTTTTCCTTGGCGCGGCTGGGTTTAGCCTCGCGCCTCTCGCTCCGGCCGTGGCGCAAAGCTTTGCTTTTTCGGGCGTTACGGTTGAGGGCAACAATCGCGTCGATACCACGACGATCCTGTCTTATGCTGGAATCGGCCGCGGCGGCGCGGTTTCGGCGTCGGATTTGAACGATGCCTACCAGCGTCTGGCACGAACCGGCCTTTTTGAGACGGTCGAGCTGGTGCCGCAGGGCAATACGCTTCTGATCAAAGTGACCGAATATCCGTTCGTCAATATCATCAACTTTGAGGGCAATAAGGTCCTTAAAGATGAAGAGCTGGCCGCGGCGATCCAATCGCAATCGCGCAAGCCGTTCTCGCCCGCAACCGCCGAATCGGACGCCGCTGCGATTGCCGAGATCTACCGGATTCGGGGCCGTTTGGCCGCTAGCGTCACCCCCAAGGTGATCCGCCGTGATGGCAATCGGGTCGATCTGGTCTTTGAGATTGCCGAAGGCAAGGTCGTTGAGATTGAGCGGCTGTCGTTCGTCGGCAACCGTGCCTTCTCAGACCGTCGCTTGCGCCAAGTGCTTGAGACCAAACAGGCAGGCTTCTTGCGTGCGCTGATCCAGCGCGACAGCTTCGTTGCCGAGCGTCTGGAAGTCGACAAGCAGATGCTGACCGATTTCTACCGCTCGCGGGGCTATATCGACTTCCAAGTCACCGATGCCACCGCCGAGACCTCGCGCGAGCGCGACGCGAGCTTCGTGACCTTCACCATCAGCGAAGGCCTGCCCTATACATTTGGTCAGATCACCACGGTCTCTGAGATCGAAGGCGTGGATGTGGCCGAATTTGCGGCGCTGCAAAAGATCCGCGCCGGTCAGACCTTCAACCCGGCTGCGATTGAGAACATCATCGCCCGGATGGAAAATCTGGCGCTGAAAAAGGGCCTGAACTTCGTTCGCATCGATCCGCGCATCACCCGCAATGATCGTGGTCAAGCGGTGAACGTGGAATTCGCCTTGGTTCGGGGCGAGCGGATCTTTGTCGAACGCATTGATATTGAAGGCAATGCGACGACTTTGGATCAGGTGGTGCGGCGTCAGTTCCGCACGGTTGAAGGCGACCCCTTCAATGCGCGCGAAATCCGTCAGTCGGCTGAGCGTATCCGCGCGCTTGGCTTCTTTGGCGATGCCAAGGTCAATGCCGAGCAGGGGTCCAGCCCTGATCAGGTGGTGGTCAACGTCGATGTGCAAGAACAGCCGACCGGCTCGCTGGGCTTCGGTCTGAGCTACTCGGTCGCCAGCGGCACCGGCTTTAACGTCAACTTCTCCGAGCGGAATTTCTTGGGCCGCGGGCAGGCGATTGCTTTGAGCCTTGCCAACACCTCGGACACGCAGAACTCGTCTTTCTCCTTCACCGAGCCTTCGGTGCTGGGGCGCGATTTGTCGTTCAACATCAACGGCTACTATCGTACGTCGGACAATGACAATGCGCTTTATAACACGCGCAATGTGGGCTTTGGCTTTGGCTTGGGCTTCCCCGTGGGTGAACAGTCGCGGCTGGATCTGACCTATCGTCTGTCGAAAGATAGGATCTTTGACTACGATATGAATGATACCACTGGCCTCCCCAACGCCGATAGCTCGCCCATCTTGCGGGCAGAGTTGGCGCAGGGCGACAATGGGGCGCTGATCACCAGTGCGCTTGGCTACCGCTATAACTTCGACAACCGGATCACCGGCCTGAACCCAAACACGAGCTACGTCCTCCGCTTTGGTCAAGAAATTAGTGGGCTTGGCGGCGATACGAAGTTCCTGAGCACCACCGCAATGGCGATGGCTGAGAAGCGGGTTTGGAACGAAGAAGTCACGGTGCGCGCGATCTTCGAGGGCGGCTATGTGCATGGCTTCTCGGGCAGCACAACCCGTGTGACCGAACGCTACTTTGGCAATGGTAAGATCCGCGGCTTTGAGCCGAATGGCATTGGTCCGCGCGATGGCGGACCGACAGGGGATCGCGACGCGCTTGGCGGTAACGCCTTTGCCGTCGCGCGCTTCGAAGCTGATTTCCCGATTGGTCTGCCGGAAGAATACGGCATGACGGGCGGTGCGTTCTTGGATGTCGGCTCGGTCTGGAGCCTTTCGAATACCGATGGTGTGCTGGGTGCAGGCTCGGTCGACGACAGCTTCAAGCCGCGCGTCTCGGTTGGCCTGTCGCTGATGTGGAACACGCCGATGGGCCCGTTGCGCTTTAACTTCTCCAGAGCGCTGGTCAAAGAAGACTTCGACAAGGAACAATCCTTCGATGTCACGGTCTCTACCAAGTTCTAAGCACAGGTTTCGCCTCGCGCGCCGCGGTTCATCCGCGGCGCCTGATCTTGTGCCTTTGATGCCAGGCCTGTGCGGGTTGGCCCTTGCGGCAGCGGCCGTGCTGGTTGCTTCGCCGCGCCAGGCCGTCGCTGAGGATCGGACACAGTTTCAAGGCGTGATCGGGCAATTGACGCCTCTGACACAAACCGCTCCGGCAGTGGTCACGCTCGACGCCGACCGCTTCTTTCGCGAAAGCGCTTGGGGCAGGGCGGTGATCGCAGCACTTGAGGTGGAGCGCGACAATCTCGCGGCTGAGAACCGGCGCATCGAAGAGGCTTTGCAAAAGGAAGAGCAAGCCTTGACCGAACGCCGCTCGGCGGTGCCTGCGGCTGATTTCAGCCGGATTGCGCGCGATTTCGACATGCGGGTTGAGGGGATCCGTCGCGCCCAAGACACCAAGAGCCAAGCTTTGATCGCCACGCGCGATGCCGAACAAAGGGCGTTTTTCGCGGCCGCTGGCCCGGTTTTGCGCCAAGTGATGATGGAAAGTGGCGCCTCGGCGATTTTGGCTTCGGGGGCGGTGCTGATGGCCGTGACCGAGGCTGATATCACCGCCGCCGCGATCGAGCGCATGGATGCGACCCATCCCAAACCCTTGCCCGTACCGACGCCAGAGCCTGTTCCCGCACCGCAGCCTCCTGCGAGCCCTGCGCCTGAGGTTCAACCCGATCCCGCGCCCTGACGCCTGAGCGCTGCCTTGGAACTTGTCACTTTCGCGACGAGTTGTTAGCAGGTGGGAAAGCCGGCTGAGGTTGGCGTCACATATTCGCCGACCCACAAAGGGGTGGCACAGGAGAGCAAACCCGTGAATGCACCTGCCCAAACCGCATCCGTCGCAACGACTGCCGATCTAGAGCTGATCCAGCGGATCATCCCGCATCGCTATCCGTTCCTCTTGATCGACAAGGTCAAGGACATCGTGCTGCACGAGTCCTGCGTGGGCATCAAATGCATCACCTATAATGAGCCGCAGTTCACCGGCCATTTCCCCGGCATGCCGATTTTCCCCGGTGTGATGATTATCGAAGCGATGGCGCAGACGTCGGGCGTGCTCGTGGGCCTGTCGATGGAGTTGGTCGACAAGAACGCCAAGGTGTTCTTCATGGGCGTCGATGGCGTGAAATTCCGCCGTAAGGTTGTGCCCGGTGACGTGCTTGAGCTGCATGTTCGCGCTGTGCGCGGCGGTGGCAAGGTCTGGAAATTCGAAGGTAAGGCGATGGTCGAGGGCGAACTGGCCTGCGAAGCGAGCTTTATGGCCATGTTCGACGTTCCGAAGGGCTAACGCATGGCAATCCACGGCTCAGCCACTGTCCACCCGACCGCCGTGATCGACGACGGGGCCACGATCGGCGCAGATTGCCGCATCGGCCCCTATTGCGTCATCGGCAATGAGGTCACTTTGGGCCGCGGCGTGGTGCTGAAATCGCATGTCGTCGTCACCGGTTGGACCGAGATCGGCGATGAGACCGAGATCTGGCAATTTGCCAGCGTCGGGGGCGAACCTCAGGATCTGAAGTTCAAAGGCGAGCGGACGCGGCTGGTCGTTGGCAAGCGCTGCCGCATCCGTGAAGGCGCTACGCTCAACACCGGCACGGAAGGTGGCGGTGGTCTGACAGAAGTCGGCGACGACTGCCTTTTGATGACCGGCGTCCATATTGGCCATGATGCCATCGTGGGCAACCGCGTCGTGATGGCCAATAATGTCGCCATCGCTGGCCATTGCCACATCGGCGATGATGTCATCTTGGGCGGGCTTTCGGGCGTTCATCAATGGGTCCGCATTGGCAAAGGCGCGATCATTGGCGCGGTCACGATGGTCACCAATGATGTGATCCCTTACGGCCTTGTGCAGGCTCCTCGTGGTGAGTTGGACGGGCTGAACCTTGTCGGGCTGAAGCGTCGCGGCACCGAGCGGGCCGAGATTTCAGCCCTGCGCGCCGCCTATGCCGCCTTGGCCGAGGATGAAGGCTCGTTCCATGACCGCGTGCTGCATCTGGCCGAAACCACTGAAAGTGCGCTTGTGCGTGAGATCACCGATTTCATTTTGGCAAAGTCGGACCGTTCTTTCCTGACGCCCAAGGGGCAAAAATGACCCTGGCGATCATTGCTGGCGCCGGGGCTTTGCCGGCGGCCTTGGTTGCGGCCCTGCCGCAGCGGCCTTTCGTGGCGGCGCTTGATGGCTATACGCCGGTCGGCGTGACACCGGATCTGAGCTTTCGGATTGAGCGGCTATATCCCTTCTTTGCGGCTTTGCATGAGGCTGGGGTGACGCAAGTCACCTTTGCGGGCGCAGTGCAGCGGCCGCGGCTGGATCCTTCGCTTTTCGATGTGCAAACCGCACAGATCGTGCCGCGCTTGATGCAGTCTTTGGCGCAAGGCGATGATGCAACCTTGCGCGAAGTCATTGCTCTGTTTGAAGAAGAGGGCTTCGCGATCCTTGGCGTCTCGGACGTGGCGCCGGATTTGGTGCCGGGCGAGGGGCTTTATGCTGGCGCCTTGACGCCACGCGATGAGGCGGATGCCACTCGCGCCGCCGCGATCACCGAAGCTTTGGGCCGCGTCGATGTGGGGCAAGGCTGTGTTGTGGCGCAAGGCTTGTGCCTTGGCGCGGAAAGCCTTGCTGGCACAGATGCGATGCTGGCGCAGGTCGAAGCTTTGCCGGGGGCCTTGCGTCCAGCCGCAGCGGCAGGCCGGGGCTTGCTTTATAAAGCGCCAAAGCCTTTGCAGGATCGCCGCATAGATTTGCCGGCGCTTGGGCCGGATGCGGTGCGTGCGGCGGCCAAGGCAGGCTTGGGCGGTATCGCTTGGGAGGCCGGCGGCGTCTTAACGCTGGACCTGCCGCAGATGCAGGCGCTGGCGGCAGAGCATGGGCTCTTTCTCTGGGCGCGCCGCTCGAGCCGAGGCTAAGCCGCATGGCTCATGTCCCCGCCGCTCCTTTGCGCTTCTTCCTGATCGCGGGTGAACCTTCTGGTGACCGTCTGGGTGCGGCTTTAATGGCTGGGCTAAAGGCGCTGCGGCCCGATGTCGAATTCCTCGGCGTCGGTGGCCCTGCGATGGAGGCCGAGGGGTTGCAAAGCCTCTTCCCGATGGAAGAGCTTTCCGTCATGGGCCTTGTCGAGATCTTGCCGAAATATCGCGCCCTCAAGCGCCGGATCGCCGAGGCGGCCGAGGCCGCTTTGGCCAGCGGAGCCAATGCGCTCATCACCATCGACAGCCCCGATTTCTGCCTGCGGGTTGCAGCTTTGGTGAAGGCGCGCCGCCCGGCGATGCGCACGATGCATTATGTGGCGCCCTCGGTCTGGGCATGGCGGCCGGGGCGGGCGGCAAAGATGGCGCGGGTTATCGACCATGTGCTGGCGCTTTTGCCCTTTGAGCCGCCCTATATGACCGCCGCTGGGATGAGCTGCGATTTCGTTGGCCATCCGGTTGTCTCGGAGCCGGTGGCAAGCGCGGACCAAGCGCAAGCATTCCGCGCGGCGCAAGGGATTGCCCCTGAGGCACCTTTGGTCGTTGCCTTGCCCGGCTCGCGCCGTGGTGAGATCGCACGGCTGATTCCGGCCTTTGGTGACACGCTCGCGCTATTGGCCAAGGACCTGCCCAAGCTGCGCGTGGTGCTGCCGACGCCTCGGCATTTGGTTGAGACGGTTGAGCAAAGCACCAAGGCCTGGCCAGTGCCTCCAGTGATCTTGCCAGCACCCGATCTTGCAACGCGGACGGCCTGTTTCTCAGCAGCGGATGCAGCGCTTGCGGCTTCGGGCACGGTCAGTTTGGAGTTGGCCGCGCAAGGCTGCCCAATGGTGATCGCCTATGACATGGCACCGCTGACCTTGTGGCTGATGCGGCGCATGGCGCGGATCGACACGGTGACGTTGGTCAATTTGGTTTCAGAGAGCCGTGTGGTGCCGGAATTCATCGGCCCTGACTGCCGAGCCCACAAAATCGCCCCTGCGCTATTGGCACTTCTGCGCGGTGGGGCTGGCCCGCAGGCCGAGGCGATGGCTGTGACGATGGAGCGTTTGGGCCGCGGAGCCGAGCCGCCGGGTCTACGGGCTGCAGCCTCGGTGCTTGCGCATCTCTAAATGAAGAACGGCCCTTAAGGGCCGTTGCCTCCGGCGGGGATACTTTTGCTCTGAAAGAGAGGCAGCGCTGAGGCTTTAGACCTTAGTAACCGCGCCAGATCCAACCGCCGCCGAAGACGCGCGGGCCGCCCTCGGGCGCGTGGAAGACGCAGGCTTGGCCGGGGCTGATGCCATCCTCGGGCTCAAACAGCGTCACCTCGGCCGTGGTGGCCGAAAGCGGGCGCACGAGGGCTGGACGCGGCTGCCGGGTCGAGCGGACGCGGACCTCAAGTTCCCATTCGGGGCGGCTGTCGAAGGGCTCATCGCCAAGCCAATTGATCTCACGCACCGGCACAACGCGGGTCGAGAGCGCCTCTTTCGGGCCAACGATAACGCGACGGGTCTCGGGATCGAGGCGGACGACATAGAGCGGATCGCCCAAGCCGCCGATGCCAAGGCCTTTGCGTTGGCCGATGGTGTAGTGGATAACGCCGCGATGCTGACCCAAGATCCGGCCTTCAAGGTCCACGATATCGCCCGGATCGGCCGCACCGGGGCGCAGCTTTTCGATCACGCTGGCGTAATTGCCATTGGGCACGAAGCAGATGTCTTGGCTGTCGGGTTTATCCGCCACCGAGAGACCGTATTTCGCCGCCAAAGCCCGAGTGTCGGCCTTCGACGCCAAATGGCCAAGCGGAAAGCGCAGGTAGTCCAGCTGCTCTTGCGTGGTCGAGAAGAGGAAATAGGACTGGTCGCGCGCGGCATCGACGGCGCGGTGCAGCTCTGCCCCTTTGGCCCCCATCTTGCGCTGGATATAATGGCCCGTGGCCATGCAATCGGCGTCCAAATCCTTGGCGGTGGCCAGAAGATCCTTGAACTTCACCCGTTCATTGCAGCGGATGCAGGGCACCGGGGTGGCACCCGCCAGATAGGCATCGGCAAATTCCTCGATCACCGCCTCGCGGAAGGTGTTTTCATAATCAAGGACATAGTGCGGAAAGCCCATCGCCTCGGCGACGCGGCGGGCGTCATGGATGTCACGCCCCGCGCAACACGCCCCCTTTTTGGCCAAGGCAGCGCCGTGGTCATATAGCTGCAAGGTGACGCCGACCACGTCATAGCCCTCATCCTTCAAGACCGCCGCCACCACCGAGGAATCAACGCCACCCGACATCGCCACCACAACACGGGTGTCGGCGGGCGCTTTGGGCAAGCCAAGCGAATTGAGGGGCAGGTCGCGCGGCATGAGGGCGGATCCAGAACATTGGGGCAGGGATGGTAGGGCTTTCGCGCTGCAATATAGGAAAATGCCGACCACTCTCAACCCCTGCAACGGGGATGAGTTTAGGTTTGCTTAAGCCCGTTGCGTCAGACTGCTGTCATCTCTTGCCAAGCACAGGGCACAGCCGATGTATCTGAAACGTGTTGACGGCCCCCGCCAGGTGAACCTGCCCGGGGGGCAAATCCTGTCCCGGGCCGATCTGCCGCCGGCCTCGACCAGCCGTTGGGTGGCCAGCCGAAAGGCCATTGTTGTCAATGCTGTGGCCTATGGGTTGATCTCGCGGTCTGAGGCATTGGAGCGGTATGGCTTGTCCGAAGAAGAGTTTGATCTTTGGTGCCGCGCGGTGCAGCGGCACGGGGTGAAGGCCCTGAAGGTGACTGCTATTCAAAAATATAGACAACTTTAGGTTGTTTTCTGTTGCCGGCGTTCCATGTTAACGAGGTATTAACCAATGGTTGTCAGTCTCCTTAACGAAGGTGACGCCACTCCCGGCGGTTGAGCGGAGATTGTACCTAATGCGCATACTCCTTGTGGAAGACGATCCGACCACGTCGCGCAGCATCGAACTGATGCTGACTCATGCCAATCTGAACGTCTATTGCACCGATATGGGGGAAGACGGCATCGATCTGGCCAAGCTTTACGACTACGACCTGATCTTGCTGGATCTGAACCTGCCCGACATTCCGGGGCATGAGGTGTTGCGCCAAATTCGCCTCGCGCGGATTGAAACGCCAATCCTGATCCTATCAGGATCGGATGATACGGAATCGAAGCTGAGGGGCTTTGGCTTTGGCGCGGATGACTACTTAACCAAACCTTTCCACCGCGAAGAGCTTGTGGCGCGGATCCATGCGATCATCCGCCGCTCAAAGGGGCATAGCCAGTCGATGATCCGCACGGGCAAGGTGAATGTGAACCTTGATGCGAAAACCGTCGAGGCTCAGGGTAAGTCGGTTCATCTGACGGGGAAAGAGTATCAAATGCTGGAGTTGCTCTCCTTGCGCAAGGGGACGACGCTGACCAAGGAGATGTTCCTAAACCACCTTTATGGTGGCATGGATGAACCTGAGTTGAAGATCATTGACGTCTTCATCTGTAAGTTGCGCAAGAAGCTGGCCGAGGCGACGGGCGGCGAGACTTACATCGAGACGGTTTGGGGCCGTGGCTATGTGCTGCGGGACCCTGCAGTTGTACCGACACATCGTTTGGTCGCCACTGCCTGAGGCAGACAGAGTAGACATTTTCTGGACCTTAAAGTTCGCAACGCCTATCACCGGCTGATATGCACATCAGTGAGGTGATGGTGGTGTCCAGTCGCGTTGGTCGGTTTAAAGAAATGTCGGAAGACGAAGCGCGTGAGGAGTTCTTCGAACTTCAAGCGCTGCTCTGGGCATCAAATAGAGAATACCACACTTCCGACGCTCCATCGATTAGTGACGCTGACTACGATGAACTGAAGCGTCAGTTCATCGAACTGGTTGAAGCTTTTCCTCGCTTTGAGAAAGCTGCCACGATGCTTTCTGCAATTGGAGCACCGGTCGCAGATGGCTTTAACAAAATTCGCCATGCGCAGAAGATGCTCAGCCTTGAGAATGCCTTCGAGGACAGCGATGTTGAAGAGTTCGCCGATCGGGTTCGGAAATATTTAAACTTTAGCGGCGATTTGTTCTTCACCGCCGAGCCGAAGATCGACGGTCTATCGCTCTCGTTGCGCTATGAGAATGGGCGGCTGGTGCAGGCCGCGACCCGTGGTGACGGCGAGGTGGGCGAAGATGTGACGGCGAATGCCCGCACCATCTCGGATATTCCACAGCAGGTCTCGGGCGCGCCGGAGGTGATGGAAATCCGCGGCGAAGTTTATATGAGCCACGCCGATTTCACCGCCTTGAATGAACGACAAACGGCGCGCGGCGATAAGGTTTTTGCCAATCCGCGCAATGCCGCAGCAGGTTCCTTACGCCAGCTTGACAGTAAAATCACCGCCGCCCGGCCCTTGCGTTTTTACGCCTATAGCTGGGGCCAGCTTTCCGATCCTTTGGCCGCCACTCAGGCCGAGGCCATTGCGCGGCTTGCAGCATTTGGCTTTCAAACCAATCCGCTGACCAAGCTTTGCGCCGGTCCAAAGGAGATGATCGCGCAGTATCGCCAGATCGAGCTGCAGCGCGCGGCGCTTGGCTACGACATCGACGGCGTTGTCTATAAGGTCAATGATCTAGCCTTACAGGCGCGGCTGGGCTTCCGCTCCTCAACCCCGCGCTGGGCGATTGCACATAAATTTCCCGCGCAACTGGCTTGGACCCGGCTTGAGGCAATTGATATTCAGGTGGGCCGCACTGGCGCGCTCTCTCCCGTGGCGCGGCTTGCCCCGGTGACCGTGGGCGGTGTGGTGGTCTCGAACGCGACGCTGCACAACGAAGATTACATCGCCGGGCGCGATGCCAAGGGTCAGCCGATCCGTGAGGGCAAGGATATCCGCGTTGGCGATTGGGTGCAGGTCTACCGTGCCGGGGATGTGATCCCGAAGATCGCCGATGTCGATCTTGCGCGTCGTGACATCGCAGCCCCGGCCTATGTCTTCCCGCAAAGCTGTCCGCAATGCGGCAGTGCTGCCTTGCGGACTGAGGGCGACGCGGTTCGCCGGTGTTCGGGGGGGCTGATCTGCCCGGCGCAAGGGATGGAGCGGCTGAAGCATTTCGTCTCGCGCGGGGCTTTCGACATCGAAGGTCTGGGCGCAAAGCAGGTGGAATATTTTTACGATGACGCCGATCTTCCCGTGAAGACGCCGGCCGATATCTTCACTCTGGCCGAGCGTGATGCCGCCAATGGTTTGAAAAAGCTCAAGAACCGTGACGGCTTCGGAGAAACTTCGGTTCGCAAACTTTTTGCCGCGATTGCGGCGAAAAAGACCATCCCGCTCGATCGGTTGCTTTTCGCGCTGGGCATCCGTCATGCTGGTGAGGCCGCCGCAGGCCTTCTTGCCCGCCATTACGGCACATGGCAGGCCTTTGAGGCGGCGATCACCCAAGCTGAACCTGGCAACCCGCAATGGGAGGAATTGACCTCGATTGATGGGGTGGGGGCGACGCTCGCCACCTCGCTAACGGAGGCGTTTCGTAACCCCGCCGAGCGCCAGGCCATCGATGCTTTGGTGTCCCATCTCGAGGTTCAACCCGTGGCGGCGGCTGCGACCGACAGTCCGGTTGCTGGCAAAATCGTCGTCTTCACCGGCACGCTTGAACGGATGACAAGGGCCGAGGCCAAGGCCCGGGCCGAAGCCTTGGGTGCCAAAGTGGCGGGCTCGGTCTCGGCCAAAACCGATCTGTTGATTGCCGGTCCCGGCGCCGGGTCAAAGGCCAAAGCGGCGGAAGCGCTTGGCGTCACCGTCATCGACGAAGACGCTTGGCTGGCGTTGATCGGCGGATGAGCCGGCCGGAACTCCTTTACCCGCTTTATGCCGGGCTTGAGACGCTAGAGGGCGTTGGGCCGAAGACTGCCCGCGCCTTTGAAGCTCTGGCGGTAACCCGTCCAAAGGACTTGCTTTTCCTGCTGCCCTATGCGGGCATCGACCGGCGCCGTCGCGACACGGTACAAGGGGCGACCCTGCCCACCACGGTGACAGTCGAGGTCACCATTGGCGCCCATAGCCCGCCGCGCCGCAAAGGCGGACCTTACCGTATCGCCGTGCAGGACAGCCAACTCGACTGGTCGGTGATCTACTTCCACGCCAAGGGGGATTATCTGGAGCGGCTTTTGCCGCCAGGCCAGCGCCGTGTGCTGTCGGGCAAGGTCGAAAGCTTCGATGGCGTGGCACAGATGGTGCATCCTGACCATGTGCTATTGCCCTCAGAGGCGGGCACATTGCCGAGCTATGAGCCGGTTTATCCGCTGACTGCGGGGATATCGCAAAAGCAGGTGCAAAAGGCGGCGGTGGCGGCTTTGACGCGCGCGCCTGAACTGCCGGAATGGATTGATCCGGGGCTGAAGGCGCGCGAGGGATGGCCGGATTGGCGTGACGCGGTGCTGCGCGCGCATGCGCCGAACGATGCGGCAGCGCTGGCGCCAAGCGATCTGGCGCGGCAGCGGCTGGCTTATGATGAGTTCTTTGCCCATCAGCTCACGCTCTCTCTGGCGCGGCAATCCATGCGGCGCAGCCGCGGCATTGAAAGCCGCGGTACGGGGCAGTTGCAGAATAACGTGTTGAAAAGCCTGCCGTATCGCCCAACATCGGCGCAGACGCGGGCGATAGCCGAGATCGCCGGCGATCTGGCGGCGCCTTTGCGGATGAACCGGCTTTTGCAAGGTGATGTGGGGGCCGGCAAAACCTTGGTGGCGCTGATGGCGCTGGTGACCGTGGTCGAGGCAGGCGGGCAGGGCGTGATGATGGCCCCGACCGAAATCCTTGCGCGGCAGCATTACGAGGGGCTGGCACCATTGGCGGCGGCGGCGGGCGTGCGGCTTGAGCTTTTAACCGGACGCGACAAGGGCGCGGATCGTGCGGCAAAGCTAAAAGATCTGGCCGATGGCCGCATCCACATTCTGGTTGGCACGCATGCGGTCTTCCAAAAGGACGTGCATTTCCAAGACCTTCGTCTTGCCGTCATCGATGAGCAGCACCGCTTCGGCGTGGCGCAAAGGATGGAGCTGGGGGCCAAGGGGCAGGCGGTGGATGTGTTGGTGATGACCGCCACTCCGATCCCGCGCTCGCTGGCGCTGGCGACTTATGGCGATATGGATGTCTCGGTTTTGGATGAGAAACCCGCGGGCCGTAAACCGATCCGCACCGCCTTGATCCCGGCGCAACGGATGGAAGAGGTGGTCGGCCATCTTGCCCGGGCTGTGGCCGAAGGGCGGCAGGCTTATTGGGTCTGCCCCTTGGTCGAGGAATCTGAGGTGATCGACCTCACCTCGGCGGTGGAGCGGTTCAACACCCTGCGCGCGGCTTTGGGAGAGGGCAAGGTTGGTCTGGTGCATGGCCAGATGCCTGCCGCTGAGAAAGACGCCGCGATGGCGCGCTTCGTCGCGGGCGAGACCTCGGTGCTGGTGGCGACCACGGTGATCGAGGTCGGCGTGAACGTCCCCAATGCCACGATCATGGTGATTGAGCGGGCCGAGACCTTTGGTTTGGCGCAACTGCACCAATTGCGTGGCCGGGTCGGGCGCGGCAGTGCGGAATCGACCTGCCTTTTGATGTATCAGCCGCCCTTGGGCGAGACGGCATCGCGGCGGCTTAAAACACTGCGCGACACCGAGGACGGCTTTCGCATTGCCGAGGAAGACCTTGCCATGCGCGGGGCGGGCGATTTGATCGGAACGGCGCAGTCGGGACTGCCGCGCTTCCGTATTGCCAATCTTGAGATGCAATCGGCACTGATGGCCACCGCACAGACCGATGCGCGGATGCTTTTAACCACGGACCCAACGCTTGAAAGCCCGCGCGGCCGGGCGGCGCGGCTGTTGCTCTGGCTCTTGGACCAAGACCGCGCGATTCGGTTGATCAGCGTCGGCTAGGCACTTCGATCGCGAGAAGTCCCCAACTCCGGTACCAGCGGGCAGGTCCCGCTGGGGAAGCCATTGGTGCAAACCTCCTTTTCATCTCAACACCTTATCGGGAAATTACCACATTAGTTCCTGCGATGTTCGCGTATGTTCTCAAAAAGTTCTTTACAGGTGATTAATGAGATGAGAACAATAGGGCAACATTACAGCAGGAGAGCCGCAATGATCGCCCGTCTTAAATCTTTGACCCAAGCAGAGCCCACCTTGGCCGGCGACATCATGGGGATTGCGGCTTTGTTCTTCATGCTCTTTGCAGCGCTTGCTTTGCCCGGCGCGGCATAACGCGCACCGCCTGACGATTTCTGCCTGCGGTCTGTTCCCAAAGCGCGCCTTGCGTCCCTCTGTCCCGAGATTCGACGCATCCCCCCTCGCGCGCCTCAGACACGCGACTGCCGCCGCCATCCCATTGGATGTGCGGCGGTTTTTTTTTGGTGATGCTGGGGGCGTTAAGCTTCGGCAGCGCTGGCAGCGCTGGCAGCGGCGGCAAAGGCCTCAGATGCAGCTTCAAGCGCCAAGAGGATCGAGGCGTGGCGGTTCTTGTAATCCCGCGCCGGCAAAAGCACTTCATAGCCCTCAAAAGGTGCTGCGGGGACGGGGCCTGCGTCTTTCAGCATGGCGCGCACCGACTGCAAAGCCGTCTGCAATTCCGCATGCGACCGGCCAAGAACAACCGCACCCAAGATTGACGCCGAAGCCTGACCCAAGGCGCAAGCCTTCACATCCTGCGCAAATTCCGTAACGCGGCCGTCTTGCACCCGCAGATCCACCGTTACCGTTGAGCCGCACAAGGGCGAGCGGCGCTTGGCGCTGCCTTGCGGCGCCTCCAGCCGGCCCAGATGCGGGATATCGGCCGCCAGCGCCAGAATGCGCCCCGAGTAAAGCTTCACCAGATCCGTATCGCTCATCGCTTGCCCTCCGACGCCCCTTATGTAATCCCGAAGCCACCCCGCCGCCAAGGAGAGAGCCATGGGTTTTGACCCCGCCACGCTGAAATATGACGCCGCCGGCCTGATCCCCTGCATCGCGCAGGACCATGCTTCGGGCGAGGTGCTGATGATGGCTTGGATGAATGCGGCCTCGGTGGCGCAGACGCTTGCCAGCGGCAAGGTGACCTATTGGAGCCGGTCGCGGGCGGCGTTTTGGGTGAAAGGCGAAAGCTCGGGCCACCATCAGCGGCTGGTGGAGCTGCGGGTGGATTGCGACCGCGATTGCCTTTTGGCTTTGGTCACGCAAGAGGGGCCGGCCTGCCACACCAATCGCCGGTCGTGCTTCTACACCGCCTTGCGGGACGGCGAAGAAGTGGTGATCTCAGAGCCGATGGTCTGAGGCGTTAAAGCCCGACCATGCGGCGGATATCGGCGGGGCTTGCGCCCTCGGCGCGGTATTTGGCGATGGCGCGGGCGTCGTCTCGCTTGGCCAGACGCTTGCCCTGATCGTCGCGGATCAGCCCATGATGGTGGTAGCGCGGCGCCGGCAGCGCCAGAAGATGCTGCAAGATCACTTGGATTGGGGTGAAGGTGAAGAGATCCACCCCGCGCACCACATCCGTAATACCTTGATCGGCATCATCAAAGGCCGAGGCGAGGAAATAGGCAACGATATCCTCACCTTTCCGGCTGAGTACGACATCGCCAATGTCGCTAAGCGCGGTGTCTGCCTCGACAAGGTGGCGGCCTTCATGCGCGGCCCCGGTCTCTTGGAAGACCAATGCCTCCGGCGAGAGTTGCGCCAAAGCGGCCCCCAGATCCAGCCGCAAAGCATCACCGGGCAGGCGGCTTGCCATTGACCGACCTCGGCAGATGCCCGGATAAACATTATGCTGCACACCCTCTTGCGGGGCGGAAAGTGCGGCGCGGATGTCCGAGCGTGTGCAGGAGCAGGGGTAGAGAAGACTGCGGGCGATGAGCGGCTCAAGTCGCGCGTTGTAGCAGGCGATATGTTCGGATTGGCGGTGGACCGGGCCGTCCCAAGTGAGCCCCAGCCAACTGAGATCATCTAGGATCTGCGCCTCATATTCCGGGCGGCAGCGTTCCAGATCGGTGTCTTCCATCCGCAGAAGGAAAGACCCGCCCGCCGCCCGCGCCATGTCATGGCCAAGGAGGGCCGAATAGGCATGGCCGAGATGCAGCGGCCCGGTTGGCGAGGGGGCGAAGCGCGTTACGAAAGCCATTCCGTGAAAGCCTCTTTGGCGCGGTCGGTATAGGCCTTGTAGCGGTCCTTGCGGCCGCGCCGGCCGCCTTTGGCGTCGATCGGCGGGAAGAGCCCGAAATTAACGTTCATCGGCTGGAAAGTCTTCGCCTCGGCCCCGCCGGTGATATGGGTCACCAATGCGCCCATGGCCGTCTCGGGCGGCGGTGGTGCGATCGGCTGGCCAAGGATTTCCGAGGCCGCCATCCGACCCGCCAGAAGCCCCATTGCGGCGGATTCCACATAGCCCTCGACCCCGGTGATCTGACCGGCAAAGCGGATATGGGGCCGCGATTTCAGCCGCATCTGGCTGTCCAGAAGCGTGGGCGAGTTGATGAACGTGTTGCGGTGGATGCCGCCAAGTCGGGCGAAAGAGGCGTTTTCAAGGCCGGGAATCGTTTTGAAAACAGCGGTTTGCGCGCCGTACTTCATCTTGGTTTGGAAGCCCACGATGTTGTAAAGCGTCCCCAAAGCATTGTCGCGGCGCAGCTGCACCACGGCATAGGGTTTCACGTCCGGCTGATGCGCATTGGTCAGGCCCACCGGCTTCATCGGACCAAAGCGCAAGGTTTCCCGCCCGCGCTCGGCCATGACTTCGACCGGCAGGCAGCCGTCGAAGTAACCTGCGGTTTCGCCCTCATGAAACTCGGTCTTTTCCGCCGCCAGAAGGGCGTCGATGAAGGCCTCATACTGCTCTTTGGTCATCGGGCAGTTGAGGTAAGCCTTTTGCTCTTCCTCGGTCTCGCCCTTGTCATAGCGCGATTGGCGCCAGACCACGTTCATGTCGATGCTTTCGGCATAGACGATCGGGGCGATGGCATCAAAGAAGGCCAAAGCCTCGGCCCCGGTGGCCGAGCGGATGCTTTCGGCCAAGGCCGAGCTGGTCAAAGGCCCGGTCGCGATGATCCAGTTTCCGTCTGAAGGAAGCTCTGTAACCTCTTCATAAGACGTGGAAATCAGCGGATGCGCCTTCAGGTGGGCCGTGACTTCGGCCGCAAAAGGATCACGGTCGACCGCCAAAGCACCCCCTGCGGGTAGACGGTGCTTTTGTGCGGTGCGCATCACCAAACCGCCCGCCGTCCGCATTTCCCAATGCAGAAGGCCGACGGCATTGCGCTCATCATCATCCGAGCGGAAGGAGTTTGAGCAGACCATCTCGGCGAAATCGCTGGTGCGATGCGCGAAAGTGGCGACCTTGGGCCGCATCTCATGCAGCACCACGGGCACGCCCATATTGGCGGCCGCCCAAGCGGCCTCAGACCCGGCCATTCCGCCGCCGACGATGTGAAGAGCTTTTGTCATGACGCTTCTCTACAAGCGCTGCGACAAAGGCGCAAGGAAGCGGCGCAGGCCGTGGGCCATAGGCGACCGGCTCAAAAGAAAAGGAGGGGCGTTTCCGCCCCTCCTTGATGGTGCCAAGCATGAGCGGCAGATCAGCCCAGGCCGCCCCCCCAAACGGTCGGGTAGATGTCGGACAAGTTGCGGCTGCCGAAGGTCGTTTTGCCGTTTTTGCCGAAGTGGTATGCGACACCCAGCGAGGCGAAGGGGTCTTTCTGGCCCTCATATTCCGACGTGCCAAACTCTCCACTTACAACAATGCCATGCGGCAAGGTATAGGAGGCAGTGATGGCGATGCGCTCCAGATAGCTCCAGTGCATCGAGCTGTCATCGTAGCGCAGGCCAATTTGAGCGAGTTCGTTCAGGCTGTAATCGACGCGCAGGCCCAAGACATCGCCGTCCATCCAGTCGCCGGAAACTTGGCTGATGTAGGCCTCAAGGCTCCACTGACCGAACGAGTGGTCAAATTCGAGGCCCTTCACATCGAAGCTCTGATAGTCGGTTTCGTCGCGGCCGATGAAAGCGCCGACAGCGGTGCCCGAGGCGAAACGATAGAACCCGTGCAGCATCAAATGTTTGCTGCCTTGGTCATAGTGGTTGTAGTTGGTCTTGGCAGCATCGATCTGAACGCCGACGGGGCCACCGAAACCAAGTTCAACCTGGCCCGTGATGCTGTTCTTGCTGGTATTGTTGCTCTCGTCGCTGGTCAGCGTCGAATGGCTCAGGCCAATCGACCCACCGGTGACTTCGAATGCCTGTGCCGGAGCCGCGGCCATAAGGAAGAGAGGAAGAAGGGTAGCGCGCATTTGGAATCAATCCCGCAGTCAAAAGATAGGGAAGATTCCTAAACTTGTTATCCATGCCGCGGAAGCGACAAAAGCATTGAAAAGGCTTGATTTTTACGGCCGGTGTCAGAAGAAGATCAAGCTGTGTCTACGCGACATCACAGTTGAAATTGAGGCGATGCGCAAAGCGCATGGGCCGGTATCGGCGCTTCGTGGGGGGCATTGGCCGTTAGGCGGTGGCGGATCGACACCCGCAAATTCAGCCAGATGCCTAAATGGCGCTGGAAAGAGATGAGTGGCCTCACTCAATCCTGGCGGTCTTGGTGGGGCTTGACGCCCCACCGCTGCAAAAAAAAAATCAAAGGCCGGGGACGAGGTCCAAGAGGCTGCGGTCGCGGAAGGTGGTGCCGCCGTTGGAGCCGAAGTTCATCTTGGCACCGATGCCAAAGAACGGCTCCGAGCCAGCGCCGTTGAATTTGGCCGAGCCGATCTCGCCGGTCAGGGCAAGTCCGCTGGGCAGATCATATTCGCCGACCAGCGAAAGACGGGTCAGATCGAAGTTATCGATATTGGCGCGGTCCCAGCGGACGCCCAAATCAAGGCTGTCGCTGATGCCATAGCTGGCCTCGGCACCGCCGACCAAGCCATTGAAGTTGCTATCATTGGCATAAGTCACATAGCCCTCAAGCCCGACGGGGCCCATCTTATGGGCGATCTCAAGCCCGGTCAAAGTGGCGCTGTCGTCGCCAACCTTGTCGCGGCCCAGGTAAAGGCCGGCCGAGGTGTCAAAACCCAGATGATAGATGCCATGCAGCGCGATGTTATGGCCTTCGCCGTCATCAAAGCCGAAATTGGCGAAACCCAGATCGGCTTGCACGGAGACCAGGTCGCCGAAGCTCAGCTCAAGCTGGCCATCAAGCGTGGTCTTGTCGACATTTTTCAACAGATTGCTGGTGTAGCCGGAATAGCCGACACCGACCGAACCGCCAGTCAGTTCAAAGGCCTGTGCCGGGGCGGCGGCCAGCAGGAAAAGCGGGAGGAGAGCTGCTCTTTTCACGGTGAATCCTTTCACTCTTTGTCTGCGCGCTCATACCAATTCTAGCGGGGCGAGTGAATCACAAATACACCAGCTGGTGGCAAGCGTGGCGCTTGGGTCACGCGCCAAAAAGCGCCGCGCGCTCGGCTGCCACGAAAGCTTCCGGATCGCTGATGTCATAGCCCAAAGCGGCGGCTTTTTCAAAAAAGCCAAGAGCCGGCTGGCCGCGCGAGAGCTTGCCCTCGCAAAGGGATGCACGCAGGGGGCGTTGCGCGGCGCTGTCGGCCTCCATCAATGCCTCAAGCGCTGCGGTGAGCGTAGCCATGCGCCAGCCCAGATCGCGGGCCAATGCGCCATAGGGGATCGTCTGTCCCGCCGCCGCAATTTGAAACAGCCGCGCTTCAAGCGCGGCTGTTTCAGTCGTTCTAGCATCCGAAGGATTGCTCATCGGGGAAGGGGGCGGATCACTCCGCCTCATCCTCGCCTTGTTCGGCCACGCGGGCCACCGAGACGACCTCTTCCTCGGCGCCGGTGTTGAACACCCGCACGCCACCGGCCGAACGGGAGCGGAAGGAGATCTGCTCCACCGGCACCCGGATTGATTGCCCGGTCGAGGTGGCGAGCATGATCTGGTCGGCCAGTTCCACCGGGAAGGAGGCCACGATCTTACCGCCACGCGGGCCGGGTGAGATCGCTTTCACGCCCATGCCACCACGGCCACGCACCGGATAATCGTGCGAAGACGAGAGCTTACCCGAACCGCCGGCAGTGACGGTCAAGATCAGATCCTCGGCCGCCGACATTTCGGCATAGCGTTCTGGGCTCAGCTGACCTGCCGCCACACCGTCGTCTTCGTCATCCGATTCGTCCTCGGTCACACCGGCCATCAAGCGGCGCTGCTTGAGGTAGGCGGCGCGCTCATCGGCCTCGGCTTCGAAGTGGCGCACGATCGACATCGAGACGACTTTATCGCCTTCGCTCAGACGAATACCACGCACCCCGGTCGAGCCGCGCGATTTGAAGACGCGGATCTCTTGCGTCGAGAAGCGGATGGCGCGGCCCAGATTGGTGACCAGCATCACATCGTCATTCTCATCGGCGATGGCAGCATTCACCAAGCTTACGCCCTCGGGCAGCTTCATCGCGATCTTGCCGTTGCGCATCACATTGGTGAAGTCCGACAGATCGTTCTGGCGCACATCGCCATCCGAGGTGGCGAAGACGATTTGCAGATTGTCCCATTCATCCTCGGGCGCATCGACATGCATCACCGAGGCGATGCTGACGCCCATTTCGATCGGCAGGATATTGACCAAAGCCTTGCCCTTGGCGGTGCGGCTGCCCAGCGGCAGGCGCCAGGTCTTCATCTTATAGACCATGCCATCGGTGGTGAAGAACAAGAGCCAAGTGTGGGTGTTCGCCACGAAGAGCGAGGTGACAACGTCATCCTCTTTCGTTGCCATCGAAGCGAGGCCCTTGCCGCCGCGATTTTGCTGGCGGAACTCGGCGAGGGGGGTGCGCTTGATATAGCCGCCCGAGGTGATGGTCACGACCATATCCTCGCGCTCGATGAGGTCTTCATCCTCCATATCGCCGGCCCAGTCGACAATCTCGGTGCGGCGCGGCACGGCGAAGAGTTGCTTCACCTCATTCAGCTCATCCGAGATGATGCCCATGATCCGGTCGCGCGAGCTGAGAATATCAAGGTAATCCTTGATCTTAGCGGCCAGTTCTTCCAGCTCGTCGGTGACTTCCTTGACGCCCATCGCGGTCAGGCGCTGCAGACGCAGTTCCAAAATGGCGCGGGCTTGAATTTCCGACAGGTTATAGGTGCCGTCTTCATTGATCGTATGGCTGGGGTCGTCGATCAGCCGAATATAGGGCGCGATGTCATGCGCGGGCCAGCGGCGGCTCATCAGCTTGTCGCGGGCTTCTGCCGGATCGGCCGAGGCGCGGATCGTGGCCACGATCTCATCGACGTTCGAGACAGCGACCGCCAGACCGCAAAGGATATGGCTGCGTTCGCGTGCTTTGCGCAGTTCAAACGCGGTGCGGCGTGCAACAACTTCTTCGCGGAAGGTGATGAAATAGCTAAGGAAATCGCGCAAGGTGAGCGTTTCCGGGCGGCCGCCGTTCAGCGCCAGCATGTTGCAGCCAAAGCTGGTTTGCATTGGCGTGAAGCGGAAGAGTTGGTTCAAGACCACATCCGGCGTCGCGTCGCGCTTCAGCTCGATCACCACACGAATGCCGACGCGGTCGGATTCGTCGGCCACACCCGAGATGCCTTCGATGCGCTTGTCGCGCACCAGCTCGGCGATGATCTCGATCATCCGCGCTTTGTTGACCTGATAGGGCACTTCGTCGATGACGATGGCCCAGCGGTCCTTACGGATCTCTTCGATATGGGTCTTGGCGCGGATGATGACCGAGCCGCGCCCCTCAAGATAGGCTTTGCGCGCGCCCGAGCGGCCCAAGATCAGCCCGCCGGTTGGGAAATCGGGCGCCGGGATAATGTCCATCAGCGCTTCCATGCTGATGTCGGGGTTTTGGATCATGGCCAGCGTGCCATCGATCACTTCGCCCAAGTTATGCGGCGGAATATTGGTGGCCATACCCACCGCGATGCCGCCCGCACCATTGACCAGCATGTTCGGATAGCGCGCCGGCAGAACCGTAGGCTCGCGGTCTTTGCCGTCGTAGTTGTCTTGGAAATCAACGGTGTCTTTGTCGATATCGGCCAGCAAGAAGGCGGCGGGCTTGTCCATCCGCACCTCGGTGTAGCGCATCGCCGCCGCACCATCGCCGTCCATCGAGCCGAAGTTGCCCTGACCGTCGAGCAGTTTCAGGCTCATCGAGAAGGGCTGCGCCATCCGCACCAAAGCGTCATAGATCGCGCTGTCGCCGTGCGGGTGATACTTACCCATCGTGTCGCCAACCGGACGGGCCGATTTGCGGTAGGGTTTGTCGTGACCGTTGTTGGTCTCGCTCATCGCGAACAAGATGCGCCGGTGCACCGGCTTCAGACCGTCGCGCAGATCGGGGATCGCGCGGCTCACGATCACGCTCATCGCGTAATCGAGATAGGCCGTCTTCATCTCATGGACGATATCGACCTGAGGTCCGTGCCGGATGGGTTCGTCCGGGTTTTCACCAGTGATTTCAGTATCTTCGGGTGTATCGGTCACGGTCTGCCCTTGCTGGCCCTTTGGGCCCAAGATTTTGTTGGGGCCAAGTTACACCATACCGCAGGTGGGGTGCAATGGTGGGGGGGCATTCCAAGGGGATGCGTGACGATCCGTCTCATAAATCCTTGGGAAAACTGGGAAAAACAGTCAAAAAAACCAGCGCTTTGCGGCGCTGGTTTGGGTGTCATTGTCTCAAGGCCTGCAGGGGGGCGAAATTTGGCGCGGCTGCTTTTGGCTTGGACGTTACTTCGAGCGGGTCGGGCGGTCGAAAACCTTTTTGCCCATCAGGCTGCCCACAAGGTCAACCATGAGCCGCGCCGTCATGCCCCGGTCGTCAAGGAAGGGGTTCAGCTCGACGAGGTCGAGACTCGTGACAAGGCCGGATTCGTGCAAAAGCTCCATCACCAGATGCGCCTCGCGGAAGGTGGTGCCGCCGGGGACTGTGGTGCCAACCGCAGGCGCGATTGAGGGATCGAGGAAGTCGACATCAAGGCTGACATGCAGCATGCCGTCTTCGTCACGGCAGCGGGTGAGGAACTCACGCAAAGGGGCGACGATCCCGCGTTCATCAATGACGCGCATGTCATTGATGAAGATGTCACGTTCTTGCATGGCGGCCTGTTCGGCCGGATCGACCGAGCGGATGCCGAACATGCAGATGCGCTGCGCGGGCACCGGCGCGGGGAAGGGCGGGAAGGCGTCAAAGCCGTCGCGGCCGTTGATATAGGCCAAGGGCGTGCCGTGCAGATTGCCCGAAGTGGTGGTGAGCGGCGTATGGAAATCGGAATGCGCGTCGAGCCACAACAGGTAAAGCGGGCGGTTTTGCTTTTGCGCATAGCGCGCGGCGCCCGCGGCTGAGCCCAAGGCCAGCGAGTGATCGCCACCCATGATGATCGGAAAACCACCTGCGGTCAGGGCTTCATCCACGCGGGCCGAGAGCACTTCGGACCAGCCGATCGTCTCAGCCAACTGGTGCACCACGGGGTTGTCGCAAACGGCGGGGCGCAGTGCGGGCAGAGCAAGATCGCCCCAATCTTCCACGCTGTGCAATTCGGATGCGATTTCCTTGGCAATGCCAGCGACCCGGTAAGCGGCTGGCCCCATCAGGCAGCCGGGGCGCTTTTGGCCGGAATCGATTGGGGCGCCGATCAGGATGGTTCTGGTCATGAAGGTCCTCCGTTGGGTGTCAGCGATACACCGGCGCGCGGCGCCTTGCCAGAGGGGGTGGGCCTGCCTCGGCCCCATCGAGGGGCCTTGGCAGGCTGGGCGCGGCAGGCCGATGCCGGGGCGTGGCTGGGGGAGGCGCCTTTGGCGGGGATATTCTGATAACGGGGTGGTTTAGCGGTTTGACTGCGGCTCATGCGCACAGGTGGTGCGGAATGGCCCCGAGGCCGTCTGAGGGGCATTGGAAGCCGGCGGGGGCTTCGGTAGAATAGCGCCAAGTCCTCAGGAGAACCGGATGATTGTCGAACTTGGGCATTTTGCGCTGATCCTGGCGTTTATGGTGGCAGTGGTGCAGGCCGTGGTGCCGCTATGGGGCGCGCATCGGCGCAATGCTGCATTGATGGCGATGGCCGGGCCAGCTGCGGTGACGCAGTTTTTGCTGGTCGCCTTTGCCTTTGCGGTGCTGACGCGGGCCTTTGTCACTTCGGATTTCTCGCTGGCGGTGGTGACGGCCAACTCGCACACGCTGAAGCCGATGCTTTACAAAGTCTCGGGCGTTTGGGGCAACCACGAGGGGTCACTTCTGCTTTGGGTGCTGATCTTGGCGCTTTTTGGCGCTTCGGCGGCGTGGTTTGGTCAGAACCTGCCGGTGGCGTTGAAAGCGCGGGTGATTGCGGTGCAAGGCGCGATTGGCGTGGCCTTTTTGGCTTTCTCGATCTTCACGTCGAATCCATTTCTGCGCCTCGCCGTGCCGCCTTTGGACGGCGAGGATCTGAACCCCTTGCTGCAAGACCCCGGTTTGGCCTTTCACCCGCCCTTCCTTTATCTCGGCTATGTTGGCCTCAGCATGGCGTTTTCCTTTGCCGTCGCGGCTTTGATCGAGGGCAAAGTTGATGCGGCATGGGCGCGGTGGGTGCGGCCTTGGACCTTGGCGGCTTGGGTTTTCCTGACCATCGGTATCGCTCTGGGCTCTTGGTGGGCCTATTATGAGTTGGGCTGGGGCGGCTTTTGGTTCTGGGATCCGGTCGAGAACGCCAGCTTCATGCCTTGGCTTTTGGCGGCGGCTTTGCTGCACAGTGCCATCGTGGTGGAAAAGCGCGAGAGCCTGAAGGCGTGGACGATCCTTCTCGCGATCATGGCCTTTGGGTTCAGCCTAATCGGCACCTTTATCGTGCGCTCGGGCGTGATCACTTCGGTGCACAGCTTCGCCTCGGACCCGCAACGTGGTCTCTTTATCCTTGGGATTTTGGCATTCTTCACCGGCGGCGCTTTGGTGCTTTTTGCCTTCCGCGCCTCGGCGATGCAGGCCAAGGGGCTTTTCGGGCTGGTCAGCCGCGAGAGCGCCTTGGTGGTCAATAACATCCTGCTGGCGGTCTCGGCCTTGGTCGTCTTTATCGGCACAATCTGGCCCTTGGTGGCCGAGATGACCAGCGGGCGCACGATTTCGGTGGGCGAGCCCTTCTTCAACGCGGCCTTCACGCCGTTCTTTGTGGCGCTGGCGGTGATCTTGCCGCCGGGGGCGATGCTGGCTTGGAAGCGCGGCGATATTGGCCGGGCGATGCGCAGCCTTGGCCCGGTAGCGGTTTTGGCGGTGGCGATTGGCGGCTTGGCCTTTGCGATGCAAACCGGGCGCTCGGGTCTTGGGCCGATTGGCGCCGCTTTGGGGGCTTGGGTGGTCTTTGGGGCGCTTTGGGATTTGTGGCAGCGGACCGGGCGGTCGGGCGACCGTTTTGGCCGCTTGCGCCGCCTGCCGCGCGCCGATTGGGGCAAGGCAGTGGCGCATGCGGGCTTGGGCGTCACGATCTTTGCTTGCGCTGCGATGAACGCTTGGGCGATTGAGGATATCCGCGTGGCGCGCTTGGGGGAGAGCTATCCTTTGGGCAGCTATGAGGTCACTTTGCGGGCGGTGAATGAAGTGGAGGGGCCGAATTACCTCTCGACCATGGCCGAGCTGGAAGTGAGCCGCGCGGGTGTGCCGGTCGCCGTGCTTTACCCTGAAAAGCGGGTTTATCCGGTGCAAGCGATGCCCACGACCGAGGCGGCCATTGATTACGGCTTCCTGCGCGACCTCTATCTGGTGATCGGCGATCCGCAGCAAGGCGGCGGCTGGGCGGTGCGCGGCTATATCAAACCCTTTGCCAATTGGATTTGGGCCGGGTCGATCCTGATGGCCTTGGGCGGCGCGCTCAGCCTGACCGACAGGCGCTACCGCGTTGCCGCAGGGGCGCGCAAACCAGCAGGAGTGCCCGCAGAATGATGCGCTTTGGCAAAGCATTGCTGGTGGCGGGGGCGCTGATCGTGGCACCGCAGGCCCTGATCCCGGTTTGGGCCGTGCAGCCCGATGAGGTGCTGGATGATCCGGTGCTGGAGACGCGGGCGCGGGCGATCAGCCGCTCGGTGCGCTGCCCGGTGTGTCAGGGCGAAAGCATTGACGATAGTGACGCCCGGATCAGCCGCGATCTGCGGCTGATCATCCGCGAGCGGCTCTTGGCGGGCGACAGTGATAGCGAGATCCTCGATTTCCTCGTGGCGCGCTACGGTGAGTTCGTGCTTTTTGACCCGCCGAAATCGGGGACCAACCTGATCCTATGGCTGGCTGGGCCGGTCACCTTGTTGGTGGCGGGCGGCGTTTTGCTATCCACGCGTCGCAAGACCCGGGGCGAAGAGCCACTGACAGCGGCCGAGCAAGCGCGGCTGGATGAGATCTTGAAGCGCTGATCCGCAGCGCTTTTGACGCCGCGTCCCTCTTTCCCTGCGGCGACCTCCGCGCCATCCTTGGCCCAAAGCGGAGGGGCGTGAAATGACCTATCAGACGATCACTGTGACCGAGGCCGAGGGCGTCGGCACCATCACGCTCAACCGGCCCGAGGTGATGAACGCCCTCTCGCGCCCTTTGCGGCTGGAGATGGCCGAGGCCTTGCGTGCCTTGCACCAAAGCGTGCGGGCGATTGTGATCACCGGGGCGGGACGGGCCTTTTGCTCGGGCCAAGATTTGCAGGACACCGGCTCGATCGCGGCGGTGGATTTCACCCGCATCTTGAATGAGGAATATGTCCCGCTCCTGCGGCTGATCACCGACAGCCCGGTGCCGGTGATTGCGGCGGTCAATGGCGCGGCGGCGGGGGCGGGGGCCAATCTGGCTTTGGCTTGCGATGTCGTGATTGCGGCGGAATCGGCAAGCTTCATCCAAGCCTTCACCCGCATTGGCCTGATGCCAGACGCGGGTGGCACCCATTGGTTGCCGCGCCAGATTGGCCTTGCCCGCGCGATGGGGGCAGCGCTTTTCGCCGATAAGATCTCGGCCCGGCAGGCGGCGGATTGGGGGATGATCTGGGAGGCGGTGCCGGATGCGGAATTTGCTGCCGTCGTAGCAGCACGCGCCGCGCATTTGGCAAAGGGGCCGACCACGGCCTATGCCGCGGTGAAAAAGGCTTTGCGCGGCTCGTTCGATCTGGATCTGGGAGAGGCTTTGGCCTTGGAAGCCGATCTGCAGGGGCGCTGTGGCGCGACCGCAGACTTCCGCGAGGGCGTTGCGGCTTTCTTGGAAAAGCGCAGCCCGAAGTTCACTGGCGCGTAAGCCTTGGGGAGACTTGCCCCGGATCAGCTCCGGGGCAGGGATCAGATATCAAAAACCGCGCGACAGGGCGGCAACGCCGGTACGGGCGATCTCAGAAAGGCCCAAGGGGCGCAGAAGATCAGCGAAAGCGTCGATCTTCTCGGGCGTGCCGGTCATCTCGAAGATGAAGCTTTCCAGCGTGGAATCGACCACTTTGGCGCGGAAGATTTCGCACAGACGCAAAGCCTCGATCCGCGCGTCGCCCTTGCCGACGACTTTGATCAAAGCCAGTTCCCGCTGCACCGACGGCCCTTCGGCGGTCAGGTCATGCACCGCATGCACCGGCACCATCCGGCTCAGCTGCTTTTCGATCTGGTCGATCACGGCAGGCGTGCCGCGCGTCACGATGGTGATGCGCGAGCGGTGGCCGGTGTGATCCACTTCCGCCACGGTCAGGCTGTCGATGTTATAGCCGCGACCGGAGAACAGCCCGATCACCCGCGCCAAAACACCCGGTTCATTCTCGACGATGACCGCAAGCGTATGGCTTTCTTCGACCTGCATATGGCTGTCCCGTAGGTCATAGGCCGAATGGCTGGTCGCGCCCTTCTTGATATTTAGCGCAGACATTTGCTGCCCTTTCATCTGTCTAAAAATATCCTGGGGGTCTGGGGGCAAGGCCCCCAGCCCGAAGATCACACCAGCACGGCGCCCGATTTGAAGGCGCTGGCATCGGCCGAGAGCAGCATCTCATTATGCGGCTTGCCCGAGGGGATCATCGGGAAGCAGTTTTCATGCTTCTCAACGCGGCAATCGAAGATCACCGGGCCGTCATAGGCCAGCATCTCAAGGATCGCATCATCCAGATCCTTGGGGTCCGAGACTTGAATGCCCTTGCAGCCGAAAGCCTCGGCCAGTTTCACGAAATCGGGCAGAGATTCCGACCAGCTAGAGGAATAGCGCTCGCCGTGCAGAAGCTCTTGCCACTGCCGCACCATGCCCAGACGCTCATTGTTCAAGATGAACTGCTTCACCGGGGCGCGGAATTGCATCGCGGTGCCCATCTCTTGCATGTTCATCAGCCACGACGCCTCACCGGCGACGTTGATGACCAAAGCTTCCGGATGCGCGATCTGCACGCCGATCGAGGCGGGCAGGCCGTAGCCCATGGTCCCCAAGCCACCGCTCGTCATCCAGCGGTTCGGCGCATCAAACCCAAGGAACTGCGCCGCCCACATCTGGTGCTGGCCCACTTCGGTGGTGATGTACCGGTCATAGCCCTTGGTCAATGCCTCAAGCCGCTCCAGCGCGTATTGCGGTTTGATCGTGGTGGTCGAGGGCTCATAGCTGAGGCATTTGACCTTCTTCCACTCTTCGATCTGCGCCCACCATTTGGCGATGCCCTCTTTGTTGACCTTGCGGCCACGGGCTTTCCAGATCTTCAGCGCATCTTCCAGCACATGGCCGACATCGCCGACGATCGGCAGATCAACGCGGATCACCTTGTTGATCGAGGAGGCGTCGATGTCGATATGGATCTTCTTCGACTTCGGTGAGAAATCCGAGATCCGCCCGGTGATGCGGTCGTCAAAGCGCGCGCCGACGTTGATCATCAGATCGCAGCCATGCATCGCAAGGTTGGCCTCATAAAGACCATGCATGCCCAGCATGCCGATCCAACCCTTGCCCGAGGCCGGGTAGGCGCCGAGACCCATCAGGGTCGAGGTGACCGGAATGCCAGTCGCATCGGCAAATTCCACCAAAAGCTGGCTGGCGGCTTTGCCCGAGTTGATCACGCCGCCGCCGGTGTAGAACAAGGGCCGCTCGGCGGTCTCCAGCATCTCGACCATGCGGGTCACGGCGTCGAGATCGCCTTTGACTTTGGGCTGGTAGTGATCGGTGCGGGCCTTCGAGGGCGGCACATATTCCGAAGTGGCGAATTGCACGTCTTTTGGGATGTCGATCAGCACCGGGCCGGGGCGGCCTTGGGTAGCAACATGGAAGGCTTGGTGGATGGTCTCGGACAGCTTTGCCGTATCCTTCACCAGCCAGTTCATCTTGGTGCAGGGGCGGGTGATGCCAACGGTGTCGGCCTCTTGGAAGCCATCGGTGCCGATCATGAAGGTCGGAACTTGCCCGGTCAGCACGATGATCGGGATCGAATCCATCAAAGCATCGGTCAGACCGGTGACCGCATTGGTGGCACCGGGGCCCGAAGTCACCAAAGCCACACCCGGCTTGCCGGTCGAGCGGGCATAGCCCTCGGCCATATGCACAGCGCCTTGCTCGTGACGCACAAGAATGTGGCGGATGTCGTTTTGCTGGAAGATTTCGTCATAGATCGGAAGGACAGCACCGCCGGGATAGCCGAAGACGACCTCGACCCCCTGATCCTTCAGAGCCTGAACCACCATTCTCGCGCCGGTCATCGACCTTGTCATCGCCGTCATCCTTACTGTTCCGTGCGCCATCGTCTGCTGTCTATCGCCAATGAAAAACCCCCGGGGTTGGTTCCCGGGGGCGCATGGTTGCCAGATATGGCTGCCGTTACCGACCCACGCGCCTCGTCTCATCAAGTACTAGAATGTGCAGCATCACGGCCTCTTTGGCTTACGTTGGGGACACTATGGTGGGCAAAAGGGGGCGTCAACCGCAAAAGCGCATGTTTCATGTCCGGGAAGGGTGTGAAATTGAACTTTTATTGCTGGTGCGCAGCGAGGGGCGCAATTTTCGCAATCGCGCACAGATGCGGTGGCGGTTGTGCGCTGGTGAGTCCGCGCCATGTCTTGCCTTAGCTTCGCATTGCCATAGGTAAAGGTCAAAGCTGCGATGGGCGCAGCTGGAGGATTGACGATGAAACTCTATTATTCGCCGGGCGCTTGCTCTTTGGCCTCGCATATCGCTTTGGAAGAGGTCGGGGCCACTTATTCGGTCGAGAAGGTCGATATCCGCGCCAAGAAAACCGAATCCGGCGAGGATTTCCGTAAGATCAGCCCGCGTGCCGCCGTGCCGACCCTTGAGTTGGACAATGGCGAGATCCTGACCGAAGGCGTGGCGATCATGCAATATGTTATGGACAGCGCCAAGCCTGGCAGCCTGCCGGCGGCGGGCACTTTGGGTCGCGCGCGTCTGCAAGAAGCGCTGAATTTCGTCTCGACCGAGATCCATAAGAATTACGCGCCCTTCTTCTATGGCTTGGACGGTGAGGCTAAGGCTAAGCAAACCGCAACGCTGGATGCGCGGCTGGCCTTGGTCGAAGAGCAGTTGGGTGATGATCGCGCCTTCTTGACCGGCGCGGATTATTCGCCTGCGGACGCCTATTTCTTCACCGTGACCAACTGGTCGAAGATGCTGGGCCATGATCTTGCCGCCTTCCCGCGCATCAACGCCTTGCGCGCCCGTGTGGCCGAGCGTCCCGCCGTGCAGGCTGCGATGCGCGCTGAAGGCCTGATCTGAGCGCCGCGCTTTAAACCGAAAGCTGCTCTCCGGATCGGAGGGCAGCAATCCCCGCCGATCTGGTAAGAAATTCTTGCAACGTTAAAGGCGGCAGTTAGGCTCCTTAAGACTTTGGCCGACCTGCGCTGAATGGGTCTGCCCGTCATATATGGAGGAGACCCTATGGATCGTCGTTCCTTTTTGACCAAAGCCAGTGTCGGAGGTGTTGCGGCAGCAGGTGCCGCAGCGCTGGCCGCGCCGGCCCTTGCCCAAAGCACGCCGAAAGTGACGTGGCGGCTGACCTCATCCTTCCCCAAATCGCTGGACACGATCTATGGCGGCGCCGATACGCTGGCCAAATTTGTCTCTGAGGCGACGGATGGCAATTTCACCATCCAGCCCTTTGCCGCCGGTGAGATCGTTCCCGGCCTGCAAGCCGCTGATGCGGTGACCGATGGCGCGGTCGAGGCCTGCCATTCGGTGGGCTATTACTATTTCGGCAAGGATCCGACTTGGGCCTTGGCGGCGGCGGTGCCGTTCTCGCTTTCGGCCCGCGGGATCAATGCGTGGCATTACCACGGCGGCGGGATTGAGCTTTATAACGAATTCTTGGCCCAGCATAACATCGTGGGCTTCCCGGGCGGCAATACCGGCGTGCAGATGGGCGGCTGGTTCCGCAAAGAGATCAACACCGTGGCCGATCTTCAGGGGCTGAAGTTCCGCGTCGGTGGCTTTGCTGGCAAGGTGCTGGAGCGTCTGGGCGTGGTGCCGCAACAGCTTGCGGGGGGGGATATCTATCCGGCGCTCGAGAAGGGCACCATCGATGCGGCGGAATGGACCACGCCTTATGATGATGAAAAGCTCGGCTTCGTGAAGGTCGCGCCGCATTACTACTATCCCGGTTGGTGGGAAGGCGGCCCGACGGTGCATTTCTATTTCAACAAAGCCGCTTACGAGGGGCTGCCCGCCTCGTATCAATCCTTGCTGCGCACCGCCGCGCGGGCGGTCGATGCTGATATGCTGGCGAAATATGACTTTAAGAACCCGCCCGCGATCAAATCCTTGGTGGCACAGGGCGCGCTGTTGAAGCCCTTCTCGAAAGAGATCTTGGATGCCTGCTTTGAGGCAGCCAATGCCACCTATGCCGAGATCGAGGCCAGCAATGCGGGCTTCAAGAAGATCTGGGATTCGATCAAGGCCTTCCGCACCGAGCATTACACTTGGGCGCAGGTGGCCGAGTATAACTACGACACCTATATGATGATCCAACAAAACGCCGGTAAGCTGTAAGCTTCACGGCACAGAATAGGAAAAGGCCCCGGTTTAGCCGGGGCCTTTTTGTTGGCAATGCGGCAAGCGGGTTTAGGGCGTCGTCTCGGCCGGAACCTCAGAAGTGGAGGGCTGCTCGGGAGCCGGGGCGTCACCCAGATCGGGTGCGCCCAAAGCTGGCGCGCCTAGGTCAGGAGTGCCCAAGGCAGGGGAACCGACGGCAGGGGCTCCAACGACTGGGGATCCGAGGGCAGGGGCGCCGAGTTCCGGAGATCCCAAGGCGGGTGCCCCCAAATTGGGCGCGCCCAAGCTTCCGCCAAGCCCACCCCCCATGCCACCGCCCAATCCTTCGCCCAGTCCACCAACCCCAGCACCTTGTGGCAAAGTGATGGTGACGCTGGCAGGATCCACTGGGGCGTCTTTGTAATGCATCACCATGCCGGGGAAGGCGATCACCACCCCGATCATGAAAAGCTGGATCACCAAGAAGGGGATCGCGCCCATATAGATCTGGCTGGTTTTCACCGGGGCCATCGTCTGGCCTGTCACCTTATCCTGATAGGGCAGACGTGGGGCGACCGAGCGTAGGAAATGCAAAGCAAAGCCGAAGGGCGGGTGCATGAAGGAGGTCTGCATATTGACCGCCAAGATCACGCCAAACCAGATCAGGTCGATCTCCAGCGCCAAGGCCGGGGCCACCAGCAAAGGCACGATGATGAAGGCCAGCTCGAAGTAGTCGAGGAAGAAGGCCAGAAAGAACACGAGGACTGAGACGAAGATCAGGAAGCCCAACTCGCCTCCGGGCAGCGAGACCAAAAGATGCTCGACCCAGATATGGCCGTTGACGCCGTAGAAGGTCAGCGAGAAGACCCGCGCCCCGATCAAGATGAACATCACGAAGGTCGAAAGCCGCGCGGTCGAGGCCACGGCATGGCTGATCACTGCCCAGTTTAGCCGCCGCTTCATCAGGGCCAAGACCAAAGCGCCCACGGCCCCCATCGCGCCGCCCTCGGTCGGGGTGGCAATGCCAAGGAAGATGGTGCCGAGGACAAGGAAGACCAAAGCCAAAGGCGGGATCAGCACGATGATCACTTGCTGCGCCAGACGGCTGAGGCTGTTGAGCCCTGTGGCACGGTCCATAAGCGCATAGGCATAGACAACCAGCACCGCGACCACAAAGCCCAGCATATCGGCATCAGCGCCATAGGTCGGCTCTAGCCAATGATGTGCGGCCCAAGTGATGCCCGCGCAAACCAGCAAGGCCACCGCCAGCGAGGTGACACCATAACCCAAAGTCCGCGCCTCGGGCGGCAAAGCGGGCAGGAGCTTGGGTTTGAAGATCGTGAGGACGAAGACATAGGCCATGTAAAGACCGGTTAGCACCAGACCGGGGATCAAAGCCCCCGCATACATATCGCCCACCGAGCGGCCCAATTGGTCTGCGAGCACGATCAACACAAGGCTTGGCGGGATGATCTGTGCCAATGTCCCCGAGGCGGCAATCACCCCCGAAGCGGTGGAGCGGTCATAGCCATTGCGCAGCATAATCGGCAAAGAGATCAGCCCCATCGCGATGACGGAAGCGGCGACAACTCCGGTGGTGGCCGCAAGCAGCGCCCCCACGATGATCACCGCATAGGCAAGGCCGCCGCGCACCGGGCCAAAGAGTTGGCCGATGGTGTCGAGAAGATCCTCGGCCATGCCCGAGCGTTCCAAAATCACCCCCATGAAGGTGAAGAAGGGAATGGCGAGCAGGGTCTCATTCGACATGATGCCCCAAAACCGATCGGGCAGGGTGCGCAAGAGTGGCCAGTCCAGCGTGATGGTGCCGTTGGAAAGCGGTGCCAGCTCGACCCCGATCACGAAGAAGACCAAGCCATGGGCGGCAAGCGAGAAGGCCACCGGATAGCCCATGATCAGAAAGAAGATCAGCGAGATGAACATGATCGGCGCCATGTTCTGCGCGATAAGCTCCATCATTGCTTGATCTCCTCGATCAGCGCTTCAGCCTCGGCCTTGGCGCTGTCATGGGAAGAGACGAAGGGGGTGGGATCCTCGATCACCCCGCGCATCACGGCGATCTTCTTGATGATCTCTGACAGGCATTGCAGCGTTAGGAGGGTAAAGCCGATCAGGAGCAGGCTTTTGGCCGGCCAGATGATCAGCCCGCCCGCATTGGTCGACATCTCGCCCGAGCGGAAGGATTTCAGCGCATAGGGGCCGAGGTGGTAAAGCATCAAAAGGCAGAAGGGCGCGAGGAACAAAAGGTGGCCCAAAAGGTCGATCCAATGCTGGGCCCGTCTGGAGAGGGCGGCGTATAGGATATCGATGCGGATATGTTCGTTCTGCCGCAGCACCAACCCGGCGCAGAGCAGAAAGGCCGCGCCAAAGAGATACCACTGCATCTCAAGCCACGCGTTTGAGGAAAGGCGCGGGGCAACTTTGCGGATCACCGCATTGCCCGCGCTGACCAAGATGGCCAGCAAGATGGCATAGCCTGCAATTTTACCAATTCGTTCGTTGACGCGATCAATCAGGCGCGACAACGTCAGAAGCACTGACATACGGCTTACCCCTCTTTGACCTCCTGAGCCGAGGCCTATGCGCTTCGGCCTGAAAAGGCGGACGAAGAGGGTCAGCTAAAAGCCTAGACGGATTCGCGTCAATTGCGCGATGCGGCGAGGGGCGAGAATTGTCGGATTGGCGCGGTTGCGGTTCGGCTGCCTTGCAAAGTGCCTCCGTAATGGGGGCAAAAAGCCTCAAGGCGCTGGGCCTTGCTTGCCGGATAAATTGGCCGGTTAGTCGCGTGTCACGCGGGCATCCGGCAGGGAGATGCGCGCCACTTGCTCGGCAATCGGGTCCACCGAAAGCGGGTGCAGCTCGGCCCGGTGATTGGCCGGATCGCCCACGGGTTGCCAATGCCCCCCCTTGTAGATCTCAAGCGCATCAAAGCCCGCCTTATAGCCCATTTTGCGGCTGCCCGGCACCCAGTAGCCCAAATAGACGTAAGGCAGCCCTGCCTCTTGCGTGATGGCGATATGGTCCAAGATTACATAGGTGCCCAAAGATTGCGCCTGCAGGTCAGGATCATAGAAGCTGTAGACCATCGACAAGCCGTCATCGAAGACATCGGTCAGACAGACCGCGGCCAAGGGGCGGCCACGCTCGCCCTTCAGCGGTGCACGGCTGTATTCGATCACGCGGCTTTTGATCGGGGTTTCTTCGATCATGGCGGCGAATTCGAAAATATCCATATCCGCCATGCCACCATCGGCGTGGCGGCTGTCGAGATAGCGGCGGAACAGCTCGAATTGATCTTCGGTCGCCCAAGGGCTGGTGGGATGGCGCTGCAGTTCGGCATTGCGTTTCAATACGCGCTTTTGGCTGCGACTGGGCTGGAAGTCGGCCACGCGAATGCGGGCAGAAAGACAAGCCGAGCATTCCGCACAAGAGGGGCGGTAAAGCACATTCTGGCTGCGCCGGAAGCCTTGCTTGGAGAGCGTATCATTCAGCCGCTGCGCATGATCGCCCTGCAAAGCGGTGAACAGCTTTCGCTCCATCCGGCCCTCAAGATAGGGGCAGGGTTGTGGGGCCGTCACATAAAACTGTGGCGCGATGGGAAGTGTATGGCGCATCTCAACTGACTGAATGGGGTAAGGGGCACAGATCGGCGATGAGAGCAGGCAAGTAAGGGCAGCTCAGGCAAGCGGTGGAAAGCATTCGGCGCGCAGCCTAGCAAGGCAAAGCCGCCGCGCCAAGCGGCTTTCATAAGACCGTCTTACTCTGCGCGAAGATGGCGCCAATTGGGAAGGGCCTTCCCGCGATTATGCCGGGATGGTGGACACTTAGGGGCCAGAGGGGTGGTTGCACGAAAAAGAGGCGCGGGAGTGCCGCGCCTCTGGTCCTTGGTCATGGCTCATGCCCAAAGGGCGCTGGGCTTAGTATTCGCCCCGGCGGGCGGTTGGGTCCGAGGCCGGAGCGCCGCCGGCGATGCCGGTTGCAGTGCGTGCCAGGCTGCGCGCGGCCTCATCCGAGCTTTCGGTGGTCTGCGAGCCTTTGCGGGCGCGGTCTTGCATGAAGCTGTCGAATTCGGTTTTGTCTTTGGCTTCACGCAGGCGCTGCAAGAAAGCTTCGAACGCGTCTTGCTCTTCTTCCAAGCGGCGCAGGGTATCGGCCTTATAAGCGTCAAAGGCGGCATTGCCCGAGGAGCGGCCTGCGCGTGCAAGGGTCAGGACTCGTTCTTGTGTCATAGCCAGAAGATGACGGTTGCGGCGAGGGCGACGACGG
>NZ_JAVDBT010000002.1 GCF_030848395.1 Pseudogemmobacter lacusdianii | reverse complement strand
TCTGTCAGTCTCCTCGCGGAGCCTGAATCACGCCGCGAGTGGATAATCAATGGGTCCTGACCCTAGAGAGTTCCGGCAGGAAATGAAGCGGTTAATGGGAATTAACCAAAGTTTATGTTTTATATACTTTAGTATTTTAAAACACCACATTTGATGTATCTTACGACTCTCGGTTGCACAGGAGTCGTCATGGCATTGATTCCCGCATTATGGCTGGGCGCTGCGCTGCTCGCCGCTGTGAGCATTTTCGCCGATCTGGGCGAGATCAGTCTTATTTTAGGTATTCTGGGCATATTAAACATCGCGGGCTTGGCCGCGCTGGGATGGGCCACGGCTTCGGACCCCGATAACGCGCCAAGACGGCGGTCGGCAGCAAAGCCGCCATCTGCGCGTCAAGTCGTAGTCCCGCAGGTGTCATATGCCCGCATTCGCCCCGACCACCGCTTTGGCGGCGAAGAGCCGGACCTGTTGCAGCCCATTCTCTCGCGCAAGATGATGCTTATGGAGCATCAGGCCGATCACAATACGACCGATCGGTTCTAAAATTTACCCTGAGCGATCTGACGGGGAGGGGCTGGCCGCACCGACTTAACCGGCCGCCTCACACCCCGTCCAAGGGAAGTCCGGCTCCGCCTCGATCTTCAGCAAGGCCAGAAGGCAATGCTGCACGTTATCAACGCGAATCTCATTGTTATAAACCTCGGTGCGCACCCCGCCCATCACCGCACGCGGGCGGCTGATGTAATAGCCGTCCAAGCTGTTATCGCGGAATTGCAGCTGCCGGATCGAGCGCAACCCGCGCCGCAAGGCCAAGGCATAAGCGTCGGCCCTTGCCGTATCGCCCAGCCGCCGCGCCAAGCGCCAAGCATCGGCGAGCCCTTCCATATAAACGCCGGTTGATGAGGCATGTGGCGGGCCAAAATCGGGGCGTTTGGGATTGTAGAACCGCCCCCAAAGATCGGGCGCAAGGCTGCCGCCCCATTGCTGCATCTCCAAAAGCCAATCGTTGCGCTCAAAGACGAAATCCGCCAGCTCGGGCGTGGCAAGGTCTTCGTGCAGCATCACATAGGCTTGGCTGTGCCAAGGAACGAAGGCTGGATTGGGCTGGGCGCGGTGCCAATCGCGGTAATAGCGGAAACTCGCAAGGCAGGCCTTGGCCAAAGCGGGATCACGGTCCTCTCGGTGCCGCGCGGCCAGATATAAAAGCGCCTCACCGGGGTAGAAGTTTTGGTTGTCGTTGCGGTCTTCTGGCGCAAGGAAGGTGCGAAAGGCCCCGTCCTCTTGGTGCAAATACGCAATCCCGCGCATCAGCCCGTTGTATTCCTCCAGGTGCGTCTGTGCGTCGATCAGCCCGGCTTGGCGATATTCAAGCCAAGCCAAAGCCGCAATCGCCATCGCGCCGAGCTTGGCTTTACCGTCAAGGATCACGGCGCCACGCCCGTCAATCTCGGTGTAATATTTGCCCAAATTGAAGCTCAGATTGCGGCGCGCGGCTTCGGCATCCGCCGCCAACCCGCTGCGCTTGGCGATCCGGCCCAGCGCCACAGTGGCCATGAATTGGCGCACCGTATTGTCGGCGGGCGATTCCTTGCCGCTGCTCGGCCAGTATTTATAGGTCATCCGGCCGTCTTCGCGCAGATTGGCCCGCATCCAATCGCTTAGACTTTCGATGGTGTCGCGCAGCAACTCGGGCCCAACGGTGCTGGGCGAGATGACATCGCCGCCACGATATAGCCGCGTGCAGCGATCTTCCTCTGGGCGAACAAGGAATTGTTCCGTCGTGAACCGCTGGACAACCGCCTTTTGCAAAAGCGCCTCGACCGTCATGCCAAGATCTTGCGCCATTTTGTCGATCTCGCGCAGCGGCGGACGGTTGTTGGCAATTGCCACCAAAGGCGCGATTCTTGTCTCGGTATCGCCCTCGCGCCCTGCCAAACGGATCGAAAGCCCGATCCGCCCAGAGATGCTGTTGGGTAAAAGCTTTGGCAGATCGGCGGGCAGGATCCGCTGCCAATCGCGGCTCAGACAGATCTCAAGACCGTCCGCCGGACGCCCCGCCAAATGCCGCGAGAGTTGCGCCAGGGCTTGAGCTAGGGTGGCGGCCTCATACCAGCCGCCCACAACCTTGCGCCCCCGATGCCGCCAGAGGAGCCAAACCGGCCCTTGCAGCGCGATCTCTGGCTCGGTCGCTCCGGTGACCTGCGCAAGAATATCCGCTGTGCTTGGGGTCTGATCTGGCATGGCGGGCCTGTCCTTGCGTAAGGGGTTCAACCAGAGGGCGTGACGCCGTGCGGTCCACACTCTTTCTAGTCGATTGCATTCTGTCGAGGGAATGAAAAAGAGCTGCCGTTGGGGGAACGGCAGCTCTAGGGGATAAGGCGCGAGAGGGCTCCCGCGCCTTGGGAGATGGGTTTAGGAGAAGAGCCCGCCGCTGCCGCCCAAGAGGCCGCCAAGCAAGCCGTCGTCGCCGATCACCGGATCGAGCAGGCCGCCGGTGGCACCGCCGATCAGGCCGCCAATCAAGTCGCCTTCGCCGCCAAGCAGATCACCGACCAGCGGGACACCGTCGAGCAAGCCGCCTTCGCCGCCGCCAAGCAGATCACCAACCAGCGGGAGACCATCCAGCAGGCCACCTTCGCCGCCGCCCAGCAGGTCACCAACCAGCGGGAGACCATCCAGCAAGCCACCCTCGCCGCCGCCCAGCAGGTCACCAACCAGCGGGATACCGTCGAGCAAGCCACCCTCGCCGCCGCCCAGCAGGTCACCAACCAGCGGGAGACCGCCCAGCAAGCCGCCTTCGCTACCACCCAGCAGGTCACCAACCAGCGGGAGACCACCCAGCAAGCCGCCTTCGCCACCGCCCAGCACATCACCGACCAGCGGTAGGCCAGCCAGCAAGCCACCCTCGCCACCGCCCAGCAGGTCACCAACCAGCGGGAGACCGCCCAGCAAGCCGCCTTCGCTACCACCCAGCAGGTCACCAACCAGCGGGAGACCACCCAGCAAGCCGCCTTCGCCACCGCCCAGCAGATCACCAACCAGCGGGAGACCGTCGAGCAAGCCACCCTCGCCGCCGCCCAGCAGATCACCAACCAGCGGGATACCGTCGAGCAAGCCACCCTCGCCGCCGCCCAGCAGATCACCAACCAGCGGCAGGCCAGCCAGCAAGCCACCTTCGCCACCGCCCAGCAGGTCACCAACCAGCGGCAGGCCACCCAGCAAGCCGCCTTCGCCGCCGCCCAGCAGGTCACCAACCAGCGGCAGGCCACCCAGCAAGCCGCCTTCGCCGCCGCCCAGCAGGTCACCAACCAGCGGCAGGCCACCCAGCAAGCCGCCTTCGCCGCCGCCCAGCAGGTCACCAACCAGCGGCAGGCCACCCAGCAAGCCGCCTTCGCCGCCGCCCAGCAGGTCACCAACCAGCGGCAGGCCACCCAGCAAGCCGCCTTCGCCGCCGCCCAGCAGATCACCAACCAGCGGCAAGCCAGCCAGCAAGCCACCTTCGCCACCCAAGAGGTCACCGACCAACGGGATGCTGTCGAGCAAGCCACCATCGCCTTGGCCCAAGAGGCCTCCGATCAGGCCGTTCTCACCAATCAGACCCGAGAGCAGGCCATCATCGCCCATCACGGTATTCAGCAGCCCGCCCAGTGGCCCGTTGTCGCCCAAGACATCGCCCAGAACTCCGTCGAGGATACCCGTCAGGATACCGCCTTCGCCGTTGGTCACACCACCGAGGAGGCCATTCAGCACGCCGTCCAGCACCGCTGTGACAGCGCCCAAGGCGTCGCCACTGGTCAGCGCGGCAAGGCCGTTGTCAATGCCTTGCGTCAGGTTGACCAGCAGGTCTTGCACCCCGTCCAGCACCTGCTCAGGCAGCGAGTCTTCCGCCACCAGCACCGAGTTGACAGTGCTCAGCAAGGCCTGCACCGCAGCGCCCGGATTGCCTTGCTCGACAGCGACAAGAGCGTCGGTCACGCCGGTTGCCAAAGCCTCGCCGGCCACGCTGCCCGACCCTTCGAGATGAGGGATCAAGGCATGCAGCAATGCGCCAGCACTTTCGGTCCCATCAGCCATGCCTTCGCCACCGCCAAGGATGCCTGTGAAGAGGTGACCCGCCAGCTCTCCAACCCCGCGCAGTGGCGAACCATCATTGATGCCGTCGATCAAGGAGGTGATACCACGCTGACCGGCATCACCCAAAGCGCCAGCCGCATCGCCGACGGTGTCGACGACTCCATCTTGGCCGCCCAGGACTTGCGACACCGTGCTGCCCAAGGTCGACACAGCGCCGCCGATGTCGGCACGGGCAACACTGCTCACCGTGGAGCTGAGGCCGCTGACCAAGGCCGGAGCGAAGACAGAGGCACCTTGGGCGACTTCATAGAGAACCGAGGTTCTTTGCACCTCGCCGTCACCATCACCATCGCCGTCACCATCACCATCGCCGTCACCATCGCCGTCACCATCACCATCGCCGTCACCATCACCGTCGCCATCGCCGTCACCATCGCCGTCACCATCACCATCGCCGTCACCATCGCCGTCACCATCACCGTCGCCATCGCCGTCACCATCGCCGTCGCCGTCGCCATCGCCATCACCGTCGCCGTCACCATCGCCGTCGCCGTCACCATCGCCGTCGCCATCACCGTCGCCGTCGCCGTCACCATCGCCATCACCGTCGCCGTCACCATCGCCGTCGCCGTCGCCATCACCGTCGCCGTCACCATCGCCGTCGCCGTCGCCGTCGCCATCACCGTCGCCGTCACCGTCACCGTCGCCGTCACCATCGCCGCCGCCGTCATCATCATCATCGCCGTCGCCGTCACCATCGCCGTCGCCGTCACCATCGCCGTCGCCGTCACCATCGCCGTCACCTCCTGAAGCCAAGAGGCCAACGCCGCCGATTACCGCAGCGCCAATCGCAGCCATATCTTCGTCCATCATCGCAGCGCCGATCCCGGCGGCATCGCCTTCAACAGTGGTGGTGTTGCCATCCACACCGCTGAATTGGCCGTTTTCATAAAGCAAACGGCTCACTTCGCCGTTCGGGCCTTTGACGAAGAAATCCTCAATGATGATGCGCTTGCCATCGACAAGGTTGATCACCAGATGATCGCCCGATTTCACGAACTGCTTCACGTCGCCTTGCATAGCGGCGATGCGGAAGTCAGCGGGTTGCTGGGCCGAGATACGAATGGTTTCCATGATACTCTGGTCCTAGGTTGATCGGTTTCAATTCAACGGTTCAGAAGTGACCAGCCCGAGGCCGGCCGAATTTGCTGCGCAGCGCGGTAGAGCCTGACGAGATCCGTCTCGCCCCTGCGGTCCGTTTGCGCCGCGGCTTGGCAGCTCCCCCGATCAAAGCTCGCCCCCGAACCGGCACTTTTGCGCCGGCTTGCTGAAGGAGGACCGTGACAGTGAGTCTGCTGGACATTGCGGCCCCTGTGTTGCTAATCTCAAAGATAGTCGCCGAGATACTAAAGTATGTATGGGGTCAAATCGGGATGGCTGTCAATCACTAAGGTGGCGACCTCTGATCCATATTTTCATCGCATTTGATATGCCCGTGCTGGACAACCGCGCGAAGCCACCACAATCTGTGGGCGACAGACGCCTAAAGCCGCGCAACTGTTGCGATTGGCGACCCCAAAAGCCGCTTTCAAAGATCCCGCGGCAAAGCGCCGTGCACCTTTCGTCAATTGTTCGAATCGATATTGGAAACCCGCAGCCCACTGCTTTTCGTTGATGGTTCGCTTTCAACCCGGCACAAAAAGGCTGTCTTTCTTGAGTGGAGCCTCAGGTGATTCCTTCCTCTCCGCAGGTCACTGAAACCCGCAGCACCAAGCCCGCTCTGGGCTTGGGCCAGACGGCGGCTGGCCTTCGGGCTTGGATGCCTTTGCTGGCCGCCATGCTGGCCACCGACAACCGCGGCACGGTCGCCCTCGCCACAACCGGCGAGGTGCTTTTGGCCAATGATGCGGTGGGCCCGCTTCTGGTGGGGTTGGTGCAAAGCTTCGGCAGCGCCGCGGGATGGCTTGAAGCGCGAGATAAGGCCCAGCGTCAGGGCAGCTGCCGGGTCGAGCTCAGGCCAGGGCTGGCAGGCACGCTCAGCTGCGTGGCCCCCGATGGTGCAAAGGAGCAGTTCTTCCTGCTGCGCCCAGATGAAAATGAGATCGACGAAGACAACCTGTCGCGCAGCGATCGGATCGCCTTTATGGCGCATGACCTGCGCGCACCTTTGCAAGCCCTGATCTTGGCCAGTGAGGCCAAGACCCCCTCCACCGCAGGCCAAACCACCGCGCTAAGCGCAGTGGCCAAGCTGGCGCTGAACCAAGTGCAATCCTTGCTTGAGACGGTGCAGATCGACAGCCTTTCCCACCAGTCCGAACCTGAGGAAAGCTTCGATCTGGTGGGATTGGTGCGCGATATGACCCAGCTCTTGGCCCCGATCTGCCAACGCAGCGGCAGCGAGATCTTTGCCGAGCTGCCCACCGGGCCACAGTGGCATCGCGGCCCCGCGCATCTGATCCGCGCGATCTTGCAAAACCTGATCTGTAACGCTGGCCGGCTTGAGGGCGGCGGTCCCGTCACGGTGCGGCTGCGCATCGCGCCCTCGGGTCTGCCCTTTGAACAATTAATCACGCTTGAGGTTGAGGATCAGGGGCCGGGCCTCTCCCCCGATGAGCGGGCCGCCCTACTGGCGCCACGACGCCGCGACTCGGGTTCTTTGGCCCCCTCGGGCACGGGCTTTGGCTTGGGGCTTGGCATTGTGACACGGGCCGTGCGGCGGCTTTCGGGGCGCATAGATGTCGCCTCCGGACGCAATCGGCGCGGCAGCCTGTTCCGCGTCGTCTTTCCGCTGGCGCAATCTTCGGCCCTGCCCGGCCCTACAGCGCCAGAACGCCCGGTCACCCTGCACGGATTGCGCATGCTGGTGGCCGAAGATAACCCGGTGAACCTGTCGATATTGGTTCAAAGCCTGACCGAGGCTGGGGCCGCTGTTGAAGGCGTGGCAGACGGCAAAGCCGCGCTACAGCGTGCAAAAGAGCTGCGCGGCAAGTTGAATCTGGTGCTGCTTGACATCAACCTGCCCGACATCGACGGGATCGAAGTCACCCGCCGCATCCGCGCGATGGAGGCCGAGAGCCGGCCCTCGCCCGCTGAACCTTTGCTCATTCTGGGGCTGACGGCGCATACCGGCTCGGTCGTGCATGGTGCCGGGCTGGCAGCCGGGATGACCCAAGTGCTGACCAAGCCGATTCGCCCCACCCAACTGCACCGCGCGCTGCGCGACGCTTGGGAAGGCGGCATTCCCGAAACGTCGCTCCGCCCAGATGAGCCCGAGATTGCAGGAACACACAGCGTGCTGGACGAACGTCAGGTTATGGAAATCACCGAAGATATGGGGCGCGAGCTGGCCGTCAGCTTCATGCGTCGCGCCCTTGCCGAAGCGACCGAGGTGCTGCGTGTTTGCCAAGAGGGCGCTCCCGCTGACAGGCTGCGCAGCATCATCCATTCGGCGATTGGCTCAGCCGGGCTGACCGGTCTGGCGGCGGTCACCGCGGCCCTGCGCGATCTGCAAGAACCAAGCCGGGAAGGATTGCGCGACACAGCAGCCGAGGCCGCCATGCAAGAGGCGCTCAGCAAAACCGAAAGCCGCCTGCAAGCCTTTGCCAAGGAGGGCTGACCGCTTCCCCCCCGGTCTTCCGTCCTTGTTAACTGCCTTCTGCGGGGGGATCTGCCAGGTCCCCCGGAAAGAATTCTTCGGCCAACATCTTCAGCTGCGCAAAGCTCAGCGGCTTTTCCAGCGCGTAATTCGCCCCCGCCTCCTCCAAATCGCGGCACTCTGACCCCATCGTCGAGGCCGTGATGCCAACGATCGGCACGTCGCGGTTTGATTGGCGGATCTCGCGCACGATCTCACTGCCGATCATGCCGGGCAGCAATTGATCGACCACCAAAAGATCGTAGCTCTGGCTGCGGAACTGCGCCAGCCCGGTGTCGCCCGCCTCGGCCCAATCAACCTTGTGAAACAATTTGCGCAGCCGGGCCGAGGTAATCTCGCCCACAAGCTTGTTATCCTCGATCAGTAGGACGCTGCGAGAGGTGTAAATCGGGGCAACTTCGCTCATGGGGCTTTCGTCCTGATCAGGGTTTTGCGGCGGCCTTTCGGGGCGGGCCGGATGGCTGAGCACAAAGCACGCGCCCAGCTCACTGGGTTGCAAGATAAGCTCTCCGCCCATCAGCCGCACCGCCTTGCGTGCGGTGTATAGACCAAGGCCGGGCCGCTCGGACAGGGTCGCACCGCTGGTCTCGAAGGGTTCGAAGATCCGGGCACGATCGCCCTCAACAATGCCGATCCCATTGTCCGAGATTTGCCATGTCACCGTCAACTCTGCCTCGTTGCCTTTGACAAGAAAGGCCGCCAGCGTCACTTCTGAGCCCTTGGAATGCACGATCGCATTATGGAGAAGCTTCGAGAGAGCGATGAAAACACGGCTGTAATCGCAGCGCAGCGCGATGTCGCAATTCTCGCCCAAGGCCAGCCGGATCTCGATGCCATTGGCAAAGCCCGCCGGCTGGAACAGCTCGGCCACCTGCAAGGCCATCTCGCGGATGGTGAAGCTGGCATTGGCCGATTGCCCACCTTCGGTGCCACTGCCGGCGCGCAAATCGTCCAAAATAGCGACGATGCGCTGCAAAGTGGTTTCAAAACTGGTGCCGATGTCGTCCCATTCCGTGCCGGTTTTCAACTCCTCGCCCAGCATCGACAAAATGGCGATCGGGGTGCGCAGCTCATGCGCGGCAATGGAAAGCAGCCGCTCTTCGCGCAAAACCGCCTCACCCAAGAGCGATTCGTTGCGGATCAGCCGGGTTTCAAGATCCTGCTGCCGCCGCAGACTGATAAGCGCCAGCCAAGCCACCGGCGGGTCGTGGCGCAGGATATGCACCTCAAAGCTCTCAAGCCGCGCCGTTGGCGTGGGCTGCCCCTCAACCGCTAGCGGTTTGACCTGCAGACGAAGGCGCAGCGGGCGCACCGGCACGCTGTTGGGCGGCGGGTCTGCAGCCAGCCCCGGCTCTGCCTGCAAGCGTTGCATCAGATCAAGCACGCCCGAGAAATCCGAATCGCGGAAGAGGTCCGCAAAGCTTTGCGGATCCCCCAATCCCAAAGCGCGCCCCGCCTGGCCGGGGAAAACCACGCTCTGCTCGGCCAGATCCAGCTTGACCAAAGCGCTGCCGCTCAGCGCCTGAAACGCGGCCGTCACCTCGGGCGGGGCGGCCCCGATCGCGGACATTGCGTCGACACCGTCGCGGGCCCGGCGGTGCAGGCTGGCCAGCGTGGTCAGCATGATCGCCGCAAACATCGCCTGCAGACTGGGATGGGCCGAGCCCGAGGCGACCAAGGCCATCGCCCCGGCAGAAAGCATCAGCCCCAACCCCGGCAAGTACAAAGGCAGCAATTGCAAAGCGGCCCCTGCCATCGCAGCGCAGAGCAAAAGCCCTGTCACCGCAACGCCCGGCCGCGCAATCTCGGGCGCGGCTGCGGCAAGGCCAAGCAGGGCCAAGGCCGCCACGGCCTGCACCAGCACCAGCCCAGTGATCGCGCCACCCTGCGCCTCACGCGCACGCAAAGCGGCATAGCCGGGGCGCAGAAGGCTGACAGCGGTCTGCGTGTAAAGTGCCGCCATAATCGCAGGCAAAAGCGGGGCCGGGGCAAAATTCCCTTGCTCAATCAAAGGCAAGGTCGAGGCGATCAGCCAGAAGCCGACCGCATAGATCACGCCTGACACCAGCAGATCGCTCGGCGTCGCGGGGGCGCTGCCCCGCTCGGCTTTGCCCAAATGCGCGGTGGGTTGCGCCAAACCAAGCGATGGTCGGCGCGGATCATCGGTCAAATGGCGGGTGGCAAAGGCCACAAAGGCCAAGACCGCAGCGCCGATCCAGCAAAAGGCCATCTCCATTGGCGACAACCCAGGCGCCGTAAGCGCGGCGATGCCGGGCCAGTTCACCAGCGTAAAGCCAGGCACCAGCGCCAGCCCCACCCCCGAGGCGATCAATGCCGCAACCGCTTTGCGCGCGCGGCGGCGCGCCAAAGCCATCAGCAAAACCTGATGCGTCACCGCCCCCCAAATCAGCACGGCACCGGGCAAAAGCTGGCGCAACTCGGACGCAGGAACCGCCGCCGAATCCAGCGGCCCGCGCAGCAAAAGCTGCGTGCCCAAAAGCGGCATCAGAAGCACGCAAAGCACCATCACCCACCGGAACATCCGGCGGCTATTGGCAAGACGAGGCTTACGGTTCGGCATTCACGCTCCGCTTAATAGGCCATAGAAATGCGATACACCGCAGGCGCCAGCAGCAAAATCAGTAGCGGCGGCACGGTGAAAAGCATGGTGCCCAAGGTCATCTTCGTTGGCAGGACATTGGCCTTTTCCTCGACCTTGCGGACCCGGCGGTCGCGCAGATCGGCGGCAAAAACCCGCAAGGTTTGCGCCACAGGCGTGCCCATTGTCGTCGATTGCACGATGATCTGGGCCAACTGACGGATATCGTCATTGTCGGTGTCCTGCGCCATCCGCACCCAAGCCTCTTGCCGGTTGGCACCAGCGGCCAAAGCCTCGGTCAGCGCAAGGAATGAGCGCGCGAGATCGGGATGCACAGGGGCCAAATCCTCTGCCACCCGCATGATGGCCACATCGGTGGACTGCCCGGCCTCGACACAGATCAGCATGAAGTCCAAAGCATCTGGCAGCCCCAGTTCGATGCGCCGCAGATAGGCACGGCGGCGGCGATCGACCCAATAGACCGGCAGGTAATAGCCAAACGCGCTTGCGCTCAGAAGCACCGCAACCTTGTTGAGCGGCCCCAGTTGTTGCAGCTGCGGCGCCCAGCCCAGCAAGACCATCCCGACCACAAAGCCCAAGCCGATCCCGCCCAGTTTGGCATAGCCCAGATGGCGCACAGCATCAGGATGGGTGAAACCGGCTTGCGCCAATTGCTTGCGCAGCGCGGAATCTTTGGCCGGATCGCCAGCGACCTGCAACATCCGCTCTGCCGGGCGTTTTGCAGCCCCAAGCGCGACCACCGGCTGCGCGCGCATCAGCAAAGCCAGCCCAGCGCCAAAGGAAAGCGCCGAGAGCAGAAACCCAAAGCTGAACACAACTGCCATCATCGTTCAGCGCCCAGACAAAGGTGGCCAGAGCAAAACTCCAAAAGATCGCATGGTTGCCAGCTCATTCGATCTTTACCAGCCAGCGCATGAACAGCACGTTCATGCCCAAAAGCACGCCAACCACGGTCAGCATTGGCAAGAAAAACGGCTTATCAGAGATCTCCGAGAAGTAATCGGGGTTGATCGTCAGCAGCATCACCACCGCGCCGAGGGGAAAGCACGACAGGAACATCCCAGACCATTTCGCCTCGGCCGTGATCGAGCGAACCTTGCGGCGCAATTGCTGACGGCCGCGGGCAATGGTGCAAAGGCGTTCCAGCACCTCGGCCAAATTGCCGCCCGAGTTGGATTGGATCGCCACCGCGGCGGCGAAAAAGCGCAGGTTTTGGTTGTCGCAACGCTGCGCCATCTCACGCAGGGCCCGCACTGGATCTTGGCCATAGCTGATGCGGCGCGCGCTCTCGGAGAATTCAGCCGCGATCGGCCCGTTCAGCTCTTGCCCAACCGTTTGGATCGCCGTTGCCACCGGCTGGCCCACCCTCAGTGAGCGCACGATCATATCCAGCGCCTCGGGCACCGCCTCTTCGATTTGCGCCAAGCGCCGCCGGTAGCGCGCCCGCGCCCAGAAATACCACACCACCGCCGATAAAAGCAGGCCAGCAGCAAGACCTAAGATGAGGTTCAACCCAATGGCCGCGTGCAGCAAAATCACCACGCCGGTCGTGATCACCACCACCGTCACCACCGCAATCCTGCGGATCTCGGCGCCAAAAGCGGCCAGCCCCTCGGCCTGAGCCGCGCCGGGCAGCAGCTTTTGCCACAAGGCCGGGGCAGCGGCGCGGCGCAGCATCACCGGATCAGCACCAGACAGCGCGGCCTCAACCGGCGAGGTCACGCCCGAGAACCGCCGCACCACCTCATTCTGGCGCAGGCGCAACACCGAAGCCACCGCCAGCACCATCGCAAGGACCAGCACGAACAGACCAAAGCAAAGTGCCACGGCAAGGAGAGAAGCCGTATCCATCTGCCTTACGCCTCATATAGATCGGGCGGCAGCTGGTGCCCCCATTTGCGGAAGCGGTCAGCGTAAAAGGACCGGATGCCCGACCCTGAAAAATGCCCCTCTACCTTGCCATCGGGGCCAACGCCGGTGTGATCGTAGAAGAAAAGCTCCTGCATCGTCAGCACATCCCCCTCACAGCCGGTGATCTCGGTCACCGAAGTGATCTTGCGGCTGCCATCTTGCAGTCGGTTGACCTGCACGATGAGATTGACCGCGCTCGCCACCTGCCGGCGCAAAGCGCTCAGCGGGATCTCCACCCCTGCCATTGCCACCATATTCTCAAGCCGGCTTGTCGCATCGCGGGCCGAGTTGGCGTGGATCGTGGTCATTGAGCCGTCATGGCCGGTGTTCATCGCCTGCAGCATATCGATCACCTCATCGCCGCGGGTCTCCCCCACGATGATCCGGTCTGGCCGCATTCGCAAAGCATTGCGCAGACAATCGCGCTGGGTCACTGCGCCCTTGCCCTCAATATTGGGCGGGCGGCTTTCCATCCGGCCGACATGGGTCTGCTGAAGCCGCAATTCGGCGGTGTCTTCCACCGTGATGATCCGCTCGCGCTTGCCGATATAGGAGGAAAGCGCGTTCATGAGCGTGGTCTTGCCCGAGCCGGTGCCGCCCGAGATCACCACATTCAACCGGCAAGCCACCGCTGCACGCAGATAGATTGCCATCTTCTCGCTCATGGCCCCCAAGAGCGCCAGCTGCTCAAGGCTCAGCTTGTCTTTGCGAAACTTGCGGATCGAAACCAGCGTACCATCCAGCGCAATGGGCGAGATCACCGCATTCAACCGCGAACCATCCGCCAGCCGCGCATCGACATAAGGCGTTGATTCATCCAAGCGCCGCCCAACCGAGCCGACGATCTTTTGTAAGATCCGCCGCAAATGCGCTTCATCTTGGAACTGCACATCGGTCAGTTCCAAAAGCCCGCCTTGCTCGATGAACACCTGCTCTGGCCCGTTGATGAGCACATCCGACACGGTCTCATCGTTCAGCAAAATCTCCAGCGGACCAAGGCCCATCACCTCATAGTACAGATCCTCGACCAGCCCGTCGCGGTCCGAACGGCTGACGGCAATATGCTGATCGGGGATCAGCGCTTTCAGGATCGAGGTAATCTCGGTTTTGATCTCGGCCTCGCTGGCCTGCATCAGCGCCGAAAGGTTCAGCGTCTCCAAAAGTTGCTGATGCGCTTGCTGGCGCAGTTCGGCCAGCTTGCGACGGCGGTTCCGCGCGGCCTGATTTTCTGGCGCAGCAGGGGCCTCAGGCTCAGACGGAAAGGCCAGTTGCGGTGCCAGGGCCGGCTGGTCAGCGACCCGGCTTTGGCGAAATTTGTCAAACATGGTCATCCTCCCTACGCCTGAGCCGACTGCATTGCCATGCTGCGCGTCATGTCGCGGGCCAGGTCACGAATCTCGACACGCAGCCGGTTTGACGGCGCGTATTCGGCCAAGGGCAGCCCGCGGTTGGCCGCGGCACTTGGGTCCGCCCCCGCTTCGGGCAAGAGCTGGTAGATCCCCGTCCCGGCCGCCTTTTCAAACTCTTGCTGCGCCTCTTCCCAAAGCGCCGAGGGTTTGCGCGGCACCCGGTTCAGCAGGTACAGCAAATGTGCCTTAGCCAAGGTTTCCGCATTGATAAGCTCGCGCAGACGCGCAGCGTTCTGCGCCGAGCGCACATCCAAAAGTGAGACGGCCAGCACCGCATCGGCTTCGGCAAAGGCCACTTCGCTCCAATCGGCAACAAGATGCGGCATATCCAGAATAACAACGTCGGCGCTGCTGCGGGCCAAGGCGATGATCCGCGCCAGATTGGACGAGGAAAGCCCATCGACGGGCAAAATCTCATTCGGAGCGGGGAAGATCTGTAGGTTCTCGGGCGCTTTGGGGCTGCGCGTCAGGCACATATCAAAGGAATCGGCATCGATGGCCCCAATCGAGCGATAGATGTCCACCACCCGCGCATTGGTCGGAAGGCCAAGGTAGGTCGCCACATTGCCAAATTGAAGGTTCAAATCCAGCAAACAGACCCGCCGATTGCGGTCAGCCCGGGCAATCTCCACCGCAAGGTTCACCGCCAAAGAGGTCGCGCCTGCGCCGCCGCAAAGGGGCTGAACCGCGATCAGCCGCAATGAGCTGGGCAAGCTTGGCTCGGCCGGGGCGGTGACCGCGGGCGCGCCTTGTTCGGGGGATTGTCGGCCCAAAAACCGCCGCCACCAGCCACGCGGGGCGGGAGAGGTGATGGTCTCACCCTCAGCAGCAGGGCTGCTGGCCGGCGGCTGGTTCAGATCGAAAGGCGGGCCGAACAGCACCGTCAGACCCGGAGCCGCGGCAAAGGCCATGCGCGATTTTTGCGGCAGCAAAACCACCACATCGGGCGAGTTCAGGCGCGCTTCCGCTACGATCGCCTCAACCAACCGCGGGCTGGCATCCTTTTCCGCATCGGGCGCAATGACGATGCGATCAAAATGGCCCGGCTCCAGCGATCTTAGCCGGTCCAAAGCCATCGCCAGCGTCAGATCTTCGCGCGCGGCCAGCGGCGGCATCAGGGTGATATAGCCCGCAAGGCGCAGCAAAGCATCGATGCCATCGCTGACGGTGCAGACCCGCAGCGGTGCTGGCGCAATTGGCGTAGCGTTAGGGTCCACACCGGTTGTGCCTGCCCCCAATGGGGTCGTGGGGGGCGCAATGGAAGGAGCGCTGCTCAACACGGCACCTCCATCGTGACACGGCCGCCGCCCCGGACCACCGCAGTGGTGCAGACCTTACGGCCCGATGCGCCAGTGATTTTCGAGATCACGCCCGCACCGCTGTCTGCTGGTGCTGCGCCGGCAGCAAGCGGGCCGCTGTCGCGCACCACCAGCGGCAACGACTCAAGCTCGGTAGAGCCGATCACCACCTCATTATCCACCACGACCCGCCTGCCATCCGACAGCAGGATGTGGAAAAATCCCGTCTGCTCGGCCATTTGCGCCAGAACAGCCTCCATCCCGGCCCCCTCTAGCAGCAGCTTGCCCGCCAAAGGCGCGACGCCCTCGGCACTGCTGGCGAAGGGGGGCGCGCTCCAATCGCTGGGCAAAGCCAAGACCCGCAAGGCCGAGCCGATCAGCCGGGTCTCAGTCTGCCCGCCGCCGATGTTGCGCGTCCAAACCAGATCAACGCTGCTGCCCTCGACCAAAAGCCCAATGAAATCCTGCAGATTGCGCGGCGCCACGGCAAAGGCCCGCGCCCCTGTCGAAACGATCAGCCCCGTATTGGGCCGCTCTCCTGCGGCGGCCAGCCCCCCCTGCAACACCAACTCACCCGCAGCCATATCGCTCAGCGCCAACAAGGGCGCCTCGGGCGACGCCCGGGGCAGATCGCGCAGCACATTGCCGGGCAGACCCGAGACGGGCAGCGAAATTTCCGTGAAATCCGTATGTTGCAGCAGCGCCCCGCGCGTCACTGCCACCCGAGGCACCGGCAGTCTTACCGTCTCACCCAAGGCCGCCAAACTGTTGCGCGCGGCCGTCAGCTCGCCCTCAAGCGCGCGGATATAGACAAAACTGCCAAAGCCCGCCGCTGCGGAAAGCGCCATGCCTGCAACGATCAAGCCAATAATTTTTACACGATTCGGCATATTCACCCTTTGATCCACGATCTGCCTTGAGAAAGGTTTACCCCGCCCTCAAACATCCTCAGCGCGCCCCGCACAGCTTCAATCAACCGATTAAAGCTGCCCCATGTCTCGGCCAGTCTCGCCTATTGGAAGATCAAGTAACCAACTGGCTTTCCTGCCAAATATTCCTTCCGCACCCGGGCATAATGGCGCAAAGCCTCGGCGACTTCGGCATCTGACATCAGCCCTGAAAGCAACGCCCGCGCATCGCGCTCTCGCCCATCCAGAGCGTAAGCAATCGCCAAATTGGCCCGCGCCGTGCTGCCATGTGACGGGTCGCGCAGCAGTTCTTCCATCAGCTTGGTGCCTTGTCCGATGGAGCCCGAAAGCACCTGCGACAAAGCGAAATTGCTCAAAAGCGCAAAGTTCGTCGGGTAGCTTTGCAAAGCGCTGCGATAAACGTCCTGCGCCTCGGCATGGCGCGACAGGTAGTCCAATGACACCGCCTTACCCGTCAGCCCTGCAAGGTTCTTGCGATCAAGCGTCAATGCGCGATCGAAATGCTCAATCGCCTGCTTGGGGTGCAGCTCCAAAAGTGCCAGATTGCCCAGCTGGTTATGCACCTCGGGGTGCCGCCCACCCAAGGCACTGGCCCGCATTAACGCGTTGTTTGCCCGACTGAACTGCCCCAAAGCCGCGTATGATTTTCCAAGCCCAATCAGCGCCGTGACCGAATTCGGATGCCGCGTGGCGGCCAGTTCAAAAAGGCGCGCCGATTCGACGTAATCGCCAACAGAATAAGCGGCTTCGGCGACTTGCACGGTTTCATCTTGACCAGCCCCCCCGCCCGAGGTGCTCGCCACACAACCGGACAACAAGACTGCCAGAAAAGCCATTTTAATCAACGCACTAGCGCGCTTCAGCATACATAACCCCATCACTTGGCCCGTCGCAAAAACATTTGCGACGACAAAGCCCATCGTCGGAATGTCGAAACACCCGCCGTAAGCCGAGGATAAACAATCCTAAACTCATTAAAGACACGCTTCGCAAAACAGCTGCTCTGCTGCGAATCACCCTTAGACACTGCACCGCAGTCGACAAGCATGCGTCGACTAACACAACCCCTGAGCGAGCATGTCACAGCCAAAGGCAGATAACTCTAAGACACAGCTTTGACCAAGAGTCTTAAGGATGCAAAGTGTTTCTGCTCGATTCGATCAAAACGGGCGCCCTAAAACTTCAATCGCGCATTGCGTGAATCAGACGACTAACCTATGCCAGAGTCTCTGGTTTGCCGGGGGAGCCACGATAATGATCGAAATCTTTACGCTCGGCAGCGGCCAGACGGCCGGTCCTTCCAGATCTTTTTCCAACGAAATCAAGCTGTCAGCCCCATCCGATGTGTATTTCGGATCTGCCGCAGCGGGGATCGCCTTCTACGAGAAATCCGGCGCAGACCTGCGGGTCACCCTGCTCGACGGGACTGAGGTTTTGATCCGCGACTTCTTCGTGATCGGCCCTCAGGGGGAGTACAGTCGCCTCTTCGACGGCGGCGCTGCGGGCTCGATTGAGGTGACAGGCCTGATCGCCCCTGAACCCTATTTGCCGCCCGAAGCGCAGCCTGATCCTGCGCCGCCCAGCGACGGCGCCCTGACCGCCTCGGCCCCCGCCGAAACCGCCGAAGAAGACAGCCCGGCCGAGCCCATCACCGTCTCAGCCCCCGCGGAAGGCGGCGGTGGCGGCGCTTTTGCCGGCATGCCCTTGGATCGGCTGCTGTTTGGCGCCGCGATGCTGCCCTCATTGGGCGCCTTGTTGAAAAAGGATGATGAAGAGGAGGCGGCGCCAGAGGTCGCGCGTTTCGCCGCGCAGGCACCGCTAGACGCCGAGAATGCCGAGGTTGACGATCAAGCACCCTCGGATTCAGACTCAGATCCCGATATCGACCCTGAGCTTGCCGCCCTCATTGCCCCCAGCTTAGATGACGCTCTGGCCGTCCTCTTCGGCACCGATAAACAGGGCGGCTCCAGCCGCGCCTTCGGCCCCGAAGGTCATGACGAAGAGTTTGATCTTGCTGGATTTTCAAACTTCTTGGACGGCTTCCCTCCGTTCACGACCGAAGGTTAAAGCCTCGCGTATGTTGCGGAAACGTTCCTTCAGTTCGGCTGTCACAGCACTGTTGCTTTTGGCCAGTTGGGCCGTGCCTACGCAGGCGCAATCGCTGAAAGAGGCGGTGCGTCTGGCGACCGAGCGTGATCCGTTGATCACAGCGCTGCAGCATGCCGTCGCCCGCGGCACCACCAATATCGAAATCGCCAAAGACGGCAAACGCCCGCAGGTCAGCATCGGCGGCGCCACTGCCACGAATGACGATGATCCCGCGCTCAGTGTCACCATTTCGCAGGTGCTGATCGATTGGGGGCTGGTGAAGGCCCAAGTCGCCGCCGCCTCGCATGAACGGGTGAAAACCGTCGCACAGATGAAAATGGCGGTCGAGGATCTGTCGCTGCAAGTGGCCGAGCTCTACATTGAGCTTGAGACGCTGGATCGCAAAGTGCAGCGCACCCAAGGCTATATCGATTTCGCCAAAAGGATCGAGGGGTTTTCGCGCAGCCGGGTGGCCGCAGGCCTTTCCGACAGCGCCGAGATCGCCCGTGCTCGGCTTGAGATTGCGCGCGCTGAAGAGCATATGATGCAGCTGCAATCAGACCGCTCTATCACCCTGTCGCAACTAGAATTTTTGCTTGGCAGGCCGGTCAGCACGCCCTCTATCGCGCCCAATCTGGCCTTTGCCGAACGCTTCGCCTCAAGCGCCAAAGTGATTGAGGCTGTGATGCTGGCCCCCGCCTATATCGAGGCGCGGGCCGACCGCGATATCGCAGCGGAAGGCATCAAAGCCGCCAAAGCCTCTAAAAAGCCGAAGATTGTTTTGCAGGCCGAAGGTCGGCAGGATTTGACCGGCGGGCGCGGGCGCAGCGGTGCCATTGGCCTGTCCGCCGGGGTAGATTTGAACGGCACCAGTTTCTCTGGCCGCGCCGTTTTGGCCGCCGAACAAGACAAGGCAGCCGCTGAATCGCGCCTTTTGGCGGCCGAGCGTGAACTGCAAAATGCAGTCCGCATTTTCGCCCAACAAATCAAAATACTAGAGGCGAACGAAGCCGCCCAGCAAAGGCAACTTGCGCAGGCCGAGGAGGTTCTCTCGGCCTATGAACAGCAGTTCGTCGCGGGCCGGCGTGAGTTGATCGATCTGCTGACCACCAGCCGCGATCTCTACGATGCCGAGATCGACGAAATTGAGACATATAAAGAACGCAAAGTTACGGAATATGCGGCAGCACATTCGGTTGGAATGTTAGGCTCACTTCTGTTTGCGACGCGTTAGTTCAACCCAAATTTGCCTTCAGCTTAGGCGGGACGATGTCAGTTAAAGACAACCGTGACCCTTTGGTCCTTGGTTTAATCGAAATATGCCGCGCAAACGGCGTTTCGGCTTCGGCCGAACGGCTGGCCGATGGCCTGCCAATCGATGACCAAGGCCGGCTCAACCAAAGCGCCGCCGCCCGGGCGTTGCTGCGCGTTGGCATGAGCTGCCGCATCGCCAAAGCGACCCTCTCCAGCCTCCCACCCGAAGCCCTGCCAGTGCTGCTTTTCTACACCGACGGCACCTTGGTGCTGCTGGAAAGCCTAAGCGACACCAGCGCGGTCCTTGTCCTTCCCGCCAGCGGCGGCGGCCGGGTTGAAACCAGCCGCAGCGCGGTAGAAGCGGCTTGGGACGGCCGCTACCTGGCCGCCAAACCCATCGATGTGGTTACCGCCCGGCTGGGCGTCGCAAATCCCGATGGCCGCCATTGGATCCTTGGCCCCGTCATGGGCAACATGCGGATTTACCGCGATGTTTTCCTGGCTTCGATGATGGCAAGCCTGCTGACGGTCTCGACCTCGCTTTTCTCAATGCAGGTCTATGACCGCGTTGTGCCGAACCAAGTCTTTGACACGCTTTGGATTCTGGCCAGCGGCGTCTTACTGGCGATCGTGCTTGAGTTCGTGCTTCGGATGATGCGGGCTCGGCTGATCGATGTCTCGGGGCGCGATCTGGACCTCATGCTTTCCTCGCAACTCTTTGACCGGGTTGCCCATTTGCGTCTGGCGCATCAACCACGCTCTACCGGCGCTTTCGCCAACCAAGTGCGCGACTTCTCCACTGTGCGTGAGTTTTTCACCTCGGGCACGGTCTCGGCGATCTGCGACATTCCCTTCGTACTGATCTTCATCGGCATTATCGGCTTTATCGGCGGCCCGGTCGCCTTTGTTGTGATCTTTGGCGCGGTGATGATGATCGCGCCCGGCCTTTTGATGCAAAAGCAACTCGCCAAGCTCTCGCGCAGCAACACGCGTGAGGCGGCAGCCCTGAACGGCCTTTTGCTCGAAACCGTCTCCAATCTTGAGACGGTGAAGGCCGCGAGGGCCGAGGGGCGGCTCCACCGAGCCTATGTGCAACTTACCGCAACCATGGCGGAAACGGCGATCCATAGCCGCGAGAAAACCACCTTCTTGATGCAGATCGCCGCCTCGACGCAGCAGCTTTGCTACGGGCTTGTCGTGATCGTTGGGGTCTACCAAATCGCCGCGGGCAATATGACCACCGGCAGCCTGATCGCCTGCACCTTGCTCACCAGCCGCACCTTGGCCCCTTTGGGGCAAGTCGCGGGGCTTTTGGCGCGCTGGCAACAGGTCCGCGCCGCAATGGACAACCTTGATGAGATTATGAAGCTCCCGGTCGAACGCCCGGCCGAGCGGCATTATCTGCGCGCGCCCGCCATCACCGGGGCCTACCAGCTCAGCGGTGTCACCTATTCCCACGACAAAGACAGCGGCGATGTGCTCGACGTTAAGTCTTTGGTCATCAAACCCGGTGAGCATATTGCGCTTTTGGGTGGCAACGGCGCGGGCAAATCCACGCTGCTGCGGCTTTTGGCGGGGCTCACCGATCCGGCAGGCGGCACCTTGCTTTTGGACAATCTCGCCTTGGCGCAGATCGACCCAATCGATCGGCGGCGCCAGATCGGCTATCTGCCGCAATCCCCGGCGCTTTTTCAGGGCACTTTGCGCGAAAACCTCACGCTGGATCACGGGCTGCACGATGATACCCAGCTTTTTGAGGCGCTGGACGCTGTCGGCCTTGGCCGCCATGTGCGCCGGCATGTCCGCGGGCTTGATATGCCGCTTTTCGGCAATGCCAATGTCTCGGGCGGGCAGCGCCAAGCGATCGGACTTGCGCGGATTATCCTGCAAGATCCGCAGATTATGATCTTGGATGAGCCGACTTCGGCCTTTGACCATGCCACCGAACAGCATGTCGTCAAGTTCCTGCAAACTTGGCTGCAGGGCCGCACCGCAATCATCGCCACCCATAAGCGCGAGCTTCTGACCCTGACCGAACGGGCCATCATCCTCAAAGATGGCGCGATCACCCATGACGATGCGCGCGGCAAGATCCTTGAGCTTGCCCGCTCTTCCGCCGCGGCGCAGCAGGTGAAGGCGGTGCAATGACCCAAGCTGATTTCGCCACCGATTATCTTGATGGCAGCTTCCGGCGGCGTTCGCTTGCAACGGCGCGGCAGACCGTTTGGCTGGTCTCGGCCACGCTGGCCATCGCCGTGCTCTGGGCCGCTTTCGCCCAGATCAACGATATCACCCGCGGTGAGGGCACAGTGATTCCGCTGCGCCGCATGCAAACAATTCAAAGCCTTGAGGGCGGCATCTTGGCCGAGCTTTTGGTACATGAGGGCGATATCGTCCAAGAGGGCGAGGTGCTTGCCCGCATGGATGCCACCCGCTTCCGCTCCTCCTTCTTGGAAACCAAGGCCGAGATCGACACCCTGCGCGCCGAGGTTGCTCGGCTTGAGGCTGAGGTGATGGAAAGCGAGCAGATCGCTTTTGAGGGCAGCGACGCCGACAGTGAGGCGCGCGCCAATGAGCTGCGGCTTTTCGTGGCCCGGCGCACCAAGCTCACCGAATCAATCGCCGCCGCCGAGACCGAGCGCGCCGCGATCACCGGCCAAATCGAAATCACCGCGCCTTTGGTCGAACAAGGCTCCGTCAGCCGCGTCGATCTTTTGCGCCTGCGCCAGCAAGAGGCCGCCCTCCTCGGCCGCATCGGCGAGCTGCGCAACAATTATGTGCAGGAAGCATATCGCGATCTCGTCGCCAAAAAGGCGCGGCTCGTGGCGCTGGAGCAGCAACTGATCCAGAAAGAAGACCAGCTGACTCGCACCGAAATTCGCTCTCCGGTTGCGGGCCGGGTGAACAATTTGAACATCACAACCCTGGGCGGAGTAGTGCAGCCCGGCCAATCCATCATGGAAGTCACGCCCGTCGACGACCAATTGATGATTGAAACCCGCGTTTTACCGCGCGATGTTGCCCTTATCGCCCCCGGCATGCCCGCCAGTGTCAAATTGACCGCCTATGACTTTTCGATCTACGGCGATTTGCGCGGCACCGTCAGCCGGATCAGCGGCGATACGGTGGAAGAGGACACGCCGACGGGCAGCCAAGCCTTCTACCGCGTCATGGTCACAACTGAGCAAAGCTATCTTGAACGAAATGGCGAGCAATTTCCAATCCGCCCCGGCATGGTCGCCGTGGTTGACATCGAATCCGGCAGCCGCTCGGTGCTGAGCTACCTGACAAGACCAATTTTGCGCGCAAAGTTACGTTAATGATTTCTATATAACTGATCGAGTGTTATTGATCCGCTATGTGTAACCCGTTTGACCCTACGCCAATGTGGCTCTGCGGTCATTTGTTCAATAGTTCTGATCCTACTTTGTTTTGAACAGGTGGCTGTGTGTCTATGACTTGGGGAATTCTGGTCGTCGCTTTTACCATATTTTTTGGTGCGGCCGCGCCTGTGATGTCGCAAGAGGTCTGGAGCGTGGGGCGGGGCGAGCTCTCGCTCAATGTGACCGAAGCGAAGTTCATAAAATTGGAAAAGACCGCCACGGCGGTGTTTATCTCTAACCCCAACGTGGCCGACATCGACCTGCAATCCTCTCGCTACCTCTACATCGTCGGGAAAAACGTTGGAACTTCAACGCTCTACGTTCTTGGCGAGAATGATGAAGAGATCTTAAGCACCACGATCTCGGTGGGGATTGATGCCGAAAGGCTGGAAGCAGCCGCCAATCATGCCATCCTTGGTGGCCATGTGGATATCTCAACCCGCGATGGTGCTGTCTTCCTGACCGGACGTGTCCAGACCGAGGATGATGCCGCGACTGCGGGCGATGTCGTGGCCGCGCTTCTTGGTGAGAATGCGATCATCGTTAACAGGTTGGAACTTGCGGTTGCCGCGCAGGTCAATCTGCAAGTGCGCATCGCCGAAGTGTCGCGCAGCATAAGCGAAGACCTTGGCATCAGCCTTACCACCAGCAGCAGCACCGGCCGCAGTGGCTTTAACTCCCCAGCCCTCTCTGGCGGTGGTTATGAAATCACCCTTGGCAGCGGCTCCCGTAACATCAATCTGGTGCTGGACGCCTTGGCGCGAAACGGGCTCGTGACGATCCTGTCTGAGCCCAATCTCACCGCGCGCTCGGGCGAGACCGCCTCCTTTCTGGCAGGCGGGCGGTTCCCCTATCCGGTGGACAGTGGCGAAGACAAAGTCAGCTATGAGCTTGAACCCATTGGGGTTGAGCTTGAATTTACCCCCACCGTCTTCGGCCAAGATCAGATTCAGCTCAAAATCAACACAAGGGTGCGTGACGTCGATCCGGCCAATTCGGTTGACGCCAAAGTGCCCGCGCTGACCGAACGCAGCGCCACCACCACGGTAGAGCTTGGCAGCGGCCAAAGCTTTGCCATTGCCGGGATGTTCCAAGCCGACACCGTGCAATCGCTTTCGGGCCTGCCGGGGCTAATCAACCTGCCGATTATCGGCGCGCTCTTCCGCTCTTCGCGGTTTTCGCGGGGTGAGACAGAGCTGGTGATCATCGTCACCCCCTATCTGGTCGAACCCACCAGCCCCGATAACCTCAGAACGCCCGTGGATCGCGTAAACCCAGCGGCCGGCGCCATTGATCAGTTGCTGATGGGGCGGACCGACGGCGTCATTCGGCCCGGAGCAAAGGGCACGTCAAAGGTGCGTCGCGGCGGCTTCCTTTTGCAGTAGGCACGTTATGATTTCCAAGCTTCGCAACCTCCTTATGCCGCTTGCCGCCCTCGTTTGGCTGGCAGGCTGCGTGACACCGCCCATCCCTGTAACCGAGCGGATCTCGCCCGCGACACATGAGGCGGTGCTCAACTACCGTTTCCAACCCTGCTCACCCGAGATTGCGGCCGCCGAGCAAGCGCGCATTCGCAAATTCCTCGACAGCCTTGGCCTGACATCGCAGGATATTCTGGTGGTCTCCGTGCCCAAACACCGCCTGCCGCAGCGCGATATCGAACGGCGCCAAACGCTCGAACGGATCTTCGCCGGCTACCCCGCGCAGGTGCGCTTCGTGCAAGATCGCAACTTCCGTGAGCTTACGCAGTCTGAGCCGACCGGCATCATCCGCGCTGTGCGGGTTCATGATGTCACCGTAGACTGCCCAACCGGCAGCCATGAACCCGGCTGCACGACGGCACAGAACCTTGCCGCGATGATCGCCCATCCGGCAGACACCTTCTGGCCGCAAAAAGGCGCTGCCTACCAGCCCGTGCCAAAGACAGCTCCCCCAACCACCGCCGGGGTAGCTCCATGATTTCAAAGAGATTTCAGCGCTTTATCAAAAGCAGCTCGGGCGGCGTCACCGTCGAGTTCGTCATCATCTTCCCGCTGATGGTCCTGCTCTTGATCCTGATCGTCTTTGCCAGCCTCTTGGTCTCGACCGCCAGCGACGTGCAGCAATTCGCGCATGAGCTGTCGCGTGAAGCGCTTGGCCGCTTCGGCTCTGGCGCGGCCATTACGGATGTCTGCACACAAATGGCCAATGACAGCGGCTTGATGAGCCGGCTCTTGTCGCAAACCCTTTTGGTTGAACCCAGCAAGCTGACCGTACTGGCCTGCCCCAGCCAACCCAGCGCCGACGGCTTCGTCACGGTTCAGGTGTCTTACAACTTCGCTGGCAGCTTGGTGCAGGCCTTAGGCCAAAACTTCGGCCTTGATATGGGCATCATCTCCCGCAGCTCCACCATCCGGCTCTGACGGCTCATTGCACCAAAGCACCGCCACAGCTGTAATCTTGCAGCACCAACTCGGCCGGCAGAACCCGAACCCCAAGACTGCGCAGCAAGCCACTGGTGATCCCGTTCAGCAATGGGCTTAGCAACAGTCGCAAGGGCGCCAAGATCACCGGAGATAGCAGGTTCACCGCTGAAGAAATTACAGCGTCGAGCCCGGTCACGCCCCCCAACAGAACGATCCGCAAACGCAGATTCGTCACCGCGGATGTGATTGAGCTGGCAAGCGGGGCCAGCAAGCTGGTCATCGACACCACTACAGGTTGGCGCGCGGCAAATTGGTTGGCGGTGATCCTCACCGCTTGCGGGTCAGCCACAAGCGTCTGCGGGGAAGATACCCCTGAATCCACGCCAATCTGCGCCAGCCCCGTCAATGCCCAAGTCAGGATGTTGCCCTCGAACATCTCATCAGATTCGTCTGGGCTTTTCAGCACCTCAAGCTGCAACGTAAGCCCGGCAAGGCTGGGGGTCACCGTGAAATCCGCCAGCCCCTGATTGCCCGTTGCCATGCAATTGAAAGCCGTGGGCTGCGCGGTGGCGCGGATAGCACTCAGCGCCAGTTTCAGCTCAATCAACTTCGGCAGACCAACCCTGTTCATATCCAACACATCCGCGCGCAAACCGACATTGGCTTGCTCAATCGTGGCGCTTGGCAGCGGCGAATCGGTCAATCTTGCGACAACGGTCACCGGCTGCGACAGCACCCCAACGCTCAGCGCGGCATTGGCCAAGGGTGAAAGGTTCAGCCCCAGCCCCACATTCACCCGGTGCTGATCTGGCACCTGCGCCCCTGCCAGCCCCAGCATCGCGGTGACCAGATCAAAGGCATTGATCTTAACATCCGGTAAAATATCCCCAACCTGCGCATGCGCCAGACCGGGCGACAGGTGCAAAATATTGAGCAGCCGCAACGTCGTTGGCGCCGACCCAGCCGAGCGTTGCGTCAAAGCCCCGCCCAACGGCTGCAGCCCCAAAAGAGAGTTCAGCTGGATCGGCGCATTTAACACATCGTTGAAGGTGACCAGCCCAACATTGGCTTCGGCGCTGAGCACGCTTTCGCCCAGCCCCAGAAGGTCGTTCACGCTCACCTCAAGATCGGCAAGCCCGCGATAGCCAGCCACATGAGCCGCCAGTTCAACCCCCAAAACATTGCGCAACAGCGGATCCAGGATCGAAGCACTGGTGTCCACACTCAGCAACGAGTTGCGCAGCGTATAGACGATGACGTCGTTGCGCACCCCAACCGCCGCGCGGCGAACGGTCAGATCTTCATCCTGAAGAATAGGGCTTAACAACAGCGGCCGAAACGGTGAGGGCACCTGCACACGCACCGCCGAGCTGCCCACCGGATTGGCCTGGTTGGGATGCGGCGTAAATTCTCTTGTGCTGCGATTGTAACTGCCCAGCACGATATCAGCGTCGCTCAGGGTGATCGTGCCATATCGGTCATTCGCACGGACCACCGATCGCGCCCGCTCACGCACCTTGGCTGCATCGGGCAAATAGCGCGCGGCAGACTGCGCGGCGAGATCGGCCTGCGACTGCACATAGCGTTTTTGCGCATTGCCAAGGCTGATATCAGTGGCAAGTCCACCAACCAGCATCAAGACGGGGAACAGCAGCAGCACCAAAACCGCAATCGCGCCTTGGCTGTCTTGCATAAACTGCCGAAATCTCATTGCTGCCACCTTCGCCTACCCCTGACAACCATCTGAAAATGCACGCCGATAAGAAGATCGGGCCTGCCCGTGCCGTTCTCATGCTATAGAAGCGAAAGATGGCAAGAATCGGGTGTCATCTCTCTTTGATTTTAACTATTTCGCGGATTTGGCGCATCTCAAGTCGCCTTTGTTCTAGCCCAATTCCGGAGTTGCGCATGTCAGACCGCATGATGAAACGATATATCGCCTCGACTGCACTTAGTCTTGGCGCACTGACCTTGGTCTACGCAGGTCAATTGCGCGCCGCCCCGTTTGAGGTTGTGCAGATCAAAGGTGCGGAGTTCATCTCAGAATCGGACATTGCGCTGGCCTGCGATATTACCCCAGGGGTTGAGTATTCGGCCGATGATATGCGCGATGTTGAGGGCTGCTTGATGCAAAGCGGTCAGTTCCGCTCTGTCGAGGTGCGCGGTGAAGGTGAAACCTTGGTGGTTGCGGTCGAAGAGCTGGAGACACGGCCCGGCCGGCTTGAGCTGGGCCTGGCCTATGACAGCCGCGACAGCGCCACCGCCAATCTCTATTTTGAGCGCTACAACCTTTTCCCCGGCGTCTTTGGCGCGGTTGATCTGAAATATTCCAAGCAAGTCGCAGCTTTACAGACCAGCCTCTATGCCGCCGATGCCTTTGGCGATGTTGATTTCGGCATCGATACGGCGTTGCGCCGGACCGATTATGATGACCAAGGCTTCTCCAGCCGCCGCGCCTTGATCGAGCCCTATCTTGCTTATCAACTGCCCAGCGGCCTGCGCGGCGAGTTGGGTCTGGGCTACCGGATGGATGAGATGAAGGATCCGCAAGCCGGGGCAAGCGCGCTTTTCGCGGCCGAGGCCGGACGGGTGGACGCGCCCTATCTGCGCTTTGGTCTGCGCTATTCCGACGGAGTGGACAGCGGCGAGGTCGGCGCTCTGACCGGAGTGTCGGTGACCTTTGATCACTACTTCTGGGGACTTGGCAGCGATCACCGCAGCTCTGAAACCCGCGTCGCCCTGAACGCCCGCATGGCGGTGTCTGAAAAAACCTCGCTTCTTTTGGGCGCTCAAGCGGGCATGGTCAGCGCCGAAGGCGGCCAGAGCACCCGCGCCGTGGACCGCTTCTTCATCGGCGGCTCGGACTTCCGCGGCTTTGCGCCGCGCGGGATTGGCCCGAAAGACGGCGACCATTGGGTCGGCGCCAATCGCTACTTCGTCACCAGCATCGAGTTGCAGCATGAGGTGGACCAGATCTTTGGCAGCAGCGCCAAGGTTGGCCTTTTTGCCGATATCGGTTCGGCCTGGGGGCTTGATGACACGCTTGGCGGCGCAATCGACGATGCCCGCTACATGCGCAGCACCATCGGCCTGTCGCTGACCTTGGATTTGGGCAATGTGCCGGTGTCGATCTTCGTTGCCAAACCGCTCGAGTCGCGCCCGGGCGATGACGCGCAAAGCTTTGGCCTTAGCTTTAGCACGACATTCTAAAGGGCGATTGAAGCGATCCTGTAGAGTTTACCTCAAAGGCAAAGCAAAACTCGACTTCCGAAACAGATACACATCCTTTTTCTGTTGATATCCATACCTAAGTATGTATATCTGATCTGGCAGCTGGCCGTAATGCGGCCAGCCCTAGAAACGGAGCGCGATGTGTTCAGGATCACTCACAAAGACCGCGAGCAAAACGCCACCGATCCGCTGATGGGCGTCGAACAGCCCAAGCCCATGGTTCAGACCACTGCGGTGGGGATGAGCCTTAAGATCGGCTCTTTGGTCGATGCGCCGCTTTGCCCCAAAGGTCTGATCCTGATGTGCGGTGAAATCGGCGAAAACTCGACCGAGCTGTCGCGCTGGGCTGAACGGATGCGCGCCCAAGTCATGGTGGTGCCACATCATTCCATCCCTTTGGAATGGCTGAAAAAATATGCCCCCAGCTTAGATTTCGTCATCGTCGACGCGGATCATGTGGGCGACAGCGGCGCCACGATCGACACCTGCCTTTATCTGCGCCGTGCTGTGCCGCATCTGCCGTTGGTCCTGCTCTCTCGCAAGGTCCGCGCCCATGATTTCACCTGCGAGCGGATGCCGGCATGTGACGTCACTCTTAAACCTCCACTGCTTCACACGGCGTTGACGATGGGCATTCAGGCCGCCTACCGCAACAATGGCACCTACCAAATGGTCGCGAACTGACCGGTAGGTGTTGCAAGCAATGGGGCCAACTCTGCAGCGGGAATTATCCTCCCCCTGGCCTAGTCCCGCTGCAGAGAAAGGCCATGAAACGGCCCCCACCTTTAGAGCAGCCGCCCCCTACGACCTTGACAAGCCCCCCCACTCATGGACAAGTCTAGACACCAAAAGGTCCTACAGAGTGACCAATTGCCCTGCAGAGGTAGCGAGAAAACCAACGCGATGACGATGGACCATCAAACGCCCCCCTCAGGCCTGCACATCCTGATTGCCGATGATCACACGCTGATCCTTGAGATCATCGGGATGGTGCTTGAAAACGTGCCCGACATACAGCTCAGCACCGCCGTTTCAATCGATGGCGTCCTTGAAAAATTCAAGGTGCACGGCAAGTTTGACCTCATCCTTCTCGATCTCGACATGCCGGGCATGAATGGCGTTGAAACCTTCCGCCAGATTGCCGAGATGAACGACGGCGCGCCCGTTGGCATCATCACCGGCAGCCCGACCAGCCGCGTCGTTGAAGAGATGACCAAGCATGGCGCTGCTGGCGTGGTGCCCAAAACCACTTCGATGCGCAGCCTGACCAATGCGATCCGCTTCATGGCCGCGGGCGAGCGCTACTTCCCGATCGAGTTGATGCAAGAGCAAAAGGCCAACCAAGCCGCCTTCGTCTCACCGCTCAGCGACCGCGAGCTTTCCGTCTTGCGCGAGCTTGCCGATGGCAAACCCAACCGCGAGATTGGTGAGGCTTTGTCCTTGGCCGAGGCGACGATTAAAATGCATGTCAAATCGATCTGCCGCAAATTGGGTGTCAGCAACCGCACCCAAGCGGTGATCCAAGCGCGCAACCTCAAGCTGGTCTGACGCTTCCCAAATCCCCGACAAAGCCCTGCTTCTGCGGGGCTTTTTTATGCGCCATAGGCCCATGCAAAAGGCCCCGTCATGCGAACATGACGGGGCAGTGGCACCCCGGGCGGACCGGGGTGCAGGCGTAACCAATTCAAATATCTGACGAAATCTTAGACCCAAGGGTCAGTTCGGGCGATACCCGTCCATCTCCGAGCGGATCTGCTGGCGCAAGGTGTCGATCGGCACCATTTTGCCGTCGCGCTTAAAGTGCCAATAGGTCCAACCATTGCAGCTGGGCGCGCCTTCCAGCGCCGCACCAACCTGATGGATCGAGCCCTTGACGCTATTGCCCACCAGCGTGCCGTCGGCGCGCACCTTGGCCATATAGCGGTTGTTGCTCGAGAAGAGCTCCTCGCCCGGACGCAGCATGCCGCGCTCGACCACTTGGCCGAAGGGCACCCGCGGTTCCGCCCGCTTCGAGCCGGTCACTTCCAGCGCCGCGCCATCGAACTTGCGCACCCGCGCCAGACGCGCCGCAGCGGCCTTGCGATAGGCCTCTTCGCGCTCGATCCCAATGAAATTGCGGCCGAGCATTTTTGCCACAGCACCTGTGGTGCCAGTGCCAAAGAACGGGTCCAGCACCACATCATCCGGGTTCGTGGTCGCCAACAGCACCCGGTGCAACAGGCTTTCCGGCTTTTGTGTCGGATGCGCCTTGTCGCCGAACTCATCCTTCAGCCGCTCATGCCCGGTGCAGATCGGCAGCACCCAGTCCGAACGCATCTGAACGCCTTCATTCAAGGCCTTCAGGGCCTCGTAATTGAAGGTGTATTTTGAGCTCTCATCCCGGCTCGCCCAGATCAGCGTCTCATGGGCATTGGTCAAACGACGGCCTTTGAAATTCGGCATCGGGTTGGATTTGCGCCAAACCACGTCATTCAACATCCAGTAGCCTTGGTTCTGCAACTCGGCGCCCAGACGGAAGATGTTGTGGTAAGACCCGATCACCCAGATCGCGCCATTGGGCTTCAACAGCCGCTTCGCCGCCTTCAGCCAGTCGCGGGTAAACGCGTCATAGGCCGCAAAGGACGAGAACTGATCCCAATGGTCATCAACCGCATCGACCTTGGAATTGTCCGGCCGCAGCAGTTCGCCTTTCAGCTGCAAGTTGTAGGGGGGGTCTGCGAAGATCAGGTCAACCGAGCCAGCCGGAAGGCTGTTCATCACCTCAATACAATCGCCCGCAAGTATTTCGTTCAGCGGGAGGTCTCCCCCCGCTTCGCTCATTTTTTTCGCCATTTCACTGCCTCAATGCCCGGCCTCTTTAGTGGGCCGTGGTCAGTGCTAATTGTGAGTCAGGAGTGAATCCGCGTCAAATTCTTTATTGAATCAATCACTTGCTAAAACCTCTTGGCACAATATCTTGTGGACCGGACCGAAAGAACGTCTATGAGCCGGGGTCACCCCAAAATCTAGCAGTGCCTGAAGGTGCAACTTGGTCGGATATCCGGCGTTGCTTTCCCATCCATAGCCCGGATGTTGTTGCGCCAAATCCACCATAATTCTGTCGCGTGTCACTTTGGCCACAACCGACGCGGCAGCGATCGACAGACAGACCGCATCCCCTTTCACGATCGCTTTGGCCGTGCAGCTCAACCCGCGCGGTATCATATTGCCATCGATCAGCGCGTAATCTGCCCCCAAAGCCGCCACCGCCCGCTCCATCGCCAAATGGCTGGCGCGCAGGATATTAAGCTGATCGATCTCCTCAACCGAGGCATGGGCCACCGCAACTTGGGCATGCTCCATCAGCCAATCATAAACCCGCTCACGCGCCGTGGCCGTCATCACCTTGGAATCGCGCAGGCCTTCCGGTTCTTGCCCCGGCAAAAGCCGCACCGCCGCCGCCGTCACCGGCCCCGCCAAAGGCCCGCGACCAACCTCATCCACCCCGACAACGAAACGTGCGCCCGCCGCCGTGGCCTCCGTCTCATAGGAGAAATCCGGGGTCGGTTTTGCGGGTTTCACAATTGCGGTCATGGCCTATCCTTTGGTGCTTCGCAGCGTCGCAGCCCCTAAATCCTGCGGTTCCGCTGGACCTAAAGCGCCATAAACGGTATCGACCAGCCACAGCATTGACGCAAGGCGCCCGCGCTGCGGGCAAGCCCTCGATAGGAAGCACTGCCATGACCTTCTCGCGCAAGATCAAGATCGCCCCGTCGATCCTTTCCGCCGATTTCGCCGATTTCGGCCGCGAGATTCAGGCGATCGAGGCTGAGGGCGCCGATTGGGTGCATATCGACGTGATGGACGGCCATTTCGTGCCGAACCTGACCTTCGGCCCGCCCGCCGTCGCCGCCTTCCGCAAACATGTGAAAACCGTGATGGATGTGCATCTGATGATCGCGCCGGTCGATCCCTATATCGACGCCTATGCCAAGGCCGGCGCCGATATCCTGACCGCGCATATCGAAGCCGGGCCGCATATCCACCGCACCCTGCAAGCCATCCGAGGTGCTGGCATGAAGGCGGGCATCGCTTTGAACCCCGGCACCCCGGCCGAGGCGGTGAGCGATCTGCTCGACATGGCCGACCTCATCTGCGTGATGACGGTAAACCCCGGCTTTGGCGGGCAAAAGTTCATCGATATGACCGCCAAAGTGCGCAAGCTGCGCGCGATGATCGGCGACCGTCCTGTGCATATCGAGATCGATGGCGGCATGGATCCGGTGACGGCCCCCTTGATGGCCGCCGCTGGGGCCGACGTTCTTGTGGCAGGCTCGGCGGTCTTCAAAGGCGGCTCGGTCGAGAACCACGCTGTCTATGGCCAAAACATCCGCGCCATCCGCGCGGCGGCTGAGAGCGCCCTTTGATCCTGATCTTCGATCTCGACGGCACGCTGATCGACTCGGCCCCCGATATCGCGGCGGCGGTCAATCAGGTGCTCCATGAAGAGGGGCTTGCGCCCCTCGACCTGCCCACCGTCACAGGGTTCGTCGGCAATGGCCTGCCGAAACTGGTCGAGCGGGTGATGGCGGCCTGTGCGCTTCCCAGCGCCCGCCACCAAGAGCTGACCGCCCGCGTGCTGCGGCAGTATGAGGCCGAGCCCAGCGCCCGGACGCGGGTCTATCCGGGCGTGGTTCAGGCGCTCAAAGACCTGCAAGTCGCAGGCCACGAGCTTGCCCTTTGCACCAACAAGCCCGAGGCCCCCGCGCGGGCAATCCTGCAACAGCTTGGATTGGATAGCTTCTTCCCAGTGGTGATCGGCGGCGACACGCTTTCCGTCAACAAACCCAACCCGGCCCCCGCCCTTGCGGCACAGGCTCAGATGGGCGGTGGGCCCGCCGCCTTCATTGGCGACAGTGAGGTCGATGCCGCCACCGCCAAAGCGGCCGCGATGCCGTTTTACCTCTTCACCGAAGGCTACCGAAAATCCCCGGTGGATCAGCTGCCCCACCACGCCGCCTTTGCGGATTTCGCAAACCTGCCCAGCCTGATCGGCCAGACCGAGGCCTAACCCCTTAAAGCCCGTTCACCGGCACCTTCAGCATCGGTCGGCCGCTCGCATCTTGCGGCACTTCGCCTGCGCGCATGTTCACCTGCAAAGACGGGATGATCAGCTTCGGCACCGCCAGCGTCGCATCCCGCGCTTGCCGCATCGCCACGAACTCCTCGCGGCTCCGGCCCCCGCCGATATGGATGTTATGCGCCCGCTCTTCCGCCACCGTGGTCTCCCAACGGATCTCACGCCCGTTGGGGCCATAGTCATGGCACATGAAAAGCCGCATCTCGCCGGGCAAGGCCAGCACCCGTTGGATGCTGTCATACAAAACCCCCGCATCCCCGCCCGGAAAATCCGCCCGAGCCGAGCCGCCATCGGGCATGAAAAGCGTATCACCAACAAAGGCCGCATCACCAATGACATGCGTCATGCAAGCGGGCGTATGCCCCGGCGTGTGCAGCGCCAAACAATCCATCCCGCCAACGCTGTAACGGTCCCCATCGGCAAACAAGGCGTCAAACTGGCTACCATCCCGCTGGAACTCGGTGCCTTCGTTGAAGATCTTGCCGAAGGTGTCCTGCACCTCGGTAATCAGCGCGCCAATGCCGATCTTGCCGCCCAAAGCCTCTTGGATATAGGGCGCGGCTGAGAGGTGATCGGCATGGACATGGGTCTCGATGATCCATTCCAGTTGCAAGCCCTGCGCCCGGATATAGTCAATGATCCGATCCGCACTTTCATGCGTGATCCGCCCGGCGGCGTAATCAATATCCATCACCGAATCGATCACCGCACAGGCGGTCGAGGCCGGATCCTTCACCACATAGCTGATCGTATTGGTCGCCGGATCGAAAAACGCCTCGATCTCGGGGCGGATCTCTAGGTTCAACGACGGATCAAGATCGGGCATCAGGGGGCTCCTTAAGCGGCGGGCGGATCTGGGCAAAGCTTACGCCGCTCAGGCAGAAGTTTTAAGCCAAGATCCGCCCCGCCCGCCTTTAGTACCGGTGATGCCCCCAGCCACGACCGCCGCCAATGCGGAAGCCTTCGTCGCGCAGGCAGCGCTCGGTGTAGACCCGCTCATGCTTGCCGCGGATCCGCACCATCTTGGCGCATTCGCGCGGCAGACGCACCTCAACCCCTTGGCGGCGCAGGCAACGCTCAGGGTAGACCACCGCGCGATGACGCCGCTCGCCGATCTCCATCGCGCAAACCGCCGGGATACGCGCGCTGGGGCGCTTTTTCTGCCGCACCAGCTCTGCCTCAGCCGAGACCGGCCCCTGCACCGAAAGGAGCGTGGTCACATTGGGCTCAATCGGGGCCAAAGCCGCCGCCCGCGCCGGCAGGCCAAGGCCCAACATCAGCGCAAAGGCCAAAGCGCCAGCCGTCACAAGGCCAGCACTGCGCCGCGCCGAAACCTTACCCTCGCCACGACCGATTTGGGTCTGAGAAATCGTCATCTTTGCCTCCATCATTTCTGGCCCCGCCTTTCCGGCGATCGCCTCCTGCGATGAAAACGGTTTGCAGCCTCTGCGATCAGACAGGCAATATCGGCCCCCTGTCAGGCCATAACCGGCGGAAAATCCTTGGCTGTTATGCGATAGCAACCGCAATCGACAGCGCCCCCACCCTTGCGATATTGTATATCGCGGCCCGCATCGCCACTCTGTCCATGACAGCGCCGGAATGCCCCGGCGCGCCTCCTTGAAGGGAGCCTGATATGAAGACCGTGGCGTTTGGTATCGCCCTTTTGCTGTCGCTCTCCACTGCGGCCAGCGCAGAGTGCTATGCCGATTACAAGGCCAAGAAGGAACCGCCCCTGCAACTGCACTATGGTGTGGCGCAGGTCTCCGACAGCAATTGCTCGCGCGGTGCGGCACAGGCCGAGCTTGCGCCCCGTTTGGCCAGCGACGGCTGGACCATGTTGAATGTTGTGTCGACCTTCGGCCCCGAAGGTCTTGCCGAAAGGAAAGCGAGTGCCGGGGCCTATTTCCTCCGTTACTGACAGCCTGAAAACGGGCAACCGCGTCGTAGCACTTGGCATTGCGGGGATCGTGCTGATCCTCCTCGGCGCGGCGCTGTTTTTGTTTCTAAACCTGCCCGATGCCAACGCCTTCAACGCGCGGGTCGAGCGGCTGTTCATCGAAAATGACAACCTCACCTCCGGGGCCGAGATCAAACTCCTTGAGATCCTCGCCCAATCCGGAACCGCGTTTTCCGAGGTGCTGGCCAGCTACCGCTCGGTGATCTTTGTGCTTTTGGTCTTCTCGACCGCGCTTTTGATCGCGGCTTTGGTGTTTTTGGTCACCATCATCGCGCTCAACCGCCGCATCTCGGCGATCCAGCGTTCGGGCATCACCGTCTCTTCGCTGATGATCAGCCGCGAATCGCGCGCGGTCTATATCAACGATCTCGAATTCGCTTTGACCGAGGCCGCTTTGGAGACCCTCTCCGTCTTGGCCGAGGCGCGGATGGATGACGAAGTCCTCTCCGGCGCGCAGATCGAAGCGGTGATCTCCGGCCGATCCGAGGCTGATTGCGAAGAGGCCGCCGGCGCCACCCGTGTCAAACGCCTGCGCGACGCGCTCGGCAACCAACTGGTGAGCGAGCTTTTGGTCAAAACCATCGCCCGGCGCGGCTATATGCTCGCCGTGGGCAAAGACACGATCAAGATGATCTGAGGTTTGGGGCGTCAGTATTCATTGGCGCCCTTGCCCGCGAGGATCTTGGGCTTCAGCTTCGCAATCCGGTTGATCCGGGTTGCAGCGACCTTGCTGCCTGAAATCATTAACACATGGCTCTTCTGCCGCCCCGGCGTCAGGCGGTGAAACGCCTCTGCCAGCTCTGGATCATCGTCCATCGCCGCAACCAGCTCGGGCGGCAACTCCAGCTCAACCTCTTGCTTTGCAGACTTTATCCCGGCCTCGGCATAATGCTTGGCCTCGGCCAGATAGCGCAAAATCACCTCTTCCCGCGCCGCAACCTGCGCGGCTGAGGTAAAGTGCAAACCATCCGCATGCGCCGCATTCGGCCCCTGCTTTTCCAACAGCCCCTCAGGGTCCGTCATCAGTGCAGCATCGAAAAAGCTTAAGCGAAACCCACCCCGTAGCGCCCCGATGATCGCCACATTGCGCCCCGCCGCGCGGTAGCAGGGATGCCCCCAGCGCAGTTCCTCCACCAAGCCCGCCCGAAGGCACAAAGCCCGCAGCGCGGCCAGCCCCTCGGCCCAAATTTGGGTCGCGCAATCGGGCGAGGCAAAGCGCGCACAGCGCCCGCAACCCTTAGAGAAATAATCCTCAATCTCGGTAATCATGACACGGCCCTCGATCACGGCTCAGGCGAAACGCACCTCACGGTTCAGCGGCAGATGGCGGATACGCTTGCCGGTCAGCGCAAAGATCGCATTGGCCAAAGCGGGCGCGGCGGGCGGCGTGCCCGGCTCGCCAATGCCGCGAATCTCACCGCCGCTTTGCAGGATTTTCACCGTGATGGGCGGGCATTGCCGCATCCGCATCGGCTCATAATCCCAGAAATTGCTTTGCTCGACGCGGCCTTGCGCGAAGGTAATCGCGCCCTGCATCGCCGCCGAGAGGCCAAAGACCATGCCACCGGAAAGCTGCGCCTCGATGATCGATGGGTCCAGCGCAATCCCCGGATCGGCGGCAATCCAGGCCCCAGTCAGCCGAATCCCCTGCGGCGTATCTTCGACCTCCACCACCTCGGCCACCGGCACGCCGAAGGAATAGCAAAAGCCCACACCCTTGGCCCGCCCCGGCGCGGTCGCACCCCAGTTCGAGATCTCCGCCGCCGCCTCAAGCACTTGGATCGAAGGCAAATGAGTCATCTGCCGCATCCGGAACAGCAAAGGGTCCACCCCCGCCAGATGCGCCAGCTCATCCAGCGCGCAATCATGGAAAAACGCATTCTGCGAATTCCCGACCGAGCGCCAGAACCCCAAAGGCACCCGCGTCTCCGCCCGATGCCCCGTCACCAAATAGTTCGGGAAATCATAGGGTTGCTCACCCGCCCCTTGCAGGATCGAGCTGTCCGGCCCCAGAGCCGGAAAGCCAAACCGCCCCGCCAAGGATTCGATAATCGAGCCTGCCGCCGTCGCCAAATGGAACTGGCTGACCGCCCCATCCGCGACCGAAGCCCGCACTCGCGCCATCGCCGCCGGACGATACATGTCCTGCGCCATATCCTCTTCACGGCTCCAACTCAGCAAAACTGGCACCGGCGACAGAGCCTTAGCCAAGCTTGCAGCCTGCCGGATGAAATCCATCTCCGCCCGCCGCCCAAAGCCGCCGCCCATGAATTCAGTATGAAATTCAACAGCATCCGGGGCGACGCCCGCCGCCTTAGCCGCCTCAGCCAGCGCCATCGTTGGAAACTGCGTCCCGGCCCAAAGCTGCAACCGCCCGTCCTGCAACCAAGCCGCCGCCCCCATCGGCTCCATCGTCGCATGCGCCTGATGCGGCACAGAATATTCCGCCTCAAACTCTGGCGCAGAGATCTCGCCTTGCTCTCGCGCCGTGGCCTCGGGCGCGCCGTCCAAAGCCGCCCGTAAATCCGCCGCAATCAGCGCCTCATCCACCGCAACATCTGGTGCCGCCCATTCCACCTGCACCAGATCCAGTGCCTGCATCGCCGCCCAAGAGCTCTCCGCCACCGCCGCAAAGCCGTTTTCCAACGGCAGCACATCCCGCCCCCCGGGAAAAGCCAGCGCTTCCTTCGCATCAAATCGCAGCAAAGCTGCCCCCGGGGCTGGATTGCGGCGCACAGTCGCAAAAACCATCCCCGGCAGCCGCACGTCGCAAGCATAGCGGGCCGAGCCATCACTCTTGGCCGCCATATCCGTGCGCGGCAGTGATTTCCCCAACAACTTCCACGCGTTAGAAGGCCGCAATTCCGGCGGATCCGGCAGCTCCACCGCCGCCGCCTCAACCGCCAATTCGGCATAGCTGAGCGATGCGCCGTCCGGCAGCAGCACGCGGCCACCTTCGGTGCGCAAATCCGCCTCAACCAGACCAGACCGCCGCGCCGCCGCGCGGATCAACGCCAGCCGCGCCACCGCCCCCGCCAGCCGCATCTTCTCAAACCCATCTGGAATCGAGGTCGACCCACCCGTGACCTGCAATCCCAAGAACCGCGCCGGCACGTCCATCGCATCCCGCGCTGTCTCGGCCAACCAACCCTGATCCAAAGGCGCAAAAGGCACGCCCTCGCGCAGCAATGAGCCATTGTAATAGGCCTGCGCGGGGGGGCCATGCAGCACCCGCACCGCCGACCAATCAAGATCCAGCTCTTCCGCCACCAAAGCCGCCAAAGTCGTATGGGTGCCCTGCCCCATCTCCGCCCGTGGCGCGATCACGGTGACGCCGCTGGCATCGATCAAAACATAGGGCGTCAGCGCGCCAAGCCCCTGACCTTGCAGGGGATTTGGTAACTCCTTGCGATACTGGTACCAGCCGAACGCCACCCCGCCCACCAAAGCGGCCGAGCCGATCAGGAAGCTGCGCCGCGCAATCTTGCCCGCGCGTCCCATTCAGCCCGCCATCGCGGCCGAAGCCGCCTTGATCGCCGCCAAAATCCGCGGATAGGCGCCGCAGCGGCACAGATTGCCGTCCATCGCTTCCAAAATCTCGGCATCACTGGGTTGCGGGTTGGCCATAAGCAGGCCCGCCGCCTGCATAATTTGGCCCGATTGGCAGTAGCCGCATTGCGCGACCTGCTCGGCAACCCAAGCTTTTTGCAAAGGGTGCAGCCCCTCCGCCCCAGCGAGGCCCTCGATCGTGGTGACCGCGCCGTTAACCTCCCCCACCGGCAGCTGGCAGGACCGCACCGCCTCACCCTCCACCAGCACCGTGCAGGCGCCGCAAGCCGCGACGCCACAGCCATATTTTGTGCCCGTGAGGCCCAGCCCATCGCGCAAAACCCACAGCAGCGGGGTCTCAGGCGGCAGCTCGGTGGACAAAGTTTGGCCGTTAACGGCAAGGGTAATCATGGCAAACTCCTGACCTGTCCAATCTAGGAAGATGCCGTCAAAACACAAGGTTACACGCGATGGCGCGCCTCGCCCTGCCGCCCTGAATCTCGCAAACTCATTAAGATGCAAGGCTTTAAGCAGCTGTAAACCGCAAGGCGGCTACCCTGCCCTTGGGTGTGAAACATGGGTGGTTGAATGGCCGGGCAGTCAAATGCCGCGTCCGTCATCATCAAACGGAAGAAGATCATCAAAGGCGGCGGGCACCATGGCGGGGCCTGGAAAGTCGCCTATGCCGATTTCGTGACGGCCATGATGGCCTTCTTCCTGCTGATGTGGCTGTTGAACGCGACAACGGAAAAGCAACGCAAGGGGCTGTCGGATTATTTCAGCCCGACGATCGCGATCAACCGGGTCTCGGCCGGGGGTGAGGGGTCATTGGGCGGCGAGTCGATCTTTTCCGAAGACACCCGCGCCAAATCAGGCACCGGCGGCTCATCGGACCAAAAGGGCGCTTCTTCGGGATCGGCCAAAGACATCATGGCTGACGAGGGCACGGCCGATCTGCGCGAGATTGAGAAGGAACTGCTCGACCGCGGTGGTGAAAGTCGAACGATGGAGCAACTTTTGCGCCATGTCGTGACGCGCGTCACTGATGAAGGGCTGGTGATTGAGCTTTATGATCTGGAAAACGCCCCGCTTTTCACCAATGACACGGCCGAGCCAACGCCGGTCACCTTGGCCCTGGCCGGATTGCTGGTCGAGGTGCTTGGTCTCACCACGAACAAAATGGCGGTGAACGGCTATCTGCGCAGCTATCCGGTGACCCTGCGCAACAGCCCGGTTTGGGATCTGTCCTCGGCGCGGGCCCAGCGCATGCGCCTGCTTATGGAGGCCGCAGGCCTGCCCAGCACCAGGATGGAGCGGGTTTCGGGCTACGCGGACCGCAAGCCCGTGACCGCCGATGGTGCCGCGATCCGCAACAATCGGCTCGAGGTGATCTTGCTGCGACAGGATCGCTAGGTTGTGTCTAGTACTAAACCCACCGCATGGGGAAAATTCACTGCATATTTTCAACCTATTGCACCACAAACTCGGCATGCAGCGCCCCCGCGGCGTTGATGCTTTTCAGAATGTCGATCATGTCATGCGGCGCCACGCCCAAAGCATTCAACCCCGCCACGACCTGCGACAGCGAGGTGCCGCCGATGATTTCGGCCAATCCCGTGCCTTCCTCGCTGATCGAGGCTTCGGTGCGGGGCACCACGACCGTCTCGCCCGGCGAGAAGGGGTTCGGCTGCTCCACCAAGGGGCTTTCTTCGACCCGCAGGGTCAGATTACCCTGCGCCACGGCTACCCGGCTGATGCGCACATCGGCACCGATAACGATGGTGCCCGACCGTTGATCCACCACCACCCGCGCCCGCGCCGCGGGCTGAACAAGGATCGTCTCGATCCGGCTGATCGCATGTGCCGGAGAGACAATCCCCGTGCGCCCCAGATCAAGCGCCACAGTGCCCGCGTCCAACATCGTCGCGACTCGGGCGCCGAAATGTTCATTGATCGCCGCCTCAATCCGGGCCGCCGTGGTGAAATCGGCCGACTTCAGCGCCAAGCGCAATACGGTTACTGTACTGAAATCAAAAGAAACCTCGCGCTCCACACGCGCGCCCGACGGCAGTGTCCCCGCCGTCGGCACGCCTTGCACCACCCGCGCGCCCTCACCCTCGACCGAGTTGCCGCCCGCGATGATCGTGCCTTGCGCCACGGCGTAGATCTCACCATCCGCGCCGTTCAAAGGCGTCATCACCAAAGTGCCGCCGAGCAGGCTTTTGGCATCCCCAATCGCCGAGACCGTCGCGTCGATCCGGCTGCCCGCGCGCGCAAAGGGCGGCAATGTCGCGGTCACGAACACCGCCGCGACATTCTTCGGCCGGTATTGCTCACCCGAGACGTTCACACCCAACCTTTCCAGCAAGTTGGACATAATCTCTTCCGTGAACGGCGCGTTGCGAATCCCATCGCCCGTGCCATTCAACCCCACGATCAATCCATAGCCGACCAGATCATTACCGCGCACCCCATCAACTTCCACCAAGTCCTTGATCCGAATGGCTTCGGCGCCAGCGATCACCGGCCAAAGCATCAGCAAAACGAGGAGAAATTTCTTCATCTGATGTAATCCACCAGCGAGAGCCGCGCGACCCGCGAGGTCACCAAGAACAGCGCCTCTAGCCGCGTTTGCAAATCTTCAAGACGTGCTGCCGTCTCATAATGATCCACCCCGACCAACCCGGCCCGGGTGATCTCAAGCCCCGATTTCTCGGCCCCATTGCGCGCCTGCGCGGCCACGATCTGCGCCTGAACCGAGCCGACCCGCGCCATCAGCTCCGAGCGCGCCTCACCATTGGCCAAAAGATCATCGCCGACCGATTTGAACAGATTGGCCCGCGCTTCAGGCTGCCCCGCCAAAGCGCCGCGGTCCAAAAGCGCCGCAATCGACAGCGCCTGTAACGTCCCCTTCAATGCGGGATCGCGCGCCGTAACAGAGATCGATGCCATCTCGCCTTCGGCAATCATCACATCCGCACGCGGGGGGCCGCCACCATAAAAAGCATCGAAGCCACCGGGATCATTGAACCAATGCGCCACGGCAAGGCGCAGATCCTCAACCGTCGTCGCCGCTGCAATCGCGCCTTCCAGCTCAGCCAAAATCTCATCCGGGCCGGGCAAGGGCGGCGCATCCGCCTCAATCCCGGAAAACACGGCCCGGTTGGCAAAACGCGTGTTCAACGCCGCGACCGTGGTTTGGAAAATCCGCCGCGCCTCGATGCCCAGCGTGGTCTGGCTGGTCTCACTGCCCGGGCCAAGGTTGCGCAGGATGTTTGCGCCAAGCTCAGTCGCACCGTCATTGACCACAGCCAGCGCCACCTGAACAATATCGGTGTACAGCGCGGCCTCATGCGTGTTCGTCGTATAGCCGCGCAGCCGCGCCAGGGACTGCTCAATCCCAGCGATGGCCGAGAAATCTCCCCCCAAAGCCGCCCCCAAATCACGGTGCAGGCCGGTTGAAATCTCACTGGTGCGCTGATCAATTTCAGCCCGCAGCGTGCGGGATTGCCGCGCCAACATCGCGGTTAATGAGGTATCGCCATGCCCAACCCCGATCACCATCTCAAAGCTCCAACAATGTGGCAAGCAACCCGTCGACAACCTGTAAGACCTTGGCATTGGCCGCGTAATTTTTCTCCAAGACCAAAAGCATCTGCATCTCTTGATCGGTATCGACGCCCGTGGCGCGCTCCATCTCATCCAAAGCCACATAGCGCGCGGCGGAGAAGGCTTGCTCGGTTTGCGCCGTCAACCGCTCGGAGCCGGCCAATGACAAAAGATCTGCGGTCAGATCGGCAAAGCTGCGGCTGCCTGCCGGAATGGCGGTCGAGCTGGTGGCATGCGGCTGCACCAGGGCCCGCGACAACGCCAAAATCAAGCGCGCCTCCCCCATCGGGCCCGGGGCAGTGGCACCCAAACCGTCGCGCAGGCGCCAAACCTCACCTCCGGCCTGCGGATCAACGGCCGTGTTCAGGGCGATTCTGCCCGACAGTCCAATCTCTTGCAGCGGATCAAAACTGGCAGCACTGTCGGTGAAAAGCCCCGGTGCGCCGGGGATCAGGCTCGGATCTAGCCCGCCTGCACTGAACCGCTCCACCAGATCACGCGCCATGCCGTCCAGCCGGGCCTGGCCTTGCACCGCCAATTCATCACGCACCGCAAACATCGCGCCCAGCGCACCGCCCAAAATCAGGCTGGTTTCGCCAGCGGTCGGCATAGGTTTACCGTTCAGCGTCAGCCCCGAAAGCCCGCCCGAGGCCTGGGTCATCTCGGGCACCAAAGTGTTGACGCCGGTAAAACCAAACTGCGCGGGTGAGCCGTCAAGCAAGACCGCCCCCCCGGTTGTCATCAGGGCAATTCCGCCGTGGTCGCGCGGCAGCTCACGCAGGGGCACCACCGTCGCGATCCGGTCCACGATCTGCTGGCGCTGATCCATCAGCGCCGAGGCATCACGCCCCGAGGCATCCAATGTCCTTATCTGGACATTCAGGTCCGAGACTTGCCGCAAGGCGCCGTTCAAATCATTGATCGTCTTGGCAATTTCGCCATCTGCACGCAGCCGTTCGGCTTGAACCGCCTCACTGGCCTGGTTCAGCCCCTGCACCAGATAACGCGCGGCATCGACGGCTGTGCTGAGCCGCGCGACCGAATCGGGGCGACTGGCCGCCTCCATCAGCGCGGTGTCAAAGGCAGCCACCCGAGCCGTCAGCGAGCCTGCTTCGGTCGGTACGCCGATAATATGTTCCATCTGTTTCAGGAAGTTAGCCCGCTGATCGCGGTCGCCGCTTGAGGCTTGGGCCAAGCGCCGATCGGCCAGCAAAAATCCATCGACGGCGCGGGTGACGCCATTGACCATCACCCCCTGGCCAACGCCGCCCAAAGCCAAGGCCGACAAGGACACTTCACGGCGGCCATATCCGGGCGTCGCGGCATTGGCGACATTTGAGGACAACGCCGCCGCTTGGCGCGCATTGGCGCTTAACCCGGTCAGGGCACTGGCAAGGGCAGTCGTGATGCTCATTCAGTTCACCTTTTGATATTGGTGGTTTCCTGCAGCATCTCATCCACGGTTTGGATCACCTTAGCGTTTGACGAATAGGCGCGCTGGGTCTGGATCAGCGAGGTCAATTCTGCCGCCACATCCGTGGTAGAGCCCTCCCGCGCATAGCCTTCAATCGAGCCGGTCGGGCCGCTGCCCGCATCCCACAGGAAGAACGACCCAGAATCGGGCGAGACTTGGTAGGTCTGGTTGCTTTTTGACAAGAGGCCGTTGGGATTGGGAACATCGACCAGTGGGATCTGATAAAGCCGTCGGGTAAAGCCCGTATCGTAAGTGGCTGTAATGTAACCGTTCTGATCCACCTCAACCGAAGTTAAATTGCCAACCGGAGAGCCGTCCTTGGTGATAGAGACCGGTGCAAAGCCGTCCGACAGCTGCGTCAGCCCATTGGGATCGCCCAAGCGACCGATGCTGACCCCAAGTGGTCCGCCCGCCACCGTCAGCGCCAATTGCCCTGTGGCCGGATCATAAGCGCCGCCCGAAACCACAGTGACCGAGGCCAGCGTGCCACCAGCCGCGCGGCTGTCGTCAAAGGTCAAGGTATATTCACCGATGATATTCCCGCCGCTCGCGCTATCGCGCACCACCATCGTCCATTCATTCGAGGCACCTGCCGCCGGGACGGTGGGGGTAAACAGCACATCCAGCGATTCGGAGGTGCCAAGATTGCCAAAATATTCCACCGACAGCGGCAGCGCCGTGCCCGCGGCCCCGACCTCGGTCCCCGTCGCGGGCAGGTTGACGCCCAGATTCATCGAAGTTGTCGGATCGCCCGCGGTCTGGTTCGAGTTGATCACAATGGGTTCCAGCCCCACCATCGTATCGCGGGGGAAAATCGGGATCATGCCGTCGGAATTGGCTGGCCATCCCAGCAGAACAAGGCCCGAATCGGTTTTCAGCACCCCATCCGAATCGGTGCGAAAGGCGCCGGTGGTGGTCATCATCAGCGGTACATCGCCCGAGGCGCTACCCATAGAAACCTCTGGAATCACTGGCAAAAACCCACGTCCCGCCACCGCGATATCCAGAGAGTTGCTGGTGCCGACCAAAGCCCCCCGCTCTTCGATCAGCCGAAAGGACGACGCCCGCACGCCCCCCGCGGAATAAACCCCAGAGCCGCGCGCATTGGTGATCACCATATTCGAGAAATCTGCAGCAGCGCGCTTATAGCCATAAGTGCCCGAGTTGGCGATGTTATCGGCAATGGTGGCAAGGCGCGTCGCATTCGCGTTCAACCCGGCCACCCCCGCTGCAAGGGATGACGAAATGGACATCTTGGCACCTTTCTGCTGCTGCGATTCCGAATCCAGACAGCTTGCAGCGCCGAGGGTTGCCAAACCCCTAACAGGAACAATTTTCGCGATCGGCCGCACGGCCGCAACGCCGCGTCACAAAGGGCCAAACCCTTGCCAGCCTCGCAAGCCAAAGCCCGCAAGCCTTCGACAAATGAGCCCGTCACAATCGCGCAGAATGCAGGAGGGGAAAATAACAAGGGCTTAGGCAGCGATGCCTAAGCCCTTGTTTATTATGGTGAGCCGGACAGGATTCGAACCTGTGACCCGCTGATTAAAAGTCAGCTGCTCTACCAACTGAGCTACCGGCCCCACGAGGCGCTGATTAGAAAGATCGGCGGGTAGGGTCAAGGGCGAAATGCGCAAACTCTGGCAAAAACTTTCCGCCGGGCGTATATCGCCGCCATGAACCAGATGGATGCGCCCCCCGGCCTCGCCTTTTGCAAAATGCATGGCGCTGGCAATGACTTCGTGGTGATCGACTCGCGCGGGACCGCGCCAGTGACCACGCCCGCCCTCGCCCGCGCGCTGGGCGATCGCAACCGTGGGGTGGGCTTTGACCAACTGGCCGAGATCCGTTCTGGCGTCGACACCGATATCGAGCTCGACTTTTGGAACAGCGATGGCAGCCGGGCCGGCGCTTGTGGCAATGCCACCCGCTGCGTCGCTGATCTGGTGATGACCGGGCCTTCCCTCACCATCCGCACCGCACGCGGCATCCTGCGCGCCCAGCGGCTGGAAGACGGCCGCGTCAGCGTCAATATGGGGCCGCCGCAGCTGGACTGGGACCAGATCCCGCTCTCCCATTCCGTCGACACCCTTAACCTGCCGCTGCAAGGCACGCCCTCTGCCGTCGGCATGGGCAACCCGCATTGCGTCTTCTTCGTCGAAGACGCCGAGGCGGTGGACCTGCCCGCTCTTGGTCCGGGGGCCGAGACCGATCCCCTTTATCCGCAAAAGACCAATGTGGAATTCGCCAGCCTGATCGCCCCCGACCATCTGCGCATGCGGGTGTGGGAGCGCGGCGCCGGAATCACCCTTGCCTGCGGCTCTGGCGCCTGCGCCACCGCCGTGGCCGCCCATCTGCGCGGCCTCACCACCCGCAAAGTGACCCTCGACCTCGACGGCGGCCAATTGCAAGTCGACTGGCGCGAGGATGGCGTCTGGCTCACCGGCCCCACCGCCCATGTCTTCACCGGCCAACTCTCTGCCGCATGGGTCGCCGCCAATGGCTAATGGTGCCAACTTCCGCCCGCCGGTCTTCGCCACCCTCGGCTGCCGCCTCAACGCCTACGAATCCGAGGCGATGAAGGAGATGGCCGAGGCTGCGGGCCTTGAAGGCGCCGTCATCGTCAACACCTGCGCCGTCACCGCCGAGGCGGTGCGCAAAGCCAAGCAAGAGATTCGCCGTCTCGCCCGCGAAAACCCCGGCGCGCAGGTCATCGTCACCGGCTGCGCCGCCCAGACCGAGCCTGAGACCTTCGCCGAAATGCCCGAGGTTGCCCGCGTCATCGGCAACCACGAGAAAATGCAGGCCGACACCTGGAAAAGCCTTTCCGTCCCGGACCTTATCGGCACGACCGAAAAAGTGCAGGTCGATGACATCATGTCGGTGCGCGAGACCGCCGGCCATTTGATCGACGGATTCGGCCGCCACCGCGCCTATGTTCAGGTGCAAAACGGCTGCGACCACCGCTGCACCTTCTGCATCATCCCCTACGGTCGCGGCAATTCGCGCTCCGCTCCCGCGGGTGTGGTGATCGAACAGATCAAGCGCTTGGTCGACAAAGGTTTTCTCGAAGTTGTCCTGACGGGCGTTGACCTTACCTCATGGGGCGCTGACCTGCCCGGAGAGCCGCGTCTTGGCGATCTGGTGATGCGAATCCTGCGCCTCATCCCCGATTTGCCGCGCCTGCGCATCTCCAGCATCGATTCGATCGAGGCGGATGACAATTTGATGCTCGCCATCGCGACCGAGCCGCGCCTGATGCCGCATCTGCATCTGTCGCTGCAATCGGGCGATGATATGATTCTGAAACGCATGAAGCGCCGCCATCTGCGCGATGATGCGATCGCTTTCTGCCATGAGGCGCGGCGCCTGCGCCCCGATATGGTCTTTGGTGCCGATATCATCGCAGGTTTTCCGACCGAGACCGAAGAGATGTTCGCAAATTCGCTCAAATTAGTGGAAGATTGCGGCCTGACCTTCCTGCATGTCTTCCCCTACAGTCCGCGCAAAGGCACGCCCGCCGCGCGGATGCCACAAGTGCGCGGCCCGGACATTAAAGAACGAGCGGCGCGGTTGCGGGCCGTGGGCGATGCGGCACTGGCGCGGCATCTTGCGGCGCAACAGGGTGTCACCCATCGCATCCTGACCGAAGGCCCGCGCATTGGCCGGACCGAGCAATTCACCGAAGTCACCTTCGCCTCGGACCAGCCCGAGGGGCAGATCGTCACCGCCGCGATTCTCGGCATCGACGGTGAGCGTCTGACCGCCGGTTAAACTCAACTCAGCCGCCGTCCCAATCGGTTCGCCTTGCGGCGGGCGGCTAAAGATTAACGCCGTCCTTGGCGCAGATGTCATGCGCAAAGCCATACGTTTTCCATACGCAAAACATATGCAAACCAGACGTCTTTTTTGCAGCGAATCTCGGCGGTTAACGCCCGGCGCTCTACTTGCGGATCGTGTCTCCCAGATCCAGCGTCGGCGTCAGTTCAATCACCTCACGCGCGCCCGCACCGCCCGGCCGTTTGCCCGCCACGATCTCGGCCGATTGCTGGCCAATCTCCAACCGGCAGGCGTCCATCGTGGCCAATTTGCGCGGCAGCCCGTCCAACAGCTCCATGCCATTGAAGCCCGCAAGACCGATCTTGCCGGGGACATCCAGACCTTGGTCAAGGCACCAAAGCAAACCGCCCGCGCCGATCATGTCATTGGAATAATAAAGGAAATCCACATCGGGTGAGCGCTTCAGCAGCGCTTCCGTCATCGCGCGGCCTTGCAAAAGCGAAGAGCCACCCGTGTAATATTCGCGGTCCACCAGCGAAAGTCCGGCCTTGGCCAGTGCCTCTTCGAAGCCCTCCAGACGCTTGCGCGCCCGCGTGTCTTGCGTCGGCATATGGGTGCCAAGGAAGGCAATGCGGCGATAGCCGGCAGCAATGATCGCCTCCGCCATCTGCCGACCCGCGCGGCGATGCGAGATTCCTACAGCAGAATCAACGGGATCACCGTCCACATCCATAATCTCAACGATCGGAACCCCGGCCTGCGCCAGCATCGCCCGCGAGGCTTCGGAATGCTCAACGCCCGCCAAAATCAGCCCCGAGGGCCGCCAGGACAGCATCTCATAAATCACCTGTTCCTCACGGTCGTGGTGATAGTTCGACACGCCCACAACCGGCTGAAGTCCAGTGTCTTCAAGCACTTCCGAGATGCCCGTCATCACCTCGGGGAAGACCATGTTCGACAGAGACGGGATGATAACGCCGACCAAATTGACCCGTTGCGAGGCCAAGGCGCCCGCGATCTTATTCGGCACATAGCCCAAGCTCCGCGCCGCCTCGAGCACGCGCTGCCGCGTCGCCTCCGACACATCCCCCCGGCTGCGCAGCACCCGCGACACGGTCATTTCACTGACGCCAGAGGCCTCAGAGACGTCCCGAAGGGTCAAGGCGCGGCGCGTTTCAGGCTGGGGTGCTTTTGACAATTTCTGCGTCCGGCAAGGGATTTCCCCTAGTTAGCCCCAAAGCGCCCTCTTGTCCAAGCGGCAATTCCCAGCTAATGATAGCGCTAACAGCCTGCTTGAGTGTTACGTCCCTGCATTGCGCAAGCTCTCACTCGCCTTGCAAGGACCAAAGGGGGGGTGGTGGGCCAACTTCACCCCCCCATCTTTTCCAAGCTGAACCTTCCGCATCGCACAAGCTGTTGCCATGCAGGGCCGCTTTGTGCATTTAAGGACTGCGGGCCCCGTAGCTCAACGGATAGAGCGTCCCCCTCCTAAGGGGAAGGTTGCAGGTTCAAGTCCTGCCGGGGTCGCCAGCCAGACCGGAGGGGATATGCGTTCGCCGGAAGTGCAAGAATTCCTTGATCAATCCGCAGCTTCGATGCGGGAAGCGCGGATGCCGTCACCCGCGGCCTTGGCCGCCTGCAACAAGGCGATTGGGCTTTGGCAGGGCACGGCGGGGCGGCTTGTGCCAGCCTCTCCTCTACGACTGCCGGTCTGTGATTGGGTCGCCCCTGCGCTTGAACTTGCCAACGAAGGCCCCCGTGCGGCCCTTGCCGCCGCCTTCGCCGGAATCGCCCATCAGCTCCAATGGACCCGCCGCAGCTCGGCCCGGCCCGAGGATACTGCCTTTTGGGATGGCCATGCCAATGCGGTGATCCTTGGCCCCGGTGGCTTGGAGGAGCGATCGGATCTAATGATCGGCGCTACGGTTATGGCGCCCCACACCACCTATGGCGATCACAACCACCCGCCCGAAGAGGTCTATTTGTCGCTGACGCCCGGTGAGTGGTGGAATGCCGAGATGGATTGGACCGATCCCGGCGCGAAGGGCGCGATCTACAACCCACCCGCCATTCGCCACCAAATGCGCTCTGGTGCCGCGCCATTTTTGGCTTTGTGGTATCTGCCGAGTTAGGCTTAAACATCCGCACACGCCAAGCGAAAGAGCCGGCCCCAGTAAGGCCGGCCCTTCCCCTTCAAGGACTTAGGTCTTTCAAGCGCTTAATTCGGTGCCATCTCAACCCGCTGGCCTGCGCTGATCGTAAAGGGTTGTTGATGATCAACATTATCCACAGTCGTTTGCAGGATGTAGCTGCCCGCCGTCAGGGGCAGTTCAACCCTATCGCTTAGGACCGAGGCGATTTCGGGATGCTTGCCGTTCGCGTCCTTTTCCGGCCCCAGCACCCGGACCCGGATCATTTTGGGTGCCGTAACGGACAGAATGCCTGCGTTCATATTGATCTCGATCCGCGACGTTTGTGCGGCGGTGATCTGCACCGGGGCCTGCACCTTCAGATGCCCCGCCCGCACCTCGGCAATATAGTCGCCGGGCGGGGCCGAGATCGGCAGCGCCGGATTGTGGCTGGTGGCCACATCCTTTTTGCTGACCGGGTCCATCAGCGCCACCGAATAGCGGAAATCAGCCGGAGCAGTGCCATCATAGCTGGCCAAGATCTCAGCGCTTCCGACGGAAAAAACGATATCACGCTCAATCACTTGGCCGATGTCTACGACCAGACTATCCGAGATGACCATATCCGAATGCTCGCCCCGGATCGCGTATTCCCCGGCGGGAACCACCAGATCAAGTGTCCCTAGGTTGCTTGCGGTGCCATCTGGACCCGAAAGCTCGATTCGCCCTTTCACATCGCCTTTGCCACCCGTGCCTGTCACGGCGGAAAGCACGACCTGCCCGGCATTCAAAATCGCCACAGGTTCGGCAAGCGCGGTTTCGGTGAGCTCAACCAATTGATCCACCGTCACCATATCGGCGGAAGTGCGCATGATATAGCGACCGGGTGGCAATTTGCCGGGCAGAACCCCTTGCAGGGACAAAAGCTCATCACCTTTCGCCGCCCCGCCTTCTTCCGCAAAGAAGGTGAAACGCGTGCGCCGCGCCAAGGCATCGACCTCGCTGCCCTCGCTCAGCGCGACATGCGGCAAGATGTTGTGCTCGAGAACAGCTGGTTCGGGCGGAGCGGGTTCGACTTCTGCCACGGCGGGCAGCGCCACGGTTTGCTGAAGCGCTGCCTCAAGCGAGGCCGCGTCCTTGGCTTCGATGAATTTGCCCCCCGTGTTATGCGCAAGGCAGGCCACGGCTTCGCCCTCAACTTGGCTGAGGCCGAAGCCCACGACATGGGCGGTGAAGTCCACGCCGCTTGCCTCAAGCTCATTGGCCAAAGCGCAAGGATCGGCGTTGCAGGTCTCGATCCCATCGGTAATCAGGATGACGGTGGCGCGGTCCTCTTCAAAGCGAAGATGCTCGGCCGCAAGGCGCACCGCATCAGAGAGCGGTGTTTTTCCTTGAAATTTCATCGCATTCGCGGCGGCGACGATAGATGCCCCGCTGCCCGCAGCAGGGGGCACGATCAGTTCAATATCGTCGCATTGGCCGCGGGTGCGATGGCCATAGGCCATCAGGCCCAGCTCCACCTCGGGGCTGATCCCTTGCACCACCTTGCCAAGCGCCTCTCGCGCGATTTCCAGCTTGGGGCGACCCTCAATCTGGCCCCACATCGAGCCCGATCCGTCGAGCACGATGAGCGAGCGTTCTTGCGCGGCAAGCGGGGTGTTCAACAGGGAAAGCGACAGCAAAAGAGCAGGGCCAAAGCGCATCGGGGAACCTCTTAGCGGTCGTATTGGGGAAGCGACGCGTAATCGATCAGGCTTAGCACCTCGACCATCGCGTCTGGGTCCATACCTTGTGCTTGCACCAGCACCCGCCCCCCGGCCATCGCGGTCAGCGAGTTGTCCTGAACCAGCATATCTTGGCCCCCCACCGAGATGGTCTTGCCCATCATCGCCAACATTTGCGGGCTGGCGAACATGCCCATCATCGAGGTCGCCACCGGGCTATCAGCGGCAAGCGTCAGGCTAAAACCCGAGCCATCGTCCTTTTCGTAACGGGCTTCGGTGGTGACGCCCGCCATCGCCATCATCATACCGGCGTCGCCGGGCTCTTGGATGGTGCGGGTCCAACCTGCGGGGGCTTCGGGGAATTTGGCCGTCAGACGCGCCTGCTGCTGGGCATGCACAGCCCGCGTGGCATTGGTGATTTGGGCGGCGGTCGCTGAAAGATCACCCTTTTCATGCGCAGCCAAAGCCGCATCAAGGGCGGATTTGATATCATCGGCCAAAGCCGCAGCGGGAAGCGCCGACAGAAGCAGGGCAAAGGACAGAGGCTTCAACATAAGATATCTCCTGAATGTTCAACCGATGCGGCGGGCGTGAAGCAGGGCGTGCAAGGTGCAATTGGCCATGCCCGCGATCGCAGGCCCACCTTCAAGACGCAGATCAACCGTCAGCTCGACGGCATCCGCAGCGATAAGCTCGGCGCTGTAGAACACTTTGATGATGTCGGATTGCGGGTTCTTCACCAGCGCTTCAAACTGATTGGGGCCAGAGGGTTGCCAATCGATCGGCGTGGCCGTTCGTGCCAACAAGAAGCGATCAGGGTGGAAGACGCCCTCCCAATTGATCGGACGCTCATGCGCATAGCCTTCGGTCAGGGTGGCAAGTTCTGGCATCAAGGCCGGATTGCATTCGCCAATGGCTTCAATGGGTTCAGGGGTGATGGCCCAGATCCCATCCTCGGGCACAAGACCCGTGCTGGGCGGGACCAAAGTGATCTCACTTGGCTCGGGCGTTGAGGTTTCAAGCTCGGGGTCCAGAAGTTGCGGCGCCCCTTCAACCACTTTGGGAAGATCGACCGGCACGGCGTTGATCGAAATCGCGCAGGCCCCGGTGCCGCCGTGATCTTGGTGCACAGTATCAGGGTGGCGCGCGGTGGTGGTGAAATCGCCCGATGGGCTTTGCACGACCACCGGCAAGGGATCTCCTTCGATCCCTAAGAGCAGGTTCACATCCGCCGGGCTGATCGCCGCAATGGCGCAGTCGCAGCCGCCACCGCCGCTGCAATCGACGTAAATCGCCGCGTCATTGGCTTGGGCGGCACTTGGAAACAACACTGCTGCAAGCAGCAGAAACTGGGTTTTACTGATCATTTTCCTGCCACCGTGATGCTGTGCCGGATCGTTTCAAAGGCGGCAAGCGCCTCGGGGGAAGAGTCGTGACAAAGGTCTCCCGCCGCAATTTGCACGCAAGGACCGCCGATCCATTGGATCGGGTTCAAGGCGATATTCGGGAAACTGTCGGGCACTGCGGTTGCGTAAAAGCCAAGCCAAATCGGCCCGCCATCCTCTTGAATGGGTTGATCGATGGCCCAAGACGGCGGCAGCGCAAAGCCAAGGCCTGTCGCCGGATCGCTAAAACTTAACGTCAGGCGGCTTTGGTTGCGGATTGCGAACCCACCCTCTGGCTGCAGCATCTCTTCGTTGGATATCTGACCACCACTGGCTTCAAGATCATCCGCCATTCCTTCGGTTTCCAGCGTGGCAGGGATCACGAATGTCTTGCCGTGATCTGCCGGGGTGACCGTAATCACGCCTTGGAAATCAAAAGCATGCGCCGCGCCATGCACCTCCCACCGACCCGGCTCTAGCGATGTTTCGAAATCGCCGGTGACCGCTTCTGGCGCGGCCATCGCCTCAACCGATTGACGGTCAAGCGGCACGGCGCTCCATTCGACGGGGTCATCAGTGCCCGAGCTGATCAGCACAGACACCCGCCGGCTTAAGCTTGGCTCGGCCGTTGGAGCGTTATCAGGCCCCGAAGCGTAAAGGGCGGTCTCCTCATGGCGCTGATAGATGCCGCCGCTTTGCTCGGCCAAGCAAATCAGGCTGTCGCGCTCTTCCGGCGGTGCGCCCAGATCAATGACATCCACAGTCAGCCGCGCCTGATCGGGCAATGCATCCAGCTTGGCGCAAGCATCAATGCCGCAACTGTCCGCGCCATCGGTGACCAAAGTCACCCGATCAATCGCACCAGTCGATGCGAGCTTAACGGCCTCAGCGACCGCCGCGCCCAAGGGCGCCTTACCCATCGTGCGCGTTTGCCGCAGCATGTCGGAGATTGCATCCGATTGCCCCTTCGCGGGGGGCACCAGCAGGGACCAATCCTCACAATCCCCTTTTCTACGCGCGCCAAAGACCAAAAGCCCAAGGGCCTCATCCGCCTCAGCGGCGTCGAGTTTTTCACCGATGATACGCGCGGCGATCGTAAACTTTGGATCTCCACCGATATCTTGTCCCATCGAGGCCGAGGCATCCAAGATGAAAAGCTGATCAGCGTGAAGACTGCTCGGACTGAGCCAACCACTTAAAATGATCGCCGAACTCGTTACAAAACGAAAAGAAAAACCTCTAAAAGCGGACATCCGCAATGCTCCAATAATGTGGAGAGCTTATTCACAAGAACTGACAACCTACCGCGTGACGATTTTCGTTGCCCCCTTCGTTTAAAGGGGAGAAGCTGACATTATCCAAATTGCCTTCAGTAATTTTCTTAAAACTGAGCATGTTAACGAAATGGGCCATTTCCGCAGGCGGCTGATTTTAGCCACCATTGCTCTATTTGCTGCAGCCCCTCGGGCCCTGTCCGAGGTTGCACCCGAAGGCGCGCTTCCGGCGCCTAGCGGACCCGTGATCCTAGAGGTCAGCGGTAAGATCAGCCGCAGCAACAGCCCTGACGGGAAAGCTCTTTTCGATGCGGATATGCTTGCAACATTCCCCCCGCAGGAGCTGACCACAGCAACTACGGTGACGGACGGCGTTAACCGCTTCGACGGCATTTTAATGCGCGATCTTCTCAATCATCTAGGCGCAGAGGGTGAGGTTGTCCGCGCCATCGCCCTTAATGATTATGTGATCGATATTCCGATCGAGGATTTCACCGCATTTGACGTCATTCTGGCCCATAGCATGGACGGCGAAAGGCTGAGCCAGCGCACCAAAGGCCCGCTTTGGATTGTCTATCCCCGCGATGATCACCCTGAACTGGATGACATTCGCTATGATTACCGCTGGGTCTGGCAGTTGCAGCACATCGAGATCCGATGAGCACCATCCCGAAACTGACGCTTGCGCTGCTTTTACCAGCCGCTGCGGTTTTCGGTTTCGCTGTCCTGACCGGCGTGTCGATGATCCGCCTCAATCAGGTTCAAAGCGAAATGCGGATCAGTTCGACGCAGAATATGCTGTGGGTGTCTTCGCGCGCGCATGTCGCCCATTTGCGGCTGTCTGAGACCCTGCTCGCGCTGGCGATGCAGCAATCCTCCCCCGAGGTTTTGGAGCAAAGGTTGCAGACCTATTTGGCCGCGATGCATTTGCTGACCGATGGCCCGCAGGCCAGGCGCATGCAAGAGTTGGGCTTCGGGGCCGAGCTTGTTGCGATACAGGCAGGTGTGGCTCAGCTGGAGGCGATGGTGCGGCGCGCGCTCTTGGGGGATGATGCCGCAATTGCGCAAGCCCGCGCATTGCTGACCCAGTATGAGACGTTTCTGCGCAGCAGTGACAACCGTGCCATGACAGCGGCTTGGGACGAGATGGGCGGCAAATTGGATCTGGCGCGCGACCAGTTGCAGCGCGTCTGGATGCTGATGCTGGGGGCGCTGCTGGCTGGCCTTGTCTTGATTGCGGCCCTTGTCCTGACCTCCCGCAAGGCGCGAACCCAGGCTGATGCGCTAGAGCGAGAGCGCCAAGCAACGGAAATATATCGTAATTTCGCGGGGATTATCTCGCATCAATTCCTCACGCCGCTGAGCATCACGGATTCCACCCTGCAGCGTTTGGCACGGCAGGGTCTGACGCAGGAAGAGGGGGCCTTTCAAGCCCGCATCCGCACGGCGCGTGACGCCGTGGCACGGTTGGTGCGGCTGGTGGAGCGCAGCTTGGATGTCGCACGGCTGGATGCAGGGCAGATCAAAGCGCGGGGGATTCAGACCGATCTGGCTCAGCTCGCGCGTGACGTTGCCCAGCGTGAAGCGATGCCCGATGATATCTTGGACTGGCAATTGCCCAAGGATCTGCCGCCCGCTTATTGCGACGCGGGGCTGACCGACATCATCTTGAGCAATCTTTACGCCAATGCTTTGCGCTATCGCTTTGAGGGTGGTCGCATCACCATCAGTGCAGCGGCAGAGCCGCGTCAGCTACGGCTAAGCCTGTCCAATCCGGGCGCAATCTCGGCCACAGATGCGCCACGGATCTTTGAGCGGTATTACCGCGCAGAGACGGCCAAGCACAGCAACGGCACGGGCTTGGGACTTTTCATCGCGCGCCGCTTGGCCGAATTACAGGGCGGCACGCTGCGCCTGTCACAAACTGAGGGCCGAGTGACCTTTACGCTTTCACTGCCCCGCGCTGCACCGGAGATGCAGGATGACTGAAGCCCCTCTGATCCTTTGTGTCGAGGACGAGCAGCAGCTCCTGACTGATGTCACGGATGAGCTGACTGAAGCTGGGTATCGCGTTCTGGCCGCCCGTGATGGGGCCGAGGCTGTGCGGCGGATCACAGACGTGACGCCCGATCTGGTGCTTTGCGATATCAGCATGCCCGTCGCGGATGGTTATGTGCTTCTTGACCATGTCAAAGCCCATCCTCAGCGCTTTGCGCATGTGCCCTTTATCTTCTTCACAGCGCTTGGTGCCAGCGAAGAGATTGTGCGCGCCAAACGACTGGGTGCTGACGATTATCTCGTGAAACCGGTGGATTACGATCTGCTATTGGCAACGATCGAGGCCCGGCTGCGCCAAGTTGGCCTCATCCGCCACAGCGCAGCCAAGGCCGCACTGCCGACAAACGCCGTCCTTGACCTTCTGGCGCGGCCGGTTTGTCTTGTGGGCCGCACTGGCGAGCTGCTTTTTCGCAACCGGGCCGCAATTGGCGTGATCGGCCCGGGCTCAAACCAACCCTATAGCGCCGCGCATATGCGCCAGCTTCTCGACCGTCATGCCCAAGCGGCGGTCTTTACTGCGGCTCCAGCGACGGGTCTGCATATGGTCATCTGCCGGCTCGGCGCGCATGACGCTGAGGCGGTGGTTTTCCTCGGCGCGGAGGAAGCTGCCGATGTGTTGTCAGAGGAGAGGACACATCGGTTGGCGGAAGCTTTCGGTTTCACCAGCACAGAGAGCCGGATCGCGGCACTGCTCTGCGCAGGACTAAGCCCAAGCGAAATCTCGCAGAAACTGTCGATTGCCAGCACGACAACTGCATTCCACCTGAAGAACCTGTTTCAAAAGACCGGAACCGGCAGGCAGGCCGCACTGGTGGCGAAACTTCTGTCGCATCCCACGGCGCTTATCCAAGATTAAACGGCCTTGGCCCCGCTAGAGAGCGGCACCCGCCCATAAAACGCCGGGGCTGGAAAAGATGAGGGCCGAACGGATGATCCGTTCGGCCCCTTATGCTTGCCAAAGAACGCGCGCTTTGCAGCGCTCCTCCAAGAACTTAGAAGTCGAGGTTCTCGACCTGAAGCGCGTTCTGCTGGATGAATTCGCGGCGCGGTTCAACCACATCACCCATCAGCTTGGTGAAGATATCATCGGCCTCGGCCAGATCATCGACGCGCACTTGCAAGAAGGTGCGGGCCTCGGGGTCCAGCGTGGTTTCCCACAGCTGCTCGGGGTTCATCTCGCCCAAGCCTTTGTAACGCTGCAAGGAAAGGCCCTTCTCGCCCTCGGCCAGAATGCTCTTCAGAAGGTCAATCGGGCCTTGGATGATCTGTTCACGCTCTTTGCGCACAAGCTTTGCCGGGTCGGTATAGATGTCGCGGCTTTGGCCCGAGATCGCCGAGAGACGCCGCGCCTCGCCCGAGCGCAGCACTGCGCCGTCCAAAGTGTGCAGCTCTTCCACGCCGCGCAAGATCCGCGACAGGCGGATGCCGTGGTCTTGCGTGATCCGGCCCGACCAGCCCTTTTCATATTCCGCCGCAATCAGCGACAAACGGCGGGCGACATTCTCGGCCACGGTGTTGAGATCGGCTTGGCCCGCATCAAAGGCGCCAGCCAAAGCCGCTTGCTCAAGAATGCCGCGCGGATAGTTGGTCGGGAAGGAATCGAGCACTTTGCGGAACTGCCGAGCCGCTTCGATCACGCGGCGCAGGTCGGCCCCCGCAAGCTCTTCGCCATTGCCAAGCCGCAGAACCGCGCCTTCGATCCCCATATCGATGAGGTAATCCTCAAGCGCCGCTTGGTCCTTGATATAGACCTCGGACTTGCCGCGGCTGACTTTGTAAAGCGGCGGCTGGGCGATGTAGAGATAGCCACCCTCGATCAGCTCGGGCATTTGGCGGAAGAAGAAGGTCAGGATGAGCGTACGGATGTGGGCGCCGTCCACGTCGGCATCGGTCATGATGACGACTTTGTGGTAGCGCAACTTCTTGATATCAAACTCATCCCGGCCAATGCCGGTGCCAAGCGCGGTGATCAGCGTGCCGATCTCTTGGCTAGCGAGCATCCGGTCAAAGCGTGCACGTTCGACGTTCAGGATCTTACCCTTCAACGGCAAGACGGCCTGATTGGCCCGGCTGCGGCCCTGTTTGGCCGAGCCACCTGCCGAGTCACCCTCGACGAGGAAGAGTTCGGATTTCGCCGGATCGCGCTCTTGGCAATCGGCCAGCTTGCCGGGCAGCGAGGCCACGTCCAAAGCGGTCTTGCGACGGGTCAACTCGCGCGCTTTACGGGCAGCTTCACGGGCCAAGGCGGCCTCGACGATCTTGCCGACGATGATCTTGGCAGTCGCGGGGTTTTCCTCAAACCACTCGGCCAGCTTTTCACCGACCAAGTTTTCCACCGCCGGGCGCACCTCGGACGAAACCAGCTTGTCCTTGGTTTGGCTGGAGAATTTCGGGTCCGGCACCTTGACCGAAAGCACGCAAGTCAGACCTTCGCGCGCGTCATCGCCGGTGAAATCCACCTTCTCACGCTTGGCGATGCCGCTGGTTTGGGCATAGCTCGTGATCGTACGGGTCAGCGCGCCGCGGAAACCAGCAAGGTGGGTGCCACCGTCGCGCTGCGGGATGTTGTTGGTGAAGGGCAGCACGTTTTCATGGTAGCTGTCGTTCCACCACATCGCCACTTCCACGCCGATGCCGTTCTTTTCGCCGGTCATATAGATCGGCTCGGGCATCACCGAAGTTTTTGAACGGTCGACGAATTTCACGAATTCGCGCACGCCGCCGTCATAGTAAAGCTCGGTGCGCTGTGGATCAGCGATCCGCTCATCCGCCAGAATGATGCGCACGCCCGAATTCAGAAACGCAAGCTCGCGCAGCCGGTTTTCCAGCGTTTTGAAGCTGTAGTCGAGGTTCGAGAAGGTGCCATCTTCGCGGTTGGTCTTGGCGCTGGCCAAGAACCGCACCTGAGTGCCCTTCCGGCCCGGCGCATCGCCGATGACGCTCACATGCTCGACGCAATCGCCGAATTCGAACCGCGCCTGATATTCTTTGTCGTCGCGCCAAACGGTCAGGACCAGCCATTCCGACAGCGCGTTCACCACCGACACGCCCACGCCGTGCAGACCGCCCGAGACCTTATAGGCGTTGCCGCCCTCATCGGTGTTGTTGAATTTGCCGCCTGCGTGCAACTGGGTCATGATGACCTCGGCCGCGGAGACGCCCTCTTCGGGGTGGATGTCGACCGGGATGCCACGACCGTTGTCGCGCACCGAAACCGAGTCATCATCATGGATCGTCACCACCACCTCGGTGGCGTGACCTGCCAAGGCTTCGTCGATGCCGTTATCGACGACTTCATAGACCATGTGGTGCAGGCCCGAGCCATCATCGGTATCGCCGATATACATGCCGGGCCGCTTGCGCACAGCCTCCAAGCCTTTGAGAACCTTGATAGAATCAGCGCCGTATTCGGCGGGTTTCTTGGGCGCATCGGCCATGTATCGGAACCTTCCAGATTGCCCGCCATTTATAGCGGTTCGGGCCGGGAATGTCACGGCCAGCACACCAGATTTTGTGTCAGGTAAGAGGGATTACCAGCCCCACAAGAATAAGCAAGACCCCTGAGCCGATGTTCATCCTGCGAAGGGCCGCAGGGCTGGACAAAAGCTGCCGCGCCCAAGTCAGGAACAGGGCCAAAGTCAGGTTGCCAAGCATGGGCAGGATGCAAGAGATCGCAAGGATCACTGCAATATCGATCCCGTTAACCTGCGTCAGATCGAAGAAGCCGGGCAGGAAGCCCATGTAGAAAAGGATCGCCTTGGGGTTGCCGATCACAGCCGCAACACCGACGGAAAAGCCCGCCCAGATCCCCGGCCGGGTCAACCGGCTGTCAGTGCCGGGCGCATCCGGCTTTTTGCGCAGCAACAGAACGCCCATCACGATGAAGACCAAGGCCGCCAGCCAGCGCAGCAAGGTCAGCGCCTCGCCATAGACCGAGAGCACCCAAGTGAGGCCCAAGATCGCGCAAAGCGGCCAGAGGAGATCGCCAATCGCGACGCCAACCGCCAAGGGCCATGCCGCGCGCATGCCGCCCGACAAGGACCGCGCGGTCAGCGCCACCCAAACCGGGCCGGGCACCGCCCAAAGCCCTGCCATCGCAAGCGCATAAAGCAACATTTGATGCAGGGTGATGGTCATGCTGGGCACTCGGCTTTCATCGTCAGAATGGTTGTGAGGAGCGGAGAGGGCGGCGGTCAGGTGCGCAACTGACTAAGCCCGCCTTCCTCAAAGATCTCGATGGTTTGCCCGCGATTTCCCAAGCTGTCAAACAAGGCGGCCTCGGTCCCCGTCATCAAGGCCTGCGCGCCCAAGGCGCAGATCTCGTGATACAGCGCAGCACGCCGGTCAACGTCGAGATGGGCCGCGACTTCGTCGAGCAAAAGCACCGGCGCATGGCCAAGCTCAACCTCAATCGCGCGCGCATTCGCAAGGATCAAACTGATCAGCAAAGCCTTTTGCTCTCCGGTCGAACATTGCCCCGCTGGCACGCCCTTCGCACTATAGACCGCTGCAAGATCAACGCGGTGCGGGCCGATCAGCGTGCGCCCAGCGGCCATGTCGCGGCGCCGGTTCTCGGCCAAGGCTTGGGCCAAATCCTCGGGCGCACCTTCCGGCGCAAGGATCGAGAGGTCAGCGCGCGGGAACTGCGTCTGCGCATTGGTTTGGGCGACGGAAATTCGGTCCAAAGCCGCCTGCCGATTGGCCGTGATCTGGCGGCCCGCATCATCCATCCGCGCCTCAAGCGCGCCATACCAATGCGGGTCTTGCACCTGATCCTTCAAAAGCCGGTTGCGGTCGCGCATCGCCTTTTCATAGGCCAGAACCACTTCGCCATGATCTGGCGTGAAACTTAAGGTCATCCGATCAAGGAAGCGCCGCCGCCCTTCAGCCGCTTCAATCCAAAGCCGGTCCATCGCCGGCACCAGCCAGAGCACCCGCAGCACCCGACCAAGGGCGGTTTGGGTGGCTGCCTTGCCATCAATCCGGGTTTGCCGGGTCTCATTCGCCTCGGCCCAAGCCTCAAGCTGATGCGCGCCGCCGATGCCGTCGATCTCGGCGGTGATCTTCCAGCCAAGCGCTTCTGGCCTACGCCCCAGCTCATCACTCGCAGCCCGGCGCATGCCACGGCCGGGCGAGAGCAAGGAAACCGCCTCGAGAATATTGGTTTTGCCAGCGCCATTCGGGCCAACGATCGCCACAGGACGACCATCAAAGGCCAGTTTCGTCGCACGGTGGCTGCGGAAATGCGAAAGGGTCAGGTTGGTGATCGCAAGACCGCCCATAACCTGACCCTTCCCAAAAGTGACGTCGCAACACGAGGTCGGAGGCCGCAGCCCCCGCCGCCGGTTTAGACGCGCATCGGCATCACGACATAGACGGCCGAGGCGTCATTGCCCTCGCGCATCAAGGTCGGATCGCCCGAGGAGTTGAAGAGGAAGACCGCGTTTTCACGGTCCACTTGGCTGGCAATCTCCAGCAAATACTTGGCGTTAAAGCCGATTTCCAAACGCTCGTCGGAATAGGCCACGGCCAGCTCTTCTTCCGCCGCACCCGAATCCGGGGCGTTGACCGACAAGATCAGCCGGTCTTCATCCAAGGACAGCTTCACGGCGCGCGACCGCTCGGACGACACAGTCGCCACCCGGTCGACGGCCTTGGCAAACTCGCTGGCGTCCACTTCCAAGCGGCGGGTGTTGCCGGTCGGGATAACGCGGCTGTAATCGGGGAAGGTGCCGTCGATGACTTTCGAGGTCAAAGTGATCGCCGGAGTGGCGAAACGCACCTTGGTTTCCGAGACCGAAACCGCGATCTGCGCCTCATCATCGTCCAAGAGCTTCCGCAACTCGCCCACGGTTTTGCGCGGCACGATCACGCCGGGCATGCCTTCGGCCCCTGCGGGCAGCTCGGCATCGATCCGGGCCAGACGGTGACCATCGGTCGCAACGCAGCGCAGAACCTGGCCCTCTTCGCCGGTCGCCACATGCATATAGACGCCGTTCAGATAATAGCGGGTCTCTTCGGTCGAGATGGCGAATTTCGCCTTATCGAACAGCCGCCGCAAGGCCGGAGCCTTGGCGGTGAAATTGGTAGCGTATTCCGACGAGGCCATCACCGGGAAATCTTCTTTCGGCAGCGTGGCCAAACTGAAGACCGAACGGCCCGCCGCAATGGTCAAGCGCCCCGCCGCGCCATCTTCGGTCAGATTGACCAAGGAGCCATCGGGCAGTTTGCGGATGATCTCATGCAGCATGACGGCCGAAACCGTGGTGGCCCCGGCACGTTCGACCATCGCCGGCGCGCGATCGACCACTTCGATGTCCAAGTCAGTCGCGCGGAACGAAGCCTGCGCGCCATCGGCTTCAATCAGCACGTTGGCAAGGATCGGAATCGTGTTGCGCCGCTCAACAACGGATTGGGCCTGCGCCAATGCTTTCAGCAAAGTCCCGCGTTCGATCGAAAGTTTCATCCATCATCCCCCTGCCGGCGCCCCGATTCGGGGACGCTGACATTACCCGGATACTGCCGGGGCGCAACAAATTACCGCTGACTTTGTAAGGCTTTCCCAAGCCCGTCAAGGCCGCCGGCCCGTCAGCCCTGCAGCATCCGCTTCAGAAGTTGAAGATCATCAGAGAGTTGGCTGTCCATCGCCATCAGCTCTTCTATCTTGCGCACGCCATGCATGATCGTGGTGTGATCGCGCCCACCAAAGCGGCGGCCGATCTCGGGCAGCGACCGGGCGGTCAGTTGTTTGGCCAGATACATTGCCACCTGACGCGGCCGGGCAATGGTGCGCAGCCGCTTCGGGCCGATCATATCGGCAAGGCGAATGTTGTAATGCTCGGCCACTTTGCGCTGGATCTCTTCAATGGTCAGCTTGCGATCCGAGGCGCGCAGAATGTCGGCCAAGCAGTCTTGGGCCAGATCAAGCGTGATCTCACGCCCGACGAGCGAGGCGAAGGCGAAGAGCCGGGTCAAAGCGCCTTCCAGCACACGCACGTTGGTGGTGATGCGATGCGCGAGGAACTCCAAAACGCCCGGAGTGATCTGCAAGCCTTTGTATTGGGCGCGATAGGCCTCAACCTTTTGCTGCAAGATGCCAAGGCGCAGCTCGTAATCGGTGGGATGCAGGTCCACCACCAGACCGCATTGCAGGCGGCTGCGGATGCGATCTTCAAGATCCTTGATCTCCCCCGGCGCGCGGTCGGCCGAGATGACGATCTGTTTGTTCTGATCCACCAAAGCGTTGAAGGTGTGGAAGAACTCTTCTTGCGTCGAATCCTTGCCGGCGATGAACTGTACGTCATCGACCATCAGCACATCAACCGAGCGGAAAAGCTGTTTGAAATCCATCACCTGCTTGTCGCGCAGGGCTTGGATGAAGCGGTACATGAACTGCTCGGCCGAAAGATAAAGCACCCGCAGATCGGGACGGCGCAGCTGAAGCTCATGCGCGATCGCATGCATAAGGTGGGTCTTACCCAGCCCCACGCCGCCATAAAGGAAGAGCGGGTTGAAGGTCACCGGGCCGCCCTCAGCGACACGGCGGGCGGCGGCATGGGCCAGCTCGTTGGGCTTGCCGACGACGAAGCTGTCAAAGGTGAAACGCGCATCCAGCGGTGCGCCGGGCAGCTCTTCGTCTTGTCCGGCACGCGCCCGGGCCGGACGGGCCGGAGCCGCCGCAGGGGCAGCCGCGGCAGCAGCAGATTTCACCGGAGCGGATTTCGGCGCCGCGCTTGCCACAGCAAATTCAATGCGATGCACCTCAGCCCCGGCATTCACCAGCTGGCTGCGGATATGGTCGGCATAGTTACGCTGCACCCAATCACCAAAAAAGCTGGTCGGCACTTCGAAATGCGCGACACCATTCGTCAGCCGATTCAGCCGGAGCGGTTCAATCCAGGTCGTGTAGTTATTCTTGCCCACACGCTGCATCAGCGATTCGCGGACCTGTCCCCAAGTTTCGTTCGTCATATTTAGCCCGACCTGCACCGATTCTGCGGGCCATAAATGACCCGGCACCGTAAGTTGCCCCCACACACGATTCACACGCATAATATGACAGACCCATCGCATAAGCTTTGGGCAAGCCGACATTTATATCCAGAGAACAAGAACAACTATTTAAGCCGCAAAGCAGCAGTCAACAGTTCTTCGGTCCGAGATGCCAATGGCATCCGGTTAACACTCTGATCACAAACGAAATTCGTGTTTACAGGCCGTCGGCCCGCTCTTGCTTGGCAGCGCGAATCTCATTTGCGATCACAGCTTGTCCCCCAAGACGAAGTGAATCGCAAAGAGACGCTAGCCCTTCCCGGAGGGGGTCCGCAACCGAACAACGAGCTTGACAGAGATTCAATTCAATCGAATCCCGAGAGGCCTGACAAATTGGTCACGAAGCCAAATTTAACCAATTAAAGGGCCGAATCTACGAGAAAGGGGGCGCAACCCAATAGATTGCGCCCCCTTAATAAAGTCAGTCTAAACCTAGATTCAGGCTTTAGCGGCCAAGGCCTTCACACGCGAAGCAAGGCGCGACATTTTGCGCGAAACGGTGTTCTTGTGCAGCACGCCTTTGGTGACGCCACGAGCCAGCTCGGGCTGGGCGTTTTTCAGGGCTTCAGCAGCAACAGCCTGATCGCCGGAAGCGATGGCTTCTTCCACTTTACGCAGGAAAGTGCGGATGCGCGAACGGCGGGCTTTGTTAACGGCAAAGCGCGCTTCCGACTGGCGGGCGCGTTTTTTGGACTGGTCGGTATTGGCCATGATTGGCTCCTTACGGTCTATTCAAATGTCAATTGCACGAAAGACCGAAGGTCCCGATCGAGGATCGAGATCTATTACTGCCTAAGCGGGCCCACGCGCATGTAGGGCGGCCTATAAGCGATTCCTTATCGAAAGGAAACAGCGAATCGCCCGCCCCGAGTCTTTGGCCGAGGTCGATGCTCGGCTTAACCAGCCTGCCGCTCAGCGGTCGCGGAATTGCGGCTGACGCTTTTCCAAGAAGGCTGCCATGCCCTCTTTCTGATCGCTGGTGGCGAAGGCCGCGTGGAAAAGCCGGCGCTCGTGCAAAAGCCCTTCGGAAAGCGAGGTTTCTTCGGCCCGATTGACGGCCTCTTTGACCAGCATCGCGGTAATCATCGACTTCTCGCTGATCTTTGCCGCAACCTTAAGTGCTTCTTCTACCAGGGTTTTTACCGGGAAGACGCGGCTCACCAGACCCGCGCGCTCGGCCTCGGCTGCTTCCATGAAGCGGCCGGTCAGATGCATATCCATCGACTTCGATTTGCCGACGAGACGGGTCAGACGCTGCGTGCCGCCCATGCCAGCCACGATGCCAAGGTTGATCTCGGGCTGGCCAAATTTCGCATTATCACCGGCAAGGATGAAGTCGCACATCATCGCAAGCTCGCAGCCGCCCCCCAGGCAATAGCCTGAAACTGCGGCAATAATCGGCTTACGCACGGCTTGAATCGCCGCGGTCTCGGGGCCGAAAAGGTTGTCCACGAAGACATCCGAGAAGCTCTTTCCCGCCATCTCCTTGACATCAGCGCCCGCCGCAAAGGCCTTTTCCGAGCCGGTAATGACAATGCAACGCACTTTGTCATTGGAATCGGCTTGCGTCAGCGCCTCGGACAATTCGCGCATCAGCGTGGTGTTCAGCGCATTCATCGCATCAGGGCGATTGAGGCGGATGAGGGTCGTGTAGTCCTCGGTTTCAACGATCAGCGTCTCGTAGGCCATGTCTCAATCCCCGGGCAAAGTGGCGCGGACTCCTATCAGAGGTGGCAGGATAGGCAAGTCACCGCTGGCACGAGGGGCAGTAGAAGCTGGAGCGACCAGATTGCACCACCCGCGCGATCATAGCATCGCAGCCGGGCGTGGCACAGGGCTGGCCTTCGCGGCCATAGACCCGGAAATTATGCTGAAAATAGCCCAGCTCGCCATTGGTCTGGCGGTGATCGCGCAAGGAAGAGCCACCCGCCTCAATCGCCTCGGCCAGCACGTCGCGGATGATCGGCACCAGTTGAGCGGTCTGAAGTTGGGTCAACGCGCCCGCCAGTCTTTGCGGCGCAAGACCGGCGCGGAACAAGACCTCGCAGACGTAGATATTGCCCAGACCCGCAATGAGCCGCTGATCCAGCAGCGCCGATTTGATCGGCGTGCGTCGTCCCGCCAAGACGCCCGCAAGGTAGATTTCGTCGAAATCATTGCCAAAAGGCTCAGGGCCCAAGGCTGCCAGCAAGGGATGCGCATCGGCCCCCGCCGTCGCGATCAGATCCATCGCGCCAAAACGCCGCGCATCGTTGAAGGTGACGCGCGCGCCGCCCTCCATCTCAAGCACCACATGGTCATGTTTGCCCGGCGCGGGATGTTCATGATGGAAGGCCCCCACCACTCCACCCGAGATCAGCATCCGCCCCGACATGCCGAGATGGATGATCAGAGTCTCATCGGTGGAGAGGTCAGCAAGGATGTATTTCGACCGCCGCCGCAGCGCCAAAACCCGCGCGCCGGTCAGCCGCTCGGCCATGCGGTCGGGCAAAGGCCAGCGCAGATCGGGCCGGTTCACTGCCGCTTGCAGGATCTGTTGCCCCTCCATCACCGGCAAAAGACCACGCCGGACGGTCTCAACCTCGGGCAATTCGGGCATCACGCACTCCTTTGACGGCATCTTACAGCTTTCCGCGCGTCACCACACCGGGGTTGCGGCAGATTGCGGTTTCCCTTGTCCGCCGCCGAGCGTTATACCCCGGCAGACAGCATCCCAAGGGCCTTGGCATGACCGAAGACCAAAAAACCACCCATTTCGGCTATCGTGACGTTCCGGAATCCGAAAAGGCCGGCATGGTGCATGGCGTCTTTTCCAAGGTTGCCAGCAAATATGACGTGATGAACGACCTGATGTCGGTCGGCATTCACCGCATCTGGAAGGATGCGATGATGGACTGGCTGGCCCCGCGCCCCGGTCAGCGCCTGCTCGACGTGGCGGGCGGCACTGGCGATGTGGCGTTTCGGTTCTTGAAGCGCGCCCGCAGCGGCTCGGCCGTGGTCTGCGATATGACCGAGCAGATGCTGATCGAAGGCCGCAAGCGTGCTGATGCCGAAAAGATGGCCTCAAGCTTGGATTGGGTTGTGGGCGATGCAATGGCATTGCCCTTTGAATCCAATACTTTCGACACTTACACGATCAGCTTTGGCATTCGGAACGTGACCCGAATCCCCGATGCTTTGGCCGAGGCTTACCGGGTGCTAAAGCCCGGCGGTCGACTGATGGTTTTGGAATTCAGCCATATTCCCAATGACATGATGCAAAAGGCCTATGACCTTTATTCTTTCAATGTCATTCCGGTGATGGGCCAGATCGTGGCGGGCGACCGCGACAGCTATCAATATCTGGTAGAATCAATCCGCAAATTCCCCGACCAAGAAACCTTTGCCCAAATGATCCGGCAGGCGGGATTCGGTCAGGTGAAGTACCGCAATCTGTCTTTGGGCATCGCCGCCCTGCATTCCGGCTGGAAAATCTAACGCATGCGCGGTCCGCATAATATCTTTCGGCTGATCCGAACCCTTGCCACGATGGAGCGGACAGGGGCTATTAGCCAAGTGCTGACCGCGGTTGAGGCGCCACCGCGGGTGCGCGCTGCGGCGCGGATTTTAGGTTGGCCGTTCAAATGGTTGGGCCTTGCTGGCGACCCCTCGCTGCCGCCTTTGACCCGCGCGCTGACCGCACTGGGCCCGGCCTATATCAAATTCGGTCAGATCCTTTCGACCCGTCCCGATATCGTCGGTGCCGAGCTTGCAAGGCAACTGACCTATCTACAAGACCAACTGCCGCCCTTCTCCACAGATACCGCCAAAGCGATGATCGAGGCGGAGCTTGGCGTGCGGGTGGATGAGGCGTTTTCCGCCTTCTCCGAGCCGGTTGCCGCTGCCTCGATCGCGCAGGTGCATAAGGCCGAAGTCGCTGGCACCGGGCAGATCGTTGCGGTCAAAGTGCTGCGTCCCAATATCGAACGCGCCTTCCGCAAGGACATTGACGCTTTCTTCTTTGCCGCCGCTTGGATCGAGCGGCTTGCGCCCTTCTCGCGCCGCCTGCGGCCTTTGGATGTGGTGCGACACTTTGAAGGTGTGGTTCTGGGTGAGCTGGACCTGCGCCTTGAAAGCTCGGCCGCCTCGGAATTTGGCGACAATACGAAGAATGACGTCGGGCTGATTGTGCCTCAGCCAGTTTGGCATCTCTCGGGGCGCACCGTGATGACCATCGGCTGGGCCGAGGGGATCGGGCTCAACGACCTTGCCGCGATGGATGCGGCGGGCATCGACCGCCCCGCTTTGGGCGCGCGGGTGCTGCAAATGTTCCTGTCCCATGCATTGCGCGACGGTTTTTTCCACGGCGACATGCATCAGGGCAACCTGAAGGTCACCCCCGCGGGCGAGCTGATCACCTATGATTTCGGCATCATGGGCCGGATCGATGAATATACCCGCAAGGTCTATGCCGAGATCCTTATGGGCTTCATCGCCAAGGATTATCGCCGCGTCGCCGAGGTGCATTTCGAGGCGGGCTATGTCCCTGCCGACCGCGACATCGACGAATTCGCCCGCGCCTTGCGTGCCGTGGGCGAGCCGATTTTCGGCATGGAGGCGAGCCGGATTTCGATGGCCCGACTGCTCTCATACCTCTTTGAGGTCACCGAGCGCTTCGGCATGGAAACCCGGACCGAGCTGATCCTACTTCAGCGCACCATGGTCGTGGTGGAAGGCGTGGCCCGCTCGCTGGACCCGCATATCAACATCTGGCAGGTCGCGCGGCCGGTGGTCGAGGGCTATATCCGCAAGAACCTTGGCCCCCAAGCGATGGCGCGCGATTTGATGCGCACAATCCGCGTTCTGGCCCGGTTTGGCCCCAAACTGCCCGCGATGGTGGAAGCGCAGCTGATCAACGCAGGCCATTCGACGGTGGTTGTGAAGCTGCCGCGCGACCGCGCTTGGCGGTGGTGGCCGCTGCCTGCGGTTATGGTCGCTGCGGCTGCCGGGGCGGCGATGGCCCATCTGCTCTAATGGGGCTTTCGTCAAACGTCAGCTTGGCGGCGCCCTAAGCGCGGTGATATCCGACGCAAGCACTTCAATCCCGCCCGCAAAGACCAGCCGAACACCGCCTGCCCCGCCCCGCGCTTCGATGACGCGGCCGTAATATTCCATCGGGTCGGTCTGGATCACCTCACCGGCTCGCACGCTTTCCAGCGAAAGAGAGTAGCGGCCTTCCGGCAATGGGTTGCCCGCCGCATCACCGCCAAACCATTGATAAAGCTCGGTCGAGACCGGGATCCCCTCGCGCGACACCACTGCGCCCGTTTGGTCTTTTACCACGAGAACCGCGCTATCAGCATTTGCCACCGGATTGGGCGCCAGCGTCACCGGCATGCCGCTATACCAAACATCCGCCGCCGCCCGCGCCTCTTGCCCGACCCAACCGGCCAGCTGAGACATCCCAACCAACGAGAATTGCGCCGCCAATGCCTCAAGCAGTTGGTTTGATCGCACTTGCTGCTCGACCCCCGAAAAGGTGGCCAATTGCACGGCATAATCCGAGGATTCTATCGGGTTCATCGGATCTTGATTCTGCATCTGAACCGTCAGCATTTTCAAAAACGTCGTGAAATCAGCACTTAAGCCTGATGAGGACCCGCCAGAGCTGGATTTGGCCGGGCTGGGATAAGAAGCCGTTTCATTAACGTTCATGGGATCCCTCAGATGCGCAAATATAACCCGCCCAACGCGCTGGATTGGCGCGCTGGGGGCACGTCTTTGGTTACAACAGCGACCTCTCCTTGAGGTTCAGGGCTGCCCAATTGTGGTTCAAACACACCATCTTGCGCCCCATCGTGGCCTGGACCAGCCCAGCGCCCGAAGCTGAGATCCAGCGTGGAATGGCCCGCATTGCGCAATTCTGCCGACAAATCGGGCGCGTGGCGGCGCAGCAACTCAAGCGTTTCAGGGCGCTCAGCAGTGACCAAGACCATAAGACGCTCCCCGTCTTGCTGCATCTCGATTCGCACATGGCCCAGCTCTTGCGGAGACAGCTGCAACTCGGTGACCAAGGGCATACCCGCCAAGGCTTGGCTCACCTGCAGATGAACCGGCAGGACGGGCGGGGAACGTTCGGCGAAATGTGGCGCGCTTGCTGAAGGGGCAGTGGTCATCGACAGAATGGTGCCCATATCGGGCGGCGGGGCTGCAGTGACAGTAAGACCGGCAGCCTGATCGGGAACAGGTTGCATAACGCCCATTCCAGAGGGTCTGGCGATGGCCTGAATTTCAGCCAAAAAGGGCACCGGCGTCCCCACCAGCAGAGGCGTGGTCACCGAAACCTTGCTCACCGCCGCCTCAAAGAATTGCACCGGTTCGCGCCCAGCCGCATCTGGCAGCGGCTCTGTCTCGTTAGAATTAGCCTTCCCTTGCGCCAAGCCAAGAGCAGGGCCCGAAGGAGCCTCGGGCGCCACAACCAGGGGCGCTAAAGCTAAAGGCCATACCGCACGCCAGATCCGTTCCTCCTGAGGCATCATCCCGGCGCCCGCGCCTTCGTGCTCTGGCGCCAAGCTATCTTTCTGCCGAAGGGGCGGAAAATCGAGCACATCACTCTGCGACCCTGCGCTACCGGATATACCAGCCAACACCTTAATCTGGCGCATAGGTTCCGCGGCAACAGCTTTTGCAGCGCTGCCACCAGAACGGTCACTCGGCGCATTTATAGCGAAGCGCTCTACCTTGGAGGTTTCCAATATGGCCGGATCAACCACATCTTGAGGCGCAAAAGGCAAAGGCGCTGCGGCATCGGCCAATCTGCCAGTGAACTGCGCCTGCATGACCGCAGGACGAGGCATTTCGGGGGGGCTGACTTTTGCCACCGGCGCAGCTTGAGCCATTACCTTGCTCGGCAAGACCTCGGCATCCTGATGCAAATGGGAGCTTTGAACAGCCTTATCTGGCCAAACGACCGGGGTGAAGGAAGGCGGCACCGGTGCAGTTTCTCCCGCCTCTTCACTGGTTGATGTCGCGGGAAGGCGCGCTGGCACAAACGAGGCAGCAAGAGATGCAGACCACTCCTCTTTGCCATTTGGCACCGGAATTATCTGGGCGGTTAGCAGCGGGAGCTCACCATCGCGATGGTGCTCGTCGGCGAATACATCCAAAGGCTCATCCGAAGATGCAGGGATCGCCTGCTTAGACCCAATCTCCTCCCCTGCACGTTCGGTTGTGAGCTGTATCACCAAGGGCGTGGCAGACATGGCAAAATCAGCCATCCCGAAACCGGCGGCCGCCTGATCGAAGTTTAAAACTACAGTGACGTTGTGCGGCTGAGGGGCCTGCGCGCTGGGCCAATCACTCTCTCGCTTTGTGCCGTCAACAGCCACAGTCTGGTCTGGAGTCGTTTCTGCCTCCCACAAAAGCATGGGAAAGCCCGACACCTCCGCCTGCTGGGGGCGGGGCTCTGCCGCGAGCATCATTGAACCGGGAAGCGGAGGGAGAGGCTGAACCTGCATCATCTTTCTACGATTTCTGTCGGGACGCACCTCACTAGCCGACAAGCAGTTACTGATTCTTTACCGCTTCAATGAATAGTCCGAACAATCTGAAGCGATGGAGAATGCCATGCAGTTCCCTGCAAGTGCGGCTGCCGCCCCTGCCCAATGGAGGCCAAAAGATGCGGCCTTAATGGTGCAGGCCAAGGCGCTTGAGGCTGCCTTTTTGACGGAAATGCTGGGACATGCGGGGCTAGATACATCCCCAGATAGCGCCTTTGGCGGCGGTATTGGCGAAGAGCAATTCGCCTCCTTCTTGCGCCAAGAGCAAGCGCAGATGCTGGTCGAACATGGCGGGATAGGGCTGGCCGAATCTCTCTTCCGCGCGATGGGAGGCGGCAAAGGCGATGGTTGATTACGCGGCATTAGAGATGATTTTGGATAAAAGCATTCAGTCGCTGGCCAGCGCCAACCTTGCGCAGTTACACGGTCTTGCGGAACAGACTGAGGCAGCACTTTCTGCAACCGGTCCGTTTGACAAAGAGCGAGCTGACCGATTGGTTACGAAAGCTGCGTTGAGTAACGCACTAATTGGGGCCGCCCTAAAGGGCGTCTCATCCGCCAGGCAACGTGCGAATGAACTGACCGATCAAGGCCGCTTCTCGACGTATCAATCTGGCGGTCAAAGAGTACAGCCCGGGCTGTCGCTCTCCCTCGCGGCGCGCCGCCTTTAGCCTATTTGGCTCAAATCCGTCGCAATCTTCCGACCTGGGCAAGGCTGGCCTTTAGCCTTTGGTAACCCAGATGCGGCAAAGCTAGGACCGCATCCCATGCCGGGATGGCGCCGCCGCGTCCCGTCGGCACGGACCAGAATGCCGGAACTGCCGCCCGTGGGCGGCTCCGATTGCTCCGCGCAAAGCGCCGGAAGCTGAAGAAGGAACGTGAAAATGTCGTCGATCCTGACCAATACCAGCGCCATGGTCGCCCTGCAAACGTTGAAGGGTGTCAACGCCAGCATGGGCAAAGTACAAGCTGAGATTTCTACGGGGAAAACAGTAGGTTCTGCCAAGGACAACGCCGCGGTCTGGGCCATATCCAAAGTGATGGAATCAGATGTGAAGGGCTTCCGGGGCATCTCGGACAGTCTGTCGCTAGGCTCCTCGACCATCGCGGTCGCGCGCGAGGCTGCAGAATCTGTGACCAACCTGCTGACAGAGATGAAGAAAAAGGTCGTCGCCGCGCAAGAAGGCAATGTCGACCGCGCTAAGATTCAGGCCGATATTTCGAAATACGTCGATCAGATCAACTCCGTCGTCAGCGCCGCACAGTTCAACGGGCTGAACTTGGTGAATGGCTCTCAGACGACGGTCGCGATCTTGGCGTCACTGGATCGCAGCGGCACCGCGGTCAATGCCTCTTCGATCGGGATCGAGGCGCAAAACCTGTCGACCGGCGAATATGTCGCGAATGAGGTCTTTACCGATACGACAGACGGGGTGATCTCTGAAGCTGGGGACACCTTTGTCCTGTCGCTCAGTACTGCTGGTGGCGAAGACACCATCACCATCGAGGACGGCCCGGAAGATTGGGTTGCTGGCGATCGAATTTCTGTGCGCATCGGCAATCGCGAAGCCTCATATACTGTCACTCAGTTTGACATTGATGCCGACAATGCCGCGCTCGTCTCAACCGTGCCGGATCTGATCGCAGTCGGGCTGAAGAATGCGATTGATGCGCTGGGGATTGCTGGCCTTACGGTGAACTACGACAGCACGGATGCTGGCCAACTGGCATTCATCAACGACGGCGATACCGACCTTACGGTCACCGGGCAGTATAAGAATGCAGGCTCAGGCGGCCTTGCGGCGCTCTCGAGCGTGGACGTCTCGACCGCCCCTGGTGCAACCACGGCTTTGGCCCAGATCGAGTCCCTGCTGAGACTGTCGATCGACGCCGCAGCGGAATTTGGTTCAGCACAAAAGCGGATCGAGATCCAGTCGGATTTCGTGAACAAGCTCTCAGATGCCATGACCTCGGGCATCGGTACGCTGGTGGATGCCGATATGGAGGAGGCCAGCGCAAGGTTGCAGGCGCTGCAGGTCCAACAGCAGCTGGGCATCCAAGCGCTTTCGATCGCCAACCAGCAGCCGCAGAACCTGTTGGCACTGTTCCGGTAAGGACGCGGCCGGGGTCTAAGGGCCCCGGCCTAACCTCGCCCTGACATCTCCCGCAACCGGAGAAGAAACCTATGACCGCCTATCCCTCTCTTGCCTATGTCAGTGCCTCGGCACCCGCGCGCACCGCACGGTCTGCCGAATATGAGGTGATCGCCCAGGTGACACGTCGACTGGCAGCCGCAACCCAACGCCGAACATTGGATTACCCTAATTTTATCAAAGCTTTGTCTGAGAATGAGCGTCTTTGGTCGACACTGGCCGCGGATGTGGCGGATGAGGGCAACGGTCTGCCGACACAGCTGCGCGCCCGGCTTTACTACCTTTATCGCTTTACCTCGGATCACAGCCGCAAGGTCCGTTTGGGCAACGCGAGCGCCGAGGTTTTGGTCGAAATCAATACCGCCGTTCTACGCGGCCTGCGCGGCACCGGAGGTGGCACATGAGCGGTCTCGTTCTTAAACTTGGGCCGCATGAGCGCGTCTTGATCAACGGCGCGGTGATTGAGAATGGCGACAAACGCTCCAAACTCTCGATCATGACCCCGCATGCCAATATCTTACGTCTGCGGGATGCGATCCACCCGGAAGAGGCAACAACGCCAGTGCGCCGGGTCTGCTATATCGCGCAACTGGTGCTCTCTGGTGATGCCGTCGCTGGCGACACACGTCACCAATTGCTGCGTGGGATCGAGCAGTTAAGCCAAGTTCTGGTCGATCCCGACAGCCGCTCGCTGCTGGCTCAGGCAGGCGCTGCGGTGATGGAGAATGAGCATTACCAAGCTCTTAAGGCTCTTCGAGGGCTGCTTCCACGCGAAGAGCGGCTGCTTGCGGCGGCCCGGGCATGAGCTTTAGCCCAATTCTACCCTTCAGCGGGTATTCTGGCTGGGCCTTCCTCAAAAGAACAATGGCCAACCAGCAAACCGCGCAACAAAACACAGCTTCTGCCAAGCGTGAAGAGGCCTACTTCCGCGCCAATATTGGCAAGATCAACTCGGCTGCTGAGCTTGTCGACGACCGACGCCTCCTTTCTGTCGCGCTTACTGCATTTGGGCTGGAAGGGGACCTGAAGAACAAAGCTTTCATCCGAAAAGTTCTGGAGGACGGCACGTTAAACCCCGCAAGCTTAGCGAACAGGCTTGCCAACAAGCAGTACCATCAGCTTTCGGCGGCCTTCGGTTTTGGTGACTTGGGGGTTCCTCGCAACAAGATCTCGGATTTTGCCGATCAGATTATTTCGCAATACAACAGCCGCAGCTTCGAAACGGCTGTTGGCGCGCAGAATAACAACTTTAGGATTGCGCTAAATGCTGAGCGCGATTTGGCCCAACTGGCAGCGAAACCCGGCACCGAGAATCTGAAATGGTTCACGATTCTGGGCAACCCACCTTTGCGCGAAGCCTTTCAAACGGCGCTGGGCCTACCAAGTGGCTTTGCCGGCATCAATCTTGACCAGCAACTGGCCGTCATCAAAGCCAAGACCCGAGCCGCTTTTGGCAGCGATACGATCAGCCAGTTCACGGATCCAACGAAAGTCGAAAAGCTCGTTCGGACTTATTTGGTCCGTGCGGAGATTGCGGGACAGAGCCAAAGTTCATACGCAGGCTCGATCGCCCTTCAACTGCTGTCCGCAGGGCGCCGTTAGGGTGAAACGACGCCGGCAATCACGCCCTCAAACAAGCCTGCAACCGGGCAAAGCTGGCCTGCGGACCTCCGGGTGGAGCGTCCTCGGCCAAAAAGCCGTCCAAGGCGGGCCAAAGGCGAATGGCCCGATCCACGGCAGGATCACTGCCTTGAACATAAAGCCCCGCCTGCACCATCATTTCGGCCCGATCATAAGCTCCAAGGCTGCGTCGCGCTTCCGAGATCAACACATTCTCCTCGGCGCTTGCGGCATGCGGCAGACTGCGAGAGACTGATCGCAACAAATCAATTGCGGGATATCGACCGCGCTCTGCAATTTTTCGATCCAGCACGACATGGCCATCTAGTGTCCCGCGAATGATATCAGCCACCGGCTCCTCCATGTCTGAGCCCGCCACCAAGACCGACAACACCGCCGATATATCGCCGGCCCCTGCAGCCCCGGGGCCGGCCCGCTCTGCCAAGCCCATGATCGCATGCGCGGTTGAGGGCGGATAGCCCCGCAGCGAGGCCGTCTCTCCAGCCGCCAAAGCCACCTCGCGATGGGCCTCGGCAAAGCGAGTCACCGAATCCAGCAGCAAAAGCACATGCATGCCTTGATCACGAAACGCTTCGGCCACCGCCATCGCAGCAAGGGCGCAACGACGGCGCATCAGCGGAGATTGGTCCGAGGTCGCCGTCACCACGACCGAGCGACGCATGCCCTGGCGCCCCAAAACCCGCTCGGTAAATTCGCGCAACTCACGGCCACGTTCCCCCACCAGGCCAATCACCACGACATCGGCCGCCAAACCGCGGGCAAAGCGCGCCAGCAACGACGACTTTCCAACCCCTGACCCGGCAAAAAGCCCTATTCTTTGCCCACGGACCATCGGCAAGAGCGTGTCGAACACCGCCACCCCTGTTGCCATTCGCTCGCCCAAAGGCCGGCGGATCGCGGCGGGCGGCGGACTGCTGACCAGCGCGCGCCGCTGCAATCCACGCATCAACGGCCGCCCATCGAGCGGCTGCCCCGTAGGATCCACGATGCGGCCCAACCAAGAGCTGTCCGGCGCGATCGTGACAGGCCCAAGCAGGCAGGCCCGAGCGCCGATCGTCAACCCTTCGGGATCATCCTCGGGCAGCACAGTGGCCCCCGCCGAAGTCAGTCGAATAATCTCTCCGCCCAAAGGGCCGGCCCCTGTGTCAGCCAAGATCCTGTCGCCCAATGCCGCCGTCGGAAGGCCCGTGACCATAAAGGTGCCGCGACCGATTTCGACCACGCGCCCCACCGGTCGTGTCACCTCGAGATCGGCGATTTCGGCCTGCAGGCCGTCAAAAACGCCCAGCATCTGATCCCTCTTTGTTCGCGATTACCCTTTCTAAAGGAATCACCCTTAAGTCTTGGTGAAGCAGGTCGAGGGAGAAGCCCGAGATGTTCGAAAAGCTTGAGATCACGCGCATGGCGCAGTCGCTTGCCGCCCAAGCTGGGGCGCGGTTGGGGCTGATTGCGCAGAATATCGCACATTCCGATACGCCCGGGTACAAGGCACAAGATCTGCCGGATTTTGCGCGGATCTGGGCGCAAAGCAGCGGCACTCTGCGGGCCACACGGCCCGGTCACTTGCAGGCGCCTTCGGCGCCCGCGGTCTTACGCAGCTTCGCCAGTGGGGGAAGCGAGGCGCCGAACGGCAATTCCGTCTCTCTGGAGCGGGAAATGGTCAAAATGGCCGAAACTCGGCAGGACCACGAAATGGCGCTCGCCATCTATCGCAACACCTCTGACGTCATGCGCACCGCGCTTGGCCGGCAAAGATAGGGGGCAGATCGGTGGCTGATCTTTTGAACTCACTGGCTTTCGCCGCTTCAGGGATGGAGGCACAAGCCACCAGATTGCGCCATGTTTCCGAGAATATCGCGAATGCCGATACACCTGGATATCACCGCAAAACATTGGCCTTTGAGACGGCATTGGGCAGCGGGCTTGTAATCCCCGGCCCGGTGCGGCTGGACCAAAGCCAACTGCCGCGGGTCTACGCGCCAAGCCACCCATTGGCAGATGATGCCGGTTACTACGACGGCTCGAACGTCGATATTGTGATTGAGATCGCGGACGCCCGAGAGGCCCAGCGCAGCTACGAAGCCAATCTTAAGCTTTTCGATCAGGCGCGGCAAATGACCCAAAGCCTTTTTGATCTGCTGCGGCGGTAAGGGGCATTAGAAATGGATGTGAGAAGTTCCTTCGCCGCACAAACCTATGCGCAGGCCAGAACGGCCGCAGCGCCGAAGCCCGTCGCCGCAGAAAGCGGCACGGTCGTGGGACAATTCGCCAATACCTTCACCGAGGCTTTGGCGAAGGCTGAAAGCACGGCCCGCGCCGCCATGACCGGCGGCGCGGATCCGCATGCTTTGGTTGAGGCATTGGCCTCATCCCAATTGGCGGTCGAAACCGTCGCCACGGTCCGCGACCGCGTGGTCGAGGCTTATCAAGAAATCCTAAGGATGCCGATATGACCGAATCCGCAATTTTCGATGTGATGCGGCAGGGGCTTTGGGTGGCTGTGATCATCTCGACCCCGCTGCTGGTCGTCGCTTTGGTTGCCGGGGTGACGATCGGGTTGCTGCAGGCGCTGACCTCGGTTCAAGAGATGACGCTCACCTTCGTGCCCAAAGTCGCTGCAATGCTGGCGGTCTTTTGGGTCACGATGAGCTTTATGACCACGACACTGGTGGGCTTTTTCACCGATGTCATCCTCCCCAAAATTGCGGGGGAATAAAGGATGGATGCCGCCGGCTACACCACTTTGTCTCGCCAATCCGGCCTGATGCGTGAAATGCAGATCGTGGCCAATAACGTCGCCAACATCGCCACTTCGGGCTTCCGCCGAGAGGGCACAGTCTTCGCTGAACATGTGTTTTACCTGCAAAGTGAGCCTTCGCTTTCTGTGCCGCATGCCACCGGCAGGGTGGTTGATCTCACGCAAGCTGCGATCACTCAGACCGGAGGTGCCTATGATTTCGCCATCCAAGGCGACGGCTTCTTTTTGATTGAGACGCCTCAGGGAAACCAGCTGACCCGCGCAGGCAGCTTCACGCCCAATGAGGCGGGTGAGCTTGTCACGCCAGACGGCCACCGGCTTTTGGACGCCGGCGGCGCGCCAATTTTTGTCCCTGCGGGTGCGGGCCCCGTCGCAATGGCCCGCGACGGCTCGATCTCTGTTCAGGGCCAGCCTTTGGCGCAAGCCGGCCTCTGGCAACCGGTGGATCCGCTCACCCTTCGGCACCAATCGGGCACGATGTTTTCAGCCGATGAGATAGAAACCGTTGAAAATCCCACAATCCTTCAGGGCTTCCTCGAAGAGAGCAACGTAAATCCCATCTCAGAGATTGCCCGGATGATCGAGGTTCAGCGCGCCTATGAGCAGGGCCAAAGGTTTCTTGAGGCTGAAGATGCCCGAATGCGCGGCGTGATTGAAACCCTTGGTCGCTGAGGTCGAAGATGAAAGCACTGCACATCGCGGCAACCGGCATGGCGGCGCAGCAGATGAAGGTCGATGTTGTCTCCAACAACCTCGCCAATATGTCGACCACGGGCTACAACGCCCGCCGCGCCGATTTCGCCGATCTGCATTACCAACAGATGGCACGGCCGGGCACGATCACCGCGGCAGATGGCTCAATGCTGCCCACAGGGATACAGATCGGCCTCGGCGTGCGGCCCGCCTCGGTTTCGGTGGTTTTGGCGCAGGGCTCTTTGTCGCAAACCAACGGAGACCTTGATCTCGCCATCGAAGGCGCGGGGTATTTGGAGGTGACGCTGCCCTCGGGCGCATCAGGTTATACCCGCGATGGCGCGTTGAAGCGCTCACCCGATGGGCTGATTGTCACCGCGGACGGCCATGCCGTTGTGCCAGGCGTGACAATACCGGATGAGACCACCAGCATTGCAATCAATGCAGCGGGCGAGGTCTATGCTTACTTTGAAACCCAAGTGGAACCTGAACTCCTCGGCCAGCTGACCCTCACCCGTTTCAGCAATGAAAAGGGGCTTGAGGCGATTGGCTCGAACCTCTTTGTAGAAACCGTTGCCTCTGGCGCGCCGATGGTTGGGGCGCCGGGGATCGACGGACTTGGCACATTGAGGCAAGGCTATCTTGAAGAAAGCTCGGTCGATGCGGTGCGCGAGGTCACCGAACTGATCAAGGCCCAGCGCGGTTATGAGCTGAATGCCAAAGTCATCACAGCCGTCGATCAGATGTTGTCAGCCACGACGCAGGTGCGCTGATGCTCAGGGCGGTAATCCTCGTCCTGGCTATGCCCATATCCGCATCGGCGGAAAGCCTCGTCGCTCTGCGCACGCTGCCGGCCCGCACTGTGATCACCGAAGCCGATGTCGCATTGGTTGATGCCAAAATCGACGGCGCTCTGACAGCTTTAACACCCGCCCTCGGGCAAGAAGTAAAGATCACAGTCTACGCCGGACGCCCGCTGCGCGCTGCGGACATTGGCCCGGCGGCGCTGATCGACCGCAATCAGACCGTCCAGCTGGTCTATCACATGGCTGGATTAACCATCCTTGCCGAAGGACGCGCGCTTGAGCGTGGCCCCGAGGGCGCCGTCATCCGCGCCATGAATATTGCTTCAAAAACAACCATATCGGGCCGCGTCGATGCGCTGGGCCGCCTTATTGTCGGAGCCGCTCCATGAGACGAATGTTTCTTGCTCTGTCGCTGATGCTGGCGGGATGTGGTGATCTGTCACAAGTTGGCAAAACGCCCGATTTCAGCCCGCTTGAGGGGGGGTACCAACATCACTCGCTTTATTCAGCAAAACTCCCCCTCAGCGCAGATTCAGATACACCCGGTGAGGCCTCATCGCTCTGGTCGGGACAAAACACCTCGCTTTTGGGTGATCGTCGGGCAGCGCAGCGCGGCGACATCCTGACCGTGGTGGTGCAGATCGACGACAAGGCCGAGATTTCAAACTCAAGCGATCGGTCGCGCAGTGGTGCCATCAGCATGGGGATGCCGCATATGCTGGGAATCCCCCAGCGCCTTGACGGCGCCCTGCCCGAAGGGGCCTCAATGGCCGAGGCCGCGCGCACCAAATCGAGTACAAGTTTTGACGGCGAGGGGCGCGTATCGCGCAAAGAGAAACTTACACTGCGGATCGCGGCAACCGTGGTTGAGGAACTGCCGAATGGCGTTCTGCGGATCGAGGGCCAGCAAGAGGTGCGCGTCAACAATGAGCTGCGTGAGCTGATTGTCACCGGTTATGTGCGACCAGCGGACATCTCACGGCAGAATGAGATCACCTATGACAAAATCGCCGGAGCGCGGGTGTCATATGGCGGGCGCGGCCAGATCACTGAGGTTCAGCAACCTGCTTACGGCCAACAAATCGCCGATATCGTGTTGCCGTTCTAATGATGCGAAAGCTTCTCCCCCTTATCTTAGCGCTCATCGGTCTTGCTGGCGGTATTGGCGCTGGGCTGGCCTTGCGGCCGGTCCCAGACCCGGTCACCAGCGACGAAGCCGAAGGCCTCTCTGGCGCAGCGCCGCAATCCACTGTGCCGCCCGATTATGTCAAACTGAACAATCAGTTCATCGTGCCCGTGGTCGAAGGCGGCAGGGTCGCGTCGATGGTGGTGCTCTCACTTAGCCTTGAGGTCGCGGCGGGGCAGAGCGAAGCGATCTATGCGCGTGAGCCCAAGCTGCGCGACGCTTTCCTGCAAGTCATGTTTGACCACGCCAATACCGGCGGTTTTCGCGGCTCTTTCACCGATGGGTCAAATCTCGTGTTGCTGCGCCAAGCTTTGCGCGAAAAAGCTTCGCAAATCATAGGGCCAACGGTGACGGATGTCCTCATCACCGATATCGCGCGCCAAGACAGTTAAACGCAACGCCCCACTATCGACGATCGGGTAACCTTTGCGTAAGCACTTCTAAAACATGAACTTTTCCAAACGCCTGGCGGCCCTCCTCAGCCGCCTTCAGGCATAAGGCAGTTTGCGCAGCCAATTGCTGATTAAGCACTGCACGACGCTGGGCGGCCCATTGCTGATAGGCAAATTGCGCCTGCTCCTGAGCCGACCAAAGAAGGCCCAGATCTGCCGCCCGCGGCTCTAAATCTGCCAATTGGCGCAGAAGCGCATCTTTGACCGCATTCTCTTGACGCAGCTTCTGGCTGCGGCTGTCCAGCACCAAACTGGCCATGTCTTGCAACTGCCGCAGGCGGGCGCGCTCCACATTCATCTACGACGTGCCTTCTTACGCATCGCTTCGGCAAAGCGGATTGCTGCGGCCACAGCTGCATAATGCTCGCGCTTAATCTGACGTCCCAACTCGACCGTCGCAAAGATCGCACGAGCTGTGGGCGGATCGCGCCGGATCGGCACCCCATTTTCCTGAGCACGCGCCCTAATCCGAACGGCGATTTCATCGCAGCCTTTGGCCACACAACGCGGCGCCGCATCTTTGCCGCGCGCCCAGCTCAAAGCCACCGCGTAATGCGTTGGATTCACGATCACCACGTCAGCCTTGGGCACCTCGGCCAACATTTGCCGCGTGGCAATTTCTTGGGCACGGCGTCGCCGATCCGCGCGCAGATGCGGATCGCCTTCGCTTTCCTTCATCTCATCGAGCAATTCCTTGCGTGTCATCCGATTACGACGGGCAAATTCCAGCCGCTGCCACAGATAATCTGCCAAGCCAAAGCAGGTGGAAATGACAAAGAACAAGATCAGGAAGCGCTGCACTTCTTCGGCCATGAGGCGAGCAAAGAGCCCAGGCTCAAGCCAAGACGCCATTATGACCTCGGGCAAAGAGCGCTGCAAAAACCAACTGAGCAACGCCGCGACAGCCATCATCTTGGCAAAGCGCTTGGCGAACTCGACCATGCCAGAACGGCCAAACTTTTGCTTGGCGTGGCTAACGATCGAGATCCGCGAGGTTTTAAAAGACAGTTTCGTCGGCGTGAAGATCAACGATCGGCTCGCCAGCAACCAAAGGACCACCCCACCGGCAGAGGTCAGAAGGATCCCCACGAAAGGCGCCACCATTTGCAGGATAATTCCGCCCAATTGCGGCATCGCCCCCTTGCCGACGAGACCTGCTAGCCGGTCCGGCTGTGCCAAAAGCTGCATGCCGGCTTGGCCAGCGGTCGTGACCGCCCATCCGCCCATCAAGATCAGCCCAAGCACCAACCCAGCCAATCCGGCCGCAGCTTGCAGGTCCTCTGAGCGCAGCACATCGCCTTCTTCGCGCGCGCGCGAAAGCTTACGCTCGCTGGGGTCGTATTCCTTTTCACCCTCATCCTCGGTACCTGCTGCCATCGCCTAACCCTTGAAGGGATGCGCCAGCGCCGATTGCAGCGCGCCCTGCCACACCGTCAGTATCATCGGGCCCGAGAGGGCGAGCAGGATCAGAGCCCCGAGTGTCAGGGCCGGTGCGCCAATGAAGCTGACCATAAGCTGCGGCATCGCGCGGTTGATCGCCCCTAGCGCCAAATTGTAAAGCAGAGCCGCCAATACGAAAGGCGCAGCCAAAGAAAGCGCCAGTGCAAAGCTTTTGCTGATCCGGCCAAGCCCCCATTCCGCCAGCATGGTTGCGTCAGGCAATGCGCCTATCGGTATCAACTCATACGATAGGATCAGCAAAGCCACGCTCTGCGCCAAACCACCCATTGCAACAAAAACTGCGATTCCAGTCAGAATGAGCAGGTTAGACACAATGGGTTGTGGCTCAGCTCCAGCGCCTGCAAACATTTGGGCAAGGTTGCTTGATTGCGCCGCGATAGTTCCGGCCGTTTGAAGGGCGAGGATTAAGACCCGCAAAGAAAACCCCAACACCAATCCCGCCGCGGCTTCTATCGTCAGAGGTTGGAGAATGCCCGCTGGCGCAGCGACTGGCATGGCAACGGCAGGCGCGACGAGCATGGTGATGCCCAAACTCACCGCGAGCTTCACGCGCTGCGGCACCATCTGCTCACCCAAGCCGGGGAAAAGCGCTACCGCCGCACCAACCCGCAGGAAAACCAGCGCGACCTGCCACAGGTAAGCTTCTGTCATGCCAGAAATTTCGGAGAGAAGTGGCATCAGCTCGGTCATGCCGCGACCTGTCCCAGAAGGGCTGGGCGCACCTCAAGACCGATCTCCTCATAAGAAAGTACCGGCGCTTGGATGCCTTTGGCCTGAACAACCGTTCGCAAAAAGCGCCGTCGCACTGCAGAGGTGACCAGGGCGGCCTGCGTGCCGCTTTCCATCGCGCGGCTGACTTTGTCGCCGATTCCATTGGCCAGTTTTGCGAAAATGTCAGGTGGCAGCGCGACATCGCGCGGGCCACGCTCGCCATCCATCTGATGTGCGGCAAAGGTGCGTTCCCAATCGGGATCCAGCTGGATCAAGGGGATGCTTCCATCGGGCCGCTTGAGCCCGGCGACGATCTGGAAACCAAGCCTTTGGCGAACATGCTCACAAACCGCTTCAGGACTGCCAAGGGACCGCGCCTCGGCAATCGACTCAAGGATCAGCGGCAAATTGCGGATGGAGACCTGCTCATCAAGAAGCATTCTGAGCACCGAATGCAGCAGGTCCAGCGGCACCTTATCAGGGATAAGCTCGTCAATCAGGCGCCGGTTCGCCTCGGCGCGGGGTTGGTCTGAGAGGTTGGTAAATTCGTCTAAAAGTCGGCGCAGGCCCCGCAGGGAGAGAAGTCGCGCCAGTGAATTTTTAATCACCTCAAGCAGATGCGTCGCGAGAACCTCGGCCGCTGAGACCACTGTCAAACCTGCAAGGGCAGCATCCTCTTGCAGATCATGTCTGATCCACCGCGCCGGAGCGCCATAGACAGGCTCGCGCACGTCATCGCCGGGCGGCGCGGCAATGCCATCGGCAAGCAGCACCAACACCCGATCTGTCCGAAGTTGGTCCGACACGCGCTCAACCCCTTGGATGCGGATGCGATATTGTCCGGGCGACAAGACCGGCTCATCGGTCAATCGAACCTCAGGCAGAATCACCCCAAAGCCAGCCGCTATGTGATTTCGCATATTGGAGATTCTGCCGTCCAAGCCAGTGGCAGGGTCCAGAGCCATCGCCACCAAATCGGGCGCAAACTCGATATGAATTTCGTCAAAATCCAAAAGGTCGCCGATGGGCCGTCGCGCATTTTGCGCAGCCGGTTTGACAACCTCGGCAATGGGGGTTTTGAGCCGGCGCAGACCGGCCGAAGCAGCGATGGCCAGAATGATCGCTGCGGAAATGAAAGGAAGGAATGGCATTCCGGGAACGACCGCGAATAGAGCCATGAGGGCCGCAACCGTCCCCAATGCTGCCGGAAAGCGGCCCAGCTGAGCGAAAAAGCTGACATCTGCCGCACCTTTTCCGCCCCCGCGAGAGAGCAAAAGTGCCGCGGCGACGGAGGTGATGACGCTTGGGATTTGCCCAACCAGGCCGTCACCGATGGTGAGGATCGAATAGGTTTGAAACGCCTGCCCAATCGCCAGCCCATGCATGAAAATTCCGACGGCCAGACCCACGATCAGATTCAATGCCGTAACCAAAAGCCCAGCAATTGCATCGCCTTTGACGAATTTAGACGCCCCATCAAGCGAACCAAAGAAATTCGTCTCGGCCAGCTCCGTTTCACGTCGGCGCTTAGCCTCTTCATGTGTGATCGCGCCAGCAGACATATCCGCGTCAATCGCCAGTTGCTTGCCCGGCATGCCGTCCAATGCGAAGCGCGCACCCACCTCGGCCATGCGGCCGGCGCCTTTGGTGATCACGATGAAATTGACGATCATCAGAACGACGAAGATCACCAGCCCCAGAATCAAATTTCCGCCCATGATGAAATTGGCAAATCCTTCAATGACATGGCCAGCTGCATCGGTGCCGGTGTGGCCCTGCCCGATGATCAGTTTGGTCGAGGAGACATTGAGCGACAGCCGCAACAGCAATGAGGCCAAAAGGATTGTTGGGAAGGCCGAGAAGTCCAACGGCCGTTCGATGAAAAGTGTGACGGTAAGCATGAGAATCGCCAGAGCGAAGCTGATGGCGAGACCGATATCGACCACGACCGCTGGCACCGGCAAAACCATCATGGCGATCACAGCCATAAGCGCCAGCGCAAGCAGGACCGTAGGTCGGAACAACAGGGTTGAGTGCTCCAGCCTCATGTCACGGCCCTCCAATCAGCGCCTGCCCGCCAGGGCGCAGTGGCACCACAGACCCAGGCGAGCCCGCGCTTCCTGCCAGCAACAGCGGGAAGCGGTTATTGCGCGTTCTTCGTGTTTCATCCCTTAGCCCAGCAGATGCGCCCGCTGATCCCAGCGCCGCATAGATCGGCTCGAACCGGGCCAGATAGATCTCGGCCCGCTCCGGCGTCGCCGAATGAAAGGCCCCCGCCGCGGCAACCCAATCGCCTTGTTCGACGGCATGGCGGGCCACAAATTTTGCCGCGTAATGGGCATTGCGTTGTGGGTCCAACATATCCTCAAGCGAGGAAAATGCGGCGCTATGCCAGTGATAATTCAGTTGAAAACAGCCGATATCGACGTTGGTCTGGCCTGCGGCGATAGCCTCTGACAGGGCCGTCAAAGCATCACTTTGCGTGGCGAACCACTGGCCTTCGCCGGCCAGATTGAGTGTCCAAGGCCAAGGTTGCAAACCAGCCTCCCCCCGGCGTCCCGTCTCGGTCAGGGTAAGGGCCTGAAGCAGTTGCAGCGGAACCCCGGTCTCATGCGCTGCTTCTTTTGCAGCGCGCAGGCAGAGGGCGGCCGTTTCACGCACCGACAGATCCTGTGCCTGGGCCACCGACAGGCCCGTGATCGACACCATTACGCCCGTCAAAACCGCTACGAACAGGCGGAGATTACCCAAGAGGCGACAAGGCTTCATAGAAGATCCAGTCTGGCTTCTGCCATCTGTGTTGCGATCGGACTTACGATAAGCCTGCAGACCTTGCTGGATGGTTAAGGGCGGCTCAACCTGGGACCGCCACGGATTGCAACAAGTTATCTATCACCGCCCGAGCGGCAGCACTTTCTTCAGCCTGAGCTTGACCACGGCTGATAGAGCCGCCGGGCGGATCAGCCAAAGGCGGGGCAAGGGCTGCTGCACCCTGCCAATTGCTTGGCCCTTCAGCCTCAACCAAGGGCCAATCCTGCGTCCATGTCAGCAGTCGCTGACCGGTCTCAATCTGGCCCGCCGCGAGAGAGAATTGCCGTGCTTTTTCAATGTCGCCCAACTGCTGGCTGGCTTGAGCGCGCAAGCCATCGGCATCGGTCGAGCTGAGCCCATCGAGCGTCAGCAGCACCGCGGTGGCATCGCCCAGCGCCAGTTGAGATGCCGCTGCCAAAAGCCGCAGATCGGGATCCGAACTGGCATCAACTTTGCCCAACCATTTCAGGCCCAGATCGGGAAAGCCAAGCGCCAGCAAGCGACGCGCCACTTGCTCTGTAAGGACCCAATTCACATAGGGGCGCTGTCCCGCCGAGGCTGCGGCTTCGGCCAAGAACACCTCATCCGAGGCATTAAGTGCCGCCATAGACCAAAGATCGGCAAACGTGTCAGGCGCCTGCGGCAGATAAAGAAAAGCGCTTGCATAATCCCCTGCCATGGCCGCGGCCAGCACTCTAGCACGCAGCAAATCAGCTTCGAGCGGTGTCGCTTTCGCTTCCTGCAAATAGGTCTCGAGCAGGGCCGGCACGGCCGGGTCGAGTGTTTGACTGCCTTGGAACGCAGCTTCTACGATGGTAACGATTGCCTCTCCTCCGGCGGCGCCACCTTCGGCCAAAACTGCCGATGCGATGGCCTGGGCCCGGTCAGCCCCACCTTCGGCAAGGTTGAAGCGCGCCTCCATCATCGCTACCTCATGTGCCGACGGCCCGGGCAGGCGCTGAATGGCATCGCGCATGACACGGGCCGGCTCTTCTTGGCCTGCAGCAAGAAAGGCATCGACCAAGGGCGGCCCCAAATAGCTGCGCAGATGCGGCGGCAAAGAGGCGAAGCTGCGCGCGACAGCATCCGCATTGGTGTGTCGAGGCAGCGGATCGGGCAGGCGCGCGAGCGTTGCCCAAAGTGCTGCGGCGGTGTCACAGGCCTCTTGCTCCGCAAAAGGCGAATGGGCCAAAGGTGCTTGGTCCACCAGATAGGACAGAGCCGTCAGAATCGCGGCATCTTGGGCCTCATGGCCTTGCAGCATCTGCAAGATTTGTCGCGCCTCGGCACCGAAACCGAGGTGAAGGTGCAACCTTGCAGCACGCAGGATTGCCTCGGGCTGCGGATCATCGAACTCTGACAGCAGACCGGATCGGCCGGGGCCAATTTGGCCGACAACCGGGCCATCAAGGCCCCAGTTCGCCAGATCAAGTTCTGCATCAGTGGTGCAACGACCGCCATCTGCCGTCATCGCCCCCAAGCCATCTCGTTCGCCCGCGACCCGAAGGCCCGGCAACTCCCCCACTGCAACCCGTGACCACGGGCTTTCTGCGATCACCGGCGCCTCGGCCGCAGGCTTGGGCAAAGTCTCAACCACATCAACGACGCCTTCAGCGGAACCCCGGCTGATCTGCGCCAACAGCGCATCGCGCAGCGGATCCAAGGAGATTTCCCCCGTTGGCAAAGGCAGCGGCACCCCAGGCTCAGGCCCTTGCGCCTTCTCGGCCCGCACGGCGGCGCGCCAATCATAGCCTGCAGTTGGCGGAGGTGGATCTTGCCCCCCCTCAGGCGATGGCGGATCGAGCGGTGCTTCAAAGGCCGAGCCTTGCGGCGGCGCGCCTGAGTGAATGTCAATCACGACAATCCCGGCGCGAAACTCAAAGGCGATGGCGTGACAGGGACAGGCCAAACCTATGCGCAGACGACCATTCTCCGGCGCGCGCCATAGTGCCGTGACGCGATCGCGGGGGATCTTATGAAAGGCTGCGGTGACGTCATAGCCCGTCACCTCGGGCGGCAGCTCAAGTTCATAACCATCATTCGCGCGACCAAAGCGCCAATCGCCAATGCCCTTTGCCTCAACCACGATGCGCGTGAAATCCGCGTGTTCGCCGCCGGTGACGCGGGCCGTTTCGGCCATCGCAGAAGGGACAAAAGCGCAAAGCCAAACGAGTCCGATGAAGAATATATAGCTCACGCGAGGGGGTTGGCAGATTTTTAGCATCAGGCCGCCTCCTGCTTTAAGGCGCGCAGGGCCTCTTCAAGATCGCCAAAGCCGGGGCGCATGTGATGCGGCGTGTTTTGGCGGCCGACCTCGATGCAAATGTTGGCGGGGTGATGGTGCAGGTTTGCCACCAAAACTTCGCGAATGAGTTGAAAAAAATGCGCATCCTCTTCAACAACTTGCTTCACTCGGGCGGCGAAGGGGCCGACCAAGCCATATGCCAGAAACACCCCCAAGAACGTGCCCACCAAGGCCGAACCGATCATGGCCCCCAGAACCTCTGGTGGCTGATCAATCGAGCCCATCGTCTTGATCACCCCCAAGACCGCCGCAACAATGCCGAGCGCTGGCAGGCCATCGGCCACGGTTTGCAGCGCGTGGCTGGAGTGCAAGGCGTGATTCAACTGCGCCTCCATCCTTTTGTCGAGCACCTCTTCCACCTGATGCGGGTCGTCATAGTTCATCGAAGCGACACGCAAAGTATCGCAGATCAGATCGACGGCGGCATGGTCGCGCTGAATCTTTGGGTAGCGCGCAAAAATCGAAGACCCTTCAGGGTTTTCAACATGCTCCTCAAGACCGACCGGGTTCGCGCGTGCCAAGCGCACCAGTTCGAACAACAGACACAACAGGTCGCGATAATCGGCGATCGCCCATTTCGGCCCCTTAAAGACCATGCCGATATCGCGCACCGTGCCTTTGACCGAAGCGAAGTCATTTGAAATCAAAAAAGCGCCCACAGCGGCACCACCGATGATGATCATCTCAAACGGCAGCGCATGTAGGATCGGCTCAAGATGGCCACCGTGCAGAACGAAGCCGCCGAAGACCATCAGGATAATGACAACGATACCGATCATACCGAACATAGGCGGCCCCCCCGGCTGCTCTTGCACCCACAGTTTGGCGGGCTGCGGTTAAGAAGTCGCAAACTCAATCCTTGGGCGCCGCGCTGTTACGCCCGGCGAGGATGGCGCTGACTGCATAGGCCTTTTCGGCCTGCATGCCCGACAACACGGCCGCCGCTGCGTCGGGCCGCATCCGCCCCATGAAACCAGACGCGAAATCGGGGTCCATCGCATCGAACAATCGGGCGGCATCTTTGGGTTTCATCGTCTCATAAACGGCGACAAGCCTCGTGATGTCGGCCTCGGCCGCGCCATCGGCCAAGGCCAAGGTCTTACGCAGCTCCAGCTCAGCCGCCTCAAGCGCCGTAAGCCGGGACGAAACCGCCTCGTCCGCCAGAGCAAGCGCGGCTTCGCGGTCGGCCAAGGCGGCCTCACGCGCGCGCAACCTGCCCTCTCGCTCAGACAGTGCCGCGGCCAATGCCGCAGGGGGCAGGGGGCATTCGGCACCCACGACCACGGCCTCTTGCAGGGGCTCTGCGGCTTTGGATCCAGCCTCTGCCTTCGCATTCTCAGCCAATGCCGTGCCCAGCGAGCTGCCCAATCGCAACGCCCCGGACGAGGCGAACATCAGCGCAATAATCAGAAGGGCGCCCCGCCCGGCGCGCCTTCTCATTCGACGTCCTCCAGATCCCGCGCCGCGCGCCTGCGCACGAACCGCAACCGACGCGCGTCATCTTCCGGAGCTCCCTGCCCAGCCCCCTCCTGGGGCTCAGGCAGGTCATGTAAGGAGGCCATCAGCAACTCAAGCCGACGTGCAATTTTATCCGCACGGCTGGTCAGATCGGCCAGATTTTGCTCGGCCGAGCCGGCGATGCCCCGCGCCTCATCCAGCGCGCGGGTCATATCATCCACTTGCGCCGAAAGCACGGCTATCGCCCCGCCCATGCCGGTTTCCAAAGTGGTGAAACGTCGCAATCTGGCCGCAAGAACAAAGCAGTAAATGGCCGCCCCCAAGGCCGCCGCAGTCATCAACATATCGGCGATCAGATTCACGCGCCGCCCCCCTAGTTCAACACAAATTCAGTCACCAGCAGATCGCGCACCCGCCCCTCACCAGTAACAATCTGCACGCGTCGCAACATCTGGGCTCGCAGCCGCGCCATTGACGACGGCTCTTCCAGCTCCGAGATGGAGACGGCCCGCAAATAGCTGTTCAGCACGTCCAAAATCCGCGGCATTACGGCCGCGACCTCTGCGGCATGAGGGTTGGCCACCTCAAGCTGCGCAGTGAAACGCAGGTGCCTGCTTGAAGAAGCCGGCCCCAATGAGATCACCACCGAATCAACCGGCAAAAACGCAATATCGGGCAGCGCGCCCGGCGCTGGCCCGGCCGTTTCTGCCACTTCTTTCGGCCCAAGAATCAGCCCGGTCCAGGTTGCGTAGAACCCCCCGCCCCCCAGCACACACCCCAGCATCAAGCCCAGCAAAAGCGGCAGCTTTGAGCGCTTTGTCTTGGGCTCGGCCTCTTGTGGCTTCTCCGTCTTTGCCAAATCCGTCTTCCTCCGCTGCTGCAGAGAAAATAGCTTCAGGTCACTAACCGATTGTTAAGCTGGATCGCTTCATGCTGCGGATCAGGGAGAACCCTGGCGGAGCAGTGGTGTCGTGCAGAATTTGGTCTCGATCTGGTTGGCGCTAGAGCTGCGCAAAAAGGCCATCATCCTTGGGGCGACCTTGGCGATGTTCTTGGCCATCCTGGGCCTTGCGCGCATCGCAAACACCCCCCGATTCGAGTTGCTTTATGCCGGGCTTGAAGCCGCCAATGCTGGTGAGATTGTCGCCGCGCTTGAGCAACGCGGTATTGCGCATCAGGTGCGTGGCGATTCGATCTATGTCGACCAAGGTCAGCGCGACAGCCTGCGCATGGCTCTGGCAGCCCAAGGCCTGCCAGCCGCCAGCAGCGCCGGGTATGAGCTTTTGGATCAGCTCACCGGTTTTGGCGCAACCAGCCAGATGTTTGACGCCGCCTATTGGCGCGCCAAAGAGGGAGAGCTGGCTCGCACAATCCTTGCCGTGCCCGAGGTGAAGGCCGCAAGGGTACATCTTGGGCAAGCCCCCGACAGCGTTTTTCGCCGTGATCAACAGCCAAGCGCCAGCGTCACTTTAACCACGACGATGGGCACGCTGAGCAAGGGGCAGGCCGATGCGTTGCGCCATCTGGTCGCCTCGGCGGTGGCGGGGATGAAGCCCGCCGATGTGCAGATCATCGACACCGTCGCCGGGCTCATTGCAGGGCCTGAGGCGGACGCCAGCACTGGGGCAGCACAGGAGCGAGCCGAAGAAATAAGGCACAATGTCCAACGCTTACTGGAAGCGCGGGTTGGGCCCGGCAAGGCTGTGGTTGAGGTCTCGCTTGATCTCATCACCGAAAGTGAGCAGATCACCGAACGGACGTTTGACCCGCAAAGCCGGGTGCCAATTTCTTCGGAAACGCAAGAACGCAGTGAGACCGCGCAACAGCCCGGCGGGGCCGTCACTGTCGCCTCTAATCTGCCCGAAGGCGATGCGGGCGGCGGCAGTCCGGGCCAGTCTCAGTCCAGCGAAACCACCGAGCGGGTGAATTACGAAGTCTCCGAAACCCAGCGAGAGGTGATGCGCGGCCCCGGCGGCGTGCGGCGAATGACAGTTGCGGTGTTGGTGGACGGCCAGATGACCCCACAGCCCGACGGCAGCCAGATCTGGGCCCCCCGCCCCCCAGAAGAGCTTGAGGTTTTGCGCGAACTCGTCGCCTCAGCCGTGGGCCTTGAGGAGGCAAGGGGCGATGTCCTCACATTGAAATCTTTGGAATTTCAGGCCGTTACCCCGCTAGGGGTGCAGGCCGAAACGGGCGTCCTTTCGACGCTTGGCCAATTGGATCTGATGGCTGCAATCCAAATCGCTGCGTTGACGCTGGTCGCTCTGGTGCTGGGCCTGTTCGTGATCCGCCCGGTGCTGAAATCGGGCAGCCTTGCGGCCTTGCCAGCACCTGCGCCGCCCCTTGCGCTTTCGCGGGTCAATGCTGAACCCGCCCTCACCGGCGAAATTGATGACGGTTTCCAACTCCCCGATCTGCCGGTGATGGATTTCATGTCCGGCCTTGAAGATCCGCCCGCCGAGGACGCCGCAACCCGCCTGCGTCGGCTGATCGAAGAACGGCAGGTCGAATCTCTTGAGATCCTACGCGGCTGGCTGGAGCCAGAAGAGGAGCGCGCCTGACATGGTGATGCCTAAGCTGGAAGTCTTCGATGTTGAACCCGCCGCACGACAGCCCTCTGGCGTCGTTGTCACGCAAGTCGGCGCGTTGGAAGAGGCCCGGCTGGCCGCATATGAGCAAGGCTACAAGGCTGGCTGGGATGATGCCGCCGCGGCGCAGAGCCAAGATCAAAACCAGATCAAGGCGGATCTCGCCCGCAATTTGCAGCAACTCGCCTTCACCTACCAAGAGGCGCGCGCCCATATGCTGCAAGCGGTGAAGCCGCTTTTCGAAGAGATGGTCAACCGCCTCCTGCCCGCCACCGCGCGTGAGACGCTGGCGCCGCTGGTGCTTGAGCAGGTAACCCCGATGGCGGAAGAGCTGACCGATCAGCCGGTGACATTGGTGCTGAACCCCAGCGTTCGCCAAGCCGTGGCCAGCTTGATCACGCAGGCCACCGGCCTTCCGATGGTGATCGAGGAAGAGCCGACCTTACCCGAGGGTCAGGTCTACATCCGCCTTGGCTCCCGCGAAGCCCAAGTCGATCTGAGCCGTGTCACTGCCGAGATTGCCCAAGCCGTGCACGGCTTTTTCACACTAGCCGAGGAGCCCCCGTCGGATGGATGACACCACTGACAACAACCCTTTCGCGCAAGTCCCGATCGAAATCACCATCTCGGTCGGTCGGGCGCGGCCGCTGGTGAAAGACTTGCTGCGACTTTCACGCGATGCCGTCCTGCCGCTCGACCGGCGTGTCGATGACCCGGTGGAGCTTTACGTCGGTGACCGGCTGATCGCTCGGGGCGAATTGACCGAGCTAGAGGGCGAAGCCGCCGGTCAATTGGGCGTGCGCCTGACCGAGGTTGCCAATCTTCGGGGCGGGTTGTGAAGGCCCGCCAAACTCTGCGCCTCGCTGGACTTTGTGGGCTTCTGCTGCTCCTTAGCTTGCCCGCTTCAGCCCAACAACTGACGCTGGATCTGGGCGAAGGCCCCGGTCTCGCCAGCCGATCAGTTCAACTTTTGGTCTTGGTCACCGTACTCAGCATCGTGCCCGGCCTTGCGATCATGGTCACTTGCTTTCCCTTTATTGTCACCGTGCTTTCGATCCTGCGCCAAGGCATCGGGCTGCAACAGGCCCCCCCCAATATGCTGATCATCAGCCTTGCGATGTTCCTCACTTGGTTCGTGATGGAGCCGGTCCTGATCGCAGCTTGGACCCAAGGGGTAGAGCCCTTCACCGCCGAAGAGATCGACCTCGCCACGGCCTTTGCCCGCACCTCGGCCCCATTCCGCGAATTTATGTCAAACCGCACCAATCCAGATACCTTCGCATACCTCGACGCCCTACGCCCGCGTGAGGCGACGGGCATCCCAGACGCGCCCCTATCGCTGCTGGTGCCCTCGTTCCTGCTTTCCGAGATGCAGCGCGCGTTTGAGATCGGCTTTCTCATCTTCCTGCCCTTCTTGATCATCGACCTCGTCGTCTCGGCGATCCTGATGTCGATGGGCATGATGATGGTGCCGCCAGCGGTGGTCTCGCTGCCGTTCAAGCTGGCATTCTTCGTGGTGGCCGACGGCTGGGGGCTGATCGCCAGCGCCTTGGTGCGCAGCTATATGTGAGGCTTCAGCGCAGCCGCAGACCAGCGCTGTCAAAATGGAACGCGCGCCCCATGTCAGGGGAAAGCCAAACCGCCTCATCCACCGAATAGCTGTGTTCCCCAAACAGGCGCACCGTCAGCAAGCCGTGAATCTCGCTGCGCACATAGACCAACGTCTCGCCGCCCAGCTTTTCGACATGGCTGACGCGCCCCTCAAAGCTGCCGCTCTCGCGGGAGATCTCCAGATGCTCAGGCCGGATCCCGGTGGTTTCCCCACGCTGCCCCAATGCACCTGACTTCAGGAAATTCATCTGCGGCGAACCGATGAAGCCCGCGACAAATGTATTGGCCGGGTCGTTATAAAGCTCCATCGGCGCGCCGACTTGCTCCACCACACCGCCGCGCAGCACGACAATCCGGTCGGCCAGCGTCATCGCCTCGACCTGATCATGCGTCACATAGATCATCGTGGCCGAGAGCTCGCGGTGCAGACGCGCAATCTCGATCCGGGTGGCCACCCGCAATGCGGCGTCTAGGTTCGATAAAGGCTCATCAAACAAGAACAATTTCGGCCGCCGCACGATAGCACGGCCAATCGCAACGCGCTGGCGCTGCCCGCCCGAAAGTTCAGCCGGGCGGCGCTCCATCAATGGCCCCAAAGACAGCATCTCGGCCGCTCTATCGGTGGCCGCGCGGGTCTCTGCCTTGGAGACGCCCGCCTGTTTCAGCGCCAACCCCATGTTATCGCGCACGGTCAGATGCGGATAAAGCGCGTAGCTTTGGAACACCATCGCCAGCTCGCGCTTGGCCGGGGCCAGCTCGTTCACCCGCTTGCCATCAAGCAAGATATCGCCCGCGCTTGCATCCTCGAGCCCGGCAATGATCCGCAAAAGCGTGGATTTCCCGCAGCCCGAGGGACCAACGAAAACGCAAAACTCGCCATCCTTGACCGTCAGGTCGACGCCTTTAATGACATCGGTCGCGCCGAAGGATTTGGTGATGTTCTTAAGCTCTAGCGCGCCCATGCGGCCCTCACAATTTGACAGGCTTGCCAGTGCGGACGCTTTCATCCGCGGCAAGGCAAATGGCCAGCGACTGCACGGCATCTTCCATATGCCGCGTCAGATCGAGATCTTCATTAATCGCACGCGCCATAAACGCCTGTTCACGCTCACAAAGATCCTGGTGGCCCGGCTCATCGGCCATGCTCAGATCCTGATCGGGCTGACCCACCTTATGCACCCGCAAAAGCGAGGTCTTGGTATGGGTGTCGTGATCGTCCGAACGCGCATTTTCCGGCATCCGGATCGAGACCGCGCCATTGGGGCTGACCACGTCCTTCACGAAAAAGGCGGTGTCCGACATCATCGGGCCCCATCCGGCCTCATACCAACCCAGACTGCCATCTTCGAAAATCACTTGGAAATGGCCGTAATTATACATGTCCGGCGCGATTTCATTGGAAAGCCGCAGCCCCATGCCACGCACTTCCACAGGTTTCGCATCGGTGATCTGGCACATCACATCCACATAATGCACCCCGCAATCCACAATCGGCGGCGTGGTCTGCATCAGCGTTTTATGAACCTCCCATGTCGGGCCCGAGCTTTGCTGGTTCAGGTTCAGCCGGAAAACATAGGGCCCGCCCAAAGCCCGCGCTTCGGCGATCAAGGTCTGCCAGCTGGGGTGATGACGCAGGATATAGCCCACGACCAGTTTCTTGCCATTGGCCTTGGCACAATCGACCACCCGCCGCGCATCCGCCACCGTGGTCGCCAGCGGCTTTTCCACAAAGACATGCGCGCCGGCTTCCATCGCCGCCACCGCAAAATCAGCATGGCTGTCGGAATAGGTCGAGACATTGACCAGATCCGGTTTCAGCCGAGTGAGCGCCGCTTTGAAGTCCGGCTCAACACTATAGCCCGCCAGTTCCGGGTCCAATTTCGGGGTCGAGCGATTGACCATCCCCACCAGCTCAAAGGCCGGATTGCGGTGATAGGCCAAAGCATGGCTCCGCCCCATGGTGCCGAGGCCAGCAATAAGAACTCGGATCATTTGACGGCTCCTGCAGTGATGCCGCGGATCAATTGCCGCGAGAAGATAAGGTAAAGGACAAGCACCGGAACGATGGCAAGGCTCAGCGCCGCCAGCACCGCGTTCCAGTTGGTCACGAACTGGCCGATGAAGACCTGTGCGCCCAAGGTCACGGTCTTGGTGCTCTCGGCCGGGGCCAAGATCAGCGGGAACCACAGATCGTTCCAGATCGGGATCATGGTAAAGACCGCAACTGTCGCCATCGCCGGGCGTACAAGAGGCAGCACAAGGCTGAAGAAGATGCGGTATTCCGACAGCCCGTCGATGCGGCCGGCGTTCTTTAGATCATCCGAGACGGTCTTCATAAACTCCGACAGGATGAAGATCGCCAAGGGCAAGCCTTGCGCCGAATAGACCAAGATCAGCGCCGTCAGCGTGTTCACCAACCCGCTTGCCACCATCATCTCAAGGATGGCGACGGTGCCAAGGCGGATCGGGATCATGATCCCCAAGGCCAGATAAAGCCCCATCAAAGTATTGCCGCGAAAGCGATATTCGCTCAGCGCAAAGGCCGCCATCGCACCGAAGAGAAGCACGCAGAACAGGCTTGCACAGGTGACGATCAGACTGTTTTGGAAGTAAAGGAAGAAGTCCCCCTGCTTCATCACCGTCGCATAGCCAACCGCGTCAAAAGTCCCTGGCATCGGCAGCGCCAAAGGATCTGCAAAGATCGCTTTGCGGCTTTTGAAGCTGTTGATCACAATCACAAAGACCGGGAACAAAGCAATCAGCGTATAGGTCAGCAACACCGCATGGGCTGCAATGGTCCGCCCCTTCGACATCCGCGCGCTCATTAGAATTGATACCTCCGCAGACGGGTCTGGATGCCGAAGAGATAGATGCAGACGCCCACCAGAATGATGCCGAACATCGCCCCCGCAATGGCCGAGCCCATATAGGGATCGCCAAGCTGCAGCTGGAAGCCAAAGAAGGTCCGGTAAAGGAAGGTGCCCAAGATATCGGTCGAGAAATCCGGCCCCGCCAAAGCACCTTGCGCCACATAGATCAGATCGAAGGCATTGAAATTGCCCACAAAGGTCAGGATCGAGATGATCCCGATCGAAGGCAAAATGAGCGGCAGCTTGATCTTCCAGAACTGGCTCATGCCAGTGATCCCGTCCATCTCAGCCGCCTCGATCACCTCATCCGGGATCGACAGCAATGCCGCATAGATCAGCATCATCGGGATGCCGACGAACTGCCAGACCGAGATCAAAGCCAAAGTCGTCAATGCATAGGCCTCTTTGCCCAGCCAAGGTGTGAACAGGCTCTTCAGCCCGACCATATCCAACATGCCCGGCGCAATGCCCCAGATCGGCGACAGGATCAGCTTCCACACAAAGCCCACGATCACGAAACTCAGGATCGTCGGGATGAAAATCGCCGTCCGGTAGAAGGCCGCCATCCGGAGCTTCGGCGTCGAAAGGATCGCCGCCAGTGCCACCCCAATCGGGTTCTGCACCAGCATATGCACCACGAAGAACCAGGCGTTATTGCCCAAAGCATTCCAGAACTGCTTCGACCACAAAGCATCGCCAAACAGCGTCGAGAAATTGCGCAGGCCCACGAACATATGCCCGCCCTGCCCGTCGCTGTTCATCAACGACTGCACCAAAGTGCCAAACAAAGGAATGATCATCAAAGCGGTGTAAATCGCCACCGCCGGAGCCAGAAAGACGGCAATATGCCATCGCACCTGCCTGCGCGCTGCCATCCCTCAACTCCTCATTTTCTGTCTTTAAATATCCCGCAGGGGGTCTGGGGGGCGCGAAGCCCCCCAGCCTTAGCCGCGTGTCACATCACTTCTGCGGTTCATACCACGAAGCCAGCCCCTCTTGCAGGCGCTTGCCTGCATCTTCCGGGGTCTCGCTGCCGCGGATCACGTTCGCCGAGGCATTCCAGGTCTCGTTTTCCAGGTTCGGCGTGCCGCGCGACAGGATCTGATAGGTCGAGCGGATCGTCGGCTGGCACTTCTCACGCCAGGAAACGAACTCTTGCGCCAGCGGGTCTTCCATCGCCACCGGGGTCGAGTTCAGGCTGAAGAAGCCGGGCAGAGCATTGGCGTAAAGTGTTGCAAACTCGGCCGAGCCAACCCAGTCAAGGAATACCTTACCAGCTTCCAGATTGGGCGATTTGGCGTTCAGACCCATCGCAATATCGGTGTGGTCCGAAATATAGCAGGTGTCACCCTCAGCCCCGACCGGCGGCGCAAAGGCACCCATCTTGAAACCAGCTTGGGTGTTGAAGCCCGAGATCTCCCACGAACCGGCCGGATAGATCGCCGCACGGCCAAGGGTGAAGAGGTTCTGGCTGTCCGGGTAGGTTTGCGCTTCAAACCCGTCGCCCAGATAGTCCTTCCAGCGCGCCAGCTCGGCAAAGGGCTCAACCCAGCCGGCATCGGTCAGCTTTTGCTCACCCTTGATCAGCGCCAGACGCCCCTCTTCGCCCTTCCAATAGTTCGGACCGATGTTCTGGTAAGCCATGGTCGCGGCTTCCCATTGGTCATTGGTGCCCATCGCCATCGGGATATAGGTGCCGTCTTCCTTGATCTTGTCCAAGGCCGCGAAGAACTGATCGCGGGTCTGCGGCACTTCGATGCCCAGCTCGGCAAAAGCGTCGGCGTTATAGATGAAGCCGTGGATCACCGAGGCCATCGGCACGCAGAAAGTCGCCGCGCCATCATCGGTCTGCCAAGCCGATTTCGCCACCGGCGAGAAATTGGCCATCGCGCCCAGATCGGTCAGGTCTGCCAGATTGCCTTGGTTGTAAAGCTCAAGGCTGGCATCAAACGGACGGCAGGTGATCAGATCACCGGCCGAACCCGCAGCCAGTTTCGAGTTCAGCACAGCGTTGTATTCCGCCGGAGCCGAAGGCGCGAAAACCACTTTGATATCGGGATGTTTGGCCTCAAACGCCGGGATCAGCGTGTCCTGCCAGATGGTCAGGTCATCATTGCGCCAGCTTTCAATGGTCAGCGTGGTCTCGGCCAGGGCCGGACCCGCGAGCAGCGTGCTGGTCAGCAACGCCATGCGGAACGTGTTGGACATCTGTTTTCTCCCTGTTTCGGGGGCCGCCCCCCCTTGGTTTCAGTCTTTCAGCCAAGGCTCCAAATGCCCATAGCTTTGCTCCAAATTTTCCACCGCTGCAGCCGTCGAACGGCCGCGCGCCACCAAAATCGCGGGCTTCACAGCCCCTTTGGTCGCCTCAAGCGCCGCCCGGGATGCGGTCTCGCTTTGCCCCGACACCGCCGCAACGATCCGCGCCGCGCGGTCTCGCAGCTTGGCATTATCCGCAATGACATTAACCATATATCCGTCATGCACATGGCCAAGCAGCAGCCCGGCTTGCACCGAGATCATGTTCAAGGCCAGTTTCTGCGCCGTAGCCGCCCCCATCCGGGTCGAGCCGCTCACGACCTCGGGCCCGGTGTCCAAAAGAACCGCCAGATCAGCCGCGCGTAACAAAGCGGCATCTGCGACATTCGCGATCCCAACGGTGAACACGCCGGCCTCTTTGCAAAGCCGTGTGATTTCAAGCGTGTAAGGTGTCGTCCCCGAGGCGGAAAGGCACAAAGCCACATCGCCTTTGGTCAGATTGGCGCGGATGAAATCCGCCTGCGCTAAAGCCGGGTCATCCTCGACCGCGCCGGTCATATGCAAAAGCGCCGCAGCCCCCCCGGCAAACAGCATCGGCGTGCGCTCGGGCGGGATGCCAAAAGTGCCTGCCAGCTCAAGACAATCTGACAAAGCCATCAAGCCCGAAGAGCCAGCGCCGACATAGGCAAGCTTGCCGCCCGCCTGCAGCGCCTTGGCCGCGCGCACACCGGCCTCTTCCAGCGCGGGAAAAGCAAGGCGGACAGAGTGAAGGGCGGCGGTCTGCGCCTCAAGCAAAGCCGACATCACGGCATCGGCGGGCGCCTTATGCAAACCCTCGGATGCCGGGTGGCGCGCTTCTGTCGACCGCTGAACCATATGATTCCTCCCTGGCTCGCATTAATGCCAAAACAATACCACCTGTAAAGCCTTTGCGACAATAGCCGAGAATATTGCGATTTATTCCCAAGAAAAACAGGCTTGGCTTGCAAATGGTATTATCTTGGTATCATCTTGCAGGCGGAGGATTCGGCATGAGCCTTATGATCGCAGTGGACGGAGGTGGCAGTGGCTGCCGTGTGCTGGTGGCCGATGCCACGGGCCAAATTCTGGCCCGCGCGACCGGCGGCCCCGCCAATATCGCCACCGATCCCGAAGGCGCCTTGCGCGCGATCCTTGCTTGCAGCGAAACCGCCGTACGCTCCGCCTGCGGCTCCGCCGCGCTAAGCGAATTGCGCCACGCCTATGCCGGACTGGGCCTTGCCGGAGCCAATGCCAAAGGCGCCTCCGAACGCCTTGCCGCCGCTTTGCCCTTTGCCCGCTGCCGGATTGAGACCGATGCGATCACCGCGGCCCGTGGTGCATTGGGCGAGGCAGACGGCATCCTTGCCGCGATCGGCACCGGATCGGTCTTCGTGCGCCAGCGCGCGGGACAACTGCAACAATTCGGCGGCTGGGGGATCGTCTTGGGTGACGAAGGCTCGGGCGCACGCCTTGGCCAAGCCATCCTGATCCAAGCCATGCGCGCCGCCGAGAGTTTCCGCCCGATGACGCCCTACCTTGCATCCGTGCTGCAGCGCCATGATGGCCCCGAAGGGGTCATCGCCTTCTCGCTCACCGCGCGCCCTGCAGATCTGGCCAAATTTGCACCCGAAATCTTGGCCTCAAGCGACCCCGCCGCGGCGGAGGTTTGGTCGGAAAGCGTCTCTAACATTGCTGAAATCTTGCGCGCTTTGGGCTGCGGAGCGGAGCTTCCTGCCAGCTTTAACGGCGGTCTAGGTGCCGCTTACAGCCGCGCATTGTCCGATCTGCCGCAGCGCCCAGCGCTTGGCAGCTCGCTGGATGGCGCGCTTCTCCTCGCAAGAGGATTGGCCTGATGGATCAGCTTTTCACCGCCACCGGCTTTGATGATCCCGGCTCTGGCCCGCTTTACCTGCAACTGCAACGCCGCATCGCCGAGGCCATTGCCAGCGGCCGCCTCAGCCCCGGCAGCAGCCTTCCGGCCGAACGTGACATGGCCGCGATGACCGGCCTGTCGCGCGTCACCATCCGCAACGCCATCCAAGCGCTGGTTGCCAGTGGTCAACTGGTGCAGCGCCGCGGCTCTGGCACCTTCGTGGCCCAAAAAGTTGAGCGGCTCGAGCAGGCGCTTTCGCTGCTGACCTCTTTCACCGAAGATATGTCGCGGCGCGGTAAGTCCGTGGATTCGCAATGGATTTCGCGCATGATTGGCGCGCCCGCCCCTGAAGAGGTCATGGCGCTTGGCCTTGGCGCCGACGAACATGTCGTCCGTCTTGAACGCGTTCGACGCTCTGACGGGCTGCCACTGGCGATCGAGCGCGCCTCACTCCCCACCACAGTGCTGCCAGACCCCGGCTTGGTCGAAGGTTCGCTCTACCTGACGCTCGACACGCTTGGCATGCGCCCGGTCCGCGCCGTCCAGCGCATCTCCGCCGCCAATCTTGGCCCGCGCGACGCCGAGCTGTTGGGCGTCTCCCCCGGTGTAGCCGGGCTGCGGATCGAGCGGATCGGCTATCTCGCCACCGGTCGGGTGGTGGAATTCACAAGATCACTTTACCGCGGCGACGCCTATGATTTCGCCGTGGAGCTGAAGCTGGCACCGGAAGGACAGGCAAAATGACGACGCAAATGGCCCTTGAAGTGGCAGAGATTCCGGCAGCAGCGCAGCGCTTTTTAGACGCATCGGCCGACCAACGCGCCACCGCTGCTGCCGCACTGCAGCAACGCGACCCACAGATCTTGCTGACCGTGGCGCGCGGCTCCTCGGACCATGCGGCAACCTATCTTAAATACGCAGCCGAGCTTTTGACCGGCCGTCCTGTCGCTTCGATCGGGCCTTCGGTGGCGTCTATCTATGGGCGATCCATGTCCCTGGGCTCGGCCGCTTGCATCGGCATTTCCCAGTCAGGTCAAAGCCCTGACATTGTTCAGATGATGCAGACCGCCCATCAAGGCGGCGCTGTCACCTTGGCGATCACAAACCACGCAGATAGCCCAATGGGGCGCGGGGCCAGCCATTGCTTGCCTTTGCATGCTGGCGAAGAAAAAGCTGTCGCTGCCACGAAAACCTTTATCAACTCGGTCCTCGCTGGCCTGTGCTTGCTTGCAGATTGGCAAGAAGACGCCGCATTGCAGCAAGCCTTGGCCGAAGCTCCGAAAGCCATGACGAAGGCTCTGACGCTGGATTGGTCGCCCCTCGCCGCGCGGCTGTCGCGGGCGCAATCGGCGTTTGTCTTGGGTCGCGGCCCATCCATCGGCATTGCTGCCGAAGCGGCCCTGAAAATGAAAGAGACCTGCGGATTGCACGCCGAGGCCTATTCGGCCGCTGAAGTTCTGCATGGTCCCTCGGCCATCGTGCAAGCGGGCTTCCCCGTCCTTGCCTTGGCGACCGAGGATGAGGCCCGCCCCCATGTTGTCACCACGGCCGAGCGGCTGAGCGCTCAAGGCGCCGACGTGTTCCTAACCGGCGATTCACTCAAAGATGTGACCCCGCTTCCGATGGTCACTGGATTGCACCCGCTGGTCGCGCCTTTGGTGATGGCGACCAGCTTTTATGCCTTTGTAGAGACGCTTTCGCGCCGTCGCGGCCTTGACCCTGACCGCCCGCCGCATCTGCGTAAGGTGACGGAGACCCTGTAATGACCAGCTACACCGGCGCATCCGTCTTTGATGGCACCTCGCTCAGTGACGGCCCGCTGCATGTCGATGGTCAGACCATTTCTGACGGCGCCTCGGGCCAAGTTGTGCAGCTTCAGGGCGGCTATTTGCTGCCGGGCCTCTTGGATCTGCAGGTGAACGGCAGCGGCGGGCATTTGGTATCGGGACAAAGTACCGCCTCTGATCTCGCGCTGATTTGCACGGTGCAGGCCAAACTTGGCGCGACAGGCGTTCTCCCGACCCTCATCACGGATACCCCTGAAGCAACCGCTTCGGTCATCAAGGCCGGGATTGAAGCCACGCAAGCGGCAGTCCCCGGTTTTCTTGGCCTGCATCTTGAAGGTCCCCATCTCGATCCGCGTCGCAAGGGGGCGCATGATGCAAATCTGATCCGCCCGATGACCGATGCCGACCTGAACCGTCTCTGTGAAGGCAGAAAAGGCCTTCCGGCGCTGATGGTCACTCTGGCCCCGGAAAGCGCCACCCCGGCGCAGATCGCTGAGCTAGCCGCGGCTGGCGTGGTGGTCAGCCTTGGCCATAGCGATTGCACTCTGAGTGCCGCGCGCGCCGGCTTTGCGGCAGGCGCGACCTGCGTCACCCACCTGTTCAACGCGATGAGCCAGTTGGGCCACCGCGAGCCTGGGCTTGTTGGGGCGGCACTGACGGACACTGCCTGGTGTGGGCTGATCGCCGATGGCCACCACGTCTCGACCGAGGCGATGCAGATTGCCGTAGCGGCACGGCCCGAAGGGCTGTTTTTGGTCAGCGATTGCATGTCACCTGCGGGCACCGATGCCCGTGAGTTCTCCTTGGGCGGGCGCCGCATCCTGCGCCAAGACGGCCGGCTGACGCTTGAGGATGGCACTCTCGCGGGTGCCGATCTGACGCTGCCGCAGGCCATGAAGATCATGGTTAGGCGTGTCGGCGTTTCCCATGAAACCGCCTTCGCAATGGCCAGCTCGCGCCCTGCCGCGGTGCTCGGACGCAGCGATCTTGGCCATCTGCGGCCCGGTGCAGCGGCAGATTTCATTCACCTTGATGAGGATTTTACCCTGCAATCCGTATGGCGCGCGGGCCGGCAGATTTTCTGATTTCGGCCTTTACAGAGCCGCTTATCTGCGGCTTAGCATGCGATTATGGCGGGACAAACTGACACGCTCATTGCGGCGATTTTGCAATGGATCGACATTGGCCGGCTTAATCCGGGCGATCCAATCGATGAATCCCTGATCGCGGCCGAATTTGGCACCTCGCGCACCCCGATCCGTGAGGCGATCCTGAAGCTTGAGGCGATGGGCCTGATCCGCCGCCACCCCCGCAAAGGGGCAAGCCTCTTTCGCCCCTCGCTTGAAGAGTTCCTCGCGATCCTCGAGGTGCATTCGCGGCTGGAAGGGCAAGCGGCGGGCCTTGCCGCACGCCGGCTGTCCAAGGCGGGGGCCGCGGCGCTGGAAGATATCGTCGCTCGCTGCGAGGCGCATGCCAGCCAAAAGGGCGACGCGGATCCCGATGGCTATTACCAGCTGAACCTAAAGTTCCACGAGACAGTGGCCATAGCGGCAGGCAATCCATTCCTGACCGAGATGATCAAGACCAACGCTCGGAAATTGCTGGCTTATTACCGCGCCCGCTACCGTTATGCCGGTGCAATCGCCCTATCCGCGGCCGAGCATCGGCATTTGGCAAACTTGATGTTTGATCGCGATTCCACAGGGGCCGAGGCGTTGATGCAGCGCCATGTGTCCTTTGACCAGATCACCGCGATGGATTTGCTGGCGGCGCTGTCCTAGGCGCTTTCAAAGAAATCCACGATGCGTTGCGCCATACGTTCTGTCTCGGCGGGCCGTGTTAGAGACTGTTTTGCCCGCTTTGCGACCTCGGGTGGTAGCTTTTCATAATATTCCTCAACCAAAGCTGTCGCGAAGCTCTCGGTGATCTCGGGGTGGTATTGCGTGGTCAAAACCTGCCCGCCGATCCGATAAGCTCCAATCGCGCAATCGGCATTGCCGCCCAAAGGCTCGGCCCCTTGCGGCAAATTGGTCACCTGTTCGACATGCGCGGCGTAAAGGTGGATCGGCGCGCCTTCCATCTGCGTCTCGGTCAGACCAAAGACCCAGCCGCCGGGGTTTTTCTCAACCCGCCCACCCAGCGCCAAAGCGATCGCCTGATGCCCAAAACAGGCGCCATAAAGCGGCAGTTTAGCCGTCCGAATATCGCGAATCAGCTGCATCAGCCGATGCACCCAAGGCGCATCATCATGCACCGAAGCCGGACTGCCTGTGATGATGAACCCGTCGTAATCCGACAGGTCACTGGGGAAGGTGCCATCCTTCACAGAAAGCGTGGTGAACCGCCAATCTGGCCTTAAAGGTGCCAAAAGATTGCGGAATTTTTCGCCATCCTTTGGATGCCTTTGCGCAAAAGCACTTTCATCCGTGTTCGCCATAAGGATCGCGATATGCATGGTCTGCAGCCTTTACATATTTATGCACGCATTTAGTATATTTATAAAGAGACGTCCGGCAAGGGAGAGCTGAATGACGGTCTGGACCCCCAGCGACGACGGCCACGCCGATCTGACCAGCCATGACACCTTCCTGAACGGCCCGCCCCACAACACTTTTGCCCGGCTGCGGCGCGACGATCCGGTGCATTGGACCGATTATTCCGCTGGGCAAGGCTTTTGGTCGGTCACCCGCCACGCCGATATTCTTGAGCTGAACGGCAAGCCTGATCTCCTTTCCAGCGCGCGCGGCATCCGGATGGAGGATCAGACCTATGAGGAATATCTCGCCCGCCGCACCTTCCAAGAGACCGACGCGCCCGACCATATGATGACGCGGGTGAAGGTCGCCAAAGCCTTCTCCAAGCCAGTGATTGCGCAGTTTGAGAAGGTGATCCGCGACCTTTGCGGCCCGATTTTGGACGATGCCTTTGCCAAGGGCCGCTTTGATGCGACCAAAGAGATCGCGCGACAGCTGCCGATGCGGATGCTTGGCCGCATCGTTGGCCTGCCGGATGAGGATCTGGCTTGGCTCGTGGAAAAAGGCGATGCGCTGATCGCCAATACCGACCCCGATTTCACCCAGCACGTCCTTGATAAGATGACGACGGATGAGTTTCGGATGATGCCGTTCAACTCTCCGGCCGGTGCAGAGCTCTTCGTCTATGCCAAGGAAATGATGGAGAAAAAGGCGGCCTCGGGCGACACCTCGGGCATCTTGCATCTTCTGTTGCAGCCGGGGCCGGATGGCTCGGTCATGCCTGAACATGAGTTTCGCAATTTCTTCTGCCTGCTCGTCGCCGCTGGCAATGACACCACCCGCTATTCGATCGCCGCCGGTATTCAGGCGCTCTGTCATCAGCCCGAGCTTTTGGGCCAAATCCAGCGCGGTGAGGTGAATGAGACCATGGCGGATGAGATCATCCGCTGGGCCAGCCCCACCACCTATTTCCGCCGCACCGCGACGCGGGATTTTGACTATCACGGCAAGCAGGTCCGGGCGGGGGACAAAGTCCTCTACTGGTTCGCCAGCGGGAATCGTGACGATTCCGCCTTCTTAGAGCCGTTTAAGGTCGATCTGACCCGCAATCCGAACCGCCACATCTCTTTCGGGCAGGGCGGTCCGCATGTCTGCTTGGGGATGTGGCTCGCGCGGCTTGAGGTGCGGGTGCTGTTCGAAGAACTTGCCAAACGCCTGCGCAGTATTGAACCTGCGGGCGAGCAAAAATTCCTCCGCTCGAATTTCATCGGCGGCGTCAAAGAACTGCCGGTGCGCGTCACGCTTCAATAAATTTTCAAAGCGGCACAAGACCGCGATCCCAGGGAGATTACAATGTCCGAGCGCCTTCGCGCTATGTTCTGCGATCATCTGTCGATCATGCGGGGCAAATATCTGCCGGCCTCAAAGATAGGCAATGATGAAAGCCGCTTTGCTCAGCCGAATTTTTCTGTGCATTACGACAAAGATTTGCTCTTGGAAGCGCCGGGCAGCCGCTGCCTTCAGGGCCTTCCAGATATGGTTTTGCGCTGGATTGGTGACGAAGTGCGCCCCGGATGGGAGCCTGCAACCAAGGTGGTTCTGGGCGATCTTTACGACGCCGAAGGTGGCCCCTTGCCGATGTGCCCACGCGGCGCTTTGAAGCGGGCGGTTGCGGCTTGGGGGAAGCATGGCCTGACGCCCAAGATTGGGATTGAGCTGGAAGCCTTCGCCTTTATCCGCAACGCCGACGGGCAGATCGTGCCCTATGACAACCCCGGCGGCGTGGTTTACGGCACCGGAAATTTCACCGATCCGCGCCGCTTTACCGATGCGATCTGGAACAAGGCGCATGAAATTGGCCTACCTTTGGACCTGATCACCGCCGAATATGACACGCCGCAGTTTGAATTCACCCTGACCTTCGACACTGCCGTGGCCCATGTCGATTCAGTGGTGCTCTTCCGGCAAATGGCCCGTGAAATCGCGCTGGATCATGGGGTTATCCTCTCCTTCCTACCCAAGCCCATCGCGGGAAAGGGTGGGTCCGGCCTGCATGTGAATCTGTCATTCACCGATGCAAAAGGCCAAAACGCACTCGCAAAGGGCGAGCGGGGCGACCCCGATGACCTCTCGGATCTTGCGCGCGGCTGCATCTCGGGCTGGATGCAGCACCACAAGGCAATCGCCGGCCTGGTGGCGCCGAACGCGCTCTCCTATGCGCGGCTGCAACCGGCCAGCCTGTCGGGCTATTGGTGCAATTGGGGCGGCGACAATCGCAACGTGACCGCCCGCGTCAGCGCCGAGGGTGGCAAGAAGGCCCGGCTTGAACACCGCATGCCCGATGCCGCCGCCAATCCCTATACGTCGGTGGCCACGATCCTTCAGGCGGCGCTTCTGGGCTATGAGGGCAAGTATGATTTGCCCCCGCGCGAAACCGGCGACGGCTTTACCTGCAACGATGCGCCCCACGGGACCGCCGCCAGCCTATCGGAGGCGATCGACGACCTTGCCGCTGATACCGCCCTTGGCGCAGCTGTCGGCCAAGGCCTTGTCGACAATCACATTTTCATGAAGCGCGCCGAGGTGGAGAAGACCGCCGGACTGGAAGGCGATGCTTTGCGCGATTGGTATATCTGGTACATCTGAGGATATGATGAAAGCCACTTGGATCCTGCCCGACGGGCACGAAATCTCGGCCGAAGTCCCCGAGGGGCTGAATATGATGCAGGCCGCGGTCGCCAATAACATTCCCAATGTGGTGGGCGAATGCGGCGGCAATCTCAGCTGTGCCACCTGCCATGTCTATGTGGATGAGGCTTGGGCGGCCAAGACCGGCGATGTGGGGGATTTCGAAGACCCGATGCTCGACGTGGCCGAGGCTGAGCGGCGTCCGACCTCGCGGCTGTCGTGCCAGATCAAGATGTCACCCGCTTTGGACGGGCTGGTGTTGATCGTGCCCCAGCCCTAAGGCCGAGGCACGAAAACCTAGTCTAACATGGCCCAAACCTGGGTTCGGGCCATACAAAATCTCAGTTCGGAGCGGTCGCCGGAGCTTGCTGCGCGCGACGCGCCAGCTCTTGGCGATACAAGGCCAAGAAATCGACATTGTCGACGTTCAGCGGCGGGAAGCCACCGTCACGCGTCACATCCGAGATGATGCGGCGCACGAAGGGGAACAACAGACGCGGGCATTCGATCATCAAGAACGGGTGCAGTTGGTCTTCCGGCACGCCCTCGATGTGGAACGTGCCGCCGTATTCCAGCTCCATCAGGAACAGGGTATCGCCGTTCAGCTTGTTCTTCGAGGTGATCTTGAACTTGGTGATCACGTCATACTGGTTTTCCACCGAGCGTTTGCGCGCATCCAAGGAAACGCCAACCTGAATGTCGGGTTGCACTTCCGAGGTGGTAAGCCCTTTCTGCGCCACGATATTTTCAAAGCTCATATCGCGGACATATTGCGCCACAACCTGCATGCGCAGTTGCGGAGCCGGGGCGGCCGCACCGTTGGTGCCAGCGGTTTCTTCGGTCATCGGGAACTCCTGCCTCTGGCGGCGCACCGCCCTCAATTCATCGGGTTTTGTCTATCAGACTGGCCCTGCCCGCTCAATGGCAAGCGCGCCGGTTGCTGCGAAAGCGCTAGGATTCTCGACAGTCAGGCTTGGGTTCGCTAATCCTTGAATCAAACACAAGGACATCGCATGGCGCGCAGCACCACCCTGACCGAAGACGCCTACCGCCTGCTGCGCCGCGACATCCTGCGCGGCCATTGGAAGCCGCAAGAGCCTTTGCGCATGCACCAACTCTCGGATCGCTACGGCATGGGTCAATCGCCCTTGCGCGAAGCCCTCAGCCGCTTGCAAGCCGAGCGTCTGGTCGTCCTCATGCCCCTGCGCGGCTTCACCGTCGCACCGCTGACCCCGGTTGAGATGTGGGACGCGATCAACTTCCGCATCCTCTTGGAGGCCGAGGCCCTGCGCCTTTCAATCCGCGACGGCGATGACGCTTGGGAATCGGAGATCGTCGCCGCTTTGCACGCTTTGGTCTTGCAGGCCCGCCGACTGGAAGACAGCCCGAGTGAGGCCGATCAAGACGCCTTTGAAGCCCGCCACCACGCCTTTCACCATGCGCTGATTGCGGGCTGCAAATCACCTCGGATGTTGGAGCAATTCGACCGGCTTTACGCCGAATGCGAACGCTACCGCATCCCTAACATGGCCCAAGGCGCCAAACGCGACGTGCAGGCCGAGCATCGCGCGATCGCCGATGCCACCTTGGCGCGCGACTTTGCGAAGGCATCCGCGCTTTTGGCCCAGCACTACCGCGACACGGCCGTACGGGTTGAAGCAGGCTTTCTGAGAACCGCTTAACCCTCGGGGTTGAACCCCACTGCCCGGCGGTATCCGCGCTGGCCGTAAAGCAAAGCATGCGGCGTCTCAGCCAAGGTCACTTGGGCCACGCGGCCCACCATGATGTGATGCGACTCCCACAAAAGCGAGGTCGCCAAACGGCATTCAAAGGTCACCGTCGCGCCTTGAAGCAAGGGCTGTCCCAAGGCGCCCGGCTGCCAGTTCACCCGGTCAAACCTTGCGCCACGATCCTCCCCCCCGCGCCCGGCGAAAAGGTCAGACAAGGGCTGCTGATCCTCGGCCAGAAGGTTTGCAGTGAAGGCGCGGTTCTTCATGATCGCGGCCGCGGCGGGCGAGAGATGATGGATGCAGGCCAGAAGCGAGGGCTGATCGCCGTCCGCCGAGACCGAGGTCAGCGAGGAAATCGTCACCCCCGCACGCCCCCCCGGCCCATCGGTGGTCACGACCGCGACAAAAGTCGCGGCCCGGCTCATGCCTTCCACAAATGCGGTGCGCAGATCCATCAGCTCATCCCAGATCGAAGAAACGTTCCAGCTCCACATCCGGCACCCGGCGGCGGAACTCATCATATTGGCATTGGCGCGTGGCGGTGAAAGCCTCAACAAAGCGCGGCCCCAGCCAATCCTTGGCAAAGTCCGACCCGCGAAGCCGCTCAATCGCCTCGGGCATAGAACGGGCGAAGTCGCGGGTCGGTTCCTGCGCATAGCCCGAACCGATGACCTCATCATCCGGCTCAATCTTATTGAGGATCCCGGCAACCCCTGCGGCGATGGTGGCAGCCGCCGAAAGATAGGGATTGCAGTCCGCGCCCGGCAGCCGATTTTCAACCCGAAGCGATCCGGAATCGTGACCAACAAGGCGGAAACAGGTGGTTCGGTTCTCATAGCCCCACGTCAGGCCCGGCGGCGCAAAGGTGCCCGGCGCAAAGCGGCGATAGCTGTTCACCGTGGGTTGGAAGATCAAGGTCATATCGCCGATATAGGCCTGCAAACCACCAAGGAACCAGCGGAAGGTTTGGCTCACACCGTTCTTTTGGTCTCTATCCCAAAAGAGCGACGTCCCCGCCTTTTCCTTCATCGAGATATGCAGATGGATCGACTGGCTGTCGGCATTCTCATTCCAACGCGGCATGAAAGTGACCGAGCGGCCCTGCCGCAACGCCAAGGCGCGGATAAAATTCTTTAGCAAAACCAATTGGTCAGCAGGCTCAACCCCGGTGCCTGCGCCGATGCAAGCCTCCATAAAGCCTGCGCCAATCTCTTCATGCATCTTGGCAAGGTCGATCTTCAGCGGCTCACACATCGCTGACAGCGCCTCATACCATTCAGTCTGCACGACTTGATACAGGATCAGGTCATGGCTGGCATGCTGGGTCGCGGCCTTTAGATTGCGATAGCCCTTGGCCTTGGCCGTCTCGGGCGTCTCGTCGAACAGAGTATATTCCAACTCCATGCCGTATTTCGGCACTAATCCTGCGGAATCCGCCCTTGCGAGCACCTTCTTCAACAGCGAGCGCGGGCAGATCTCAGCCGAACTTCCGGTGTAATTCGACAGGACCAAAAGGTCATGGCCGGGCTTTGACCACGGCAATTGCCGCACCGAAGTTGGGTCCAGTTCCAGCGGATCATCGTGGAAATCGCCGCTGTCGTCATTCACGCCCGGAATGGTCAGCATCGCATCGGTCGGATCCAAAGCCAGCTGCGCCGGGGCCATGCCCATGCCGTTTTGCGCAATGCCCTTCAGGCTGGATTTCGACACCATCTGCCCGCGTAAAAGCCCGTTGGTATCGGCCATTGCCACCGTGGCAAAGCGGCTTGCTGGATCAGCAAGAAAGTCGTCAAGCGTCATGTCCCACCTGTTGAGGCTGCGCGCTTATAAGCGCGTTCAGTTTTTCGATGTCCGCCTTTGCGGCGGCTGAATAGGCCTTCAGGAACACCCGAAGGCCGTTGTGGATATAGCGCGCCAGCGCCGCCCGGTCGGGGGGCGAATCCGGCATGTATAGAGCCTGAGTCCGCGGAGCCGAGAGGATCAAACCCCACAGATCCTGCGCCGCCAATTCGGCCTCGTCGAACGCCAACTGGCCAGCCTCACGCCGCTCTTCCAGGTAGCGCATGATGCCGCGCAGAAGGTGATCCGGGCCCGATGCTTGATAGGCGCGACCGATCTCGGGAAAGCGCTGCACCTCGCCAATGATCAGCCTTGCGAGAGACAAAAGATCCGGCCGCATCACCGTATCGGCATAGTCCCAGGCGAAGGTATAAAGATCCTGCACCATGCCATCGGGCGAGGGATGCTCAAACACATCCAGCATCCGGTCGCGCTTGCCCAGCATCATGGCTTGAAAGAGCGATTCCTTGGACGGGAAGTAGGAGTAAAGCGTCGGCTTGGTGAGCCTCGCCTCCGCCGCCACCGCATCCATCGTGGTGCCGGAATAGCCCAGTGCCGCAAAGGTCACCAAAGCCGCATCCAGAATGCGCTTTTCACGATCCAGCCGGTTCTGTTGGCGGCGCGGCAGCTGGCTCATGGCAGCTTCCGCAAAAAGTCGGTCAGCACGCGGTTATAAGCTCCGGGCTGCTCAACATTGCAAAGATGCCCTGCGTCTTTAATCACTTCAAAGCGCACGTCGGCATGCAGCGCCGCATCCCATATCCGCCCCGCCACACCGCGAATCTCATCAGGTGGCGCCAGCCGATCATGCTCACCCGTCATCATAAGAACCGGCATGGTCAGTTTGGAGAAATCGAACTGCTCCAGCGGGTTGGTGAAGCAGACCAAAGCATCGCGATAGGTCTCGGCCGGGATTGCCGCCATCGAGTTATAAAGCTTCTGACGTATGGCCTCGCTGGCATTCGGCCCCGCCAGCACCTTCACCACCGCAGGCGCGAAATCCTTCGGCGTTTGGCCTGCGTTCAGCGGCACTTCACGGCTGATCCGGAACGCCTCACGCTCATCCGGGCCCGCTTCGGACATGCCCGTGCAGCCGCCTGAAAGCACCAATCCGTCCAAAAGCTGCGGGTGGCGCATCGCGAAAGAGGTGGCGATCCACGAGCCATAGGAGAGCCCGACCAGGACCAGTCGCTCGGCCCCTATGACCTGCATCACCCGCAGAATATCGTCGCAATAATCGTCCACCGTCGATTGCCGCGGCCCCAGAGTGCTTTCGCCATAACCCCGCAGATCCAGCGCGGCGGCGGGCATCACCGCGCTCGCCGCGTTCAGCTGTAAATCCCAGTTGTCACGATTGCCGCCAATGCCATGCAGGAAAAGGCACAGCCGCTTGCCCGGCCCGCCCGCCGTGGTCAGCCCAAGGCGCGGCAGATCATCGACCAACAGCGCCTTCGTCTCGGCCGTGGGGATCACCTCAAACCTGCTCATCTGCGGTCGCGCCGCGTTGGAAACAGTCTCTAACACCGCGATTCCGGCCTCAAACACCGCCTTCGTGCCTTCGCATATCTCCGCCAGCCGCGCCGCCGGGGCGCGCACTACGGCAGACCAAGACACCATCGCGCCGCCTTCACTGCCGTCCGTCACCGTAACCCGCGCATCATAGGCCTCGCAGCCCGCGATCCCCTCCAGATGGGTATAGCCCAGCACCCGGTCGGTATCGGAGAAATAGGTCAGCTGCTCGCGGTAAAGCGTCGCCTCACCCTTCACCGTAAAGGCCCGGATCAACGCCCCGCGCGGGTCCCGCTCAGCCGTGATGCTTTCCATCCACGGGTGCCAAAGCCCGCAGAAATCGCGCAACAGGGCCCAAACCTTTTCCGGCTCCGCCGCAACGCGCCCGGTGACTTGAACCCTGTCGCGTCCCATCAGCGCAGCCCCTTCACGGCCGAGCCTTCGCCGCGCCAGAGCGAGGTGCGCGCGCCATCGAGATCACCCGGCGCATCATCCAGCTCATCCATGTCGTAAAGTGCCAGCACGCCGATATAATCCTCCATGATTTCAGAGGTATAGGGCAACATCAGCGCCCCGCAGCGGCTGTCGCGATACATCCGCTCCAAGGGCAAAGAGCGCAGCATCGACTGCCCACCACAGGTGCGGATCGCCATCGCGGCAATCTCCTGCACGCCCTCCATCACGTTAAACTGCGCGGCATACATCCGCATCACCTCGCCCTTGGTCGGAAACCCCTTGGCCTCGCCAAAAGCCTGCCACCAGAGCGCCCGCATGCTCGCCAGACGCGCATACATCTTCGACACGGCGACGCGTTTGGTCGCAAACATGCGCCGGTCGATCGGAGGTTGCCCCGGGATACGGCCCTGCAAATAGGCGACGGTGAAATCGAACGCCCCCTGCGCCACGCCCATATAGGTCGGCGACAGCGTCGCCATCATATGCGGCCAGTTGGCCAGCGTTTTGCCAAAGATCCCGCGCGGCATCAGGAGATCGTCGCGGGTGACGAAAATATCCTGCAAAATCAAGTCACGGCTGTTGGTGCCGCGCATCCCCAAAGGATCCCAATCGCCCTTGATCGTCAGGCCGGGGGTGTCCTTATGCACCACGAAGAGCATCGTGTCCTCATGGCGCGGCTCTTGGCCCTCAAAGACTTCGGTGCAAACGATGGTGTAATAGTCGCAATAGCCCGCCAGCGAGGCGAACTTCTTGAAACCATTGATCTTCCAGCCACCCTCAACCGCGCGGCATTGGGTTTGGTTCGGCTTCGAGGTCCAGTTTTGCCCGCCTTCCGAGATCGGCTGCGAATAGATCGCCCGCTCGGCAATGGCGCGGCGGAACTGGCGTTCGCGCAGAGTGGCGAATTCGGCGCGCTCTTCCGGCGTCAGATTCGGCATCTCGAACATGAAGCGTGACCAAGCCATCGAGCTGTTATGCATGTTGAAGGTCAGCGCGGTTGCGCCGCAAAACTTGCCCAACTCGGCCCCGACCATAGCATATTCGCCCATGCTAAAGCCCATGCCGCCGAACTCTTCCGGGATGCAGAGCGTCAGAAACCCTTCATCCGCCAGATCGCGATAATTCTCGACCGGGAAGCTCGCCTCATCATCCACCGCCTTGGCGCGTTCGGCGAAACGGGGTCCCAGTTCATTCACCCGGCGCAGCACGGCTTGCACCTCAGGGCGGATGCGGCTCAGGTCATAATAGTCACTAATATCGCTCATTTTAGGTCTTTCTGCGAAAATCAGAGGGCCAGCTCGCCTTGCAGCACACCGTCTTTGACGACGATCTTGCCGTCCAAAGCGATGGTGCAATTGCGCATCGGCAGGTCAAAATGGCCAAGCGTGTAGCGGCCGGCATATTGGTTGGCGCCGGTGGACCACAGGAACGAGCCCGCTAGCGCGCGGAACTCCACCGCCTGCATGTCGCGCTTGTCATACATCGCCGCGCTGATCCAACGCGCGCCCGGATGCATGCCCCAGCCGACATGGCTCATCCCATAGGCGTTCTGATCGTTCCAAGCTTCCATATATTCGCGGAAATGCAGCGCATCGATGCCGTCACCTTTGATCGCGGTGACGAAGTCATTCTCGATGGTGAAATCAATCTGGCTGGTCAGATACGTCTTAAAGGTCAGGTTCATATCCCCAACCCCCATGACGATGCGCCCGTTGACCGCGTTCTTGCCGGGGAAGGCCAGACACAGCCCGCCCGGCCAATGTGCAACGGCCCCCGGATGCGTCGCAAAGCCCGCCGTCCCACCGCAAGGCGCGCCGCGCAGATCCACCGTCAGATCGGTCCCGAGGGCCGAGGTGACGCGCATCTCCGACGCCTCCCGCAGCATCTGAATACCGGCTTGCACAGCGGGCAGATGCTCGGCCTTCGGCTCGGTTCTTTCAAGAATTTCAGGGTGTTCGTTAGTGATGACCAAAAGCCGAGTGTTGCCCGCGTCTTCGATCTCCGGCCATTCGGGGGCGTGGATCAGCCCCTCGACCGTGCAATCAACGATCACTTCGCAGAGCTTCAGCGCCTCGATCACCGCGCGATTGCCTTGGATCGCCCAAGAGGTGCCGGTCGATTTCACCGGCACCGGCGCCGACAAGGGCGGCGTCGGCATCTGGATCATGCAGAACTCGGCCCCCAGATCATAGGCGGCAAGCTCCGACAGATGCACCAGAACCGGGCGCGATTGCGTCTCATGCAGGATCGCAATCCGCGTGCCTTTGCCAATCCCGTTCAGCGCGAAAACCCGGCGAAAGGCGGCCAGCCATTTGCCTTCGATGCGTTCTTGCAGCATCGCAATATCCCTGTTGATGATTCGCATTGGCGCGAATTTCTTAACTATCGAGTTAAGACTTCACCGCAGCAGCGCAGCTGTCAACAGAATTATCGATAATCCGTGCGGGGACCGCTCAGCCCTTGTTCAGCCCCGCCCAAGTCGGCCGCGCCAGCTCAAATGTGTCGCGGCTGCGAATATAGCCGCTGCCAAAAGACCGCGCGACAAGGTCCAGCGCGGGTGTGTCGACATGCGCGCGCTCGGCATCCAGCAAGAACCGATCCTCGATATGCACCGCCAGCACCCGGCCAATCACCACAACTTGGTTCGGCCCCGTGACCACGGTCGAAAGCGCGCGGCACTCATAAGCCACCGGGCTTTCAGCAATCCGAGGCGGCGCCACATGCACCGAAGGCAGCGTCGCAAGCCCGGCAAAGGCCAGCTCATCTACCCCTCGCGGCGCATCGGCCGAGGTCAGGTTCATTGCCTCCACCAGCCGCTCGGGCACCAGATTAACCACGAAAACGCCGGTATCGAGAATGTTTTGCGCGGTATCTTTGAAGCCGCGATCGGCTGCGCGCATCAGGCCCAAAGCGATCGTCGGAGGTGCCGAGCCCATGACGTTGAAGAAACTATACGGCGCAGCATTTACTTTGTTTTCAGCATCTTGCGTCACCACCCAAGCAATCGGGCGCGGCACAGTGGTGGCGGCCAACAGCTTATAGGCGATCGGCTCCGCCACTTGATCAAGATCGTAACGCATGGCGGACCTCCGGCGCTGTCTTTAGCGGCATTTGCCAAGACCCCAGCAAAAACCGCAAGCTATTTTCGATAATCCCACATATTATCGCGCAAGCCATCGGTCGCTTGCACCAAAGCCTCGCTGATCCCCGGCTCTGACAAGGCATGCCCCGCCATCCCCACCAGACGAAGCTGGCACTTGGCCCAGCCTGCCGCCAGCTTCCAAGCCGAGAGCGGCGGGCAGACCATATCATAGCGGCCTTGCACCACCGTGGCCCCGATATGCTCGATCCGGGCACGGTTCTGCAAAATCCAGCCATCCGTCTCTAGAAAGCCTGAATTCACGAAATAATGGTTCTCAAGCCGGGCAAAAGCGCGGGCGTAATCCGTCGGCCCTTCGCCATAAAACCCCTCGGATTGGATCGAGGCCAATGCGTTTTCCCATTGCGCCCAAGCCCTGCCAAACCGACCCTCTTCCGCGTAATTGCCGCTGAAGAGCCGCTCGTGATAGGCGGCGATCAGATCGCCGCGCTCGCCCTCGGGGATCAGCGAGATGAACCGCTGCCACAGATCGGGGAAGAACTGCCCCGCCCCGCCGCCATAGAACCAATCCAGCTCGGCTTGCGTCATCAAAAACACGCCGCGCAGCACCAGATGCCGCACGCGCTCGGGGTGCGTGAGCGCATAGACCAGCGCCAAAGTTGCGCCCCAGCTGCCGCCGAAAGCCACAAAGCTTTCAATGCCCAAATCCGCGCGGATCCGCTCAACATCTGCCACCAGATGCCAAGTGGTGTTGTTTTCCACGCTGGCATAGGGCCGCGACCGCCCGCAACCGCGTTGATCAAACAGCACAATCCGGTAATGCGCGGGGTCAAAATACCGCCGCATCGCGGGCGAGCAGCCGCCCCCCGGCCCGCCATGGAACACCACCACGGGCACGCCTTCGGGGTTGCCGCATTGCTCAACATAGATCAAATGACCATCGCCCATATCGATCACGCGCTGATCGAAGGGCTCGATCGGCGGGTAAAGATACTCGACTGCGCGCTTTTGGCCTGATCTGTGGTCCATCAAGACCCTATATACCCAAGGCAAGGCGCGAGTCGAAGCGCAAAGGGAACCGGATATGGAAACGACCGTCGATAGCGCAGAAGTGGCGAAGTTTGAGGCGATGGCCGCCGAATGGTGGGATCCCAATGGCAAATTCCGCCCGTTGCATCAGATGAACCCCTGCCGGCTTGACTATATCACCCGTCAAATCGCTGCCGAGTTTGGCCGGGATCTGAAAACTGACAAACCCTTTGCAGGCCTGCGGATTCTCGACATCGGCTGCGGCGGCGGCCTCCTCTCCGAGCCTATGGCCCGCCTTGGTGCCGAGGTTGTCGGTGCCGATGCCGCCCCGCGCAACATCCCCGTGGCCCGCATCCATGCCGAGCAATCGGGGCTGACAATCGACTATCGCCACACCACCGCCGAAGACCTCGCCGCCGCCGGTGAGCGTTTCGATGTCGTGCTCAACATGGAAGTGGTCGAGCATGTCGCCGATCCTTTGGTCTATCTGACCGCCTGCCATGACCTTCTCAAAACCGGCGGGTTGATGCTTTGCTCCACCCTCAACCGCAACGCCAAAAGCTTCGCCATGGCGATTGTCGGCGCCGAATGGGTGATGTGCTGGCTGCCGAAAGGCACGCATGATTGGAACAAGTTCATCACCCCGGATGAGCTTTACGACCTGATCCGCCGCGCTGGCCTTGATCCCGTGGACCGCAAGGGCATGATTTTCAACCCAATCAGCTGGCGGTGGAGCCTTTCGGACCGCGATCTCTCGGTCAACTATGTCACCGCCAGCCTGCGCCGCGACTAAGCCCTGCATCCCCTGCGCCACACCCTTTGGGGAATCGCGTTGACACCACCCACGCACCCGCCATTCTGCCGCAATGGTAAAAGCGTGGCGTAGTTTTGTTCGGTTTCTCGGCGCGATATGGCTGCGCGTGGGCGATGGCCATTTCGGCCTGATCGCTGCTGGCGTGGCCTTCTACGCCATGTTTGCGGTCTTCCCCGGCCTTGCCGCCGTGGTCGCGATCTGGAGCCTGATGGCCGATCGCCAAGTCATCACCGGTTATCTCGAAGTGGCCGAGCGCTTCCTGCCGCCCGAGGCTGGCGCACTGATCCATGATCAGGTGATGGGCCTTTTGAACGCGCCCGCCACCACGCTGGGCTGGGCGACTTTCGTCTCATTGATGCTGGCGCTTTACTCGGCGCGCAACGGGGTGGCGGCGCTGGTGCAAGGCTTGGACGTGGTGCATCGCGCCACGCCGCGCTCTTGGGTGAAGGGCTGGCTGGTCGATCTTGGGCTGACGCTGCTGCTGATCGGCGCTTTGATCATCGCGCTCGCCACCGTGGTCATCGTGCCAGTGCTTTTCGACTACGTTAGCCTAGGCAAATACGAATCAAGCTTTCTGCGCATCCTGCCTTGGATTGCGATGTTCGTCTTGGTCCTCAGCTGCCTGTCGATCCTTTACCACTACGGCCCCAATGTCGCGCCAGACGCGCGCGCAGGCTGGATCTCCTACGGGGTGATCTTTGCCGCCCTTGCTTGGGCGGGCGTGTCGCTGGGCTTCTCGACCTATCTGTCGAACTTCAACAGCTACAACCGGATTTACGGGTCGATCGGTGCCGTGATCATCCTGATGACTTGGCTCTACCTTTCGGTCTGGGCCATCTTGGTCGGCGGCGCGATCAATGCCGAGCTGGACGACCGCTCGCGCCTGTTCCGCAGCATGGGGCGGGCGCGGCGCAACTAGACCGCCCCCGCCGAAACCGTCTCAAACATAGCGGTTCCAAAGGTTTTCCAACCGCTCTTGCCGGCCCGAGCGTGGCTGCGGCTCCAAACCTTCCGCCGTGACCCGCGCCGCCGCCGCTTCCAGCCCGCCGCTCAGCATGGCCTTGGCCGCAGGCGTCTGCCAACCGGCATAGCGCTCGGCCCGCGCCGCTTCCAGCTCGCCACTTTCCAGCAAAGCCGCCGCCGACTTCAGCGCCCGCGCGCAGGTGTCCATCGCCCCGGCATGCGCCAGCACCAAATCGCCTGCATCCAAGGATTGCCGCCGCAGCTTGGCGTCAAAATTGGTGCCCCCAGTGGTATAGCCGCCCGCCCGCAGGATCTCATAAAAGGCCAAAGCCATCTCGGCATGATTGTTCGGGAACTGATCCGTATCCCAACCCGATTGATAATCGTTGCGGTTCATATCGATCGAACCAAAGATCCCCAAGGCCGAGGCCGTTGCGATCTCATGCTCAAAGCTGTGGCCCGCCAGTATGGCATGGCCCTGCTCGATGTTCACCTTCACCTCACCCTCCAGACCAAAGTCCTTCAGGAAGCCGTAAACTGTGGCCACATCGTAATCATATTGATGTTTGGTCGGCTCTTGCGGCTTCGGCTCGATCAAAATCGCGCCTTTGAAGCCGATCTTGTGCTTATACTCGACCACTTGCTGCAAGAACCGCCCGGCATGGGCGCGCTCGGCCCTAAGGTCGGTGTTGAGCAAAGTCTCATAGCCCTCGCGCCCGCCCCAAAGCACATAATTCGCCCCACCAAGCCGTTGCGTGGCATCCATATTCGCCTTCACCGAAGCCGCCGCATAGGCATAGACATCCGGGTCCGGATTGGTCGCCGCCCCTGCCATCCAGCGCCGATGGCTGAACATATTGGCGGTGCCCCAAAGCAGCTTCACGCCGCTCGCTTCCTGCTTTTGCCCCAGATAATCGGTGATTTCCTCAAGGTTCCGCAGGCTTTCCGCAAAAGTCGCGCCCTCAGGGCGCACATCCGCGTCATGGAAGCAGTAGAACGGCGCGCCGAGGATCGTGAAAAGCTCAAAAGCCGCATCTGCCTTTGCGCGGGCCAAGGCCATCGTCTCGCCAAACCAGGGCCGCTCGAAGGTTTGCCCCCCGAACGGATCGCCCCCCGGCCAAGCGAAACTATGCCAATAGGCCACGGCAAAGCGCAGATGCTCGGCCATCGTCTTCCCCAGCACAGGCTCTTCCGGATTGTAATACCGAAAGGCAAATTCACTGCGGCTCTCAGGCCCCTCGTAGCGAATTTGCTCAATGCCGTGGAAGAAGCTGGTCATGCTAGAGATCCTTTAGCTGCATTTGTGCCGCGCGGAAGCGGGCATGCCCCGCATCCATCGCATCCTTCAGGCTGCGGTCAGGTTCGACCACACGTTCAATCTGCGGCAGGGTCGCGATCTCCGCCCCCGCCCCGGTGGCCGCCATCAGCGCCAAACGCGCCGCGCCAAAGGCCCCGCCGAAATCACCGGCAACAGGCAGTTGCACCGGCACATCCAGCGCCGTCGCAATCAGCCGCAGCCAATAATCCGAGCGCGTGCCGCCGCCGACCGCCAGCAATTGCTGGAGTTGCGTGCCTGTCGCCGCCAAAGCATCGCGGCTGTCGCGAATGGCAAAGGTCACGCCCTCCAGCACCGCCCGCGTCGCCGCCGCTCGGTCGGTGGCATGTTCAAGCCCGGTGAACGCCCCCCGGACCGAGGCCGAATTCAGCGGCGTCCGCTCCCCGCCTAAGTAAGGCAGGAACACCGTCTTACCCGGCGCTTGCAAAGGCCCAAGCTCGCCGGTCAGCACCGCCGCTTCCGCCCCCACCAACCGCGCATACCAATTCAGCGCGTCGGTGGCGGCCAAGATCACCCCCATCTGGTGCCAAGTGTTGGGCAAAGCGTGGCAGAACGTATGCACCGCCGTCGCCGGATCCGGCTGATAGCCGTCATTGGCCGCAAAGAGCACGCCCGAGGTGCCAAGCGAGACAAAGGCCTCGCCCGCGCGCACCACGCCAACCCCGACACCCGAGGCCGCATTATCGCCGCCGCCACCGGCCACAACCACGCCTTTGGGCAGGCCCCAGCGATCCGCCAAAACGTCTCTAACATGGCCCGAAACTGCCGACCCTTCGACCAAGCTCGGCATATGGCTGCGGTCCAAACCCGTAGCCGCCAACAGATCATCCGACCAATCGCGCTTTGCGGTATCGAACCACGCCGTCCCCGCCGCATCCGACATATCCGAGACATGCTCGCCGGTCAGCCAAAGTCGCAGATAGTCCTTCGGCAGCAGAACCTTCGCCACCCGCGCGCGGATGTCAGGCTCATGCTTGGCCACCCAAGCCAGTTTCGGCGCGGTGAAGCCCGGAAAAACGATATTGCCCGAGATCGCTCGGAACGCCGGATCGCCGTCCATCGCGGCAGCCTCGGCATGGGCGCGGCTGTCATTCCACAAGATGCAAGGCCGCAGCACCTGATCGCTGTCATCCAACAGGACCGAGCCATGCATCTGCCCCGAAAGGCCAATGCCGCGCAGCTCGCCCAGACCCGCCGCCGCCAGCCGGTCCATCACCGCCTCGGCCGCACCAATCCAATCGGCCGGCGCCTGTTCGCTGAACCCCTCCGCCGGGCGGCTGACGGTCAAAGGCGCTGTCGCCTCGGCCACCACCCGCTGCTCTGCGTCGATCAGCACCCCCTTCAAGCCCGAGGTGCCAAGGTCCAATCCGATATACATATCAATACGCCTGCGCTGGTTTCTTGCCCATGATGATCATGCCCAAGATGTCGTCATCTGTAACATCCCCGACATTCACCGTGCCGACCTTTTGGCCGTTCTTCATCACAACGGCACGGTCGCACAGGTTCATAACCGCGTGTATGTCATGTTCAATGAGGAAGATGCCCAAGCCTTGGCGCTTCAGCTCTTGGATCAGCTCCGCCACCATTTGGGTCTCTTGCGGGCCCAGCGCCGCGGTCGGCTCATCCATGATGAGGATCTTGGCGTCGAAATAGACCGCGCGGGCAATCGCCACTGATTGCCTTTGCCCGCCTGACAGGGCCGAGACCGGCTCTTTGAACTTGGCGAAATTCGGGTTCAAACGCGCCATGATCTTGCGCGTCTCAGCCTCCATCGCGGCATCATCGACCATGCCGAAACCGCTCACCAGCTCACGCCCAAGGAAAAGGTTTGAGGCTGCGTCGAGGTTATCCGCCAGCGCCAAAGTCTGATAGATCGTCTCGATATTCAGCGCCCGCGCATCGCGCGGATTGCGGATCTCGGCCCGCGCGCCATTCACATAGATCTCGCCCGCATCGGCCTGATAAGCGCCCGAGAGGCATTTGATCAGCGTCGATTTTCCGGCGCCATTATGGCCCAAAAGGCCCACAACCTCGCCCGGGTAAAGGTCGATCGACACGCGATCCACCGCCTTCACCCCGCCAAAAGCGATCGAGATTTCCCGCATCTCGACCAGCGGCACCCCTTGAGGCTTCATCAACGGATCCCCCTGCGCTTGCGATATTGAATGTCGATCCAAACGGCCATCACCAGCACCAGCCCGACGACGATGTTCTGCAAGGGGCTATCCACGCCCACCATCGCCATGCCCGAGGCAAGCGCCTGCATGATCAGCGCCCCCAAAAGCGCGCCGTGAATGGTGCCGATGCCACCCGCCAGCGCCGTGCCGCCAATCACCGCCGCCGCAATCACCCGCAACTCGTCCAAGGTGCCGATGTCATTGGTGTGGTTCTGCAACCGCGCCTGCGCGATGATCGCCGATAGCCCACAAAGGAACCCCATCAGCGCGAAAACCTTCACCGTCAGCGCCCGCGTATTGATCCCCGACAGCTCTGCCGCATCCGGATTGCCGCCGGTGGCAAAGATATAGCGGCCAAAGCGGGTGCGTTTGGCCACCACCGTCATCGCAATCGCCACCACCACCAAGATCAGCACCGAGATCGGCAGGCCAAAGCCGATCGAATAGCCCTCGGGCATCACCTCGCCCTTGGCCTCAAACATCCGCTTCAGTCGCGGCGCGGGGATTTGATAGGCGTTCAAAACCGCAACCAGCCCCAGCACCAAAGCACAAGCAAGGCCCGCCAAAACCCCTTCAGCCCAAAGCGGTTTTACCGCAAAACCGTGTCTAACCTTGCCCTTTCGGCCCTGCATCATCGCCAAAACGATCAGCGCGCAGGCCACCAGCCCAACCACCCAGCTTAAGCTCGGCCCCAAAGTCCCCTCGGCCCCACCAAAGAGGATGAACGTGGCATCCAGCGGCCCTTGGGTCTGACCATCGGTCATATACCAGCCAAGATTGCGCCAAATCAGCAGTCCTCCCAGCGTCACGATAAAGGAAGGGATCCGCTGATACCCCACCAGCCAGCCGGTGAAGGCCCCCAAGCCCGCCCCGGTCGCCAGCCCCGCCATCATCGCCACAGGCGCAATCGCCGGATGCGCAATGCCAAGCCCCAGCACTTTCGGCAGGATGGTGACCTGCAACACCCCCATCACCGCCGAGCACAAGGCCAAGATCGCCCCCACCGACAGATCGATGTGCCGGGTGACGATCACGAAAACCATCCCCGTCGCCATGATCGCGACCGAGACCGATTGAATGGTGATGTTGAACACATTCTGCGGGATCAAAAACCGCCCATTCGCCAGCCACGCAAAGGAGTTCCAGCTGAACGCATTCATCGCCCGAATGCCGGTCCAAAGCTGAAAGGCCAGACAGATCACGACAAAGGCCGCCACCATTCCCAAAAGCCGGGAATCTATCTCTAACGTCTCAAGAAAACTGCGCCGGGCCAAAGCCTTCGGCGGCGGGCTGGCCTCATTCATATCTCACCTGCAGTCACGGGGAAAAACGGGGGCCAGCGCAAGGTGGCCCCCCGCAAGATCAGCTCAGTTGCAAGGCGCAGGCCCTGCGCTCACGCCTTGGCAAAGCTCATCCTTGGTGATCCAACCGGCATCCACCACGACCGAGAGATTGTCCTTGGTGATCGCCACCGGAGCGAGGAAGACCGAGTTCATCTCATTGCCACCCGGCGTGGTGAATTTCGCCGCATTCGCAATGGCATCCGGCGCGGTGCCGCCTGCTAAAGCCAAAGCGATCTCGGCCGCATTGCGCCCCAATTCGCGCGCATCCTTCCAGACCGAAACCGTCTGCGTGCCCAAAGCGATCCGGTTCAACGCCGCCTTATCGCCGTCTTGGCCCGAGACCGGAATCCCTTGCAGCCCCACCGCCGTCAGCGCCGCAACCGCGCCCCCCGCCGTGCCGTCATTCGAGGCCACAACCGCATCCACCGCATTGGCATTCTCGGTCAGGATCTGCTCGACGTTCTTTTGCGCATTGGCCGGCAGCCAAGCATCGGTATAGGCCTCACCGACGATCTTCACATCGCCCGCATCAATCGCCGCTTGCAGCACCTCTTGCTGACCGGCGCGCAGGAAATCGGCGTTGGGATCGGTGGGCGAGCCCTTTATCATCACATAATTGCCCTTCGGCGCCGCGGCAAAGACCGCCGCCGCTTGCAACCGGCCAACCTCGACATTGTCGAAGGTCAGGTAAAAGGCGCGCGGATCCTCGATCAGCCGGTCATAGGCCACCACCGGAATGCCCGCATCCGCCGCCGCTTGGATCGCCGGCACCACCGCCGCCGTATCTTGGCCCAGAATGATCAGCGCATCGACGCCCTGCGCCATCAGCGCCTCGATGTCCGAGAGCTGCTTGGCCGAAGAGGATTGCGCATCGGCCGAGACATAGGCAGCCCCCGCCGCATCCAGCGCCGCTTTGATGGCGCCCTCATCGGTTTTCCAGCGTTCTTCTTGAAAGTTCGACCAGCTCACACCCACCGTCAGCCCCTCGGCCAGCGCCGCAGATGAGAAGCCAGCCACCGCGATCACCGCGGCGAGAATGCCCTTGTTCATGTCTTCCTCCCTCTGGTCAGCCCCCTCCGGGCCGGTTCAGCTTTTGCGCGGAACGAGGAAAACCTGCGCAGCATTAATTCAGTTGTCAAAATAAAAATGATCGGCGATTCTGCGCATGAGGGGTAATTGAAGCGTTTCAGGGGTATATTTGATGGCACGCCTGCAAGCTAACGCGCGGATATGCCGATTATTTCTTTGAGGATCGAATAAATGGCGCCGCGGCGACAAAAAGATATCGGGAAAGCGCCACGGCAGGGCGTTGGCCCACTGATCCCGCCCTTGTCCGAGGCCCAGCGCTCGCTGCGCCAGCAGGTTTTTGACCGAATCCGCGCTGCGGGGCTGATTCCCCGCGTGCAATTGGCCAAAGAACTTGCGGTTTCCCCCGCCTCGGTCACCACAATCACGCAAGAGCTAATCGAGACCGGGCTGATCGAAGAAATCTCCGCCCCGCGTGAGGGTGAGGCCGGGCGCGGTCGCCCCGCCGTGGCCTTGGGCGTGCGGGCCGAAGCGCATCTTGTCGCCGGGATGAAGCTTTCGGATCGCGAGCATACCTGCGTCATCGTCGATTTCGCCGGCAACCTTCTGGCCGATGGTGTGATCCCGCGCCGCCCCGGCCCGGTGCCGCTGGAAGACCTTCTCCAAGCCATCGAGCATCTCTTGGATGACACCTGCGCCAAGGCCGGCAAAAGCCGTCAGGACCTTGCCGCTGTTGGTATCGGCGTGCCGGGATTTGTTGATGTGGCAGAAGGGGTTGCGCTCTGGTCCTCGGTTCTAACCGAACGACAGGTGCCGCTTGCCGCCGCCACATCCGCGCGGCTCGGTCTGCCAGTGATCATCGACAATGACGCCAATCTGGTGGCCTTGGCCGAGCTCTGGTTCGGCGCCGGGCGCGGGCTTTCCGACTTTGCCGTGGTCACCATCGAGCACGGCGTCGGCATGGGGTTCGTGATGAACCACCGCATCTATCGCGGCGCCCAGCGCCTTGGCATGGAGTTGGGCCACACCAAAGTGCAGCTCGACGGCGCGCTTTGCCGCTGCGGTCAGCGCGGCTGTCTTGAGGCCTATGTCGCCGACTACGCGCTTGCGCGCGAGGCGGTGACGGCGCTCAACTGGGGCCACCGCGACGGCGCGCCGATCCATGTGCTTTTGGAAAGCCTTTACGACCACGCCAAGGCAGGCAATGCCACCGCGCGCAGCATCTTCCGCCGCGCCGGGCGCTATTTGGCGGTCGGTCTGGCCAATGTGGTGAACCTTTTCGACCCCGCGCTCATCATCCTTTCGGGAGAGCGGATGCGCTACGACTACCTCTATGCCGCCGAGACGTTGGACGAGATGGAAGCGCTGGCGATCGAGACCGGCCGCCCTCGCCCGCCGATCGAGATCCACGCTTGGGGCGATCTACTCTGGGCGCATGGCGCGGCGGCTTTGGCTTTGTCGGATGTGACCGAGCGGCTCTTGTCTGGCGTTTCGGCGGGGGCCAGCCCCCGCACCCCCGGAGTATTTTAGTCAAGATGAAAGGGATTAAGAGCCGACGGATTCGTCTCTCAGCAGGCTCAAAAGGCCGGTTTTGTAGTCGGGGTAGCGAAGCGTGACGCCGAGTTCCTTCCTGATCCGATCGTTTCGGACGCGGCGGGATTCGAGGTAGAAGCTGCGCGCCAGGGGCGGCAGGTTCGCCTCTTCAAAGGGGATCGCGGGTGGGATCGGCAGGCTCAACAGCCGCGCGGCTTCGGCGATCACATCTTCGGCCGGGGCGGGCTCATTGTCGCAGACATTATAGGCCGCACCGGGATTGGGCTTAGCAATCGAGGCACGCAGGACTTGCGCGATGTCTTCGACATGGATGCGGCTGAAGACTTGGCCTTCCTTAATGATCCGCAGCGCCGTGCCATTGCGGACTTTCGCAAAGGGGCCGCGTCCGGGGCCATAAATTCCGGCCAGCCGGAAGATATGCACCGGCAGGCCGGTCGCCCGCCATTGCTCCTCGGCCCGCACCCGATGATCGCCGCGCCCGCCCGAGGCGTTGAGCGGTGTTGTCTCATCAACCCAGCCGCCCTGTTGGTCGCCATAAACCGCTGTGGTGGAGAGATAACCCACCCAATCCGCCTTTGCCTTAGCGATCTGCGGGGCGGCGTTGAGAAAGGGATCCCCCTCCGGGCCGGGGCCGGCAGAGACCAAGATATGCGTCGCCTCGGCCAAAGCTGCCGCAAGATCGCCGGGCCACAGGAGCGGCTCCACTCCTTCCGCCCGCAAGCTTTCGGCCTTTTCCGCCGAGCGTGTTGTACCGATGACCCGCCAGCCTTCCGCCAGCAATTGGCGCGCCAGAACCGAGGCCGAATAGCCATGACCGAGAGAGAGTAAAATCATGCCCGACCCTAGCGCGAAGCCTCTGCCCAGTTCAAGCAAGCCGCGCTGTCATGCAGGCTTCACTTGCGCCGCACCGGCTCTCTGGCCTTAATGGCAAACCATTGTCGCCTTTCCCTTTGCCACTTGGCATCCTTGTTACGGATCATCACATGCAGGACGACGCCCGCGCCTATATCCTTCCCGAAAGCCCCGGCCCGACTCGGTTCGACGATGCCGAGGCCGCAGTGAACCGGCTGGAGGAGCTATATGGAAGGGCGACCGCGCATCTGTCGCATTACTTCAACCGCACCCTGACCGAGGGTCGCCCGAAGGCCCGCGTCCGCGCCTTTTACCCCGAGATCCGGCTGACGGTCTCGACCTTTAGCCGCGCCGATACGCGGCTGTCCTTTGGCCATGTCTCAGGGCCCGGCACCTATGCTACCACCGTCACCCGCCCCGATCTGTTCCGGCAATATCTGATCCAGCAGATCGGCCTGTTGATGGCGCATCACAATGTGCCGGTGGAGATTGGCCCTTCGACCACGCCGATCCCAGTGCATTTCGCCGTTGCGGGCAATCCCGGCGTTTCGGTGCCGCAAGAGGGCGTGCTCGACTTCTCCTTGCGCGATGTCTTCGACGTGCCGGATCTGGCGACCACCAATGATGATATCGTCAATGGCACCATGACCGCTTATGCCGATGGTGCGATGCCTTTGGCCCCCTTCACCGCCCAGCGCGTCGATTACTCATTGGCGCGGCTGGCGCATTACACCGCGACCGACCCGTCGCATTTCCAAAACCACGTGCTCTTCACCAATTATCAGTTCTATGTCGATGAGTTCGAAGGCTTTGCCCGCGCCGCTTTGGCCGATCCTGCCAGCGGCTATACCGCCTTCGTGGCGACCGGGAACCAGATCATCTCGACCTCGGACGGGGTGCTGCAACCGGTGGCCAAGCTGCCGCAAATGCCGACCTATCACCTCAAACGCGCCGACGGGCAGGGCATCACTTTGGTCAACATCGGTGTTGGCCCGTCGAACGCCAAGACCGCCACCGACCATATCGCCGTGCTGCGCCCGCATGCTTGGATGATGGTTGGCCATTGCGCAGGCCTGCGCAACAGCCAGCAGCTGGGCGATTTCGTTCTGGCCCATGCCTATCTGCGCGAAGACCATGTGCTGGATGATGACCTGCCGGTCTGGGTGCCAATCCCCGCTTTGGCCGAGATCCAGATCGCCCTTGAAGATGCTGTGGAAGAGATCACCCAGCTTGAAGGGTTTGAACTGAAACGCATTATGCGCACCGGCACTGTCGCCACCATCGACAACCGCAATTGGGAGCTGCGCGACCAATCCGGCCCGGTGCTGCGGCTCTCGCAATCCCGCGCCATCGCTCTGGACATGGAATCCGCCACCATTGCCGCCAATGGGTTCCGCTTCCGGGTGCCCTACGGCACGCTTCTTTGCGTCTCGGACAAGCCCTTGCATGGCGAGTTGAAGCTGCCCGGCATGGCCTCGGACTTCTACAAAACCCAAGTCGCGCGACACCTGCAAATCGGCATTCGCGCGATGGAGCTTTTGCGCAAGATGCCGCTGGAACGCATCCACAGCCGAAAACTTCGCAGTTTTGACGAAACTGCCTTCCTCTGACGTGCGGGAAACCCGCTGAATATTGGCAAAGTCGCTGTTCTTGGACTTGATTTCGGCGGTGAAAACCTGTGTTTGGACCGTGGCCCGCGTTCGTGGGGCGGCTCTCGCAAGACGAGCCGAAGAATCCAGTAGACCTGATAAGGGATAAAAACATGTCCAAGCCGATGACCAAGACCCAACTCGTAGCCGCCGTGGCCGAGGCAATGGGCAGCGACAAGAAGACCGCGACCGCCGCGCTGGACGCGATTGCCGCTGTGGTCTCGAAGGAAGTTGGCGATGGCGGCACCGTGACCCTGCCGGGTCTGGGCAAAGTCTCGTGCCGCGCACGCCCCGAGCGTCAAGTTCGCAACCCGGCCACCGGTGAGACCATGACCAAAGCCGCGGACAAAACCGTGAAATTCTCGATCGCCAAGGCTCTGAAGGACCTGGTGAACGGCTGATCCCAGCACGGGTTCACTGACTTTTGGGGCTGTCCACAGGGCAGCCCCTTTTTTATGCCAAGTTATTGAAAAGGCCAAAGACATGTCCGCGCGCAGCATCCTGATGGGAATGGTATTCGTGGCGCTTTGGTCTTCGGCCTTTGCCACAGCGCGGGTGATCGTCGCCCATGCGCCGCCCTTAAGTTCATTGGCGATCCGCTTTGCCATTTCGGGCCTCTTGGCGGTACTTTTGGCGCGGGCATTGGGGCAAAGCTTCCGGCTGACACGGCAACAGGGCCTTTCCGTCGTGGTCTTTGGCCTGTGCCAAAACACCCTCTACCTCGGGCTCAATTTCATCGCTCTGCAATGGATCGAGGCCTCGCTCGCCGTGATCATCGCCGCTTCGATGCCGCTCTTGGTCGCGGCCTTGGGCTGGGCCTTTGGTGGTCAGAAAATCACCTTTCAAACCGCGCTTGGCCTGACCGCAGGTTTCCTTGGCGTCGCACTTATCATGGGCAGCCGCGTGACCGAGGGCGCCGATCCCATCGGCATCCTGCTGTGCGTTATCGCCGCCGTGGCTTTGGCCGTGGCCACGCTCACGATGGGCAGCGCCTCATCGGGGGGCAATCTTCTGATGATCGTGGGTTTGCAAATGCTGGCCGGTTCCGCTGCGCTGGCCGTCGTCGCTGCCGCGATCGAGCCTTGGCATTTCGACCCTAACCCCGCGTTTTTCGCCGCTTTCCTGTGGCAAGTGCTGGCCCCCGGCCTTGCTGCTACGCTTTTGTGGTTCAAGCTTGTCAGCGATATTGGCACCGTCAGGGCCGCCGCGTTCCACTTTCTCAACCCCGCCTTTGGCGTCCTCGTCGCCATCGTCCTTCTGGGCGAGTCCGTGCATTGGACCGATCTGATCGGCATTGCCATCACAATGGTGGGCATTCTTCTGGTGCAGCGCGCAAGGATTGCAGCCAGTCGCTAAGGGCCGCTGCGGCCCATCGCAGGAATAGTTAAGAAATTAAGCAAAAACTGATCCAGATCAGATACCGGCCCAAAAAACCGAAATATCAAGTGCAGATTATCCCCAACGAAGGGACCACCATGCGCCTGACCATTCGCACCAATCTCGCCGTCCGCGTTCTGATGCATTGCGCTGTCAACTCAGGCCGCTTGGTCCGCTCGGCGGACATTGCCGAAAGCTGCAACGCCTCGGGCAACCACCTTGCCCAAGTCATTCACCGGCTCCAGCTTTGCGGATATGTCGACACCCAGCGTGGTCGCCAAGGTGGGCTGACGCTCAGCCGCCCCGCCTCCGAGATCTCAATGGGCGAGCTGTTCCGCAAATTTGAGGCCAGCGTTCCCTTTACCGAATGCTTTGACCCCAGCAGCAACAGCTGCCCCTTGGCCCATGCTTGCCGGATGCGCCGCTTTCTCGCCCGCGCGACCGAGGCGTTCTACCGTGAGTTGGATGAGGTAACGCTGGAAGATCTGGTGGATGGCAACTCTGAGCTGCACGACCTTCTGACACTCGCCCCAAGAGAGCCGATGCTCGAAGGTTGCGCCGCCCAGTTCAATTAAGTCGCATTGCACCCGCCGTCTATCCGGGGCAATCCTGTGGTCATGATGCGGTCTCGCCTCTTGCAACCCCTGCGGCTGATGCTGCTTGCGCTGGTGACTCTGGCCCTTTTGGCCACCGGCTTTGCGCATCGCGCGCCCTCGCAGGATGAGGCGGCACTAGAGACGCTTTGGGTGATGGCCGGCGGCAGCGATGCCGGTCTGTGCGGCGCAAGTTGGGATCCCAGCAAACCGCATATGAAATGCCCCGCCTGCCAGCTGACCGGCAGCGTGGATGTGCCGCCCTGCATGGGCGCAGTGCAAAAGGCCGAGCTGCGCCTTTTGGCCGAGCTGACCCTGCCACCCTCGGGCGCCCCCCGTCCTGCGGTTTTGGACAAAGGCCACGGATCACGCGGGCCCCCTTGGGCCTAAGCGTTGACGAGCCAAGATTTACGGCCCGCCTTGGCGTTCACAGCCAATGACCCGGGCCGTTCCCAAACCGCTTAAGACAGGAATCCCCCAATGAAATTGGTCCTCCCCCTCCTCGCCGCCATGCTGTTCTCGACCGCCGCCACGGCGCATAGCACCAATCACGGCACGCTTGAGATCATCCACCCGAACATCCCGCAGCCCGCCGCCACCGCCAAAACCGCCGGCGGCTATATGGCGATTTCCAACGAAGGCGACACGCCCGACCGGCTCATCGGCGTCGAGACCGAGATCGCCGCCCGCGCCGAGGTTCACCTGACCGAGGTCAACGCCGAAGGCATCGCCTCGATGCGCCATGTCGAAGCGCTTGAGATCCCGGCCGGTGACACCACCTTGCTTGAACAAGGCGGCGCGCATGTGATGCTGATGGGGCTCAACACCCAACTGACCGAAGGCGATATGGTCAAAGCCACGCTGATCTTTGAACAAGCTGGCCGGATCGAGATTGAATTCATGATCGACCCGCCCGGCGGCGTGGATCATTCGAAAATGGATCACTCCGGCGCGGCAGAAGAGGCCGCCGCCGAAGGTCATTCACACCACTAAAACCTTAGCGGGCAGAGCCAATCTGCCCGCGCATTCCGCCGGTCTGGGCGCGGTCCAAGAGAAGATGGTCCAGCAAGACGCAAGCCATCATCGCCTCGCCCACCGGCACCGCCCGAATACCCACGCAAGGATCGTGGCGGCCCTTGGTCACCACCTCGACCGCCTCGCCCGCGGTGTTCACCGAAGCCCGCGGCGTCAGGATCGAGCTGGTCGGCTTCACCGCAAAACGGCACACCACCGGCTGCCCGCTGGAAATCCCGCCCAAGATGCCGCCCGCATGGTTCGAGCCAAACTCCAACCCGTTCGGCCCCAAAGACATCTCATCGGCATTCTCAACGCCGGTCAAAGCCGCCGCCGCCATACCCGCGCCAATCTCAACGCCTTTCACCGCGTTGATCGACATCATCGCCGCCGCGAGATCCGCGTCCAGCTTGCCATATAGCGGCGCGCCCAGACCTGCGGGCACCCCCGTCGCCTCAACCTCGATCACCGCACCGACCGAGTTATGGTCCATCCGCAAGGCATCGAGATACTCAGCCCATTCCTCGGCCATCACCGGATCGGGGCACCAAAACGGGTTCTCAGCGATCGCGCTGGCCTCAAACCGCGCCCGGTCGATCGGCTTCACGCCCATCTGCACCATATAGCCGTTGATCTTCAGATCAGGCACCAATGCCGCCAGAACCGCGCGTGCAACGCCACCCGCCGCAACCCGCGCCGCCGTCTCCCGCGCCGAGGATCGCCCACCGCCGCGATGATCGCGCACGCCATATTTCAGGTGATAGGTCACATCGGCATGGCCCGGCCGGAACTGCTGGGCAATCTGGCCGTAATCCTTCGACCGCTGATCGGTGTTCTCAATCATCAGCTGGATCGAGGTGCCGGTCGTCACCCCCTCAAACACGCCCGAAAGGATCTTCACCTCATCCGGCTCTTTGCGTTGGGTGGTGAATTTCGACGTGCCGGGTTTGCGCTTGTCGAGCCAAGGCTGGATATCCGCCTCGCTCAGCCGCACCCCCGGAGGGCAGCCGTCCACAGTGCATCCCAGCGCTGGCCCGTGGCTTTCACCCCAGGTCGTTACGCGAAAGAGATGGCCAAAGGTGTTCAGGCTCATGTCAGCACTCCCGATCTGGCCCTGCGCCCCGATTTCCCCCTGCGCATAGCCGCCGCCGCCCCCCCGTTTCAAGCCCTATTGCCGCACCCCCCTTGAACTATTGACGTCCCCCCCCTTGAACTCGGTCCGAATAGTCCCCAAATGGCACCTGCGGACCGGGCCCCTCTGACGACGCGAGTCGTGATGTCGGACTGCAATCGGGAACACAGCGCCCGATGATCAGCCCGGACCTGAACGCCCCTCAAGGCGTTTTCCCGCTGATCCTCTGGCGCCCAAAAGGACACAGAGGGAATGGACTTCCTTTATATGAACTTTCTCGACAAGCCGCTCTGGATGTGGCTCGTCTTTCTGACCATCGTGGTCGCGCTGATGGTCTTTGACCTTGGCGTCTTGAACAAAAAAGATCATGAGCTTGGCGTCGCCGAAAGCCTGCGCCTCTCAGCCTTCTATATCTTCATCGCGATACTATTCGGCGGCTATATCTGGTGGTCGTGGTCAACTGGCACTCTTGTCACCAGTGACGGCACCAACCCCGTTTCCAGCTACTTCCAAGGCTATATCATCGAGAAAGTGCTCTCGATCGACAACGTCTTTGTCATCTCGCTGATCTTCGGTTTCTTCGCCATTCCGCGGAAATACCAATATCGCGCGCTGGTCTGGGGCATCATCGGCGTCATCATCCTGCGCGGCATTATGATTGCCATCGGGGCCGAGTTGATTGCGGCCTATGATTGGGTCGCCCTGATCTTTGCGGGCTTCTTGGCCCTCACCGGCGTCAAGATGTTGTTCACCTCCGAAGGCGAGATGGATATCTCCAAAAACCCGGTGGTGCGGCTGACGTCGAAATACATGAATGTCACCAAAGATCTGCGTGGGCAAAAGTTCTTTGTCCGCGAGCCGCATCCGACCACTGGCAAAATGGTGCTCTTTGCCACCCCGCTGCTGGTGGCGCTGATCGTCATCAACGTGGCTGACCTGATCTTCGCAGTCGACTCAGTGCCGGCGATCTTCCTGATCACCACCGACACTTTCATCGTCTACACCGCGAATATCATGGCGATCTTGGGCCTGCGCGCGCTCTACTTCGCTTTGGCCGCGCTGGTGCACCGCTTCCACTACCTGAAATACGCTTTGGCTGTGGTGCTGATCTTCATCGGCTTCAAAGGGTTCTACAGCTACTTCTATGGCAAGTTCGACCCCTACCTGTCGCTGGGCATCACCGTCAGCATCATTGCGGCGGGCGTGTTCTACTCGCTGTGGAAGACCCGCAACGAAGAAACTCAAAACCACTAAACGCGAAAAGGGGGCCGGATCATCGGCCCCCTTTTTTCACCTCAGGGGGTCTTGGATCCCCTCGGATCTGATCGAGCGATCACGCCCCCAGCTTTGACCTTGCTGCGCTCTCGTGCCCTTTCGGCCCGAACCTGCCCGCCAGTTATGGCCCAGACTTGTGCGCGCTGCTTTGCCATACGTTTTCCATACCTGAACCATACCTGATCCATACGCAAATCAGCCCCGGCTTTTTCCGCCGCCAAGGCCCCTTGCACCCCCCACGCTTTGCCCTATGCTCCGCCTCACCTCGGGGTGCCCGTCTAACGGGCTGAGATGCGAAAGCGGACCCGTTGAACCTGAACCGGCTCATACCGGCGGAGGGAAGGTGCATCGGTTTCCCCTGTGCCCGACCATCCGTCGCAACAGAAAGGTGCCAAGATGCGCATTTCCCTTGCGGCGTTCATTTCCTGCCTCGCCATTCCGGCGGCGGCGGAAACGCCCGTGCTTACCGTGCTGACCTATGACAGCTTTATCTCCGAATGGGGCCCCGGCCCTGCGGTGGAAAAGGCTTTCGAATCAATCTGTTCCTGCGATGTTCGATTCGTGTCGGGTGGCGATGGCGCCTCACTTTTGGCGCGCTTGCAGCTTGAAGGTGCCAGTTCCGAGGCCGATGTGGTCCTTGGTCTCGACACCAACCTCACCGCCGCAGCTGAAGCCACCGGCCTCTTCGCTCCGCATGGCCAGCCCGCCGCCAATGCTTTGCCGACCGCCTATGACAATGCGCTTTTCCTGCCCTATGATTGGAGCTGGTTTGCCTTTGTTTATGACAAGACCAAGCACCCCAACCCTCCGAAATCCTTCGAAGAATTGGCCGCTTCCGATCTGAAGGTGGTCATCCAAGACCCCCGCTCCTCCACCCCCGGCCTTGGCCTTCTGCTCTGGGTGAAAGCCGCCTATGGCGACCGCGCGGCGGAGATCTGGACCGGGTTGTCTGATAATATCCTCACCGTCACCCCCGGCTGGTCCGAGGCCTATGGCCTCTTCACCGAAGGCGAGGCGGATATGGTGCTTTCCTATGTCACTTCCCCCGCCTATCACCGGATTGGCGAGCAGGATGACACCAAGGATTGGGCTCCCTTCAGCGAAGGCCACTACCTACAGGTGGAAGTCAGCGGCATCTTGGCCAATTCGGACCAGCCAGAACTGGCGCAGGCCTTCATGGCCTTCACCCAATCGCCTGAATTCCAATCGGTGATCCCGGAAACCAACTGGATGTATCCGGCCACCGATATCGCTCTGCCTGAGGGGTTTGAGACCACTCGCCCGGAAAAATCCCTGCTTTTCTCGGATGTTGAGGCACAGTCCACCCGCCAAGCGGCTTTGGAAGAATGGCAAAGCTCGCTGTCGCAATAGGGCTTTTCGCCCTGATTTTGGTCACCGCGCCTCTGGTCGCGGTGGCCTATCGCGCGGGGGGCCTCGGCCTCTCCGCCGCCGATTGGTCGGCGCTGCGCTTCACCCTTTGGCAAGCCTTGCTCTCCGCCATTCTTTCGGTTCTCCTTGCGATCCCGGTCGCCAAGGCCTTGTCGCGGCGTCATTTTTTCGGGCGCTCGACGCTCATCACCCTGCTCGGTGCGCCCTTCTTGCTGCCGGTGATCGTCGCTGTAATGGGCCTTTTGGCGCTCTTTGGCCGCAGCGGGGTGCTGAACACCGCCCTCTCTGCCCTCGGCCTGCCAACGCTTTCAATCTACGGGCTGCAAGGCGTTCTGATCGCTCATGTTTTCCTTAACTTCCCGCTCGCCACCCGGATGATCCTGCAAGGTTGGCAAGCCATCCCGGCCGAGCGGTTCCGCCTTGCCGAAAGCCTTTCCTTCACCCCGCGCGAAATCCACCGCCACCTTGAACGCCCGATGCTGATCGAGGTGCTGCCCGGTACCTTCGCCACCATCTTCGCGATGTGCCTCACCTCTTTCGCCGTGGCGCTGATCTTGGGCGGAGGACCAAGGGCCACCACCTTGGAACTCGCGATATATCAAGCGGTTAGGTTTGAGTTCGACCTTGCCCATGCTGCCGGCCTTGCCCTTTTGCAGGTGCTGGTCGGTGGCCTCGCCGCCCTCGTCGCATGGATCGCAGCCCGACAGGCAGGCTTCGGCGCGGGGCTAGACCGCCGTCTTCCCTTGCCCGCCCCTACAGGTTGGCGCCTTTGGCTTGACAGCACGGCCATCCTCTTTGCCACCCTCTTCCTCCTCGGCCCGATGCTGGCCGTCCTCCTCCCAGCCATATCCGGCCTTCTAGACCTGCCAAGCCAAGTCTGGCCCGCCCTTGCCCGCTCGCTCGCCGTAGCGCTTGGCTCCACCCTCCTGACCTGCGTCACCGCCTTGGTGCTGGCCTTAGGGGCCGCCCGCGGTCAGCGCTGGCTCGACATCGCGGCGACCTTACCGCTGGCGACCAGCGGGCTGGTGCTCGGCACCGGACTTTTTGTGCTGCTACAACCGCTTATTCCACCCGCAAGCCTCGCTTTGCCGGTCACCTTGTTGGTCAATACGCTGCTTGCCTTGCCTTTCGCCTATCGGCTCTTGCTGCCCGAAGCACGGGCTTTGGAGACCGATTATGGCAGGCTGGCCGATAGCCTTGGGCTGCACGGCCTCGCGCGACTGCGTCTTCTGAGCCTGCCACGCTTGGCGCGCCCCTTGGGCTTCAGCGCCGGGCTGACGGCGGCTTTGTCGATGGGTGATCTTGGCGTCATCGCGCTTTTCGCAAGCGAAAGTCAGGCCACTTTGCCCTTGGTGATCCAACGGCTGAGCGGAGCCTATAAACAAGATGTGGCCGCCGCGGCATCGGTGCTTCTGGTCGCCAGCAGCTTCGCGCTGTTTTGGCTTTTCGATCGAAAGGGACGCAATGCTCAGGCTTGAAGCGGTAGAGCTGGCGCAAGAGGGCTTCCACCTCTCCGCCGATTGGGAGCTGCCGCAAGGCGCGATCGTGGCCGTGATCGGACCTTCGGGGGCGGGCAAAAGCTCGCTCCTTTCCGCAATTGCGGGCTTCTTCCCACCGGTCTCGGGCGAGATCTATGTGGGAGAGCAAAGCCTTAGCGGTCTAAGCCCCGGCGCGCGGCCGCTGACCATTCTGTTTCAGGACCAAAACCTTTTCCCGCATCTGACACTGGCGGAAAACATCGGCCTTGGCCTCCACCCCAGTTTGAAGCTTTCAAAGGCCGAGCAGGCGCGGGTGGCCGAGGTGCTGGAGCAAGTGGACCTTGCTGGCCTGGGCGAGCGCAAACCGGCGCAGCTTTCGGGCGGTCAGCTGGCCCGCGCGGCACTTGCACGGGCGATGCTGCGCGCCCGCCCGATCCTGCTCTTGGATGAGCCCTTTGCCGCGCTTGGCCCGGCGCTGAAAATCGAAATGCTGGCGCTGGTGGAAAAGGTCGCCCGGGCCAGCGGTGCCACGGTGCTGATGGTCACTCATGACCCGGCAGATGCCCAGCGGATTGCGGATCTCACGGTGCTGGTCAGCGATGGCACGGCCCATGCCCCAGCCCCCACAGAGGCGCTCTTTGCCAACCCACCCGCCGCCTTGCAAGCCTATCTCGGCCAATGAAAAACCCCGCCTTTTGGGCGGGGTTTTAAGGATCAACCTTAGAAGAAATCTTAGGCTTCGAAGGACTTGCCCTTCGCGCGGGCCCAAAGCTTCTTATTGGTCAGATAAAGCAGAACCGTCAGCAGCGCCAAGAAAGTCACGGCAATGAAGCCCGACTGTTTGCGCGCCATCATATGCGGCTCGGCGGTCCACATCAGGAAAGCCGAGACGTCTTCTGCCATGTTCTCGAGGCTGGCCTCATGACCATCGGCAAACTCGACTTGGCCTTCCGACAGCGGCGGGCCCATTGCGATCTTGCCACCCGGGAAGGTGTGGTTCTCGTAGAAGGTGGTGCCTGCTTCAACCACTTCTTCGCCGCTATAGCCGGTCAGGATCGAGTAGATATACTCGGGACCGCCGATACCTTTGGTCAGCTGATTGATGCCGGTGCCGTAAGGACCGTGGAAGCCAGCGCGTGCCTTCGCCATCAGGCTCAGGTCCGGGCCCATCCCCTCGCCCGAGCGGGCGGGGAACTTGTCGGTCCATTCGCGCGGACGCTCGGTGCCGTCGGGCGAAACCACGGCGTCAAGGCTCGCGGCATAAGCGCGGACCTGATCAGCCGGCAGCTCGGGGCCACCCGGATCGGCAAGCGTGCGGATCGGCACGAATTTCAGCCCGTGGCAGGCCGCGCAAACCTCGGTGTAGACCTGAAGGCCGCGTTGCAGCTGGAACTGGTCGAAGGTCCCGAAGGGGCCTTCGAAGCTGAAGGGCACGTCCTCGACGTGGCCACCCGGGCCGGCTGCCTGGGCAGCGCCCATCGACAGCGTCAGCGCGGCGACGGAAGCAATTGCGATCTTGCGGAACATGTTGGCTTGATCCTTTCCGTCACTCGGCCGCATCGGGGTAGTGGGCCTTGAAGTCTTCCTCGATCGTCGCAGGCTGCGGCAGCGGCTTTTCGATAACGCCCAGCAGCGGCAGGATGACCAAGAAGTAAGCGAACCAGTAGGCCGAAGCGATCAAAGCGATGGTCGCATAGGGCTCTTCCGCCGGCATCGCACCCACCCACATCAGAACGACGAAGTCGATGCAGAGCAGGGCGAACCACCATTTGAACATCGGGCGATAGCGGCCCGAACGCACCGAAGAGGTGTCCAGCCACGGAACAATCGCCATAACCGCGATTGCACCAAACATCGCCAGCACGCCGAAGAACTTGGCGTCGATGATGCCGAAGCTGACGAATTTGGCGATCTCCACAACCCAGACGCCGTCAACGAAAGCGCGCAGGATGGCGTAGAACGGCAGGAAATACCATTCGGGCACGATATGTGCCGGGGTCGCGAGGGCGTTTGCCTCGATGTAGTTGTCGGGGTGGCCCAGGAAGTTCGGCATGAAACCGACGACGGCGAAGAAGATCAACAGCACCAGCGACAGTGCGAAGAGATCTTTGATCACGAAATAGGGCCAGAAGGGCAGGGTGTCTTTCTGCGCTTCTTCTTTCGAGCCACGACGCACCTCAACACCCGTGGGGTTGTTGTTGCCGGTGGTGTGGAACGCCCAGATATGCACGGCCACGAGGGCTGCGATCACGAAGGGCAAAAGATAGTGCAGCGAGAAGAAGCGGTTCAGCGTGGCATTGTCCACAGCCGGCCCGCCAAGGAGCCATTCTTGGATGATCGGGCCGATGCCGGGGATTGCACCGAAGAGGCCGGTGATCACGGTCGCGCCCCAGAAGGACATCTGACCCCAAGGCAGAACGTAGCCCATGAAAGCGGTCGCCATCATCAAGAGGTAGATGATCATGCCGACAACCCAGGTCACTTCGCGCGGCGCCTTGTAGGAGCCGTAGTAGAGACCACGGAAGATGTGCAGATAGACGGCGAAGAAGAAGAGCGAAGCGCCGTTGGCATGCAAGTAACGCAGCATATGGCCGCCGTTCACATCGCGCATGATGTGCTCAACGCTGGCGAAGGCCAGATCGACATGCGGGGTGTAGTGCATAACCAGCACGATGCCGGTGACAATCTGCAAACCAAGGCAGAAAGCCAGAACGATGCCCCAGATCCACATCCAGTTCAGGTTCTTGGGCGTGGGGATCATCAAAGTGTCGTAAGCCAGAGCGACGATCGGCAGCCGCTTATGCAGCCACTTCTCGATACCCGTTCTGGGCTCGTAATGGTCGTGGGGGATACCAGCCATGGATCTCTACCTCAGCCCAGAAGAATAGTGGTTTCGTCGGTGAACTGCGCCAGCGGCACTTCAAGGTTCCGCGGTGCGGGCCCTTTGCGGATACGGCCAGCGGTGTCGTAGTGCGAGCCGTGGCACGGGCAGAACCAGCCACCGAACTCACCAGCGCCGTTGCCGATCGGCACGCAACCCAAATGGGTGCAAACGCCGATCATCACCAGCCACTCGCCAGCTTCGTCGAGCGTGCGGTTGGCATCCGATGCATCGGTGCCGGGTTTGTTGGCGTTTTCCGAGCCGCGGTCGATGAAGGTCGAATCCGACAGATCGACGGCACGAGCGGCCTCGATCTCTTCGGGGCTACGGCGGCGGATGAACACCGGCTTACCGCGCCATTTGACCGTCAGCTGCGTGCCCACTTGAACGCCGGAGACATCGACATAAATCGAGGCCAAGGCGCGCGTGTCGGCCGAGGGGTTCATCTGGTTGACAAGCGGCCAGACAGCGGCGCCCGTTGCGACCACGCCCGCTCCGGCCGTGGCGTAGTACAGGAAATCACGACGAGTGCCTGCGTCAGCTTCTGCGTGGGACACGAGTTCCTCTCCCTATTGAGGCCGTGGCGGACGGCCCATAGAATCCGGGGGGTCCGGTCGCCCGGAACCCCTGCTGATCGCGCTTTTAGCCAAGGCTGCGCGGGCCGTCCAGCGGACAAAGCCGCACAGTGGGCGATTTGCTGGGCATCATTCCGTTGATTTTCCAGCCCTGTGGCAGATGAGGCGCGGCCGAGCGACTTTTTCATGCCTGCGCGCCCCATCGTTTCAGCCCTTCGGAACTGTGGCCAGCATCGAAGGACGCGCAGCCACTTTGGCCTCCCATGCGGCCAAAGCGGGCCGGCCGTTGCGCCAATCGCGCGCAGAATGGCGCAGGTCCAAATAGCCAAAAGCCGCACCCAAGGCGATGTGGCCCATGTTCAGCGGACCTTGCAATTGACCTGCGGCATCCGCCTCAATCGCATCCAGACCGCGGGCGATCTTCAGCCATTGCCCCTCGACCCAAGGCAGGAAGCGCTGCTCTTCGGGGCGCAGCCTGACCTCATAGGCCATAGCCAGAGCCGCCTCGGTGATGCCATCAGCCAAGGCTTCAAGCGTCAGCACATCCCAAAGCGCATCACCTTTGGGGTAGAAACCAGCTTGGCCATGCTCATCGAGATAGCGGCAGATCACGCGGCTGTCATAGATCGCGCGGCCATCGTCCAAAAGCAAAGCCGGGATCTTGCCCAAAGGGTTGGCGTTCAGCGGCAGCGTTCCCTCAGCCACGGGCGAGACGACAACATCATGGACTTCAATTCCCGTAAGACCCGCCTCATGGATCAAAACCATGACCTTGCGAACGAAGGGCGATGTAGCTGAGCCGAAAAGTTTCATTATTCTTTAGTCCTTACGCGCACCCGGCCGATAATGCCGATGTCCATTTCATAGGACTTTCCGCGAAAGCGAACCACCCGGTTTACACGCAGCCCCGCATTCGTCTGGCCTGCACCATCAGAGCTCACCCGGTCGGCAGGGCGGTGCAAGCTTAGCCCTTCGCCCAGATCATCCAGCGCATCCTCGGCCCGCTGATCGGTGCGACCTTCATAGGTCCGGCGGCGCAGCCAACGGGTGGCCGCGTAGCCCGTGGCCGCCACCGCTCCAAGCCGCAGGGCCAAAGGCAAGATCGGGGCAAGGGGAAGCGGCATCGCAGGCTCCTGCAAAGGCGGTTCAACTTGCGGATCAGCTTAGGCCCGCAGCGGTGCGGTGTAAACTGCGCCCCCATACTCTGCCCCCCCCCTTGACCCGCGCAAAGCCGGCAGCGGGGCAAGATTAACCAGCTTACAACCATTCGCGGTCATTCTGCCGCGCCGGAACAAAGCGCAAAACTCCCGGTTTCATCCCAGATTTGGACAAAGTTCAGCCGCATTGTCAGCCTAGCTCATAAGCATCGTGATTAGAGGCTTTGTATGTCGACCACTTACCAACAGTTGTTCTCCGCCTTTATCGATGCCCGTCTCGCGCTGAGCGCTCTGTCGTCGCGCGGTGAGGCGTCGGATCAGACCTTGGCACAAGACCCAGATTACCGCCGCCTGCACCATTGCGGCATGGTGATCGCGCGCATTGGCGGCGGTCCGGCGATTGTCGCGGCCATTGACGCTTTGTCGAAAGATGAGGCGGGCTCGGCATCCCTGCGGCGCTATTGGGCCGGCATGGATCTTTGGCCCGAAGTCACCGAGGCCTCTGTTCCACAAGCCCGCCCCACGGCTCAGTCCCCCATAGAATACCGCCGGATGATGTAAATCTTCTCACCACGGCCAGACATTCCAATCCCTGCAAACCGCCAACCGCGTTTGCAGGGATTTTTCTTTGCCCGAACCCACAAAGGCCAGTCCGCAAAGCCCCTGTTACGAGAGCCAAGCGTCAGCTCAACCTTGCACAGCTCTGCGACTAACTCGGGCAGATGGATGCTAACGCCAAAGGACGGCCACCAAGCCACCCGACGAAACGAAGAAAGCCGCGCAACCCATCCCGGTTGCGCGGCTTTTCTTTGAAAATTGGTGCCGCTGAAGGGACTCGAACCCCCGACCCCATCATTACGAAATATATTTCGATAGATTTTTGAGGCTTTGTTCGAGGCTGTCCGACTTTGCCCGTGATGGGTAAGCTTCTGAATTTAATATGCTAATCTCACTCATGTCGTTGGACTGGTTTTGCGGGGCTTATCGCCTGTTTGACCAGTTCTGGTTCCAGATTGGTTCCACGGAACCAAGAGAGCGGAGAAAGTGAGATGCCTAAAATCACGAAAACTGCACTTGCCGAGCTGGTCCCCAACCCGGATCGGGAAATCAACATCTGGGACTCTAGCCTCATCGGGTTCGGGGTCCGGATGCTGCCCAGCGGAAAAGCCAACTACTTCGCAAAGTATCGCACTTTGGAAGGGCAGTCTCGCAAAATGTCTCTGGGGCGGGTTGGCACCCTGACGCCGGATGAAGCACGGAAGCTGGCAGCAGCATCTCTGGGCGAGGTCGCGAAAGGGGGTGACCCTTCCAACGACCGCCAGAGCAAGAGGGCAGCTATGACCGTGCGCGAGCTCGCCGAAAGCTATATCATCGAGGGGAGGAAGCGCTGGAAGAAGAACACCTTCCTCTCGAACGAGAGCCAGATCCGTGTGCATATCCTTCCGCTGATTGGTGATCGGAAAGTCGAGAGCCTGCGCTATGTGGACGTGACTAAGATGCAGGCAGATATCACGAGCGGAAAGACCGCGAAGATGCGGGAAGGACGTGCAGGGGTCACGACTGGCGGTGCGGGCGTCGCGCGCCGCTCAGTCGTCCTTCTTGGCGCAATGCTTAATCACGCCATGAACTTGGATGTCGTGGAACGCAATGTCGCGGCGAAAGTCAAGAAAACGCCCGCGGGCAAACGGACCCGTAACCTGTCCTTCGAAGAGTTGCGCATCTTGGGTAGCGTTCTTGATGACAGCCCTGAAGAGAGCGATGTTGCTATCGCGGCAATTCGCTTTCTCCTTTTGACCGGAATGCGGCGCAATGAGGCACTCTCCCTTGAGCACATCTTCTGCAATTCGTCTTGTGGCACCATCGAACTTCCGGACACCAAAACGGGCGAGCAAGTGCGGGCTGTCGGCCAGGCTGCGTTTAGGGTTCTGCCGTCTTTTCAGAAAGAGTGGTGTTTCCCCGCACTCCGCGGCGAGGGGCACTTCGTCGGTCTGCCGAAGGTCCTGAAGCGGATCTGTGCCAAGGCGGGCATCCAGGGTGTCACTCCGCACACCCTGCGCCACACGTTTGCATCTATCGCAGCGACTATGGATTTCTCCGAACTGACCATCGCGGGCCTGCTCGGTCACGGCAGCCATACCATCACCTCGCGCTATGCTCATGTGGCAGATCGTAGCCTCGTCATGGCGGCAAACTTGGTATCTGACTGTATTGAGAAATCTCTCGCGGGAGTAAAAGTCGAAGATGAACTCTACGATACCCGGTGCGTTTAGATCGCTAGCAGAGGCCTTCCTAGGGTTTATACTTCACGTCTCACAGGGCCTAATCGGGCTGCCGCTAGAGGTGATCCGATTAGGCCTCACGCGTTAAGACTTCTTGTGACGCCCTCCTATTCGCAACCTTTCTTGACGGATATTTCTTCAGAGATATGGTGGGTTTAGGGCATGCTAAGCACATAGTTGAAATTTGAGGCACGATTTCTTGGAGCTATCATACGCGACCAGTGTTATACGACGCATTTGCAGGAACAAGGATGCCGCGATCCGTGCACTTGGTGTCCAAAATGCCACCTTCCTACATCAACGCCTCGCGGATATAGAGGCCTTCGAAAATGGCGCTGAAATCGAGCTTCTGCCGGAACTGTTTCAAATGGACCACTCTACAGGCTGCATATCATCATCGCAGGGGAGGGACTTGATCTTGAAGGCAGAACAGGGACACGCTGTGGCACCGCTTACCTCTTCAGGTGCGCTAAACTGGGCTGACGTCGCGCGTCTCAAGATAATTAGTGTTGGGAGCGAATGATGAACCTATCTGCGTCCCTTGGAAGTGATTGGCCTCAATGCCCAGGATCTACTATTTTATCAATAATCCGAGCGCGCGGAATGTCGGTGGATTTGTTAGAGCGTGAAATCGGCTCCGAGTTCAGATTAGTAGTCGCTCAGTCGCAACCAATCACACCTCATCTTGCTTTACAGCTGGAGCGTTATGTCGGCGGTAGTAAAGGCTTTTGGTTGCGCCGTGATGCCATTTATCAAGATGCCATTTCTGAGATGGCACCGGAATCTGAAAAAGAATGGGTGAAGTCGCAGCCTTATAATGATATGGCGAAATTTGGCTGGATACCTGTTGCCCGTTCAGTCGCAGAAAAGGCGAGTCATCTATTTGACTTCTTTAATTGCGACAATGTGAAAGACTGGTATCGCATTTATGAGCCCACGCTTTCTAAGGTGGCATTCAGAACAACTTTCACTTTCGAAAATGATGACGCAGCCACAGTGGCATGGCTGCGCCAGGGAGATATAGTAGCAGAGAATATACCTTGTGGCCCCTTTGATCCCAAAAAGCTGCGTGAAAATCTTGATGCGATAAGGCGAGAGTGCCGACGATCTTCCGTCGAGAACTTTTTGCCCAACATCCGGAGTATTTTGGCTTCAGCGGGTGTGAGATTCGTTGTCGTGCGGGCTCCATCTGGTTGCCGTGCAAGCGGCGCTACGCGCATCAACTTGGATGGTAGTGCGACGCTCCAGTTAAGCTTTAGATATCTGTCCGACGATCACTTCTGGTTCACTTTGTTCCATGAAATTGGTCATCTAATTCTTCACTCTGATAGATCATTTTTCTTAGAGGGAGATTTTGTCGACAGCGATGAGATTGAAAGAGAGGCTAATGCATTTGCTTCAGAGATTCTTATTCCGACCGAAAGGCGATCGGATCTCGAAGTTGTTAGTATAAGGAGAGATGCAATTATTAGATTGGCTTTTCGCCTAGGCATCTCTCCTGGGATTCTTGTTGGGCAAATGCAGCATTTTGGACTGATGGAGAGATCCAGAATGAATTACCTAAAGAGAAGATATAAGTGGTAAAGCATTAGCCCTTAAAGTGCACATATTCCTGTGGACTCTTTTGCCAATTACATAGTGAATCTTCAATTTCTTGCATGCCGATACCTAAGTGAGCCGATAGCGCGCTTAGTGTGGCCTCAATCTGATTGACTGGGTTGGGGAAGTTGGCGTTATTCGAGATGAGGAGGTTCGCACCGCGACGCGGGCCGGTTGCATCTTTTATGTATGTGCTGCCAGGAGATGCTGGCGCGAGGTTAAGTTTCCCCAGCATACATATATGATCAAATGCCCCCAGCCGCCCAAAGCGCGTGACACGGCTTGACATCTGATTATACAACTCGTCAAAAACCCTCTCGGGGTTCTGCCCGACCTGGGTAAGAATGTGATTTATTAATCCGCGGTGGTCGTTATGTGCCGATACCCAGTTGACATACGATGCAAACACTTCACCTGTGTGGTTCTGGCGGCCTGTATTTAGGCTTTCATACTTTCTATGATTGCTGAATTTTAGGTTTTCCCGAGCACTCAGGAGCGTCGCCTGATTTGCTTGCATCCAGGCAATAAACCCTGCTGGGTTCTGAGAAATTCTCTGCCACGTCCAGTATGCGCCATTATTCCGGAGGCCAGAATAGATTGCTGCGGCGAGGCGCCAGCCATAAATCTTATGCTTGCCGCAGTGTGTCCCAATAAATGTAACCCATAACGCCTCGTCAAAATGCCCTGTATTTCTGAGAAACACTGCCGCCCTAATTGGGTCAAATATCGGGCTATTTGGATCTGCGCGTTCCGGCAGAGTTGCTTTGTTTGACAGTGTCCGCACGTAGTGCGTTCGTCTCAAGCTATCGATAATTTGAAGTGTCAGAACAGTTCGTTCTAAGTTTGATTGAATTCCCTGTAAGCTACGGCCATCGAAGCGAAAGCTATTGAGATTTGCCTCTAATTGCCCCTGGTTATTTCGAAATGCGCCTCTCAATTTACTTCTCCAAACGAAAATTCTGATTGAACCTGTCGGGGGATGGCACTCTTTTCGACCTTATTCATGTAAGTTCCATAAAAACTGCTCGACATTGAACTTTTTATTTCCTTGATCCGCTGAATATTTCTGCCTTTGAGTGCCGCAAATGCTTGCAGAATTTTAATTAGATCCACCCAGTAATTATCTAGCTCTTGAGTGTCGACGTTGAGGTCCCCGCTTGCTCTAATATCGCGCTCAGCCATCAATAGTGCTTTGACTGAACCCCAAGGGTCGCCTAAAGGCATCGGGGGCATTGGACGAGCATCTTGGAAGCCTTCATTTAGATACGATTTTGCTTTCTCGGCGTCGGCTTCATAAAGATGCAGGCTTCCTATTGCATGTTTGTAATTGCCAAGCTCTACGCCCAAGGTTCTTGCAACCATTTCTTGCAGCATAGTAAATGCAAATATGTCATGAGGAAGGCCTTTGTATGCATCGTTTGATCGCATAAAAACCATCATGTTTAATCTATTCTTGCGGATCATAAATTGCATAGTGCAGGTGCACGGTATATCTTTGTAATCGGACAGCAGATCCCGCGCCTCAAAAAGCTGAATTGCCACCCTCCGCGAACTACCTTTCCTCTTCAAAATGTTTATGGCTGCTTCTATTTGGTTTGTGCCATTGCTGTTGAATAGCCTAGGGCCGTATGCCCCATGTATCCTTCCATCCTCTTCCGCGGATTTGTCATATCTAGGCAGATAGTATTTAATGTGACTTAAGTCATCACTCCCACTTAGATACCAAAGAAGCTCGCCCAAGCATGAAATAAGTATTTGGCGGCTTTCAGCTCTACTCACTCTAAATCTTGGGTTTCGAAGCCCCAAAGTAACTCCAAACTCCTCAAAGGTTGAGCCTTTTGTGGCGACTACTCGCTTTTTCCCATCCAAGAGAAGGTCAAACACCTTTCTCATTAGGTCGTCGAGGTTATTTGCGCCTATGTAGCTCAATTCATCCCTCCTGTTTGCACGCCACAAGTTGACCGCGGAGACTTTTAATTATTAGTGGCGTAATTTCTATAAGCCTGCACCGAAGAACTGTTAACTATCGAGCCGAGCTCAGCATAAATTTCAGAGAAGAAGACTATGTGCCTGCAGCACAGTCAAGATTTTTTATCGCAGATTCAGCCCTTTGCATATTGCTGGGCCGAATTCTGGCAGCTTCACTGCGCCAGGCTCTTCATGCTCCTGCAAGCATGATGGCTAATTTTCATTGCAGCTGACGCTTGGGCTTTACGCTGTCCAATAAGTAGCCCATATCAAGATACATCTTAGCAGTGATGTTGCTGCCAAAGAGATATGCCTTTTGGTCGTTAGAGCTTCTGCTGCTCATCAACGCTAGCAGAGACGACTTTCATTATCGCTTCGGCTTCCACCCCAATAGCCCGCGCAAGCACAACCAACTCCACCACATCGATACGCCGCTCTCCGCTCTCGATCCGCGCGATCATGGACTGGTGGCAGTGCAGGCGCTCAGCCAGCGCCATCTGCGAAAGGCCTGCCTCTTTCCGGGCATTGGTGAGGGCTTCGATCAGGGCCTTCTGGCCGGGGCTGTGGATGGTCTTGGTCATAGGGGCTCGCGCTAGAAACGAAAGCACCTTGACCTGAATTTTAGATTATCTAAAAAATAGATAAATTTAGGAGCGGATGATGAGCCATATCGAAGAGGGGATCGACATCCCCGTGAAGTTGTTGTGGGACATGGCGGTGAAGCTGGTGCTCTGTCAGACGCCGCGGCGGACCAGTATCAACCGCGCCGTCCCGGCGGAGCAGCACGACCCCGCGTGGCGGGCAGAGGCCCGCCGTCAGGCGCGAGCCGAGGATGGGCGGATCAGCATCGACGAGCTTTGCGCCTCGCCCGAGACCACTCCGACGCGGTTCGACGATCGGTTCGTTCGCCTCTACACTGTGGAGGATCTCCAGCGGGTCACGCAGCTGCTGATCGATCTGACCGATACGTCGGACGTGCAATCGGCGGTCATCGCCTGCCAATTCGGTCGCCCAATCTATGTGCCAACAGTCATAGCCGTGACCGCGCATACTTACCCATGACGGCACTCGCCCTGAGCTTTAGGCTACAGGGCAGAGCAGCATGATGAGCAGGAGCACCACAGATGACCAACGTTGACCCACTAGCCGGTGCCCGTGCCCTCGCGGTGCAGCACAAGGCGGAGATGTTCATCGAGGCTGGCCTGATGTTGGACGATGCCCAGATGTTCGATCGATTTGGCTACACGTCAGAAGGGCTCGCAGAAATGCGCGAGAGGGCCGAGGTGCTCGCCTTGGATCATAAGGACGGCTGGTTCTACCCAGCCCTTCAGTTCAATGGCGATGGCAGTCTGATCCACCGGCTGGCGGAGTATCTCGCCTTCTTCCGCCTCGACGGCCCCTGGGTGGTGCTGGATAAGCTTCTGGCGGGGCCTGACCTCCATGGCATAACCATCCTTCAAGCGATGCAGCAAAAGCGCGATGATGTCCTTGATTTGGAGCTCGCCCAAATTCAAGGGGACGGCTTTTCGTAGCGTGGTATCAGGTTGGGGGCGGCAGCTTGCCGAGCTCCGGCCTTTGGCCGCCTCAGAGTATCAGGGCGAGATCGACGGGTGAGGTTTGATCTCGATAGGCTCACAGCTACCCCATGCAGCGAAATAGATTAGTGCCAGCATTGCCTCGTTGTCGGAATGCCGCGATTGGTGGCCTTTGCGGCACGGGCAGGTGACATGGGCAAAACCTTCGGCGCAAAACTCGGCTTTTTGCCGTGATGCGCTGGCGGCATTTTGGTGCTATCCTGCCCTCGGCAGCCATTCTTCCAGATCGGACCTTGGACCGATCCTATGCAAAGGCAGCCCGTGGCTGACACGCAGTTGGGCCCTCAAGGCCCGACGGAGCGCCTCCCCGGCGTTAGGGGCAGCTGGAAGTAGCTTAAGCTACATACAGTCTGTCTTTGTAGGTAGCTTTGCGGCTACCTCCTTCCCGCCCCCCATGATGAGGCGGCCCAGATTACGTCAATCAAACCCAGGACAGGTCGAAGACAGATTACGACCGGCGCTTTTACGAATCCGTTGATCCTAAAGGCCGGACCATGGGCCGGTTCAGGCGCGCATATGTTGCGCGCTGGTTTGCCGGTCATCGCTGACCGGTGGGCCTGTGCTCCTCGCACAGGCTTTGTTTCATCAAAGGGGTTGGCGGGCAGGAAAGGTTGCAAGGGCAGTGAGAAACAAGGAAGCGGCGGGGAGGTTGGTTCCGGTGCAAAAGAAGCGAATAAGAAAATAGCGTCAGATCAGATGGATAGGGAAAGAGGGGTTATCCACCAAAAAGGAATGGGCCGGTTCAGAAAGCTTTAGGTTTTGTCCGGAAATGCCCACAACTGAAAAGCCATGTCCCGCGAATGGAGCGATGCCATGGCCTATCAGTTCTTCCACATCGAGACCTATTCCCAAGCGCCGAAGAAGGTGAGGGGAGCAGCAGATCACTTCAACACTGCCGAACAGGTGGAAGAGGAAGCCCGCCGCACCCCGGCTTATTCGGAGCATGTGGCCAGCCCGCGCCCTTATCTGCAGTTGCCCTTCTGCACCCCGATTAACGAATTCATCGAGAAGCGGCGTGCGAAGGTGGCGACGCTTGTCGAGAGCGTGAAAGCCAAAGGGGGCGGCACCTATACCCGGGGCCTTCGCAGCGATGCGGCGACCCTCTACACCGAGGTTCATTCGCATCCGATCGCGAGCGCAGTCTACCTTGCTGATACCGCTGCCTATGGGGACGAGGTGTCTATTTGGACGATGAGAGTGATGCAAGACTTCAGCGCAAGGATGCCGGAGGGAGTTGTCCACACGGCGGTTATGCATTCAGATGAGGGCCATCTGCACATCCACATTCTAGCCTATAATGATGCTGATCCGAAGATGGATGCGAATAAGCTCCATGTCGGAAAGAGGGCGGCGGCAGAGTATCGCCAAACGCATCAGACCGATGTGATCGAAAGCCTTGAGAAGCCCGAGCTCGATCCGCTGCCGCTTAAACCCAAGAAGCCGAAGCCGAGCAAGAACCGCACGACCCAGGCCAAGAACGATGCCCGTCACGCTGAGGCTGTCGCCGCATGGGAAGAGGCCCGCGCAAAAGTGCAGGCTGAAAACGATGCGAGGATGGAGGATTGGAAAAAGCGTAATCAGGCCCACCTCAAGGCGGGCCGGCTGGAGCGCGGTGGGGCCGCCGATCAGAAGGTCTATAAGGCCGCGATGCAGAGGGCGCAGGACGCTTATCATGAAGCTGTGGGCCTGCCTTGCGGTCTCCTGCGCCACGGCCCGCGTCAGGAGCGCCTGAGCACGAAAACCTATGCCGCCAGGAAGAGGGAGGCAAAACACGCGGCACAGGTAGTCCAGCGGCTGGAGAATGAGGCGGAGAAGCTGATGGAAGAGGATGAAGCTCTGAGCGCAACGCGGCAGGGGATCATCGAGGCTGCATCAGAAAGGGAAGCGGAACTGGACGCCCGAGAGTTTGCGCTGGATGCGAAGGAGGCGGCTCTCGGGCGGCGCGCGGCTGAGCTGGATGCACGGGAGAGCGATCTCACCAACGCGATTGGTGCCATGAGTGAGATCATGGACGCCGTGGAGCAATCGGCCATCAAAGGTGATGGACAGATTACTCTCGGCTCGAACCTCCCCTATCTCTCACGCTTCCGCCGCATGCTGGCAGGGCAAGAGGAGAAGACAGAAGGCGTCAGGCTCCTTGGGCGGTTCTTCAAAATGATCCAAAAACTTACGGTCGGGCGTGGAGCATCTGCAGCGGCCAAACCGGAACCGCCCACCTATCACTAGACACGCGCCCCCATGGTTGTGCTGCAATAGGTGGGTCTTCGATATTTTGGTTCCACAAGGCGATTTGCGCAGCACCAGGCGCGGCAAAACCGCAGACGCTTTCGAGAAAAAATATTTCCCGAGCAGTGAAGAGCCTGAAGTGCCCCGGGAGGATGACAATCCGACCAGCTCCTGTTGAGCGGAAAATCTAAATGGATTGCGAAGGAGGTGCCGAAAATCATGGGAAATTAAATAGGGAAGCCCACCGGAAATAGAATTTCATCTGCTCAAAGCCCTCCGATTTATGTGGAAAACCCAAATCAGCATCTTGGGGCATGAACGACAGAGGTCCAGAATATATCCACATGCAAACCAGCGCCGAGCTCAAGGGCGCGTCAAAGGAGGAGTATAATGGACCCCATTCACATCAAGGCGGCCGAGAGGGATGCGCTCATCTCCCGTAAGCCGCGCCTGCGCAGGGATGAGGCCAGTCGTTATCTGGAAACCCAGTTCGGCCTGACCTATGCACCGGCCACCCTTGCGACCCTTGCCACGCGCGGCGGTGGGCCTGCGTATCACTTGGCAAACCGCACACCGCTCTACCCCAAGACTGCCCTGGATGAATGGGCGATCGAAAAGCTGGGACCGCTGCGCAGCTCGACGTCTGATACCCTTTAAGATCTTCTGTCAGCCGCCGCAGAGGTGGCCGTTTCACCCGCTCATGTGGGACATCCATTTTCAAGAATACCTCCGATCGCGGATTGCCGATCAGAATCGCGACCAAGGCTGCGACGCTCGGATTTTCGATGCGCCGGCCGAAATGACCCAAATCCCCATTTCACATTTTCGTGACGAGGCGTCTGGGTCCACCCCTCAAATCTGGTTCCACGGTGGTTCCACGAGAGCCGCAATGCAAAAGGCCGCCCCGAAGGGCGGCCATTTTGTGCTGGTATTCCAGTAGGATACTGGTGCCGCTGAAGGGACTCGAACCCCCGACCCCATCATTACGAATGACGTGCTCTACCAGCTGAGCTACAGCGGCACTTTTCTTGACTTCACTGCCCCGAAGTTCCCCTCATTGGCAGCGCGGACGGCGAGCATTTAGCACCGCCGTTCGCGACTGTGTAGCCCTAATTTGCCCGGCGCAAGATTTCGTCTGGCGTCAGGCCCTCTGGCAGGTCGATAACCTCTGCATCATCCACCACCACAGCATCCGGCACCTTGGCCCCGGCCGGAGCGGGGGCATGTGCAGGCGCAGAGGCCGGCACCGCTGCGACAACAGCCGATGTGGCGGCAATCTCTTCAGCTTCAATCACTTTGGGGCGATCTTGGCCAAAGAGGAAGGGGGCAAGACGCGCCAGAACGCCTGCGGGTTTGCGCCCCTCATGCAAAGGCTCGCGCCAGCTGAGCGTATCAAAGCCACCGCAATCGGGGCAGATCGGCGTCCAGTCTTCCTGCACGGCTTGGCACTTGTCACAGCACCATTGCGGCCCGCGCGAGGCCGCCACCGCCTTGGCCAAAATTCCCCGCACCAGCGCATCATCACCGCCCGAGCCGCGCTCGATCGCCGCCAAGATCGCCAGACTGCGCTGCGTCGGATGATCCTCGGCCAAGGAGCCTAAAGCCTCACGCGCGCCGTTGAAATCGGTGTCAGCCAGCAGCAGTTCGGCCTTGGTCAGCCGCGTTTCCTCGTCCTGCGGCCGCGCTTGCAACAAGGGTTTGAAGCGTTTCAACCGCTCGGCGGGTGCCTCCTCCGGCTCAATCGCGGCGAAAGCAGCAGCAAGATCGGGATGCGGCAAAACCTCCCACGCCTTTTTCAGCACCCGCGTGGCGGATTTGGCATCGCCTTTCTCCACCAAGGCCCGCGCCGCGATAACCGCCGCCGGGATCAGATCCGGCGAGAGCTTATTGGCTTCGATTGCGGCCTCGCGCGCCTCAATCGTGCTGCCCTCATCGGTGATCACCTTGGCCTCTTCCAAGGCCAAAAGCGCATCGCGCCGCCGATAGACCGAGCTCGGCAATTCACCCGAGCGCAGCTTTTCACCCAAGGTGATGCGCGCGCCCTTCCAATCGCGGTGGTCCGATTGCAGCTTGAGCAGAATGTCCTGCGTCTCGGCATGGCGCGGCTTCATCGCAAAGGCCTTTTCGGCCAGCTTCAGCGCGGTGTCGGTGTCACCCTCGGCCAGCTTGTTGCGCAAAAGACCCCGCATCGCCGCAAAGCGGGTCTGCTCGTTCTGCAACAAGGACTTATAGGCATTGACCGCCATGCGCCCATCGCCATTGGCCTCGGCCGCTTGCGCCAGAAGAAGGGTCGTCAGCTCGGGCTTGCGCAGCAGCTTTTCCGCTGTTTTCGCCCGTTGCAGCGCGGCAGCACTCTCGCCCGAGGCCAGAGCGATCAACGCCTCTGACATCGCGGCATAGCCTTTGCGCTCGCGGTTGCGGTCGAAATAGCGGCTGATCGCGGTCTCATCACCGTTCAGAAACCGCACCGTGGCGACAAGGAAGGCCAGGATGCGCAGGCCCAGCCAGACCAATCCGAAAAGGAGCAGGATCCCGACGACCGCCTGCAACGGCCCAAGCGTGAACTCCATCCCCAAAGCCGTGATCCGCACCGCCTCGCCGGTGGCCGAGAGCATGGTGCCCAAAACGGCCAAGCAGCCGATGGCCAAAAGGAAAAGGACGACTTTCGTTAGCGACCAGAGCACCCGTCAGCCCCCCTGCACCGCGGCCGCAGCCGCAAGTTTGTTCAATGCGTCTTGCGCGGAAAGCCAAGTCTTCGCTTGGCCGCTCCACTCTGCCATCTCGGCCTGTCCTTCGGCTGGCAAGGCGTTCAGCTCTTGCAAAGCCATGGCGAAATCGCCCGCTGCCGTGGCCGCCTCGGCCCGCGACAAGACCGCATCCGGATCGGTGCCATCTTGCGGCACGACCGAACGCGCACCGGTCTGGATGCGCAGGAAGGTCGAGAGACGATCGCCAATGCCGGTGCCCGAGGTTGCCCGAAGCGAGGCATTGAGCGCCGCCCGCGCCGCAGCGGGGAAGCTGTCGATCAAGGACTGTCGCGTGGCAAGTCCAGTCGAGGCCGCGTCTTGCAACACCGGATCAAGGCTAAGTCCTTGCAGTGTCGGAAGAAGCTCGGCGAAAGGCGCGCCGCTATCTGCCGCCGCACGCAATGCGGTGACCGCATCATTGCGGGCGGTCAGCTGACGCGTTGCCTCAGCGGTGGCAGCGGCTTCGCTGGCAACGGCCTCATCGCGTGCGGCCATTGCAGCATCAACGGCAGCTTTCAACGCTTCGGGGGTAACGCCAGCCTCAGGAGGGTCTTGCTTCAGTTTTGCCAGCTCATCTTTCAACTGCGCCACGGATTGCACCAAAGCCGCGACTTGCCCGGCTGAAACATCCTCTCCCGCGGGAGCGCTTTGCAGCGCCGCAAGAGCGGCCTGATTCTCTTGGGCTTGGGCCTCTAATGCCGCCAATGCATCGGCAGAAACCGGGGCGGGCTGCGCCTCCAATAGCACAAGGCGTTGCTCCAGTGCCGCATTTGCCGCCTCGGCCGCCTGCAAGCGCCCCGTCAAAGCGGTAATTTCTGCGCTGACCTCGGGCGGAACGCCACCAGCTCCGCGCCATTGCAGCGGGTCATACCATGCCACAGCCGTTGCAGCGCCGCCCAACAAAAGCACGGCCAGAATCGCCAAGCCGCCGCCACGACGCGGCTTTTCGACAAGCGCCTCGGGCTGCGGGGCGGGGTCTACCACAGGATCCGCGCCCAATGCCTCGGGCTCTACGCCGTCCGTCGGTGGCTGCTGGGGTCCGATAGCACCCGGCTCTTGATCCTTATCCGACATCCGCGGCGTTCCCCTTGGTCATGCGATCACCAGCCTCCAACTAACCACCCCAGCCCCCCGGCTTCAAGGCGGCAGGGTCTGAACCGCGCGCAGGATCGCCACCTGCATCAGCTTTCCGTCAGGCGTATCGACAACAACGGCCTGCGCTTGCATGGGTTCCGGCAGGTCCTGCAACAAGGGAGAAGCGATCAAGATCGGGCGCAGCAGGGACCGGGCCGCAGGGGGAATCGCTTCGACCAACAACCGCGTCGAGCGCCGCGAATAAAGTGGTACGACCACCTTTTCACCTTTGGCCAGAAGGGCCTGAGCTTCAGCGCTTAGCGGAGCCGGATCTTGGGCATAGATGACTGTGGCTTGCGCGATTTTCCCCATCGCCCGCAGCTCAGCTGCCACATCGACCGAGGCTTCCCGTCCGCGCAAATAGAGAAACGGCCCCGGCATGGCGGCCAAAGCGGGCAGCATCTCAGCGGCGGTCTGGCCCAAGGAGGTCGCGTCAAACCCACTGGCCCTTGCCACCTCGGCCGTGCGCCGCCCGACGCAATAGGCCGTTCCCGGCAAGCCGGGACGCAAAGCCTTGGCCGCCATCGCCCCGGCTTCCGAGGTCAGGATCACCGCGTTAAAATCCCCCTCGGGAAGGGTCACCTGCGGGAACACCGCCTGCATCAAAGGCGACACCACCAGACGGACCGAAGAAAGCCCCTCGGCCAACAAATCAGCCGCAAGCCGGTCCGCCTGCGGTTGCGGCCGGGTGATCAAAACCGGCAGGTGGCTGGGCGGGATCGGCTGGGCCTTCATAAGCGGGCAATGGCTCCTAAGGATTGTGCGGCGGGCGAGCGGATGCTACCTGCGACTGACATGCCCCCACAAGTTGGAACCATGACCCGCGCGCTCACCTTCCTTGGCATCGAGTCAAGCTGTGATGACACGGCCGCCGCCGTGGTGCGCAGCGATGCCGCCTCTGGAAAGATCTTATCCACGGTCGTGCAGGGCCAAACGGCTTTGCATGCCGATTTCGGTGGTGTCGTGCCCGAAATCGCCGCCCGCGCCCATGTTGAGCGGTTGGATGACTGCATCCGTGAGGCTTTGCAGACGGCCGGCGTCCGGCTTGACGAGCTGGACGGGATCGCCGTCACGGCAGGGCCAGGGCTGATCGGTGGCGTTCTGAGCGGAATGATGACCGCCAAGGCTTTGGCTGCGGCCACTGGCCTACCGATGGTGGGGGTGAACCATCTTGCGGGCCATGCGCTGACGCCGCGTCTGACCGATGGGCTCGATTATCCCTATCTGATGCTGTTGGTCTCGGGCGGGCATTGCCAGTTTCTGGCGGTCGAGGGGCCGCAAAGCTTCCGCCGTCTGGGCAGCACGATTGACGATGCGCCGGGTGAGGCCTTCGACAAGATCGCCAAGATTTTGGGGTTACCGCAACCCGGAGGTCCACATGTTGAGCGCGCGGCAGCTTCCGGCGATGCGCGGCGCTTTGCCTTCCCGCGACCCTTGCTGGACCGGGCGGGCTGCGATCTGTCGTTCTCAGGGCTGAAAACCGCTGTATTGCGGGCGCGGGATGCGCTGGTGGCCGCGCAAGGCGGGTTGACCGAGCAAGACCGGTGCGATCTTTGCGCGGGTTTTCAGGCCGCCGTGGCCGATGTTTTGGCTGAAAAGACTCGCCGCGCTTTGGCCGCCTCCCCTGTCACGGCACTTGCTGTGGCTGGAGGTGTGGCCGCAAATAGCGCCATTCTGGCCAAGTTAGAGACTGTTTCCGCCCAAGCCGGCGCACGGTTCTTGGCACCGCCGCTGCCGCTGTGCACCGATAATGCCGCCATGATCGCTTGGGCCGGGATTGAGCTTTTCCGTGAAGGTCAAACCGATGGGCCAGAGCTTTCGGCGCGCTCGCGCTGGCCGCTTGATGGCAGCGCGGCGCCCTTGATCGGGTCGGGCAAGCGGGGGGCTAAGGCGTGATCGGCATCGCAGGCGCAGGCGCATTCGGCACGGCGCTGGCAATTGCGCTGGCCAGCGGCGGGCGTGAGGTGCGGCTTTGGGGCCGCGACCCCGATCTGGCGCAACGCCGCGACAGCGCACGCCTGCCCGGAATGGTGCTGCCGGAAGGCGTGCGCGTGGTTGAAAATGTCTCTAACCTTGTCGAAAGCACGGTGGTTTTGCTGACCCTGCCGATGCAGCAGCTGCGGCCCTTCCTTGCTTCCGAAGGCCAGCCGCTTTTGAATTCCGACCTTGTCGCCTGCTGCAAAGGCATTGATCTGACCACGCTCAAAGGCCCCGCCGCGGTGATGCGCGAAGCCGGGGCCTCGGGGCAGTTGGGCATGCTGACCGGACCCAGCTTCGCCTTCGACATTGCGCGGGGCTTGCCCACGGCGCTCACCCTCGCCTCGACCGGCAACCGGGCCGAGGCGATGCAGACCGTGCTGTCGACCCAAAGCCTGCGGCTTTACCGCACCGATGATGTCGTGGGCGCAGAGCTTGGCGGTGCGTTGAAGAACGTGATCGCCATTGCGGCAGGGGTGGTTTGTGGCGCGGGGCTTGGCGATTCCGCCCGAGCAGCGCTGATCACCCGCGGCTATGCCGAAATGCAGCGCCTTGCTTTGGCACTTGGCGCGCGGGCCGAGACTTTGGCGGGGCTTTCAGGGCTGGGCGATTTGATCCTCACCTGCACCTCGACCCAATCGCGCAACTTCGCGCATGGCATGGCGCTTGGAGCTGGCACTCCGGTTGCGCAAGCCACCGTTGAAGGTGTCGCCACTGCGCGCGCCGCCGTGCGGTTGGCCGAAACTCTGGGGATCGAGATGCCAGTGGCCGCCATGGTGGCTCGGCTCGTGGCCGATGAAATTGGCGTGGCCGAGGCTGTGCGACAGCTGATGTCCCGCCCTTTAAAGCAAGAACAGGAGTGACCCATGCGCGTGGCGCTGATCTGCATCGACAAAGAAGCCAGCCTTGAGATCCGCAAGGCCAACCGTGAAGCGCATCTTGCCTATATCGCCGCCACGGGCGTGGTCGAGATGGCAGGACCGTTCCTGACCGAAACCGGCGATATGGCCGGCAGCCTTGTGGTGCTGGACGTGGCCGATCTGCAAGCCGCGCGGGATTGGGCCGAGGCTGACCCCTATGCCAAGGCCGGACTTTTCCACAGCGTGGACATCCGCGAATGGAAAAAGGTCATCGGATGAACTTCTGGCTCTTCAAATCCGAGCCCGACAGCTGGAGCTGGCAAGATCAGCTGGCCAAGGGCGATATCGGAGAGGAATGGGCCGGCGTCCGTAACTATCAGGCGCGCAACAATATGCGCGCCATGAAGCTGGGCGATCTTGGCTTTTTTTACCATTCCAACATCGGCAAAGAGATCGTCGGGATTGTCGAAGTTTGTCGGGAATCGACCCCCGACAGCACCTCGGATGATCCGCGTTGGGATTGCGTGTGGATCCAAGCTTTGCGGCCTTTGCAGCGCCCGGTGACGCTGGAGGATTGCAAGGTAGCACCTGGGCTTGAGCAGATGGCACTGGTGCGCAGCGCCCGGCTTTCCGTGCAGCCGGTCAGCCCCGACGAATGGCAGATCATCTGCGCGATGGGCGGCGTTAGCCCCTGATCAGCGCGCCGGCTGATGCCCAAGCTGCTGCGACAAATGGCGGGCTGCCGCAATCAACTGGGGCAGTTGCTGCGCCCACCCCGCAGAGTCAAGCTGCTCTTCCGAGCAGATCAGCGTGAGGGCCAGACGGATCTGGCCGCCCTCATCGAAAACCGGGGCCGAGATCGCCATCACGCCGGGCACTGTGGGCGGGATGAGCGTGGCAAAGCCCTGCGCGCGGATCTGCGCCAGATCTTCGGCAGGCATGGGACGCGGCTTGCCAACGATGGCGTTGCGCAGATCGGCCAAGCTCTGCAGCCGCAACGCCTCTTGCACCCTGTCGATCGGCAAATAGGCCGCGAAAAGCTGCCCTGTTGCCGTGCCGCTGATCGAATAGATGCTGCCGGCGCGGCTGTTCATATGGATCTGTTGCGCGCCCTCGACCATGCTGGTGACCACCGGACCGACGGGTCCCCAACTGGCCAAGACCAGTGAAAGCCCCAAGCGCTGCGACAGCTCTTGCGCGAATTCCGTAGCGAAAAGTTCGGCGTTCACCCCACTCATCCGCCCGATCGCCAGATCGAGAGCAAAGCCTCCGGGCTGGTAGCGCCCGGAGGTCTCATCCTGCTCGACCAGACCGATGCGGCGATAACTGACCAGATAGGCATGCGCCTGAGCGGGCGGCATATCGGCCAGTTGCGCCAAGTCTTTCAACATCATCGGTCCAGACGCCTCGGCCAAGGCGGCCAGTAACTTGCCACCGATCTCGATCGATTGCACCCCGCGGGTGGTGTTACGGGGGAGGATGGTGTCCAATTCGCTGGTTTTGCGCAGGCGCGGTTTTTGCCGTTTCTCCGAGGGGGCGGTCATAATGCGTCATCCTTCGGGGCACGCCGACGCGGGGCCTTGGCCGAGAGCAGCTTGGCATGGCGCCTCAGCTTCACAAGCACACGGTCTGACGCTTCCAAAGCGCCGCTGCGGCCGGCGATGGTCAGGGCCAGTGCCAGCTGATCCTGCTGATCGAAAACCGGCGCGGAATAAGCGGTGATCCCTGGAATTGGGTTGCCAATGGCAAAGCCATAGCCGCGCGCGCGGGCCACCTCTGCCAGCGCGACATCGGCGGGATCGACCGGATTGCAAGCCGCATTTGGGGGCCAAGCGGCAAACACCTGTCCTGCCGCCGTGTGATGAAGCGCAAAGAACGTGCCGCGCTTGATGCCAAGGTTCAGAGCGGCACCTCCGGCCACTTGCACCGCTGCCGGACCGCGCGGCGACCATACCACCACAATCACCAAGAGGCCGGTGTCATCTGCCATCTGCTCGGCCACCGCTGTGGCGCGGCTGAAAAGATCCACCGTGCGCAGCCGCGCAAGGCCAAGACGCATCGAGAAAGCGCCAAGATGGTAATGCCCGCTCCGTCGATCCTGCTCGACCAGACCCACGCGACAAAGGCTGCTCAGATAAGCATGGGCTTGGGCAGGGGCGAGATTGCTGTCTTGCGCCAAATCGCGCAGCATTTGCGGGCCGTTGCTGCGGGCCAAACTGGCCAGCAATCGGCCGCCGATCTCAATCGACTGAATCCCTCGGCCCTTCGACACCCGGCGCTCCGATCTCCATCACCCGTTCTGCAAGGGGGGCTGTCAGCTACAGCCCTGAGCGAGCTTGGCCAGCGCCCCCTTTCAGCAAGCCTGCGGCGAAGGCGGGTGTGGTGCAAGCGCCTTTCGGCGCGAGGATCGCAGCGTCTTGAATTTGCGCGACAGGAGCGGTGGCAGCGCAGGAGTAGCTGGGTAAAAATTTGGAGGGCCCCGCACCCCTACGGAACCCTCCATCCACCCCACATGCTACCTTACCACCGCATGTGTTCTGAAAAGGTCCCGGGCGCTTCTGCCCTGCTTGAGATCAGTCATACCCAGAATCATCCCGCCAAGGCAAAAGCCAAGTGCGAAGCATTCTCTGACAATTCGCTCGATAGCGGGTGGTTTGCCCTAAGGCCTTAATGCCTTGCGTCGGGCAAGAACCAAGCCGCCAAGCCCAAAGCCGGCAGAACCGCGCAAATTTTGTAAACTGCGACAATGCCGTAGTGGTCGGCCAACACCCCTAGAACGGCCGCGCCAAAGGCCGCGATGCCAAAGGCCAGACCAAAGAGCAATCCCGCCACCATCCCGGTTTTATGCGGCATCAGATCTTGGGCATAAACCACCATCGCCGGGAAGGCCGAGGCCAGCATCAACCCCGCCAAAGCTGCCACGGCCACATTGGCGTAAAGCGGCAGGAAGGGCAGGACCAAGGTCAACGGCAAGATGCCCAAGATCGACCATAGGATCACGCGACGACGACCAATGCGATCTCCGATCGGACCGCCGATCATCGTGCCCGCAGCGACAGCGGCCAAGAAGATGAAAAGGCAAAGATTGGCCTCGGCCTTGGTCAGGCTGAACCGCTCGATCAGGTAAAAGGTATAATAGCTGGAATAGCTTACCGAATAAACGAATTTTGAGATCATCAAGATGATCAAGATCGTCATGCCGCGGCGCACCACCTTAGGCTCGGGTGCAATGATGGCCGCGCGGGCTTTGCGTTGCGCGGCACGGCTGGCACCGGCGCGCTGATACCAGCGCCCCACAGCGAAAAGAAGCGCCATTGCCGCCAAAGCCACGGCGGCAAACCATTCGATCGAGGCTTGGCCCTTTTGCAAAACGATGAATGCGGCGGCCAATGGGCCCAAGGCCGAGCCTGCATTGCCACCCACTTGGAAGACGGATTGCGCAAAGCCGGGCCGCATCCCGGCCGCCAGTCGCGCAATGCGTGAGGCTTCTGGATGAAAGATCGCCGAGCCAAGCCCAATCAGCGCAACCGCGACCAGCACCATACCAAAGCTTACCGCATTGGCCAAAAGCACCAGCCCCGCCCCGGTCGAGGCCATACCGGCTGTCATTGCGAAGGGCAGCGGGCGACGGTCGGTGTAATGCCCGATTAAAGGCTGCAAGATTGAAGCCGTGCCTTGGAAGACAAAGGTGATCAAGCCGATCTGGGTGAAGGTCAGCGCCAGATTATCCTTCAGCAGCGGATAAGCAGCCGGGATCAGCGATTGCATCAGATCATTCAGCAGATGACCCAAGGAAACCGCGAGGATGACCGGCAGAACCGTGGTCTCTGGGGAAATCGGACTGGGTTTGGCAGCGGAAGACATGGCATCCTAGCGACAACGACGAACGGGCGGCACCTTGGCCGCCCGTTCGTGAAAGTGCAATGGCCGCGCGCTTACTTGTAAACGGCTTCGCGACCGAAATGTTTGACCAGCAGGTAGTAGAACGGCGCGCGGTATTTATTGCGCTCGGACTTGCCATAGGTGTCGACGGCGGCCTCAATGCCCTCCATCAGCGCCGGACCATCGGTAAGGCCCAGCTTCTTGATCAGAAAGTTGTTCTTGATCCGCTCAAGCTCTTCCTTGTCAGAGGCGGCAACCGTCTGCGCGTCATTGTCGTAGATCGAAGGACCACAACCGATCGTCACCTTGGTCAACAAATCCATATCGGGATTGACCTTGCACTTGTTCTTCAGATCGTCCGCGTATTTGGCGATCAGCTCGTCACGTTTGCCCATGTCTTTTTCTCCCTTAGTGTTCCGTGCCAGTGAGTTTGGCGCACCCGGCGGGGATAGCAAGCAGGCTGAATGTCGTAAGGGGAAAAAACACAAGGCCGGATCAGATCCGGCCTTGTTTGGTCACTTAGATCAGGTGCTGCAGCGGATCAGAACCGCATCTCGGCGCTGATATAGGCCGCGCGCCCCACACCGCTGTTCGCCGTTGCCGCCCAAGGCGTGTAAAGCTCATCCGTGATATTGGCGATTTTGGCGTCGATGCGGAAATCCTCGGTCACGTTGTAGCTCGCGAAGATATCGACGGTTTTATAGGAATCGCGGTTGGCAGTGGTTTCAAAGGCGATCGAGGCCGGACCATTACTGTTATAGGTCAGCGTGGTGCCAAGGGTCAGATCGCCATCCAAGAAACGGCCCGCCAAAGTGGCGCTGATCGCGTTCTTCGGTTGCAAACGGCCGGTGCCATATTTTGCATCCGAATTCGCCCAAGCCAAAACAGCCGAGAAGCGATTGGATTCGTAGCCCAGCTCCAGCTCAAGCCCTTTGTTGTCAACTTTGCCCGGCACGTTGATGAATTGCATGCCGCCACCCATTGGGCCGGCTTGGCTCACGATGAAATTCTCAACTTCGAGGTCGTAGACGTTGATGCGCGAGGTCAGCGTGTCGCCGCTTGCGAAGACATCATCATAGCTCAGGTTCACGCCAATCTCGTAGCCTTGCGAGATTTCCGGCTTGAGCTCGGGATTGCCCACAAAACCGCCATGACCGGCCGAGGCATCGCCGCCACCCAAGAAGGCCTCTTGCGCTGTGGGCGCACGGCTGGTGCGATAGACCGAGACATAGGGCTGGATATTGTCATTGATGCGATAGGCCAACGACAGTTTCGGATCGAGCGAGTCGTGGTCCAGATCATATTGATTGATGATCTCGGTGCCCGGGTTACTAAGCGTATCACGCAAGAAGCCCGTCAGGCTGTAATCCGAATAGCGCAGACCGAACATCACCTCGAAGGGGCCGTTTTCAAAAACGTTTTCAGAATAAACCGCCATGCGTTTGGCATTGCCGGTCATCGGGTTGGTGCCAAATGGGCTGCCCGAGGAAGTGCTATTCAGGCCCGACAGTTTGTCGCGGTTGTATTCAACGCCATTGGTCGAGGTTAGCGTCCAGTCGCCGAGCTCAGCAACCGAGGTGTTCTTCAGGTTGAAGCCGAAAGATTCGGTCTCATTGGTGCGACCAAGCGCGCTGCCATTGCCGGTGGCATGCACATGCTCGGTCGAGCCCAGATAGAGGTTGCCGCTCAGGGCGAACAGATCGCTATCACCGGTATAATCGAACCCAAAATCAAGGATTTGGTTGGTGACATCCATGTCGTAGATGATCTGCGGCGGCACCGGCACGAAGTTGGTCGTGGTCGAGCCGTAGCTCGTCTTATAATGCATCGCCATCATCGACAGCGACAGCGCATCGCTCACCTTATACTTGCCGCGCAGCAAAACCGATCCGCCCTCTTGATCGGTGTCTTGGATGGTCGCGCCAGCCCCATTCGTGAACGAATCCATATCGGAGCGAGACGCCGCAAAAGCCAGCTCAATCGGGCCGCGCTTCATGCCATAAGCGCTAAGTGCGGCGTAACCCTTGCCATTGTCGCCGTAGCGCAGCCGGACCATACCGCCGGTGCCCTCATCGCCTTCAACCAGATCATCGGCCGACAGAAGCCGCATGTTGACGGAACCCGAAAGACCACCGCTGGTGATCGAGGAGCCACGCGAGATCTCGATTGCCGAAAGCAGCATCGGATCGACATAGGTGAATCCGTCCGAGTTGTTATGCGCGGTCATCCGGTAGTTTTGCGGGACGCCCTCGATCGTGGTGTCGACTTTCGAACCACCAAGCCCGCGCACAGCCACCGCGAGGCCGGGCTGGCCGGCGTTCAACAAGGTGGTGACACCCGGGGTCTGGCGCACAACGTCATCAAGTTTGGTAAAACCGCCCTGACCGGTCAGCGCATCGCCCTCGATCACCGAGGTATTGTCGCTAGCATAGATCGGCGTGCCATCCTCGGAATAGCCGATGATGATCCGGCCGAGATAAAGGCTATCGGCGGGCGCCACCTCTTGGGCGGTGGCAGGAAAGGCCAGAATGGCCAAGCACATTGCCATAGCGGTGGTCGAAGTTACGGTTTTTATGGTCATTTCCCCAGATCCTTTGATGGACCTGTGAATGCGCAGGTCCGAGCCCCTAGGATCAGCTGGTGCAAACCATGCCAAAGCCGGCGGCTGCCCGCACGGCACGAAGTGTCTGAATGGCTGATCCGGCTTGCGCGCTTTACCCTAGGCGGGAAAACAACTGGCTTGCACGGCCATTGCCGTATCCGCGCGGAAAGGTCAAGTAAAACACTCAGGTTTATATCTGCGACTTCAACCAATGTGGCTCATGGGTGCCACGCAGGCCCAAACATTGGCTTTTCCGCGCCCGACCGCCGTCCTTTAATGAAAAAGGGCGCCCCTAGGGGACGCCCTTTGTCTAAGCTTTAGGCCTTTGGCCTCAGTAGCGGTAATGCTCGGGCTTGAAGGGGCCTGCGACGGTCACGCCGATATACTCGGCTTGATCTTGACGCAGCTCGGTCAGTTTCACACCGATTTTCTTCAGATGCAGACGCGCGACTTTCTCATCCAGCTCTTTGGGCAGGATATAGACACCGGGGGCATAATTCTCGCCCTTGGTCCACAGCTCGATCTGCGCCAGAACTTGGTTGGTGAAGCTGGCCGACATCACGAAGGACGGGTGGCCGGTGGCATTGCCCAAGTTCAAAAGACGGCCTTCGGAGAGCAGAATGATCCGGTTGCCCGAAGGCATCTCGATCATATCCACCTGTTCTTTGATGTTGGTCCATTTGTGGTTGCGCAGGGCCGCCACTTGGATCTCATTGTCGAAATGGCCGATGTTGCCGACGATCGCCATATCCTTCATCTCGCGCAGATGCTCGATCCGGATCACGTCGCGGTTGCCGGTGGTGGTGATGAAGATATCGGCGCTGGCGACTTCGTCTTCCAGCAAGGTGACTTCAAAGCCGTCCATCGCCGCTTGCAAAGCGCAGATCGGGTCAACTTCAGTGACCTTCACCCGCGCGCCAGCCCCGCGCAGCGAAGCGGCCGAGCCTTTGCCCACATCGCCATAGCCGCAAACCACAGCGACTTTGCCAGCCATCATCGTGTCAGTGGCGCGGCGGATGCCGTCGACCAGCGACTCTTTACAGCCGTATTTGTTGTCGAATTTCGACTTGGTGACCGAGTCATTCACGTTGATCGCCGGGAAGGGCAGTTGGCCCTTCTTGTGCAGATCGTAAAGGCGGTGCACGCCGGTGGTGGTCTCTTCCGACACACCCTTGATTGCAGCCTTGGTCTTGGTGAACCAACCCGGGCTTGCGGCCATACGCTTGGCGATCTGCTTCTTGATCACCTCTTCTTCTTCGGATTGCGGCACCGGGATGATCTCTTCACCGGCTTCGGCCCGCGCGCCCAAGAGAACGTAGAGCGTCGCATCGCCGCCATCGTCAAGGATCATATTGGCGCCTTCGGGGAACTGGAAAGAGCGGTCCAGATAATCCCAATGCTCTTCCAAGCTTTGGCCTTTGATCGCGAAAACCGGCACGCCAGCTTCGGCGATCGCAGCGGCGGCGTGATCTTGGGTCGAGAATATGTTGCACGAGGCCCAGCGGACATCGGCGCCCAAGGCCACCAAGGTTTCGATCAGCACCCCGGTTTGGATCGTCATATGCAGCGAGCCAACGATCCGCGCGCCCTTCAGCGGCTGGCTGGCGCCAAATTCCTCGCGGCTTGACATAAGCCCCGGCATTTCGGTTTCGGCGATGGTCAGCTCTTTGCGGCCAAAGCCGGCAAGCGCGATGTCTTTGACGATGTAATCCGCAGCCATGCGGTGCACTCCTTGATCCTTGGATGGGCCGGCAGATACCATTGATGGCATAATGAGACAACAAGAGCAGAAAATGACCAGTGACCGTCCAACTGTGCCGCAGCCCTCTTTGCCCAAACGCAATTCTGCGAAGAAGCCGCCGCGCGCTTGGCAACGCATGCTCTCAGGCCGTCGGCTGGATCTTCTGGACCCTGCGCCTTTGGACATCGAAGTCGAAGACATCGCCCACGGGCTGGCCTTCGTTGCGCGGTGGAATGGGCAGACGCAGGGGGATTGGGCCTATTCAGTGGCCGAGCATTCACTTTTGGTCGAGGAAATCTTTACGCGCAGCAACCCAGGCATTGCGGCGCGTTGGCAGCTGGCGGCTTTGCTGCATGATGCGCCCGAATATGTCATCGGCGACATGATCAGCCCGGTCAAGTCGGCAATTGGGGGTAGCTATGCGGCATTGGACGAACGGCTCACCGCAGCGGTTCATCTGCGCTTTGGCCTACCCGCGATTTTGCCCACAGCGATCAAGCAGCAGATAAAGGCCGCCGATCGCACCTCGGCCTGGCTAGAGGCCGTGCAGATCGCCGGTTTTTCGCAAACGGAGGCGAATAAGCTCTTTGGGCGTCAGGCCAATATCGTCCTGAGGGGGCTGGAGATCAAACTACGTCCGCCCGCACAGGTGCGAGAGGACTTCGTCGCGCGCCATGCCACCCTGCTGGCTGCATGCGCTTAGGCAATAGAGGCCATTGGTCGATGACATTTAATAAGGTCATCAAAGCCAAGGGATGCGCTGAAGAATAATCTTCTGCGACGGGATTACCATCAAAAGTTCTGTTGATTGAAAATTTGGCCTGATTGGCAAACCATCGAGACAGGACACCCTGCCCAGACAGATTTTTGAACATCGTTACAGATGAGCAGAGGGCAGCAAAATCGGACATTTCGGATTAAAGCGAAACGCCAACTACAATTGCTTGATCATTTGAAGCATAGGCCCAGACCTAGAAGCTTCCACAACCGATGCACTCTGGAATGATATCACACGGCAACCAAAGGTCGCCGTGTAAAAAACTCAATCAAAGAGCTTTCAGATCGAGAGTTCATCAGCCGATTTGCCGCTTTGCAGGGCATCGATGAACCAACGCGGCTTACGGCCACGGCCGGTCCAAGTATCGGAAGCATCAGCAGGATTGCGGTATTTCGGAGCTGCAATACCACGCTTGCGGCCCACCGGCGCAGCAGCGGTCAAATCAGCAAGCGAGAAGCCCAGTTCACGTGCGCGCGACTCAAGCTCAGCCCGCGCTTCGCCTTTCTTGCGCTCTTCAAAATTGGAGATAGCTTTCGTGACTTGGTTTTGCAGGTCTTTCAGCTCTTTCAGCGAGAGCGAGTGCAAATCTACTGACATGGGGTATCCTTTCGCGCCTTTGGAAGTTGCGATACTCCAATTGTCTGACACGTGCAATGTTCCAATGACGGATTTAACTTATTTAGGACTGCGCTTTGCCAATATCCGCTGCAAAGTGCGCCGATGCATGTTCAACCTACGGGCAGTTTCAGAAACGTTGCGGTCGCACATCTCAAAAACGCGCTGAATATGCTCCCATCGCACCCGGTCAGCCGACATCGGATTTTCCGGTGGTGCGGGCATGACATCACCCCGCGCCAGCAGCGCATTTGTCACATCATCAGCATCTGCCGGCTTTGAGAGATAATCGATCGCTCCGAATTTCACTGCGGCAACGGCGGTGGCAATTGCGCCATATCCAGTCAAGACCACGATGCGGCAATCGGGCCGACGCTCGCGCAAAGTCTCAACCACATCTAGCCCATTGCCATCCTCAAGCCGCAGGTCAACCACAGCATAAGCGGGCGGGCGGGAATGGGCGATCTGCTTGCCCTCGGCCACGGATTCAGCGGTTTCGGTGACAAAGCCGCGCTTTTCCATCGCGCGCGCCAGACGCTTTAGAAAGGGCTCGTCATCGTCAACCAGCAACAAGGTGCGATCAGGCCCAATTTGGGCAGACAGCTCATCCGTCATACGCTTTCCCTTTTCACCAAGCCCGTCATCTAAACGCGCGCCGCCTTCTAGACCCCAAGCCCCATCGGGTCAAATTAACCCAGACTTGTTTAACTGCCTTGCGCCTCAAGGAAGCACGAAACACCTTTGGCCACCTCTTCCGCAGGGGCGCCATTCCGGTAAAAGTCAGCCAAACCAGTCCCTGGCAACATCAGATAGGTAAAAGAACTGTGATCGACGGTGTAATATTCATCCGTTTGATCACCCAGTTTGTAATACGCGCGGTAAGCATTAACGGCCGTTTTGATCTGCTGTTCCGTGCCGGTCAAACCAATCGCCTTGGGGTGGTGATTCATCGCGAAATCAGCCACGACCTGTGCGGTGTCGCGGTCTGGATCTACGGTGATAAAGGCCAGTTTCAGATCCTTGCCCTGCTCTTCCATCAGATCCACAACCTCGGCGTTGCGCATCATATCCATCGGGCAAACATCCGGGCACATCGTGTAGCCGAAATAGACCAAAGTTGGTCGGTCGATCACCTCAACCTCAGTCACCGTCTTGCCCGAGGCCCCGTCGACCAAGGTGAATGGCCCACCAATCGAGGCACCCGCCTGACCCGAAGGACATTGCGCAAAGGCATTATCGCCCGAGCTGTTCAGCACCAAATAGCCCGCGGTACCGCCAAGAAACGCGACAACCACGCCCGTCGCGACCATTGCCCAAGTTTTGTCCATTCTCGCGTCCTCTTGTTCACACACTGCCTCGGCCCTAACAATGCGCCTTGTTCCAATGCATCGGCAATCAGACAATGCAGCGCACCCCCAATTCGATTTTGTCGCCCGCGAAATCCCGCCCAAGGCCGGGATCGCCGGGGTTGCGGCTGCGCACGCTGATCCTTTTGCGCTGGATGGCGATCTTTGGCCAGATTGCTGCGCTGACCGTGGCCGACCGATATTTTGAGCTGATCTTGCCGCTTGGCCCCTGCTACGCCGTGGTTGGCCTCTCGATCATCGCCAATCTGGTCAGCATCTTCATTTTCCCGGAAAATCGTCGTTTGAATGAGCTGGAGTCGCTCCTGCTCCTTCTCTTCGATATGGCGCAGTTGGCGGCTTTGATCTTCCTTACGGGCGGGCTGACCAATCCCTTTGCGCTTTTGCTGATTGCGCCTGTGACGATTTCCGCCTCGGCCTTGGGGCTGCGGACCACGGTGATCCTAGGCACGGCGGCGATCCTGACCACCTCGGCGGCGGCCTTGGTGCATGTGCCCATCCTCTACGCCGATGGGCATGAGCTGACGGTGCCGCCGCTCTTCGGCTTTGGCTTTTGGCTCTCGATCGTGGTGGGTGTGGGCTTTCTGGGCCTCTACGCCCACCGGATCGCCGCCGAGATGCGGGCGATGGCGGATGCGCTTTTGGCCACACAAATGGCGCTGGCACGCGAGCAAAAGCTAACCGACCTTGGCGGTGTGGTCGCTGCCGCCGCGCATGAGCTGGGCACGCCTTTGGCCACCATTAAACTTGTCAGCAAAGAGTTGATGGCTGAATTGCAGGACCAGCCCGAGCTGCTTGAAGATGTACAGCTGATCGGCAGTCAGGCTGATCGCTGTCGCGATATTTTACGCGGCATGGGACGGGCGGGCAAAGACGATCTGCAACTCCATCAGACCCCGCTTGAGCAGCTTTTGCGCGAGGCCGCCGAACCCCATGCCAATCGTGGCAAAGCCGTGCATTTCCATCTGGTTCCGGGGGCGGGCGCTTTGGCCAAACAACCCACCGTTCTGCGCTTGCCCGAGGTGATCCACGGGCTGCGCAATCTGGTGCAAAACGCCGTCGACTTCGCCGCCTCAACGGTCTGGGTTGAGGGTGAATGGACCGAAGATAGCATCACCGTCCGCATCATCGACAATGGCGCGGGCTTCCCTCCCAATCTCATTGGCCGCATCGGCGACCCCTTCATGCGCCGCCGCCGGCACGAGCAAGACGACCCACAGCGCCCCGAATATGAAGGCATGGGGCTTGGCTTGTTCATCGCCAAAACCCTGCTCGAGCGTTCTGGCGCAGAGATGACTTTCGCCAATGCCGCCGACCCCTTTCTCAGCCCCGAAGAGCGGCCCGAGCGGTGCGGCGCTGTGGTCCAGGCTGTTTGGCCCTTGGCGCAACTTGAAGCGCCCGCCGGATTGACCGGCGCGCCCAACCTGCCCTTCCAAGCCTAAGCTCCCCCCCGCCGCAAACTTGAACTTTCCCTACATTTTTTAACCTGCGGTTAACCGGTCGGCACCTAAACTGCGCTTAGGTTCAAGACTTTTATCAAATGGTGCGGTTTGGGGGCCTGTTATGGATGCTGAGCTGTCTTTCGCCCTTGGTTTGGTCACGACCGCTATCTTACTTGCTCTGTCAGGTCTTTGTGCGCTTGCAGCTTTGGCAAAGCCCGCAGGCCAAAACATAGTCGGCTCAATCTTCGCGCAGCCTACGGAAACCACGGTCTTTCTCTTTGATGGCGAGGATTTGGTGGATGCCACTGCCGCCGCTCGCAAGATGCTTTTGGGCAGCGAACAGGGCCCTTGGTTTGACTTGCTGTCCCGGCTTGAGCCAATGTTCCCCAGCTTTGGTCTACGCATTGCAGGATTGCAACGCGAAGGGCGCTTTGTCCTTTGCTCGCGCGAGGATCTTGAGCCGCCTTTGGTGCTACGGGCGGAATATCTTGGCGGGCTCGCGCGGGTGACGTTGATCGACGCCGATACCGAACAGCGCCGACCCGGACGCGACGCGCCCACCGATATTGCGCTTCAGCATGAACTAGGCGCTATGCGCGATGTGCTGGCGCGGCTGCCTGCTCTGGTTTGGCGTTTGCGCGGCGACGGCCAAGTGATCTGGGCCAATGCGGCTTATCTCTTGGCCGCCGCTGAAACCCTGCCACCGGGTGAGGATTTTACTTGGCCTCTGCCGCGTATTTTCGCCCCGGCTGAGCTGCCAAAATCGGGACCATTGCGGCAATCAGTGCGGTTGGGTGGCACGCTGCATTGGTATGAATTGACCGCTGAAACCTTTGGCGATGAAACCCTCTTCTTCGCCCTGCCCGCCGACCGACTGGTGCAGTCCGAGGTTACTTTGCGTGAATTTATGCAGACCCTGACCAAGACCTTCGCCCAACTGCCGATCGGTCTGGCGATCTTTGACCGCGACCGGGTGTTGCAGCTTTTCAACCCAGCGCTCCTCGATCTTACCGGGCTCAAGGCCGAGTTTCTGATCAGCCGCCCCAGCCTCAGCGCCATGCTTGATGCGATGCGCAACTCTTCGATGATCCCAGAACCGCGGGATTATCGCAGCTGGCGCAAACAGATGACAGCGGTTGAGGCTGCCGCCGCGCAGGGCCTTTATGAAGAGGTCTGGAGCCTGCCCTCAGGTCAGACGTGGCGCGTCACCGGACGGCCTCACCCCAATGGCGCCTTGGCCTTTCTCTTTGAAGATATCTCGCATGAGATGATGCGCACGCGCCGCTACCGCGCCGATCTCGACCTTGGTCTTGGGGTGATTGACGCGATGGAAGATGCGATTGCGGTCTTTTCGCAAGATGGCAATCTGGCGATGACGAACCGCGCCTATCTGGCGCTTTGGGGGCCACCCGAACCGCCGCCCTTGGGTATCGCAGCCAAGGTTGCAGCTGTGGAAACTTGGCGGCACCTGACGGCCACGACCCTGCTTTGGAACGATCTTTTGGCCTATATCGGCGCCTTGGGTGAGAGAGACCCTTGGGAGGGTGAGTTGCGCTTGCTCGACGGTCGCGCGCTGACTTGCCGGGTCTCACCGCTGCCGCATGGCGCGACCTTGGTCAGTTTTGCCGCGCAAAAGTTGGGGATTGAGCCGCGCACGGACGAAGATCGGGCCAGCAAAGCCGTTCTCTTGGCCTGACCCTTGCGCCATTCACCTTGCGGTTGGCGGTGGCCCAGATAGAGTCGCACCATGCCAGTCCCCACTCCCGCCGCCTTCCTTTTGGAAGATGAAACCTCAGCCAGCCGCTTTGGCGCGCATTTGGCGCAACTTTTACGTTCTGGCGATTGCCTATTGCTCGAAGGCCCGATCGGCGCAGGCAAATCCCATATCGCCCGCGCCGCAATCCGCGCGCTTTGCGGCGAAGAGACCGAGGTGCCCTCGCCCACATTCACCTTGGTGCAGGTCTACGACGGCCCCGATTGCGAGATCTGGCACGCCGATCTTTACCGGCTGAGCGACCCCGATGAGGTGGTCGAACTGGGGCTGGTTGAGGCGATGGAGACTGCCATTTCACTCATTGAATGGCCTGACCGCCTTGGCCCCTATCTGCCACAAGCGCCGCTTCGTCTGGTGCTGGCCCCGCAAGGCGACGCGCGGCTGGCTCAGCTGACAGGTCTAGACGCTGCCCGCCTTGCAGCCCTGAAAGCGCAGATGCCATGAACGAACGCGCCTTTGAGAAAACTGCATTCCTGCACCAATCAGGCTGGTCGACCGCCCAGCGCAGCCATTTGGCCGGAGACGCTTCGGCCCGCAGTTATGAGCGGCTTGTTATGGGTGATCGCCGCGCCGTCCTGATGGACAGCCCACCCGGCCCCGCCGATGACACCGCCGATTTCCTGCGGATTGGCGCGCATTTGGCGGGTCTTGGTCTGTCGCCGCCACAGGTGATCGAAGCCATGCCAGAGCGTGGGCTTTTGCTGCTAGAGGACCTGGGGGATGCGCTTTTCACCCATGTTCTCGCAGAGAACCCCGCAGTTGAGCCGCAGCTTTACGATGCCGCGATCGATGTCTTGCTGGTCCTGCAGGCCGCCGCGCCTCCGCAAAACCTGCCCAATTTCTCAGCCCAAGATTGGGCTGAAGCCGCTGGATTTGCACCGAAATTCTACGCTTCGGCCATTCAAGGCCCCGTGGATGCCGCCGAATACACTGCCGTTCTGGCGCAGACCTTATGCGACCATGCCGATGGCGCGCGGGTTCTCCTCTTGCGGGACTACCATGCCGGCAATCTCATCTGGTTGCCCGAACGCAAGGACGTGGCGCGCGTTGGTCTTTTGGATTTCCAACAGGCTCAGCTTGGCCAACCCGGCTATGACCTTGTGTCGTTGCTCCAAGATGCCCGCCGCGACGTGGCCCGGGCGACCGAAGCGCAAGGTCTGTCCCGCTTCGCCCAAGCCAAAGGCCTTACCCTTGAAGAGATCAAGGCTGGCTATGCCGTCATCGGTGCGCAACGGGCACTGCGGATCATCGGCATCTTCGCCCGGCTCTGCCTTGTCAGTGGCAAACCCGGTTATGTCGCTTTGATCCCTCGCGTTTGGGAACAGTTGATGCGCAACCTCGCCCATCCGGAACTGGCCGAGTTGCGCCGCATCTGCCTGCGCCTTCTTCCCGAACCCACGACAGAAAATCTCAACCGGATCACCGCCCAATGCGCAACACGCTCCCCCTGATGATCTTTGCGGCTGGCTTCGGCACGCGGATGCGCGCGCTGACGGCTGACCGGCCGAAGCCGCTGATCCCGGTGCTGGGCCGTCCGCTTCTGGACCGTGCGTTGGATCTGGCCGAAGCCGCCGGTTGCGCGCCGATTGTCGTTAACACCCATTACCTTGCGCCGATGATCCACGCCCATCTGGCGGGCCGCAATGTCCAAATCAGTGACGAAACCGGCGTAATCCTTGAGACCGGAGGCGGCCTAAAACGCGCCCTGCCCCAACTGCCCGGCGGTGCGGTGATGACGTTGAACCCAGATGCGGTTTGGCGCGGCCCGAACCCTTTGCAAGCTCTGCGCGCCGCATGGGATCCGGCCAAGATGGATGCGCTTTTGCTGGTGCAAAAGGCCGAGCTTGTGCAAGGGCGCGGCGCCTCGGCTGATTTCACGCTGGACGACTCCGGCCGCATCACCCGCGCCGCAGGCCGGCCCGGCGTCGTCTATCTGGGCGCGCAGGTGCTAAAAACCGCACCCGTTGCCACTTGGCCGCAGGATGTTTTCTCGCTCAACGTCATCTGGAACGAAATGATCGCCGCAGGCCGCGCTTTTGCCTTGGTCTGGGATGGCGCATGGTGCGATGTTGGCAGCCCCGAAGGCTTGGCCGCGGCAGAGGCGATGTTGGCAGAATGATCTTCCCCCCCTCCTCCATGCAGCCCCGTGTCTTCGGCCTGCCACCCGGTGTCGACTTTCCACAAAGACTGGTCGATGGCCTCTTGGCGCGGCTGCAAGGCCAACCGCCCGAGGCTTTGGCGCGGGTCACGATCTATCTTAACACAGCGCGGATCCGGCGGCGGGTGCAGCAGGAATTTGCCAAACGCGGCGCCAGTTTTCTGCCGAAATTGCCCCTCATTGGCGATTTGGCCGGTGATCCGCTGCTGACGGGGATTGAGCCGACGCTCTCCTCTTTGGGCCGCAGGCTGGAACTCGCCGTGCTGATTGAGCGGCTTTTGGTTGCAGATCCGACACTTGCGCCGCGCTCGGCGCTCTTTGACCTTGCCGACAGTCTGGCCGGGTTGATGGATGAGATGCGCAGCGAAGGGATCAGCCCCGAGGCGCTGGCCAGCCTCGATGTCTCGGGCCATTCGGCGCATTGGGGACGCGCACAACGCTTTATCGCGCTGGCCGAAGGGTTTTTCGCCCATGACGCCCGCCCCGATGGCGAGGCGCGCCAAAGGCTAGCGGTGCAGCGGCAAATTGCGCGCTGGCAAGCCTTGCCGCCCGAGGCGCCGGTGCTGCTGGCTGGCTCCACCGGCTCGCGCGGGACGACGGCGCTGATGATGCAAGCCGTGGCCCAGCTGCCGCAGGGCGCGGTCGTTTTGCCCGGCTTCGATTTTGACATGCCCGAGGCGCTTTGGACGGGCATGCAGGACGCGCTGGTGCATGAGGCGCATCCACAATTCCGGCTCGCGGGGCTTTTGCACGCGCTTGAAATGCGCAAAGGCGATGTCGGGCTTTGGACCGAAGACATTCCGGCCGACTCTGCCCGCAACCACCTCATTTCATTGGCTTTGCGGCCTGCGCCCGTGACAGATCAATGGATCTCAGATGGCCCCGCTTTGGGCGATCTGATCGCCGCGACCAAGGGGCTGACCCTGATCGAGGCCCCCTCGCCCCGTGCTGAAGCCGCCGCCGTGGCGCTGGCTCTGCGTGAAGCGGTTGAACAGGGTCTATCCGCCAGTTTGGTCTCAAACGACCGCAATCTCACGCGGCGTGTGGCGGCATTGCTTGACCGCTGGGGCATCCGTCCCGACGATTCCGCCGGCCAACCATTGCAGCAAACCGCGCCCGGGCGGTTCTTGCGGCTGGTGGCGGGCGCGATGGCCGCGCCGTTGACTTTGGACCGGCTGCTGGCGCTTTTGAAACACCCGCTGACCCATTCCGGCACCGGCCGCGGCCCGCATTTGCGGCTGACGCGCGAGGTAGAGCTGCACCTGCGCAAGCGCGGCCCGGCCTTCCCCGATGCCAGCTTTGTGCGCGACTGGTCATCAGCGTTTGCCGCCAAAAAGAACGATCCAGACGCTCTCGCTTGGGGCCTGGCCGTGGCCGCGTTTCTTGAGACGGCGGCCACCACCCATCGCGCGCCCCTGCCCCAGTTGGTGACGGCCCATTTGGGCTTGGCGAAACAGCTGGCGCGTGGGATCGACCCCACGGGCAGTGGCAGACTTTGGGAGAAAGAAACCGGCGAGAAAGCCCTTGAAGTCATGCATAAACTTCGGGCCGAAGCGCCTGAAGGGCTTGTTCTCTCGGCGATGGATTACCCGCCGCTGCTGGCCGCGATTCTGTCGAAAGAAGAAGCCCGCAGCGCGGTTCTGACCGATGAGCGCGTGCAGATCCTTGGCGTGCAAGAGGCCCGGATCCAAGGTGCTGGGCTGGTCATTCTGGGCGGGCTGACCGAGGGTGCTTGGCCTGAAACCCCCGCCTCCGACCCTTGGCTGAACCGCCGGTTGCGGCGCGACGCGGGACTTTTACTGCCGGAACGCAAAGTCGGTCTCTCGGCGCATGATTTCCAGATCGCCGTGGCGGGGCCGAAGGTCATTCTGACGCGCGCCTTGCGCGACGCCGAGGCCGAAACCGTTGCCTCGCGCTGGCTGAACCGCTTGGTAAACCTGCTGTCCGGCCTGCCCGCGACCCATGGCCCCGAGGCGCTTGCAGCGATGCAAGCACGCGGCCAGCATTACCTGAAGCTGGCCGAGGCTTTGGACGCGCCTTTGCCGGGCCTGCCCCCGGCCCGCCGCCCCTCGCCCCGACCGCCCTTAAAAGCCCGTCCCCGCAAGCTATCCATCACGCAGATTGAGCGGCTGGTGACCAATCCTTACGACATCTATGTCGAAGAGGTTCTGCGGCTTCGTGCGCTTAACCCCTTGCGCCCAGAGGCAGATTTCCGGCTGCGGGGCGAGGTGGTGCATCAGGTGCTGGAAGATTTCCTGCGCATCAGCCCCCTGCCGCAAGACCCCGAAGCGGCCGCCGATCTCTTGCTGCAAATCACCGAGCGCGTCTTGGAGGCTGAGGTGCCTTGGCCCGTCGCCCGCGCCGATTGGCTGGCGCGGATGCGCCGCATCGCGCTGCCCTTCGCCACCGCCACTTTGCGGCGTGACAGCCATCCGGTGCTGTTGGAAACCAAAGCCGCGCTGCATCTGAAAGGGCCGGATTTCACGCTCACCGGAAAGCCCGACCGCATCGACGTATTGCCCGATGGCAACCTGCATGTCATTGATTACAAAACAGGAGAGCCGCCCAGCGAGCCCGAGATGAAGCAGCATCGCAAGCAGCTGCATCTGGCCGCCGTAATGGCTTTGGGCGGGGCCTTTGGAGATCTGGGGCCAAGGGTGGCGACGCGGATCACCTATCAATCGATGAAGCCGGGACTGAAAGAGCGCGGGGCTGAACTGACCGAGCCCGCGATTGATCAGCTGCGCGAAGAGTTGGAGGCGCTGCTTTCAACCTACCTTGACCCGGCGACGGGCTTCACCGCCCAGCGGGCAGCGGTGGCCTCGGCTTGGGAGGGGGATTTTGACCACCTGTCGCGACTGGGCGAATGGAGCATCGCCGATGCGGCTGAGCCGGAAGATCTGGGTGACCAAGAATGAATGAAGCCTCACGAAATCAAATCGTTGCGGCGGATCCGGGAGCCAATACTTGGTTGGTTGCCAATGCGGGCTCAGGCAAGACGCGGGTGCTGACCGACCGTGTGGCGCGGCTTTTGCTGGGCGGGGCCGAGCCATTGTCGATCCTCTGCTTGACCTATACCAAAGCCGCCGCCGCCGAGATGCAGAACCGGCTTTTCAAGACCTTGGGCAGTTGGGCCATGGCCACCGATGCCGAGTTGCAGCACTCTTTGGCGCAGCTGGGCGAGGCCGAGGGACTGACGCCCTTGAAGCTGGCCCAAGCGCGGCAACTCTTCGCCAAAGCGATCGAGACACCCGGCGGTATTCGGATCCAGACCATCCACAGCTTCTGCGCCGCCCTGTTGCGCCGCTTTCCTTTGGAGGCGGGGGTTAGCCCCGGTTTCACCGAGATCGATGACCGCTCAGCTTTGCTGTTGCGCGAAGAAATCCTTGAAGATCTCGCACTTAGCCATGACGCCCCGGCGCTGGAGCGACTGATGGCTCTGGGTGGCGATCTGGCGAAACTGCTGCCGGTGATCATCTCATCCCGTGCTGATTTTATGACCGCGCCTGAAGGCGATGCGCTGCGTGACGCAATCTCGGTGCCGCCGGGGCTGGACGAAGAAACCCTCCTCGCCAGCGTTTTCTTGGGCGGTGAGGGCGAGCTTCTGGCCGATCTCGCGCCACTTTTGCTGACGGGCGGCAGCAATGACAGCAAAGCGGGCCGCAAGATCGCAGCGCTTTTGCCTTTGCAGCCCAGCATGGCGACTTTGGCGGTGCTTGAGGGGCTTTTCATCTCGGGGCCGGAGACCAAGAACCCTTTGGCGGCGAAAGTGGGCAGTTTCCCGACCAAGGGCATGCAGAAGACCGCCGCCGCTTACATGGATCGGCTCGACGCTTTGATGCTGCGGGTTGAGGCCGCAAGGGCAGGGCGGATCGCACTCAATCTCCTGCGCCGGACCGAGGCGCTGCACCGTTTTGCCCGCGCGTTTTTGGCGCGCTATCACGCTGCAAAAGAGCGGCGCGGTTGGCTCGACTTTGACGATCTGATCACGCTTGCGACCGAGCTTTTGACCGATCCTTCGCTTTCGGCTTGGGTGCTTTACCGCCTCGACGGCGGGATTTCCCATGTTTTGGTGGATGAAGCGCAGGACACCAGCCCGGCACAATGGCGGTTGATTCAACTGCTTACCTCCGAGTTCACTGCGGGTGAGGGCAGTCATGACGATCCGCGCACCCTTTTTGTGGTGGGCGACAAAAAGCAATCGATCTACTCCTTCCAAGGCGCGGATGTGACCGCCTTTGACGCGATGCGCGACCGCTTCCGGTTGGCCTTTGAAGAGGCTGGGCTGGCGTTGAATGAGCGGCCGTTGATCCATTCCTTCCGCTCCTCTCCGGCGATTTTGCGGTTGGTCGACCTTTGCTTCCCGCCCGAGCGGCAGGCGGCAATGGGCGGCGCGGTGGAGCATGTGGCCTTCCACGGCGATCTGCCGGGCAGGGTGGACTTCTGGCCCGTCGTCACGCCACCCGAAGCTGAGGCAGCAGGGGAGTGGTATAAGCCCGAGGACCGCACCGGCCAAGAAAGCGCCGATGTGCAGCTGGCCCGGCAAATCTCTATAGAAATCAGACAGATGATCGACCGGGGTGAGCAGATCCTGGACCGGGGGCAGCGGCGCGCGGTACATGAGGGGGATTTCCTCATCCTCGTGCGGCGGCGCGCGGCTTTGTTCCAAGAGGTGATCCGGGCTTGCAAGATGCAAGGCTTGCAGATCGCCGGGGCGGACCGGCTGGTGTTGAGCGACGAGTTGGCGGTGAAGGATGTCCTTGCGCTTTTGCGGTTTCTGGACACGCCCGAGGATGATCTATCGTTGGCGGCGGCGCTGCGCTCGCCCTTGCTGGGGCTTTCGGAGGATGGGCTTTTCCGGCTGGCGCATGGCCGCAAGGGCTTTCTCTGGGAGCGATTGCGCGATGCCGAGGGCTTGGATGAGATCCGCGCCGTGCTGGATGATCTGCGCAAACAGGCCGAGTTTTTGCGCCCCTTCGAGCTGATCGACCGCATCCTGACCCGCCATGACGGGCGGCGTAAGCTATTGGGAAGGTTGGGAGAAGAGGCGGCGGACGGGCTGGATGAGCTGATGTCGCAGGCCTTGGCCTTTGAGCAAGTTGATGTGCCGGGGCTGACCGGTTTCCTCGTGTGGATGGACAGCGGCAAGGTGGTGGCGAAGCGGCAGGCCGAGAGTGAGGGCCACCGCATTCGGGTGATGACGGTGCATGGTGCCAAGGGGCTTGAGGCACCGATCGTGATCCTGCCGGATACCGGCGATCGGCGCGCGCCGAATGAGGATCCGGTCGTGGTGCCGGAAGCGGCGCCGCCGCTTTGGCTGGCACCGAAGGATGAGGCCACCGCGATGGAGCGGGAGGCGAATGAGGCGCGCAAGGCGGTGCGTGAGGCGGAATCCTTGCGCTTGCTTTACGTTGCCGTGACGCGGGCGCGGGGTTGGTTGATCGTTGCGGCCTCGGGCAAGGCGGGGGAGGGGTCGTGGTATGGTATGCTGCTAGAGGCGGCTAAGTCATTGCCTTTGCAGCCCTATTTAGACGGCCGAATGCGGCATGAGATGGGGGAATGGGTCGCACCGCAGGTGAAGCCTGTGGCAGGGACGGAGCTGGCCACCTTGCCCGGTTGGGCGCTGCAGGCGGTGGCGCCGGGGCCTGAGGCTTTGCAGGAGTTCTCACCTTCGAAACTCGGCGGGGTGAAGACCTTGCCGGGCGAGGCGGCGGGGGATCCGGATGCGCTGGGGCGCGGCGTGTTGCTGCATGAATTTCTTGAGCGTTTCCCGAGCCTTGCGGCCGAGGATCGTGCCATGCTGGGGGAGGTCTCGCCCGAGCTGGCTGCCGTGGCTGAGGCGCTGATTGCGAAGCCAGACCTGGCCGAGATCTTTGGGCCGGAGACGCTGGCCGAGGTGGGCTTTGCTATGGAGTGGAATGGCGGGATTTTGTCGGGCAGCATTGACCGGATGGTGATCGGCCCGGAGCGGCTTTTGGTGGTGGATTACAAGTCCAATCAACAGGTTCCGCAATCGGCCTTAGATGTGCCGGAAGGCTATCTGCGGCAGCTCGGCGCCTATGCCCATGCGGCGGAGGCGCTTTATCCCGGGCGGCGGATTGAGGTGGCGATCCTTTGGACCGAGAGCCAGAGCCTGATGGCAATAGATCGCGATATCGTGAGGTTGGCACTGGAACGCTCCGCTATCTCTAGTGGTGCGGCGGCGCTGCACCTTGACGATGCCGAGGCCGCCACCTAGGTTCAGGCCTTGGAATTCTGCCATCAGGAGAGCTGATCATGGGCGCGAACACTGTCGCCGTCACCGACGCCACTTTTGACGCCGAAGTCCGCCAATCGGACATCCCGGTGGTGGTGGATTTCTGGGCCGAATGGTGCGGCCCCTGCCGGCAAATTGGCCCGGCGCTTGAAGAATTGGCCGAGCAATATGCCGGCAAGGTCAAGATCGTGAAGGTCGATGTTGACGCCAACCCCGACAGCCCGGCGGCTTTGGGCGTGCGCGGCATCCCGGCATTGTTCCTGTTCAAAGACGGCCAGGTTGTCTCGAACAAGGTTGGGGCGGCTCCGAAAGCGGCGCTGGAAACCTGGATCAAGTCGGCGATCTGATCTTTTGGGCTAAGCCCTTGAGAACGATACATTAAGGCCCCCTCGTGGGGCCTTTTTCATATCTGGTTTTGGTATGGCTAACGTATGGCTTTGGTCTGGCTTTCCGCCTGACCTGTGCTGGGCTGGGTCACGTTAACCATGCCATTTCGAATCACCCCCTTGCTTGTGCGGCGCGGGTGCGCGCGCCATATAGGGGGGAGATGAAGGAGACCCCGATGGCCGAAGACAAGTTCCCCGGTTGGCATGGCACCACGATCCTTGGCATTCGCCGCGGCGGTGAGGTGGTGATTGCGGGTGACGGGCAGGTGAGCCTGGGCCCGACGGTGATCAAAGGCACGGCGCGCAAGGTGCGGCGGTTGTCGGCTGGCGGGCATGATGTGGTCTGCGGCTTTGCGGGTTCGACCGCCGATGCCTTCACTTTGCTTGAGCGGCTGGAGAAGAAGCTGGAAGCCAGCCCCGGGCAATTGGCGCGGGCTTGCGTGGATCTGGCGAAAGATTGGCGGTTGGACAAATATCTGCGCAATCTTGAGGCGATGCTGATCGTCTCGGACGGGGCGGATTTGTTCGTCATCACCGGCGCGGGTGATGTTTTGGAGCCGGAGCATGATGTGGCGGCGATCGGCTCGGGCGGGAATTACGCTTTGGCGGCGGCACGCGGGTTGATGCTGACCGAGATGCCGGCGGAAGAGGTGGCGCGCAAGGCGATGGCGATTGCGGCCGATATTTGCGTTTATACCAATGGGAATTTGACCGTGGAGCGGGTTCGCAAGCCGTAAGGCTTTTGGGCCAGCGGGCGGGGGGCCAGCCCCCCGCGCCCCCCGGGATATTTTTAGACAGAAAATGAGGAAGGGAGTGCTGCCATGACGCCAGAGGATCTGCGGGCTGCGGTGGCGGCGGGGATTATTGACGAGGCGCAGGCGGCACGGTTGCGGGTGCTGGCCGAGGGCAGGGCGGGGACGCGGGCGGTGATGCCGGCGGAGGATGAGCCCTTTGAGTTTTTCCGTGGATTTTCAGAGATTTTCATCTCGATCGGTTTGGTGATCCTGCTGTCAGGTGTGACGGCGATGCTGAGTTGGTTTGGCGGTTTTGCGCTTTTGACTTTGGTGCCGCTGATTGCGGCTGGGGTTGCTTGGTGGTGGGCGCGCTATTTCACGCTGAAGCGGCGGATGACTTTGCCCTCGATGGTGCTGGCCTCGGCCTTTGGTGGCGGGGTGGCGATCTTCTTTGCCACGGCTTTGAGCGAGATGGCGATCTCGGTCCGCGCGGTTGGGGTTTTGACCTTTGTGCTGACGGCGGCGGCGCTGGCGGGCTGGTATCGGCGGTTCCGGCTGCCCTTTACCGCGGCTTTGATCGGGATCTCGCTTTTGTTGGCGATTTATGCGGCGACAACCTCGTTTGAGGATGTGGTCATGGGCGATTGGGGTTGGCGCGGGATGTTTGATCTGAGCGAGAACCCGATTTTTGCCAGCTCGACCTTGGTCTTTGGGGTCGGGGCGTTTTTGGCTGGGATGTGGTTTGACACCCGCGATCCGCACCGTTTGGGGCGGCATGCGGCGACGGCGTTTTGGTGCCATCTGCTGGCGGCGCCGGCCTTGGTCAACACCGTGGCGGTGAGCTTGCTGAACAGCGGTGGCGGCATGGCGCTGATGGCGCTGGCGCTGCTTGTGATCACCGTTTTGGCGCTTGTGATCGACCGGCGGTCTTTCCTGACGGCGGCGATTGCCTATATCGCTTTGGTCCTGGCCTGGTTTGCCGGGGATGATGGCGATTACGGCCGCTGGGTGTTCATTCTGATGACGCTGGGCGCTTTGATCACTGCGATTGGCACCTGGTGGGTGCAACTGCGGGCCTTTGTGATGAAGGCCTTGCCCGAATTTCCTGGCAAGTCCCGCTTGCCACCCTATGCGAGGCCTGAATGACTGACCTGCCCCCCCGTGAGATTGTCGTAGAACTTGACCGTTTCATCATTGGCCAGCGTGAGGCCAAGCGCGCTGTGGCGGTGGCCTTGCGCAATCGCTGGCGGCGCAAGCGTCTGTCGGATGCGTTGCGCGATGAGGTTTATCCGAAGAACATCTTGATGATCGGGCCGACCGGCGTGGGTAAGACCGAGATTTCTCGGCGTTTGGCGAAGCTGGCGAAAGCTCCGTTCCTGAAGGTGGAAGCGACCAAGTTTACCGAAGTGGGCTATGTCGGGCGGGATGTGGATTCGATCATTCGCGATCTTGTGGATGTCGCGATGGGGGATACGCGGGCGCGGATGCGCGAAGAGGTGCAGGAGAAGGCGCGGCGGGCGGCGGAAGAGCGGGTGATTGAGATCATCGCGGGCAAGGATGCGCGCGAGCAGACCCGCGATATGTTCCGGCGCAAGCTGAAGGCGGGCGAGCTTGATGACACTTTGATTGAAATTGAAGTGATGGAAGCGCCGGCGGGGCTGCCGATGATGGGCAATATGCCCGGCATGGAGAGCCAGATGCAGGGGCTGCAGGATCTCTTTAAGGCCTTTGGTCAGCGCGGGGCGCGGAAAAAGGTGACCGTGGCGCAGAGCTACGAGATCTTGATGGGGCAAGAGGCTGATAAGCTTTTGGATGATGAGGCGGTGAAGGCCGCGGCTTTGGAGGCGGTGCAGGAGAATGGCATCGTGTTCTTGGATGAGATCGACAAGATCTGCGCGCGGGCCGATGCGCGCGGAGCGGATGTGTCGCGCGAAGGTGTGCAGCGCGATTTGCTGCCATTGATCGAGGGGACGACGGTTTCGACGAAACATGGGCCGGTGAAGACCGACCATATTTTATTCATCGCCTCGGGCGCGTTCCATGTGGCGAAACCCTCGGATTTGCTGCCGGAATTGCAGGGGCGCTTGCCGATCCGGGTGGAGTTGCAGCCGCTGACGGAAGAGGATTTCGTGCGGATCCTGACCGAGACCGAGAATGCTTTGACGCGGCAATATGCCGGGCTGATGGGCACCGAAGATGTGGCGGTCACGTTTACAGAAGACGGGATTGCTGCGCTGGCGCGGATTGCGGCGGAAGTGAACCGCTCGGTCGAGAATATCGGGGCGCGGCGGCTTTATACGGTGATGGAGCGGGTGTTTGAGGAGCTTTCCTTCACCGCACCGGACCGGGGCGGCGAGGAAATTACCGTCGATTCCGCCTTTGTAGAGACGAATGTGGGGAAATTGGCGCGCTCGGCCGATATCTCGCGCTACGTTTTGTAAGCCATTGTTTCACGTGAAAAACCGGCCCTTTGCAGGGCCGGTTTTTTGCTGTCAGAGCGCAGGCAGGCCGATGGCTTCGCGCAACGCGGGCTCACGGATGTCGAGCTCTTGGCCGGCGTAGGGATCGGCTTCGGGGGTGCAGAGCCATGCGATGGCTTGGCCAGGCTCAACGGCGGGGGAAAGTTCTTCGCGCGGAATTTGTGAGACGGGGTTGATGCCAGAGGCGCGGATCGAAACTTGCATACCGGTGTCGACCACACCGGGGGCGATGCCGAAGATGCGGATGCCGGCTTCGGCATATTCCAAGGCGACGGCGCGGGTCAGCATCGCGAGGCCTGCTTTGCCCGCGCAATAGGCGCTCCAACCCTCTTTCGGGCGATGCGCGGCGCCGGAGGAGACGTTCACGATGGTGCCACGGCCCTTAGAAAGCATTGCAGGAAGGGCGAGTTTGATCGCGGCGAATTGCGCGGTGAGATTCGTCTCTATGCTTGCGGAAAACGCATCGATCGAGATGTCGGTGATGCGGCCGATTGGATGGATAATCGCGGCATTATTGACCAAAATGTCGAAGCCGGGGGCCAGTATTTCTGCAAGGCGCGCGCTGTCGGTGATGTCGCAAAGGACACCCTTTGCCACGCCGGTCAGATTGGCTTCGGCCTCGGCCAAGCTCTCGGCACTGCGGGCGGTGAAGGTGACGGCGGCCCCAAGCGCTGCAAGGGCGCGGCAGGTGGCAAGACCGATGCCGCCTGCGCCGCCGGTGACAATCGCGCTTTGGCCGGCGAGGGGGCCAGAGGCGGAAGCGGTTATGGTCATGGCACATCCTTTGCAGAACCGGGCTTTGGCGGTGGTCTGACGCAGTGCCCCGGAGGGGCGGGCGAATTTCTCGCGGCGCCGTCTCGGCTCTTGACGGTAGCGCGTTTTGCGACATTGCTAGCGGAATGATCCGCATCCTTCAATTCACCTTGGTTTCGCTGGTTTTGATCAGTTGCTCGCCGCGCGGCGAATTTCTAGAAATGGACGAAATTCCCCCGGAAAAGGCCGCGCTGGCCTCTGAGGTGGCCGTGCGCGAAGTGGTCTTTGTTGGCACCACCCGGCGCGAGGAAGACGGCGTTTACGGTTTTGGCCGCGATGAACGCGCAAGCTTTCTGCGCTACGATATCTCGGTGCCGAAAGAGCGGAAGACCGGCGAGGTCACTTGGCCGAAGAATGCCAAGCGCGCCGATCCGACCACGGATTTCCTAACGCTGGCGGATCAGAGATTTGCCGATGGCGCCGAGTTCCGCAGAGAGCTGCGCTCTGCGATGCAGCTGCGCAAGCAACGAGATGTTGTGGTCTATGTGCATGGCTTCAACAATACGATGGCCGAAAGCGTCTATCGCGTCGCGCAGATGCATTATGATCTGAAGGTGCCGGGCGTGGCGGTGCATTACGCTTGGCCAAGCCGCGGCTCAGCCTTGGGCTATGTCTACGACCGCGATTCCGCGCTTTTTGCCCGCGATGGCTTGGAACAGCTGTTGCATGAGGTGGCCGAAGCTGGGGCGCAACGCGTGGTGCTGATCGGCCATTCGATGGGCAGCTCGGTCTTGATGGAGACGCTGCGGCAGGCGGCGATCCGGGGCGATAAGAGGCTGATGCGCTCGATCGGCGGGGTGATCTTGATCTCACCCGATCTGGATGTGGATCTGTTCCGCCTGCAAGCGCATGCGATTGGCACGCTGCCCGAGCCGTTTTTGATCTTCGGCAGCCGTCGGGACACGATTTTGGGCCTGTCGTCGCGGATTTCGGGCGCGCCGGAACGGTTGGGGAATTTGACTGATATCTCGGTGGTGGGCGATCTGAAGGTCACGTATCTTGACACGGCCGCCTATAACCAAGGGGCGGGGCATTTCAATGTGGGAACCTCGCCCGCCTTGATCCAGCTTTTGGGTGGAATCCAGAACATTGATGCCGCGTTCCGGGCCGAGGCGGCAGGGCGGGTTGGTCTGTTGCCCGGGGCGGTGCTGACGGTGCAAAGCGCTACGTCGATCATTCTTGCGCCGGTCACGGTTTTGGCCGAAGGCAAGCGTCGGCCACGCCATGTGGTGGAAGAAGAGCAGGCGCAGTAAGGACTTAGCGGCGGCGCAGGTAGACGTAGAGCGCGCCAGCACCGCCATGTTTCAGGTTGGCTTGCTCGACCTGTTGCACAGCCTGCGCCAAGGGCGACAGGCGCAGCCAATGCGGCACTTGGTGGCGCAAAGCGCCCATTGGACGGGGCAGCGGGTCATGCACGATGCGCCCCTTGCCGGTGATCACCAAGACCAAACGATGGCCGGAAGATTGCGCATTCAGAATGAAATGAATGAGCTCGCCATGCGCTTGGGCCAGCGTCATGCCATGCAGATCAATGCGGCTATCGGGCGCCAATTTGCCGCGCAACATGCGGTCATGCGTGCGGGCATCCATCCGCAAAGCGGGCTGAGGCTTTGCCGCAGGGGGCTGCGGCAGCGGGCGTTCGCCAAGGCGGAACGGGGTCAAACGCGGCTCGGCCTTGGGCGCTGGGGGAGCGACCGGCGCGGGTTCAAGCGGCAAATGCGGGCTTGGCGGCGCGGGGCTGTGCATCGCACGGGTGGTGCGGGCAACAGCTTGCCAAAGATCGGCCTCTTCCGGGCGGAGGGTGCGACGGCGTGCCATGTTCAGCCCTCGGGCAGCAGCGCATAGGCGCGGTCGATGGGCAAAAGTTGCACCATGCGGCCGGGGTCTTTGATGGTGCCCGCCGCATCGCCAGCTTGGGGGCCGGTGCCATAGAAGATATCGGCGCGCTGTGCGCCTTTGATCGCGCCGCCGGTGTCTTGTGCGATCATCAACTGGCGCAATGGTTTGGCACCGTCTTTTTCGATCCAAACCGGAACGCCGAGCGGGGTGAAGGCCGGGTCAATCGCCACCGAGCGCATGGTGGTGAGAGAGCGGCCCATTGCACCGATGGGCCCTTTATCAGCGGGTAAGTTGCCGATTTTGCGGAAGAAAACATAAGATGGGTTATGGGCCAGCAGGTCTTGCCCCGGACCGGGATTGCGGCGAACCCAGTCACGGATCACCTGGGCCGAAACTTGATGCAGCGAGAAGATGCCCTGACGAACAAGCTCTTGCCCGATGGAGCGATAGGGGTGGCCGTTCTTGCCAGCATAACCCAAGCGGACCACCTGACCATCTGGCAGGCGGACGCGGCCAGAGCCTTGAATTTGCAAGAAATAAACGTCGATGGGATCGTCAAGCCAGAGGATCTCAAGCCCGCGACCGGCCAAGGCGCCGGCATCAATGCTGGCGCGGGATTGGCCTTGCAGGCCTTCAGGTGGGAGGCGGTAGAGCGGCCAAGCAAAGCGGGGGGTGCGGGTGAGAGAGCCGCTTAACTCCGGCTCAAAATAGCCGGTGAAAAGCGCGGGCGGGTCGCCGACCACGACGGGTTTGAAGAACAGCTCAAAAAAGCTGCGAGCCGAGGCCTCGTCATCAGGCACATCCGCCGCGACCTTGCACAAAGGCTGCCATTCGGGGCCGGAGAGCAGATCGCAGGTGGAGCGGAAATTCACCAAAGCGGCCAGATGATTGTCATCATACCAGCCGTCAAGTGCTTCAAATTCCAGCATTTGCGCGACGCTGGGCAGCGGGGCCATCAGCCCCACCGCCAGACAAAGGCTGCGCAAAAGCCGCATCGCAAGGCTCAGTCGCCGGTGGCGACAAGCTGCCAATTGGGGTCTGCTGCCCCCATTTGGCGCGCGAAGGTCCAGACATCGCGCTGGCGTTTGATCGCTTTGGCATCGCCCTCGATGATGGTGCCGGCCTTGTCGCGCACGACCGAGGTCAACTCGCCCACGAAGCGCACGGTGATTTCGGCGAAACGGGTGGTTTCGTCGAAAGTGGCGTCTTGCAGGGCCATTTCTTTCAGGCCGATGAAGCTTGCCTCGATGGTCAGGCCTTTGGCGTCACGGTCGGCGATGACCTCGGCGAATGAGGCTTCAACCTCATCGGCGAGGAAGGGGCGGATCTGGTCGAGATCGCCCTTTTCAAAGGCCATCAAGATCATCTCATAAGCGCCGCGCGCGCCTTCGAGGAAGGGGCCAACTTGGAAGCTGGGCTCGGCGCGTTTCATCTCGGCCAAGGCATGCGCCGCGGGTGAGCCTTCGGGCGCGTGATCGGTGATGTCGCGGTCAACGCCGCCTTCGATCACCTCAAACTCACGTCGCACTGGGGCGCGGGCCTCATCCATCGACAATGGCGGCTTTTCGAACCCCTCACGCGTGCCCAGAACGGACTTCAGCTTGAGGATCAGAAAAACCGCGATCCCGGCCAAAACCAGAAGCTGTAGCATCGAATTCATTCAGAAACCTTCCGCCAAAAGGGGCCACGTTTAGGGGGGCTGTGGCTTGGGATTGCCCCGATTGTCTCTTATGTAGGGTGCGGCCCCCGTCAAGTAAACCGGGGGGAAGGCATGGCGCGGCGGCGAAGGACCCCAAGGATGAAGATTTTCACGGCATTTCTACTGTGGCCCTTGGCCGAGATCGCGCTTTTCGTGCTGATCGGCGGTGAAATCGGGCTTTGGGCAACGCTGATCTGGGTGGTGCTTTCGGGCGTTCTGGGGGTCAGCGTGCTGCGGATGAGCGCGCTGCCGATGCGCGAGACCATGCAAGGTTTGCGTGCTCCGGCTGAAGGGGCGACACGCGGGCTTTTCATGGGGATGGCCGGGGTTTTGCTGATCCTGCCGGGGTTTTTGACCGATGCGATCGGGCTTTTGCTGCTGTTGCCGCCGGTTCAGGCATTGTTTGCGCAGCATGTTCTGTCGCGGCTGAAGGTCTATACCCCGCCGCAGCCCGGCGCTTGGCCCTATGGTGAGGCCCAACCGGGTGGATCGTCTGACATTATCGATGCCGAATATACCGAAGTTCCGCCCAAGGACCAAAAGCCCTCGGGCTGGACGCGGATTGATTAAGTTATTGATTTACTGACGTTTTAACCACAGCGCTGCATCGCCGAGCTTGGCGACAAAAGCGGTATGGGCCTCCGTCTCGGCCTCGGTCAGGCGCGAGGGCAGCGGGGTTGGGCGCGGACGGGGACGCCAATCGCTGTCTGCGGCCTGGCTCGTTTCACTTTTCTGTGAGCGTTGCGGCGCCAAGACCAGATCGGGCTGCCGCCCGCCGATCAGCTCAAGATAGACCTCAGCCAAGATCTCACTGTCGAGCAGCGCGCCGTGCTTTTCGCGCTTTGAGTTATCCACCCCGAAACGGCGGCAAAGCGCATCGAGAGAGGCCGGAGAGCCGGGGAATTTCTGCTTGGCGATCGCGAGGGTGTCGATCGCCTGCGGCCAAGGGATCTGCGGCAGACCCATCTTCTTCAACTCGAAATTCAGGAATTTCATGTCGAAGGCGGCGTTGTGGATCACAAGCTTGGCATCGCCGATAAAATCGAGAAAAGCCTGCCCGATCTGCGCGAAAACCGGCTTATCGGCGAGAAATTCATCGCCCAAGCCGTGAACGGCAAAAGCCTCGGCCGGCATGCGGCGCTGCGGGTTGATATATTGGTGATAGGTCGCGCCCGTGGGCATGTGGTTGAAGAGCTCAACCGCGCCGATTTCGACGATGCGGTCGCCGGATTCGGGCTCAAAGCCGGTGGTTTCGGTGTCGAGAACTATTTCACGCATGTTTGGACCTGATATCTGCCAGCACATCTTCAACCGCCTTTGCGGCCTCGGCAAGGCTGGTGGTCTGAATGATATAATCCGCGCGGGCGCGCTTTTCAGCATCGGGCATCTGGCGGGCCAAAATCGTCTCTAACATGGCCAAAGTCATGGTATTTCGGGCGAGGACACGCGCCTTTTGCACCTCGGGCGGGGCAGTGACGACAACCACGGCGTCGCAAAGCTGGTCCGAGCCGCCTTCGAAAAGAAGCGGTATGTCCAAAAGCACGATCGGCGCGGTGCTTTCGGCCAAGAACCGGGCGCGGTCGGCAGAGACCAAAGGGTGAACGATGCTGTTCAGCTGTTCCAAGACCTTAGGATCTGCGGCGATCATCGCCTTCAGGGCCGCGCGATCCACGCCGCCATTGGCGTCCATCGCTTGCGGCAAAGCCTTGGCCAAGGCCAAGGCCGCGGCGCCGCCGGGGGCGTAAAGCCGATGGACGGTCGCATCGGCATCCCAAACCGGAATGCCCGCATCCGCAAACATCTGCGCGGTGGTGCTTTTGCCCATACCGATTGAGCCGGTGAGGCCCAGAACAAAGCTCATGCCGAGAGCACCGCTTGGCGGGTCGCCTCATCCACCTCGGGCTTTTGGCCGAACCAACGCTCAAACCCCGGCACAGCTTGGTGCAAAAGCATGCCAAGACCGTCGACGATGGTGCAGCCGCGCGCCTCGGCCTGCGTCAAGAAAGCGGTCTTGAGCGGGGTATAAACGAGGTCGGTGACCAAGGCGCCTGGGTTGATCGCGTCCAAGTTGATCGTGAGATCGGTCTTGCCGGTCATACCAAGCGAGGTGGTGTTCACCACCGTGGCGCAATCTTCCATCATGCCGCTGGCTTGCGTCCAATCGAAAACCACGACTTTCGGGCCAAAATCGGCGCGCAAAGCCTCGGCCCGGGGGCGGGTGCGGTTGGCGAGATGGATTTGCGGCACGCCAGCCTCAAGCAAAGCCGCAATCACCGCGCGGCAGGCCCCACCGGCGCCCAAGATTGCCGCCGGACCGGCAGCGGGCTGCCATTGCGGCGCATGTTGGCGCAGGTTCGCCATAAAGCCGATGCCATCGGTGTTATCGGCGTGGATCTTGCCATCTGCTCGGAAAATCAACGTGTTGGCGGCCCCGATCAGCGCCGCACGGTCGGTAACGATATCGGCGATCTGCAAAATCGCCTCTTTATGCGGGATGGTCACATTGACGCCGACAAAGCCCATACGGGGCAGGGTGCGGACCACCTCGGCCAGATCCAAAGGAGCGACATCGATCGGGATGTAATGACCTTTCAGCCCGTAACGGCGCAGCCAATAGCCATGCAAGATTGGGCTGCGGCTGTGCGCGATCGGATGGCCAAGAACGCCGGCGAGCGGGATGCGCGGATGATCATTCATGCGGCGATGAACCCTCGGGTTTGGAGGTAGGAGAGAAGTGGCAGCATCGGCAGGCCAAGAATGGTGAAATGGTCGCCTTCAATGGCAGAGAACAGACGAACGCCTTCTTCTTCAAGCTTATAGCAGCCCACGGCGTGGCGGATGCTGTCCCAATTGCGGGCGACGTAATCTTGCAAATAGGCCTCGGACAGGGGGCGCATGGTGAGGCGCGCAGTGCCGACATGGCGCCAAACCGGCTGGCCTTTGTCATAAATCACCAAAGCCGAGAGCAAACGGTGCGTCTGATTGCTGAGCGCGCGGAGCTGATCGGCCGCATGTTCCGGGCTTTCGGGCTTGGAGAAGACCTTTCCGTCCAGCTCAAGCACCTGATCGCAGCCCAAGACCAGCGCGCTGGGGTCTTTTTCGGCGATTTTACGCGCCTTCATCTCGGCCAGAGTGTCCGCAAGGTCGCGCGCAGAGGCGCCTTCAGCCTCAAGCGCGGCACGAATCGATTCTTCATCGACCCGCGCGGGGCGGATTTCGAACGGAATTTGCGCCGCTTTGAGCAAAGTTTGACGAATTTCTGAGGCTGAGGCGAGGATGATCATCTGGGGGCTGCTCTGGGGATAAATCCGGTTTGAATCGGCACGACTCAGGCGGACAGATCGGGCGGGTCGGCGAAGCGGCGCTTGGCCTGTGGTCAAAAGCCGGGTTGGTTCGACAGATATCCCGCTGGGGAAGGAGTTGTCACGCCCCTTGGCGTAACTTTCCGGGCGTAAGGGTTTTCCACCGCTGGGGGGTGTGGAGAAGATTCCGCGGATTCTGACGTTTAAGAGTTTGGATTCCTTAAAGTTCTGGAATCTTATCCGCGCAGCGGCGAATTTTTTTTTGCCGCTTTTCCACAGGGTGCGGAGACTGTGGAAAAGCCTTCGGAAAAGCGCGGAAATCCCGTTATCCACAGGGCCTACTACAACATCTTTTTTTTCTTTTTATTTAATTATTAAGAAGTAGCTGGGCCGTCGGTGCGCTCTAAGCCCCCCTGGAAGCCCTGCTTGGCCGAGATTGACTTTTTGAGTCCCAACCCATAGTTAGGGCTCTGCAGGGCCGTCCGGCTCACCGCATCTCCCTTTTACAGACCATAGACCGGTTGCCCCGAGGGGTGGCTTGTGTCCAAGGATAAACGATGACCGAACGCTTGAACCTCTCGGACCTCAAGGCAAAAACACCGGCAGATCTGCTGGCTATGGCCGAGGAATGGGAGATCGAGAATGCGCCCTCCATGCGGAAGGGCGAGATGATGTTCCAGATCCTCAAGGAACATGCCGAAGAGGGCTTTGAGATCGGCGGCGACGGCGTTCTTGAGGTGGTTCAGGACGGTTTTGGCTTCCTGCGCAGCCCCTCGGCCAACTATTTGCCCGGTCCGGACGATATTTATGTGGGCCCCGACATGATCCGGCAGTTTTCGCTGCGGACCGGGGATTCCATCGAAGGGGTGATCAAGGCCCCGTCGGAAAATGAGCGCTATTTCAGCCTCGTGAAGGCGACGAAGATCAATTTTGATGATCCTGAGCGCGCCAAGCACAAGGTTCACTTCGACAACCTGACGCCGCTTTACCCTGAAGAGCGGCTGAAGATGGAAGTTGAAGATCCGACGATCAAAGACCGCTCCGCGCGGATCATCGATCTGGTCGCGCCGATCGGGAAAGGCCAGCGCGCGCTGATCGTGGCGCCGCCGCGCACGGGTAAAACCGTGCTTTTGCAGAATATTGCGCGTTCGGTGGCGACAAATCACCCCGAATGCTACCTGATCGTGCTCTTGATCGACGAACGGCCCGAAGAGGTTACCGATATGCAGCGCTCGGTGCGCGGCGAGGTGGTGTCCTCGACCTTTGACGAGCCGGCAACGCGGCACGTTGCTGTGGCCGAAATGGTGATCGAAAAGGCAAAACGCCTGGTCGAACATAAGCGCGATGTGGTGATTTTGCTCGACTCGATCACCCGTCTGGGCCGGGCCTTCAACACGGTTGTGCCGTCCTCGGGCAAGGTTTTGACCGGTGGTGTGGATGCAAACGCGCTGCAGCGGCCGAAACGCTTCTTCGGTGCGGCGCGGAACATCGAAGAGGGCGGTTCGCTGACGATTATTGCGACCGCGCTGATCGATACCGGTAGCCGGATGGACGAGGTGATCTTTGAGGAATTCAAAGGCACCGGCAACTCCGAGATCGTTCTGGACCGTAAAGTCGCCGATAAGCGCGTCTTCCCGGCGATGGACATCCTGAAATCCGGCACGCGGAAAGAGGATCTGCTGGTCGATAAGACCGATTTGCAGAAAACTTATGTGCTGCGGCGGATTTTGAACCCGATGGGCACGACGGATGCGATCGAATTCCTGATTTCGAAGCTGAAACAGACGAAATCGAACTCGGAATTCTTCGATTCCATGAACACCTGATCGGAGCTGGGCAATGCGGGACACGATCTACGCGCTGGCTTCGGCCCGCGGCAGGGCGGGCGTCTCGGTTGTCCGGGTCTCGGGCCCGCGCGCTTTTGAAGCTTGTCGGGCCTTGTGCGGCGATGTTCCGGCCGTGCGCCGGGCCTCGGTGCGCAATATCGAGTGGGCGGGAGAGGTCATCGATCAACCTCTTGTGTTGAGCTTTGCCCATGGGGCGAGCTTTACCGGAGAGGAATCGGTCGAATTTCATTTGCATGGCAGCCAAGCGGTGCTTTCCGCCGTGCTTTCTGCCCTGAGTGAACAGCCCGGTTTGCGCACGGCTGAGGCGGGGGAATTCACCCGCCGCGCCTTGGAGAATGGCCAGTTGGACCTCGCGCAAGTCGAAGGTTTGGCTGATCTGATCGATTCCGAGACCGAAGCGCAGCGGCGCCATGCGATGGGCTTGATGCAAGGTCGCTTGCGGGAAATTGCGGATGCTTGGCGCGTGCAATTGGTCCGCGCGGCAGCTTTGATTGAAGCCACGATCGATTTTGTCGAAGAAGATGTGCCAGTTGACGTTGTTCCTGAAGTGATGGAACTGACGACAGCGGTGCTTTTGCAGCTGAAACAGGAAGTTCAAGGCTTTGGCGCGGCCGAGCGGTTGCGCGATGGCTTTGAAGTGGCGCTTGTTGGGCGACCAAATGCAGGAAAATCCACGCTTTTGAATGCGTTAGCGGGGCGAGATGCCGCTATTACGTCGACTGTCGCGGGCACAACGCGCGATATTATCGAAGTGCGGATGTCGATCCGTGGTTTGCCGGTGACAGTGCTCGACACGGCAGGTTTGCGCGAAACGGAAGATGAGATTGAGCAGATTGGCATTGGCCGGACAGTTGACCGTGCCACAGCTGCGGATTTGCGGGTATTTTTGCTGGACGGGGCGGAAGTGCCGCTGGTTGCGCCGAAGCCTGGCGATCTGATCGTCCGCGGGAAAGCGGATCTCACAACGGGCGAGGGTTTGGCTGTCTCGGGCAAAACTGGCCAAGGTGTTGCAGAACTTGTTGATGCGATGGGCGTTGCGCTGGAAAATCGCATGGCCTCGGCAGCGACGATCAACCGCGCACGACATCTTGAAGCTGTAAGCCGTGCGATTCGGGCTTTGGAAACGGCGCAAGGTGAAGTATGGGCTGGCTCAGACCGAGTTGAGCTTGCGGCAGAGCATTTGCGGCAAGCGATTCATGCGCTGGATTCCTTGATTGGTCGCGTTGATGTCGAGGATCTGCTGGACGAGATTTTCTCCAGCTTCTGCATTGGCAAGTGAGGATGTTTCACGTGAAACACTACGACGTAATCGTTGTTGGCGGAGGCCATGCAGGCGCTGAAGCAGCGGCTGCAGCTGCGCGCGCGGGGGCGACGACAGCGCTTGTGACGATGAGTGCGGCAAAAATCGGCGTTATGTCGTGCAATCCGGCCATTGGTGGGCTTGGTAAGGGCCATCTGGTCCGCGAAATCGACGCGATGGACGGCATTATGGGCCGTGCGGGTGATGCGGGCGGGATTCAGTTTCGTCTGTTGAACCGCCGGAAAGGCCCCGCAGTGCAGGGGCCGCGCACGCAAGCGGACCGCAAACTCTATCGTTTGGCTGTGCAAGAGCTGCTTGTGCAGGAAGAACGGCTCACCATTGTCGAAGGTGAAGTGGCTGAACTGATCATTGGTGACGCGAAAGCGCAGGGCGTTACGCTGGGCGATGGGTCCGAGCTGAAATCACATGCGGTGATTTTGACCACCGGCACTTTCCTGAACGGGGTTTTGCACATTGGCGATCAGCGCAGCTCGGGTGGGCGCGTTGGGGACAATGCTTCAGTGAAATTGGCCGAACAAATCAAGGCTTTGGGGCTGCGCACGGGGCGGCTGAAGACAGGCACGCCGCCTCGGCTGGACGGCCGGACGATTGATTGGGCGCGGCTTGAAATGCAGCAAGCTGATGAAAATCCTGTGCTTTTGTCTTTTATGAACAAAGCCCCGATTGCCCAGCAGATCGCCTGTGGGATCACGCATACCAGCGAAGCAACCCATCAGGTTATTCGCGACAACTTGTCGAAATCCGCGATGTATGGCGGGTTCATTGACGGGGTCGGTCCGCGCTATTGCCCTTCGATCGAAGATAAAGTGGTGCGATTTGCCGATAAATCGAGCCACCAGGTCTTTCTTGAGCCTGAGGGCCTGGATGATCACACGGTCTATCCGAATGGCATTTCAACCTCGTTGCCTGCAGATGTGCAGGAAACTTACGTCCGCACGATGGTCGGGCTTGAGAATGCTGTGATCACCCAGCCGGGTTATGCCATCGAATATGATTATCTAGACCCGCGCGATTTGCGGATCACTTTGGAATCTAAGGCCATGCCCGGCCTATATCTTGCGGGTCAGATCAACGGAACCACAGGATATGAGGAGGCTGCAGCTCAAGGCCTGGTCGCTGGGTTGAACGCAGCAGCGCAGGCGCAGGGCTGTGAGGAACTGCGGTTGTCGCGGGCAAACAGCTATATTGGCGTGATGATCGACGATTTGACCCGCCGTGGGGTGACTGAGCCTTATCGGATGTTCACCTCGCGCGCGGAATTCCGGCTTTCTTTGCGCGCGGATAACGCCGATCAGCGTCTGACGCCGCTTGGCGTTGAGTTTGGCTGTGTGCGTGAACCGCGGCGGCGGGCGTTTGAGGCTAAGGCCGAGGCGCTGCACACGGCAATCGAATCGCTAAAATCCTTCCGATATTCGCCGAAAGATCTGCGGGATTCTGGGTTCATGGTCAGCCAGGATGGTGGGCGTCGATCGGCTTTTGAGCTGATGGCCATGCCAGAATATGAGCCGGAATTTCTCGATTCCGTGCTCGATCCCAGCTTCACGGTCGCGCCTGAGATCCGCCGTCAGGCCGAAATTGAATCGCTTTACGCGCAATATGCCAGCCGGCAGAGCGCAGATGCCGATGATATTCGCCGCTCAGAGGCGATGGTGATCCCGGAAAGCTTTGATTATGCCGCACTTTCGGGGCTTTCCAGTGAGCTGAAGGGGAAATTGCAGCGCTTTAAGCCTGAAAATATCCATCAAGCGATGCAAATTGAAGGGATGACGCCTGCAGCGATCACCTTGCTTTTGGCCAATTTGCGCAAGGATCGCGGGCGGAAGGCGGGTTGATGTCAGTTCTGGATCGGCTTGAGCTAAGCCCGGCTGCGCTGGAGAAGCTCCGGCTCTTTCAATCCCTAGTGGAAAAATGGAATCCGCGCATAAATCTGGTAGCGAAATCGACGTTGCCGGAACTTTGGACGCGGCATATCGAAGATTCTGCCTTTCTTTGCTTGCATGCCAAGCCAGGCAAAGTTTGGGCTGATTTTGGCTCGGGCGGTGGGTTTCCGGGGTTGGTGGTCGCGGTTTGGCTGCAGGATCGCGGCGCCGAAACGCAGGTGGTCTTGGTCGAATCGGACCTGCGGAAGGCCACTTTCTTGCGCGAGGCGGCCCGGCAGATGGGGCTTTCTTTGCAGGTGCACAGCGAACGGATCGAAACGCTGCAAGCCCTTGGTGCTGATACGATTTCTGCAAGGGCTTTAGCGTCTTTGGACGCGCTTTGCGGCCTTGCGGCGCCACATCTTGCGCCTGAGGGCCAGTGCCTTTTCCCAAAAGGCGAAAGATTCTCGGAGGAAATCGACGCGGCCCGCTTAGGCTGGCAGTTCGATCTGGAGGCACCGGAAAATCCGGGTCATAAGGGCTCAGCCCTGCTTGTTCTAAGGAATTTGCGCCGTGTCTGACAAAGCGCCGAAGCCGCCTGGCCATGTGATCGCCATCGCCAACCAAAAGGGCGGAGTGGGCAAGACCACGACGGCCATTAACCTTGCTGCGGCGTTGGTTGAGCAGGGCTATCGCGTGCTGCTGGTCGATCTTGATCCGCAGGGAAATGCCTCAACCGGCCTTGGCATTGGGCCAAAAGATCGCGCAACGACGAGCTACGATCTTTTGCTGTCAGATGCGCGTATCAGTGATGTGATCCGTCCGACACCGATTGCTAACTTGTGGATTTCTCCAGCAAATTCCGATCTTGCTTCGGCCGATATTGACCTTGTCGCCAATGAAAAGCGCAGCTTTTTGCTGCATGATGCGCTGCGCCAGCCTGAAATCGACGGCTATGCCTTTGATGTCGTGTTGATTGACTGCCCGCCGTCGCTGAGTCTGCTGACGGTGAATGCTTTGGTCGCTTCGCATTCGGTTTTGGTGCCGCTGCAGAGCGAATTTTTTGCGCTGGAAGGGCTGAGCCAGCTGCTTTTGACGATCCGCGACGTGCGCAGATCGGCCAATCCGGATCTCCGGATCGAAGGTGTTGTGCTGACCATGTATGACGGCCGCAACAACCTGGCCCAGCAGGTTGAGTATGATGCGCGCGAGAATCTTGGGGATTTGGTCTTCAAAACCGTGATTCCGCGCAATGTTCGGGTCAGTGAAGCGCCGTCGCATGCGCTTCCGGTGCTGGCTTACGACAGCGCATCCAAGGGCGCCGAGGCCTATCGGAACCTTGCGGCAGAGATTTCGGCGCGATTCAAAGGGTAGGGCGATGGAAAAGAAGCCTGAAAGAAAAGGTCTGGGGCGCGGTCTGTCGGCGCTGATGTCAGATGTTAACCTTGGCCCTGCTACCGAAGCTGCGCCGCGCCGTCCGGATACGCGGCTGGCGGTGGAGAAGCTGCGCGCTAACCCGTTGCAGCCGCGTAAGGATTTTGAGCCCGAAGCCTTGAAGGCTTTGGCTGATTCGATTCGGCAAAAGGGCGTTATTCAGCCGCTGATCGTCCGGCCGGTGGGCGATTATTACGAAATCGTCGCGGGTGAGCGGCGCTGGCGCGCGGCGCAGATGGCGCAAGCACATGACGTGCCGGTTGTCATCCGTGAGCTGGATGACACCGAAGTCCTTGAAATCGCTATCATTGAGAACATTCAGCGCGAAGATCTGAATGCGATCGAAGAGGCGCTTGGCCTGCGCCAGTTGATGGACCGTTTTGGCCATACTCAGGAAAAAATTGCCGAGGCTTTGTCTAAAAGTCGCAGCCATATCGCCAATTTGCTGCGTCTTTTGACGCTTCCGACGGAAGTTCAGAGCTTTGTGCGCGAGGGGAATATCTCGGCGGGCCATGCGCGGGCGTTGATTGGCACCCCTGATCCCGAGGCCATGGCGCGGAAAATCGTCGCTCAGGGGCTTTCGGTGCGCGAAACCGAGCGTTTGGTGCGTGAATCTGGTGGTGGGAAGCCCGGAAAGGCCAGCTCAGGCCGCGGTGCGGCGAAGGATTCTGACACGCGGGCGCTTGAGGCGGACCTTTCGGCGCATCTGGGTATGGAAGTGCAGATCGATATTGCCGGTGGGCAGGCGGGTGCGTTGATGGTCCGGTTCAAATCATTGGATGATTTGGACCGGCTTTGCCAAGCTTTGTCGACGGTTCCGGCAGAGATGGGCTAGGCGCAAAGCTCGAGCAACAAGCGGTTTAGAACCAAACGACCGGCAGGGGTGGCGATCAATTGATCGCCACTTTTTGTTAGAAAACCATCGTTTATCAATGCGTTAACGCGGGTCTCGGGCAGAGGCATGCCACGCAAAGCGGCAAAACGGGTCATGTCGCTGCCTTCCGAGAGGCGCATCGACATCATTAGATATTCGACCGCGCGGTCTTCGTCGGTGAGAACTTCACGCTCAAGCTCTCCATTGCCATTTTGGGCGGCGCCGAGCCAAGCCTCGGGCGCGCGGAGGGTTGAGGTGCCGAAGCGGCCATTGGGCAAAGTTAGGCGGCCATGGGCGCCCGGACCGATGCCAGCATAGTCGCCCATGCGCCAATAGATCAGGTTATGGCGCGATTCTGAGCCCGGTTTGGCGTAATTTGAGACTTCATAGGCCAAAAGACCGGCCTCGCGGCAGAGATCTTCGGTGACCTCATACATCTCAGCCGCAAGGTCTTCGTCGGGAAGGCCGCGGAGTTTGCCTTCATCGAAGAGGCGCTTGAAGGCGGTGCCGTCTTCGATTGTTAGCTGATAGAGCGACATATGATCGGGGCCAAGGGCCAGAAGCTGGCGAAGCTCGGCTTTCCAGCCGTCTAGGGTTTGATCTTGGCGGGCGTAAATCAGGTCGCAAGAGACGCGGGCGAAGGTTTCGCGGGCCAGGGAAAGCGCCGCCAAAGCCTCGGTTGAGGAATGTTGGCGACCCAAACGGCGCAGATCTTCGTCGTTAAGTGCTTGGATTCCAAGCGAAAGTCGGTTCACGCCTGCATCGCGGTAGCCCAAGAACCGCTCAGCCTCGACGGAGGTGGGGTTGGCTTCGAGCGTGATCTCAGCATCGTTGGCCATTGACCAGCGGCTGGCGATGCGGTCGAGGATCGCGCCGACAAGAGCGGGGTCCATCAAAGATGGCGTTCCACCACCGAAAAACACCGATTGGACAGCGCGGGGGCCTGTCTCAGCGGCAGTTCGGTCGATTTCACTGAGGAAAGCCTCCGCCCAAGCCGATTGGTCGACGGATTGGCGCACATGGCTGTTGAAGTCGCAATAGGGGCATTTGGCTTTGCAAAAGGGCCAATGCACATAGACGCCGAAGCCGCCTTGCTGCCAATCCTGTAGTTTCACGTGAAACATGCCTTCAGCATCGCGTCCACAGCTTTGCCGCGGTGGCTGATCGCGTTCTTTTCATCATGGGAAAGCTCGGCAAAGGTTTGCGAGAGGCCTTCGGGCTGGAACATTGGGTCATAGCCATGGCCCTCAGCGCCGCGGCGGGGCCAAATCAACTCGCCCGGTGCGACGCCTTCGAAGATTTCTTCATGTCCATCAGGCCAGTAGAGCAACAAGGTGCAGCGGAACTGGGCAAGGCGGGGCAGAGGCGCGTTGGCCTCTTCAAGCTTGGCCCAAGTGTTTTCCATTGCCATGCCGAAGTCACGACCGTTCGGCGTATAGGCCCAATCGGCGGTGTAAACGCCCGGAGCGCCGTCCAAAGCGTCAATCGTCAGACCGGAATCGTCGGCCAAAGCGGGCAGGCCCGAGGCCAGAGCGGCGGCTTTGGCTTTGATCCGCGCATTGCCGATGAAGCTATCTTCGGTTTCCTCGGGCTCAGGGAGCCCGAGGTCTGCTGCGGAGACACAGGTGACGTTCAGCGGGGCCAGAAGAGCGGAGAACTCTTCCAGCTTGCCGCGGTTGTGGCTGGCGATGACCAGTTTGTCGCCTGTGAAGCGCCGGCTCATTTCTCGACAGCCGCTTTTTGCGCTGCAACAAGCTCGGCCGTGCCTTTGGCGGCCAAGGCGAGCAGGGCAGAGAGGTCGTCAAAGGCGAAAGGCGCGCCTTCGGCGGAAGCTTGGACTTCCACCAGCTTGCCGCGACCCGTGATCACGAAATTGCCATCGGTGCCGGCGGCGGAATCTTCGTCATAATCGAGGTCGAGCACGTTTTGCCCGGCGTAGATGCCGCAAGAAATGGCTGCAACGTGGTCCATCATCGGGTCCGAGGTGACGATGCCCTTGGCCATCAGATGGTTCATCGCCAGCCGCAAAGCCACCCAACCGCCGGTGATCGCGGCGCAGCGGGTGCCGCCGTCGGCTTGGATCACGTCACAATCGACGGTGATCTGACGCTCACCCAAAGCTTGGCGGTCGACAACTGCCCGCAGCGAGCGGCCAATAAGACGTTGAATTTCCTGCGTTCTTCCCGACTGCTTGCCGGAAGCTGCTTCGCGGCGGCCACGGGTATGGGTGGCGCGGGGCAGCATGCCATATTCGGCCGTAACCCAGCCTTGGCCGGAGTTGCGCAGGAACGGTGGCGGCTTATCTTCAACGCTGGCGGTGCAAAGCACGTGGGTGTTGCCGACGCGGATCAGGCAAGAGCCCTCCGCATAGCGCGTCACGCCGGTTTCGATGGAAATGCTGCGCATTTGGTCAAGAGACCGGCCCGAGGGTCGCATGTTTTGTCCTTTCGGTTGTCTGGGTCAGATAGGCCCTTGGCCGCCCGTCCTGCAACCCCGATTGACGATTGCCGCTGCGCAGCTTTTATAAATGATATGGACAAAGCGAACAGCCTTATGAGTGAGATGACCGACCGCTCGCGCGAAGTGTTTCGGCGGGTGGTTGAGAGTTATCTGGAGACGGGTGAGCCGGTGGGCTCGCGCACGCTGACGCGCGCGATGCAAGAACAGGTCTCGGCGGCGACGATCCGCAATGTGATGCAGGATCTGGAGTATCTGGGGCTGTTGGGCTCTCCGCATGTTTCGGCGGGCAGGGTGCCGACGCAGGCGGGGTTGCGGCTGTTCGTGGATGGGTTCGTTGAGATGGCAAGCCCGGCAGCCACGGACCGCGAGCGGATTGATGCGACCATGGGCCAGAACGAGGGCGATGTTGCCTCGCTTCTGGATCACATTGGCACGGCTTTGTCGGGGATCACCCGTGGCGCCAGCATTGTAATGGCACCCAAGGCAGAAGCGGCAATCCGGCATATCGAATTTGTCAGCCTTGCGCCGGATCGGGCGCTGGTGGTGCTGGTCTTTGCCGATGGGCAGGTGGAAAACCGGCTTTTCCGCCCGCCACCGGGGCAAACCCCATCCTCGATGCGCGAAGCGGCGAATTTCCTGAATGCTCTGGCCGAGGGTCGCAGCATGAGTGAGCTGCGCGCCGTCATGGGGGCGGAAATCCTAAGCCGCCGCCAAGAGATTGACTCATTGGCACGGGAGTTGGTGGAAAGCGGTCTCGCGGTTTGGGAGAACGCCGGGCAAAGCCAAGAGCGGCTGATTGTGCGCGGACGGTCGAACCTTCTCGATCAGCCTGACACCGATGTGGACCGCATCCGCAGCCTCTTTGACGACCTAGAACGCAAGCGCGACATCGCCGAATTCCTGAACTTGGCGGAAGAGGGCGACGGGGTGCGCATTTTCATTGGGTCAGAAAACAAACTCTTTTCACTTTCGGGTTCCTCTCTGGTGGTTTCTCCCTATATGAACGCTGACCGCAAGATCATCGGTGCGGTCGGCGTGATTGGGCCGACGCGGTTGAATTATGGCCGGGTCGTTCCCATCGTCGACTACACCGCTCAGCTTGTCGGGCGGCTGGTCGCCGACCGCGGCCGGGTGTGAGACGAAAGAGGTGGAAGCATGACGAAGGACCAGGCGGCGGCAGAGAATGCCGATCTCCCCGATCTGGAGAACGAAATGGCGGATGCTCAGCTGGATGGCGAAATCGCCGCGCTGACCGCTGAACGGGATGAGTTCCGCGACCGCTTTATGCGGGCGCTGGCAGATGCCGAGAATTCGCGCAAACGCTCTGAGCGTGATCGGCGCGAGGCAGAGCAATATGGTGGCAGCAAGCTGGCACGCGATCTCTTGCCGGTTTACGACAACCTGAACCGCGCTTTGCAGGCGATCCCCGAGGAAAGCCGTGCCGCTTCGGCCGCTTTGATCGAAGGGGTGGAGCTGACGCTGCGCGAGCTGACCAATGTGATGGATAAGCACGGCGTGAAGACGGTTTCGCCCGCGATTGGCGATGTCTTCGATCCGCAGTTGCATGAGGCGATGTTTGAGGCCCCGGTGCCTGGCACCAAAGCTGGTCAGATCATCCAAGTGATGAACGAAGGCTTCATGTTGCACGAGCGCCTGTTGCGCCCGGCGCAAGTCGGCGTCTCGTCCAATCCGGGCTGAGACTGCACGCGAGATTAAAAAAGGGCGGCTTCGGCCGCCCTTTTTCATTGGCTCAATTGAGCAGGGTTTTCAGATCGTAGACCAGCCGCAAGGCCTCCATCGGGGACATCTCGTCTGGATTGGCGCCGCGAAGGCGGTCTTCCAGATCCGAGGTCTTTTGGGGCTTTGGCGCGGGCGGCGGCGGGGCGGCGCGGAAAAGCGGCAGGTCGTCGATCAGGGTCGAGGGCTTGCGGCCATCGCGGTCGCCTTGCTCCAAAGCCTCAAGCACGACTTTGGCGCGTTCGACCACCGAAGCGGGCAGGCCCGCGAGCCGCGCCACTTGCACCCCATAGCTGCGATCAGCGGCGCCTTGCTTCACCTCATGCAGGAAGATGACCTCACCTTCCCATTCCTTGACGCTGACGGTGGCATTCTCCACGCCTTGTAGCTTGCCGGAAAGCGCTGTCATCTCGTGGTAATGCGTGGCGAAAAGCGCGCGGCAGCGGTTAACGCCGTGCAGATGTTCCAGCGTGGCCCAAGCGATGGAAAGCCCGTCATAAGTCGCGGTGCCACGGCCGATTTCGTCCAAGATCACCAAAGCGCGGTCATCGGCTTGGTTGAGGATGGCGGCGGTTTCCACCATCTCAACCATGAAGGTCGACCGACCCCGCGCCAGATCATCCGAGGCGCCAACGCGGCTGAAGATCTGGCTGACAAGGCCGATATGGGCCTTGCGGGCGGGGACATAGCTGCCCGCTTGCGCCAAGAGCGCGATCAGAGCGTTTTGGCGCAGGAAGGTCGATTTACCAGCCATATTGGGCCCGGTCAGCAGCCAAATCGCCGGAGTTGAAGCCTTGGTCAGTTGGCAATCATTGGCAATGAAGGGCTCACCCAGTCGGCGCAGGGCGCGTTCGACCACGGGGTGGCGGCCCCCTTCCAGAAGGAAGGCGCGGCTGTCGTCGATCTGTGGCTCGGACCAATCCTCGGCGCTGGCCAGATCGGCGAAGGCGGTCGCCAGATCCACCTCGGCCAAGGCACGGGCAGCGGCACCGATGGGGCCGCTTTGGTCCAGAATGGCGCCTTTTAGGCTATCATAGTGACGTTTTTCGATCTCAAGCGCGTGGTTTCCAGCGTTGAGGATCTTGGTCTCCAGCGCGTTCAACTCGACCGTCGTGAAGCGCACTTGGCCGGCGGTGGTTTGGCGGTGGATGAACAGTTCGGGCAGGGCGCGCAGGCGCTCTTCATGGGTGGGGGTGACCTCGATGAAGTAACCGAGCACGTTGTTGTGCTTGATCTTCAAGGTCGGAACGCCCGCCGTTTCGGCATAGTCGGCCTGCATGCGGCCGATCACGCCACGGCCTTCGTCCCGCAAGGCGCGGGTCTCATCCAGCTCGGCATCATAGCCGGTGGCGATAAAGCCACCATCACGCGCCATCAGCGGCGGTTCGGCGACCAAAGCGCGGTCGAGGAGGTCCACGAGACCCTCATGGCCCAACAGGGCGGCGCTGGCTTGGCTGAGAAGCTCGGGCGTGCCGGTGAGGAGCTTTGAGACCGTCTCGGCCTGTGCGAGCCCCGAGCGGATCGCGGCCAAATCGCGCGGCCCGGCGCGGTCAAGCGCGATGCGCGATAGGGCGCGGTCCATGTCCGGCACACGGCGCAAAGCCTCACGCAGTTCGTGGCGCAGCGGGCTTTGCACGACCATATGGCGCACGGCATCCAGCCTTGCGTGGATGGTGGCCAGATCGCGCGAAGGGGCCGAGAGGCGGCGCTCCAAAAGCCGCGCACCCGGCGCGGTGACGGTGCGATCCACCGCCCAGAGAAGCGAGTTTTCGCGCCCGCCTTGCAAGGATGCGGTGATCTCAAGGTTGCGCCTTGTGGCGGCATCGATCTGCACCGTGCCACCGGGGGCCTCTTTCACCGGGGGCCGCAGGAGCGGCAGTTTGCCCCTTTGGGTGAGGTCGAGATAATCGACCAAAGCGCCCATGGCCGAAAGCTCGGCCCGGTCGAAACTGCCAAAAGCCTCAAGCGAGCCGACTTTGAAAAGCTCACACAGCCGCTTTTCGGCCCCGGCGGAATCGAAGGAGGACTTGGCGAGCGGCGTCATCGCCGCACCAGATTCAGTCACTAATCCCGCCAAATCGCGGTCCCGCGTCTCGCTGACCAGCACTTCACGCGGGGCAAGACGCGCCAGTTCCGGCGCAAGGCGGGGCAGTGTGCAGGCCATGACCCGAAACTCACCCGTCGAGATATCGGCCCAAGCGATCGCCGCCTCATCCCGCACCTCGGCAAAGGCGCACAGGAAGTTGTGGCGGCGCGCTTCCAGCAAGGAATCCTCGGTCAGCGTGCCGGGGGTGACGAGCCGCACCACGTCGCGCTTCACCACCGATTTGGCGCCGCGTTTCTTGGCCTCGGCGGGGTCTTCCAACTGCTCGGCAATGGCCACGCGGAACCCTTTGCGGATCAGCGTCAGCAAATAGCCCTCGGCGGCATGGACCGGCACGCCGCACATCGGGATCGGCTCGCCCTTGTGAAAGCCGCGCTTGGTGAGCGCGATGTCCAAAGCCTCGGCCGCGGCCAAAGCGTCTTCGAAGAACATCTCGTAAAAATCGCCCATGCGATAGAACAGCAGCGAACCCGGGTTTTGGGCCCGAATTTGCAGGAACTGCGCCATCATCGGCGTAACCACGTCGTCAGTCATAGATCCCCCGGGGTACTGCAGCGACCCTACAAAAGCGTGTTGTCCGCCGCAAACAGGCTTTTCACGATGGTTTGCCGGGTCTATCACCCAACGGCTTGATTACAGGATGGTCCGCCCATGAGCCGCACGAAAATCACCCCGGAAGAAGCGCTTGCCTATCATCTTGAGCCTAGGCCCGGCAAATATGAGATTGTCGCGACCACCCCAATGGTGACGCAGCGCGATTTGTCATTGGCCTATAGCCCGGGCGTGGCCGTGCCGGTGCAGGCGATCGCCGACAATCCCTCGACCGTTTATGATTATACGGTGAAGGGCAATATGGTCGCGGTGATCTCGAACGGGACCGCGATCTTGGGCATGGGCAATCTTGGTGCCATGGCCTCGAAGCCGGTGATGGAGGGCAAGGCTGTGCTCTTCAAGCGCTTTGCCGATGTGAATGCCATCGATATCGAGTTGGATACCGAGGATGCGGATGAAATCATCCAAGCGGTGAAGCTGATGGCGCCGACCTTTGGCGGCATCAATCTGGAAGATATCAAGGCGCCGGAATGCTTTATCATCGAGCAGCGGCTGAAAGAGCTGTGCGATATTCCGGTGTTCCACGACGATCAGCATGGCACGGCGGTGATCTGTGCGGCGGGTCTGATCAACGCGCTCGAGATCTCGGGCAAGAAGATCGAAGACTGCCGGATCGTGCTGAACGGCGCGGGCGCTGCGGGGATCGCTTGTCTTGAGCTGATCAAGGCAATGGGCGCGCGGCATGAAAACTGCATCATGTGCGACACCAAGGGCGTGATCTATCAAGGTCGCACCGAGGGCATGAACCAGTGGAAATCGGCCCATGCCGTGAACACCGACCTGCGGACCTTGGAAGAGGCGATGAAGGGGGCTGATGTCTTCCTTGGCGTCTCGGCCAAGGGGGCGGTGACGCCTGAAATGGTCTCGAACATGGCGGAAAACCCGGTGATCTTCGCTATGGCGAACCCGGACCCCGAGATCACTCCGGAAGAGGCGCATGCAGTGCGGCCCGATGCGATCGTGGCCACGGGGCGCAGCGATTACCCCAACCAAGTGAACAACGTTCTGGGCTTCCCCTATCTCTTCCGGGGCGCTTTGGACATTCATGCTCGCGCCATCAATGACGAGATGAAACTGGCCTGCGCACAGGCCTTGGCGGCCTTGGCGCGTGAGGATGTGCCGGATGAGGTGGCGATGGCCTATGGCCGCAAGCTGAGCTTTGGCCGCGATTACATCATCCCGACGCCGTTTGATCCGCGTTTGATCTATGTGGTGCCGCCGGCGGTGGCCAAGGCGGGCATGGATACCGGCGTCGCCCGCCGTCCGATCATTGATATGAAGGCCTATGAGGCCGGCTTGAAGGCCCGGATGGATCCGACCGCCAGCATCCTTGAAGGGCTGCATGCGCGCGCGCGCCAAGCGCAGGCGCGGATGATCTTTGCCGAAGGCGATGACCCGCGGGTGTTGCGGGCGGCGGTGGCCTACCAACGTTCGGGTCTTGGGAAGGCCCTGGTTGTGGGCCGTGAGGCGGATGTCAAAGAAAAGCTCGAGGCCGCCGGTCTGGGCGATGCTTTGCGTGAGTTGGAGGTGGTGAACGCCGCCAATTCGCGCCATCTCGATACCTATAAAGATTTCCTTTACCGCCGCTTGCAGCGTGCAGGCCAAGATCCGCAGGACATTCACCGGCTGGCGGCCCGCGACCGCCATGTCTTTGCCGCGCTGATGCTGGCGCATGGGCACGGCGATGGTTTGGTGACCGGGGCCACCCGGAAATCGGCGCATGTGATGAGCCTGATCAACCATGTCTTCGATGCCAAGGCGACGGATGGCGCGGTCGGGGTGACAGCTTTGCTGCACAAAGGCCGCATCGTGCTGATTGCCGATACTTTGGTGCATGAATGGCCCGATGAGAAGGATCTGGCCACGATTGCCACCCGTGCGGCGGGCGTGGCACGCAATCTGGGGCTGGAGCCTCGGGTCGCTTTCGTCAGCTTCTCGACCTTTGGCTATCCGGTCAGCGAGCGCGCGACGAAGATGCAGCACGCCTCGAATGTGTTGGATGGGATGAATGTCGACTTCGAATATGAAGGCGAGATGACCGTTGACGTCGCGCTGAACCCCGAAGCGATGAAACACTACCCCTTCAGCCGCCTGACCGGACCGGCGAATATTCTGGTGGTGCCAGCGCGGCATTCGGCCTCGATCTCGGTCAAGCTGATGCAAGAGATGGCGGGGGCGACGGTGATTGGCCCGATCCTGACCGGCGTGAAGAAGCCGATCCAGATCTGCTCGACCAATGCCACGGTCAGCGACATCGTGAATATGGCGGTGATGGCCGCCAGCCGCGTGGGGGGATGATGAGCGCGACTTTGCAAGAGATTGCGATGAACCAGCCACCTTTTGCGCAGCATCTGGGGCTGAAAATCGTCTCTGCGACTGCGGAAAAGGTGGTGGCAGAGCTTTTGGCCTCGCCCCAGTTGATCAACCGCAACGGCGTGCTGCACGGCGGGGCGGTGATCGGTTTGGCTGATAATATCGGCGGCACCTTGGCGATGGTGAATATGGTCGAGGGCGAGATCACCACCACGATGGAGAGCAAGACAAACTTCTTCCGCTCGGTCCCAGAGGGGGATCTGGTGCGGGCTGAGGCGGTGTTTTTGCACAAAGGCCGGCGCACGATGGTGGTGCAGACCACCATCACCCGATCCGATGGAAAGGTGGCGGCCCTGGTGACCCAAACTCAGTTCACCGTGCCAAAAGCGGGCTAATCTGCCAGATTAGAGACGAAAAAAGCCCGGATGCCAGTCAAGGCATCCGGGCTTTTCTCTGCGCTGTCGAGGCGCTTACTTCTTGGCCACGCGGGCGTTGCGGGCCGAGATCAGCCGCAGGCGCAGAGCGTTGAGGCGGATGAAGCCTGCCGCGTCTTTTTGGTCGTAAGCGCCAGCGTCATCTTCAAAAGTGACGTGCTTTTCGCTGTAAAGCGTGTGCTCGGACCAACGCGCCACGGTGCGGGCGACGCCTTTGTAAAGTTTCAGCTTCACGGTGCCGCTGACATGCTCTTGGGTCTTGTCGATCAGCGCTTGCAGCGCCTCACGCTCGGGCGAGAACCAGAAGCCGTTGTAGATCAGCTCGGCATAGCGCGGCATGATCGAGTCTTTCAGGTGGCCAGCGCCGGAATCGAGGGTGATCTGCTCGATGCCGCGGTGAGCTTCCAGAAGGATGGTGCCGCCGGGGGTCTCATAGACGCCGCGCGATTTCATGCCGACGAAGCGGTTTTCCACGAAGTCGAGAAGGCCGATGCCATGCTTGCCGCCCAGCTCATTGAGCTTGGTCAGGATCGCAGCCGGCGACAGAGCCTCGCCATTGATCGCGATCGGATCGCCTTTCTCGAAGGTGACTTCGATGAATTCCGGCGTGTTCGGCGCGTCTTCCACAGCGACGATGCGCTGGGCGACGTAATCGGGGGCTTCCTGAGCCGGATCTTCCAGCACGGTGCCCTCGGACGAGGTGTGCAGAAGGTTCGCGTCGACCGAGAAGGGCGCTTCGCCGCGCTTGTTCTTGGCAACCGGGATTTGGTTTTGCTCGGCGAATTCCAAAAGCTTGGTGCGCGAGGACAGATCCCATTCACGCCAAGGCGCGATCACCCGCAGGTTCGGCTCAAGACCAGCAACGCCCAGTTCGAAGCGCACTTGGTCATTGCCCTTGCCGGTCGCACCATGCGCGACGGCATCGGCGCCGCTCTCGACGGCGATCTCGGCCAGATATTTGGCGATCAGCGGGCGCGCGATCGAGGTGCCGAGCAGATACTGGCCCTCGTAAAGCGCATTGGCGCGGAACATCGGGAAAACGAAGTCGCGCACGAATTCTTCGCGCAGATCCAGAATGTGGATATTCTCGGGCTTGATGCCGAGCAGGATGGCCTTTTCACGGGCCGGCTCCAGCTCTTCACCTTGGCCGAGGTCGGCGGTGAAGGTCACCACCTCGCAGCCGTATTCGGTCTGCAACCATTTCAGGATGATCGAGGTGTCGAGGCCGCCTGAATAGGCAAGGACGACTTTTTTGGGGTGCTGCATGTTCGGGGCCTCCGCAGGGCGAAACTGACGCCGGGGTCTATTGGGTTTTGGCTTGGCAAACAAGACCGATTGGCCTTGCCGTTGCGGCGCTGTAGGGTCGCGGCCATGAATGATTTCGTCCAAGATGCCCGCAGTGCGACCAAGGCTATCCGAGGTCTCTTCCCCGCAACACCGTTGCAGCGCAACGATCATTTGTCGGCGCGTTATGGTGCCGAGATTTGGCTGAAGCGTGAAGATCTAACGCCTGTGCGCAGTTACAAGCTGCGCGGCGCGTTCAATGCGATGCGCAAAATGCGCGAGAAGACCCCCGATCAGCGGCATTTTGTTTGCGCCAGTGCGGGCAATCATGCCCAAGGCGTGGCCTTTGCTTGCCGGCATTTCGGCGTGGCCGGGACGATTTTTATGCCGGTGACCACGCCACAGCAAAAGATCGACAAAACGCGGATGTTTGGCGGCGATGCGGTTAAGATCCAGCTGACCGGGGATTATTTCGACCAGACTTTGGCGGCGGCGCAAGAGTTTTGCCGGGCCGAGGGCGCGCATTTCTTGGCGCCTTTCGATGACTCGGATGTGATCGAAGGTCAGGCCAGCGTGGCGGTTGAGATGCTCGACCAATTGGGCCGCGCGCCGGATATGGTGGTTTTGCCTGTGGGCGGTGGCGGTCTTGCGGCGGGCGTCACCAGCCTTTTGCGCGAAGCCGCGCCCGAGGTGGAGTTCCGCTTTGTCGAACCTTTGGGCGGGGCGTCTTTGCATGCGGCGCTTTTGGCCGGTGAGACGGTTAAACTGCCGAAAGTGAACAGCTTTGTGGACGGTGCCGCCGTGGGCCGCTTGGGGGAGTTGACCTTTGAACGGCTGCGCTGGGCCTCGGCCGATCTGGTGCATCTGGCACCCGAGGACCGGGTTTGCATCACGATGCTTGAGATGCTGAACGTTGAAGGCATCGTGCTGGAACCAGCGGGCGCGCTTTCGGTCGATGTGCTGCCGGAACTGGCCGAGGAGATCCGCGGCAAGACGGTGATCTGCGTCACCTCGGGCGGGAATTTCGACTTTGAGCGGTTGCCCGAGGTGAAGGAGCGGGCGCAACGCTTTGCCGGGCTGAAGAAATATTTCATCCTGCGCATGCCGCAGCGCCCCGGCGCGTTGAAAGAGTTCCTCTCGATGCTGGGCAGCGAAGACGACATCAGCCGCTTTGAATATCTGAAGAAGTCGGCGCGCAACTTCGGCTCGGTCCTGATTGGGATTGAGACCAAGCGGGCGGAAAACTTCAGCATATTCACTGGGCGGATGGAGGCGGCGGGCTTCACCTATCGCGACATCACGAATGATGACGCTTTGTCCGAGTTCCTGATCTAAAGCGCCTTAGGCGGGCTCGGTCCAGACCTTGAAATGGGTCAGGACATGCGGGCCGAAGCTGTGCAAAAGCGGGATATCGGTGGCATCGCGCCCGCGCGCGATGACCACGCGGCCAATGCGCGGCGTGTTGTGGCGGGCGTCAAAGGTGACCCATTGGTCGCCCAGCCAGACCTCGGCCCAAGCGTTGAAATCCATCGGCGCGGGGTCGGCGGGCACGCCGATATCGCCCAGATAACCATTGGCGTAGCGGGCCGGAATGTTCATGCAGCGGCAGAAGGTGATTGCGAGATGCGCAAAGTCGCGGCAAACGCCTTTGCCTTCGGCCCAAGCCTCAGACGCGGTGCGGGTGGCGCGGGCGTGCGGGTATCCAAAGGTTAAGTGACTGTTCACATAGTCAAAAATCGCCCGGACGCGCGGCCAGCCCGGAGGTGTTTGGCCGAAAAGCTCCCAAGCTTTGGCCATCATAAGGTCGGTCTCGCAATAGCGGCTGGCCAGGAGGTAGCTGATCACCTCATCTGGCAGATCGCTCAGCGCGGATTGGGTGAGGCTTTCGTCCCAAACCTCAGGTGAATCATTGATTTTTAGGTGATTATCGCAGGTGAGCCGGGTCTTTCCGGCAGGCGCAGTGAAGCGCAGGCATTTGTTGCCGTAGCGGTCGATGTAGCTGCGATGCGAGACATCGGGCGTGATCTGCAACCCCGAACTTTGCACGATCTGCCCTGCAAGGTCGGGATGCGGATCCATCAAAGCGATGACTTCGGTCGGCTGGTCGCAAGCAATCTCGATGTCATAGCCCAATTTGATCTGCACATCCGCCCCCAGCGTATTTGGACAGGAACGTCTGGTGAGAGCTGTTGGTTCCGCCGACGGCATTGGGGGGCGGGTTTCGACGCGGTGACAGAGCGGATCTGAGGCGCCTTAGGCGGCCTTCAACTTCGCCAAAGCGCTGGTGAAGGCAATGCGAGAGGCGTGGTAGGTTGAGATCACCCGGTCCACCTCAATCCGATGCGCTTCGCCGTTTCCAGCCAGCCTTTCGCCCTCTTGGCACAAGGCAGCCAAATCGCTGAGGCCTAGATTCAGGGCTGCACCCTTTAGAAAATGCATCTCTGGTCCAAGCTTTTCTGGCGCGATTCCATCGGTAAGCCGGTAAATCAGCTCGTCTGCCTCCTCCAAGAACAAAGCCACCACATCACCCAGATCATCATCCCCAATCTCAGCCCGAAGCTCATCAAGCCGCGCGTGATCGATCATCACATCCCTCTTTCGCATCGCCCATGCGATGAAAGGTGGCCGCTATCTCTTAACAAACCCTAGCGCCGATGGCCCCGAATGCGGGCAATTTGACGGTTCATCTGCCCTTAACTTTGTCATGGCTAGCCTTTCGCAGCGGCTTTGCGTGGGTGGGAAAGGGTGAAAGGGGCAGGGACGGTCCGTTTTGGGGCGCTGGCGGCGGGCGATGCCGGTCAGCGCGTGCTGGTCGTCGATGACAGCCGCGCCCAAAGACATGTTTTGGCAATGCTTCTGCGCCGCTGGGGCTATCAGGTGATGGAAGCTTCGACCGGTGAAGAAGCTTTGGCGCTTTGTGAGGAAATGCCCGTGGGTTTCGTGATCTGCGGTTGGATCTTGGCGGGCATGTCTGGCGTGGAATTTTGCGCAAAGTTCAAATCGCTGCCGCATGAGGGCTACAGCTATTTCATGCTTCTGACGTCCAAGTCCGAGAAGTCCGAGATTGCGGATGGGCTTTTGGCGGGGGCGGATGATTTTGTGCCGAAACCGGTTGGCGGCGATGAACTGCGCGCGCGGCTGCGGGCGGGGCAGCGCATTCTGTCGATGCAGGCCGAGCTGGTGGAAAAGAACCGTCTGATCGCCGCCAATATGCAGGAGTTACAGAAGCTTTACGACGCGCTCGACCGCGATTTGATCGAGGCGCGTAAGCTGCAGCAGACCTTGGTCAGCGAGAGGTTTCGTGACTTTGGCCGTGCCTCGGTCAGCTTGATGATTCGCAGCTCGGGCCATGTTGGCGGCGATCTGGTGGGTTCTTTTGCGATCGATGACACGAAGCTCGCGGTGTATTCGGTGGATGTCTCAGGGCACGGCGTTGCCTCGGCGATGATGACGGCGCGGTTGGCGGGCTATCTTTCCGGCTCTGCGCCCGAGCAGAATTTGGCGCTGGTGCAAGGGGCGGATGGTCGCCGCCAAGCCCGCCGCCCGGCCGAGGTTGCGCAGGCCTTCAACCGGTTGATGATCCGTGACCTGCAGGTCGAACAGTATTTCACAATGGCCTATGCCGAGCTGGATTTGACCTCGGGGCGGGTGGTTTTGGTGCAGGCGGGGCACCCGCATCCGATGGTGCTGCGGGCCAGTGGCAAGGTTGAGCTGATCGGCGCGCCGGGCCTGCCGATTGGGCTGATTGAGGGGGCGACCTATCACGATAGCGCGGTCACTTTGGCACCTGGAGACCGTTTGTTCCTGATGTCTGACGGGCTGACCGAATGTGCCAGAGCGACGGGGGAAGACCTTGGCGAGGCAGGGGTGGTGCAGCTTTTGCAGCGCCTGTCTGATCTGCCAAGCCAAGCTTTGCTTGACGCATTGTTGTGGGATTTGGGGGAGTTCGCCGGAACCGACAGCTTTGCCGATGATGTCTCGGGCCTGCTTCTCGATTATCGCGGATAGCCAGTGGCCCGCGCCAGCATCGCCCGGTCGCCCTCATTGCCCAGGCTGAGCATCGCTTGCTCGACCGACATCCAGACCGCGCTATGCCCAGCCTCCAGCGGGGGGCCGTGGCGGCGGACGGGGCGCGCCAAATAGACGGTGCAAAGCTTCTCGGCCCATTTGTCGTATTCCGGCATATAGGTGAAACGGCGAAACGCCCCGATGCGGCGCTGAATGGCGATGCGCCAGCCGGTCTCTTCAAAGACCTCACGGTGAAGCGCGGCAATCGGATGCTCGCCCTTGTCGATGCCGCCGCCGGGCAACTGATATTCGGGGATTGGCTGGGCTTGGTGGGTGGCAAGGATATCGCCGCCAAGTTGCAGCACCGCATAGACGCCGGGCCGCAAACGATAGCGTTGACCGGGCTTCACAGGCTCTCCAAAACGCCGGATCATGCCGCCCCCCTTGGTCATTGCCAATGTTGTCCCTATATAGCCCGGATTGCCAGAGCAGGCGCCGTAAGGAAACCCCCCAAAATGGCCAATGGTCACCACATCGCATGGGACGACACCGTCCTGCCGTTTCAACTTGATCAGTCGGGCATCCGCGGCCGCGTGGCGCGGTTGGACGGTGTGTTGGATCAAGTTCTGAACCAGCATAATTACCCGCCGGTTATCGAGGCTTTGGTGGCCGAGATGGCTTTGCTGACCGCAATGATCGGCCAGACGATCAAGCTGCGCTGGAAGCTCTCGCTGCAGGTGCGGGCCAAGGGTGCCGCGCGTCTGATCGCGACCGATTACTACGGCCCTCAGGAAGAGGGGCAGCCGGCGCGCATCCGCGCCTATGCCAGCTATGATGCCGAGCGGTTGGATCATGACGCCGATCCCTTCAGCCAAATCGGTGAGGGCTATTTTGCCGTGATGCTGGATCAGGGCGAGGGCATGCTGCCTTATCAAGGCTTCACGCCGATCGCTGGCGGATCGTTGTCGAAATGTGCCGAGGCCTATTTCGCGCAATCCGAGCAGATCCCGACGCGGTTCTCGCTGGCCTTTGGCCGCAGCACCGAGCCGGGCCGGCCCGAGCATTGGCGCGGGGGTGGCGTGATGTTGCAGCATATGCCGCAGCATGGCGGCGTTGCGACCGAAAGCATCACTGCGGATGGTGGTATGGTGACCCATGCCGATATCCTTTCGGGTGCGGCATCGGAAGATTGGAACCGGGTCAATATCTTGCTCGACACTGTCGAAGAGCTGGAGCTGATCGGGCCGACCCTGCCGCCGGCGGATCTGCTGCTGCGTCTTTTCCATGAAGAGAAGCCGCGGGTGTTCGACACGCAGCCGGTGCATTTCGGCTGCTCGTGCAGCGAAGAGAAGGTGCGCAATACGATGTCGATCTACAGTCAGAAAGACATCGCGCATATGACGACCGAAGCCGGTGTTGTGACCGCAGATTGCCAATTCTGCGGTGCGCATTACGAAATGGACCCAACCACTTTGGGGTTCGAGGCCAAGGGCTTGACGGCGGCTGAGGCGGCGAATGGCGGTTGAAGACCGTCTTTCTAAGCTTCTAAGCGCCTGCGCGCTTTCGACTTCGGATTACGATCTTAACCCTGACTTGGACGTGCCGCCGGACCGCAGTTTGCGTCCGGCGGCGGTCTTGGTTCCGGTTTGGCTGCGGGCTGACGGCCCGCAGGTCATTTTGACCAAACGCGCCTCGCATCTTCAGCATCATCCTGGTCAGGTCTCCTTTCCGGGCGGTAAGGTTGAGCCAAGCGACGCCTCGCCCGAGGCGGCCGCTCTGCGCGAGTCTCAGGAAGAAATCGGGCTTTCCGCCGAATTCGTGACGATTATTGGCCGGATGCCGCGCCATGAAACCGTCACCAGCTTTGCGATCACGCCGATCCTTGCCACCGTCGCCCCCGGCTTCTCGCCCCAGCCCGAACCGGGTGAGGTGGATGAGGTTTTCACTGTTCCTTTGGAGGTGCTTTTGGACCCCAATCGGTACCGGATTGAGCGGCGGCTCTGGCGCGGAACGTGGCGGAGCTATTATGCTGTGCCTTGGGGGCCCTATTATATCTGGGGCGCCACAGCGCGAATTTTGCGCGTATTGGCGGATGGATAGGCGATGCGGATCACCGGAGATTGGCTGGAGCGGCCCGCGACGCAAAGCGTGCTGGCCTGCCTGACAGAGGCTGGGCATCAGGCCCTGCTGGTCGGCGGTTGCGTGCGCAACGCCCTGCTGGGCGCGCAGGTGGCGGATGTTGATATCTCCTCGGACGCAAGGCCTGAAACAGTCACTAATCTTGCCGAAAAGGCCGGTTTCAAGGTGGTTCCCACGGGGATTGACCACGGCACAGTGACGGTGATTGCCAGCGGCGTCCCGCATGAGATCACCACCTTCCGCCGCGATGTGGAAACCGATGGAAGGCGTGCGGTTGTGGCCTTCTCGGACAGCCTTCACGACGATGCGGCGCGGCGCGACTTCACGATGAACGCGCTTTACGCCCAAGCCGATGGAACCGTGCTGGACCCGCTTGGTGGTCTGCCAGATCTGCAAGCGCGGCGTTTGCGCTTCGTGGGCGAGGCTGAGACGCGCATCCGCGAAGACTATCTGCGCATCTTGCGGTTCTTTCGCTTTCACGCTTGGTATGGCGACCCTTCCGAGGGGCTTGACCCGGAAGGGCTGGCCGCCTGTGCAGCACTTTCCGCAGGGTTAGAGACGATTTCGAAAGAGCGCATCGGGGCAGAAATGCGCAAATTGCTGGCGGCACCGGACCCTGCACCCAGCGTCGCGGCGATGGCACAGGCTGGGGTATTGCGTCAGATCTTGCCCGGCGCGGACCCGCGCGCCCTGGCACCGTTGGTGCATCTGGAAGACGGGCTTCCTGCGCGCTGGCAGCGCCGTTTGGCGGTGCTGGGGGGCGCAGATGTGGCCGAGGCTTTACGCCTTTCGACGGCCGAGCGGCGACAAATGGCGCAGCTGGCTCAGGCACTCTCTGGCCCTGCAGCGCCTGCGGTTCTGGCGTGGCGTATGGGGGCCGAGGGGGCCCGCGATGCCGTGCTGGCGATGGCCGCGATGACGGGTGCGCCCACGCCGCAGGGATGGGCCGCCGAGGTCGCCCGTGGCGCGGCCGCGACCTTCCCTGTCAAGGCTGCCGATCTGCCGCATCTGAGCGGCCCGGCGCTGGGCCGTAAGCTGAAAGAGCTGGAACAAAGCTGGTGCGACTCGGTTCTGCGGATGAGCCGGGAGCAGCTTCTGGCGTGACAAAAGCGGCGTTTTGCGCTAGCCAAGCCTTAGCCAAACGAAGGAGCGGACCATGAACGATGGGTTTATGCGCCACCTGATTTGACAGGTCGTGACCCATCTTGGCGCGGCCTGATGCTGCTGCCTTTGCTCTGACACTCTTGGTTTTTGCGAGATTTCCCAAATGTTTGGCTTCTTCGAAACGCTTGTCGATCCCTACGCCCCCTATAAGCAAAGCGATGCGCCGCCGCGCAAGCTTTGGCCCTTCTTGAGAGAATATGTGCAGCCCTTCCGCGCGGTCTTTGCCGTGACAGCGCTTTTCTCGGTTGCGGCGGCTTTCATCGATGTCGCGATGATCTGGTATGTGGGGCGGCTGGTCGATCTCTTGACCCAAAGCACGCCTGCGGCCTTCCTTGCCGATCATTGGCTTGAGATGCTGCTGGTGGCGGTGGCGGTCTTGGTGCTGCGGCCGATCATTCTGGTCGGCAACGTGGCTCTTTTGCACAACACGATCTTGCCGAATTTCGGCACCATGATCCGTTGGCGCGCGCATCGTCATGTGCTGCGCCAGCCGGTGGGGTGGTTTGAAAGCGATTTCGCCGGGCGGATCGCCAATCGGATTATGCAAACGCCTCCGGCGGCGGGCGATGCGGTGTTCCAGACCTTTGATGCGATGGCCTTTGCCTCGGTCACGGTGATCGGTGCCGGGATTATGTTGGCCGAGGCTGACCCGCGCCTGCTTTTGCCTTTGGTGGTTTGGTGCGCGCTTTACCTTTTGCTGGTGCGCTGGACGATCAAACGCGCGGGGCCGGCGGCGATGGCTTCCTCGGATGCGCGTTCGGCGGTGACGGGGCGGGTGGTGGATGCCTATAGCAACATCCATTCAGTGAAGCTTTTTGCGCATCACGACACCGAATTGGCTTATGCCAAAGAGGCGATCGAGACGGCGCGCGACACCTTCCGCAAGGAAATGCGGATCATTACCAAGATGGATCTGGCGCTGACGCTGCTGAATGGCGTGCTGATCGTCTGGATCATCGCTTGGGCGATCTGGCTTTGGGTGGATGGCGCGGCAAGCGTTGGCGTCGTGGCTGCGGCCTCGGCGCTTGTGCTGCGGCTGAACAGCATGACCTTTTGGATCATGTGGGCGTTTTCCTCGTTGGTGCAGGCACTTGGCGTTGTGCAAGAGGGGATGGAGACCATTGCCCAGCCGATCCAGCTGGTCGATGCTCCGGATGCCAAACCGCTGGAGTTCCGCGAGGGGCTGATCGAGTTGCAAAACGTCAGTCACCATTACGGTCGCGGCTCGGGCGGTTTGCGCGATGTGTCCCTGACGCTGCGGCCGGGTGAGCGGTTGGGCGTGGTGGGCCGTTCGGGCGCGGGCAAATCGACCTTGGTCAAACTGATGCTGCGGTTTTACGACACCGAAGCCGGCAAGATCCTGATCGATGGTCAAGATATCTCTCAGGTCAGCCAGGAATCTCTGCGCCGGAAGATTGGCATGGTGCAGCAAGACAGCTCGCTGATGCATCGCTCGGTCCGCGATAATATCGCCTATGGTCGCCCGGACGCGACCGATGCGCAGATCATCGAGGCGGCCAAGCAGGCTGTGGCGCATGATTTCATCCTGACGCTGGAAGATCCGCAGGGCCGCAAGGGCTATGATGCGCATGTCGGTGAGCGTGGCGTGAAGCTGTCGGGCGGCCAGCGGCAGCGCGTGGCTTTGGCGCGGGTCATTATGAAAGACGCGCCGATCCTGATTTTGGACGAGGCGACCAGTGCCTTGGATTCTGAAGCCGAGGCCGCGATCCAAGAGGCGCTCTATGGGGTGATGAAGGGCAAAACCGTGATCGCCATTGCGCACCGTCTGTCGACGATTGCCGAGATGGACCGGATCATCGTGCTGGAAGATGGCGCCATCGTGGAAGAGGGCAGCCACGCGGATCTTCTGGCGCTGGACGGGCTTTATGCGCGGTTTTGGGCCCGCCAATCGGGCGGCTTTATTGGTTTAGAGGTTGAGGAGGACGGGTTGTGAGCTTGGTCTCAAGGCTGGGCGCCAGCATTGACGCCTTCCGTCCGGCTGAGGGCAGCCCCCCGCAAAGCCTTGGCGCCTTCATGCGCTGGTGCCTTTCGGGATCGTGGGGAATGCTGGGGGTGGCGGCGGTCTTCTCGGCGCTGGCCGGGGTGACCGAGGTGTTCTCGGCCCTGATCTTGGGCTGGGTGATCGATGCCGCGGTATCCACCGAACCGGGGGCATTCTTTGCGCAAAACTGGCACTTGGTCTTTTGGTTCTTCGCGTTCTACCTGATCCTGCGTCCGCTGGCCTTTGCCTTCTCCACCGCCACCAACAGCATCGTCATCGGCCCCAATGTGCTGCCCTTGGTGTTGTCGCGGCTGCACCGCTGGACGCTTGGCCAAGCGGTCACCTTCTTTGACAACGACTTTGCCGGGCGCATCGCGCAAAAGCAGATGCAAGCGGCGCGGGCGGTGACGGATGTCGCTTCCGAGGTGATCAACACCGTCTTCTTCGCTTTGGCCTCGGTCATCGGTTCGGCTGTGTTCCTGATCGCGGTCGATGCCAAGGTGGCATTGGCACTCTTGTTGTGGCTGGTCGCCTATCTGGGGCTGATCCGGTTCTTTCTGCCGAAGATCCGCGCCAATTCGGCGGCGCGGGCGGCGAGCCGGGCGATGGTCTCGGGCCAAGTGGTGGATACGATCACCAATATCAAAACCGTGAAGCTTTTCGCCCATGCCGCCTTTGAAGACCGGGTGGCGCTGGAATCGATGGGGGTGTTCCGCGACCGCTCGCTTGAGTTTGGCGTGATGTCCACTTGGTTCCGCTTTAGCCTGATGGTGCTGGCGGGGGTTCTGCCGGTGCTGTTGATCGGCGGCACGGTGATGCTGTGGCAGGCGGGCGCGGCCACGGCGGGCGAGATTGCGGCTGCCGGGGCGATTTCGCTGCGGATCGCGCAAATGTCAGGCTGGGTCAGCATGGCATTGATGGGGATCTATACTTCGGTTGGAGAGGTTGAGGACGGGATGCGCACGCTTTCCGCGCCGCATACGCTCAGCGATGCGCCGGGGGCGCGTGATTTGCCGCGCCTGAAGGGCCAGATCGATTTTGACGATGTGACCTTTGCTTACGGGCGCGCGCGCGGTGGGGTGCAGGGCGTTAAGCTGCATATTCAAGCCGGGGAGAAGCTGGGGATCGTTGGCGCGAGTGGGGCGGGGAAAAGCTCGCTCGTCTCGCTGCTCTTGCGGCTTTATGATCCCGAACAAGGCCGGATCTTGGTCGATGGTCATGATCTGCGCGAGGTGAAGCAAGAAAGCCTGCGCCAGCAGATTGGCATGGTCACGCAGGAAACCGCGATGTTCAACCGCTCGGCGCGGGACAATATCGCCTATGGTCGCCCCGATGCCTCGCAGGCCGAGATTGAGGCGGCGGCGAAGGCGGCGGAAGCGCATGAGTTCATTGCCACGATGGTCGATCATCAGGGCCGCACCGGCTATGACGCCTTTCTTGGCGAGCGCGGGGTGAAGCTTTCCGGAGGTCAGCGCCAGCGCATCGCTTTGGCCCGCGCCTTCCTGAAAGACGCGCCGATCATGGTGCTGGATGAGGCGACCTCGGCCTTGGATTCGGAGGTTGAGGCCAGCATCCAAGCGGCACTTGAGCGGGTGATGCAGGGCAAAACCGTGCTGGCGATCGCGCACCGGCTGTCTACGATCGCCGCGATGGACCGGATTATCGTGCTTGATCGCGGTCGAATCGTCGAATCCGGCACACATGAGGCGCTTTTGGCCAAAGCTGGGCTTTACGCGCGCTATTGGAACCGGCAAAGCGGCGGTTTCATCGGCACAGAAGACGAGCAAGACGCGTGACGCTTACCATCGACAGATTGGGCCATCTGGGCCACGGGATCGCCGCTGGGCCGAATGGTCCGGTCTATGTCTCGGGCGTGCTGCCCGGTGAGGTGGTTGAGGGGGAGCTGGTTGGCGATAAGCTGGAAGGCGTTCGTATCGTCACGCCCAGCACTGACCGGGTGAAACCGCCATGCCCGCATGCCAAGGCCTGCGGGGGCTGCCAGCTGCAACATGCGTCTGAGCCTTTCCTGGCGCGGTGGAAGCGTGAGGTGGTGGCGAATGCTTTGGCGGGGCAGGGGCTTTCTGCCGAGCCTTTGCGCGACGGGGTGATCACCTCGCCCGCGCGCTCGCGCCGCCGCGCGACTTTGGCGGCACGCAAGACCAAGGGCGGGGCTTTGGTTGGCTTTTACGCCCGCGGCTCGGATGTGATCATTCCGGTGCCGGGGTGTCTGCTGCTGGACCCATCGTTGATGGCGCTTTTCCCGGCGGTCGAGGCTTTGGCCATTTTGGGCGGCTCGCGCACCACAACGCTTTCGGTGACGCTGACCCATAGCCTGACCGGCCCGGATGTCCGGGTCGAAGGCGGCAAGCCTTTGGATTCTGAGCTGCGGATGGAGCTGGCCCGGCTGACCGAGCGCTTTGCCTTGGCGCGGCTGACGTGGGACGATGAGACCGTGGCGATGCGCGCCACGCCCGAACAGGGCTTTGGCCGCGCAAGGGTGCAAATGCCGCCCGCCGCCTTCTTGCAAGCCACTGCCGAGGGCGAGGCCGCTTTGGTCGCCGGTGTGGTCGAGGCCTTGGGCCCGCAAAAACGTGTCGCGGATATCTTCTCGGGTCTTGGCACCTTCACTTTCCCGCTGGCTGAGACGGCTGAAGTCGCCTCGCTTGAGGGGGAGACCGTGATGGTCGAGGCGGTGAGCAAGGCGGTGCGCGGCACCCAAGGGCTGAAAAAGATTGTCGCTTTGCGTCGCGATCTTTTCCGCAACCCGCTGGAGGTTGAGGATATGCGTGGCATGACCGGGGTGGTGCTGGACCCGCCGCGCGCCGGGGCCGAGGCGCAGGTGCAGCGGCTTGCCGCCAGCAAAGTGCCGGTGATTGCGATGGTCTCTTGCAACCCTGCCACTTTCGCGCGCGATGCCCGCATTCTGCTGGCGGGCGGCTATCAGCTGGATTGGGTGCAAGTGGTGGACCAGTTCCGCTGGTCGCATCACGTCGAGTTGGTGGCCCGGTTCCATCGCCCCGACTGACGGATCCGTGAGCCAGCTCACGCAGCTATTGCTTTCCTGAACCGCCAATCTGGGCTATGCGCATCGCCAAAAGCTAAGACCAGAATTGGCATGGGCAGTGATGCGGGCAATTAAACTTTTTCTTATGATGGTGCTTCTGACCGGCGTTGCCGCCTGCGGAAGCTCTAAGTTCAAGCGGTATAACGGGCCCGAGGTCACCTCGATTCAAGTCCATAAGGCCGAGCGTAAGATGTATCTGCTGCACAATCAGAAGGTGCTGAAGAGCTACGATATTGCGCTGGGCTTCGCGCCCGAGGGGCATAAGCAATACGAAGGCGACGGCAAAACGCCGGAAGGCACCTATCAAATCAGCTATAAAAAGCCTGATTCGACCTATCACCTGTCATTGCGCATCGATTACCCGAACCGTTTGGACCGCGAATTTGCCCATAGCATGAACAAATCGCCCGGCGGGGATATCATGATCCACGGTGGCCCGCTGCGGCCGATCCGGCAGCGTGATTGGACTGCGGGCTGCATCGCGGTGACCGATAAGGAAATGGAAGTGATCTATTCGATGGTAAATGTGGGCACCGTGATCCACATCCTGCCCTGACCGCGCAATCGCATCGCATTCTATGACAAAGGGCCCACGCGGGGCCCTTTTTCTTTTGGTTCAGGTGGCTTGGCTTGGCGGCTTAGCCGCCCGTCACCATCGTCCACCAGATTTTGCCATTGTTCTCTTGGAACCAAGCAAAGCCGATTTCGCGCGCCGCCGGATCCAAAATGATTGCCCGCGTGTCAGGCTGCGCCATCCAAGCCGAGAGGGTCTCAAGCTCGGTCTGATAGGTCTCTGAGATCGCCTCGCCCGAGAGACGGCCGTTATAGCCGACGCGCTGCACGCGGGTCAGCGGCGAAGAGCCGTCCGAGCCAAAGTGCCAGGGGCGGTTTTGCAGCGACATGTCGCGCGAATGCGTCTCGGCCGCAGCGTTGAGCTGGGCGTTATAGCTCAAAGGTTGCGCACCTTTGGCCGAGCGCAAGGAATTTACCGCGTCGAGCAAGCGGAAGGGGATCTGCTCGGCCACCGCTGGGGTGATCCGGTAGACCTGCGGCAAGGGCTTGCCGTCCGCCCCCAATTGGACCCGAGCGCTTGGCACACAGGCCGCCAAAGTCAGGGCCGCGCCAAGCACCACGAAACTGCGTCTGTTCATTCACTCCACCCGATCACGTCAGCCAATGGGGATTTCTGCCGCAGCTGTAACGAAATCACCGCCATTGATCAAACCCAAGTCTGCGTGAGCCAAACGCGCAAAGTCGCGCTTGGCTGCATGGCCTTTTGGCACAGGCGGCGGATTTCGGGATCAAAGCGGCGTGAATTGCAGAGTTATTGCATTCTCGATATCCTATCACACAGGATCACAATGACGCAGGAGCCTGTCATGACCGCCGAAAGGCTGACCCGCCGTGCCATTCTGGGTGGTGCCGCCGTCGCATTCGGAGCTGCTGCTGTTGGGCCGGTTTTGGCTCAAGAGGGCAGCACCGAATTTGCGCCGCCCGCCTCCAGCACCGTGCGCAACAATATTTCTAGCTTCCGGATGTTGGATTGGCGCGGGTATTTCGACAACACGCGCAACGGCGCGATCTTGGTCGATATCACCTCGCGCGCCTTGCATTACTGGTCCGAAGATCAGTCGATCTACCGACTTTACCCAAGTTCGGTCCCTTTGTCGGATGAGCTGACCCGCAAGGGCCGGACCGAGGTGGTGCAGAAAGTGGTGAACCCGCCGTGGCGCCCCACGCCCTCGATGAAAGAGCGCAATCCCGAATGGCCGGATGTGGTCGAGGGTGGTTCGCCCGACAATCCCTTGGGCACGCGCGCGCTTTATCTCAGCTGGACCTATTACCGAATCCACGGCACGCATGACACTCGGAAGATCGGTCGCCGTTCGTCGAACGGCTGCATCGGGCTCTATAATGAACACGTCGAAGAGCTTTTTGGGATGACCAAAGTCGGTACACAGGTGTTGCTAATTTGACGACATGATGTTGTCGCGAAGGCCAGAGTTATAAGCCTCATTGCAATTCCTGGATTGTGCGGATTAAGAGAGGCTTACGAGGAATAGTCTTGGGTGCATGCCGTCGCCTCTGCAACAAACGACGGTCTGCAATAACTGGAGGTTAACATGAAGAAACTTGCGCTCGCAGCTGCAATGACCGCTATCGCTACCGCTTCCTTCGCTGGTGGCATGGTTGAGCCGGTTATGGAACCGACCGTCGTTGAAGCAACCACTTCGTCGTCGGCTGGCGGCATCGTTGTTCCGCTGCTGCTCCTGCTCGTGGTTGCTGCTGTCGCAGCTAACTGAGTTCGAAGCAAATTCGGAAAAGACGGCAGTGCAAACTGCCGTCTTTTTCATTTCTAAAGCCTTGTTTCTGCGACTGAAAACGACCTGTCCCTAAGGAAGTTCCGGCCTCGCGCCGCAGGGCCAGTTGAAGGCCGTAGCGTCTTCTAAGCCGCCGAGATCTTCACCCTTTCAGCCCAAAATCCTCAGTGCCCATCCACGCCTATCGAGGCATGCCGCTAGGGTTTTTCCCAGCGGCAAAACGCCCGTAAAGCGGCTCAAAAGCGACGGCTTGGTTCAGCGAATCCAGCCCGCCAGATTCTCTTCCAGCACCGAAACCAAAGCGCTGATATGCGCCGGTTGGTCGTTCAGGCAGGGAATATAGGTGAAAGACTCACCCCCCGCATGCTCGAAAGCCTCGCGGATCTCGCCGTTGATTTCCTCAAGCGTTTCGATGCAATCGGCGCTGAAAGCGGGCGCGATCACGGCAATGTGTTTCTTGCCCTGCTTCGCCAACTCGGCCACATGCTCGACCGTATAGGGCTTCAGCCATTCCTCGGGGCCGAAGACCGATTGGAAGGTGGTGTCGATCATCTCTTTACCCCAACCCAGCCGCTCGCACAGCAGGCGCGAGGTCTTTTGGCATTGGCAATGGTAGGGGTCGCCTTGGGTGAGATAGCGCTGCGGCATACCGTGGTAGCTGGCCACCAGCACATCAGGTTTACGCTCTAGCTTGTCATAGGCGGTCTGCACCGACTGGGCCAGCGCGTCGATATAGGCGGGATGCTCGAAATATTCCGGCACCACCCGCGCCGCAGGCTGGCGGGTTTCCTTCATCAAGGCGCGGAAGAATTGGTCATTGGCGGTGGCCGAGGTCGCCCCGGCATATTGAGGATAAAGCGGGAAGAACACGATCTTATCGCAGCCCGCGGCTACCATCTCACGCACCTTCGATTCCGTCGAAGGATTGCCATAGCGCATGCAGAAATCGACCATGACCTTGTCGCCATAGCGGGCCGAGACCTCGGCCGCGATCGCCGCAGTTTGCGCTTTGGTGATGGTCATCAGCGGGCTTTCACCCTGCTCGTGGTTCCAAATCAGCTTGTAATTCGCGCCCGAGGTGAAGGGCCGTTTGGCCAAGATCACCGTCTGCAACAGCGGCTGCCATTTCCACGACGGGTAGTCGATCACCCGCTTATCCGAGAGAAACTCGCTCAGATAGCGCCGCATCGACCAATAATCATAGCCATCGGGCGTGCCGAGATTGGCCAGAAGAACCCCGATCTTCGGGCGGGGGACCTTGGGGTGGTCGGCGGGCTTGTCCATGATCGGCTCCAACTTTGGCTTACCCCGGAGATAGCGCCTTTGCCCCCGCCGTCAACCGGGCTGCGACCCTTTGCGCAGCGGCATTTCCGCCGTGTTGAGCGCATCGGCCAGCCTTTGTTGCGCTGATCCCGGGCGCAGGGGCTTTTGCTGGCCCTCATGTTCGGCCCAACCAGTAAGGCAGAGGATCTCAAAGGTGGCGGGGATTCGGCCATCCTCAGCTTGGTAGCTTTGCTGGTAGAGCTCGGCCGCGCGCAGCAGCACCTTGCGCCGTGTCGGGCGGCGCAGGCGCTGCGCCAAAGCATTGCCTTCGCCCATCGCGCGCAGATCGCGCATCAGATGCAGCGCGCTGCGGTAGCGCACGGTTTGGGTGAAGCTGTCGGCGACCGGCAAAGCCAGGCCCGCGCGTTGCAGCAAAGCGCCCAAGTCGCGGATTTCGCCCATCGGCAGCACGCGCGGCGATAGGCCGCCCGTCACTTCGGCTTCAGCCTCGGCCAAAACGGCGCGCAGCTCTTGCAGGGTCTGGCCCCCGAAGAAGAGCGCGAGCAGGAGGCCATCGGGCCGCAAGACACGGCGGGCCTGCACAAGCTGGCCCACGGGGTCATTCGCCCAGTGCAAAGCCATCGCATGCACAACAAGATCAAGGCTTTGTGGGGCAAGGTTCAGCGCGTCGTCATCGGGAACCATGCGCAGATTTGGCAGAATGCCGCGCAGCTCTGCCTGCCAGAGTTCCGGATAACCGGTGATCACTGCGGCATCCGTAAAGGTTCTATTAACCGATTCCAGCCTCTCCTTCACCTCATCGATCGCGGTTTCCTGCAGGAAAAGCGCAGGCTCGGGCAAAGACAAAGCGCGGGCGCGGTTGCGCATCAGCGCGGGGCGGTCGGTGAGAAGCGGGGCTTGGGTCATGGCGGCGGACCATAGGGGGCCGGGATGGGCTTGCAAAGGGTGATCGCGGCGCTTTACCCGCCGCAATGCATGGCTTGTCACGCATTTGTGGCCAGCGATTTCGGGCTTTGTCCGGCGTGCTGGCGGGACACGGCCTTTATCTCCGGGCTCACCTGCTGTGCCTGTGGCAGCCCGATTCTTGGCGAACCTTGCGAGACTGAGGCGCGCTGCGACGACTGTCTCGCTATGCCGCGGCCTTGGAGTGAAGGCCGCGCGGCGCTTTTATACCGCGACACCGCGCGCCGCTTGGTGCTGGCCTTGAAACACGCCGACCGGATGGAGCTGGCCCGTCCCGCCAGCCTTTGGCTTCAACAAGCGTCCGGTGATTTGATCGGTGCTGAGACGTTGATTGCCCCGGTGCCTTTGCATTGGTGGCGGCTGATTCGCCGCAAATACAATCAGGCAGCTTTGCTCTCGCAGGCCCTGGCCGAACGGGTGGCTGTGGATCATTGCCCTGATCTTCTCCTCCGGCATCGTTCGACCGGCTCGCAAGAGGGCCGCAGCCGCGAGGAGCGTTTTGCCAATCTGCGCGGGGCTATCCGCATCAATCCGCGCCAAGCGGCCCGACTCAAAGGCAGGCCGGTGCTAATTGTGGATGATGTGATGACCTCAGGCGCGACTTTTACCGCCGCCGCCGAGGCCTGTCTTTCAGCGGGTGCCGCGCGGGTTGATGTGCTGGCTCTGGCGCGCGTTGCGAAGGATCCCTAAATCCCTATAGTCCACCGTGGATAAGGGATATGTTATGAAAACGGTTGAGATCTACACGACCCCGATTTGCCCCTATTGCCTGGCCGCCAAGCGGCTCTTGGATCGCAAGGGTGTGGCCTATCAAGAGACCGATGTCAGCCGCGATCCCGCGCTGCGCGAGGCGATGATGGAGCGGGCGGGCGGTCGTCGCTCGGTGCCGCAGATCTTCATCGGCGGGGCGCATGTCGGTGGCAGCGATGATATCCATCTTTTGGACCGCGAAGGTCGGCTTGACCCGATGCTGGCCGATTGATGCGGGCGGCGCTGGTCCAACTGACGGTCAGCGATGATCCGGTTGCCAATCTGGCGGTGACGCTGGATCTGGTGGGACAGGCCGCGACGGCGGGCGCGGGCTTCGTGCTCACGCCCGAGATGACCAATGCTTTGTCGTCAACCCGCGAGCATCAGCGCCAAATCTTCCGGCCCGAGGCCGAGGATCCCACTTTGGCCGCGCTACAGATGGCGGCAAAGGCGCATGGGATTTGGCTTTTGATCGGCTCATTGGGTCTTTTGACCACGGATGCCGATGGCCGCTTTGCCAACCGCAGCTTCCTGATCTCGCCCGAGGGTGAAATCGCGGCGCGCTATGACAAGATCCATATGTTCGACGTCAATGTGACCGAGACTGAGGTTTACCGCGAAAGCGCGGGCTACCGGCCGGGGAATAAGGCAGTGGTCGCCGATGCGGGCTTTGCCAAGATTGGCATGGCGGTTTGCTATGATCTGCGTTTTCCCCATCTTTTCCGCCGCTTGGCGCAAGCGGGCGCGCAAATTCTGACCGTGCCCGCCGCTTTCAACCACATCACCGGGGCCGCGCATTGGGAAGTGCTTCTGCGCGCCCGCGCAATCGAGACCAGCTGTTTCGTGCTGGCCCCGGCGCAGACCGGTTTTCACGCCGAGGCGCATGGCAAGGGCCGCCGCACCTATGGCCATGCGCTGGCCATCGCGCCTTGGGGTGAGATTTTGGCCGATGCGGGCACCGAGCCGGGCATAACCTTGGTCGATCTGGATCTGGCACAGGTTGACGCGGCGCGGGGCCGGGTGCCCTCGCTGATCCATGACCGCGAGTTCAGCGGGCCATGAGCCGGTCCGATAAGCCCGCAGATCGGGTCACAGATCGCGTCGAAGACATCGCCGTGGCGCTTTTCGGTGAGCTTTTTATGACCGATCAGCTGGCCCGCAATCGGGTCTCGAAAATGCTGCCGCGCGGGATGGAGCTGTCGCACTTCTCGGTGCTGAACCACCTTGCTCGCATCGGGGATGAGCGTACGCCGGCCCAGCTTGCCAAGGCGTTTCATGTCACCCGTGGGGCAATGACCAACACTTTGGCCAAGCTGGAATGGGCCGGTCATATCCACATTCGCCCCGATTGGGATGATGCGCGGCGCAAATTCGTGGCGATCAGCCCCTCGGGTCGGGCGGCGCGAGATGCGGCGGTGCAATCGGTATCACCTTTGATTGCCGAGGTGGTCGATGCTTTGGGTGCCGACCGGGTGCGTCAGGTGCTGCCGGTGCTGCGCGAGCTGCGCGGACGGCTTGAGGGCGAAGGCTAGCCGCGCCCCTAAGTTGCCGCCCGTTAATCCGCCCGATCGAGGATCAACTGCGAGGTGCGGCCAAGGCCCAGCACGCCGCCGATCAGCCCCATCACCACATTCGCCGAAGTGACCTTGCTTTCCGTGGCCATCACCACATCTTGCGCTTGAATGGTGAACTGGCCCGCACTGAAGAGCCCATCTGCGCTGGTCATGTCGATCACGAAGATCATCCGTTGCTTTGGCGGTCCCTTGCCATCGCTGCGCACCGCCTTAGCCGGATAGTCGCGCAAGATCAGAATGCCCTTGGCATCGGCCCGCGACTCGTTCAGCCCGCCAATCAGCGCCAAAGCGTCCAAAGCGCTGATCCGATCCTGCGGGAAACGCACCATCGCCTCGCGCCCGGCGGCACCGAGCGACAGGAAATAGCGTTCATCCGGCTCGACATAAACCTTGTCACCACCGCGTAATGTGGTGTCGAGGCTGGGATTTTTCAAAAGCCGATCGGCCGAGATCGAATAGATCTTACCGTCACGCATCAGCCGCACATAGGGATTGGTCTCGACCGCCGGCACGCCACCCCCCAATGCCAGAAGGCTGAGCACGGTAAAGTCGCGCGACGGCAGCGGGTAAGAGCCGGGCCGCGGCACGCCCGAGATCAGATCCACCGTGGATTTACGACCGGCGCTGTGATTGATCAGCACCTGCGTTGCAGGAGTTTGCACTGCCAGTTTGGCTTGGATCGCCTCGCGCGCCTGATCGACGGTCATATTGGCGATATAGACCTTGTCGGCGAAGGGCAGGAAAACCGTGCCATCGGCAGAGACGGTAAGGCCTGGAAGCGCCACGACTTTTTGGCCGGGCATGATCAAAAGGCTGCCCTCACCGGTCTCCCAAATGGTGATATCCACCCGGTCGCCTGCGTTAATCAGATTGTCCGAGGGGCCGCGCTTGTTCTCAATCCAGCCCGTTCCCGCCATGCCGCCTTTGCCACTGCTGGGCCATTTCGAAACCCTCGCATATGTGGTGCGATCCACATAAAGCACGTTAAAATCCGAGGTTTCATTTTCAGATCCTGCAAGGATTTGGCTGGCTTGCCCGCTGCCTTTCGGCAGGCTGCAGGCATTTAACAAACAAAAGCTTGTCGCAAGAAATGTCGCAGAGACGAAAGGGCTAAGCTTCATCAATAACTCCGGCCCCGCGAACCGTCCGATGGACAAGGGGGGCCGAGCGACCATAATCTTTGCAAAACATCGGTCAATCACCTCTGGAGCATTTACTGTGCAAAGAGTGGGGGCAATTTTGGGTCCGCATCCTTTAATTGTGACCGGAGCGGGCGGTAAGCTTGGTCGAATTTTGCAAGCCGGCTGGGCACTTGGCAGAAATTTGGTCGATGGCTCTAGGGCTTCTCCGCTTTGGATAGCGCGCAAAGGTCGTGGCGATGTTTTTTGGGATATGGGCGCTCAGGCATTGCCCGATAGCCTTTGCAAGATCCTGCCAAAGGGCGCAGTTGTCTTGCATTTGGCGGGCGTCACCCAAGGAGATGAGGCGCAATTGCAGGCCAATATTGATTTGTTGGGGCCGCTGCTGGAACTTTGCGCCCGCAGTCAAGCGCGTCGGTTGATCTTTCTTTCAACCGCAGCGGTGTATTCATCCGGATCCTTGCGGGCCGAGAGCGCAGCCGTGGCTCCGGCCAGTGCCTATGGCCGCAGCAAAGCGCAGGCCGAAGCGCTTTTACGCGACCGTGCCACGCTTGCTCTGACGCTGCTGCGCTTGGGAAATTTGGCTGGGGCTGATGCGCTTTTGGGGAGGCCTGCGCCGGAAAAAATTTTATTGGATCAGGTCGGAGGCCATGCCGAAGGTCCGCTGCGCTCTTGGATTGGCGCGCGGGCTTTTGTGCAGGCAATACAAGCGCTTTGTCAGATGGAATTGCCAAGTATCCTTAATCTGGCACAGGAACCGCCGCTGCGAATGGGCGCTTTGCTCGATGCGGCGGGTTTGGATTGGCAAGCCGGGTCGCAGATGGCCGCCGTTCCCGAGGCAACATTGGATCTAAGCCTGCTGCAAAGCATTCTGCCTTTGCCGCCCGCCTCACCGGGCCAGATTGCTGCTGAAGCGGCTTGGGCAAGGCAGGTGCTTGCATGACGCCGTCAAAGCGCCTCTTCGACATTGTTCTGGCGCTACTTTTAGCTGCGATTCTGGTCATTCCGGCCGCTTTGATCGCGCTCAGCCTTTTGATCCTCGACGGGAGGCCGGTCTTTTACCTCTCCGAGCGGATGCGCAGCCGCGAGCAGGGGTTCCTGTTGTGGAAGTTCCGCACCATGCGCCCGGAATTGGGCGACAGCGGCGTCTCAGGCGGGGATAAAGCGGCCCGGATCACCCGATTGGGCCGGATTTTGCGCAAGCTGCGGCTTGATGAGATTCCGCAGCTTTGGAATATCCTCAAAGGCGATATGAGCTTTGTCGGCCCACGCCCGCCCCTTCGGCGCTATGTCACGCTGTTTCCAGAGATTTATTCAGAAGTTTTGCGCAGCCGTCCCGGCTTGACCGGCATGGCAACGCTCTATTTTCGGCGCCATGAAGAGCGGATATTGGCAAGAAGTCTCAGCGTAAGTGAAACGGAAGCGCTTTACATCCGGCGCTGTATCCCCCGCAAGGCTAGGTTGGATTCTCTGTATCAGGAGCAGAGAAGTGTTTGCTTTGACCTGAAGATGATATGGAAAACTCTGCTGCAAGTTGTGATTCGCCGATAAGCGTTTGAATTGCCGGTGGATTGCATGGTGTCGTGTTTCACTTGCAAATTATTCTCGTGCCTGTGATGAATTTGGGAAAGGAAGTGCCCACCATTAACAAAGGTTAATTGCGTGACACGAGCATTTCGCACTTACTTGCTTGGATTCGAACGACGATTGCGGCGACCACATAAGGTGTGGGTCATTTTGCTGGCTGACGCACTTTCGGTGCCGTTTTGTTTTTTACTAACAACTTTACTGGTTTATGGCTCGATTTGGCCTGAGACTCAAATCGAGCGGCTGGCCATTCTCTTTCCCGCGCTGACCATGCTTGGCGCTTTGGCCTCGCTCGCGGCGGGATTGCCGCGCATTAAGCTGAAGACATACAGCAGCTTCTCGGCGCGGGGCATTTTACCCTTTGCGGTGATGGTCGGACTGGGTGCGCTGTGCCTGACGCTTTTGCCGCAGATGCACTTTCCGCTTCTGGGCATAATTACCTTTGTGATGATGGTCTTTCTATGCGCCATCTTTGTGCGCGTTGGAATGTTGCGCATTTTTCTTTGGGTGCTGGCCACCGATCAGCCGCAGTTGCGGGTGGTGATCTATGGCGCGGGGCGCACAGGGCAACAGCTGGCCTCGGCGCTGCAATCGCATGAGACGATTTCGGTGGTGGCCTTTGTCGACGATAACCCGGCGCTGCATGTTCAAAGTCTGATGGGGCGGCGGATCTATCCCCCGCAAGAGCTGGCGCGGCTGGTGCGGCAGTTTGACATTCAGCGTGTGCTATTGGCCATGCCGTCGATGTCGGCGCCGAAACAGGCGCAAATCTCGCGGCGGCTGCAGGCGCTTGGGCTAAGCGTGCAGGCTTTGCCGTCTTTCGCGCAGCTTATCGGCTCTGAGGCACTGGTGGAGCAGCTGACCAATGTGCCCAATGGGCAATTTTTGGGGCGCAGCCATCTGGACGATGTATTGGCCAGCGCCTCAAACGCGTATCGCGCAGCATCGGTGATGATCACCGGTGCAGGGGGCTCGGTCGGGGCCGAGCTGTGCCGGCAAGTGCTGCTGCATCGCCCGCGCCGGCTGGTGCTTTATGAGGTCTCGGAGCTGGCGCTTTACACGATCGAACGCGATCTGCGTGAGCTTTTGGAAGCCGCCGGTCAGGCCGATCAGGTAACGCTGGTGCCGGTGTTGGGAACAGTGGCCGACGGGCGGCTGACACGGGCAGTTTTGGCCCAGCATGAGGTTGAGATCGTCTTCCACGCCGCCGCCTATAAGCATGTGCCATTGGTCGAGCAAAACCCCGTGGCGGGGATAGCCAACAATGTCTTTGGCACCCGCGTGCTGGCCGAAGCTTGCTCAGAGATTGGGGTGCGGCGCTGCATCTTGATTTCTACGGATAAGGCCGTGCGGCCTTCGAACGTCATGGGCGCCAGCAAGCGCCTGGCTGAGTTGGTGATCCAAGATCGCGCCAAGCGCAGCGCCGGCACGCATTTCGCCATTGTGCGCTTTGGCAATGTCTTGGGTTCCTCTGGCTCAGTGATACCGCTGTTTCGCGAGCAGATCGCCAAAGGCGGGCCGATCACGCTGACCCATGATGAGGTCACGCGCTATTTCATGACCATCGCCGAAGCGGCGCAATTGGTGCTGATGGCAGGCTCGTTCGTCGAAGATGGCGGGCAAGGGGCTGAAGATGGCATGGGGGCCGAGGTCAGCGCCTCTGCTGCCACCTCGGCCAATGTCTTTGTGCTGGATATGGGGGAGCCGGTGCGCATCCGCAAACTGGCCGAGCAAATGATCCAAGGTGCGGGCTGTAGCCTGCGCGATGCGGCCAATCCAGACGGGGATATTGAGATCAAGATCATTGGGTTGCGCCCCGGTGAGAAGCTGCATGAAGAGCTTCTGATCGGACAGGGGCTTTTGACCACGCCACATCCCAAGGTGCTGCGGGCGACCGAGGAATGCCTCTCCGAGCTCGAGATGGCCAATGCGATGCAAGAGTTGACCCGGATGATGGTGCAAGGCGACGTCGAGGCGATGCGGGCGCTGGCGATGCAGTTGGTGCAGCCCAAAAACGCTGTGGCGGCGACGATGTCATTTGCAACGTGAAGCTGGCGATGCGGTTTAGGGCCATATCCACGGGGCTTGCCCGGTCCGACCTTGGCTCGCATACTTGCACAAGGGATTGTGAAGGAACGTGAGCCGAGCATGAACCACCCTACCGCCAGACGCGTCATCGCCTTGATTGCGGGCCTTTCCTTTCTCAGCAGTCTTACGGTCAGCCTGTGGGGCGGCGTTGCCCCGGCCCGGGCCGAGATGCGCCCCAGTCTGTCTTTTAACGGCGTGCCGGGTGTTATCGACATGCCCTCGGGCGAGGCGATGAAGGATGGCATGGTGGCGATCACCGCCAGCACCTTTGGCGGTCAGCTGCGCTCAACTTTGACCTTTCAGATCACGCCAAGGATTTCGGGCAGTTACCGCTTTTCCAACACGCGCAATTGGAATGACGCTTTGTTGCCGGGCGATCCGCTGAACGATGGCTATGACAGTTACAGCGACCGCGCTTTTGATTTGCGGTTTCTGGTGTTGGAAGAGACGGCCCATCTGCCCGCGCTGAGCATCGGCCTGCAGGACTTTGTTGGCACCGGCAAGAACTCGGCCGAGTACATTGTGGCGACCAAAAACTTTGGCGAGAGGCTGAAGGTGACAGCCGGTCTCGGTTGGGGCCGCTTGAGCAGCTATAATGACATTGGCGCAACGGGCAGACGGCCACCGATTGATATGGGTGTCAGCGGTGGCAAGCCCTCGGCTGAGCAATGGTTTCGCGGTCCATTTGCACCCTTTGCCGGGGTGGAATGGCAGATCAATTCAAACTGGTCGGTGAAGGCCGAGTATTCCTCGGACGCCTATGACGAGGTTGCGGGCGCACGAAAGGTTTTCGATCGCGCCAGCCCTTTCAACTTTGGCCTTGAATATCGTTACGCCGACAGCACGCGGCTGGGGATCTACTCGCTTTACGGCAGCGAGATCGGCTTCAATATCCAGCTGACCTTGGACCCCAAAGAACGCGCCTCGGGTGGCATTCTTGGTCCGGCTCCGATGGCCGTTGGTCTGCGTCCCAGTCGCAGCGCTGACCCCGAGGCTTGGGATCAGGGTTGGATCGCCCAGACAGGAGCTGCCGAGACGTTGCGCAGCAATCTGTCGAAATATCTCGCCGCCGATGGGCTGATCGTTGAGGATTTCTCCTATACCGCCACCAAGGTGCATCTGCGTGTGCGCAACACCCAGATCGACTCCGGCCCGCAAGCCATAGGCCGCGCTGCACGGGCGCTGAGCCGGGTGATGCCCGCCTCGGTTGAGGTGTTTGAGATTGTGCCGGTGGTGCGCGGTATGGGGGCTTCGCAAGTCACCCTGCGCCGCAGTGATCTTGAGGTGCTGGAGCACAGCCCCGCCAATGACTTGGCGCTGCGGCAGCGTGTGGTGATCAGCGATGCGGGCCCGGTCTCGCAAGGCATTGGCGACAAGAGTTATAAGCGGTTCAAATGGGGGTTGGCCCCCGCCTTGCGGATCTCGGAACCTTTCCACGGTGATCTGGGGCTGCGCGCCTCGGCCAGCTATGAGATCCGGCCGGGTCTGGTGTTCTCGGGCGCGGTCTTCCAGCGTTTGGCGGGGAATTTTGACGCTTGTGAGTTCTGCAAGCCCTCGCTTCTGCCGCCGGTGCGCAGCGATGGGGCGGCCTATAATTTGGGCTCTGACACCTCGCTCGATCGGCTACAACTGGCGTGGTATGGCAAAGCCGCGCCCAACCTTTATGCCCGCGCGACCGTTGGCTATCTGGAACGCATGCACGCCGGCCTTTCGACCGAGTTGTTGTGGAAGCCCGTCGACAGCCGTCTCGCGCTGGGGGTGGAGGTGAATTACACCAAGCAGCGCGATACCGATGGCTTTGGTTTCGGTGACTATGACTATGCCGTCGCGACAGGGCATGTCTCGGCCTATTACGATCTGGGCGGCGGCTATCTGGGGCAGTTGGATGTGGGCCGTTACCTTGCTGGCGACACCGGCGCGACCCTGTCGCTGGACCGCGAATTTGCCAATGGTATCAAACTTGGTGCCTATGCAACGCTGACCAGCGCGAGCGCTGCCGAATTCGGCGAGGGCTCGTTCGACAAGGGCATTCGCTTGACCGTGCCGATCAACTGGCTGCTTGGCCGCCCCGATCGGCGTGAGTTCAGTGCCACGATGCGTGCGCTGCAACGCGACGGCGGCGCCCGGCTTGAGGTTGACGGCAGGCTTTATGACACCGTCCGCGACTACCACCTTGGCGTTATGGACAGACAATGGGGCCGGGTATGGCGCTAAGGATGATAAGGGGGCCGATACGGCTTGTTGGTGCTGCTTTGCTGGGGCTGACGCTTCTGGCTGGTTGTGGCGCGATCATGAGCAAGCTGCCGGGTATGGGGGGCGCGACGCGGGTCGATCTTGATCACGTCAGCCGTGCGCAATTGGAGGCATTCGGCAAGCCGATCCTGCGCGCTCGCATCCCTGCGCTGGGGATCGACAGCCTTCTGTCACCGCGCGACCAAAACGGCGGCATGACCACTTGGGAAGCGGCCGAAGGTTACACTTTCACCTTCCGCGGTGGGGTGCTGGTGGAAACCCGCGGCCTTGGGCCGGATCTGATGTCAGCCTTGGTGCCTTCAACGGCCGAGATCGCCAGCGGCAGCGCCACGAAGCGCAGCTATTTCTACACTTGGGAAGAGGATGCCAATCAAAGGCGCGACTATGCCTGCACCAGCCTCGGCATGGGGCAAGAGCGGCTTGAGGTTTATGGTCGCGCCCATGTCACCCGCCATATCGTCGAAACCTGCAGCCGAGATGGCGGCCAGCTTTCAAATGAATTCTGGTTTGAAGGCAATAGCTTGCGGCAATCGCGGCAATGGATCAGCCCCAAAGCGGGATCTGGTGTTTTTCTTTGGGTGATTGACTGAATGGCAATTTGCTGCCGATTTTCAGGCTGATGTGAGCTTATAAAACTGTTGCAAGCTGGCATCTGCAATATTCGAATATGGGGGTGCGCAATTATATCTTTCTCTTTTCTTGAAATGGCGAAGATAATAGCTGCGCTAAGACTAAGATCGAAGTGACCTGTAAAGATCCATTGGAGTGCACCCATGAATAAAGCCTTTATTCTCGCCTCTGCCTTGTCGGTCTCAGCCTCTGCCGCTTTCGCAGGCGGCCCGGTCATCATCCATGACGATGCACCCGTCGTCGTGGTGGAAGAAAAGCCCCGCAGCGGTAGTTTCCTGCCGCTTCTGCTGGGTGTCGTGATCATCGGAGCTGTGGTTGCCGGCAACGGCAGCTGATCTCGTAGCTTCGGCTGTATCAGCGGTTTCGCTGCGCGCAAACTATAAAGGCCCCCGGATTGCGGGGGCCTTTATAGTTTGGCTGAAGATTTGAAACTTATATAAAAATCCAAATCCTTAGCAATTAGTAATCACGTTCAATGAATATCCCCAGTCCGCTATCTCCGTCCGAGCTGACCCGGCCTTTTACTGTCAGGCCTTGGCGCAAGTCTAGGTTGAGATTGATTTGCGATTGGCCATTCTGGTCGACTTCAATTTCAGTATAAACATTGCGCGAGATATATTTGCCGGCGCTGACCGAGGCGGTGCCGTCTTCCGATGTCTGCACATCCAAATCGTCAAAGCCAAAGCCCTGCCGCAGCCGGTCGACAATGCCCGCGCCGCCGCGTCCGGCCAAAGTTGCCACCGCATTGGCGAGCTGCGCCGCCTGTAGCGCCGAAATCGAATCAAGCCCGCGTCCGAACAAAAGCCAAGCCAGAACCTCTTCCTGCGGCAGTTCAGGGACCGAAGAGAAGCTCACCACCGGGTCATTCACGGGCCCGATGATCTGCACCATGCTGGTGACCTGATCGGTGTCATTGGTGGCAGTGACGGTGACGTAAGGCACCAGATCGCCCTCCATCACCAGACTGGCCTCGGTCAGGTCGAGCCGTTTGCCCAAAAGGTCCAAGCGGCCCCGGATAAGCTCAATCGCGCCGGTGGGGGAGACGGCGTTCAAAGTGCCGCCTAGGAAGACTGATCCACCAAGTTCGGCGTCCAAGCCGCGTCCACGCAGGAAAATTCGGTTGGGCGCGTCGATTTGCACGGCCAGCCGCCAGTTGGGCCCGCCGCCAGAGCTGGCGCTGCTGCCGCCGGCAGGCGTGCTGCCCACACCGGCGCGGGCGCGGGTGGCGCGGACTGGGGCGCTGTCGTTGATATGGCGAACCGCCTCAAGATCAGCGGCGCTGGCAAAGCCGGTCGAAGGCACCAACAGCTCGGTCTCACCGATAAAGACTTTGCCGCTGAGCAGAGCTTGGCCAAGGAGCGGCCCCTCGATGCGTAGCGCGCCCGAGGCGGTGGTGCTGAACAGTTCGGGGTCGCGCAGGGTGATGGCCTCAAGCGTCAGGTCAAGCGCGGCGTCCAAGGGGGGCGTCAGGCTCAGCCCGCCACCCAGCCGGACCCGCCCGCCCGAGGCAAGCTCGGCCGTGCCCGAAAGCTGCGCTCTGCCGCCGGAAAGGTCCGCCAGTAGCTCGGTGCGTTGCAGCGAGAAGCCCGCCAAAGGATAGGCCAGCCGCCCGCCCGAAAGCGTGACCCGTCCGGTGAGCGAGGACAGGGCAATCGGGCCGCGCAAGGCCAGATCGGCGCGCAGGCCTCCGGCCAGTGTCAATGGGTCGGCCATGGCGTTAACCACTGCCGCATCGGCGGTGCCGGTCAACGTCAGATCAGCGGTGTCGCCAAGGTACGCGCCCGCCACCCGCAGGTCGATTGCGGCCGGGCCTTGCAGGCGCAGGTCCATCTCGGCCCCCGAACCGGTGGGGGTGACTTGGCCCGAAAGGCTGACCGGGCCGGAATAGCCCGCGACCAGCAGGGACAAATCGCGAAGTCTTCCGGTGACTTGCAGCAGGTCGCTGCCCGGTGTGCCCGTGGCCGAGGCTTGCAGGTTCGCGCCTTCAAGCTTGGCAGCGCTGAGGAGATAGCCGCCATCGCGCAGGGTAATTTCGACGCTGACATCGGTTTGTCCGGCCAGCAGCCGATCAACCTCTGACTGGCCGATCTTCAGGCTGTTGCCCTGTCCGGTCAGCGTCAGGCTGCCGTCCTGCGGCGTGCCGGTAAAGCGCGCCTCAGCCTGCAGTCCGCCGCCCCATTGGGGATCCAGCGCACCCAGATTGGCCAAAGAGACCTGACCTGTCAGATCGCTCCCTTCGCTTGAGACCTTGCCCGAGCCGGTGAGGTTCAGCCCGCCCGCCGCCAAATCCAGCGCGCGCAGGGTGGTACCCTTCTCATCGCGCAGCGCCGAGATGGTCAGCTGCGCCTCATTCGCGGTCAGACGGTCCGCTTGCGCGATCCCGGTGCGCAGGCCTTGGGTGATGGCTGTCACCACCACGTCAAAAGCGCCCGATAGCTGAGCGAAACTGCCATCAAGCTCAACCACGCCCGAGCCGCCAAGATCGATCCCCGCCAATGCGGCGAAGCGCGACAGGTCGTTGGCGGTCAAGGTGATCTTGCCGCTGGTGGTCAGGTCCGAGTCCAAGCCTTTGATCTGCAAAGTGCCTTCGGCACCGTAGTCGACGCCCGTCACTTCAAGCTCGGGCACAAAGACCGCGCCGTCACCTTCGCGGAAGGTCAGCTTCATCTTGCCCGCAAGGCTGGGACCAAGAGCCGCTTGCAAGGCGGCATCCTTGGCCATCAGTCCGGCGGTGGTGAAGGTAAAGCTGCCGTCGAGCTGGTTTTTATCGCCTATCTTGCCGATTTGACCCGTGCCGGTGATCGTGCCATTCCCAAGGCGCAGATTGTCCGTCTCAAGCCCCAAAAGGCTGAAGTTGCCAGTCCATCCGCTGTCCTTTGCGGCATCGAAAGCCAAGTCCAGAGTGCCTCGGCGCAGCCAAGTCTCGCCCTCACCGCCCAAAGGCAGGAGCACCGGTCGACCATCAGTGCCTGCGATCAAGGCTTTGATATCAAAGCCTTCCGGCAGGCCGTCCGCTGCCACTTTGGCCGAGCCGTTCAGCTGTAGGGCGCGGGTTTGCATGCGCAGCTGCTCTAGCGCCATCGCGCCCGAGGCTTCGCGTGTGCCCACAACCTCAAGCGCCACCGCATCGCCCAAAAACTCGCTGTATTCGGGCAGGAACAAGGGCGCGAGATCGCCCGCCAGTTTGGCGGCAAATTGCGTGCCACCGCTCTCGGTGGTTTTGACCGTCACCGGCCCCACCAACCGCTCGGTCCCGTCGCTAGACAGGCGAACATCGGCGGCAAAGTCGGAAAGCTTGCCTTGGCCCTTGATGCTTAGGTCCACCGCCGGAAGACCGGGTAGATCCAAGAGCTTAACGGCAATCCCGTCCGCCTCTTCCTGCGCCGAGATGTTCAGATCCAGCACGCCGGTGGCGTTGGAATAGCTGCCTTCCAGCAAGATCCGGCTGGCCTTGCCATCGGTGCGCTCAAGCGTAAGACCGCCTTTGCCCTCACCGCCCGCAAGCTGCAAAGCGGCGTCGAGATGGCCGGTCACCGCCTCGCCCAGCACCGCCGGGGCGACGACGATCCGGTCGGCGCGCACCTTGCCGATATCGACCGAGACCGGCAGATCGGGCAAAGCAAAGGGCGTTGCCTCGGGCGAGGGGAGGTTGTCGTCGGGCGTGACCGGCATCCGGTCCAGCGTGATGGTCTGGGCGGTCAGTTCATTGACCACCACGGCGCCCGACAAGAGCGACGAGCGCGACCAGTCCAGCACCACCTGCTCCAGCGTGACCCAAGTGCCCAGATCATCGGCGATTTGCAGCTTGGCGATCCGCGCTTGCGAGGACAGAGCCCCCTCAAAGCCGGTGATCGTCACCTTGCGGCCCGCGCCGGACAGGTTGTCCTCAAGGAAGGCCGTCAGAAAGCTGCGATCATCCTCTTGCGCATGGGCCGGGGCGGCCGAGGGCAGAGCCAGCGCGGTTGCAAGCGCGAGGGAGGGGGTAAATCTACGCATCAGAAGCTTTGCCCCAGACCAATGTATATTTGAACGCCGTCGCCGGTGGTGCCTTCGATCGGGGTGGCCACGTCCAGCCGGATCGGGCCGAAGCCGGTCTCGTAGCGCAGGCCAAGGCCCGCGCCTGCATGCCAAGAGCTGGCGTCACCCGAGAAGCCGTCCACGCCGATTTGCCCGGCATCGACAAAGCCGACGACGCCGATGCTGTCGGTGACACGGGTGCGTACTTCGGCCGAGACAATGGCCATATGGTTGCCGCCAATGGTAAATTCGCTGCCAAGTCCGCGGTTTACCAAGACGCCTAGGCTGCGATAGGGCTGGCCGCGCACGGTGCCACCGCCGCCCGAGAAGAACAGGTCATCGCGCGGGGTGTCGAGCAGGTTCGGCCCGTAGATCGCGCCAAGTTGCAGGCGACCGGCCAAGGTGACGCGGTCTTTCTCGCCAAAGCTGCGATAGGCGCGGGTGTCGAGCTTCAGTCGCACGCCCGATCCTGTGGTGCCAAAGCCCGAGAAGGGCTTGGCCTCGGCATCGATGTAGAAGCCTTTGCGGGCATCGGTGGCTTTGTCGCGCCGGTCCCAAGTGACGCCCAAGGGCAATGAGAGGCTGCGATAGCGGAAATCACCTGTGGGGTCGGTGCCTTCGGCATATTCGTAAGAAATCCCAGCCTTTGCAGTGAGTTGCTCTGAGATATGCTGGGTGAAGCTAAGGCCGAATTCGGCGACATTGGCCGCGTAATCCACCTCATCCAGATGGGCGAGGCCGAAGGTCAAAGCGGCGGTGGTGTCGGGGGTGATGGTGGCGGGGCGCTCAAGCGTGATGCCAAGCGCGTAATCCATGCCGCTTTCTTTGGTCGCGATGTTGGTGACGGCGAGATCGACCTTCAGACGCTCCCCCCCGCCCGCCAAATTGCGGTGCAGCCAATAGCCCGAGAGCGAGATTCCGTCGATGCTGGAAAGCTCAGCCCCAACGGAGTAGCGCCGGGTCTTTTCTTCTATCACCTTGATACCAATGGGCAAAAGGTCGCCCACTGGCCGCTCGGCCTCGGTCAAAGTGACCGAGCGGAAGACACCGGAGCGCTTGAGGCGCTGGGCGGCGCGGTCGAGCTCTGACTGGCTGAACTTTTCGCCGTAACGCAGGCCGGCGATCTTCAAGATGCGCTGCGTGCGCATCCTTTCCTCGCCCTCAACCGTCACTGTGCCAAAGCGTAAGGCAGGGCCAGGGTCCATTTGGACCTGCGCAGATAGTGTGTTTTGGTTGTGGTCTGCCACAACATTTTGACCCGACACCGCCACTTTCGCATGGCCAGCCTCACGCCAGGCGGCGGTGGCGGCGTCTACGGATTGGGTGACGAGGGTGCTTTCGGCGGGCTCGCCGGGGGTGAAGCCGGAGGGCAGTTCGGTGCGGGGGGCGAGGGGGCCGATCTCGGTGCGGGCGAATTTGAACTGCGGGCCGGGATCGACGGTGACGGTGATTTGACCGACGCTCGCGGGCGCATTGAGGGCGGGGATATTGGCCGCTTCCCGCCCGTCGATGCGGATCGAAATGGTCGCCGCATAATGGCCTTGGGCATAGAGCGCGCCCAAAATCCGCGCGTAATCGGCGCGGGAGGCGGCGAAGAGATCCGAAGGCTCCGTCGCGCCATCTGCTTGTTGTGAAAGCAAAAGTGACGCCGCGCGCAGCGATTTTGTCAGCGCGTCATCCTCGGCCAGACCGGTGACTTGGAAATCCAGCCGATCCAATGCGGGGGAGATTTGCGGCAGGGCCATGGCCAACAAGAGCGTGGCTGTCGCTAGGGCAGTGGCTGTCCTTTTTCCAACTGAAACCGCCATCGCCACTCCACCGATTATCTGATTTTTCGGCGATTATGCTGAGCCGCAGGCGGAAGGGCAACCGCGCTTTGCACTGAGTGGCGCAGCTGTGAGCGGGGGGCGAAACGAACCGCTGGGAAAGGTATGGATAACATATGGCTGACGTATGGCTTTGGGCATGACGCCGGGCGAGGGCCCGCGCGGTGCAGAACGGCCCCCTTGCGCGGCAGGGCACTTGCGGCTATATGGCCTTCAACAGCTGCCTCGAGGTCCAAACTCGAAGCTACCGGAAAAACGAGCGGGCCGCTGAGCCCGCTTTTTTATTTTCCACGGCCCGATGTTTTGTTTCTAGGGATCACATGACCGACCTGATCGCAAAGACTGCCATGGACCGCCGCCTTGCCGACATCGCTCAGCCGGTGATCGAGGGCTTGGGCTATGAGCTTATCCGCCTGCGCCTGATGGGCGGGCATGGCAAGATTCAACGCACGCTGCAAATCATGGCCGACCGGCCTGAGGGCGGCATCGGCGTGGAAGACTGCGCCAAGATCTCGACCGCGCTTTCGGCGGTTCTGGACGTGGAGGATCCGATCGAGGATCTTTACACGCTGGAAGTCTCAAGCCCCGGCATCGACCGGCCGCTGACCCGGTTGAAGGACTTTGAGGTCTGGAAGGGCTGGGAAGCCCGGATCGAGACCACCGAGCTGATCGACGGCCAGCGCCGCTTTAAGGGCGGGCTGATGGGCGTCGAGAATGATGAGATCCTGATCGAGATTGACCAGCAAGGTGGCCCTGTGACCATCGGGCTGCAATTTGACTGGTTGTCGGATGCCAAGCTGATCCTGACGGATGAGCTGATCGCCGAGATGTTGAAGCAGAAGAAAGTCGCGCTGCCGGAAGATGGTGGTTTCGACGAGATCGAAGAACTTGATGGGGATGAGGCTGACGAGGCCGATGACACCCCTGAAACCAAACACTGAGAGCGGGAGAGAGACCCATGGCGATTACTTCGGCCAACCAGCTTGAGCTTCTCCAAACGGCAGAAGCCGTTGCGCGCGAGAAAATGATCGACCCGGATCTGGTGATCCAGGCGATGGAGGACAGCCTCGCCCGTGCCGCCAAGTCGCGTTACGGCGCCGAGATGGACATCCGCGTCAAGATCGACCGTAAGACCGGCCGCGCCAGCTTTGCGCGCATCCGCACCGTGGTGGAAGATGAGCTGATCGAGAACCATCACGCTCAGATGACCGTGAAGCAGGCCAAGAGCTATCTGGCCAACCCGCAGGTCGGTGATGAGATCGTGGACGAGGTTCCGCCGGTGGATCTGGGCCGTATCGCGGCGCAATCGGCCAAGCAGGTGATCTTGCAAAAGGTCCGTGAGGCCGAGCGCGATCGTCAATATGACGAGTTCAAGGATCGCAAGGGCAGCATCATCAACGGTGTGGTGAAGCGCGAAGAATATGGCAACGTCATCGTCGACGTGGGCCGTGGCGAAGGCATCCTGCGCCGCAACGAAAAGATCGGCCGCGAAGCTTACCGCATCGGCGACCGTATCCGTTGCTACATCAAGGATGTGCGCCGCGAAGCGCGTGGTCCGCAGGTCTTCCTGAGCCGCACCGACCCGCAATTCATGGCCGAGCTCTTCAAGATGGAAGTGCCGGAGATCTATGATGGCATCATCGAGATCAAAGCCGTGGCCCGCGATCCGGGCTCGCGCGCGAAGATCGCTGTGATCTCTTATGACAACTCGATCGACCCGGTCGGCGCTTGCGTCGGTATGCGGGGTTCGCGCGTGCAAGCCGTGGTGAACGAGCTGCAGGGCGAGAAGATCGACATCATTCCGTGGAACCAAGACCAAGCGACTTTCCTTGTGAACGCTTTGCAGCCGGCTCAGGTGGCGAAGGTTGTGGTCGACGAGGATGCCGGCAAGATCGAAGTTGTGGTGCCGGATGAGCAGCTGTCGCTGGCCATCGGTCGCCGTGGTCAGAACGTCCGTCTGGCAAGCCAGCTCACGGCTCTGGACATCGATATCCTGACGGAATCGGAAGAATCGAGCCGCCGTCAGGCCGAGTTTGCCGAGCGCACCAAGCTCTTCATGGATACGCTGGATATCGATGAGATGATGGCGCAGCTTCTGGTTTCGGAAGGCTTCACCAACCTCGAAGAAGTGGCTTACGTCGAAGTGGACGAGCTTCTCTCGATCGATGGCTTCGATGAAGGCACCGCGGCTGAGCTGCAAACCCGCGCGCGTGAGTTCTTGGAAGAGCAAGCCCGCAAGGCAATGGAAGCCGCCCGCGCCATGGGTGTTGAGGACAGCCTCATTGAATTCGAAGGCCTGACGCCCCAAATGTTGGAAGCGCTTGGCAAAGACGGCATCAAGACGCTGGAAGATTTCGCCACCTGCGCCGACTGGGAGCTGGCAGGCGGTTGGACCAGCGAAGGCGGCCAGCGCAAGAAGGATGACGGCATCCTTGAGAAGTTCGATGTGAGCCTTGAAGAAGCCCAAACCTTGGTGATGACCGCTCGGGTCATGCTGGGCTGGGTGGACCCGACCGAAGCCGCAGCTGAGTCTGACGCCGATGAGGCTGAAGGCGAAGACGAGGAAGCCGAGGCCTGATCTCAGGCCTTGGGGAGACGCGTATGACACGCGGTGGACGCGAAAAGACACGGGACGAGCCGGAGCGCAAATGCATTGTGACCGGCGAGGTCAGCCCCAAAGCGGGGCTGATCCGTTTCGTGGTCGGGCCCGATGATATGGTGGTGCCCGATGTGGCGGCCAAGCTGCCGGGGCGGGGGATCTATGTCTCCTCGACCCGCGCGGCGCTGGAAAAGGCGGGCGGCAAGGGGCTTTTTGCCCGAGCCGCGCGCCAGCCTGTGAAAGTGCCGGAAGGGCTTGCCGATCTGGTCGAGCAGCTTTTGACGCGGCGGGTGATTGAACTCTTGTCGCTGACCCGCAAGTCGAGCCGGGCGGTGATGGGATATGAGAAGGTGAAGGACTGGCTGACGAAAGGCACCGCCAAGGTGTTGATCCAAGCCAGTGACGGGTCTGAACGCGGCAAAACCAAGCTGCGGGCACCGGAAGGCGAGAACACTTCGATCACTTGGCTGACGGCTGGGGAAATCGGTTTGGCTTTCGGGCGCGAACGTGCGATACACGCCGCGCTTGGCGCTGGTGGACTCACGACCCGTGTTGTAGAGGAAGCGGCAAGGCTTGCTGGGCTTCGTATGGAAACCAGTGAGCAGGACGGCGGCGGGACCGCCGAAAAGGATATGTAGGACGCATGAGCGATACTGACGGCAAGAAACCCCTCGGCTTGGGTGGCGCCCCCCGTTCCGGCTCGGTGAAGCAAAGCTTCTCGCATGGCCGGAGCCATTCGGTGGTGGTGGAGACAAAGCGCAAGCGCGTGGTCGTTCCCGCTGCTAAGCCCGCTGGTGGCCCCGGTGGGTCCTCCTCGACGGGCGGTGGCTCTTCGGCGTTGGGCGATCCGTCCCGGCGCCCTGCAGGCATTTCTGAAGCCGAGATGCAGCGTCGCCTTGACGCTTTGCGTCAGGCCAAGGCCCGCGAGCAGGAAGATGCCGCCAAGCGCGCCGCCGAAGAGCGTGAGCGCGAGGAAGAACGTCAGCGTCGCCGCGAAGAGATTGAAGCCAAAGAGCGTGAGGACCGTCAGCGCGAAGCCGCGCTGCGTGCCCGTGCTGAAGAGGAAGAGCGCGCCAAGCGTGAGGCCGAGGCGGAAGCCGCTGCCCGTGCGCAAGCGCGTAAAGCCGATGTGCTGGGCACCCAGCGCCGTCAGCCTGCCAAACCGGCGGAAGCCGATGGTCCGGCTCCGGCTGTTGCCACGCCGACCGATCGCTCGACCGGTCAAGCCCGTCCGAAGCCCGGCACCACGGGCCCCGATGCCAAGCCCGGCCTTGCGCCGCGCAAAACCGATCGTGAGCGCGAGAACCGCGACACCGATCGCGGCAAGGGCAAATCCGATGACGCGCGCCGCACGGGCAAGCTGACCCTCACCGCCGCTTTGGCGGGGGAAGGTGGCCGCACCCGCAGCTTGGCTGCGATGAAGCGCAAACAAGAAAAAGCCCGCGCCAAGGCGCTGGGTCTGGGCCAAAAGGCCGAAAAGCAGGTGCGCGATGTGCAGCTGCCGGAAACCATTGTTGTCAGTGAACTGGCCAACCGGATGGCAGAACGTGCCGCCGATGTGGTCAAGGCCCTGATGAAAATGGGCATGATGACCACGATGAACCAGACCATCGACGCCGATACGGCCGAGCTGATCATCGAGGAATTCGGCCACCGCGCCGTCCGCGTCACCGATGCTGACGTGGAACAGGCCATCGTTTCCGTCGCCGACAAGCCCGAGGATCTGCAGACCCGTCCGCCGATCGTCACCATCATGGGCCACGTTGACCATGGTAAGACGAGCCTTCTGGACGCGATCCGCAATGCAAACGTGGTCACGGGCGAAGCCGGTGGCATCACGCAGCATATCGGTGCCTATCAGGTGAAAGCCGCGAATGGCGCTGTGATCAGCTTCCTCGACACGCCTGGCCACGCGGCCTTTACCTCGATGCGGGCCCGTGGCGCGCATGTGACGGATATCGTGGTGCTGGTGGTTGCGGCCGACGACGCCGTGATGCCGCAAACGATTGAGGCGATCAGCCATGCGAAAGCGGCAAAAGTGCCGATGATCGTGGCGATCAACAAGATCGACAAGCACACCGCTGATCCGCAAAAAGTGCGGACCGACCTCTTGCAGCACGAAGTCATCGTGGAAGCGATGTCGGGTGACGTGCAGGACGTGGAAGTCTCGGCCAAAACCGGCAAGGGTCTGCCCGAGCTGCTGGAAGCCATCACGCTGCAAGCCGAGATGCTGGATCTGAAGGCCAACCCGAACCGGGCAGCCTCGGGTGCGGTGATCGAAGCCAAGCTGGACGTTGGCCGCGGCCCTGTGGCCACGGTTCTGGTGCAGAACGGCACGCTCAAGAAGGGCGACATCTTCGTGGTTGGCGAAAAGTGGGGCCGCGTGCGTGCCTTGGTCAACGACAAGGGCGTCACCATTGCCGAAGCCGGACCCTCGGTCCCGGTTGAGGTCTTGGGCCTGAACGGCACCCCTTCGGCTGGCGACGTGCTGGACGTGGTGGAAACCGAAGCCCAAGCCCGCGAGATCGCGGAATACCGCGAGAAAGCGACCAAGGACAAACGTGCCGCCGCTGGTGCTGCGACCACTCTGGAACAGCTGATGGCGAAAGCCAAAGCCGATAAGAGCGTCTCGGAGCTGCCGGTCATCGTGAAGGCCGACGTGCAGGGTTCGACCGAAGCCATCGTGCAAGCCTTGGAAAAGGTGGGCAACGAAGAGGTGCGCGTGCGCGTGCTGCATTCGGGCGTTGGCGCGATCACCGACAGCGACGTGGGCCTGGCCGAAGCCAGCAAAGCGCCGATCCTGGGCTTCAACGTGCGGGCCAATGCGACCGCACGCAGCTCGGCCGCGCAAAAAGGCGTGGAACTGCGGTACTACTCGATCATCTACGACCTGTTGGATGACATCAAGAAAGCCGCCTCGGGCCTGCTGAAGAACGAAGTGCGCGAGCATTTCATCGGCTATGCGCAGATCAAAGAGGTCTTCCGCATCACCGGTGTGGGCAACGTCGCCGGCTGTATCGTCACCGAAGGTGTGGCGCGTCGCTCGGCTGGGGTTCGCTTGCTGCGTGACAACGTGGTGATCCACGAGGGCACGCTGAAGACGCTGAAGCGCCACAAGGACGAGGTCAAAGAAGTCCAGTCCGGCACCGAATGCGGTATGGCCTTTGAGCGTTACGAAGATATCCGTCCGGGCGACGTGATCGAGATCTTCGAGCGTGAAGAAGTCGAACGGACGCTGGATTGATCGTGGGGGGCCTCCCCCCACATCGCCTAAAACCAAAGGCCGGGCACATTGCCCGGCCTTTTTCTGTCGTGTCGCGCCTCGTTTGGTGGCTTAGCTGCTGCGCCGCGAGGTGATTGGGGTGCCGATAAAAGTCTTGGCATCCACTTGCACCATCAGCTTGCCATCGTCGGTCTCGCCCACCACGAGCCCCTGCACCGATACACAGCTGCCAATTAAGATCGTCCTCAGCATCTCTGCCCCCCGTTATTCAACCCAAGGGTAGATTAGCGGCAAGTCGCGATATTCAAAGACGAATAATTGTACGACAGGCGATAATGTCACGACGCGAGGACAGCGTGACTTTTAGGCCGCGGTTGGGTGGCGGCTTCTTAGAGATGCTCTGAGACATAGGGCAAAGCATCCTCGCCGAAGAACTTGCGTACGATTGGGTCAAGGGCGCGGCTGTCGGGCGCGTAGAGCCCGCAATGCGCCACCGCCTCACGCATGGATTGGGTCGGGCGCAGGCGGCGCAGGATCACATGCGAGGCGAAGGGGCCGCGATGCGGCAGCCAGCCGATGCCAAAGGCCATGCCGGTAAGGTAATTGGCCGAATGACGATGCGCGGGGAAAAGGATGGTTTGGGCAAAGCTATCAACCACATCGCGCGAGCATTCCATCACGAAGATCCGCCCGCTGCGCAACACCAGCTGTCCATTGAAGCGTGAGCGCATGACGGTGCCGAACTTGGGGTCGCGCACCCGGCCAAGGTAGCGGCTGAGGATGCGACGCTCACTCTCATAGATCTGCAGCACGCTGGTTTGGATTTTGCCGGGCCAAGTGGGGCTGAGGAAGTGGTATTGGTAGCTGCCGCAATAGTGCCGCAACTGCGGCAGCTCATCGGGTTGCATGCGCAACGCTTGGGCGAAGGCCGAGGGGTCGCCGGCTGTCTCGGGCGGACGCGCGGGGCTGGGGGTGGTGGAAGGCGGGGCAAGAAGCTGGGATTCTTCGACCGCGAAATAGGCGCAAAGCCGGCGTAGGTTATGCGCCGACGGCATCGCCGCGCCGGTCAAATAACGCTCAAACTGCTGGCGGTTCAGGCCGACATCGCGGCAAACAGCCGAGACAGAGGGTTTGGTGGCGCAGAGTTGGCGCAGGTTGGTTGAGAAATAATCGTTATTGCTAGCGGCTTTGCGGGACAATTTGCGCTCTTTTATGCGTGTAGACTTAATAAAGCGCAAATTCGCAGAAAGCCGCGAAATTGCCAAGCGCTCCTTGCGGCCGCATCACCCAAGGTGGGAGTGCGGTCTAAGGCGAATGCCGCGCTGATGTAAAAGCAAGCGCCGTCGCCCGGACTTCTGGGGAAGGCGGGACAATTCAGACCAAAAGATGCGCCAGATCGCACAGCCAACAGGACGGGATTTGACATGACCATTACCACCACGACCTTCGGCCTTTCGCGCCGCAACTTCCTGCGCACCGGGATTTCTGCCGGGGCGGCGGGCTTGGCCCTTGGCGGCTTGCCGGTGCTGGCCGAGGTGACCGCGACCGGCGGCAATCTGCGCGCCCGGCTTTACGCCGATATCGCGGGGCTGGATCCGGCCTATTGGACCTCGGGGTCGGATGCGCTGGTCATGGAGGCGATCTTTGCCTTCTCGATGGAGTTTGAGGCCAATAGCGGAGCCTTTAACGCCAAGCCCTTGGCGCTGAAAAGCGTGACCGTGCGGGACGACAAACATATCGATTTTGAGCTGCATGCCGGGATCAAATATTCGGGCGATTACGGTGAGATGACCGCCGAGGATGCGAAATTCTCTTGGGAGCGGATTGCCGATCCGGCGAATGAATCGCCCTATGCCGCCGATTGGGCGCAGCTTGACCATGTCGAAGTGACCGGCACCCATACCGGCACCATCGTGCTGAAAGAGCCCTTCGCGCCGCTCTTCACCTCGACCTTGCCGGCGACCAGCGGGATCATCCTGCCGCGCGCTGCGATTGAAGCGGCGGGTGGCCAGTTCACCACCGAGCCGCCGGTGACCTCGGGGCCGTATCGGATCCGCGAATGGCAGCCGCGCACCCGTTTGGTGCTGGAGCGCAATCCGGACTTCACGCTCTTCGATGTGGCCTTTGACACGATCGAATTCCTGCCGATCGAAGACCCGAAGACCGCAGAGCTGGGCTTTGAGGCGGGCGATCTGGACCATGCCCAAACCTCGATCTCGTCGATCCCGCGCTATCAGGGTGCTGTGCCGGGCGGCGGCTCGTTCCAAGATTACACCGCGCTGAGCTATTATTGGCTGGGGATGAACGAGGCCAACGTGGGGCTGACCGATATCCGCGTGCGCCGCGCGATCCAGCATGGCATCTCGCGCGAGGCGGTGGTTGAGGCGGCTTATCTCGGTGCAGCGCAGCCTGCGGCGGGGATCATCGCGCCGGGTCTGGTCGGCAACCGCACCGAGAACACCTATAACTACGATCCCGACACCGCCCGCGCGCTTTTGGCCGAAGCTGGCGTATCAAGCTTGGAAATCTCGCTGGCGATCCAACAGACCGCCGAGGATTTGGCGGCGGCGCAGGTCATCCAAGCGATGCTGGCCGATATCGGCGTGACCGTGCGGATCGATCAGCATGAAAGCGGCAGCTTCTGGAGCCTTGGCGTCGAGGCCGATGGCGACAGCTGGAAAGAGCTGCAAATGTTTCTCTTCAGCTTCACCATGCAGCCCGACCCAAGCTGGGCGACGATGTGGTTCACCTCCGATCAGGTGGGCGTGTGGAACTGGCAGCGTTTCAGCAATGCCGAGTTCGATGCTTTGAACGCGGCCGCTGTGGTCGAGATGGACCAAGCCAAACGCCATGAGATGTATGTGCAGATGCAGGCGCTGCTCGAGGAATCGGGCGATGTGGTCTACCTCACCTATGAGCCGGTGGGCGTGCTGACCGCTGCGGGTATCGTCTCGGCGATGCGCCCGGATGGCTGGCCGATCCTTGCGCGTTACGGTCGCGCCTGATCCTTCGCCATGCTGGCCTATGTTGCGAAGCGCGTAACGCTTGCGATCATCGTGATTTTCACGGTGATCGCGGCGATGTTTGTGATGATGCATGCCGTGCCGGGCGATCCGGTGCGCAGCGCTTTGGGCCCTCGGGCCAGCGAGGCGATGATCGAGGCTTACCGCATCAAGCTGGGCTTTGATCTGCCGATCTGGGAGCAACTTCTGCGCTATTACGGCGCGATTTTGCGCGGGGATTTGGGGCAGGATGTGATCTCGGGCACGCCGGTGCTGCGGGTGATCCTGTCGCAGCTGCCTGACACGCTGATGCTGATTGCGGGGGCGATGTCGGTGGCGGTGATCCCCGGCATTTACTTGGGCGTGGTGGCGGCGAGCCGTCGCGGCGGGGCCTTTGACCGGGTGTCCTCGGTCTTGGCGGTCTCGGTCATGGCGGTGCCGTCTTTCGTGATCGCGATTTATTTGCTGCTGATCTTCTCGATCAGCCTTGGCTGGTTTCCGGCCATTGGCGCGGGCGAGGGCGTTGCGGGCAAGTTGCAGCGTTTGGTGCTGCCTTCGATCGCGCTGGGGCTGGCGTGGATTGGCTATCTGTCGCGGATCCTGCGCGCCTCGATGCTGGAGGTGATGGCCGAGAACCATGTGCGCACGGCGCGGGCCTTTGGCATTTCGCGGCGCAAGATCATGCATGATTATGTGCTGCGGATTGCGATCCTGCCGACGATCACCGTGCTGGGCATGGGGATTGGCCAGATGATCTCGGGCGCGGTTTTTGCCGAGATTGTCTTTGGGCGGCCCGGCGTGGGCAAGCTGGTCTATGATGCGATTGCCAACCGAAACTATCCGATTGTGACCGGCACCGTGCTGGTGACCACGACATTTTTCGTGCTGATCGGGTTGATTGCCGATCTGTTGATCGCCTTTTTGGATCCGAGGGTTCGCAATGTCATCACCCGCTGAACCCTTGGCAAAGACGCGGCGCAAAGCGCCGAAAAGCGCGCTGGCGCGGTTGGTCTCGGACCCTTTGGGGCTGGCGGGGCTGGTGCTGATCGTTCTGACGGTAAGTGCGGCGCTGCTGGCGGATTTCGCATTGTGGGATCCGGCAAAGCTGAACCCCGTCAATCGGTTTATGGCGCCGACGGGCCTGCATTGGCTGGGCACCGATAACCTTGGCCGCGATTTGTTCAGCCGGGTTGTGCATGGGGCAAGGATCGCGCTGGCGATCTCGATCGGGGCGACGGCTTTGTCGCTGATCGTGGGGCTGGTGCTGGGGATTTTGGCGGGGTTTGGGCCGCGCTGGCTGGATTCCGTGCTTTTGCTGGTGATGGATGCGATGAACAGTATCCCCACCGTGATGCTGGCGCTGCTGCTCATCACCTATACCGGGCCGAGCCTTTGGGCGGTGGTGCTGGTGGTGGTGCTGGTCAATGGGCCGGGCTATGCGCGGATCACCCGGACCCATGTTCTGGCCCTGCGCAGCGCCGATTTTATCGAGGCCGAGCGGGCGATTGGCGCGCGGTTCCCGCGCATCGTGTTCTTCCATGTGCTGCCGAATATCCTTGGGCCGCTGCTCATTCTGGCGGCGATGGATATTCCGATTGTGATCGGGATCGAGGCGGGCTTGAGCTTTCTGGGCATGGGGGTGCGGCCGCCGACGCCCTCATGGGGCACCATCCTCTTTGATGGCTTTTCCTACATCCGCGACAGCGTCTGGATGGTGGTGGCGGGCGGGCTGCCCATCGTTGTCACAGCCCTTGGCTTCACCTTTCTGGGCGAGGCTTTGCGCGACACCTTTGATCCGAAGCTGGCGAAACGATGATGAAATCTGCGGAACCTGTGCTGAGCGTCGAGGGGTTGAGCCTGTCTTATGACACACCGCATGGTGAGTTATTGGCGCTGCGCGATGTGAGCCTGACCATTGGACGGGGCGAGATTGTCGGGCTGGTCGGCGAGAGTGGCTCGGGCAAATCGAGCCTGATGCAGGCGATTTTGCAGCTGATGCCGGGGGCGGCGCGGGTCACCTCGGGGCGGATCTTGTTTGAGGGGCAGGATCTCGTGGCGCTTGGTCCCGATGGCATGGCGGAGCTGTTGGGCGACCGCATCTCGGTGGTGTTTCAAGATCCGATGACGGCGCTGAACCCGGTGCTGACCATCGCGCGGCAGATGATCGACATCCAGCATCGCCGCAAGGAAAGCCGGGCGGCAAAGCGGCAGCGCGCGATTGAAATGCTGCGGCGGGTGCGGATCCCGGATGTGGAAAGCAAGATCGACCGCTATCCGCATGAATTCTCGGGCGGGATGCGGCAGCGGATTGCGATTGCGATGGCTTTGATGGCGGAGCCGGCGTTGTTGGTGGCGGATGAGCCGACCACGGCGCTGGATGCGACGCTGGAGATTGCCACGATCAACCTCTTGCGCGAATTGCAGCAAGAGATCGGCTGCGCGATCCTGTTCATCACCCATCATCTGGGCGTGGTGGCGGAGCTTTGTGACCGCATCGACATTATGTATGCCGGGGAGCTTGTGGAAAGCGGGCCGGTGGGGCCGGTCTTTGCCGATCCGCGGCATCCTTACACGCAGCTCCTTTTCGCCTGCGATCCAGCGCAGATCGTTGAAACAACGCGGCATTTGCCCGCGATTGGCGGCGGATTGCCCGATCTGATCGACCTGCCGGAGGGCTGCGTCTTTGCCCCGCGCTGCCCGCGTGCGGATGATGTTTGTCGCATGCAAAGACCCGCTGACCATAGCGCTGCCAGCTCGGATCTGGTGCGCTGCCATTACCCGCAGGCGCCGCGACTGGAGATCTTGCCATGACGCTGTTGCAGGTGCGCGATCTGACGGTTGGCTTTCGCAGCGGTGGGCTTTTGTCGCGGCTGCGCGGCAAGGGGCGGTTGGATGTGGTGGCCGGGGTCGACTTCGATCTGGCGGCGGGTGAGACGATGGCCTTGGTCGGCGAAAGCGGCTCGGGCAAGACCACTTTGGCGCGCGCGATTGCCGGATTGGGCGGTGAGGTCAGCGGCGATATCCGCTTTGATGGTGAGGTGATGGATTTGCGGCGCGATCACCGCAAATTGCGCCGCGAGATTGCCTTCATCTTCCAAGATGCGGTCAGCTCGCTTAGCCCGCGTTTCACCGTGCGCAGCCTGATCCGTGAGCCGTTCCGCATCCACGGCCTGCCTTGCCCCGAGGGCGAGGTGGAGCGGCTGCTGAAGCTGGTGGGTCTTGCGCCCGAGATTGCGGATCGGCATCCGCACCAGCTTTCGGGCGGGCAGGCGCGGCGCGTGGGCGTGGCGCGGGCGCTGACGCTGAAGCCGCGTCTGGTGATCGCGGATGAGCCCACGGCGGGGCTGGATGTCTCGGTGCAAAGCGAGGTGCTGAACCTTTTGAACGGGCTGCGCGAGGAGCTGGGCCTGTCGCTGCTGATCATCACCCATAACCTTAACGTGGTGCGCCATGTCGCGGATCGGATGGCGATCATGTATCTGGGGCGTTTCGTTGAAATCGGCGAGACCGCGCCGATTTATGCTGAGCCGCGGCACCCTTACACGGCGGCGCTTCTCTCGGCCAATCCGATCATCGACCCCGCCGCGCGGCACAAACGCATCGATCTTGAGGGCGAGGTGCCCAGTCTGGTGAACCGCCCCAAGGGCTGCGAGTTCCACGGGCGATGCCCCTTCGTGCAGACCGATTGCCGGTTGCGCGCCCCGCTGCCCGTGACGGAGCCGGGCCGCCGTTTCACCTGCCACCATCCGCTGCAAGGCCTTTGACGATGACTGATCTGCTGCTGTCCCCTGCGGTCGAAGCGCGCCTGCCGACCGTGTTTCCTGCTGCTTGCCATAACCTGAGCGTCGCGCCGCATTGGCTGGACGCGGGGCGGTTTTGGTATCGCCGTGAGGGGGCGACGGGCGTTGAATATCTGTTGGTCGAGGCGGCCACGGGTGAGAAGCGGGCGGCGTTTGACGGCGCGGCGGTGGCTGCGGCCTTGCAAGATGAGGCGGCTTTTGCGGCTTTGGAGATCACTTCGGTTGAGGGTGAGACCATTGGCTTGGCGCAGGGGCGCAGGCGCTGGCTTTGGCGGGGGGATGTGGGGCAGTTGGAGAGCCTACCTGCGCGCCCGCATGCCGATGATGAGAGCCTGTCGCCGGATGGGAAATGGGTTCTAAGCCGCAGGGAGGGTGATCTTTGGTTGCGGCCAGCCTTGGGCGGGGCGGAGCGGCGCTTGACCGATACGGGCGCGCCGCATTTCGAATGGGCGAAATCGCCCGATCAAAGTCTTGAGACGATCTTGATCGCGCGGCGCGGCTTGCGGCTGCCGCCGATTGCGCTGTGGTCGCCGGATTCGCGGAAAATCTTTACCTATCAGCTGGATGAACGCGCCGTGCGCCGGGTGCCGATTGTGCAAAACGTGCCGGAAGATGGCAGTTTCGCGCCGAAGCTTTACGAGATGCGCAACGCTTTTGCGGGGGATACCGAGCTGCCGATTGCACATCAGGCGGTGATTGAGATTGAGACCGGGCGGATCATCCCTTGCGGGCCTGCCGATGTGACCGAGACCTCGGGGCTGGAAAAGCGCGAGGCGTGGTGGAGCGGCGACAGTGGCCGGGTCTTTTGGCTTGAGCATGACCGCTATGAGCGCGAGATCACTTTGGTTGAGACGGATAGCGCCACGGGTGCGGCGCGGCGGGTGATTTCCGAGCGGGCCGAGACCTTTGTCGAGGTCAATCTGGCCTATGGGGCGATGCCGAATATCCGGGTGCTGGATGGTTCGGGGGAGTTGGTGTGGTTCTCGCAACGCGATGGTTTTGCGCATCTTTATCTCTGCGATCTGGCGACAGGTGCGGTGAAGGCACAGATCACCAAAGGTGATTGGCCGGTGGTTGAGCTGCTGGGCGTCGATACGGCGCAGCGGCAGGTGATCTTCCTTGCAGGCGCAGGCGAGGGCGCGGCGGACCCCTATCAGCGCCGGGTCTGTGTGGCGGGTTTGGATGGCGGTGCCATGCGGGTGCTGACGCCAGAACCGGGGGATCATGCGCCCGTCTTGCGCGATCTCGGTTGGGCCGAGATCCTTGAGGCCAATGGCGCCAATGGGCCCTTGGCCTCGGGCCTGTCGCCGGATGGTGGGTATATCGTGGTGACCACGGCGGATGCGGCGCGGCTCGGGCAAAGCTGGCTTTGCCGGGTAGCGGATGGCGCGCGGGTGGCGGAGTTGGAGCAGGGTGGTTGCGATCTGCCCTTGGTCTTGCCTGAGCGGGTTGAACTTCTGGCGGCGGATGGGTTGACGCGGCTTTTCGGTATGCTTTGGCGGCCGCGCGACTTTGATCCGGCGCGGCAATATCCGCTGCTCGATCTGGTCTATCCCGGCCCGCAATGCATTCAAGCGCCGCGCGCCGCCTTGCCGCATGATGAGCTGACGAAGATCGCTTGGGCGCAAGCGGCCTCGGCGGCGGGGATGGCGGTTTTGATGATGGACGGGCGCGGCACGCCCTATCGCTCGCGCGCTTTTCATGAGCTCTGCCATGGCAATCTGGCCGATCCGGGGTTCTTAAGCGACCATGTGGCGGCCTTCCCGCAGCTGGGGGCCGGGCGCCCTTGGCTGGATCTGACGCGGATCGCGATCATGGGCCATTCCGCCGGGGGCCACGCCGCCGCGCGCGGGATTCTCGCTTGGCCCGAGGTTTATAAGGTCGCGGTTTCCACCGCCGGAAGCCATGAATTGCGCAGCTATAACCGCTGCTGGCCCGAGAAATGGCAGGGCGAATTGATCCGCTATGCGGATGGCAGCTCTAATTACGATAGTGTGGCCAATGCGTTATTGGCGGATCGCTTGCAGGGGCATTTGCTGCTGGGGCATGGCGATATGGATGAAAATGTTTTGCCATCCACCACTTTGCAATTGGCGAAAGCACTGGAGCTTGCGGGCAAGAATTTCGATCTTTTGCTGACGCCCAATGACGATCATGCTAGTTTCAAAAGCAACCCTTGGGTGATCCGGCGCATTTTGCGCTATCTGACGCAGAAATTGGGTTGCGCCGTTCTGGCGTGAGGGCCTAAGCCTGCGCAGATTGTTGTGCGGCGGGGCACTTCGCCTTGTGCTTTAAAGCCGAGAGTGGCGACAGAACATAAAATTTTAGGCTCATGCGCGTTTAATCATGAGTCGGCCCATTGGCGCATTTTGCAACGTAATTTATTAGCGTGTTGACAGATTTGGCGCTGGCCACCTTAATTGTGTCGAAATTTAGGTGGGGGCGTTGGGTTATGCGTCATGGATTTCTTTCGGCATTTCGCGACATATCTTATGCTCTGATATTTATTTCATTTAGCATTTTCATTGCATTAGCCTTGGTTCCGCGCATTGTTTATGCGCAGGTCGAGGTCAATAACTCCCTCACAGTAACCACCTATCCCAACCCCTCGACGCCAGGGCAGGAGGTGACGGTTCTGGCCGTAAGTACCTCGCTTGGATGCAACTTTGGCTTGATGCCGCGCGGCACCGTTTTGCTGAGATTAGGGACCCATTTCGAGGAGGTGGAGTTGGTTCCCGACGCGGAGGGCAGCGCAACAGGAAGAGCGAGCTTTAAGATCAGTGACCTGTCGGAAGGCACGCATATGCCGAGTGCCGACTATAATGCGAAGGGCGATTGTATGGTGCAGATGGCCACAGGCTCAGCCCATATCGTCAAGAAAAAGCTGACGGTGACGGTCGTGCCACGGCCGCAAGTTGGCGAGAGTTTGATCTTCGATGTTACCTTCAGTGAAGATGTCGGCGGGTTGGACGGTGAGGCTTTCGACATTTCGAACATCCATGATGTCGACGCGTTGACCCGACATTTGAGCGGTTCAGGCAGTTCATATGTGCTTACACTGACCGGCATGACCGAAAGCGGGATGATCGTGATCGGTCTTCCTAAGGGGGCTGTGTTTGGCCCCGGGGGAGATATGAACGAGAGTTCAAGCTGGGTCATCGCGCATTATAACGCTGGGCCCGCCATTGAGAGTTTATCGCCCAACGCTGGCAGCGTCCTAGGCGGGACTGAGGTGACGATCACCGGACGAAGGCTTACAGGCGCATCAAGCGTCACCTTTGGGGCGCTGGATGCTGGCAGCTTTAGGCAGGTCTCAGACACCGAGATCGTGGCGCAGGCCCCGGCGCGCTTGGACGGAAGTCCAGCCCATGTGGACGTTTTGGTCACAACGCCGAAGGGCACAAGTCAGACGGGCATGACGTTCAGCTATCAGGGCACGCAGGAGATCAGTTTCACCGATCCCAGTGATATCGCTGCTTTCGTGCCGAACCAGCAAGTGCTGCTTGAGGCCACGGCAAGCTCTGGCTTGCTGGTCAGGTTTCGCTCTGAGACGCCGCTTGTCTGTAGCGTTACCGGATCGACGGCCACTGTACTGGCGGCGGGCCAATGTGTGATTGCTGCAGAGCAGGAGGGCGATGGGTCATACTCTGCTGCCACGCCCACCAGCCAAAGCTTTGACATTGCAAAGGCCAGCCAAAGCATCAGCTTTACCGATCCTGCAGATATCGCGGCCTTTACGCCAAACCAAAGGGTGACCCTAAACGCAACCGCAACCTCGGGGCTGGGGGTCAGCTTTAGCTCGACCACGCCAACGGTGTGTTCGGTCGACGGGGATACGGCAACGGTTTTGCAGGGCGGCACCTGCACGGTTACGGCAAACCAAGCGGGCGATACGAATTATGATGCGGCGGCTGAGGCCAGCCAGAGCTTTGGGATTGGTCTGGCCGATCAAGAGATCACCTTCAATGCGCCGACGGACACCGTCTATGCGGTAGGCCTTGAGGTTGGTTTGATCGCGACTTCAAGCTCAGGTCTGCCGGTTGCACTTGTCTCGACCACGCCTGAGGTTTGCAACGTTTTAGGGGAGGCTGTGCTGATCGTGTCGGCCGGCACCTGTAGCGTGACTGCAGATGCGCCGGGCAATCAAGCCTACAATGATGCCCAGCCCGTGACCCGAAGTTTCACGATCGCTCGGGCCGCGCAGTCCATTGTCTTCAGCGATCCAGCCGACATTATTGGCTTTGTGCCCAACCAAGTGGTTCCCTTGAACGCGACCGTGACCTCTGGCCTAGGCGTTACATTCACCTCAGCCTCGCCTGCGGTATGTTCGGTCTTGGGGAGCCAGGCGACGGTCTTGGCGGCGGGCACCTGTGAGGTGAACGCAAACCAGCCCGGCGGTGTGAATTACCTTCCCGCCGAGCCGGTCGTTCAGACCTTTAGCATTGGCAAGGGAGGAGAGGAGATTGTCTTTCCCGGCAATTGGCCCAAACAGGTCTTTGTGAATAGTGAGCCATTTACGCCGGGCATGACCGGTGCGCACTCTATGAGGCCGGTTTTTTTTTCGATAGCGTCACGACTGAAGTTTGCACAGCCTTAGGCAATGAGATCAAATTTATAGCCGAGGGCGATTGCTATCTCGTGGCTATGATGTTCGACAATGCGAACTACTATACTTCAAGCAAGCTGTCCCCGACCATACAAGTCATCAAGCAGCCGCAGGTGATTGAATTTACCTCGGTGGCGCCAAACCCTGCTTTGGTGGGCGACTTGCCCTATCGGGTTGCAGCCACCGGGGGCGGTTCGGCAAATCCGGTGCAACTGTCGATCGATGCCAGCGCGGCGGCGGTTTGCGCGATTGTTGGCGAGGATATCTCATTCACCTCTGCCGGGACCTGCGTGATCAATGCCGATCAGCTGGGCGACAATACTGTCTATGCCGATGCAGAGCGGGTGCAGCAAAGCTTTACCGTGGCGGTTAATACTGCGCCCACCGCCGATGCTGGGCCGGACCAGACAGGCGTCGCTTCGGGTGCGGCGGTAAGTTTGGATGGTTCAGGCTCCACCGATCCGGATCTGTGGCAGGTTCTGAGCTATTCTTGGGTGCAAGAGTCTGGGCCCGCGGTGGTGTTGACCGGGGCGGATAGCAGCAGCCCGAGCTTTACAGCGCCGACGCTGGCTATGGGTGTTGCCTCTGAGAGTTTGGTCTTTACGCTGACCGTTTCGGACGGGGCTGGTGGGGAGCATAGTGATACGGTGACGATCACCGTCGCGGATCTGAACGCGCCAAGCCTGACCATGACCGGTATGCCGGCCGAGATCACTGCGGGTGGGTCTTTCACGCTGGATCTGACCTTTAGCGAGCCGGTCACCGGCTTTACCGCCAGTGATATTGTGGTGAGACATGGGGAGATCACCGGCTTTTCCGGGGCGGATGCGCTTTATAGCGTGACCGTCGAGGCTGCCGGTACGGGCAGCGTTGAGATCAGCGTGGCTGCGGGCGCGGCGCAGGACAATGCCGGGAACCAGAGCCTCGGGGCCAGTTCTGTCGTGGTGCCTTTGGCCGCGACGGAAGAGACCGAGGAGCTTTTGCAGGATGAGGCCTTGGCGCGGAACCAAGCGCTTTTGGCCTCGCAACCCGATTTGACGCTGTTCTTGTCAGGGCAGGGCGGCGCGCTGTCGGTGTCTACCAAGGGCACGGCGCTGAGTTTTGACATTGCCACCGATCCCGACAAATCGGTCTGGATGATCCTGAGTGGGCGCTGGGGCAATGGCGACGCGGCGCTGGATCATTATCTGCATGGCGCGATGGGGGCGCATGTGCTGCGCTTTGACGGATTGATCCTTGGTGCGATGGTGCAGATGGATCAGGGGCTGATGAAGGATGGCATCGGCAGTCTTGAAGGCAACGGCTGGCTGGCCGGCCCCTATGTGGTCGCGCGGCTTGGTGAGAGCGGGCTTATGATGTCGGCCTCATATCTGGCAGGGCAGGTGGATCTCGAGATCAGCCCGCTTGGCACCTATATCGACAGCGTGACGAGTGACCGCGACCTCCTGACCGTATCATTGGTGGGCGAGATCAGCCGGGAGCGGCTGAAGCTGCGGCCAAGGTTGGATCTGGCGCGGGTGGCCGAGGACCGGCCGTCCTATGTGGACAGTCTGGGTAACACGATTGCGGCCGGGGGGATGAGCCTGACCGAGGCCAGTGCCGGGATCGACTTTGAAGCGCCGCTTACGGTTCGCCGGGGGATGGGCTGGATCTCGGGTGGTGTTTCGGCGATCCATGCCAAGGAGAAGGCGGGCGGGCTGTCGGAAAGCAGCCTGCGCGGTCGGCTCGACCTTGGCATCTCGCGGGATTTTGGCAATGGCGCGACTGTCATGCTGAACACCAGCTATGATGGGATTGGCGCAAGCGAGAAGGGGGCGCTGGGGCTGGATCTGATGGTGAATTACCGCTTCTGAGGGTGCATCGAAAGCGGCGGGGGGCTGCCAGAGGGGGAGGCCAGCGTGCCGGAAAGACACGCTGGTCGATGCTGGGCTGAGCCTTGCGTGGAGGCGACGCGGCGAGGCGTCAGCCGAGGAAGATCTCGGGATAGGCGAAGAGCGCCGGGCTGCCGCCGGTGTGGACAAAGACCACCGTTTCATCGCGTGACCATTTCGCGATATTGGCGATTAGCCAAGCCATTGCTTTGCCTGAATAAACCGGATCAAGGTAGATCCCTTCAAGCCGGGCGACCAGACTGAGCGCCTCGTGCATGGCTTGGGTTGGGATGCCATAGGCCGGGCCAAGTTGACTGTCACAGCAGCGCACCGCGCCTGCGGGCAGGGGGGTGTCCGGGTCGAGCAGGGCCAAGGTCTCGGCCGTAAGGCGCTGCACCTTGCCAAGCTGGCCTTGCGCCGTCTCATAGACGCAAGCGCCCTCAAGGCTCCCGGCAAAGCCGCGCTGGGTCAGGCCGGCCAAAAGCCCAGCATGGGTGCCGCCAGAGCCGCTGGCCACCACCACGGCCGAAGGGCTGCCCTCGGAGGCGGTTTGGTCCAAAATTTCATCCGCTGCGACCACATAGCCAAGGCTGCCAAGCGCGTCGCTGCCGCCCATTGGCACGATCCAGACCTTGCGGCCTTGGGCCTCGAGGCGGGTGGAAAGCGCATGCATCTCGGCCAAGCTGTCGGCTTTTGCCTCAACCCAAGTCACCTGCGCACCAGCCAAAGCATTGAGCACGAGGTTGCCGTTTGCCGTATAGGCAACATTGTCGCGCGGCACGGCGGGCTTCAGAATCAAATGGCAGTTCAGCCCCAGTTTGGCGCAGGCAGCGGCGGTGAGCCTTGCGTGGTTTGATTGCAGCGCTCCGGTGGTGATGACCTCGGTCGCGCCGGCTGCAAGCGCCGCCCCAAGATGAAACTCAAGCTTGCGGATCTTGTTTCCGCCAAGACCAAGTGATTGAGAATCATCGCGTTTCATCAAGATCCGGGGCCCGCCAAGATGCGCCGAAAGCCTTGGCAGATGTTCCAGCGGGGTTGGACCATTTGTAAGGCGCACGCGGGGGCGATTCGGTATCATCTGACGTTCCGTAGTTAGAGAGAATGCGCTTCCTAAGGTGTGGGGCGCAGAGAGACTGATATTCCAATCAACCCCAATCTGATAGGTTAAATTTTTACATTTGACATGTCAGATGCCAGTCATGAAGATGCAGATATGAATGTTGAACCCCCTAGTGCTGAAACCCTCCCGGCCGGTGAAGACGCCTATCGTTCGATCAAGAGCGATATCGTTCTGTCGCGGATTGCGCCCGGTGCTGCGGTGTCTGAGGCTATGCTTGAAAAGCGTTACAGCTTTGGTCGCGCCTCGATCCGCAAGGCGCTGACGCGGTTGGCGCAGGACGGGCTGATTGTCCCGCGCGCACGCTCGGGCCATCAGGTCGCGCCGCTGACGCTTGCCGATATTGATGAGGTTTTCATGCTGCGCCGGCGGCTTGAGCCCTATTCCGTTCGTCTGGCGGCGGGCCGGATCGATGAGCCAAGGTTGCGCGCTTTGGATCAACTGTGCCGGGCTTCGTACACGGCGGGTGATATCGAGGGGGAGCTGGCCTTTCTTGAGGCCAACCGTCAATTCCATGTGGCGCTGGGCTATGCGGCAGGGCTGCCGCGCTTGGGCCGGATGGTTGAGCAGCTGCATGATGAGGCGGCGCGGATCCTGTATCTGGGCTTCCGCCTGAAAAGCCGCTCGGAAGAATGGTCGCATGGGCATGAGGCCCTGCTGGAGGCGCTGACCGCGCCTGATCCTGAAAAAGCGGAAAAGATCGCCACGGACCTGCTCGACCATAGCTACGAGCAGGTGCGCAAGGCTGCGCTGGAAAGTCGATCCCTTCGCGGTGCGGAGCTGGTCGCAGGTTAAACCAACTGGAGAAGAAAATGATTTCAAGACGGAGCATCCTGCGCACTGCAGGTGCCGCAGCATCGCTGTCACTGTTCGCCCCGGCGATCGCGCGCGCCAAGAGCCAAGAGGTCAATATCATGACCTATGCTGGCCATGTGCCCGATGCCTTCAAGGCCAAGTTCGAGGCGGAGACGGGGATCACCCTGAACATCCGTATCGTCGCCGACCAAGGCAAGCAGTTCAACACGATGGTCACCGAGACCTCCAGCCCGGTGACGGATATCTGCACGGTTGCGGCGCACCGCATCCCGCAATTCCGCGGCAGCGATTTGCTGGCTCCGGTTGATGTGAGCCGTCTGCCCGGTTGGTCGGCATTGAACCCGATCTACAGCGAGGCCGATTGGCTGAAAGCGGATGGCGATGTTTGGAGCGTTCCGGTTGCCCTTGGCGCGACCGGTCTGGGCAGCAATCCTGATCTTGTCAGCGAAGAAGACGGCAGCAGCTGGGGCAGCCTGTTCAACGAGGCCTTTGCGGGCCGCGTGAGCTATGTGGTGCTGGATGCGATCAGTCTGGCGATTGCCTATCAGGGCAATGACATCACCTTTAACTCCTACATCGACGACCGCGCCAAGGCGCAGGACGTGGTGAACCAAGCCCGCGACTTCGTGATCGCAAATAAGGGCATCTTGCTGAAATACACCGAAAGCTCGACCGAGCAGCAGCAGCTTTTCATCAATGACGAGATTGATGTCGGCCAGATCAGCTTTGGCGAGGCCGCGCGGCTTTTGAACGGCGAGATGCCGTTCCGCTTCCGCATCCCGAAAGAAGGCACTTTTGGCTTTGTGCGCAGCCTTGGCATCGCCCGGCATGCCCCGAATGCCGAAGCCGCCTATACCTTCTTGGACGCCTTCCTTTCGGAGCCCGAGATCGGCACCCAGATCGCCCGTTCGAGCGGCTCTTTGCCGACCTTCAGCGGCTTTGCCGATCCGATGACCGAGGCCGAGAAGGCCATCTTTGCCTTCTCAGACGAAGACCTGAAGCGCATCCATTTCGAAAGCCCCACGGCCTCGGGCCTGAAATACGAGCTGATCGACGTGGCTGTGGCCGAGATCAAAGCCTCTTGATCCCAATCCCGTCCGGCCTGCATAGGGCCGGGCGGGCTTTCTTTTTGCGGAAGACGCTTATGAACACCCAGCCGGCCAGGATCGCATTGCTTGCGTTTCCGGCATTTTGGATCCTGCTTTTGCATCTTGGCCCGATGCTGGCGATGCTGCGCATCAGTTTTCTAGAGAGTTTTCCGCCTTTGCCCGGCAGTGCCGAGGTGGCAACACTGGCCAATTACACGGCCTTCTTTGCCAATGATGTCTACATCGTGCCGATGTTGCGCACTTTGGTCTTTTCGTTCAGCGCCACGCTTTTGCTGTTGGTGCTGACCTATCCGCTGGCGTTCTTTCTGGCCAAGGGCGTGCGGGCTGAGCGCAAGCTGACCTATCTGATGATCCTATTTGCCCCGTTCTGGGTGGGTGAGATCATTCGGATTTTCTCGATCACCGTAACCTTTGGCAACCGCGGTGCCGTCAACTGGGTTTTGCTGAACTTGGGCATTCTAGAACGGCCGTTGCGGATGCTTTACGGCTATTTCTCGCTGTCGACCGGGATCATCCATCTGTCCGCGCTTTACATGCTGATGCCGATCTATGCCGCGATCGAGAAGATCCCTGATAATCTTCTAGAGGCGGGGCGCGACCTTGGCGCGGGTCCGGTGAGCCGGTTCTTTGACATCATTCTGCCGCTCTCGCGCGAGGGGGTGGCAACGGGCTGCGCGTTGGTGTTTTTGGCCAATGTCGGCACCTATTCGGTGCCCGCGCTCTTGGGAGGACCGGGGACGAGCATGTTCTCGGAGACCATCGGCACCTTCTTTCACACCGCTGGGTCACAATGGCCCGTCGGATCTGCGTTTTCGGTCTTGCTGCTGACGGCCTCTTTGACGATCGCGGCGCTGATGATGCTGGTGATCCAGCGGCGCAAAGGAAGGGCAAGATGACCCGCAGTTTTGCATGGGTCGGCAGCTGGCTGCTGCAGGCCTATTACATGCTTTTCGTAGCCTTCTTGGTGCTCCCGATCTTCGTGATGATCTTGATGAGCTTCAAGAATTCTGAGTTTTTAGGCTTTCCGATCAAAGGTTTGACTCTGGATTGGTATGGGGCGGCACTGGCCGATCCGGCGATTTTGGGGGCGGTGGCGACCACCGCTTTCGTCGCGGCCGTCTCGACGCTGATCGCTTTGGTCGTGGGCACTTGGGCCGCTGTCGCGCTTGAGCGGTTGCAAGGGCTGGCCAAGGCTGTGGCCTTTGTCATCTTGTGCATTCCGCTGGCGGCGCCGGGCATCATCTCGGCGATTTCGCTGCGGATTTTCGCCTTCGACATCGGACTAGAGCTAGGCGTGCCGGCGATCATCATGGCCCATACGGTCCATGCGGTGCCTTTTGTCTCGCTTATGGTGCTGGCACGTCTGTCCCATCTGCCAAAATCGCAGACCGAGGCCGCGAAAGATCTTGGTGCCAGCCCGATCACCGCTTTTTGCCTGATCACGCTGCCGTTCTTGAAGCCCTCGCTGATCGGCGCCAGCCTTTTTGGGCTTTTGCTGAGCATGGATGACTTCAACCGATCCTTCTTCCTTGGTGGGTTCGAGCCGACCCTGCCCATTCTGGTCTTCGAGCGTATGTCGACCGGAATCTCTCCTCAGATCAACGCGATCGCCAGCATTGTGCTGCTCGTCACGCTTTCGATGGGCTTTGTCGGTGAACGCACGCTGCGCCGGATTGGAGCCCGCAAATGACCGATATCTGCGTTTTGCGCGACATCACCGCCCGATATGGCGATGTGACGGTGATTGACCGTTTGAATTTGGCGATCCCTGAGGGGGCGTTCGTCACGCTTTTGGGGCCCTCGGGTTGCGGCAAATCCACGACGCTGCGGATGATCGGCGGGTTTGAGACCCCAGCCGCAGGGCAGGTGCTTTTGGCGGGCAAAGACGTGACCCATGTTGCGCCGAACCACCGCGATACCAATCTGGTGTTCCAAGATTATGCGCTGTTCCCGCATATGACGGTGGCTGAGAACATTGCCTTTGGGCTGAAGCGCAAAGGCGCGCCGCGCGATGTTATTCGCCAGCGCGTGGATGAGTTGATGCAGCTTGTGCGCCTTCCCGATATGGCGCAGCGGTTGCCGGCGATGCTTTCGGGAGGTCAGCGTCAGCGGGTGGCTTTGGCGCGGGCCTTGGCGCGCGACCCGGCGCTTTTGTTGCTGGATGAACCCTTGGGCGCGCTGGATGCCAAGCTGCGCGAAGAGATGCAGCATGAGCTGAAATCCCTGCAGCGCGCGACCGGAAAGGCCTTTGTCTTCGTCACCCATGACCAAGAAGAGGCGCTGACCATGTCGGATGTGGTGGTGGTGATGAACAAAGGCCGGATCGAGCAACAAGGCGCGCCGGTTGAACTTTATCGCGATCCCCAAAGCCGCTTCGTCGCCTCGTTCATTGGCAAGAGCAACTTCTTTGAAGGGCGGTTGCAAGAGGCCTCGGCGGGCATTGGGCGGGTCGAGGTGGCGGGCGGCACGCTGAGCGCACGGCTGGGCTCTGCCCCGCTGAAGGCCGGGGACGCGGTGGTTGTCGCCGTGCGTCCCGAAAAAGTTGCGCTGGCGACCGAGCGGCCTCAGGGCAATGCGATCGAGGCGCGGCTGCAGTCGCTGTCGTACAAGGGCGCCAAATCGACGGCGCTTTTCGCCGATGCATTTGGCCGGCGGATCGAGATGGATTTTAACCCCGAAGAGCGCCGCATCGAAGCTGGCGACAGTTCGGTTTGGCTGGGCTGGCAGGATGCTGACGGCATCGTGCTTGCAGCTTAAGAAAGGACCACCCCCCTTATGTCACTGAAGAAAGAGCGCATTCAGGCCCTTTTGGCCGGAGAGCGCGTCACCGCCCCCGTCGCCAGCTTCTTTCAGCACAAGCATGCGGCCGAGCAAGACCCGGTTTCACTGGCCGCCCGGCTGGTGGAATTTAACCGCGCCGGGAATTGGGACTTTATCAAAGTGCAGTCCCGCGCCACCTATTACGGCGAGGCTTGGGGCTGCGCGCATGTCTATGACGATGTGCAAGGCCCGGTGATGACTGACCATGTGGTCAAATCGCGCGAGGATTATCTGCGACTGGCCGAGCTCGACCCTGCCACCGGGCCTTTGGGGGATCATGTCGCCGCGGCAAGATTGCTGAAGGCCGAAGTGGGAGCGGATACGCCTTGCGTCCATACGATCTTTTCCCCTCTGACCGTGCTGACCCGCCTGCGCGGCGCGCAGCGCAAGACCGCGGGCGAGACCGATCGGCTGAAGGCGGATATGCAAGAGATGCCCGAGGCGGTGCGCCACGGGCTTGAGGTCGTCACCCGCAGCCTTGAGGCCTATGCTCGGGCTTTGGTGCGGGCGGGCGGCGATGGTGTCTTCATCACGACCACGGCTTGGGATGCCGATCAGCTCACGCCGGATCAATACCGCGACTGGGCCGCGCCCTATGAGCGCCGGGTGTTCGAGGCCGCAATCGCGGAGGGGGCTTGGCTCAACATCATCCACGCTTGCCGCGCGCATACGCATCTGCAGATTGCTGCCGAGCAGCCGGTGCAGATCATCAGCTACGACAGCACCTCGGGCCGCAATCCGGCGTTGGGAGAGGCGGCGCAACTGACCGATAAGGTGCTGTGGTCGGGGCTGAGTGTCTCGGCCTTTGCTGCCCGCGATGAGGCTGAGCTTGCGCGCGAGGCCGAGGCGGCGTGGCAAGCCACGGGCGGGCGCCGTCTGGTCTTGGGGCCGACCTGCGCGGTGCCGGCCGATGTGGAAGCGCCGGTTCTGGCGCGTTTGGCCGAGAAGATCCGCGGGCTTGGCTAAGGTGAGCGGCTAAGGGCTATTGCCGCGCGGCGTGATCCGCGGCGCGGCGGATGTTCAGATAAGCAAAAGGGCCGCAGCTGAGGGCGGCCCTTCTTTATTCGATGCATCTGTGAGGCCGGGCTGACAATGCGCTAGAGCCAATCGCGCAAGATTGGGATCAGCGGCAGATCCGCAGGTGGCATGGGGTAATCGCGGAGCTTATCGGGCGCGACCCAAGCGAGTTTCTGGCCCTCGCGCGGCTGCGGGATCCCCTCCCAGCGGCGGCAGGCGAAGAGCGGCATCAGAAGGTGGAAATCCTCGTAGCTGTGGCTGGCGAAGGTGAGCGGCGCGAGGCAGCTTTTCCAAGTGTCGATGCCAAGCTCTTCTTGCAGCTCGCGGATCAGCGCGGCTTCTGGCGTCTCGCCGGGATCGACCTTGCCGCCGGGAAATTCCCAAAGTCCGGCGAGGGATTTGCCTTCGGGGCGTTGCGCAAGAAGCACGCGGCCATCGGCATCGATCAGCGCCACGGCGGAGACGAGGAGGATCTTCATTGTGGCGCCTTTAGATATGGGGAGGCCGGGGGCGCTGCCCCCGGACCCCCGGGATATTTATCAGACAGAAAATGAACGGGTTGGGAGTGTCTGTTACGAGCGGTAGTCGGCGTTGATCTCGATGTAGCGATTGGTGAGATCGCAGGTCCAGACCGAGCGCTTGGCGCGGCCAAGGCCGAGATCGACGCCGATGGTGAGCTCGGCTTGCTTCATGTAAGTCGCCCCGGCCTCTTCGGAGTAAGAGGGCGCGCGCCAGCCGTTTTTGGCCACGATGATATCGCCAAAGCGGATGGTGAGGCGGTCGCGCTCGGCATTGGCGCCGGATTTGCCGACGGCCATGACGATGCGGCCCCAGTTCGGGTCTTCGCCCGCGACGGCAGTTTTGACCAAGGGCGAATTGGCGATGGCGAAGGCGACTTTGGCGGCGTCCTCATCCGAGGCAGCGCCGGTGACCTTCACCTCCACGAGTTTGGTCGCACCTTCGCCGTCGCGCACCACTTGCAAGGCAAGGTCGCGCATCACGCCCGCAAGCGCGGTCTCAAAGGCTTTGAGGCTGGGGCCTTTCAACTCTGCCGCCGGGCTTTGGCCGGTGGCGGCGATCAAAAGCGTGTCGGAGGTCGAGGTGTCGCTGTCGACGGTGATCGAGTTGAAACTGCCGTTCAGGTTGCGGTCGACCATCTTTTGCAGATTGCTGGCCGAGATTTTTGCATCGGTGAAGATATAGACCAGCATCGTTGCCATATCGGGCGCGATCATGCCCGAGCCTTTGGCGATGCCGGAGATGTGGATCTTGCCCCCTTCGCCCTCGATCGTGGCGGCGGCGCCTTTGGGGAAAGTGTCGGTGGTCATGATCGCCTCGGCGGCCATCTGGATGCCGGTCTCGGTGAGATCGGCGGCCAAAGCGGGCACGACGGCGGTGATCTTGCCATGCTGCAAAGGCTCACCGATCACGCCGGTCGAGGAGGAGAAGACGCGCGAGGCGGGCAGGGCGAGCGCTTCGGCCACGGCGCCAGTGACGGCGGCCACGGCCTCATCGCCGACTTTGCCGGTGAAGGCGTTGGAATTGCCCGAGTTCACCACGATGGCGGCGCCGGCCCCGGCGGGGACCTTGGTCGCAAGCTTGGTTTGGCAGTCGCGCACGCAGCCCGAGCGGGTGGTGGATTTGGTGAAGGCGCCAGCCATCACGGTGCCGGGGGCAAGGCGCACCAACATCACGTCCTTGCGGTCGAGATATTTGACGCCTGCGCCGATGGCGGCAAACTCGGCCCCGGCGATCAACGGCAGGGCCGGGAAGGCGGCGGGGGCGAGTGGCGAGACGGGCTTGACGGCCTTTTTCGCCGCTTTGACCACATCGGTCACCGCGCCGGTGACGGCATCGGACACCGCTTCGGCCACGGGGCCTGCGGCTGCGCTGATATTTTCACGCAATTTACGCACTTTCCGCTTCAAGGCTTTGGCTTCCGCCTTCCACTTGGTCTTGCTCATCTCGCCGCCCTCCGCTGTTTTGGTTGCCGATCAGTCGATCAGCTCGGTTTTCTTCGCCACGGCCGGATCAAAGGCTGCACCGGGACGCTCGATCTTGGCGGCATCGGTCAGAGCGGTGATTTTGGCTTCGACGGCTTTGTTCTCGATCTCGACCGCCAGCTCTTCGCGCATCTCGTCGAGCGTGGGCTGAGCGGCGGTGCGGGTCTCTTTCACCAAGACGATGTGCCAGCCGAAATCGGATTTCACCGGATCGGTCACCTTACCCGGGGTGGCGGCAACGACGGCATCCTCGAAGGGCTTGACCATCATGCCAAGGCCGAACCAACCCAGATCCCCGCCTTGCGCGCCCGAGCCGGTGTCGGTGGAATTGGCTTTGGCCAGTTCCGCGAAATCGGCACCGCCTTCGATTTGCGATTTCAGCTCTTTGGCCTTTTCTTCATCGTCCACCAGAATATGCGCGGCGTTATATTCTTGCTGCGGGGCGGCATCTTTGAAGCGCGCGTCATAGGCGGCTTGCAACGCCTCATCCGTGACCGAGGAGGTGACGACATCTTCGATCACAACACCGGAAAGATAGGCGCGGCGCGAGTTGTCGACATTGGCGGTGTCGCGGGCCGAAAGTTCGGTATGGGCTTGGGCCAGAACTTCTTGCTGCACGAGCTGCTCGAGAAGGCCGTTGTAGAGCACGTCATCGGGCAGATCGAGATATTGCGGCGGCAGGTTCTCGCGCAGGGCGATCATCTGACCAAGGGTGATTTCGGTGCCATTCACCGTGGCGATCACCGTAGCCGCAGTTTCGCCTTCAGCGAAAACCGGGCCGGAAAGCGCGACCATCATCGCCGCAGCGGCGTAGAAACCTGTCATTTTCGCCATCTTCACCTACTCCTGATGCTGCCGCGCGTTCTCGCGGCGTTGACTATCCCAAACCAGCCCCTTAGATCGCTTCAGTCGCGGAGAACGGTCGCGAGTAGGCTTGGCCGGTCCGTGCCTCTTGGTCCTTCTAGGGAAGGCTCAAAGGCCGGGCAAGACCAAGTCCTCGTGATGACGAGAATTGGCCGCAATCGGAGAGATTATGCTGGGACTTGCAACGCTTGCACGCAAGGTTTTCGGATCGCAGAATGACCGCAAGGTCAAGTCGGTCCGACCGCTCGTGGCGAAGATCAACGCACTTGAGACCCAGTTTCAAGCGCTCTCGGATGAGGGTCTGATCGAAAAGACCCGCGAATTCCAAAAACGCGTGCAAGAGCAGGGCGAGTCGCTTGACGCGATTTTGCCCGAAGCATTCGCAAATTGCCGTGAAGCCGCACGTCGGGCTTTGGGTCTGCGCGCCTTTGATGTGCAGCTGATGGGCGGGATCTTCTTGCATCAGGGCAATATCGCCGAGATGCGCACGGGTGAGGGCAAGACCCTTGTGGCCACCTTCCCGGCCTATCTGAATGCGCTGACCGGCAAGGGCGTGCATGTCGTCACGGTGAACGACTATCTGGCCCGCCGTGACGCAGAATGGATGAGCAAGGTTTACGGCCAGCTTGGTCTGACCACCGGCGTTGTGGTGCCCTTCCAAGGCGAGGCGGAGAAGCGCGCGGCTTATCGCTGCGACATCACCTATGCCACCAACAACGAGTTGGGCTTCGACTATCTGCGCGACAATATGAAAGCCTCTATCGATGAGATGGCGCAGCGCGGGCATCACTTTGCCATCGTGGACGAGGTCGACTCGATCTTGGTCGATGAGGCGCGGACACCGCTGATCATCTCGGGCCCGGCGCAGGACCGCAGCGAGCTTTATACCGCGGTGGATCGGCTGATCCCAAGTCTGTCGGACAGCGATTACAAGCTGGACGAGAAGCAGCGTCAGGTGACTTTCACCGACGAGGGCAACGACTCGATCGAGAAGCTTTTGCTTGAAGCCGGTGTGCTGCCCGAGGGGCAGAACCTGTTCGCGCCGGAATCGACCACGATTGTGCATCACATCAATCAGGCTTTGCGCGCGCATAAGCTTTACGCCGCCGACCAGCACTACATCGTGCGCGACGGCGAAGTGGTGTTGATCGACGAATTCACCGGCCGGATGATGAAGGGGCGCCGTCTCTCGGACGGGCTGCATCAGGCGATCGAGGCCAAAGAAGGCGTTAAGATCCAAGCCGAGAACGTGACCTTGGCAAGCGTGACCTTCCAAAACTACTTCCGGCTTTATGAAAAGCTGGGCGGGATGACCGGGACCGCGGCCACCGAGGCCGAAGAGTTCATGCAGATCTATGGTCTGGGCGTGGTCGAAGTGCCGACCAACCGCACCGTGCAGCGCAAAGACGAGCATGATAAGGTCTATCGCAACACCAAAGAAAAGTTCGACGGCATCCTGAAGTCGATCAAAGAGGCGCATGAGCGCCACCAGCCGATCTTGGTCGGCACCACCTCGATCGAGAAATCGGAAATGCTCTCGGCCTTCCTGACCGAAGCTGGCATCGCGCATAACGTCTTGAACGCACGCCAGCATGAGCAAGAGGCGCAGATCGTTGCCGATGCGGGTAAGCTGGGCGCGGTGACGATCGCCACCAATATGGCCGGTCGCGGCACCGATATTAAGCTGGGCGGCAACGTCGAGTTTAAAGTGATGGAGGCCATTGCCGCCAACCCGGAGGCCAACCCCGACGAGATCCGCGCCCAGATTGAGGCGGCGCATAAGGATGAAGAAGAGGCGGTCAAACAGGCCGGTGGTCTGTTTGTTCTGGGCACCGAGCGGCACGAAAGCCGCCGCATCGACAACCAGCTGCGCGGCCGTTCGGGCCGTCAGGGCGACCCCGGCCGCTCGGCCTTCTTCCTGAGCTTGGAAGATGACCTGATGCGCATCTTTGGCTCTGAGCGGTTGGACAAGGTCTTGTCGTCGCTGGGGATGAAAGAGGGCGAAGCAATCATCCATCCTTGGGTGAACAAATCGCTTGAGAAGGCCCAAGCCAAAGTGGAAGGCCGCAACTTCGACATCCGCAAGCAGCTGTTGAAGTTTGACGATGTGATGAACGACCAGCGTAAGGCGATCTTCAGCCAGCGGCTTGAGATCATGCAGGCCGAGAATGTCACCGAGATCGCCGATGACATGCGTCATCAAGTTATCGACGATCTGGTTGACGAATTCATGCCGCCGAAGAGCTATCCGGATGCGTGGAACCTTGAAGGTCTGCGTGAGACCGCGCGCGAGCGGCTGAACCTTGACCTGCCGGTGCAGGACTGGGCCGCGGAAGAGGGTGTCGACCAAGCGGCGATGTCCGAACGGATCATCGAAGCCTCGGACAAGGCGATGGTTGAGAAGACCGCCGCCTTTGGTCAGGCGACGATGGAGAACATCGAAAAGCAAGTCTTGCTGCAGTCGATCGATGGCAAATGGCGTGACCACTTGCTGCGGCTTGAGCATCTGCGCTCGGTGATCGGGTTCCGCTCTTACGCGCAGCGCGACCCGCTGAACGAGTATAAGACCGAAGCCTTCCAGCTTTTTGAGACCTTGCTTGAGTCGCTGCGTGTGCAGGTGACCGAGCAGCTGGGCAAGATCCGCCCGCTGACCCGCGAAGAGCAAGAGCAGATGATGGCGCAGATGATCGCGCAAGGTCAGATCGAGGCCGGCGATCTTCCGGCCCAAGCTCCGGCCGAGGCTGCAGCTGCGGCTCCGGTTGTCGCCGCCGAAGGCGCGGCTTTGGCCGGCTTCGATGAGGCAGATCCCTCGACTTGGGGCGCGCCGGCACGCAACGATCTTTGCCCCTGCGGTTCGGGCGAGAAGTTCAAACACTGCCACGGTCGTTTGGCCTAAGGGCCGACTTTCCGCAGCCCAGAGCGATTCGTCTCTGGGCTGCGCATCCTTCGCAAATCCTAAAACTTTGCCGATTTGGCGCCATATTCTGGCGTCTTTTGGCATTTGAGGGCCATTTGCGCGGCGTTTTGGCGGGAATCATTCCGCAAACTGGACACGGGAATGCCCCGATTGCGCGCAAGGCTTGGGGCGGAAACTTGCTCAATTAGGGGGCAAAGGTGAAAAAGCGTCAGAAATCCATCCTGCGGGCCGGGGCTGTGCTTTTGGTCGCGGTCTCGGCGGGGCATTTCGTGCAAAGCCTAGACGACAAGAAGCTTGCCGCTGTAGCCCCGGCCAAGCCCACCGAGATTGTGCGTGTCTCGGCCGGTCCGGAAGCCGTTGATGCGGCACAACCGGTGTTGGAGGTGCCGCTTGAGGTGGCAATGGAGGCCTCTGAGACCGGCGCTGATCTGCCGATCCCTGTGACGCCTGCTCTGGCCGAGGCCGAAGCCGCCGCTGCGCCGATCTTGGCCGCTTTGCCTCAGCCTGCGGAAGCTGTGGCGGTGGGGCCCTTGCCTGCCGATGCTCGGGCGACTGAGCCTGCTGTGACGCCAGAGGCGCCGCCTGCAGCTGCAGAGATTGCAGACGTCGGACCGCAGGACTGCACGCCGTCGCTGACGCTGAGTGCGGCGCCGCAAGCGATGATCGCGGTGGCGCTTTCTGCACCTTGCCGCCAAGGGGAGCGGGTTGTGCTGCGCCATGCGGGCTTGGCCGTGGCCGAGGCCTTGTCAGCTGAGGGCGATTTGATCTTGGACTTGCCAGCTTTGCAGGCTGACGCCCAAGTCTCGATCCTTTTCGCCGATGCCGAAACCCTGCATGCCAGCATCGAAGTGCCCTCGGCTGCCATGCTGCATCGCACTGCTGTGCAATGGATCGCCGATGATGCCTTCCAGATCTATGCCCTTGAAAACGGCGCCGATTATGGCGAGCCGGGGGCTGTTTGGAGCGGCGCGCCCGCATCCGCCAACGGCGGCTACTTGGTTGCTTTGGGGGATCCGACCCTCGATCTGCCGATGCGCGCCGAAATCTATACGGCGCCCTCGATGGGCAAGATCGATCTGAGCATCGAGGCCAATGTGACCGAGGTGAGCTGTGGTCGTGAGCTTTTGGGCGAGGTGTTGGAGCTGAAAGATGGTCAACTCAGCATCAACGAGCTGACCCTTGCGATGCCAGATTGCGATGCGATTGGCGACATTCTGGTGTTGAAAAATCCGGGCCAGGACATGACACTCGCTTCGGTCGAGTAAAGGTCGGGCGGGGGCATATGCGGTTGAGGTCTGGAGGCGTGGCGGCTGTCGCTGCGCTGCTCATTGCGGCGTCCCAGCCTGCCGCGGCGCAGGATGTAGCGCTTGTCGCGCGTGAGGGACAGATCGTCATCACCGGCACGCTTTTGGCCTTTGATGGCGAGTTTTACCGCATCGATTCAGCCTATGGCGCTTTGACCGTTGATGCCCAAGGGGTGATCTGCGAGGGGCCAGCTTGCCCAGAGCTGACCGCGCCCAAGGCGGTGATCCGCATGGTCGGCGCCCCGGATGCGGGCGCGCGGTTGATGCCGGGGCTGGTTCAGGCCTTCGCGGCAAGCCGGGGCCTGCGCTACACGGTGGTCGAGGGCGAAGGTTATAGCGCTGAGTTGAGCGAAGCGGCGAGCGGTAAGCTGCTGGCCGAGATCAGTTTCCAGCCCTTGGGGCCGGATGAGGCTGAGGCGGCTTTGGCCGCAGGCAGTGCCGAATTGCTGCTGACGGCGCAGGGGCTAGGCGCGGTGAATGCGCGTGCTGTGGCTTTGGACGCATTGGTGCCGGTGATGGCGCCGGACAATCCCACGCCCGAGGTCTCGACCATCGAGCTGGCGGCGGCTTTGTCGGGGCAGGCGGTCAATTGGGCGCAGATGGGCGGGCCTGATATGCCGCTGGTGCTGCATGCTTTGCAGCCCGAAAGTGACCTTGGCCGCGCTTTGGAGGCGCGTCTGGGGCAGCCCATCGCGGCACAGGTGTTGCACGACGATATGGCGGCGCTGGCCGCGGCCGTGGCGAAAGACCCTTGGGCCTTGGCGGTCACGGGGCGGGCCGAAGCGGGACCGGCGCGGCTGCTGCCGTTGACCGACAGTTGCGGCTTTCCGCTACTGCCCGGTCCCATGGCGGTGAAGGCCGAGGATTATCCGCTGGCATTGCCCTTGTTCTTCGTGACGCCGAAGCGGCGATTGCCGCTTATGGCGCGGGAGTTCTTGGACTTTTTGGCCAGTGCTGCGGCGGATGAGGTGGTGGCCTCGGCCGGGTTCGTCAATCGCGCCACCGAGCGCGCGCCGATGACGCAAGACGGGTTGCGGCTGATCAATGCCATCCAAGGCGCGGGTGAGGATGTGAGCCTTGGTGATCTGAAGCGGCTGGTGGGGGTGATGGATGGGGCGGATCGGCTGTCGCTGACCTTCCGGTTCCAGGATGGCTCGACCCAGCTGACGGCGTCCAGCCAAGAGAATATCGCCGATCTGGCGCAGTTGATCGCCTCGGGCGGGTTTGCGGGTGAGGCGCTGGTGTTGGCCGGGTTCTCGGACGGATCGGGTGCGGCGGCGGCGAATTTGGCGCTGTCGGTGGAACGGGCGGCGCGGGTGGCGGATGCTTTGCGGGCGGCGGCACCGGATCTGCGTGAGGACCAGTTGCCGCGTATCGAGGGCTTTGGTGAGGCGCTGCCGATGGCTTGCGACGAGACGGCGGCGGGGCGGCATTTGAACCGCCGGGTGGAGCTGTGGTTGGTGCCGGATTTCGGCAAGCCTGACCCGGCATTGGTCGAGCCGCTTTAAAGATAGCCTTGCGATTTAAAGCTGATCTCGCGGGATTGGCCGATGATCAGATGGTCGTGCAGCACGATGCCAAGGGCGGTGGCGGCGTCTTGGACTTGGCAGGTCATCGAGATATCGGCATCCGAAGGGGTGGGGTCGCCCGAGGGGTGATTATGTACCAAAATCAACGCACTGGCATTCAGCTCTAGCGCCCGTTTCACAACCTCGCGCGGGTAGACCGGCACATGATCCACCGTGCCGCGGGCCTGTTCCTCATCCGCGATCAGCACGTTCTTGCGGTCAAGGTAGAGCACGCGAAACTGTTCGGTCTCGCGGTGCGCCATGGCGGTGTGGCAATAGTCCAAAAGCGCGTCCCAGCTGGAAAGCACGGGCTGGTTGATTACCCGGGCGCGCATCATCCGCTGGGCCGCTGCCTCAAGGATTTTAAGATCTTGCGCGGTCGCCTCTCCCACGCCTTTCACCATCATCAGCCGGGCAGACGCGGCGGTCACCACGCGGTTAAAGTCGCCAAAGGTTTCCAGCAAGAGCCGGGCGAGGGGCTTTACGTCTTGCCGGGGCAGGCTGCGGAAAAGGAGCAGTTCCAACAGCTCATAATCCGGCATGGCGGCGGCGCCGCCCGTGCTGAAGCGTTCGCGCAGGCGCTTGCGGTGATCGGCGATATAGCTGGGAAGCTTGCCGGGAATGGGATCGGCGGCAGCCTCATCCGGATCCCCGTTGAGGTTGAAAAGCGTGCGGCCGATGTCTGAAAATCCCCCGGTCATGCGGGGGATCATCGCGCAAAGCTGGTGAAGAAACGGTTAAAGAAAACCGAAAAATGTGAAGGAGGACGGGCATTGCTGCCCGCCCAATCAGCCCTTCATGCCGTCCCAGAAGCCTTTGACCTTGGCAAAGAAGGAGGAGCCTTCTGGGTTGTTCTCTTCGCTCAGCTTTTCGAACTCGGTCAGGAGCTCTTTTTGCCGCGCGGTCAGATTGACCGGGGTTTCCACCGCCAGTTCAATGACCATATCGCCGATGCCGCCACCGCGCAGCGCCGGGATGCCCTTGCCGCGCAAGCGCATTTGCTTGCCGGATTGGGCACCTGCGGGGACTTTCACCCGCGCGCGGCCGCCGTCGATCGTGGGCACTTCGACCTCGCCACCCAAGGCGGCGGCAGGCATCGAGATCGGCACGCGGCAGTAAAGATGCACGCCGTCGCGTTGGAAGATCGGGTGATCTTTGACCTCGATGAAGATGTAGAGGTCGCCCTGCGGACCGCCGCGCAAGCCTGCTTCGCCCTCACCGGCCAGCCGGATGCGGGTGCCGGTTTCCACGCCTGCAGGGATGTTGACCGAGAGCTGACGCTCTTTTTCCACCCGGCCAGCACCGTGGCAGACCTTGCAGGGGTTCTTGATGGTCTGGCCCATGCCCGAACAGGTGGGGCAGGTGCGTTCGACCGTGAAGAAGCCTTGCTGCGCGCGGACCTTGCCCATGCCCGAGCAGGTCGAGCAGGTGACGGGCTCTGCCCCGCCTTCGGCGCCGGTGCCGCGACAGGTGTCACAGGACTGGCTGGAGGGCACGGTGATGGTCTTTTGCGAGCCTTGGAACGCCTCTTCCAAGGTGACGCGGAGATTATAGCGCAGGTCTGAGCCGCGCTGCGCCCGTTGCCGGCCACCGCCGCCGCCGCCACGGCCCGAGAAATCGCCGAAGAGATCTTCGAAGACATCCGAGAAAGCCGAGGCGAAATCGCCTTGTTGGAAGCCGCCGCGTTGGCCGCCGCCGCCGCCCATGCCGTTTTCAAAGGCAGCATGGCCAAAGCGGTCATAGGCCGCTTTTTTCTGTTCATCCTTCAGGACGTCGTAAGCTTCGTTCACCTCTTTGAACATCGCTTCGGCCTGAGGATTGTCTGTATTCCGGTCAGGGTGCAGCTCTTTGGCCTTCTGGCGGTAAGCTTTCTTCAGCTCATCCGCAGAGGCGCCACGCTTGGCCCCGAGAATGTCGTAATAATCGCGCTTCGCCACAGCAAAACCCTTCGGTGCAACCAGAGAAGGGGCGGACCGTTGCCGGACCGCCCCTGTTCCGGATGAAGCGGATTACTTCCGCTTGTTTCCGCCAAGATCCTCGAAATCGGCGTCGACGATGTCATCGTCGTCACCCATCGGGCGGGGCTCATCGTCCTTGTCTTCGCCGTCGGCTTCGGCTTGGCTGGCCTTATAAATGGCCTCGCCCAGACGCATGGCGGCTTCGGACAGGTTCTGAATGGCGCCCTTGATCTTGCCGACGTCTTCGCCTTTCAGCGCATCTTCCAGCGGGCTCATCGCGAATTCGATCGCCTCGACGGTCGAGGGATCCACCTTGTCCGAGTGATCTTTCAAGGACTTCTTGGTCGAGTCGAGCAGGCTTTCGCCTTGGTTCTTGGTCTCGACCAGCTCGCGGCGGGCCTTGTCGGCGTCGGCATTGGCCTCGGCGTCCTTGACCATCTTCTCGATGTCCTCGTCCGACAGGCCACCCGAAGCTTGGATGGTGATCTGCTGGGCGCGGCCGGTGCCTTTGTCTTTGGCGTTGACCGAGACGATGCCGTTGGCGTCGATGTCGAAGGTCACCTCGATCTGAGGCACACCGCGCGGCGCCGGCGGGATTTGCTCAAGGTTGAACATGCCCAGCATCTTGTTGTCGGCGGCCATCTCACGCTCGCCTTGGAACACCCGGATCGTCACAGCGTTCTGGTTGTCCTCGGCGGTCGAGAAGACTTGGCTCTTCTTGGTCGGGATCGTGGTGTTGCGGTCGATCAGGCGGGTGAAGACACCGCCCAAGGTCTCGATGCCCAGCGAAAGCGGGGTCACGTCGAGCAGGACCACATCGGTCACGTCGCCTTGCAGAACGCCAGCCTGAACGGCGGCACCCATCGCAACAACCTCATCCGGGTTCACACCCTTATGCGGCTCTTTGCCGAAGAACTTGGTCACTTCTTCGATGACGCGCGGCATACGGGTCATACCGCCGACCAGAACGACTTCGTCGATCTCGTCTTTGGAGACGCCAGCGTCTTTCAACGCAGCCATGCACGGCTTCATCGAGCGCTTGATCAGGTCTTCGACCAGACCTTCCAGCTTGGCGCGGGTCAGCTTGGTCACCAAGTGCAGCGGCTGCCCGGTGTTCTTGTCCATCGAGATGAACGGCTGGTTGATCTCGGTCTGTTGGCTGGACGAGAGTTCGATCTTGGCTTTCTCAGCGGCTTCTTTCAGGCGCTGCAAAGCCATTTTGTCCAGCGTCAGGTCAACGCCATGCTCTTTCTTGAAGCCATCGGCCAAGAATTGAACGATGCGCATGTCGAAGTCTTCACCGCCGAGGAAGGTGTCCCCGTTGGTCGATTTCACTTCGAACAGACCGTCATCGATCTCAAGGATGGTGATATCGAAGGTACCGCCGCCAAGGTCATAGACCGCGATGGTTTTCGATTCTTTCTTGTCCAGACCGTAGGCCAAAGCGGCTGCGGTCGGCTCGTTGATGATGCGCAGCACTTCGAGGCCAGCGATTTTGCCGGCGTCTTTGGTGGCTTGGCGCTGAGCGTCGTTGAAATAGGCCGGAACCGTGATGACTGCCTGAGTGACGGATTCACCCAAGTAGCTTTCTGCGGTTTCTTTCATCTTTTGCAGGATGAAGGCCGAAACTTGGCTGGGCGAATATTTCTCGCCACGGGCTTCCACCCATGCATCGCCATTGCCGCCATCGACGATCGCGTAAGGAACAAGACCCTTGTCCTTTTCGACCTCGGGGCTGCCCATGCGGCGGCCAATCAGGCGTTTGACGGCGAAGACGGTGTTCGTCGGGTTGGTGACAGCTTGGCGCTTGGCGGGCTGACCGACCAGACGCTCATTCTCGGTGAAGCCGACGATCGAGGGCGTGGTGCGTGCCCCCTCGGAGTTCTCGATCACGCGGGGCTGCGAGCCGTCCATGATGGCGACGCAGGAGTTCGTGGTGCCGAGGTCGATACCGATGACTTTGGCCATATGTATATCCCTTTCTATCAGGCGATCTGCCGGTTTGGGCCCCGAAGTCTTAGGCACCCAAGCCGGGTATGGAGGCCTTTGGGGCGAACCCCATTGGCAGGACTTGGCGTATATAGGCAGGGGAAATTGCGCCTGCAACGGTTGGCGCGGCGCTTGGCCTGCAAATCTTGCAGTGAAGTGCGAAGAAGTTGCGAAAACCTGCCAAGACGGTCCGTGTTGGTCCGTCTTGGCCGTCCGTGTCAGTGCTGGTTCAGCGTGCAGCAGCCCCGGAGCACCGCATTGCCTGCTTGGCTGCTGTGGAAGATGCGGGTGGCAAAGCCGAAATCGCGGTCGGACATGCCGTCAGAGCAGTGCTCTTTGGTGATCATGATCTGGTAATAGGCTTGCTTCGTCGCATCGGTGACCGCATCCGAGGCGGTCAGGAAATAGCCCTGCGGGGCCACGGCCTGATGCGTGACGCTCAGCGCTTGCGGTGGGGTCTCGGGCGAGGACCATTCGGCGGTTTGCGGGCCAAGTTTAAGCGCCCAGAAAGGCTCGGTCCCGTAACAGGCGATCGGGTGCGGCAAGCCATGCGGGGCGGCGGGCACGGGGGTTAGGAAGCGCAAGGCGACCCAGCCGCTGGCCTCACCAGCCGAAACGCGGGCCCATTTGCCATCTTCGGACAGGCCAATTGCCTCCACGCCTTTGGCATCAGGGGCCAGGCTGCCCAAGATTGTGGCTTGCGCCGAAGGTTCGGCCCGGATGTTGAGCACATCCGACGCCGCAACGCCGCTGACATCAAACAGCGCCGGATATTCTTGTGCGGCGGCGGCAAAGCCGAGGCTGGAAAGGAGAAGCCCCGCCAAAGTGGCGCGGGCGCGGCGGTAAAAGGCGGGGAGCATTGCACGGGTCATTGTCGTTTCTGCCAACTCGCTGAGACATGTTTACGGGTGTAGAACTCGGCCATGAGACCAATCAGGATACAAACCAGCGCCACCTTGATCGGGTAATCAAGCGAGGTGTAGCGGGCGTTGTAATTGAGGAACATATAGCCTCGGGCCTGATCGATGGTGTGAAAGAGCGGGTTCCAATCAAAAAGTGATCGCCGGCTTGCCGGCAGCATCGAGGCCACGAACATCTTGCCGCTCGCGATCATATTGGCGCGTTGGTAGATGGTGGACAGGATGCTGACCACATCGGGTTGCCAAGGCTTGGCGGCGTAGAAGATCAGCCCGATTGCCGCGCCGGAGAACCATGACAGCAAGAGCATCGCGAGCGCCCCGGCGGGTTGGTAAATGGTGATCGGTGTCCAAAGCGTGTGGTAGATCAGCAAGATCACCGCCATTGCCAGCACCTGTTGGTAAAGCGCTGCCAAAGCCGCAGAGACCACCGCAATGACCGGGTTCATCGGCCGGTGCATCATCATCGGCGAGGTCGGGCCATCCGCGCCCGCCACGGCGCCAAGCGCCTTGGTATGGGTGAGGAACATGAAGACGCCCGACATCACATAGATCACGAAATCACCGCGGATCGGCGAATGGCGCAGGCCCATCACCCAGAAAATCACGATGAAGATGACCAAGGTCAGCGCGGCCTGTACCACGCTCATCACCAGCCCCTTCACCGCATTGCCGTGGCTTTTGCGTAAGTTGCGGATGGTGGCATGGTAGATCAGCTCACAGAGCTCAAAGGCGCTGCGGATGCGTGAGGGTCGTTTCGCTTCTGCCCGAAACATATGCTTTCCCTTGCCCCGCTTTGCCGCTGTGGAGCGGGAGATCTTGCGGTTCCCTTGACGGCGCAGGATAAGCGGCGCGGATCGGCAAAGCAACTGCTCGGGCAGGCCTGAAGCTTGTCCTTGCGCTGGCTCAGATCTTGGGGCTCGATACCGGTGCCCGATCTAGGAGAATGTCATGGACTTCAACCATCTCGTCCCCGTTATCCGCCAATTGGCCCTTGAGGCGGGGGCTAAGATCATGGAGGTCTATGCCGACCCGGATTTCGAGGTCAAAACCAAGGGCGATGCGAGCCCGGTGACCGAAGCCGATGAGGCGGCGGATGCGATCATCTCGGCAGGGTTGCGGGCGGCGTTCCCAGAGGTGGTGCTGATCACCGAAGAGCAAGCGGCCAGCCATGCTTTGACGGCCGAGACCTTCCTGATCGTTGACCCTTTGGACGGCACCAAGGAATTCGTGCAGCGTCGCGGTGATTTCACCGTGAACATCGCTTATGTCGAGAAGGGCGTGCCCTTGCGCGGCGTGGTCTATGCCCCGGCGAAAGAGCGGCTTTTCTACACATTGCCCGATGGCACTGCGGTTGAGGAAAGCTTGGTCGATGGCAGTGTCCGTCCGATCCGTGTGGCAACGCCGGACAATGCGGCGCTGATGGTGGTGGCGTCTAAGTCGCACCGCGATCAGGCGACCAATGATTACATCGAGAAATATCAGGTGAAAGATTCCCGCTCCGCCGGGTCGAGCCTGAAGTTCTGCTTGGTGGCGACCGGTGAGGCGGATCTTTACCCGCGTCTGGGGCGTACGATGGAATGGGACACCGCGGCCGGTGATGCAGTCTTGCGCGGGGCCGGTGGGCAGGTGGTGCGGATGGATGACCATTCCCCCTTGGCCTATGGCAAGCCCGGCTGGGACAATCCTTTCTTCATCGCGCTGGCTCCGGGGGTGGTGCTGAAATGAAGACGCTGATCGCCATTCCGGCCCGCTATGCGAGCACCCGCTACCCCGGTAAGCCCTTGGTTTCTTTGGTGGGGCCCGATGGTGCCAAAACGCTGATCCAGCGCAGCTGGGAGGCGGCAATGGCGGTGCAGGGCATCGACCGGGTTGTCGTGGCCACGGATGACGCGCGCATCGCGGATCATGCGGCGGGTTTTGGTGCCGAGGTGGTGATGACCTCCTCGGAGGCGCGCAATGGCACCGAGCGCTGCGCCGAAGTGGCGGCGCAGCTGCCCGGCTATGATGTGATTGTGAACCTGCAAGGCGATGCGCCTTTGACCCCGGCCTGGTTCATCGCCGATCTTTTGCGCGGTCTTGCCGCCGATCCCGGTGCCGAGATCGCCACGCCGGTTCTGCGTTGCGATGGCCGCGCGGTCTCGGGCTTTTTGGCCGATCGGCGGGCAGGCCGGGTGGGCGGCACCACAGCGATTTTCGACCAGAACCGGCGCGGCCTGTATTTCTCGAAAGAGGTCATCCCCTATACCGGGCGGGAATACGCCGATGATGAGCCGACGCCGATTTTCCACCATGTCGGGGTTTATGCTTACCGTCCTGCGGCGCTGGTCCAATATCCGTCTTGGCCGATTGGCCCGCTGGAAACCCTTGAAGGGTTAGAACAGTTGCGGTTCTTGGAAAATGGCCGCCCGGTGCTTTGCGTTGAGGTTGAAGCAAAAGGCAGGCAATTCTGGGAGCTTAACAATCCGTCGGATGTTGCCGTGATTGAAGAGATGTTGCGCGCTTTGCCAGCGCAGTTGTAAAACTCAATCGTGACAAGTTGAAATAAACATTCCCCTGCCGCGACAATTGTAATGGTGATATGGCTGCGGCACCTGCCGTTGGCTTATAAAAACTGCAACATCGGCATTGGCCTGCGTAAACAAGTGAACACCACAGCAAAGCTCTGTGGCATAATGGGACATATAGACGATGAAAGCCAAGAAGGTCTCCAAGGCGGTATTCCCGGTCGCCGGTATGGGCACCCGATTCCTGCCAGCCACCAAGTCGATCCCGAAAGAGATCATGACGCTGGTCGATCGCCCCTTGATCCAATACGCGATCGATGAGGCGCGCGCGGCGGGCATTAAGGAGTTCATCTTTGTCACCAGCCGCGGCAAATCGGCGTTGGAAGATTACTTCGACCACGCGCCCGAGCTGGAGTCCGAGCTGCGTAAAAAGGGCAAGACCGAGCTGCTTGAGGCGCTGAAAGAGACCAATATGGACAGCGGCGCCATTGCTTATGTTCGGCAAAACCGTCCGATGGGTCTGGGTCATGCGGTCTGGTGCGCCCGTCGTCTGATCGGCGATGAGCCTTTTGCCGTGCTTTTGCCCGATGATGTGATCGCGGCGGAAAAGCCCTGCCTGCAACAGATGGTCGAGGCCTATGCCGAGACCGGTGGCTGCATGGTCGCTGCGATGGAAGTGCCGCAAGAAAAAGCCAGCAGCTACGGTGTGTTGGACATTGGCACCGACAATGGCTCGATCGTGCGGGTGAAGGGCATGGTGGAGAAGCCGAAGGCCGAGGATGCGCCCTCGAACCTTGCGGTGATCGGACGCTATATCCTGACGCCAGAGGTTTTGAACAACCTCAACCGGATCAAGCAGGGGGCGGGTGGTGAGATCCAGCTGACCGATGCCATTGCCGAAGAGGTGGGCGGCACGCAGGGGGTTTACGGCTACCGCTTCCGCGGCCAGCGCTACGATTGCGGCTCAAAAGCTGGCTTCTTGCAAGCCACCGTGGCCTTTGGTCTGTCGCGCCCCGATCTGCGCGATGAATTTGGCGAATATCTGAACGATATGATGGTTCAGCGCCAGGCGGCGCAATAAGCGCATGGGGGCAAGCCCGCCCCAAGACCATCGTAAAACAGAGCTGCCGCCCCTGAAGAGGGGGGCGGTGGCGCTCTGGCAGCGGCTGCGGTGGAAGCTGCGGCTGCGCTTGCAGCGGCAGATGCTGCTGGCCCGGGCGATCCGTAAGCGGCGCGAGCTGCGGCTTATCAGCGATCGCAGGGCTTCGATCCGGAAAACCGACAGTCTCGCCGTCATCTGCCTGCGCAATGAGGCTGTGCGCTTGCCGCATTTCCTAAGCCATTACCGCAAGCTGGGGGTGGGGCATTTTCTGGTCATCGACAATGCCAGCACGGATGGCAGTGCTGCGCTTTTGGCGGCGGAGCCGGATGTCTCGGTCTGGCGGACCGAAGCCAGTTACCGCTCGGCGCGCTTTGGCCTTGATTGGACCAACTGGCTTTTGCTGCGTTACGGCCATGGCCATTGGTGTCTGACGGTCGATGCCGATGAGTTGCTGGTCTATCCGAACTGTGAAACGCGCCCTTTGCCTGCGCTGACCAAGTGGCTGGAGAGCACCGGCCAAGTGGCGATGCCGGCGATGATGCTGGAGCTTTACCCCGAGGGGCCATTGGGGGCGGAAGATTACCGCGCGGGCGAGGATCCTTTGACCGTGCTGCCGTGGTTCGATGCGGGCAATTACAGCGTGATCCGCCAGCCCAAGCTGGACAACCTTTGGATCCAAGGTGGGCCACGCGCACGGGTCTTCTTTGCCAATGACCCGCGCCGCGCGCCGACGCTGAACAAGCTGCCCTTGGTCAAATGGCATTGGCGCTATGCCTATTTGAACTCGACCCATACTGCGCTGCCGGCCACGTTGAACCATGTTTATGCCACAGCGGGCGGCGCGACGACCTCGGGCGTGCTCTTGCACACGAAGTTTCTGCCGCAAATTTTAGAGAAATCCGCTGAAGAAAAAGAGCGGCGTGAGCATTTTGCCGATCCGCGACGCTTTGGCAGCTATTACGATGGCTTGATCGAAGCGCCGGTGCTTTTTTGCGAGCGCTCAACGCGCTATACTGGCTGGCGACAACTTGAGGCGCTGGGCCTGCTCTCGCGCGGGGGATGGCTGTGATCTGGGCGATGGGGCAGGCGGTGAAGCGACAGGCGGCCGATAGGGCAAAGTCAGATCGGCACGCTAAGGCGGCGCCAATGCAGCAGGCTTGTCTGACGGGCGCTGCCAGCTTGGTCGCGCCGTTCACTGCTGCGGGAATGCGCGTTTGAGCTGGCTCACCTCATATCAATTGCGGGCCAAGCGGCAGCGGCTGTTGGTGCGATCCTTGCTGCACCGACGTGAGCTGAAGCCCGTGGTCAAACGCATCGGCGCCTTGCAGGGCGATCCGATCTTGCTGTTCTGTTGCCTGCGTAATGAAAAGGTGCGGCTGCCTTATTTCTTGAAATATTACCGAGACTTGGGCGTTGATCACTTTCTGATCGTCGACAATGACAGTGACGATGGCAGCCGCGAATATTTGGCCGATCAGCCCGATGTCTCGCTGTGGTCGGCGCATGCCAGCTATAAAAAGTCCCGCTTCGGCATGGATTGGATAACGCATCTGCTGCGCAACTACGGCCACGGTCGCTGGTGTCTGACCGTCGATGTTGACGAGTTTCTGATCTATCCTTTTTGCGAAACCCGGCCGCTGCGCGCACTGACCGATTGGTTAGATGCCAGCCAGATCCGCACGTTCTCGGCGATGCTGTTGGACATGTATCCCAAGGGCGCGCTGAACGAGCAACCCTATCGCGAGGGGCAAGACCCTTTCGAGATTGCGCAGTGGTTCGACAGTGGCAATTACGCGATCTCGCGCAATTGGACCTATGGCAATCTCTGGATCCAAGGCGGGCCGCGCATGCGCGCTTTTTTCAGAGATGCGCCGAAACGTGCGCCCGCGTTGAACAAAATCCCCTTGGTGAAGTGGCATCGCAGCTACACCTATGTCAGCTCAACCCATATGCTTTTGCCGCGTGGGCTGAACTTGGCCTTTGATGCTTGGGGGGGCGAGAAAGCCTCGGGCTGTCTTCTGCACGCCAAATTCCTTGATACTTTCGCATTGAAGGCCGAGGAAGAGATGGCGCGGGGCGAGCATTATGCCAACAGCCGTGAGTATCGCGCCTATCAACAGGCGTTGAAGGATCAGCCCGATTTATGGTGCAAATGGTCCGAGAAATATATCAACTGGCGCCAGCTTGAGATTTTGGGGCTGATGTCCAAGGGGAACTGGGCATGACGCTGGGTTTTGTCATGTTGTGCCACACCGCGCTGGACCGCGCGGCTGAGGTGGCGCGCTATTGGGCCAGCCGGGATTGCCCGGTGGTGGTCCATGTCGACAAGCGCACCTCTGGCAGTCAAGTGGCGCAGATGCAGAGCGATCTGGCCGATCTGGACAATGTGCGATTTTCCACTCGGCACGCCTGCGAATGGGGCACTTGGGGGATTGTGGCGGCGACGCAAGCGGCGGCAAGCCTGATGCTGCGCGAGTTTCCGCAGGTTCGGCATGTCTATCTCGCCTCGGGTTCGTGCCTGCCTCTACGCCCGGTTGAGGAAATGCGCGCCTATCTCGACGACCGCCCGCGCACCGATTTCATCGAAAGCGTCACCACGGCCGATGTCGGCTGGACCATGGGCGGGCTGGACTATGAGCGGTTCACTTTGCGCTTCCCCTTCTCATGGCGCAAACACCGCTGGCTTTTCGACAACTACGTTGAGTTGCAGCGCAAGTTTCGTATCCGTCGCGCCATCCCGGCGGGGATCGTGCCGCATCTGGGCAGCCAATGGTGGTGTCTGACGCGCCAGACACTCTCGGCGATCCTTGAGGGGCCGGATCGCGCGGATCACGACCGTTATTTCCGCAAGGTTTGGATCCCGGATGAAAGCTATTTTCAGACCTTGGTCCGGCAGGTCTCGACCAATGTGGAAAGCCGTTCGCTGACGCTGTCGAAATTCGATTTCCAAGGCAAACCGCATATTTTCTACGATGATCATCTGCAGCTTTTGAAGCGGTCTGACTGCTTCGTGGCGCGCAAGATCTGGCCGCGGGCCGAGAAGCTTTACGCCAGCTTCCTGTCGCCCACCGCCGGGGATGAGCCGCGGGCCGAGCCCAATCCCGGTAAGATCGACCGGCTTTTCGCCAAAGCGGTGGAGCGGCGCACCACGGGGCGCGCGGGGCTTTACATGCAGTCGCGCTTTCCCAATGGCGAATGGGCGCAAGGCCGCACGGCCGCGCCCTATTCGGTTTTCGAAGGCTTTGCAGATGTCTTTGAGAATTTCGAGACTTGGCTCTCGAAGGTCTCGGGCAGCCGGGTGCACGGCCATCTTTTCTCGCCCGAGCGGGTGGAGTTTGCGGGGGGCGTCTCGGTCTATAATGGCGCTATGTCCGACAGCGCGGCTTTGCGCGATTATAACCCGCGCAGTTTCCTTACGAACCTGATCTGGAACACGCGCGGTGAGCGGCAGTGCTTCCAATTCGGGCCCAGCGACAATCAGAAGATTGCGGGGTTCATCGCCGCAGATCCCAATGCGCAGATCTCGGTGATCTCGGGCGCTTTTGCGGTGCCCTTGTTCCAATCCAATCGCAATTTCAGTGAGATCAGGGCCGAGGCGGCGCGGTTGCAGCGCATTGAATCGGACCTTTTGGCCGAGCTGCGCGGCCCCCATGTGAAGGCCAAGGTGCGGATCTGGACGCTGGCCGAGTTCATCGAATCCCCGATGGAGCCATTACAGTCGATCGTCGATGAGATCAGCCCGCGCAGCCTGCGCCGCTTGGCCGAGGTGCCTCGAATGGTGGACCTGACCGGCTTTGGCCAGTTCCTGCAAAACCTGCGCAATCAGGGCATGCAGCCGGTCTTGATGGGCGATTTCCCCGCTGGGCAGGACTATCCCAATGCCGCTGGCCGCCGCCCGCGCCCCTATCTGGTGAAATGATGGCGCGGTTCACCTCTTTCGTGCTTTTCGCAGAGATGCGGACTGGGTCGAATTTTCTTGAGGCCAATCTGAACGCCTTGCCGGGGCTGAGCTGCCTTGGTGAAGTGTTCAACCCGCATTTCATCGGCAAAAAAGATCAGACCGAGATGTTCGGGGTCGATCTGGCAGCGCGGGAGCGGGATCCTTTCGCGCTGCTCGCGGCTTTACGGGCCAAGACCGAAGGCATGGCGGGGTTTCGTTATTTCCACGACCATGACGCGCGGGTGCTGCCGGCGCTTTTGGATGACCCGGCCTGTGCCAAAATCATCCTGACGCGCAATCCGGTCGACAGCTATGTCAGCTGGAAGATCGCGCAGGCCACGGGGCAGTGGAAGCTGACCAATGCCAAGAACCTGAAGACCGCGCAGGCCGATTTCGATGCGGCGGAGTTTCGCGCCCATCTTGAGGCTTTGCAGGGCTTTCAACTGCAACTGATGCATGGGCTGCAAACGCGCGGGCAGACAGCCTTCTACATCGATTACGACGACATTCAGGATGTCGCAGTGCTGAACGGTCTGGCCGCTTGGCTGGGGCTGGAGGCGCGGCTTGAGGGGCTGGACGACAAGCTGAAGAAGCAAAACCCCGAGGAGATTGGCGAGAAGGTCACCAATCTGCCCGAAATGGAGGCGGCTTTGGCGCGGCTTGACCGCTTCAACCTGAACCGGACGCCGAATTTTGAGCCGCGCCGCCCGCCGGCGATCCCGTCTTTTGTGGCGGCGGGGGGGCTCTTGTTCCAGCCAATCCGCTCGGGGCCTGAAGCGCAGGTGAAGGCTTGGCTTTTGGCGCATGGGCCGCTTGAGGGCGATTTCGTGCAGAAATCCTTGCGGCAATGGAAGCGCGCCCATCCCGGCCATCGCAGCTTCACCGTGATCCGCCATCCTTTGCTGCGGGCGCATCAGGCATTCTTGAGCCAGATCGTCAGCGGTAAACTCTCTGAGCATCGCCAAGCGCTGATCCGAGGGCAGGGGGCTGATCTTCCGCCGCCCGGTAAGCCTTTTGCCGATCTGGACCAACACCGCGCGGCTTTCGCGGCTTTCTTGCGCTATGCCAAGCTCTCGGTCGCGGGACAGATGGGGCAAAGGGTCTCGCCGCATTGGGCCAGCCAATCGGCGGTGCTGCAAGGCTTTGCCGGGTTCCAGACGCCTGATCTGGTGCTGCGTGAGGATCAACTGGCCGAGGGGCTGGCCTTTGCCGCCGCAGAGGCGGGCCTGACGGCTCTTGCCCCACCCGCTGCGGATCGGGCAGCCCATGATGCGCTGGCGGCGATCTGGCTGCCCGATTTGGAAGAGGCGGCCCGCGAGGCCTATCCGCGTGATTACATGGGCTTTGGCTTTGGCCCCTGGCGGGATGCGCGGTGATGCGGCAAATCGCGCGCCGTTGGTTCAGGCTTGCGATTTTACTGGTGGCGATGGGGCTTGTTCTCTCTGACGGTGAACGCGCGCAAGCGCAGGGCGCGCGGGAACAGCTGGACGCGCGGCTTTTGCGCTTAGAGGCCGAGCTGGACGCGCGGATCGGCGTGCAGATCCTTGACACAGGTTCGGGCTGGCGCTGGGGGCATCGGCAGGATGAGCGCTTTTTGATGGCCAGCACCTTCAAGGCGCTTCTCTGTGGCGCGGTGCTGCAAGCGGTGGATCGCGACAAGGTCTCGCTGAACGAAAAACTGCCGATAGGGGCCGAGGATATCGCCAGCCATGCCCCGGTGACCGAGCGTTATATCGGTGGGCAGCTCAGCATCGCGCAGCTTTGCCATGCCACTTTGGACCAAAGCGACAATACCGCCGCCAATCTGCTGATTGATCGGCTGGGCGGCCCGCAGGCGGTGACGCAGTTTCTGCGCAGCATCGGCGATGAGGTGACGCGGCTCGACCGCAAAGAGCCTGAGCTTAATCAGTTTGTCCCCGGCGATCCGCGCGACACCACCAGCCCGGCGGCGGTGGTCGGATCGTGGCAGGCGATGCTTTTGGGCGACGCCTTGAGCGAAATCGGCAAGGCGCAGCTGCGCGACTGGCTTTCAACCGGCGGGGTGACGGGAAAGTTGCTGCGGCCTTCGGTGCCCTCAGGCTGGCAGGTCGCGGATCGCTCGGGCGGTGGGCGGACGCATACGCGCAATATCGTGGCGATGCTGACACCGCCCGAGCGTGCGCCGATTTTTGTGGCGATCTTTGTTTCGGACACGCCGGCGAATTGGAGCCGTCGCAATGCCGCAGTCGTAGAGATCGGGGCCGCCGTTATGGCCCTGATCCAAGGTCACTAAGGCTTAGGCCATCGCGGTGGTGCGGGTCTCGGTCAGGATGGCATGCAGCTTGTCGGGATCGGTATTGGCCCGCAGCTTGGTGACCACGGCCGGGTCGCGCATGGTGCGGCTGACCAAAGCCAAGGCCTTAAGGTGATCCACCCCGGAATCTTTGGGCGCCAGCAGCCCAAAGACCAGATCCACCGGCTGACGGTCAACACTGTCATAATCCAGTGGCTTTTCCAGACGTATGAAGAGACCAACGATCTGATCGAGGTCTTCCAATCTGGCATGGGGCAAAGCGATGCCATGCCCCACGCCGGTCGGCCCAAGCGTCTCACGCTCTTGCAAACCATCCAGCACCAAGGCTGATTGGATCCCGTGCACCTGCGCGGTGATCTCAGCCAGTTCTTGGAACAGGCGTTTCTTTGAGGTGAATTGCCCCACCACGCGCACAGCGGCAGGGACTAGAATTTTAGAAAGTTCCATGGGCCGGGTGATGATCCTGCGGGCCGGAATGGCCGCTTATCTTGTGTTGCGAGGGTCGATCCACCCGATGTTACCGTCTTCCCGACGATACACCACGTTGACGCCCCCATGACCTTCGTTCCTGAAAACCAACATTTTCTGGCCTGCCAGTTCCATCTGCATCACGGCCTCGCCCACGGTGATCGAAGGAATCTTCGTCTCCATCTCGGCGATGACCACGGGCGTCAAGCTATCAGGCTCAGCGTCGTCGGTCTCTTCTATTGCGGCGAGGATATACTGGGAGCCACCACCGAATTCAACAGGGGCCTTGCGATCGGCATTATGGTTGCGAATGCGGCGCTTGTAGCGGCGCAGCTGTTTGTCCAATTTTTCACGGCAGGATTCGAATGCCGGATAGATTTCAGGCGCATGTCCTTTGGCTTGAACGGTCAAGCCGGTGGACAAATGGATCGTGGTTTCGCAGACGAATTCATGGGCGACCTTTGAGAACACCACCAGACATTCCGTAGGACGCTGGGCGTATTTCTCAATCACCTCACCGATTTCGGCTTTCACATGCGTTTGCAGAGCTTCTCCGATGTCGATCTGCTTGCCACTGATCTGATAGCGCATGACGTCTCCTTTACGAACAACAGGCTGGCAGGCGCCGAGGCCTGGCCAGAAGCCAAGGGCATTCATTTGACGTGGGGTGTGATGAACATGCCTGCAACCCGGCGGGGCTGGTATTTCAGCCGCGGCAACCTTCAGAAGGGGGGCAAAGGACGCGCTCATCTTCATCATTCGGCACCGGAGACGATGCGAAGTCAACAGAATCGATAGGGCGGATCAAATGATACGGAAGTTCTCGCCGAGATAGACGCGCCGCACGGTTTCGTCGCGAACGACTTCGTCGGTCGTGCCGCTCATCAAAACCTTGCCATCATGCAGAATATAAGCGCGATCAACGATTTCCAGCGTCTCGCGGACGTTATGATCGGTGATGAGGACGCCGATGCCGCGGGTCTTCAGATCATGCACAAGGTGGCGAATCTCGCCGACCGCGATGGGGTCGACCCCGGCGAAGGGCTCATCAAGCAACAGATAGCGCGGATCGGCGGCCAGACAACGCGCGATCTCGACCCGGCGCCGCTCACCACCTGAAAGGGCAAGGGCAGGGGCCTGCCGCAGATGGGTGATCGAGAATTCCGACAACAGCTCTTCCAGCCGCTCGCGCCGCTTGTGGCGGTCGCTTTGGGTGATCTCAAGCACGGCAAGGATATTGTCCTCGACCGAGAGGCCACGGAAGATCGACACCTCTTGCGGCAGATAGCCGATGCCCAACCGGGCGCGGCGATACATCGGCAAGGCGGTGACATCCTTGCCATCGATCAGCACATGGCCGCCTTCGGGGGTCACAAGGCCGGCGATGGAGTAAAAGCAGGTGGTCTTGCCCGAGCCATTGGGGCCGAGAAGTGCCACAACCTCGCCCCGGCGCAGCTCCATGCTGACATCGCGGATCACCGGGCGTTTCTTATAGGATTTGCGCAGGTTGCGGATCTGCAAGCCCTGCGCGCCTTGGGCGACGGTCAGATCGGGGCGGTCGGTCATACTCAATTGCCACCCGGAACGAAGACGGTGGAGACGCGGCCTTCCATCACCCCGGTGCCGTCTTTCAGGTTGATCGTCAGCTTTTGGCCGGAAAGCGCGCTTGGGCCTTGGGTCAAGAGCACATCGCCGGTCAGCACGATGGTGCCGCTGTCGATGGTATAGACCGCCTCTTGCGCCTCGGCCGCGTCGGCGAGATTGGCGATGGTGACACCGCCGCTGGCATGAAGGCGCGCAATGGCTTTGCCATCGGTGGCGTATTCCACTTTGACGCTGGCGGCGGAGAGTTTCATCTCGCCTTGGCCCACCAGCACATTGCCTGCAAAGATTGCGGTGCCGTCGGCATTGTTGACCGAGAGGCTGTCGGCCTGCACCTCAACCGGCAGGGAGGTGTCCTGCGCCAGCCCGCCAAAGGCGATCTTCGCCTCTTGAGCGGGAGCCGCGCCCGAGAGGGCTGCGATCAGGGCGGCGAGTGCCAAAGAGGACCGGATGCTTGCCATGAATGTGCCTATGGGGAGGGGCTTTGCCCGCCGGGTTGATATAGCAGCCGGACGCCACCGTTGAAAACCAGAAGATAAGCGCCCTTGTTCAAAGGATCTTGCGTGAGCGAGAAGCTGTCGGCGCGAATGTCGCCCATTGGGGCTGTGACGGTAACCGGCGCGGTGCTGGCAAGGTTGGTTTGCTCTAGATCGGCGGTGATCGCCTCGGTTTGCAGCTGGTAGCCGGCTTGGGTGGCAAGGCTGACACCGCCGTCCAACCGCAGCTCTTTGCCCGAAGGGTCGACATTGGCCAAAGCGGCGCTGATGTCGATGCGCTGGCCATCCGGCGTCTCAATCAAAGCGCTGATCGCCTCGGCGCTGGTGCCCGCGCCATCCGCGCCATCGCGCAGGCTTTGCGCCGAGAGCGTGATCCCGGCACCGTCAGCGGTGGTGCCAGCGTAATCGGGGGCCGACATGCGCGGATCCTTGGCCAGATCCTCGACATCAACCTTCGCATAGGGAATGGCGTCGGAAGGGTCGATCCGGTCCGAGAACAGAAAAAGCGTCGCCAGCAGGGTCAGTGCTGCCAGCGGCAGCAAGACCTTGAGCCAGCCGATCATCCGGCTGTGGCGATCGGGGCGCGCCGGCACCTTACGCCACCCCGGCGCGCAAGCAGTCGTGGATGTGCAGCACGCCGATCGGGCGGTTCTCTTCATCCGTGACGATCAGGCAAGTGATCTTCTTGTCATTCATCAAGGCCAAAGCCTCGACCGCCAGATCGCTGGCCGAGGTGCTGCGTGGGTTGCGGGTCATCACCTCCGCCGCCGTCAGCGACATCAGTTGCGCCATATGGCGGCGCAAATCGCCATCGGTGATCACGCCTTGTAGGCGCCCCTCAGCATCGGTGACGCCGACCATGCCATAGCCCGCGCGGGTCATGGTAAGAAGAGCCTCGGTCATCGGCGTCTCGGGCGTGACCAAAGGCGCATCGTCATGCATGAGGTTGCGCACATGCAAGAGCCGCGCGCCCAGCTTTCCGCCGGGATGGAACACGCGGAACTGCTCGGGCGAGAAGGCGCGATGCTCCATCAGGGCAATCGCCATCGCATCGCCAAGGGCGAGGGTCATTGTGGTGCTGGTGGTGGGAACGATGCCTTGCTCGCAAGCCTCGGGGGCGGCGGGCAGAAGGATCGCCACATCTGCCTCACGCAGAAGGGTAGAGCCTTCGCGGCCAGCCACGCCGATCAGCGGGATCGAGAAGCGGCGCGAATGGGCGACGATATCGGCCAATTCCGGCGTCTCGCCCGAGTTCGACAGCACCAAAAGGATGTCTGCGGGCGTGACCATGCCCAGATCGCCGTGGCTCGCCTCGGCCGGGTGGACGAATTGTGCGGGCGTTCCGGTCGAGGCGAAGGTCGCCACGATCTTGCGCGCGATATGGCCCGATTTGCCCATGCCCGAGACGACAACCCGGCCCTTGGCTTGCAAGATCAGTTCAATCGCCTGCACGAAGCTTTCGCCAAGAGCGGCTTCCAGCATCGACAAAGCCTCGGCCTCGCGCCGCAGGACACGGCGGCCGACGCTCAGATGGCCGGGGCCAACCTCAGTGCGTGAAGATGTCATTGGTATCGCCCCAGCCCATCAGGTCCATCTCGGCACGCGTGGGCAGGAAGTCAAAGCACTTTTGTGCCAGCGCCATGCGGTCCTCGCGGATCAGGCGCTCTTCCAAAGCCTTCTTCAATGCATGCAGGTACAGCACATCCGAGGCGGCATATTCTTTCTGCGCCTCGGTGAGCGTCGCCGCGCCCCAATCGCTGGTTTGCTGTTGCTTGGAGACATCGACGCCCACCAGATCATTCAGCAGGTACTTCAGGCCATGCCGATCGGTGAAGGTGCGCACCATCTTCGAGGCGATCTTGGTGCACCAGACCGGGGCGGTGGTCACGCCAAAGGCGCGCTTGAGCGCGGCAATGTCGAAACGCCCGAAGTGGAAGAGCTTCAGGGTTGCCGGGTCAGTCAGCAGGCGCACAAGGTTGGGCGCCTCGGTCTGACCGCGCGAAATCTGCACCAGATGCGCATTGCCGTCGCCATCCGAGAGCTGCACCACGCAAAGCCGGTCGCGGCGTGGGTCAAGGCCCATCGTCTCGGTGTCGATGGCGACGATGGGGCCAAGGGCCAGCCCGTCGGGCAGATCGTTTTGGTAAAGATGAATGGCCACGGGGCTCGCTTTCGCCAAAGAAGGGATTGCATTCCGATTACGCGCCGCGCCCCTTTGGGTCAACCAAGCCGGCCAAAACCGGGCGGTTCTGCGCAACTGGCCCAACCCGCGAAGGGCCGTGCCAGGCAGGGGCTTCACAGAGTTTCACGATTCGCAAAATCACGAGGCGGGTCAAAAAGCTATGCTGCAGATATTGCTAAATAAATTCTACATTTTAGAGATAACTTTGGTTGATCCTCATGCCTTGCAGAAGGGTGCGGCGAAAACGCCACAGACGAGAGGGGTTATCCGCTTCGCGGCAATGATCGCTCCTGCCTGTTTCAGTTTTTCGTTGCGATTCTGGGCCTTTGGGGGGCAGTCAATACAAAGGGGGTAGCAGCCCGGGCGCGCGCGGCTTGGGCGGTTACGCAGGGGAAGTCTGAATGGAACGTCACATCGCCGCTATTCGGGGCGTGCGTGATCTGATTGCGCGCCCACCGGGCGATACTGCCGCTGGTCAGCGCTTGGCGCTGAACGGGATGAGCGAAGTTTTGGGGTTGGGGCGCAATTGGCTGTTCCTGCCCGATGCGTCCGGTCTATTGCGCGCGGATGAGGCGGGAGGCGCAGAGTGCCATATTGGCGCCGCTCAGCCATTGGCTGCGATATTAACCGAGGCGCGGTTGGTCGCGCCGGCGGAACCCGCAGATCTCCCTGCCGAACTGATCCGCTTCCTACGCAACTGCGGCGCTGGGCCGGTTGCGCTGACGCCGCTGCGTGAAGGGGCGGAGCTGGTTGGGGTACTCTGCCTAGAGCTTCCCGACTCTGCACCGCCGCAAGGAGAGAAGGCGCGCAACACATTGGCGATGATCGACGAGCTGGCGGCGCTTTTGCTCGACCAGCGCCATCAGATCGCGCAAGACGCGCAGCGTGCTGAAGCTTCGGCCCAGATGGCGGCCTTGCTGCATGCGATGCCTGATCTGTTGTTCGAGGTGGATGCGCAGGCGCGCTACACCAGCTTTATCGGAGGTCCGCGTGACCTGTTGATGCATGCGCCGCATGAGATTGTTGCCCGCCCGGTGGAAGAGATCTTGCCCCCCGATGTGGTGCAGATTGCGCATCGGGTGGTGACGCAAGTTGTGAGTACCGGCGAAGTGGCCGAGGCGCATTATGCGCTCGGCTTGCCAGGGGACATGCGGCACTTTTCCCTGCGCGCGGCGCGCAAAGCGCCCGTTGTCCCGGGCGGGGCACCATCGGTCTTGCTCATGGTGCGCGATGTGACGGCCAAGCAGGAGATGCGCGAAGAGCTGTTGCGCTTGAGCAGCGTAACCCGTGCGATGAGCAATTTGGTGATCATGGTCGATACCGACCTGAGAATCACTTGGGTCAATCAAGCATTTGAGAAAAGGTCCGGCTGGTCCTTGGCTGAGATCCGCGGTCGTATCTTTGCCGATGTGATGCGCTGTGATGACAGCGATCCGCGGGTGGCGGCCGAGCTTGCATGCGCGATGGCCGAAGAGCGGCCTTATAATGGCATAATGATCAACTGTGATCGCAACGGCACCCGTTACCATGTGGATTTCAACGTGGTTCCGCTGCGCAATGGTCAAGGCAGGTTGCAAGGCTTTGTCTCTGTCGAAACCGAGGTGACCGAGCTTCACAACCAAAAGCGTCAGTTGGAGGAGTTGGCCCGCCAGACGGCTTCGGCGCAAAGCCGTTTGGTAAATGCCATCAATGCCGTGCCCGATGGGATGATGGTGTTTGATGCAGAGCGGCGTATGGTCATGTGCAATCCTGCGCAGATCGACGCCTTTCCTCGGCTGGCGCCAATGATGCAGGCTGGCGTAAAGCTGCAAGAGATACTGCTCGCCCTGACGGAGCATGGCTATCTTGAGCCACCGCCCGTGGGCATGACCGCCGCAGCCTATCTTAACACGCTGATGCAGCCCTATGGGCAAGCGAGCTATAACGATGAACTGCGGATGCACGACGGCCGGGTGTTCCGTCGTGTGAACAAGCCGACCGCAGATGGCGGGCTTTTAACAGCGATGATCGAGATCACCGCGCAAAAGCGCCATGTGGCAGAGCTGGACAATGCCAATGAGCGGCTGTGGCGCGCGCTGGAAGAGCGTGAGCTGGCCGAGCAGCGGCTCAGCAACATCATGGATGAGAACCGCGTCGGCACTTGGGCGCTGGATCTGACCAAGCGCGAGATGACGGCCGGGCGGCACTGGGGGCGGATTATTGGCCATGAAGGCCCGGTGACAATGGCGCATGGTGATTTTCTTGCGATGGTGCATCCCGAGGATCGGCCTTTGCTGGAATCAGATGCGCCGCGGGTCTCGGTTCAGTCGCCCGATGGATTTGAGAATGAATTTCGCATCCGTCACAGGGATGGCCATTGGCTCTGGGTGCTCTCGCGCGGACGCGTCACGCGGTGGGATGAGACCGGGCGCCCGCTTCTCGTGGACGGGGTCGACATTGATGTCAGTGCACAAAAGCGGCTGGAGATGGAGGTGCGGCAAAGCGATGCTTTGCTGAAATCGGCGCTGGAAAGCAATGTGGCGGCGGTTGCGATCTACGACAGCAATGACGTTATGATTTATTGCAACCCCGAGGCAGAGCGAATCCTGCATCTGCGGCCGGGGCTCATCTGCGGGAAGCCCAGTGAGGGGCAGCTTTGGAATATGGAGCGGATGAACGGTGAGCCGCTGCCCGCCGAAGAAGGCCCATGCAACATGGCCCGCCGCGCCGGCACCTTGCTGCGTGATCTCCGCTATACGGTGCGCTGGAATGACGGCCGCCGCCAAGTGCTGACCTGCAATGCCACGCCCTTTAAGGGCGGCGATGGCCAGATGAACACGGCCGTCTCGTTCTGGGACAGCACCGAGGAGATCGCCGTCACAGAGAGGCTGCAAGAGGCCGTCACTCATGCCGAGGCGATGAGCCGCTCGAAGTCGATCTTCCTGGCCAATATGAGCCATGAAATTCGCACGCCGCTGAATGGTGTGCTGGGCTTGGCTGAAGTGCTGAGCATGCAGATCAAAGACCCCGAACACAGCCGGATGATCGCCACCATTCGCCGCTCGGGCGAAACGCTGCTCTCGGTGCTGAACACCATCCTTGATATGTCCAAGATCGAGGCGGGCAAGGTTGAGCTGGAGCACATGCCCCTGCGGCTGATCGACATTCTGAATCAGTTGGAGGGTGTTTATTCGGTTCTGGCAGAAGAAAAGGGGCTGGATTTCGAAGTCAGCACCTCGGCCGGGGCTGAGCTGATGCGGATTGGAGATCCGCACCGGATCCAACAGATTGTGGGCAACTTGCTCAGCAATGCGATCAAATTTGCCTCGCAAGGGGGCGTGTCGTTGGATGTCTCATGCCGACCGGGAAAGCCGGTGGTTTTCACCATTGTCGACACTGGTATCGGCATGACGCCTGACCAATGTGACAGAGTTTTCAGTAGCTTCGAACAAGCGGACGAAACTGTTAGCCGGCGTCATGGCGGCACGGGGCTTGGCCTGTCGATCGTTCGCGAATTGGTGAACCTTAGCGGCGGAACCATCGCGCTGGTAAGCGAGTTTGGGGTGGGTACGAAGGTGGAAGTAACCCTTCCTTTGCCAATGGCGGATGCTGAAACCAGAGATCTCTCTCCGGTTGTGACACCCTCCGACGCCACCGCAGACAACCTTGCTGCGGAGAGCCACATCTCCGCCTCATTCTAACCACGATCGCTTGGCAAAGATTCCTAAAGGTTGAAGCAATTCTCGCCCTGTTAGGGGGCATGAGAGGCGCTTCAAACCAGCACTGTCGCGCTGAAGAGGTCCAGAATGCGAATCCTAGCCGTCGATGATGAGCCCCTGTTCCTAGAGGTGCTTGAGATCGCTCTCAGGGATCTCGGATTTAATGATGTCACGCCGATCTATTCGGCGAAGGAAGCGCTCCGCGAGCTGGAGTTCGGCAAAAAGAGCTTTGATTGCATCTTGCTGGACATCCGCATGCCGGGGATGAGCGGTGTTGAGCTTTGCGAAAAGATCCGCGCCGTTCCGGGTCATAAGCGCACGCCAATTATGATGGTCACCTCGCTCACCGACCGCGAATATATCGATGGTGCGTTCGGGGCTGGCGCGTCGGACTACCTGACCAAGCCGCTCGATTCGCTGGAATTGAAGGCGCGGATGTCGATGATCGAACGGCTGATCACCGAACAGGCGCGCAACACCTTGCTGGACCAATTGGCCAGCGGTGAGGAAAGCGACGACGAAGACGACGATATGGAACTGTTGGAATTTGCCTTCGATGAGGCGGTTCCTGTGGCGGGCCTCGATCGGCTGATCGAGCTTCATGCGATGGAGAATTATCTTTCGCGGCTGACGACAAAAGAAAGCTACAACACCTCGGTCTTCGCGGTGGCGATTGATAACGCAGCGGAATTTTACGAAAAAGCCAACCGCTACGATTTCATGAACATGTTGCATGATGTCGGAGTGACCTTGGAAACGGTTTTGAAACGTCCCGAGGCCTTGATTTGCTATGCTGGACGTGGCGTCTTTGCCGTTGCCAGCACCGGCACGAATGATCCTGATTTGGCTAAGATCACCACGCAAATCGAGATGCGTCTTGGCGCCTATAGCCAAATCTACCTGCGCGATAACCTGCCGGCACCTGCCATCACTCTGGGCCCGGTGATGCGCAAAACCCTTTTCACTTGTCCGCGAAATTCTGATGTTTTGCGCGCGGCTATCGCCGCAGCTGAGCAGCCCAGCCCAATCTTGCTTTTACCCGAGAACGCAAAGTCAGCCTGACGCTGGGGCATGTAAATAAGCGATGCGTTTCAATAGAGATTATGCGTCTGTGATACAGCTTATGGTTGCTTAATCATTCTGAACACTGCTAAATTACATCTGTGTTTTAGGGGGCTCTGTTGCGAGCCTACCTTTCCACGACGCGGAACACACCGCCTAAAGATGGTATATTTCGCGCGCCAGTGATGGGTTAATTGTGTAGGATTAGGTTTTCTTCCGGGCACTTGCAGGGGCCCGGGGGGGGGAAGTTTCGGAATGGACCAGACGTGAACGCCACCACCTTCAGGCCGGTTGATGTCCTTCGCCAAATCGAATCTCGGTTCGGGGCGGAAGCGGAAACAGTCGGCGCAACCTTTGAAGCCTTTAGCAGCTTGGGGTGTGAAAAGGGTCGTGAGGGTGAGCCGGATGCGCTGGCTAAGATCGTCGTTCAAATCATAGGCGATGCGCCATTCACGGATGCCGATAGTGCGCTGCGACTGAAGTTCAGCGCCAAGGTTGGCAAGCCGGTGATGATCGATATTACCGCAAGTTCCGCGCCCCTATCGGTTGATGCCGAAACCCTGTCCCTGATTGAAAGTTTTGGTGGAACATTCAGTCAATCCAATGGCCTTAGTGGAAATACCGTCAAGCTCAGCTTCCCCTTCGCGGATGCCGAACTGATGCAGGTTGAGCTGGAAGAGACCTCGCAAGAAGAGACGGCAAGCCTGGCGGGCACCCGCATCTTGATTGCCGATGACAGCCCGACCAATCGTTTGGTTTTGGAAGAAATGCTGGCTGACACGCGGGCTGAGCTGGTCAGCGTGAATGACGGCAAAGAGGCGCTCGAAGCTTGGCAGAAGTCAAATTTCGATCTGCTTTTACTGGATATCTCGATGCCGGTGATGGATGGCGTGACCGCGATTCGCGAGATTCGCGCTGGTGAAGTGCAGCAATCCAGAGCGGTTACACCCGCCATTGCCGTTACGGCAAATGCACTGGTTAATCAGGTTGCCGATTATCTGGTGGCTGGTTTTGACACCCATTTGGCCAAGCCGTTCCGGCGCAAGGATCTCATGCATGCGATCCTAACGTTGCTCCGACCGTCCGTGCTATAAGCAGGGGGCTGTGAGGCGTTTTGCGCCCCAAGCAACGGCTAACTTTTTCATTTAAAAGAACAGTATTCGCAGCAGTTCTGCGCGGGCACTTATACAGAAGGGCTCCGAATGACGACCAATGCTTCAGGACGGCAGCATGCCGATGCCCCGTCGCGCAGCTCCGCAGCGACCCGACCGCTGCGCATTCTCTTGGCCGATGATGATGAGATCAACCGGGCGATCGTTGGCCATTTGCTCGCCGAATGTGACGCCATCCTGACCGAGGCCACGAATGGCCGCTCTGCGCTGGAATTGGCGCTAACGCAACGCTTTGATTTGCTTATCTTTGATCTGAATATGCCCGAGATTAATGGCGACCGCTTGATCCGCCACTTACGGGCGAGCCAATCGCTGAACGCAGGGTCACCGATGATTCTCTTTAGCGCGGCAGTGGATCGTCAGGGTGAGATTCCGGGCAATCGTGCGGCCTCTCTGGCGAACTTGCTTTTGCCCAAGCCCATTCCGGCCGATAGTTTCGTCAACTCGATCCTGCGGCTCACCGGGCGGCGCTAGGCTGCGCCAACAATCCAAGCTTAATCCCAAAAAGCCGGCCGCTTCATCAGCGACCGGCTTTTTAATTTGGAGCATGAAGAGTTTAGGCCTCTTCTAGCGGCAAGTGAATGCGAATGGCGGTGCCAACATCCGGCTCACTCTCCACCTCGATCCGGCCATTCATGATCGAGACCAGTTTGGCAACGATCGACATGCCCAGACCGGTGCCGCCAAAGCGGCGCGTCACCGAACCGTCGGCCTGCTCAAAGGCGTTGAAAATCCGGCCAAGCTGCTCTTCGGTCATGCCAATGCCGGTGTCGCGCACTTCAATCACCAAGGGCTTGCCGGGCGGGCAGGAGAAGATCACCGAGATCTCACCTTCGGCGGTGAATTTGATCGCGTTGCTGATGAGGTTCTGCAGGATCTGCATCAGGCGGTGGGGGTCACCCACGCGCGCATTGTCGGGCCGTCCGCTGGTGAGGATTTCCAGCTCCAGTCCCTTTTCTTCTGCCGATACGCTGTAAAGCTCTTGCACCCGTGCCGCAATTTGGCTGGGCCGGAAGAGGGTTGCTTCCAGCTCAAGCTTGCCAGCTTCGATTTTGGACATGTCGAGCACGTCGTTGAGAATGCTCAGCAAAAGCTCGCCCGAGTGCCGAATCGTCGAGAGCATCTTCTTTTGCTCGGCATCATGGACCAGCCGGTCCAAGACCTCGGCCATGCCCAGCACCCCGTTCAAGGGGGTGCGGATCTCATGGCTCATATTGGCGATGAACTGGGTCTTACTTTTGCTTTCCGATTCCGATTTCGCGACCAGAGCATGCAGACGCAGCTCGTTCTGGTGCTGCTCTGTCACATCGGCAAGCGAGATCACCACCCGCTCATCTGAGCCGGGCGTATTCAAAAGGTTGGCGTTGACCGAGATCATCCGCCGCTCGCCATCGCCGCGCCGCAACAGCGAAAGTCGGCGGTTTCGGATCGGCTTTTGGTCCACCAGGAGCCGCGCGAATGCATGGCCAAGCCCTGCTGCGGGCGCGCCTTCGGGGGTTTGGAACTCCCAAGCGGGATCGCCCAAAGTCACTTCGCGCAGCAGTAGCCCCTCGATGCCCAAGATACGCCCAGCTTCCGAGTTCATGAACATGATGATACCGCGCATGTCCAAGGCGATGATGCCCGAAAGGCTGGTCTCCATCAGCAGTGCTAGAAAGTCGCGCTCGGTTTGCAGGGCGGCAGAGAGAAAGCGCCGCTCGGTCGAATCTTGTAGCCGTACCAGCCAGCCAATCTCGGGGCGCTCGGTGCCAAAGGGCTGTTTCAGCACAAGCAGGTCTGGGTCGTAGAAGCGGTTGCCGATGGCCAGAGTGTGCGTTTCCGGCCGACCGCCGGTGGCGACGACATCGGTGACGTAATCTTGCAGCTCGTGGGTGTCCTTGGCGTGATCGCGGCCAAGGAAGAGGGCGCGGGCTGCCGGGTTCCAAGCAACTTGCTTGCCGTAAAGGTCCAGCACCACCACCGGATCGGCACTGTTGTAGAACAGCAAATCCTTCGCAATCGCCGTCACATCCAAGAGCCGGTTTTGCAAGATCATCAGGGAAAGGATGATCAAAGTGGCCGAGAAGGCGAAGGGCGTTGGGTCAAAGCCCTGCAACGTCATGCCAAAGAAGATGTACAGCAGATTGGCAAAGCCAGGCACCAAGGTGACCAGGAGCAGGCCAAAGAAGAAGGTGCGGTGTTGCGGGGAGGACAGCAAAATACCGCGCACGGTGACGCCGATGGCCGTCACCAATGAGATATAGATCATTGCCGAGACAAGATAGAACAGCGGCCCATGTTCGAAATTGGCCATCAATCGGCCGTCGGTCACGAAAAGCCCGGTGCCCGGCGCATAGAACAGCTGGTGCAAATCATTGGTGGAGACCATGATTGCGGCCAGAAGTGGCCCGCCGATCAGCGGCACAAGCCGAAGCTTTTTGCCAGTGGTGGTGGTGCCGCGGGCATAATCGGCCAGAAAATAAGCCCAAGCCGTTGGCAAAAGCACAATCGCGGGCCAAGCGAATTTCGCCCAGAAGACTTTGCACTCAAGCTCAGACGCGCTCAGCTCCATCAGGACGGCGATCAGCCAATAGAGCATCGCCAGAAGCGAGATCAGAAAGTAGGTCCGGCCAAAGAAGTAGCTCTTAGCCGTCCAGTAAAGCAGAAAGGCGATGCCCAACCAGAAGAACAGCGTGACCCCGGCCAAGCCGTCGATGGGTGACATCTCGAAACAGTTCAGCATGACCCACCCTTATAGAAAGGTCGGGCGATGGCCGACGCGGAGCCTGTCTTCATAATGTTTAGACCTGTCGTAAGACTTCAGTCTGCCGTTTTGGCTTGCGCCTTGAGCAACTGAGATTGAAACAAGGCGACTGTGCCGCTTAATCCGGCCAAATCAACCCTTTCTGCCTTCATGGCAGTTCCGATCTTCTGGTCAAGCTCGGCGGCGATGCGGCCGAGGTCTTCAAAGCCTAATGTGGCAGCGACGCCCGCAACGCGGTGTGCGATGAGGCCAATGTCATTCCATGCGTCGCGGCTCAGTGCCGGTTCGGCGGTGTCTTGGATGAGTTGTGCGACATCCTGGCAATGCTGATCAACCGTGGTCAAAAAGCGCCGCCGAATGGGGGCCAGCGGATCCGATTGCGTTTGCGAGACGCCGTATTGGGGGCCAAGAAGCAGCATGGGACCACTCAATTATTTGATTGTAACCTTGTCCCGCGCATTCTGACGCGCATCGTGGAACAGGCGGCTGACCGAGGTGCGGTTGAAGAGCCCCGCACGTGTGGGGCGCCCAACGGTGATCTGGGGCAGAGGAATGCCAAGACCAGAATGCACTTGTTTGTACCGATCCATTGCAAGTTCAATCGTATCTTGCAGCATTTCAGGATCAAGGCCAGCGGCATGATCGATCATCGCCACGAAATCGCCCTCACCCGCGAAGGCGATCAAGTGATTGCCGCTGCGCAGCGCATTGTCCAGCACCGAGGCGACATTGGCCATCGTGTCGATATAGCCGATGCTATCAGTCGCCCCAAAGATCGCCAAAGCATTGGTGACCCGGAAGGCGATGACATCATGGCCGGAAAGCCGCAGCCGCCCCAAGGTCAGGGCGTAATTCTCCAAAGCCAGCCAGTCGACCACCGAACCTGCTTCGGTCAGGCTGATCGGATCCTCAAAGCGCACGTTCAGCGTTGGTAGGCCGAAATCTGTAGAAAGCCGGGTCTCCAGCAAGAGACGGCGGAGACGCTCTTCGACCAGCACGCTCACCATGCCCAGTCGGGTGTTCATCTCCAACTGGTTGATGGGTTTATGCACATAATCATTCGCCCCGGCGCGGAAGGCCGGCTCGACATAGTCGATCGAGGTCATGGCCGTGATCATCACGATCGGCAGATCTTTATGGGCGGGCATGTTGCGGATGCGCCGGCACAATTCGATCCCGTTCATAACCGGCATTTCGATGTCGAGAAGAACGCAGTCGAAACCGTGATCGGGCTCGCGCAGCAAGGCCAGCGCCTCGGCACCCGAGTTGACGCAGACCAGTTCGCGGTAGCCCAATGATCCAAGCACATGCTGAAGCAGCATCAGGAATACAGCGTCATCATCGACGGCCAGAATACGCATTCGTCTAGATCTTTCCAGCTCGGGATGCTCACAGCGCGAAACGGCATGATGAGCACAACCATCGGGGTTGTTTGATCGAGATAGCCGGAGGAAGAAGGCGAAAATTTGACCGAAAAAAGGGGATAAGCCGGGCAAGAATGGCAATGCTAAGGCGGCTGCGGCAGGGCTTTGGGCATGGGGAGATTGTGCCCTTTGTGGGGGTGCGCTGGTGGCCGGTGCGTCGAGTGTTGCCGTCGGATCTGCCTACGGTCGCTGGCCAGCGAGAGGCATTACATTTGACGCATTGGCGTGGCTCCAAACGGGCCAGACTTCGCGCAAGCCAATATTGTCAAGCCGATAAATGTTATGCCGCAGATTAATAATTTGAATTGCGCCGGTGGTGTTGCCTTGTTGTGGTTCGCTAAATAATGCTCGCATCTGTTTTCCTAATACGATAATAAGGGGCGGTGGGGTCGCTCAGTTTTTCGCTATATGACTGTGCTTCTTTGAGACGGTTTATGCTCTTCTCGTAAGCTCGGCTTAAGGACTTTTGGTGAGTTTATTTCGCCCCTGAATATGTCCTTGCCGGACCCTAGGGTCAGGACTCGTTCTTGTGTCATAGCCAGAAGATGACGGTTGCGGCGAGGGCGACGACGG
>NZ_JAVDBT010000019.1 GCF_030848395.1 Pseudogemmobacter lacusdianii | reverse complement strand
TCTGTCAGTCTCCTCGCGGAGCCTGAATCACGCCGCGAGTGGATAATCAATGGGTCCTGACCCTAACCCGGCCATGCGCTAAAAAACAGTTGATCCGCGTTTCCCCATCGGGTCATCTGGCCGCAAAACCCGGCAGTGAACCGCAGAAGCGCCGCTTTACCGAATGGACCTTCAAAGCATGGCCGTTGAGCCCCTTCAACAGATCACGCCGATCCTTCTTTGTGGCGGCTCCGGTACGCGGCTCTGGCCGCTGTCGCGCAAGAGCTATCCCAAGCAATTTGCGCTGATGGTCGGTGGGGTCAGCCTGTTCCAAGCCTCGGCCCAGCGGCTTTCGGGCCAGGAGGCCACGACAGCCTTTGCCCGCCCGGTTGTTGTCACAGGATCGGACTACCGCTTTGTGGTGACCGAGCAGCTGGCCCGCGTGGGCATCGATCCCGGGCCGATCTTGATCGAGCCGGCCGCGCGCAACACCGCTCCGGCGGTTTTGGCGGCGGCGCTGCATCTTGCGCAAAGCGATCCAGAAGCCGTGGCTTTGGTCGCCCCCTCAGACCATGAGATCCCGAACCCGCAAGCATTTCGCGCCGCCGTCAGACGCGGGCTGCCGGCTTTGCGGACGGGACAGATCGTGACGTTTGGCATCACACCGGACCGGGCTGAGATCGGTTATGGCTATCTTGAGCTGGCAGCAGAAAGCCAAAGTGAAGCGGTGCCGCTCTCGCGCTTCGTCGAAAAGCCCGATGCGGTGCGGGCGGCAGAGATGGTGGCGCAGGGTAACTTCCTGTGGAACGCTGGCATCTTCCTTTTCAGAGTCAGAGATCTCATCACTGCTTACGAAAAGTTTGCGCCCGAGATGCTGCAAAAGGTGCGCAAAGCGCTTGAACTAGGCCGCAACGATTTGGGCTTTTTACGTTTGGATCCCGAGGCTTGGGACGGGGTTCAGGATGTCTCGATCGACTATGCCGTGATGGAGAAAGCAACGAACCTTTCGGTGGTCCCCTTCTCGGAGGGCTGGTCCGATCTGGGGGGCTGGGATGCGGTTTGGCGGCAAGGGACGCCGGATGCAGCGGGGGTGGTAACCTCAAGCCACGCAACAGCAATTGACTGCCGCGACACCTTGTTGCGCTCGGAATCCGAAGCGGTTGAGCTGGTGGGAATTGGCCTTACCGACATCATCGCCATTGCCACGCCCGATGCGGTGCTGGTGGCTTCGGCCAACCGGGCTCAGGATGTGAAACAAGCGGTGGCGGTGCTGAAAGCCCGCCGCGCTCGGCAGGCCGAAACCCTGCCCCGCGACTACCGGCCCTGGGGCTGGTATGAAAGCCTTGCCAATGGTGACCGGTTTCAGGTCAAGCGCATCCATGTGAACCCCGGTGCGGCGCTGTCGCTGCAATCGCATATGCACCGCTCCGAGCATTGGATCGTGGTCGAAGGCACCGCCCGTGTGACCATCGATGAGCGTGAGTTGCTCGTTTATGAGAACCAGTCGGTCTATATCCCGATCGGCTCAGTTCACCGGCTGCAAAACCCCGGTAAGCTGCCGATGGTGCTGATCGAAGTGCAAACCGGCAGCTATTTTGGCGAAGATGACATCACCCGCTACGACGATGTCTATGCCCGGGGCCAAGGCGCTAAGGGTTGAACTTAATCTACAAAATTACGGCGCCCTAGGGGTGGGGCGCCGTTATTCTTTGACCTATTCGAACATTTAGAACGGCATCGGATGATCGCGGCGCACGGCGCGGATCTCCTCCAAAACCTCCTCCGACAGCACCAAATCCGCCGCACCGAGGTTTACCTTCAACTGCTCTAGTGAGGTGGCGCCGATGATCGGGATCGTGGTGAAAGGCCGGGTGCGACAGAAGGCGATGGCCATTTGGCAGGGGTCAAGGTCGTGGCGCGCGGCGATGCCCAGATAGGCCGCGACGGCGGGGAAAACTTGGGCAGTGATACGGCCGCCAAGGTCAGGCACGCGGCTGCGGCGGGTATGCTCGGGCGTCACATCCCCGGCATATTTGCCCGACAAAAGCCCCGCCGCCAGTGGTGAATAGGCCAAGAGCGGCACATTCTCGGCAATCGAGAACTCGGCCCAATCGGTGTCGAACTGGCGGCACAAGAGGTTGTATTCATTCTGAATTGTCGCCATCCGCGGCAGGCCGAGGCTTTCCGCCAGATGCAGCCAGCGCCCAGCACCCCAGACGGTCTCATTGGACAGACCAATGGCGCGGATCTTGCCCTCATCCACCAAGGCTTTGGCGGTCGCCAGCACATCTTCCATATGGGCCGTCTCGGCTGCGCGGTCGACATGCACCGGCGCAAAATCCCAATGTTTGCGGAAGTGATAGCTGCCACGGTTGGGCCAATGCAGTTGATAAAGATCAATGTAATCAGTGCCTAAACGCCGCAAAGACGCCTCAAGCGAGGCGCGCATTTGCCGGCCGGTGATCACCTCACCGGGGCGGATCACCTCTCCCTTGCCAACGATCTTCGTGGCCAGAACCAGCCGATCACGCCCCCCGCGCGCGGCCAGCCAAGAGCCGATGATCGCTTCGGTATCGCCTGCGGTTTCGGCCTTTACCGGGGCCACAGGGTACATCTCGGCGGTGTCCCAGAAGGTAACCCCATGATCAAGCGCCATATCGGCCTGCGCATGGCCCTCGCTTTCCGTGTTTTGGCTGCCCCAAGTCATCGTGCCGAGGCAAATCTCCGTCACGGTCAGGCCGGTTTCGCCAAGCGGGATCATCTTCATCGTTCTCTCCTTCTGGACCGCCAGATTAGCCGTTGGAGCGGCACAGACAAGCGTATGGCGAACGTATGGCAAGCGTATGGATCACGTCTGGCTTTGGTCAGGCTGCTGCGCGCCAAGCACATCAGCAGCGGCGCAAGCATCTGGCCCTTTGCAACGCCTTAGTTTAAACGGGCGCAAACTTGCATTTGGAGGCCCTCATGGCACGGATTCTCGTCACCTCCGCCATTCCTTACATCAACGGCATCAAGCATCTGGGCAATCTGGTCGGCAGCCAGCTGCCGGCAGACCTTTTCGCCCGCTATATGCGCGCGCGCGGCCATGAGGTGATGTTCATCTGTGCCACCGATGAGCATGGCACTCCGGCGGAATTGGCCGCGGCAAAGGCCGGCAAGCCGGTCGATGAATATTGTGCTGAGATGCATGAGGTGCAGGCGGAATTGGCCCGCGGCTTCCGGCTGTCGTTTGACCATTTTGGCCGCTCGTCCAGCCAACGCAACCACCGCCTGACCCAAGCCTTCGCGGCGCGGTTGGACGAGCAAGGCCTGATAAAAGAGGTCTCGGAGAGCCAAGTCTATTCGATCGATGACGGCCGCTTCCTTCCCGACCGCTATATTGAGGGCACCTGCCCCAATTGCGGCTATGACTCGGCGCGCGGCGATCAATGCGACAATTGCACCAAGCAGCTGGACCCGACCGATCTGATCGATGCGCGCTCGACCATCTCGGGCTCGACCAATTTGGAGGTGCGCGAGACCAAGCATCTTTACCTGCGCCAATCCGAGATGCGCCAACAGCTGCGCGATTGGATCACCTCGAAAACCGATTGGCCGGTGCTGACCACCTCGATCGCGCTGAAATGGCTGGATGATGGCGAAGGCCTGCAAGACCGTGGCATCACCCGCGATCTGCATTGGGGCATTCCGGTGCAAAAAGGCGATGAGCCTTGGCCGGGGATGGAAGGCAAGGTCTTCTACGTCTGGTTCGACGCGCCGATCGAATATATCGCCGGGACCGCGGAATGGGCCGATGCCAATGGCAAGCCCGATGCGGAATGGGAGCGGTGGTGGCGCACCGATAAGGGCGCCGATGACGTCACCTATTACCAGTTCATGGGCAAGGATAACGTGCCCTTCCACACCCTGTCTTTCCCGGTGACGATCTTGGGCTCGGGCGAGCCGTGGAAGCTGGTCGATTACCTTAAGTCGTTCAATTACCTGAACTATGATGGTGGCCAATTCTCAACCTCGCGCGGGCGCGGCGTGTTCATGGATCAGGCTTTGTCGATCCTTCCGGCCGATTACTGGCGCTGGTGGCTCTTGTCCCATGCGCCCGAAAGCTCGGATTCCGAGTTCACTTGGGAGAATTTCCAAGTGTCGGTGAATAAGGATCTGGCGGATGTCTTGGGCAACCTTGTCAGCCGGGTGACGAAGTTCTGCGCTTCGAAATTTGGCACCGAGGTTCCGGCGGGCGGCATGTATGGCGAGCAAGAGCTGCGGCTGATCGAGGATCTGCGCACGCGGATTGCCGATTATGCGGCCTGCATGGAGGCGATGGAGGTCCGCAAAGCGGCGACTGAGTTGCGCGGCATCTGGGTGATCGGCAACGAATATCTGCAATCGGCGGCGCCTTGGTCGGTGGTGAAGACCGACCCCGAGGCGGCTCAGACGATGATCCGGCTGTCGTTGAACCTGATCCGGGTCTACGCGGTGCTGTCGCAGCCCTTCATCCCGGATGCAGCAGCCGTGATGATGAAGGCGATGGGCTCGGACGATTGGTCTTGGCCCGATGATGTGGCGGCGGCGATGTCGGCGCTGCCGGCAGGCCATGCCTTTGAAGTGCCTGAGAATTTGTTCCGCAAGATCACTGATGAAGAGCGCGCGGAATGGCAGCAGCGCTTTGCCGGCAAGCGCGACTGAGCCTGCGCTTTCAAGCTTCAGCGTTAAGACAATGGTAAGGCCGGTTCGCGAAAGTGAACCGGCCTTTGCTTTGCCTAAGAATCACCGCAAAGCGCCTTGTCCTATTGTTCATTTGTACAGCTTTGCGCGCCCAGCAGTGGGAAGTTTTTCCGCCCATGCCCAGAAACAGGAGATAATGATCCTAGATACAACCTGAAGAACAGCGGACTTCGGAACAGTCTCCGTGATATGTTGAGAGGGTTCGGACCTGTGATCTTTCCCTAGTTGCCCAGAACGGAGCCCCGAGATGTCTGCAACATCGCCGCCCCGGCGCTCATATGCCATTGCTGCCGCCGTGCTCTTTATCATCGCTTATGTCGCGATGGTGGGGCTGATCTTAACTCCGAAAGAGCTGTTGCATGCGCCGCCCCCAGGGGCGCTGCAGGCCATAGACTAAGGCATAAAGCGCCCCCTGCTCAGGGGCGCTTTATGCCTGATCGCAGGCTTGTGGGAGGAACCACGGCCCGCTTTGCGGGGCGGTGTTCATCGCCACCTTGCAGCCATAGGCCCGCTCAAGAAGCGGGGCAGTCAGCACCTCGGCCGGGGTGCCTTCGGCGGCGAGACGGCCGTCGATGATGAAGGCCATGCGGTCGGCGAACATGGCCGAAAGGTTCAGGTCATGCATCACGGCGACAACGCCGCCGCCCTGATCGGCATAGGCACGGGCCAGCCGCATGACTTGCAGCTGATGGCCAAGATCAAGGCTGGCGACCGGCTCATCCAAGAAGAGCCAACGCGGACCTTGCGGGCCGATGGGTTGCCAGACCTGCGCCAAAGCGCGGGCGAGATGGCTGCGCTGCCGCTCGCCGCCTGAAAGGGTTTGGAAAGGGCGCGTGGCATGATTGGCCAGACCAACCGCGGCCAGAGCGGCCTCGATCAGCCCCGGCTCGGCGGCGAAATCTCCGGCCTCTTGGCCCATCGCAACGATCTCGGCCACGGTGAAGGCGAAGGCGACTTGGGTGTCTTGCGGCAGAACGGCGCGCTGGCGGGCGAGATCCGAGGCTTTGGCCTTGGCGGTGGATTGGCCGTTGAGCTTGACGTCACCGCGGGCGGGGATCTCGCCCAAAGCGGCTTTGAGAAGCGTGCTTTTGCCGGCGCCATTGGGGCCGCAAATGGCCAAAACCTGACCGGCTTTCGCGGTCAGGCTGATGCCATGCAGCACCTCACGCTTGGCAAGGCTGGCGTAGATGTCCGTTATTTCAAGCATTTAACCACGAAGCGCGCCCTTCTGGCGCAGAAGGATCCAAAGGAAGAAGGGGGCGCCGAAGAGCGCGGTGAGAATGCCGATGGGCAGCTCGGCCGGGGCGACGATCGAGCGAGAGGCAAGATCGGCCAGCACCAAGAGCCCAGCGCCAAGCAGTGCGGAATGCGGCAGGAGAAGCCGGTGATCGGGGCCCATCGCAAGGCGCAACAGGTGCGGCACCACGATGCCGACAAAGCCGATGCCACCCGAGACCGCTACAGCGGCCCCCGTCGCGGCGGCGGCGCCGAAAATCGCACGGCGCTTCACGCTTTGCACGTTGTGGCCCAGATGCGCGGCCTGCGCCTCGCCCAAGGCCAGCGCGTTAAGGCCGCGTGCCAAACCCGGCGCGATCAAAAGCACCAAAAGGATCAGCGGCAAAGCGGCGGCGAGCCTGCCCCAAGTGGCGCCCGCAAGCGAGCCCATGCCCCAGAAGGTCAGATCGCGCAGCTGTTTGTCATCGGCCATATAGACCATCACCCCGGTGACCGCCCCCGCCAAAGCGCCCAGCGCAATGCCCGCCAAGAGCATGGTCGCAACATCGGTGCGCCCCCCGGCGGTGGCGGCGCGGTAAAGGAGCAACGTCGCGGCCCAACCGCCGAAGAAGGCCGCAAAGGGCACCAGATGCGCACCGATGAGATCGGCCATCCACAGCGGCAGGAAGCTGCCCAGAACGATCGCCATCACCGCACCAAGACCGGCCCCTGCCCCGATGCCAACGATGCCCGGATCGGCCAGCGGATTGCGGAACAGCCCCTGCAACAGCACGCCCGAAACGGCGAGCGCTGCCCCCACCGCAAGCCCCATCACCAGACGCGGCAGGCGGATGTCATAGAGGACCACCTTATCGCGCAGCGTGAGCCCCTCGGCACTGAAGGGGGCTTTGAGCAAGGTGCCAAGCCCAAGGCCCGCCGCGCCAGAGGTGAGCGACAGGATCGATGCGGCAAGCACCAGCAGGATCAGCCCTGCGGTCAGCCCGTAAGGCACAGGCCGCAGGCCCGGCCGGGCGCGTGAGGAGGCAAGCGCAGTCATCTGGTTACCCTTTAACCCCATAGAGCGCTTGATAAAGTTGTTCGGCGGCTTCGGGCGTGCGCGGGCCGAAGCCCAGAAGGAGAAGCCCGTCCATCCGGATGATCGCGCCGGTTTTGCCCGCCGGGGTCTCGCCCAAAGCAGGATGGGCGACAACCTCGGCATCGGCCGCGGCAAGATCGCCCTCGCGGTCCATCATCAAGATGACATCGGGGGCCGCGGCGATGATCGCCTCGTCGGTGATGGGCTTATAGCCTTGGAAACCGACTGCGGCGTTTTCTCCGCCTGCGAGCTCAATGATACCTTCGGCGGAAGACCCCTCTCCCCCAGCCATCAGCTTGCCGCCGTTCATCGACAGCAGGAAAAGGACTTTCTTTTTGACCGGCACTGCGGCGGCGCGGATCTTCGCGGCCTCAAGACCGGCGGAGACCGAAGCGGCCAAAGTGGCGCCTTCCTCGGGCTTGCCGAGAGCCTGCCCCACAGCGGTGATTTTGGCAGGGATGCCATCGGCGTCATGCGTCACCGGCATCACCGCAAAGGGGATACCGGCGGATTGCAGCACCTCGACGGCGGCGGGCGGACCGGCGTCGCCATCGGCGATGATCAGGGCGGGGTTAAGCGCCAACACATTTTCCGGCGAGAGCGCGCGGATATAGCCCACATCGGGCAGCGCCTCGACGCTGGGCGGATAGGTCGAGGTGGAATCGCGCGCCACAAGGCGGCCTTCCTCGCCCAAAAGCACAACGATTTCCGTGACCGAGCCGCCAAGCGCGATCAGCCGCTCTTGGCTTTCGGCAAGCGCCGGAAGACCAAGATTGGCAAGAGCAAGCGCCATAAGCGCGGGTTTGGGAAAGCGCATCATGCTTGCACCTCTTCCAGTGCGGGCAGCTCTGCGACGAGGGCATTCCACGGCTCGGCGGGCGTGTCTTTGCGGTAACCGAAGATCTGCAAGATCAGTTCTCCATCCGCGGCAAAACCTTCGACGCTGAAGACATCGCCGGTGCGGGTGGGTTTCCAGACGCGGTAAACCTCGGCCAGACGGTCGGTGCGCAGGTGCAGGTTGAAGCGCGGATCCATGACGTTGATCCAAGGCCCCATCGGCATAACCTTTTCGATCGGACCGCCGTGGATCTGGATGCAGCCCATATTGCCAACGAAGATCATCACCGGGATCTGGCCCTCGGCGGCGCGTTCAAGGGTCAGCGTCACGGATTTCGGGTCAAGCCGTTCGGCATAGGGCGCGCCGGCAATCCGGTAGGCGCCGAGGCGGTTGACGCCTTGATCGCGGGTCATGCCGATGAATTGATGGGTGTCGGTCATCGCGTCCCAAGCCTGGCGCAGCCCGGCGGCTTGGTCGGGCTCACCCTTGGCGGGATCAGCTGGTTTGGGTTCCGTGAGCGTGAGCCTGTCGGACTGCTCGGGCAGGCGCATATTGGCGAGGAGATCGGCCCAAGGCCCGTGGTCAGACTCGGCATTCAGCCAAACTTTATGCACAGCATCGCCTGCGGCATCAAAGACTTGCAGGCTGCGGCGCGGGCCATTCTCGCCCGGCTCTTCCACCGCATAGGCATGCACCCAATGCTTGCCGAAGACCCGCAGATCAATCTCGGGCCCAAGCACCATCGCAGCAAAGGCGCCGGTGCGGTAATCAAGGTAAGTGCCGCGCCGTTCATGCACGCAATGCGCGTTGCGGGTCAGTGCCATGACATCGCCAAGCTTGCCCACCCAAGGCAACAGCCGGTCTGGGTCGGCGACGATCGCGGTGGCGGTCTGGCCGACATAGGCCGCGACCAGATCCGCCTCGGTGATGCCTTGCACCATAGCGAAATCCCGGGCGCGGGCTTTCATATTCTCGGAACGGGCGGCGCGAATCTGCTCAGGGGCCAGTTTGGCCATGACATGTCCTTCCAGTGGTCCATTTGGATACGCGCGTCACTGGCGGCGGCTGGGGCGCGGGCGGAATTTGCCTTATTCTAAGGGCCCCTTGCGGGGGCTCAGATACTTGACAATTACAGTAGGCATTTCTAGAAGCGCACTCCTGACAGTTCAAGTCAGAATCTTCTACGGCCAGCCCTAGCCCATAAGCCCGGCGCACGCGAAAGGTAGAAGCCCTGCGAGCGTTCCAGTGGTTGCCTCCTCTGCTTTGAGAGCAGGCGCTGGGAGATGGAAAACTGGCCGCATTTTGGCGCGGACCTGCCGGAAACATTCGGCGCAGGCGCCGAAATTTGGCGGTAAATGCCGGAGATTGGCCCCGGCTTGAGGCAAGAGATGTTGAAGATCACCCCCGCGAAGCTGCGCTTGACTGCAACTGCCGGTCTGGTTGGGTTAATGGCCTTGTCCGGGGGCGCTTGGGCGCAAGAGGCTGCAACGCCAGAAGTGTCCACGAGCGCGCCGGAGCTGGCTGCCCCTGCCACTGAGACGCCGAGCGTGGCTCTGCCCGCGACCGAGGCGCCGGTCGCACCAGAGACTGAGGCTGAGGCTGCCGCAGCACAAGAGGCTGCACCGGCCGCCGCCCCTGCTTTGCCGGTGAGCGATCCGCAACCTGCCGCGCCGCATGTTGAGACCGATTTGATGAGCCTTGTGTTGATGGCGCATCCGGTGGTGCAGGCGGTGATGGCGCTGCTTGCGGCCTCGATCTTCGCGGTGCTGACGATTTTCCTGTTTAAAATGGTTGAGTTCCAACTGGCCTTTGCGCGTCTGGCCAAGACCCATGCGGCTTTGCGCGCCAGCGAGGGGCTTGCCTTGACCGAAGGCAATGGCCCCTTGGCGCTGAGCATCCGGGCGGCGGCGGCGGAGCTGGCCGAACTGCCGAAGCCTTTGACCGCGGATCTGCGCGCCTCGGCCCGCGGACGTCTGGATCTGTCGCTGGAACGGATTGAGGCGGGTGCGGTGCAAGAGCTGCGCGGCAGCACTGGGCTTTTGGCCTCGATCGGGTCGGTCGCGCCGTTTGTCGGGCTGTTCGGCACGGTTTTCGGCATCATGAACAGCTTCTTGGCGATTGCCGCCACCAAGACCACCAGCCTTTCGGTGGTGGCACCGGGCATTGCCGAGGCGCTTTTGGCCACCGGCATTGGCCTTGTTGCCGCGATCCCGGCCGTGCTCTTGTACAACCGCTGCCAGCGCCGGATCACCGCCTATCGCCACAAGCTGGCCGATGGCACCGCCGAGGTGCTGCGCCGCTTCAGCCAGGCGCTGGATGCGCGGATGGAGGCCTAAGATGGCGGTCAAGCTGGACGAAGGCGAGAGCGAGCTGAGCGAGATCAACGTCACGCCTTTCATCGACGTTATCCTAGTTTTGCTGATTGTTTTCATGGTGGCAGCGCCTTTGTCGACGGTGGATATCGCCGTGGATCTGCCCGGTTCAACCGCGCCCAGCACCGACCGCCCCGATGAGCCTTTGTGGCTGACCTTCACCGCGGATCGCAGCCTGATGCTGCATGAAACCGCGCTGGATACAGCCGCTTTGGCCGCAGCTCTGGATGCAGAAACCGGCGGCAAGCGCGACACGCCGGTCTTCCTGCGCGCCGATCGCAGCATCGATTACGGCGCATTGATGGGGGTTTTGGACGCCTTGCGCGCCGCGGGCTATCTGAAGGTGGCCTTGGTTGGATTGGAGGGCGCGCAATGAGTGCGGCTCCTTCGCGGTTTATCGGTTGGCTTTTGGCGGGTGCCTCCTCGGCGGCTTTGCTGTCGGGTGCTGCGGCACTGGCAATGGTGCAGCAAAGCCGGGTGACGGATGCGCCGATGATGCTGGACCTGTCGATGCTGCCATCAAGCGCACCGACGGTGGCAGCTGTGGCGGAAGAAGCCCCCGAGGTGATGGATGAGGTCAACCAGCAGGCGGCTTTGCCCGATGAGGCACCGCCGCCTGAGATTGCCGAGGAACTGCCGCCAGAAAAGCCCTTCCACACGCCCTTGAGCTTGCCAAAGATCGAAACGCCCGCCGTTGCCGATCTGGCTTTGCCGCCGCCCCCCGAAGAGCCGGTGGAGCCAGAAAAGGTGGAAGAAAAGCCGGTTGAGCCGGTGAAGAAGGCTGAGAAAAGGCCCGAACCGAAACCTGAGCCCAAGCCGAAGAAGAAGGCCGAGAAGCCCAGAGAGGTCGCGGAAGCGCCGAAAAAGGCCGAGAAAACCGAGAAAGACAGCGTTCAGGCCGATGCCAAAGCCGCGGCCACCGGCGCCAAGGCGGGCAAGGCGCAGGGCGGCTCGAATGTCTCGCCCAAGGCCTATCAGACCTCGGTCTTTAAGAAGATTCAGAAGAAAACCCGCCGGATCAAGGGCCGTGGCACGGCACTGGTCGGGCTGACCATTGCGGCAAATGGTGGGTTGGCCTCGGTGCAGATTTTGCAAAGCTCTGGCGACAGCAAGCTTGATGGTGCAGCACTGGATGCGGTGCGCAAGTCGGGGCCCTTTGGTCCGACGCCAAGCGGCGCCACGGTGAGCTATTCCTTCCAGATCGGCAGCTGAGCCGACATCGCTGCCGAAACGCGCCGCGCCGCCCCTTCCCTACGGGAAAAGGGGCGGCGCAGGCCTTATCTGGTGGTGGTCTTATTCAGCGGTTTCGTAGACGGCAGCCGAGGGCTTGGGCAGGATCTGGCCCGGCGCCACGATCAGCGCGACAGCAAAGAGATAGGCCAAAACGAAGATCGCCAGCGCGGCATAGCCGAGCGGGCCGCGATCAGGTTGACGGAAAAGACGGTTCATCTTTGGCTCCTACATGACGGGCAGCGCCGGCGGGGCCTAAGGGGATCGGGGCAGATCGATCCGGAAACCAAGGCCGTCGTCGACTCGTCACAGTTAATCTAGCAAGATACTCGTGATTAATCTTGTGCGAATTTTGCCGCTCTGGGAAAAATTATTCTCCGCTCGGCAGGTTTTCTTAGCGGTTTTTGACGTCTACGGGGTAAGCGGTTGTGAACTTCATCCGCTCCATCGCGAAATGGCTGGTGACATTCTTGATCGCCACCGCATCGGTGAGCCGCTTATAAAGCCCGTCATAGGCCGCCATATCCGGCACCGCGACGCGCAAAAGATAGTCCATCTCGCCCGCCATCCGCCAAGATTCCATGATCTCGGGGATCGATTCCACCGCCGCCAGAAACGCCTCACGCCATTCGGCGGAATGGTCGGGCGCCTCGATGCCGACAAAGACGGTAAGGCCAAAGCCGAGCTTGGCGGGATCGGCCAAAGCCACGCGGCGGGTGATGACCCCGGTGGTTTCAAGCTTTTGGATGCGCTTCCATGCCGGGGTCTGCGACAGCCCGGCGCGGTCGGCGATGCGCGCGATCGGCTGGGTGGCGTCTTCCATCAGCTCGGCCACGATCTTGCGGTCGATGAGGTCCAGAGCGGTCATTGGGCTGCTTCCTTTCCGGCACTAAGGGCGGGTGACGTTAGAATGCAGACAAACCAGCAAATGTCTAGCGCCTCTATCGTGTATAATCAGAAAGCCGCTAAACCCGCAAAGCCGACATTGATTCTCGTCTATGCTCATCGTAACGCTGGGATATGATCACGCAGAAGATGAAATATGCGCTGAAGGCGCTGCTGGCACTGGCCGATGAGGCGGGCAAAGCCCAACCTCAGGCGCTGACAATCGAAGAGATTGCCAGACGCTCGGGCACGCCCAAGCGGTTTTTGGAGCATATTTTGCTGGAAGTGCGCAATGCTGGCGTGATCGCCTCGACCCGCGGACGTTCGGGCGGCTATAGCATGATCAAGCGGCCGGCGGATGTGTCGATCTCGGAGCTTCTGCGCACGATTGACGGGCCGATTGCCCCCCTGCCCTGCCTGTCGCGCCGCGCCTATCAACGCTGCGAGGATTGCACCGATGAGGCCAGCTGCCGCATCCGCAAGGTCTTTGCCGAGGTGTTCTGGTCCTATCTTCTGATCATCGAGTCGCTGACTTTGGAAGATATGATGCGGCAAGGCAGCATTGCCGATCAGGTTCTGGGCGCGCCGGAACAGGCGTAAGCCCCTGACAGCCTTATAATTTGGCGAAGATCCCGCCGCGATCCGTTGGAGTCGCGCTGAGAATTTCCTTCTAAAATCACGATTAAATTAGGCGTCAATATTCCGTTGCAATACTCGACCACTCCTGTCGTTATTAAGCCAGACCCGGAACACTGACCGCCGGGGCAGGTTTGACCAAGGAGATCAGGGTGACAGCATTGCCGCTTTTGCTGACCGTCCCCGGGCTTCAGTCCTTCTGGAACTTCACGCCGCGCGCCGCTGATGCAGCTGCCGCGCCGGCAGATAGGGAGAGTAACATGGCGACGATTAAACTGGCCGGGACCGTCTTGGCGCAGGGCGCGATTGTGGCGCAACATGGCGACGGGCGGTTGACCATCGCCGATGGCGCGCGCCGCTGGACCGGCTGGCCGGTGGCGGGGCTGAAGGGCGCTGCAAGCGCTATTGCCTTGGCATTGCTGGCGTTTAGCGCCGCACCTTCGGGCGCTCAGACCCTGCTGAACGTGAGCTACGATCCGACGCGGGAGCTTTACCGCGAGGTGAATGAAAGCTTTGCCGCCTGGTGGGAAGCGCAAGGCAATCCGGCGGTTGAGATTGAGACCAGCCACGGCGGCTCGGGCAGCCAAGCGCGGGCGGTGATCGACGGGCTTGAGGCGCATGTGGTGACGCTGGCCTTGGCCTCGGACATCGACAGGATCGCCGAAGCGGGCAAATTGCCGGAGGATTGGCAGTCGAAATTGCCGCATAATTCCAGCCCCTATACCTCGACCATCGTGTTTCTGGTGCGCGAGGGTAACCCTAAGGGTCTGAAAGATTGGGGTGATTTGGTCGCTGACGGGGTTGAAGTGATCACGCCCAATCCCAAAACCTCGGGCGGGGCGCGTTGGAACTATCTGGCGGCTTGGGCTTGGGCGGAAAAGAACGGCCAAGACCCGCAGGCCTTTGTGAAAGAGCTGTTTGAGCATGTGCCGGTCTTGGATTCCGGGGCGCGCGGCTCGACCAACACTTTCGCCCAGCGCGGCACCGGCGATGTGCTTCTGGCTTGGGAGAATGAGGCTTATCTGGCGCTGCAAGAGCTTGGCGAGGATCAGTTCGACATCGTGGTGCCTTCGGTCTCCGTGCTGGCCGAGCCGCCGATTGCGATCGTCGAGGCCAATATCAAGACCGAAGAGCAGCGCAAAGTCGCGGAGGCCTATCTGACCTTCCTTTACACCCCGGAAGGTCAGGCCATTGTTTATAAAAACTTTTATCGCGGTTGGGACACGTCGGCGGCCAATCCCGATGATGTGGCGCGCTTCCCCGATCTGGAACTGGTGGATATCTCGCATTTCGGCGGCTGGGCGAAAGTGCAGCCCGAGCATTTCGGCGATGGTGGCATCTTCGACCAGATCTATATCGCGAAATAAGCACGTTCGGGGCCGGTGTGGGTTACGCCACCGGCCCCTTTTTCGCCGCCCCCTTCCCCCGTGAAATGAGACGCCGATGCACCGAACTGTGACCCGCCGCCCCTTAATCCACCGATCACCGATGCCCGGCTTGGGCCTTTCGATGGGGATCACGCTGACGATGATTTCGATCATCGTCCTGCTGCCGATTGGCGCGCTTTTGCTGAAAGGCGCCAGCTTTGGTCTGGCGGGGATCTGGGAGACGGTGAACCGCGAGCGGGTGTGGCGGGCGCTGTATCTGTCGTTCCGGCTGTCGCTTTTGGCGGCGCTTTTCAATCTGATCTTTGGCGTGCTTCTGGCTTGGGTTCTGGTGCGCTACCGCTTTCCGGGGCGGCGGCTGTTGGATGCGGCGGTGGATCTGCCCTTTGCCTTGCCGACGGCGGTGGCGGGCATTGCCTTGACCGCGCTTTATGCGCCGAACGGGGTGTTTGGCGCTTTGGCGAAAGAGATCGGCTGGAAGATCGCCTATAGCCAATGGGGCATTTTCCTGGCGCTGGTCTTTGTCGGCCTGCCCTTCGTCACCCGCACCGTGCAGCCCGTGGTCGAAGAGATCGAGCGCGAGGTTGAAGAAGCCTCGGCCACTTTGGGGGCCAGTCGGCTGCACACGATCCGCCGGGTGATCCTGCCGATGCTGATGCCCGCCGCCTTGACTGGCTTTGCCTTGTCGCTGGCGCGGGCGGTGGGTGAATATGGCTCGGTCATTTTCATTGCCGGCAATATCCCACTGGTGACCGAAATCGCGCCGCTGCTGATCGTTATCCAGTTGGAAGAATTCAAATATAACGAGGCCTCGGCCATTGGGATTGCGATGCTTTTGATCAGCTTTGCGATGCTTTTGGTGATCAACCTGATCGGGGTTTGGAGCCGCAGGAGGATTGGTCATGTCTGATATCACCCCCTATGAAGGCCGCTTCCGCTCGGCCACCGAAGAAAGCCCCGCTGCCCGTTGGACGATGATCGGGGTTGCCGTGATCGGCCTTGGGATCTTGGTGTTCGCGCCTTTGTTGGTGGTCTTTGCCGAGGCTTTATCCAAGGGCTGGTGGGCGGCGATCAAAAGCCTTGGCAACCGGGACGCTTTGGCTGCAATCAAGCTGACCTTGATGATTGCCGCGATCTCGGTGCCGCTGAACGCCGCCTTTGGCATCGCGGCGGCTTGGTTCATCACCAAGTTCGATTTCCGGGGAAAGGCGTTTTTGATCACCTTGATCGACCTGCCCTTCTCGGTCTCACCCGTGGTGGCGGGTCTTTGCATCGTCTTGATGTTTGGCGCAAATTCCTGGGCGGGCGGCTGGCTGGTGGCCAATGGCTATCCGATCGTCTTCGCGCTTCCGGGCATCGCTTTGGCCACGATGTTTGTGACCTTCCCCTTCGTCGCGCGCGAACTGATCCCGGTGATGGTCGAGCAAGGCCGCGCCGAGGAAGAGGCGGCTTTGACTTTGGGGGCCAGCGGTTGGCGCACCTTTTGGACGGTGACTTTGCCGAATATCCGCTGGGCTCTCCTCTATGGCGTGCTTCTGTGCAACGCCCGCGCGATGGGGGAATTTGGCGCCGTCGCCGTGGTTTCCGGCAAAATTCGCGGCCAGACCGCGACCATGCCGATCACGATTGAGATGAGCTACAACGAATATCTCTCGGTCGCGGCCTTCAGCATGGCCGCTGTGCTGACCCTTCTGGCCCTTGTCACCCTGCTTCTGAAAACCGCCCTTGAGATCCGCCATGCCGATCAGCTTGCCAGCGCGCGCCGGCATTAGGAGAACACCCATGCATATCGAAATCGATGAAATCTCGAAACAATTTGGCACCACTGCGGCTTTGGCGCCGGTGTCCCTCTCGATCCCTTCTGGGGCTTTGGTGGCTTTGCTGGGGCCTTCGGGCTCGGGGAAAACCACCTTGCTGCGGATCCTTGGCGGTTTGGAGTTTCCAACCTCGGGCCGGGTGCGCTTTGATGGGGTGGATGCGACCGGGCTGACGGTGCAAGAGCGGCGGGCGGGGTTCGTGTTCCAGTCTTACGCGCTTTTCCGGCATATGACGGTGTTTGAAAACATCGCTTACGGCTTGAAGGCGCGGCCACGGGCGAGCCGTCCGCCGAAAGCCGAGATCGCGCGGCGGGTGCAAAAGCTTTTGGAGCTGATCCAACTGCCCGAGATCGGCCCTCGTTATCCGACGCAGCTTTCGGGCGGGCAGCGGCAAAGGGTGGCTTTGGCGCGGGCGCTGGCGATTGAGCCAAGGATGCTTTTGCTCGATGAGCCCTTTGGCGCTTTGGATGCCAAGGTGCGCAAAGAGCTGCGGCAGGGCCTGCGCGATATCCATGATGAGACCGGGCTGACCACGGTCTTTGTCACGCACGACCAAGACGAGGCGATGGAGCTGGCCGATCTGGTGGTGGTGATGTCTGGCTCGCAAACCGGCGGGCGGATTGAGCAGATCGGCAAGCCTGCCGATATCCGCGCGCGGCCTGCGAGCGACTTCGTGCGTGAGTTTATCTCGGCTTAGGGCTTGCAGATTTCGCACATTTCAAAGGCCCCCATCGTTCGGATGGGGGCCTTTACTTTACATAATTCTACATCGTTACGATTGCGTCTGCTCCTCTGGGTTATAGCGCAAGAGCCGCAAGGCGTTCAGCGTCACCAGCACCGTGGCCCCGGTATCGGCCAGAATGGCGATCCAAAGCCCGGTGATGCCGAAGACCGAAGTCACCAAAAACACCGCTTTCAGGCCCAAAGCGAGCGTCACGTTTTGGCGGATATTGCCCATGGTGGCGCGGGCAAGGCGGATCAACGTTGGCACATCCGCCACCCGGTCGCGCAGGATCGCCGCATCGGCGGTTTCCAGCGCCACATCGGTGCCCGAGCCCATTGCCACCCCCACTCCGGCCTGTTTCAGCGCCGGGGCGTCGTTGATGCCATCGCCGATCATCATCACGCCACCTTTGGCCTGCATCGCCCGGATCGCCTCAAGCTTATCTTCGGGCAGCATCTGGGCGCGGAACTCCATGCCAAGGCTGCTGGCGATCGCATCGGCCGTGCGAGGATTGTCGCCGGTGAGCATGGTGGCGGTGACGCCCAGCCTTTGCAGCTGTGCCATAGCGGCGGCCGCATCGGCGCGGGGTTGGTCGCGCATCGCCAGAAGGCCCAAGGGCTGGTCCTTTCGAAAGACCGCGACGACGGTTTTGCCCTCGCCTTCAAGCCTTGCGGCGAGGGTCTTCATCTCGGGCCTGATGCCGCCCTTGGTGGCTGCATGGCTGGGTGAGGTGACCCAAGCGGTCCCCCCTGAGACTACGGCCTCGGCACCCTTACCGGGCAGCGCGCGGGCGTCGCGGGCGGGATGCGCGGTGACGCCTTCGGTGAGCAAAGCGCGCAGGATCGCTTGGGCAAGCGGGTGACTGGAGCCAGTCTCCACCCCACCCGCTACAGCAAGAAGTTCTGTGCGATCAATGCCTTCAGCGGGGATAATATCGATCACCACCGGGCGGCCTAGCGTCAGCGTGCCGGTCTTATCAAAGGCGACCTGCTGGATGCGCGCCGCCGCCTCGATCACAGCACCGCCCTTCATCAAGAGCCCGCGCTTTGCGCCTGCCGAAAGCGCCGAAGCGATGGAGGCCGGGACCGAGATCACCAAGGCGCAGGGGCAGCCGATCAGCAAAAGGGCGAGGCCACGATAGGTCCAAGTGCCCCAATCTTGGCCGAAAAAGAGCGGCGGGATCAGGATCACGAGCGCCGCAAGGCCCGTGATTGCGGGCATATACCAGCGGCTGAAACGGTCGATAAACCGCTCGGTCGGCGCGCGGGCCTCTTCGGCCTCTTCGACCAAGCGGATGATGCGGGAGATGGTGTTATCGGCGGCGGTTTTGGTGACGCGGAGGCGCAAAGCGGCCTCGGCATTGATGGATCCGGCAAAGACCGGATCGCCCGGCCCCTTGGTCACCGGCACGCTTTCGCCGGTCACCGGGCTTTCATCAATGCCAGAGGTTCCCTCGACGATCTCACCATCCGCGGGCAGACGGTCGCCGGGACGGACCAAAACGATCTGGCCGATTTGCAGGGTTTCTGCAGGGATCTCAACGGTTTGCCCGTTCTCTTCCAAAAGAGCAGTTTTCGGGACCAAAGCGGCCAAGGCGCGGATGCCGTCGCGAGCCTTGTTGGCGGCAACGCCTTCCAAGACCTCGCCCACCGCGAAGAGGAAGACGACAAGGGCGGCTTCTTCCGCAGCACCAATGAACAAAGCACCGATGGCGGCGATGGTCATCAGGCTTTCGATGGTGAAGGGCTGGCCCATCCGCAACGCGGCCCAAGCGCGGCGCGCCACTGGGGCGACGCCGATCACGCAAGCGGCGATAAAGGCCCAAGCGCCATGTTCGAAGGGGGTGAAAAGCTCGATCCCCCAAGCGGTTGCGAGGAGGAGGAAGGTGACGATCACCAGCCGTCCCTTGGCGGTTTGATACCAGCTTTTGCCACGATCGGCGGGGTCATCATGGCTGTGGCTATGCCCTGCCCCATGCGGCGCATGGCTGCCGCCGTGGTTATGCGCGTGGTCTTTGTGGTCGCCCAGCGCTTCGGCTGCCTTGGCCCTTGGCGTGATCTGATAGCCCAATTGGCGCACCACCGCCTCGACCGCCTCCGGCGCGCTGCCGGGGGCAAGATCGGCCGAGAGACGCTCGGCCATCAGCGCCACGTTCACGCCGGTGACACCCGGCAAGCGCTGAACCGCGCGGGTGACTTTCACCGTGCAGGAGGCACAATCCATGCCCGTCACATGCCATTCATGGCGCTGCATCTGCGGGGCCAGATCGCCCGGCTGCCCTTCGGAAATCGTTTCACGCATCGCAACACTTCCGGACCCAATCCGGCCCGACCCTTGTTTTCATCGAATCAGACCCTAATTGCTCTAGCAACTAGAGCTGCAAGAGGTTTCATCATGCTTCCCATCGGCAAGCTAAGTGCGGCGACCGGGGTTAAGGTGCCAACCATCCGGTATTACGAGCAAATCGGCCTATTGCCCGAGCCCGGACGTAGCGCGGGCAACCAGCGGCTTTACGGCAAATCCGAGCAGGAAAGGCTGGCTTTCATCCGCCACGCCCGCGAATTGGGCTTTCCCTTGGAGGCGATCCGCGAGCTTTTGAGCCTTTCGGATGACCCCTCACAGCCTTGTGCGGCGGCGGATGGGATCGCCAAACGGCAATTACAGGCGGTGAATGCGCGGATTTCGCGGCTGACGGCTCTGCGGGCGGAGTTGCAGCGCATGGTGGCGCAAGGCGCGCATGGCGCAATCTCGGATTGCCGGGTGATTGAGACGCTGGGAAATCACGCGCTTTGCAGCCATGATCACCCAGCGGACGCAGGCTAGCGCTACAGCCCAGCGCTTGCGCCGCCCGCCGCGGCGTTGCATCTTACCGCCACGCGCTTTGCGGAGGGTCCATGCCGTTCGACACTGCTCCTGAAGAGATCGGCGCCCTCATCCTGCGGGTCGCCTTGCGCGACCGCAAAGCCTTTGATGCGCTTTATGCCGCCACCTCGGCGAAACTTTTTGGCACCTGTTTGCGTGTCTTGCAAAACAGGGCCGAGGCGGAAGAGGCGGTGCAAGAGGTCTATGTCAAGATTTGGCTGAAGGCAGATCGCTTTGCCGTCACCGGGCAAAGCCCAATGACTTGGCTGATCGCGGTGGCGCGCCACCATGCCATCGATCGGCTGCGGGCGCGGCGCGAGGCGGCGGGGGGCTTGGATGATGCGGCATTGGAGATCCGCGACCCCGCGCCCGGCCCCGAGGCCATGGCGGTTGCGGCGGATCAAAACCGCCAGCTTGAGGGCTGTTTGGGTGAGCTGGAGGCCGACCGGGCCAGTGCCTTGCGCTCGGCCTATATGCAGGGCGACAGCTATGCTGAGCTGGCCGCCCGCCATGCCGTCCCGCTCAACACCATCCGCAGTTGGTTGCGGCGCGGGTTGATGCGGCTGAAGGAGTGTCTGGAGCGATGAGCATGACCGAGCCGGGCCCCGCACAAGAGGGCGAAGACGATCTGTTGGCGGCGGAATATGCGCTGGGGCTTCTGCCGGGCAGCGAACTGGCGGCTTTGGCCCGTCGGCTCGAGATTGATCCGGCTTTTGCCAAGGCGGTCTTGGCTTGGGAAGAGCGGTTTGCGCCGATGGCCGAGGGCTATCTGCCGCAAGATCTGCCGCCCAATGTCAAAGCGGCGCTGGATCGCCATTTGTTCGGGGTGGCTGGGCCGCAGAAGGCTGGCTTCTGGGCCAATCTGGCGCTGTGGCGCGGGCTGGCAGCGGGGGCCACTGCCGCTTTGGTGCTGGCGCTGGTCTTGCCCTTGCAGCGCCCCTTACCGCAGGCCCCCTCGACCGTGATGGCCTCACTTTCCGCCGAGGCGAGCGAGGTGCATTACATGGCCGTCTATGACGCCAGCACCGGCATGGTGCGCTTGGCGCATCTGGCGGGGGCGGTGCCTGAGGGGCAGGTCTTCCAGCTTTGGGTGCTGCAAGGCGATGACGCGCCGGTGTCGTTGGGCGTGATCCCGACCGGTGCGACCGCGCGTATGGCGATGGACGACCGTCTGCGCCCGATGCTGACCAGTCAATCGCATCTGGCGATCAGCCTTGAGCCTTTGGGCGGCTCTCCAACCGATCAGCCGAGCGGCCCAGTTGTGGCCTTGGGTGATCTGCAAGAAGTTTGAGTGAAAAATACATTTATTATCAAAAACTTATTAATTTTCCTTACGATCGCTTTCGGCAACCGCAACTTTTCCGAAACTGGCTCCGTTCCTTCTAGCGTCCCTCAAGCATGAGGAGACCATCACTTGGAGGAACGCTATGAACACGATCACGAAGGCTCTTTTCGCTGGCTGTTTCGCTCTGACCGCCGCGGGTTCCGCTTTGGCACAAGACAATCCCAAAGTGGGTGGTGCGGCGATGTTCGCCGATAAAAACATCGTCGAAAATGCCGTCAATTCCGCCGACCACACCACTTTGGTTGCCGCTGTGAAAGCCGCCGGTCTGGTGGAGACGCTGCAAGGCGAAGGCCCGTTCACCGTTTTCGCGCCGACCAACGCTGCCTTTGACGCTTTGCCAGCAGGCACGGTCGAGACTCTGCTGAAGCCCGAAAGCAAAGAGGCTTTGACCAAGGTGCTGACCTGCCATGTGGTGGGGACGAAGGCCTTGGCGGCCGATGTGCAAAAGATGGTGGCCGATGATGGCGGCGCACATGTGATTGAGACCCTTGGCGGCTGCAAACTCACCGCTGAGGCCAAGGATGGCATGGTGACTTTGACCGATGAGACCGGCGGCGTTGCCACCGTCACCATCGCCGATGTGATGCAGTCGAACGGCGTCATCCATGTGATCGACAAGGTGCTGCTGCCGAAAAGCTAAGCCTTTTCAAAGGCCACGCATCTGCGCCTTAGCACTGGTTGAAGGGGCCGGCCCTTGCCGCGCTCTCGGCGCCCTTCTGCCCTGACGCTGGCGCAAGGGCAGGCTCTCGTCGGAATTGGGCGCGGCAGGTCCCCCTGCCCCGCCCCTTTTACATCGCCGCAGACAGGGCGATGTCCTTCATACCTGCCGCCGTCGACGCCACCGCGGCTTCGCCTTAGAGGCAATCCAACAAGCTCTTCCGCCACGGGCCGTGGCAATGCGGCTTCACAGACGCGAAATCGACGATAGTGTGGTGCGCAAAAGCACACCCCTTGCGGCACCGCGCAAGGGCATCAGGCAGGGTCGGGCCGCAGTATGAGCAAGCTTGAAGCGTATAAGATTTGGCTGGGCCAAGGCGCCGCGCAGACCGAGGCAGGCCGCACCACCCGAAGCCAAGCCATGCGGGTGATCGAGCGCAACCTTGCGGAGCTTGGGATGCCCTATCAGGATCTTGACGCCGCTTGGCAGGCCGACCGCTTTGCCAGCCTGCGCGACCGTCTAAAGGCGATGCGCCAGAATGCGCGCCAAGGTGGGCAGGATTACCGGATTTTGATGCCGGAGTCGACCAAACCGCTGAACCGGCTGTCCAACTGGGGCAGCTGGCTTGCGCAATATGGCCGCTTCCTGGCCGGCGAGCCGCCCGTCTCGGGCAAGGACGCCGACCGCATACGCCAATATGTTTTAGAGCAATATATCGAGACAGGCCGCGAGGCCGGTCACAGTCACACCGAGGTTTTGGTCCGCGATGTGAACGATGCGCTTGGTTTGAACCAAGCTTGGCCGAATATTTGCCAAGCCTTGGCAGGCCCGAAGTTTCAAGAATTGGCACAAGTGCCAGCGCCCGAGCAAAAGGGCGCGGATCAAAGCTCGGCCACGGTGTTTCGCTTTGATCTGCGCAGCGATGGTGTCAGCCCGCCCGCTTTAGAAGCCTCGATCACCGAGCAAAGGGGGCCCGCGACGGGCAACACATCGCCCTTGCCCGTAAACTTGATCCTTTATGGCCCCCCCGGCACCGGCAAGACCTATGCGACGGCTGCCGAGGCTTTGCGGCTCTGCGGTGAGCCAGTGCCTGAGGATCGTGCGGCTGTTATGGCCGCCTATCAGCGGTTGGTGAGCGAAGAGCGGATCGCGTTCGTCACCTTCCATCAGTCACTCTCCTACGAAGAGTTCATCGAAGGCCGCCAGCCGACGACCGACGCGGGGGATGGGGCTGAAGGCACCGGGTTCCGGCTTGAAACCAAGCCCGGCATTTTCCGCCGCATCGCCAAGCGCGCACAGGACAATCGCGGGCCGGTGCATGGAGAAAATGCGGTCTCGCTTGCCGGTCGGCAGGTGTTCAAAATGTCGATTGGCCGCGCACATGGCACGGTGGATTCCGATGTTTTCGACGCGGCGATCAAGGACGGCTACACATATCTTGACTGGGAAGACATCGACTGGTCGGCAGACAAATATTCCAGCGCAGCCGCCATCCTTGAGACCTGCCAGAGCGAGGGCAAACTGGAAGGGCCAGTAACGTCGCAATCGGGCCAAGTTCTGCACACCGACACCTTCCGCAACCGCCTGAGCATTAACGATATTATCGTAGTCTCAAAAGGAAACTCCCTGATCCGGGCCATTGGTGAGGTCATTGGCGATTACGAATATGTCCCGCGTCCTGACGGCAGATTTAGCCATAGGCGTAAGGTGCGCTGGCTGTGGCTGAACCTTGACGGCGTGCCCGTGCATGAGATCTACCATACCAACTTCATCCAGCCCACAATCTACCGCCTGCGCCAAGACGGCCTTAACGTCACGGCGCTTGAGCGCTATCTCAACAGCTCCCTTCCCGAAGCAAAGACCGACCCTCAGGCCTTTGTGCTGATCATTGATGAGATCAACCGGGCCAATATTTCCAAGGTTTTCGGCGAGTTGATCACTTTGCTTGAGCCTGACAAGCGGCTTGGACAAGCCAATGCCTTGACGCTGCAACTGCCCTATTCGGGGGATCATTTCGGGGTGCCGTCCAATCTGCACATCCTTGGCACGATGAACACGGCTGACCGCTCGATCGCGCTTCTCGATACGGCGTTGCGGCGGCGGTTCAGCTTTCGGGAGATGATGCCAAAGCCTTCGGTGCTGGCGCAGGCCGCTGCGGAGACCGGGCTTAACCTGCCGCTTTTGCTGGAAAGGATGAACGCGCGGATCGAATATCTTTACGACCGCGAGCACCAGATCGGGCATGCCTATTTCACCAGCTGCACCTCGCGCAGGGACGTGGATGCGGTGATGCGCCACAAGGTGATCCCGCTGCTGGCCGAGTATTTCTTTGAGGATTGGGCGAAGAGCGCGGCCGTTCTGGGCGATCTGGAACCACATGAGGGACCAATCAAAGGGGGCTTTTTGACGCGCGAGCGGCTGAAAGCGCCTCCGGGGTTTGAAGAGAGCGACGCGGCTTTGCGGTACCGATGGGCGCTGCGCGGCGAAGACGAAGGCTTTGACTACGAAAGACTTCTGGCCCCATGATCCGCCGCACCATCCGCGAATGGCAGCGCATCGATTACGGCTTGGACAACGAGAGCTTGCCGCAGGGCCAAGCCGACAGGCTGGCGGCGCTGGCGCGCGGCTCACGCTTTGCGGGCAAAAGTGGTGAGGGGGTGCTTGAGCACGGACGCAAAGGGCTGCGCGCGCGCGGTGTGGTTGGGGTTTTGGCGACCTCGGACTGCCAATTGGAAATTCTGCCCAAGATTGAAGGCGCCGGCGAAGGGCCCGTGAGCGAGGCGCGCCTGCGCCAGCGGCTGATCCATATGCTAAGCACGGTGCACGAGCTGCCCATTGATACGGGAGCCATGACGTCGCTTGCTTGGCAGCGCGACACAGTGCTTGAGCTGATGATCCGGCTCTTTTGCAACAAGCTGACCGATGCGGTCCGGATCGGCATGCCGCGCCACTATATTGAGCAAGAAGAAGACCTTACCACGCTGCGGGGACGGCTTGATGTCACCCGGCAATTCTCGGTGCTTGCGGTGTCGCCGCAACGGCTTGCCTGTCGGTTTGACGCGCTTTCACCCGATATCGCATTGAACCAAGTGATGCGCGCCACGATCGCCAAGCTGACCCGGCTGGCACAGGCACCGGACAACCAGCGCAGCCTGCGCGAGTTGGGCTTTGTCTATGCCGATGTCGCGCAGGTGGCGCCAAAGGCTTTGCGGTGGGAGCAGATCACCCTTGACCGCTCAAACCAGCGCTGGCGCGATCTTTTGGCGCTGGCGCGGCTGTTCCTGATAGAGCGCCATCAGCAAACCAGCGGCGGCGCGGTCGAAGGTCATGCGCTTCTCTTTGAAATGAATGTGCTTTTTGAGAAGTTTGTTGCGCGGCTGTTGTCCCAAGCGCTGGCAGGCTCGGGGCTGCGGGTCCGCGCGCAAACTGGTCAACGCGACTGCCTTTATGAAGGAGACAACGGGCGGTTTCGCACCAAGCCGGATATTCTTGTCTGGCAAGACGACCGTGTCGTAATGGTCATCGATACGAAATGGAAGCGGATCGTGCCGCGGATTAATGACCCTAAGCAAGGCGTTGCGCAGTCTGATGTCTATCAGCTGATGGCCTATGCGCAGCTTTACAACTGCCAAAACGTGATGCTGCTTTACCCCCATCACGCCGATCTGCCAGCCGAGCCGCTTTGCCAGCATTTTGCCATCGCAAGGCAGGATGCGGCAGAGCGGCTTTCGCTGGCCACGCTGGATCTTACCGGCCCAGCGCGTGCGCAAAAGGAGGCGCTGAAACAGTTGGTCAGTGCCGCACTGAGTGAGGCGCCAAAAGCCTTAGCGGCGCGCGACTAAGTGATTGATGTTGCGGAACTCTTTATCCTGCGCCCCAGAGGTTTATTGCCGATTGCGCCTCCAAAGCCGGATGGCCTTCGCGCGAGACAGAATTTCAGATCCAGCGACATAGGCTTAGCCTTTCAAGCTGCGCAAAAGGCGCATGCCCCAAAGACCGGCCAGCATGGCGGCCACGAAGATGAAGGCCTGAGCCTCGCCCAAGCCTAGGGCGGGGATCGCACCACCGGGGCAAAAGCCCGCGATGCCCCAGCCAATGCCGAAAAGCGCCGCGCCGCCGATCAGCGCAGGGTCAAGATCCTTGCGGGTCGGCAGGTGGAATTGGCTGTCGAAGACCGGGCGTTGCCGGCGCCAGACCAAGCGGTAGCCGATGAAGGTGACGACCAGCGCGCCCCCCATCACGAAGGCCAAGGACGGATCCCATGTGCCGGCAATATCGAAGAAATTGAAGATCTTGGCCGGGTTAATCATGCCCGAGACAGCGATGCCTGCCCCGAAGATGAGGCCGATCAGCAAAGCGGAAAAGACGCGCATGGCTTAGAAGCCTCCGATGATGTGGCGGATCACATAGACGGTGACCGCGGTGGAGATCATGAAGCTGAGCGTTGCAACGATGGAGCGCGCCGAAAGCCGCGACATCCCGCAAATCCCGTGACCCGAGGTGCAGCCCGAGGCCAGTTGCACGCCCGCGCCAACGATCAAACCGCCGATCACCAGCCAAAGCGTTGGGGTCGAAGCGTCAAATGCGGGGCGCCAGCCGGTCATGACCAAGATCAGCACCGGGGCGAAGATCGCGCCGACAAGGAAGGCCGCGCGCCATCCCCAATCCTTGGCGAAGGGCGGCAAGAGGCCTTGCAGCATGCCGCTGATCCCGGCGATGCGGCCATGCAAAGCCATGAGCAAAACCGCAGAAAGCCCGATCATCGCGCCCCCTGCCAAAGACAAGATGGGTGTGAATTCAGTCATTTGAACCCTCTTTCTCTGCCGCCCCGGGCGCGCAGAACAGCCGATACAGCGTTGCGACAACCTCGGCCGCTTTGGGATCGGCCAAGTGGTAGAAGATGTGTTTGCCAGCCTTGCGGCCTTGGATGATCCCCGCCTCGCGCAGACCAGCGATCTGCTGGCTAAGGCCGGGCTGGCGGATGCCAAGACTGTCTTCCAAATCGCGGACCGAACGCTCACCGGTGACAAGCGCACAGACCACCATCAAGCGGTCTTGATTGGCCAAGAGCTTAAGAAAGCGTGTCGCCTCGGCGGCGCGGGCTTGCAGGGGCTGCGTTTCAGGCAGCAGGCTGTCGATGGCGGTGGTCATGGCGTCAGCTCCCCCAAGGCGCGCTGAGAAGATCGAGCGGGATTTTCAGATAGCGCCGCCCATTGGCTTCCGGCTCTGGCAGGCGGCCAGCATTGGTGTTGATCTGCAAAGCATGCAGGATCAGTTTCGGCATTGGCAGGGTCGCATCGCGGGCCTCGCGGGCGGCGATATAGGCCGCTTCGGTCAGATGGACCGAGATATGGCTGTTCTTGGCCCTCTGCTCGGCCACGGTGCTTTCCCACAAAGGCTCGCGTCCGCCCGGCTGGTAATCATGGCCGGTGAAAAGCCGCGTGGCGTCGGGCAAAGCAAGGATCGCCTGAATGCTGTCCCAAAGCGCCTTGGCCGAGCCGCCAGGGAAATCGGCCCGCGCGGTGCCGCTGTCGGGCATGAACAACGTATCATGCACGAAAGCCGCATCTCCGATCACATAGGTCACCGAGGCCAGCGTATGGCCCGGCGAAAGCATGACGCGGGCGTCGATATTGCCCAGCTTGAAACGCTCACCATCGGCGAAAAGCTTGTCCCATTGGCGGCCGTCTTCGGGGAAGTCGGGCCAGTTGTAAAAGCCCTTCCACAGCTTTTGCACCTCGCGCACCTTTTCACCAATGGCGATAGGCGCGCCGGTTTTTGCCTTCAAGTAAGAGGCCGCCGAGAAGTGGTCAGCATGGGGGTGGGTGTCGAGAACCCATTGAACCCGATAGCCTTTTTCAGCCACGAATTGCAGGATCTTATCGGCGTTCATCGTGTCGGTCTGACCGGACTTTTCGTCAAAATCCAACACCGGATCAATGATCGCGCAGAGCTTGCTGTCCGGATCGGCGACCACATATTGCACCGAGAAGGTACGGGGGTCGTAAAAGCCTGTCACTTCGGGTGTCTGGATCATTGCTTACTCTTTCTGCCGCCTATTGCGCTTTAGCTGCGCCGCACGATGCCTTAAATAGTACGATTGCATTAATTTGCAATAATAAGAACGCAGCTGTCCTTACGAGGCCCTGCCCCGCTTTCACACGCCGTCGTGACCTGTCCACTCTGGCTTTTTCCTGTCTGAGACGACAAACCCTTAACAAGCGATAAAGACAAATCCCGCCACGCGCGGAGCGGGGCGCGGGTTTTGGGAATGACAGGCGATTTGGGGGCCGAAAGATGCTGACAAGACGTAACCTTCTGCTGACCGCCAGTGCGGCAGGCCTTGTTGCGGCCACTCCGGTCCTTGCCAATGACAACGAGATGCCAGCCGAGCTGCGTGAAGCCATTGAACGGCAACCCTTCTCGCCCGTCTTGGGCAATCCCAAGGGCGATGTCACTCTGACCGAGTTCTTTGATTACAATTGTCCGATTTGCCGCGAGGTGCCGCCACTTTTGCAAAAGCTGATCGCTGGGGATAAAAACCTACGGATCGTGCTGCGCGAATGGCCGGTGCTGCGGCCCAGCTCGGAAGAGCTGGCGCGGGTGTCACTGGCCAGCCTGAAGCAGAAGAAATACTGGCAGATGCATCACGGCCTGCTGTCGGCCAAGCGCGGACTGAACATAGATGCGGCGCTTCGGATCGCGGGCGATCTGGGGCTTGATACCGCGCAGCTGAAGCGCGACATGAACAGCGACGATGTCTCGGGCCATATCTGGCAGTCGATGGATCTTGGCGATCACATGGGGCTCAGCGGGACGCCGACGTTCATCGCGGGCAATGATGGCCGGTTTGGCCGCCAAAGCCTTGCCGAGTTGCAGCAGCTTATCGCGATTGCGCGCGGCTAAGGACTTTGCGGTGCGCTCAATAGACTCTGCGGCCATTTGGTAGGGACTGGCCCTCTTGAAAGTCTTTGCGGCAATCGGTGGGAGAGCTGCCAAATCGTGACCGGAACGATTTGAAAAAGCCTGCATAGCTGCTGAAGCCGACGGCCGAGGCGATGTCATGCACATTCATGTCGCTGAACTGCAGCATGCCCCGCGCCTGCTGCAGCCTTAGGGTGGTGTAATACTGCTTGGGCGATTGGCCGAACATCCGCAGGAAAGCGCGCTGCATGGCGCGTGGTTCCATCTCGGCAAGGTCCGCAATCTCTGACAGGGCTAAGGGCGGACAGATATTCTGCTTCATGGCCTCGATGACCTTGCGCAGGCCTTGGCTCATGTAAGGATTGCGCGCGTAGATGTCTTGCACCTGCGATTGGGTTTGCTCGGGCCGTTCGGGATAGATGATGTCATTGCGCACCGCACGCGTCAGTGCCCCGCCAGACATCTGCTCGATGACCTCAAGCGACAGGTCGACGGCCGCCATATGGCCGGGCGAGGTTGCGCGCTTTCGGTCAATCTCGAACCGCTTGTCGACCAAGGTGATCGCGGCGAACTTCTCCTCAAGAACGCTGTGCAAGGCCCAATGCGCCGCCACGCGGTAGCCATCGAGCAGCCCCGAGATGGCAAAATACATCACCGCATTGTCCAGCGCGCCAATCAGCGCCCCGTGTCTTTCCTGGGCTTTGACCCAAGCGAGTGCCGGCCGCCATTGCTGAGGCGGGCATTCATAGCACGACAGCACAAGGATCACATCAAACTGGCCCTGCGCCTCGCGGATCGGCAAGGTCGGGATGGAAAATCCGGGGATCGTCACCTGAACCGGATGATCCGAGGACAGCAGGCTGATGCTGTAGGCATCCCTGTCGCTTAACCGGTTTGCCGCGCGAAATGGCTCGATCACCAGCAAGGCGGTGTAGAGCGAGATTTCACCAATATTCACCAAAGCAACGCGGATCATCTTCTCATGTCCCAGCCACGAAATCCTAAATCAAGGTCGGTGGCGCGGGATCAGAGACGCGCCGCTTTCCTGCCCCCCGTAAAGCAGACCTGCCAAACTGCACAGCATTCTCTACCATTACGGAAATATTTTTGACGATTCTGGAAATATTGCCGCGATTTTGGACTGCTATCAACCATCCGTCAGCCACGCCTGCGGCACAGGGTTGGACGCGAGGGCCCCGATTTTTGGAAGCCGACCGTCCCAATCTTTTCCCGCAGCACAGCCTATGCCGGAGATGTCGATGCAGACCGATGATCGCTATAAAATCCTGTTTGAGCCGGTGCAGATCGGCCCGAAAGTCGCGCCGAACCGCTTTTATCAAGTGCCCCATTGCACCGGCATGGGCACCACCATGCCGCAATCCACCGCCAAATTCCGCGAGGTGAAGGCCGAGGGTGGTTGGGGGGTGATCAATACCGAAATCTGCATGGTTCACCCGACCGCAGATTCGTATCCCTTCTCGATCGAGAATATCTGGGATGACAGCGACTTGCCGGGGATGCGGCTGATGGTCGATGCGGTGCATCGGCAAAAAGCGCTGGCCGGGGTGGAACTGGGTCATGGCGGCAGCGTTTCGCACAACCGGATGAGCCGCGAGCGTCCGATCTCGGCGATGCCGCGCTTTGTGAACAATTTGCCCTCGATGGTGCGCCAAGCCACGCGTGAGGATCTTAAAGAGATCCGTGATTACCACCGTGCAGCCGCCCGGCGCGCCCGCGATATCGGCTTTGACATCATCTATGTCTACGCCAGCCATGCCATCGGTCTGGCCTATGATCTCTTGTCGCCCAAGATGAACCAGATGCGCCGCGACGAATACGGCGGGGAATTCGTCAACCGTGTCCGCTTCTTGCGCGAACTGCTGGAGGACACCAAGCAAGAGGTTGGCGACGATTGCGCCGTTGCCATCCGCTTTGGCACCGATGAGTTGGTCGGGGCAGATGGCTTCACCTGCACCGATGACGGCCGCCGCGTGGTCGAGACCTTGGGCGAGATGCCCGACCTTTGGGACGTCAATGTCAACGATTGCGATTTTGACATGATGACGGCGCGCTTCACCGATGAAGGCTTCCAAGAGCCCTTCACTGCCTTTGTGAAACAGGTGACGACCAAGCCTGTGGTGGGGGTTGGCCGCTACACCTCGCCCGACCGGATGGTGTCGCTGATCCGCAAAGGCCATCTCGACATGATCGGTGCGGCGCGGCCTTCGATCGCCGATCCCTTCCTGCCCAATAAGATCCGCGAGAACCGGATCGAGGATATCCGCGAATGTGTGGGCTGCAACATTTGCCTGATGACCAAGAATGCTGGCGGCCCGATCCGCTGCACGCAGAACCCAACCGTGGGCGAAGAATGGCGGCGCGGCTGGCACCCGGAGAAATTCCCGCGCAAACGCTCGGAGAAGAAGTTCCTTGTGATCGGCGGCGGGCCTTCGGGGCTTGAAACCGCGGTGACCTTGGGCAAGCGTGGCTATGAGGTCACCTTGTTTGAAGGCGACAAAGAGCTTGGCGGGCGGTCGTTGCGCGAGTCGCGCCTGCCGGGCCTGTCCTCTTATCGCCGGGTTGCGGATTACCGGATTGGCCAGCTGCACAAGCTGCCGAATGTGACCACTTATCTGGGCAATCCCGTCTCGGCCGAGGATCTTGAAGGCCATGACTTCGACCATATCGTCGTCGCCGATGGGGCCAAATGGATGGATGACGGCATTGGCCGCTTCAACCGCACCGCCATTCCTCGGACCGCTGATGCGCGGGTCTATACGCCCGATGATGTGATGGCGGGGGTTTCGATCACCGGCAATGTCATCGTCTATGATGAAGAATCCTACATCATGGGCGGCGTCATCGCCGAGGCGCTGAAGCTGGCCGGCGCAGAGGTGACTTTGGTCACATCTGACAGCGATGTGTCGAATATGCTGCGCTTTACCGGCGAGAAATCAATGGTTTATCGCCGCCTGAGCGATCTGGGGGTGAAGATGGTCACCCATCACATCGTGACCTCGATCACCGCAGGGCAGGCACAATTGACCCAATTGCACACCCATGCGGCGCAGGATGTTGCGGCGGATGCGGTGGTCGTGGTTGGGATGCGCAAACCCGGCTCGGCCTTGTTTGATGCCATCTCGCAACGCGCCGAGGTCTTGGCGGGCAAGGTCGGTGTCACGCAGGTTGGCGATGCTTGGTCGCCGGGCACCATGGCCGAGGCCGTCTACTCGGGCCATAAATTCGCCCGCGAGTTTGACATGCCGAAACGCGAAGGCGTCGGCTTCCGCCGCGAGCGGCTTGTGGTCCATTCGCTCGAGGATCTCGACGCGATGGAAGATTTCCACTGATCTCACTGCATGGGCGGCCCCGAAGGGCCGCCAAACTTTCCAAGGAAAAAGAATGACCGATACCACGCCTACGCTGAGCCCGAGCCTGTACAAACTTGCTGATCTCGATGCAAAACCCTTCAGCCCGCGCGGCTGTTCTCCGAATGAATTGTTCAATGACCTAACGGGGGCCAGCATGTCTGGCGGCGTCGTCTATTTCCGCGATTCCGAGCTGCCCTTCACGGTTTGGTATGACGAGATCCTGTTCTGTCATGCCTGCGAAGATCTGTTCGAAGTGGTGGTAGGCGATGTCACGCATCGACTGGAGCCGGGCGATACGATCTGGCTGCCTGCGGGCACCGAGCTGATCTATCGGAGCAAAGGCTTGGCCACGGCCTTTTTCGCAATCACCCCTGCGGGTTGGGCAAGTAACCCGCCAGCCTGAGCGGCGCACGGTCGATCACAGGCGGCGCTGTCGCAGAGTGTTGGGCCAAGACGCAAAGGGCTTTGATCATCTCCGATCAAGCGACAAATGGCGTAGAGGTTAACGCAGGTTCGAGTAAGGGGCCGGGTCGATCTCGACCCGGCCCCACTCAGCGATCCGCCTAAATCCACATCAACCCGCGCGCCAAAGCTAGCGCGGCAAAGCCTCGGTTAAAGTTGCGCCAGGTCGCGCAGCGACGCGCTCTTTCCATTTGGCAAGGTGGATGTTTGAGCTGTCCAAGGGCAATCCGGCGCGTTTCTCGGCGAAATCTACGAAGCAAAACAACACTATATCGACGAGCGTGAGGCGGTCATTGGCCAACCATTCACGTTCCGCCAGCTGAGCATTCAGCCATGCTTCACCATCTTTCACCAGCGCCGCCATCCCCTCGGCTGCCTCGGGAAGGCAGCGGACCCGGTTTGAAAACACCGCCAATCCGGGCCCGTAGCGGAAGGCTGCCGTCAGCACCGAGGTGTAATGCTGCTCAACCCGGCGCAGCCACATCTGGATTTCGGCGCGCGCGCGCGGGGTGTCCCCCGTCAAAGCCGGGGTGCCGAAATGCTCGGCCAGATAGTTGCAGATCACCGGCGCCTCAGCGATTGCAGAGCCGTCAGCCAAAAGCAGCACCGGCAATTGGCCCGCCGGATTGATCGCCAGAAATTCCGCCCGTCGGTTCTCACCTCCCGGCAGGTCAATCACCCGCTCGGGAAGCGTCAGGCCGTTCTCCGCCATGAAAAAGCGCACGGCCCGTGGGTTCGGCCCCACCGAGATCAGCAGCTCCATATCAGCCATTGCTGCGATCACTTTCCGAGATCACCCATTCAATCGCATTGCGCACAAGCTGGCGATAATGCGGGTTCGCATAGGCCGCATCGTCATGGCCCGGCTGGATATAGGCCAAGGCCGAGCGCCCGGAGCGCTTGGTCCAAACCACAGCATTGCTGCCATCGGGCCGCTCCCAGCCGCGATTGGAGCGCCGCTCGCCTGTCATGGCAAGTTTCAGCGAATAGAGGTTGCGGCAGGAATATTCGACATCGCTGCGGGCCACCACATCCACGCTGTCTTCAAAGACCTCCATCAAATAGGCCTCGTCGGTCAGGGTGAAGCTGGGGGGCAACCCTTTGAAAAGCGGATGGGAGGCATCTTCGGCGGTGATGGTCATGGCAAGCCCGGCGCGGGTGCCACCATCCGGCACCTCTTTGCCGCGCAGCTTGCCGGGGAAATGGAACAAGGCCCCGCCCAAAGCCTCGGCATATTCGGGCCAGGTCGTCCAAGCGGCGATCGCGTGATGCAGGGCGACGATGGGAATCCCAGCCTCTAGCATGGCGGGCAAGCCGGCTTTCAAAGCGGCCGAGGGTTCAACCTGATAGCCATCGCCGGCCCAAGGATCGCCACCGGGCATGTCGTAAAGCACGACCGCATCGACATCGGCCAGACTTTGCGGGTTCAGGACTTGCTCGGCCAAAGGATGTTCGACCAAAAAGCATTCCATGCCGGTAAAGCTTTCAAACATCGCCATGAAGGCGGTGCGGTCATAGCTGTGACCATTGCCCACCACCAAAATCCGCGGCCGCACCTTATAGTTCAAAAATCCCAATGCATTCTCCTCCCTCAGCTTGCGTGTCGGCGGCCGCTCAGTATCGGGGCATGCCGGACAAAATGGCGCGCAGGCGCGCTTCGCCCCCCCGCGCGCCTTTGGCTTGATGGGCCGTCACGGAGCTTGACTTGCGACAGTCCGTGACGACGAAAGTGATGGCTTCAGCCGTAGAGGAACTCTTCGCAAAGCTCGATCTGTGGGGCGAGCATGGCGCCGCCTTGCATCACGCGGCAGCCAAGCGCGCGCGCTTCAGCCGTGAAGGGCGTGTCGGTGGCCGAGATCACCACATCGGCGACGGTGGCACTGGACCGCAATCCGGCCAAGGCCAGCGGCGATCCGCCCTCCCCGCCCATGCCCAAGGATGTCGCATTCACCACCAGATCGGCTTCGGCCAGCGGGGCCGCCTCATCCGCTGCCAAGGCGCGGCAAGGCACGCCGGTCGCGGCCTCAACCTCGGCCGCAAGCGTGGCGGCTTTTTCCACATTGCGGTTGATGAGGGTCAGGCTGGCAATGCCAGCAGCCGCCAAGGAGAAGGCAATGGCACGCCCCACCCCACCCGAGCCGATCTGAATGACCTTGGCCCCTGCGGGGTCAAAGCCTGTGCCCACCAAGCCGCGCATAAAGCCTTCGCCATCGATGTTATGGCCGGTCAAAGTGCCGTCGGATTCGCGCCGGATGAAGTTGACCGAGCCGGTCCGCTCGGCAGCCGGGGTGCGCTGATCGACCAGAGCCGCCGCCGCGATCTTATGCGGGATGGTCATGCACAGGCCTTTGATATTGTCGGTCCGGCGCACAAATTCCAATGCCGCCGGCAGGTCTTGCGGCAAGACATGCAAGGGCGCGGCAACCGCATCGCGGCCCTTCGCGGCAAATTGCGCGGTGAACAGGCCGGGCGAGCGGAAATGCCGCACTGGCGAGCCGACGATGTAGAAAAGATCCGTTTCTCCGGTGATTTGCACAGCGATGACTTTCTTCATTAGAGGTTAGGATGAGAGCGGCAGGCCGAAGAATTCGGCCACCAGATCGGGCTGGGGCCGCAGCATGGCGGCGCCCTCAAGCGTGCGGCAGCCAAGCGCTTCGGCTGCGATCAAAAAGGCGGTTTGGGCCGGGTTCACCACGACCTCAACCGCCGCGGTTTTCGCCGCAAGCCAGCTGATTGGCATCGGCAGCGCGTCCCCTTCGGCCATCCCGAGCGAGGTGGCATTGATCGCCAAATCAGGGGTTTGCGGGCTATCCTCGGATTTGATGGCACTTGCCGCACAGGTCGGGAAGGCGGCGTGGACCGCTTGGGCCAGCGCGCTTGCTTTGTCATAATCGCGGTTCAAGATGCGCAACTCGCGCAGGCCGGCTTCGGCCAGTGAAAACGCGATGGCCCGCGCCACGCCACCTGCCCCGGCCATAACCGCGGTTTGATTGCTTATGGCGATGCCAGCAGCGTTCAGCCCTGCCACAAACCCGGCACCATCGGTATTGGTGCCAATCAGCCGCCCATCCGGATCGCGGCGCACGAAATTCACCGCACCGACCCGCTGCGCGGCCTCGGTCACGGCATCGAGATGCGGCATCACCGAGATCTTATGCGGGATCGTAACCCCCAAGCCCGCCACGTTCTGCATCAGCCGGACTGCTGCGACCAAAGCCGGCAAGTCTGACGGCGTGACATGTAATGGTGCGATGACCGCATCATGGCCCAATGCCGCAAACCGATCATTGATCAGAGCCGAGCCACGAATATGCGCAACCGGATCGGCAAGCATCAGCATCAGAGAGGTTTTGCCCGTGAGGTCGCGCTTCGCGTGAGGGGGGGGTAAGGTGGTCATATCAAAGTCAATCTTCCAATTTTTTTCTAACTTTAGAGCGGCATAGTCTGGATGCTCGTGCAGATGAACCGCCGCGCCGGGGTATAGGAACTGAACTTTGGCCGTTAAAAAAGTTCACGAGATCTAGAGGTCCGACCATCCCGATGAAATGCCCCCCCCCCGCAGACATGCTTTGACTTGGACGAACGCCCTGCACGTTCTGCACCACTATTCTGGCGGCGCAGTGGCTGGTCAAGCAAAATGAAATTAAATTTTAATATTTGAAATTTCGAATACCGAGGGCCCGCTCAGTGGCTGCGGCAACTGCAGGATCGAAGCGCGCTTCCGCCTCGATGGCCCCCCCCCTGCCCTGACGGCCAGATGGAATGGCGAAGCAGGCTTACCCGTCAAATGGCGATGAACAGGCGGATCAGCTTTATATTCGATCTGGCTGCTTCCTCCGCGCGACAGAGGACAGAACCGCGCAGAAGCCGACTGGCATCCCTCTCCCAGCGGCCTTTGCAAACAGCGCGTGACTGCATTGAGAGCGCCTGCACAGCTCTAAGTTGTTTTCCCTCAGAGCTGCACTTTCTGCCCCTTTTTCGATCGCCTTTTCGGCTGCAAAGCCAGTCTGCGTCGGGGCGGGACAGGCGACCAAACAATGTCTCATCGTTATCTATAGAGTACCGCAATGCGCCTAGCCTACACGATTGCCCTGACCGCTGGCCTCGCTTCCGCCTCGCCCAGCTTCGCTCAGAGCGAGAACCACCCATTCGACACGGACCTAGATGGCAATGTGAGCCTGCAAGAGTGGATGGAAGCTGGCGAACTGCGCCACGCTGACTTTGGAGAGCGTTTGGCAAAGGCGCAGCCGGAGGTCATTGAGGCGAACTTTAGAAAAGTTGACGCCAATGGAGACGGCAAACTGGACGCAGAAGAGCAAGCCGCGGCCAAAGCCGCCCGTGACGCCGCCGCCAAAGCCGCGCAGTAAACACCAATACGGGGCGGGAGGCCGGTTATGCCTTCGACAGTTAACCCCTTGTCGTCATTTAGCTAAGGGCTGCGGCGGGTTCGCCCCGCCCCCATCGACAAATCCATCGGGCGGTTTGCAGAACCTTCGTCGGGCAAGCAATCCGCCCGAACGGTTTGCTGATCCTTTTGCCCAGCGCAGCTTTGCGAGTGCCCCGCTTGCCTTAAGGGCTCGCCACCCATAGTCCAAAGTCGTCGCAGACTCAAACGCCCGCCGGAGCGGCGGGCGTTTGAGTAGTGTCATGTTAGAGCGGGGTGTGACAGGCCACTTTGCGCGCGCCCAGATCGCGCAGCTCTGGCGCTTCGCTGCGACAGAGATCCGTCGCGAGGCTGCAGCGCGGATTGAAGAAACAACCCTTGGGCGGGTTCAGCGGCGAGGGGATCTCGCCCTTGATCGCGCGGAACTCCTGCGCATCCAGCGTGACGCGCGGGGCGGCGTCGCCAAGCGCGCTTGTATAGGGGTGGCGCGGATCGCTGAGCACTTCGGCGGCGTCACCGATCTCGATGAGCTTGCCCAGATACATCACCGCCACCCGGTCACAGAGGTGGCGCACCACGTTCAGGTCATGGCTGATGAAGATGTAGGACAGCCCCCGTTCGCGCCGCAGCCGTGCCAAGAGGTTGATCACTTGGGCTTGGATCGAGACGTCGAGTGCCGCCACCGGTTCATCGCAGATCACCAGATCGGGCTTCATCGCCAAGGCCCGGGCGATGCCAAAGCGTTGCCGCTGCCCGCCCGAGACTTGGTGCGGATAGCGCTGCGCCAGCACCGGGTCAATGCCGCAATCGGCGAAGATGCCCGCAAGATAGTCCTTCAGTTCAGCCGCCGGTACGATGTTATGCACCCGCACCCCTTCGGCAATTTGATCGCCAAGCCGCATGCGAGGATCCAGAGAACCCAGCGGATCTTGGAACACCATCTGGATTTTAAGCCGATCTTTGCGCGCCATCGCGGCAAGGGTTTCCCCTTTATAGGTGATCGCCCCTTGGTCGGGCGTGATCAGCCCGGTGATCAGGCGGGCCACCGTCGATTTGCCGCAACCAGATTCACCCACCAAGCCAAGCGCCTCGCCCGGGCCCAGATCAAAGCTGATGTCGTTGACCGCGCGCACGGCCTTTTGCACCGGGCGCTTGCCGGTGGTCAGAAGCGACGCCGCGACCGCCACCGCCGAGGGTTTCTGCACGAATTTGCGCCCCAGGTTGCGAACAGAAAGAAGGGGGGCGGTCATGCGCGGTCTCCTTCGGACAACGGGTTAAAGCAGGCGAATGCGCCGGTCGGGGTCTGCGTCATCACCGGCTGGTTGCTGCGGCAGGCCTCTTTTGCGCGGAGACAGCGCGGGTTAAAGGCGCAACCCGGCGGCAAGGCCGAGGGGGATGGCATCAGTCCGGGGATTTGACGCAGATCTTGACCTCGCTGGGCGGCCGAAGGCACCGAATCCAACAGCCCTTGGGTATAGGGGTGTTTGGGGCGCGACAGCACCTCTTGGGTTGGGCCGCATTCGACGATCCGGCCCGCATACATCACCGCAATGCGGTCTGCGATGCCCGACACCACCGCCAGATCATGGGTCACCCAGACCAGCGCCGTCCCGCTTTCGCGGCAAAGCGCCTTCATTTCCGAGAGGATCTGCGCCTGAATGGTCACGTCCAAAGCGGTCGTCGCCTCATCGGCGAGGATCAGATCGGGGTCATTCAAAAGCGCCGTCGCAATGGCGATCCGCTGGCGCATACCACCCGAAAGCTGGTGGGGATAGTTGAGGAAGCGCTCTTCCGGCGCGGGGATGCCCACCTTGCGCAGGGCCTCGATGCAGAGACGGCGCGCCTCGGCGCTCGGCATCTTGCGGTGGCCTTGCACGGCCTCCAGCATCTGCGCATCGATGCGCAGCACCGGATTCAGCGTCGCCATCGGATCTTGGAAGATCATCGCGATCCGGTTGCCGCGCAAAGACCGCAGCGCCTTCGCATCGGCTTTGAGAAGGTCTTGGCCTTGGAACAGGATCTCACCGCCCGAGGCGCGCCCCGGTTTGGCCAAAAGCCCCATCACCGCCTTTGAAAGCACCGATTTGCCCGAGCCGCTTTCGCCGACAAGTCCAAGGATCTCGCCCTTCTCAACTGCAAGATCGATCCCGTGCAACACGCGCAGATCGCCCTGCCGCATCGGAAAGACCACTTCAAGGTTCTTGATTTCCAGCAACATCACTGCCTCCGGGTCTTGGGGTTGAGGATGTCGCGCAGATGGTCACCCACCAAGTTCAGCGAGACGATGGTGAAGAGAAGCGCCACCCCGGGGAAGATGCTCAGCCAATAGCGGCCCGCCTGCATATAGCCGTAGCCATTGGCGATCTGTTGGCCGAGCGAGGGCTCGGTGAGCGGCAGGCCGATGCCGAGGAAGGAAAGCGTGGCTTCCAGCGCAATGGCCGAGGCCACCTGCATGGTCACGATCACGATCAGCGGCGGGATGCAGTTCGGCAGCAGGTGCCGCAGCACGATGCGGAAGTGGCTGAAGCCCAGCACATGCGTGGCCTCGATATATTCGCGGCCCTTTTCGACCAGCGCGAGGCCACGGATGGTGCGGGCGTAATAGGCCCATTGCACCGCCACCAGCGCGAGGATGATCTTGTCCGTCCCCTGCCCCAGCACCGCAACAAGGATCATGGCGATGAGGATCGCGGGGAAGGACAGCTGGAGTTCCACCAAACGCATGATGAGCGTGTCTGTGAGACCGCCCGCATAGGCCGCGATCAAGCCAACGATACAGCCGATGCCAAAGGCGATGAAGGCCGAAGCCGCGCCCACCGCCAGCGAAGTGCGCAACCCGTAGAGGATCGAGGACCAGACATCACGGCCCTGATCATCGGTGCCGAGCATGAAGACCTGCCCCATGCCCCCCGTTGATCCGGGCGGCAGGTTGCCGTCCATGAAGTCGAGGGTCATCAGATCATAGGGGTTTTGCGGCGCGATATAGGGGGCGAAGATCGCGCAGATGATCACCGCCAAAAGGCCAAAGAAGCCCAGAACCGCAAAGGGGTTGGCGGTGAAGTCGCTCACCAGCTCTCCCATCGGGGTCTGGCTGAAGGGGGGCTTCGTCACGGGAATATTTCCGCTCATTTCGCGCCTCCGGTCCGCACGCGCGGATCAAGCAGCGTGTAGGTCAGATCGACGATCAGGTTGATCACGATGAAGATGAAGACGGTGATCATCAGGTAAGCCACGATCACAGGACGATCGAGCACGGTGATCGCGTTGATCAACAGCTTGCCCATGCCCGGCCAAGCGTAGATTGACTCGGTCACCACCGCGAAGGCGAGGATATTGCCGAACTCAAGCCCCATCACGGTGATCACTGGCAGCATGATGTTGCGCAGCACATGTTTGAACACGATCCGGGTCTCGGACACGCCCTTGGCGCGGGCAAAGGCCACATAATCCGAGGTCATCTGTTCGCGCACGCCGCCGCGCACCATGCGCAGCACCAGCGCCAGCTTGAAGAGCGCGAGGTTGAAGGCGGGCAGCAGCAGATGCTGGAAACCATCCCAGGTCAGGAAGGCGAAGGGCACGCCGAAAAGCTCGCGCGTCTCGCCGCGCCCGCCTGAGGGCAGCCAGCCAAGCGTCACCGCAAAGCCCATGATAAGCAGCAGCCCCACCCAAAAGGTCGGCAGCGAGAACATGAAGATCGAGATCGTCATCAAAAGACGGTCGGCCCAGGATCCGGGTTTCAGCCCGGCCCAAAGCCCCATCGGCAGACCAATCGCCACCGCGATCAGCATGGCCATGACGGCAAGTTCAAAGGTCGCGGGCAGACGCGACAAGATCAACTCAGACGCGGATTGGTTATAGACAAAGCTCTTGCCCATATCGCCCTGAAGCGCATTGCCCACGAAGGTCAGATATTGGCGCCACATCGGCTGATCGAGGCCGAGCGCCACGATGGCCGCTTGGCGTTCTGCCTCGCTGGCGGCGGGGTCGATCATAACATCTACGGGGTTGCCGATGGCAAAAACGCCGACGAAGACGAGCAGTGACATCACCGCAAGCACGCCGACGGCTTGCAACAGGCGTCTTACCAAAAACTGCAGCATGGCTAGGGGCTCTCTGTGTTCAGGGGGGCCTTTTGGCCCCCCTGTTGGTCGGGATAAGGCGAGCTTATTCAGCCGCGGCGGTGTCGATGATGGTGTAGGCGTCAGCACGCGGTTCGAAGGTGATGCCTTTGCGCGCAGCCCAGAGGTTGTTTTGGAAATGGATCGGGATCAGGCCGTGCTGCTCGCCGATGCCGTATTCCGCCGCTGCAGCCGCCTTGGCGTTGCGCTCGGCTTCATCCAGCGTCTGCATCGCCTCGGTGATCATGCCGTCGAACTTGGCGTCCGAGAAGCGACCGCGATTGGCTGAACCCGAAGCATTTTCCTCGTCATAGCTGTGGAGCAGCGCTTCCAGCGACGAGCCCTGCTCGCCGGTCGAGGACCCCCAGCCCAAGAGCATGAAGGAATAGGCCTGTTTCGAGGCATTGCCGAAATAGGTGGCTTTGGTCTCGGCCTGCACTGCAGTGGTGATGCCGATGCGGGTCAGATTCTGCGCGATGGCAAGGGCGACCTTCTCGTCGTTGACATAGCGGTCGTTCGAGGTTTGCAGCGTAATCTTGAAGCCCTCGGGGAAGCCAGCTTCGGTCAGCAGTTCCTTGGCGCGGTTCGCGTCATAGGCGGGCGCGGGCAGGTTCTCAGAGGCACCGGCAAAACCGACATCCAAGAGCTGGCCTGCGGGTTTGGCCGCGCCATCCATGATCGCGCGGGCAATGCCTTCGCGGTTGATCGCGAGCGAAAGCGCTTCACGGACGCGAACATCCTTCAGCGGGTTCTGGATCTTGGAACCGTCATTGGCAGTGACGAAGGGGGTGTCGTCGCGCTCGGTATCCATGTGGAGATAGATCGCGAGGTTCGAGGGCTTCTCGAAGACGGTGAATTTGGCGTCTTCGCGGATCTTGCCCGCGTCCGAGGTTGGCAGCGCGTCGATCAGATCGACATCCCCCGATTGCAGCGCCGCAAGGCGGGCAGCATCGTTCTGGATCGGACGCAGTTCAGCGGCCTCAAAATGCGGCTTGTCGCCCCAATAAGCGTCGTTGCGCGCCAGATGCAGGGTCTCTTCCGGGGCCCATTTGGTCACGCTAAACGGGCCGGTGCCAATCGCCAGCGCGCCCGAGTTGAAGGCGGCGCTGTCGATCTCGGTGATCGAGGCGGCAGCCGAGGGGTTGGCTGCCAGATAGGCTTCCGCCGATTGTTTCGACACGATCGAGAATTGCGCCAGATCGCTGGCCAGCAGCGGCACCGGGCCGGAGGTTTTGATGCGCAAAGTCAGATCATCGACGACTTCGATGGCTTCGATGGACTTGACGAATTTGGTGAAGGCCGAGGGCGAATTCGGCACGCTCGGGATGCGCTCGACCGAGTAGATCACGTCGCTGGCCTCAAAATCGGTGCCATCGTGGAACGTCACGCCGGCGCGCAGTTTGATTTCCCAGGTGGTCTCGTCGATCGGGGTCCAGCTTTCCGCCAGCGCCGGGACCAGACGCATATTCGCGTCCATATGGACCAGACGGTCAAAGACGTTGCGCATCATCGCGTTGTTGGTCGCGATGTTGTGGAAATGCGGGTCCAGCGAGCTTGGCCCGGCGGCGAGGCCGACGCGAAGGGTGTCGGCCGCAAGCGGCGAGGCGCTCAACGCGACGGCGAGCAAGGCAGCAGTCGAAAGTTTCTTCATCACGCAGTCCTTTGTTGGGGGTTCTTGGGGCGGCACAGCCCTGCTGGAGCCAAGTGCTGAACAACAAAATTCACGACATCAGCTTCGCATTGCGGATCATCGGCCACGCGGTGTCCGCAATTGGGGTAAAGGATGACCTTGGTATTGGGGTAATCAGCCAAGACCTCGGCCCCATGTCCGATCACCTGGTCGGTACTGGCCAAGGATCCCTGCGCGCCAAAGAATGGGTCCTTGGCGCCGATCACGTTCAGGATCGGACAGTTGATGTCGTGCGGGAATGTCATGTCGCGGCCGAAGTAACTATCTTCCATCGACCAGGCGAGGATAACGCGGGGGCAATTACGCTGGGGGCGCCAAGTTGCCGCAGCCACCGCCCCTTCAGACAGCCCAATCACCGCAAGGCGATCAAGGTCGAACAATCCCGCCTTTTGAAGCCGATAAAGGCAATAATCGATCTCTTTGCGGCGCAGGTCATGCACCCGCTGATAGACCTCCATCGGCGCGGGCGACTGATAGCTGATCCGGTTTGGCACCAGATGGCTGCGCGGCGCCAGAAAGGCCAGCCCCAGCCCATTAAACCACTGCGCCACCGCCTTATCCTGCCCGCGGTCGGTCGATCCGGTCTGGAAAATCACCAATGGCAGATCAGCAAGCGCCGCAGGATCCAGCGCAAGATCCGACAACTCGCCCGCGCGCCCATCGGGCAGCGACAGCCAGGCGCGGTCAAAAACGACCTCTGCTCCGGGCCAGAGCGCGATCAGGGGGGGAGGAGTGTGGACATCAGACATGGCCCTGCGTTTTTCATGCTTTTGTTACATCATCAAATCTTATAATCATGCATAAAGTGCATGAATAACGGAGGCGCTCGCATGGAATATCCTGACTGGACCCTGCGAGAGCTGTGGCTGTTCCAACAGGTGATGGAGCTGGGCACCGTGACCGCCGCCGCGGATCGGCTTGGGTTAAGCCAGCCTGCCGCTTCGCGGATGCTGGCGTCGTTTGAGCGCAAAACCGGCAAGTTGCTCTTTGACCGGGTGGGCCGCAATCTGTTGCCGACCGCTGCCGCTCAGGGCGTTTTACAACAAGCAAATGCCGTGTTGTCGGCGGCAAACGGACCGGCAGTGCCCCCCAACCTTGGGCCATCCGTGCTCCGGGTCGGCGCGCCGCCATTTTTCGCCCATGGGTTTATCCCCGAGGCGCTTGGCCGCTTTGCCAGCCTGATGCCGGAGTGCCAAATCCGGCTTGAGATCCGCTCGACCCCGGTGATCTTGGACGCGCTGAATGAAGAAGATCTGGATATCGGTATCACCGACACCCAGCAGCGCAGTCCGAACCTCGTCAGCATAAATTTTCGCCGCGCGCGGCTGTACTGCTTTGCCTCGCCCAGCACCAAGCTTGCGCAAAAGGCAGTGGCGTATCCTGCCGATCTGATTGATGAAAAACTGGTCTTGCTGACGCGGCGCCACGGCTCACGCGCCTTTATCGAGCGTCAGCTCTTAAGCGAAGGCGCCACCCCCCGCGAGATGCTGGAGGCGTCTTCGGGCGAAGCGGCGCTTTGGCTGGCGCATCACTTCAAAGGCGTCGCGCTCATGAGCACCTTTCCCATCATCGGCTATCTACCGGTGCCTTTGGTGCCGGTGCCTTTTGAGCCTGAGTTCCGCTATGACGCGCAATTCTTGATGCCCCGCAAGATCGCCCCCACGGCCACATTGCGATTGTTCATGAAAGCCGTCCGCGACACCGCCGAGGCGCAAAATGCGTTTTCGCAGGCCGTGACACCGATACGTTGAAGCCTTGCCGTCGCAAGAGCTGAGGGTCGCTTATATGTTTGATTCCACGCCTTAATGCTGCGTCCTTTTTCGTTGACTTAGAAGGATGGCCTTCAGGGCAAATTCGTCATAGGAGCGCCACGACCACCGCGGGATGTCCGAGCAGAAATAATGAGTTCTTGCCCGTGACGCTGCCCCCTCGGAGCTAATCCAGTTTGATTTAGACTCTGGCCTACATGAGAGAACCAGAGATGAAGCGAAACTGGTTCACCGAAGAACAGACTTTTTTAGGATGTCGCGCTCCTAAATTGCGCGCGCTAGCTCTTTCTTAACTCGGCGCAACTCGGCTTCAATCTCGGTATCCGCCTGCCGCAGGTGGCTATTTTGGAAAACTGGGCTGTCGAAGTTAAGAGTGACCTAAACCGCGCCGGGTTTGTCGGAGGCTCCAACTCCTGAGTAAGGTGGAGCATCATGAGCAAGGCAACGAACAAGTTTTCTCCGGAAGTGCGTGAACGCGCGGTGCGGTTGGTCCTGGACAATGAGGGTCAGCATGGATCGCGGTGGCAGGCGGTCATGTCGATTTCGGCGAAGATCGGGTGCGCGCCGCAGACCTTGAACGATTGGGTCAAGAAGGCCGAGGTTGATAGCGGCAAGCGTCCGGGCGTCTCCAGCGAGATGGCCGAGAAGATGAAGGCGCTGGAACGCGAGAACCGCGAGCTGCGCCAGGCGAATGAGATCCTTCGCAAGGGTGAGCCAGTGCAGGCGCCACTGGTTCAAGCCCACTGGCGAACGCATATTTTGCGATGGTGCGAAAGGCAGAGCGGCACTGCTTCGAGCACTGCCTGTAGCGGCTCGACCGCCGGTCGAAGTGATGGTGGGTTTTATCGACGCGCATCGGGATGCGCACGGGGTCGAGCCGATTTGCAGCGTGCTGCCGATTGCCCTGTCCACCTATTATGAACATCTGGCCAAGCGGGCCGATCCGGCGCGGCTGTCGGATCGGGCGCGCCGGGACGAGGCTCTGCGCCCCGAGATCCTTCGGGTCTTCGAAGAGAACTGGCGGGTCTACGGCGTCCGGAAGGTCTGGCGACAGCTTGGCCGTGAGGGCTTCGATGTCGCGCGATGCACGATGGCACGGCTGATGAAGAGCATGGGTATTCAGGGCATTATCCGCGGCAAGCCGCACAGGACGACGGTCCCGGACAAGAAAGCCCCCCGTCCACTGGACAAGGTGAACCGCCAGTTCCGCGTTCCGGCCCCGAACATGCTGTGGGTGTCGGATTTCACCTATGTCGCCACCTGGAAGGGTTTCGTCTATGTCGCCTTTGTCATCGATGCCTATGCTCGCAAGATCGTTGGCTGGCGCGTCAGCAGTTCGGCGCATGCGGGGTTCGTTCTGGATGCCCTGGAACAGGCGGTGCATGATCGCCGCCCGGGAAAGGGCATGGGGCGTTCGCCATTGGGCTTGAACCAATGGCGCCACAATGGCTCACCACCACAGCGACAGGGGCTCGCAATACCTGTCTATTCGCTACACTGAGCGCTTGGCGGAGGCTGGTATCGAACCCTCGGTTGGCAGCGTCGGCGACAGTTACGACAACGCCTTGGCCGAGACGATCAATGGCCTGTTCAAGGCTGAGGTCATCCACCGCCGTGGCCCATGGCGCAGCTTGGAAGCCGTGGAATACGCGACGCTCGAATGGGTGGACTGGTTCAACAACCGCCGTCTTCTCGAGCCCATAGGGAACATCCCGCCCGCAGAAGCCGAGGCCAACTTCTATGCACCTCTGGAAACTGAAGCCATGGCCGCGTAACTAACGTCAATCAGCCTCCGGCAAACCCGGCGCGGTTCACATCCCAGCATGGCGGCACGCTACAGCGAAGAGGTCGAACTGCTGTCGACCGCCCTTTATGACGAGGGCCTGCGGTTTGAAGCCTCGAACATCCTGCGCAGCCTGATCGATGAGATCCGCATGATCCCTGATCCGACCACGCCTGCGAAGCATGACATTGAACTTATTGGTGATTTGGCAGGGATTTTGCATCTGATGAATGCGGATAACAAAAGACCCCCGGCAAAGCTCGGGGGTTCGATTGGGTGGAGGTCGGATTCTTTGGTTGCGGGGGCAGGATTGGGCCTTCACCGAACGGCCATTGTGCTGATCCATCGCGCCACTAGATTCGGAGCCTGAGAGCTCAGCGCGCTATAACAACACAAACAAACGAAGCACCCTTTCAGACGCCGACCCTATGCACTGTCTGGAATTTGCCGCGCACACGTCAGTCTTGCATGGTTTCGATACTAGATGGCGTTGTTAGATGAATAGAAACCAGTCTCCGATTGCCCTACCAATGCCGGCGGTTAAGCGGCAAACTTCGCGCCAAACCTGTTCCACCAGAACCGCACCATTTCGTGGCTGACCTCGATCCCACGATCATGCAGCACATCGTCGACGTTTCGCACCAAAAGCGGAAACCGAATCCAGACCATCGCCGCTAGGCAAATGATCTCACGACTGGTGTTGAAAGAGCGAAAGGAAGAGGTCTGGTCATTCGGCGATGGCTTATACCCCGCGCCGCCCCGTTCAAGCGGTTCCTCTGACAATACCCGGCGTCTCGATTAGTCTTCAAAGCTGCCGCTGCTGAGAATTTGCTCGCTGGCGCGGCGGATGTGAGACCGCATAAGGGATTCCGCCAGCTCAGCCTCGCGGATCTTCAGCGCTCGGATGATTTGCCAATGCTCGTGCGAGGCCACTTCCTTACGTTCGGGCACGGCACCCGACATGCGACGATAGATCCGCAGCAAATGGTAAAGGTCGCCGCAAAGGATACTGATGATCCGCTGATTGCCGCCTTCGCGCACGATCCGCTCATGGAAATCGAACGGCGCTGCGTCGGGCTGGCGGGCCCGTTCGACATCCTGCTCCAGCGCAAGGATTTTCACATCGGTCATGTTCTGGGCGGCCAAACGGCATGAAAAGCCCTCCAAGGCCTCGCGGGTTTCGAACAGCTCGACCACGCCGCGGCGGGTCAAGGTGACGACGCGCGCGCGAACGTAAGGTTCGCGTGTGACCAGCTGAATACCTTGCAGCCGCCGGATCGCCTCACGCACGGGGCCACGGCTGACGCCGAAAGCGGTGGCAAGGGTGGACTCATTGACGAAGGCGCCGGGCGGCAACTCGCAGGTCAAGATCATGTTAAGGATCTTATCAAAGACCTCATCGCCCCGCGTATCACTGCGCGGCACCGATGAATTTTCGTCCGCCTGCGCGATCTCTGTGCTGCTCAATGCATTCGCCTGTTTCTATAGACTGCCGACTGTGGTGCTACGGCGGCCCTGCTTTTACAACTTTGGCCGCCGCAACCGCTATCGATTAACGCGAAATAAACGCTTCGTAAATTTCAGCCGCAGCAAGGGCGCCATCGACCGTTTCCAGATCGCCCACAATCGCCTTGACCGAACCGGGCACCAAACTGTGCAACTCATCGAGATACCGCTTCAATGGATCGCGTTCGCTGGAAGACACCATGGTGTTAACGCTGACAAGAGGCAAGCGGTCGCGCTTCGCGAACCGCGCCGCGGCCGAGTAAGACATGTTATAGGTCTCAAGCGCTTTCAGCACCTCGACCACAAATTCATGCAGAACCTCGGGCTCGGGCATGTCGATATGGCGGCGGTTGGCCTCTTTGCGCTGATACCAAGGCGCGAAGAGATATTGGTCGCGGCAATAGTGCCAAGCCCAATTGAACTGACTGCCCATCATGTCGGGTTTGATGGTGGGAGAGTTATGATCGATATGGTTCTGGCGCTGCGTGCTGTCCCACAGACCCATATTGTCGATGATCAGCCGCCGCACGCGGGCGGGCTGCTGGATCGAGGCCTCGGTCGCGATCGAGGCACCGGTATGGGTGCCCAGCAGGCAGCATTCTTCGATGCCAAGCGCGTCAATCGCCTGCCATGTGGCATTGGCGAAATCGGCGATTTCAGGCGTGCCCGACAGCGGCGAGGAATCGCCATTGCCGCGCGTGTCCAGCGCAATCGTCCAGCGTTTAGCGCCCATTGCCTGCAAAAGCGGCTTTAGCATCAGCCCCGAACCGGGCGAGGGATGCATCAAGATCAGTGGGATGCCGGTCTGTTCGCCGGCGGTGCGGTAATGCACCTGACCGCCGGGAACATCGACAAAGCCGCGACGGATGGTCGGGGTTGCCATCACTTTGCCTCCGCGGGTTTGCGGGCGCGGATGATGGTCCAAGGCAGGCGCCACTTCTCGCCAAGACCTTGATCATCTTCGGCAAAGGGGATGATCTCGACATCGGTGAAGCCGACCTTCTCATGCTCGGCCACCATATCCATCTCGGCCAGTTCGCGCATGAAGGGTTCAGCGTTGCGATCCGAATGGCCAAGATAAAGCGCGCGCAGGAAGTTGATCGGCGGCGGCAAGAAATCAAGGTGCGAGCTGATGCCACCCGGCTCGAGCACGCGGAAGGCTTCTGCGATCAGCTCACGGATCGCATCGGCCGGCATCTCATGCAAAAGCATGGTCGAGGTGAAGAGGTCAAAGCTTGCATCGGCAAAGGGCACTTTCACGCCATCGGCCTGCACGAAATGCACCCGGTTCTCATCCGGGCGGCCTTCGGCCAGATGCGCAGAAAGACGCACGCAAGATCCCGAAAGGTCCACACCCACCGCCGTGGCTTCGGGGAGCGCGTTGGTGAAGCAGAAGGTGCTGCGCCCAAAGCCGCACCCAATGTCGATCACCCGCTTCACTTTCGCGTCGCCCAAAAGGGCCTGCACATAGCGCGCATGCAGATCGGCTTTGCCGACAACGCCGCCCGCAGCGCTTGCGCTTTCGCGGTAGATCACCGCCGCCAGCGGGTCTTCACGCAACCCACCGGGGTGGTTATGGAAGTCGTTTTCTTCATAATAGTCAGGCAATTGCAGGGCCGGATCTTCAGTCAGGCGATTGCCACCGACGGGGGCAGCCATCAGCGCCTCGATCTCATCGCGCTGCGCATTCGCCGCCGGGACCACGCCCCAACGACCCTCGTATTTCATCTTTTGAAGATTGTGCTCAAGCCAGCCGAAGAACTGGTGCTTGGGCTGCTGGTGCAACTCCGCCTCAAAAGCCGCAAAATTCTCTGGCTCTTGGTTCGGCAGTGCAGCCGCCTCATCGCGCATAGAGCGATAGAGCGGACCCGCCCAAAGCTTGCGGAAGGCACCGATGAAGGCTTGGTAGGATTGCGTCTCGGCATCAAGACGCAGACGGGCGAAATTCGGATTAGTCATAAGAGGCTCCGCTCTTGATCAGGGCTTAGGCTTGGACAAGGCCGCCAAAAACATGCTGCACAAAGGCATCGGCATCCGCGGCGGCATTGGCTTGCGGCGCAGCCTCTGCACCCGCCTCTAGCCGCGCCACGCGGTCGCGCAACACATTCACCTCGGCCGCCAAGGCAACGACGGATTGGAACAGCCGCTCGGTCACGGGGTCTGCAAAGAAGGTTTGCGGGATGTTGGACATGCGTCTTCTCCTAGAGGGATGGGGCAAAGCGGGCCGGCAAGATGTGCTGCCCGAAAATATCCTGATAGGTCTCGGCCTTGCGGATCAGTTCAACGCTGCCGTCCTTGCACAAAAGCACGCCAGCGGGGCGCGGCACACCGTTGAATTGATTGGCGAAAACCTCGGCATACATGCCAGCGTCCAGCACAGCGACCAGATCGCCGCGTGAAAGAGATGGCAGGGCGCGATCCGCCCCGATGACCGAGCGGAAGCAGGTGCCGCCAACGATCTGGCTGAGCTGATCCATCGGATCGAGCATCCGGTTGGCGGGCAAAAGATCATGCCGGAAGCCGCCGGTCTCGATCCGTTGCAGATTGTTGGTGCTGGCGTCGAGATGCACCCAGCGCAGGCCCGCATCCTCTTTGACCGCGCCGACCGAGGCCAGCAGCACCTGCGCATTGCCAACGATATAGCGCCCCGGCTCGACCCAAAGCGCGGGCGTCACGTTCAAGGGCGCAATCGCCGCTTCCAGTGCCGAGACGGCGGCCTCGACCTGGCCCTCGATCGGGGTCAGGACGACATCATCGCCGCGTTGCTCAGGCTCACGTTCGCGCGACCAGCCGCCGCCAATGTCCAAGACCTTGGGCAGGAACTCTGTGGCAAGGCTCAGCCGGGTCACCAAGACGCCAAACGCCCCGGCGATCGCGGCAAAGGCCAAAGGATCGGTGGAGAGATGGCCGATGTGGCAGGAAAACCCGGTGACATCCGTGGCGGGCGAAGCAAGAAGATCGCGCAGGATCGGCAGGGCGGCAGGCTCGGTAAAGCCCCATTTCGCCCTGCGCACCGATTCAACTCCCGCCCCGTGTTTCAGGCCCGAGCCCCGCATAACGTGGTTCAGCTCTTCGGGCAGAACCTTCAGGCGCAGGTTGGTCTTGGCCACCAGCCCGGTTTGGCGGTGAATCTCTTCGATGAAACCAAGCTCATCACTGCCGTCGATGTTGATCGTGACCCCGGCGGCCATTGCAACGGCGATTTGCTGCGCGGTCTTGTCGCTGCCATTCAGCGCAACCTGAGCCCTATCGGTCCCAGTCTCAAGCGTTGCACGCAGCTCGGCATCGCCAAAGCAATCCCCCCCTGCACCCAAGAGCGACAGCAGCGCGCGGATGGCCAGATTGTTGTTGCACTTCAAAGAGTAAAGCACACGCACCTCTCCCCGCCACCATTGCGAAAAGGCGGTCAGGATGCGGGCGTAATTCGCTTCAAACGTCTCTTCGACCGAGACGACCAGCGGAGAGCCATATTGCGCGACAAGGTCGCTGGCGCTGTAGCCCGCGATGGCCAATTGCCCCGCTGCATCCACCGTCAAGCGGTCGCTGAAGATGCTCAGCCGATTGAGAAGATCAGCACCAGTTTCGGCTGCGCGTGTCATGGTTTCGTCGCGGTCACATCAATATGGTCGGGCACAAGATGGGTGCCGAAAATATCGGCATAGGTCTCGCGGCGACGGATAAGATCGGCCCGCCCCGCTGCGACCAAGACATTGGCCGGGCGCGGCATCCCGTTGAATTGGTTAGAGATAACCTCGGCATACATGCCCGCATCCAGAAAGGCGACCACATCGCCGCGCTTGAGGTCGGGCATCGGGCGGCCGCCCGCCAGAAGCGAAGGGATGCAGGTCGGGCCGACGATATCGGTGGTCGCCTCATAAGGCGCGTGCATCCGATCAGCGGGCAAAACGTGATACCAACTGCGGCTGGTCTCAATGCGCATCAGATGGTTGGTGCTGGCATCCATATGGGTCCACACCCGGCCAAGATCCTTGCGTACGGCCCCCACGCGCCCCAGCAAAAGCACCGCATTGCCAACAAGATAGCGCCCCGGCTCCAGCCAAAGCTTTGGCAGCGGGCGCCCCCCAAGGGCCTGCGTCAGCGCCTGCGCGACGGCGGCGGCGTAATCCCCGATCGCATGCGGGTTCATCGCCGATTGGCGCGATTCCGGTTCGCGCTGACGCGGCCAGCCGCCGCCAAGATCCAAAACCTCGGGCCAGAATCCGGTCTCGGCTTGCAGCGCAATGGCCACTTTCGCCAGCTCCGCCGCTCCCACAGCCGCCGCCTCGGGCAGGTTCGAGAAGCGGCCAACATGGCTTGAAAGCCCGATCAGCTTCAGCCTCGGCTCGGCCAAGATCAGCTGCACCAAGCGCAGCGCCTCGGGCAAGGAGGCGCCCCATTTTGAGGCTGCAAGAGCGTCACTGATCTTATCGGCGGATTTGAAAAACGCGCTGTCGAACTGGTCGAAGGCCTCGGAATGCAGCTTGATGCGCAGGTTCACCCGCGCGGGATGCGCCGCCGAGCTGAGCCCTGCAATGACGGCAATTTCGTCTTCATGGTCGATGTTGATCACCGAGCCATGGGACAAAGCCAGCGCGATCTCATCGCGCGATTTGTCCGAGCCGTTCAGAATGATCCGGTCCCCCGGCACGCCGTTCTCCAGCGTGGCGCGGTATTCATTCAGCCCAAAGCATTCGCCGCCGATCTGCTCCTGGCTAAGAATATGCCTAATCGCCAAGGTGTTATTGGTCTTGATCGCGTAGAAGACCTCAACCCCGGCAGGCCAATGGGCGTTGAAGGCCGCAAGGATGCTATGGCAATTTTGCCGCAGCGTGCTTTCGACCGTCACATATAGCGGCGAGCCGAATTGCGCGACAAGATCGCTGGCGCGATGCCCGTCGATCCGCAGATGGCCCTCGGGATCGACCTCCAAGACATCACTCGGAATCCGAATTTCCGAAAGCTGTGTCTGGCCGATCTGATCCATCTTACTGCTCACCATAGCGTTCTGACCGTTCGGCCGTGGTTAAGAGCTTGCGCTCCAACTCTTGCGCCTCATCAAAGCCCATCAGGCTCCAAATATCCTCGATGCTGGCCAAGAGATCGGGCCGATCAACCGGCACACCGGTTTCGATCACGGTCTTCATCTCTTTCAACACCAAGGTCATCGCCTTGATCGAGGCCGCAGGCAACATACGCGGCAGACTGACACGTTTCACCCCCAGAGATTTCAGCTCGGGAATGCTGAAAAGCGGCGTGGTCGGGCGGGACCGAATGCCAAAGCCCATATTCACCGTAACAGGCACATCGCCAGCGGCTTCAACGATACGGGCGATCTGCTCGCGCGACTTCACCGCATCGGGGAAGATCATATCGGCGCCGGCGGCGACATAAGCTTTCACCCGCGCAACCGCACCCTCGATCCCCTCCAAAGCCAAAGAATCGGTGCGCGCAATGATCACAAAATCATCGTCGCGGCGCGCAAGGCAGGCTGCCTCGACTTTCTTAACCATCTCATCACAGGACACGACGTTCTTGCCGGGCATATGACCGCAGCGCTTGGGACTGACTTGGTCTTCCAAGTTCACCCCCGCAACACCCGCCTCTTCAAAGCGTTGCACGGTGAAATGCACATTGACCGGGTTGCCATAGCCATTGTCCGCATCGGCCGTAAGCGGGATCGAGATCGCCCGCGCCAGATTGCGGCAATGCGCAACATTCTCGCTCAGCCCCATGAAGCCAAGATCCTCAACGCCCAGCAGAGAGTTGGCGATCGCAGCGCCAGACGTGCAGGCAGAGGCAAAACCCGCTGCCTCAGCCAGCCGCGCGCTATAGCCATCATACACGCCGGGCGAGACAAGGAAATCCGATGTCTTAATCAGCTGCCGCAGGGCGGCGGTCATCTTGGTCATACCCGTTCCAGTCTTTGCATGGTCGGCCTCAGGCACCCCCATAGGCACCCACTTGATGCCCTCCCTTAATTTGCACGCCCATTAGTGTCAACACTTTCAAACAAAAGCCCTAAAACTTTTCAACTTGCAGACAGATTTACGGGAATTGTCACGATAATTGCAGATAATACGCCAAAAACTGTTGACCACAATCTCGCCATCCATATAGTCAGCCGCAGAATGGAGTTCACCGTGGCGCATCAAGATTTGCACCTGTCCGGCACAAGTGTCGCCCTGCACCGCCTTCACCAAGAGGCGGCAGCGCGGGGCGTCGACCTAGCCTCGCTGCCCTATGCCATCCGCACCATGGTGGAAAACCTGCTGCGCCATCAGGCCTCGGGCGGCGCGACAGAGGATGACCTGCAAAGCGCGCTGAACTGGCGGCAAAACAAAGGGCGCGGCATTCCGCTGCATGTCACCCGGGTGATCTTGCCCGATTCCAGCGGCATCCCAGTCTTGCAGGGGATTGCCACTTTGCGCGACGCCGTCGACACGGCTGGTGGCGATCCGCTCACGGTTGAGCCCCGCGTCCCGGTCGACGTGATCGTCGACCATTCGCTTCAGGTCGACCATTTCGGTTCCAAAGATGCGGAAGCTTTGAACCTTGCCGTCGAATTTCACCGCAATGATGAGCGGTATCGCTTTTTGAAATGGGCCGAGCAGGCCTTTGACAATATCACCGTGCATCCGCCGGGCTCAGGCATCATTCACCAGCTCAATCTTGAGAAGATTGCCACGGTGATTGCGGTTTCAGGTCCAGAGCATACGAAAACGGCACATCCCGAGTTCGTCTTGGGTGGCGACTCGCATACCCCGATGGTCAATGCCTTGGGCGTTTTGGGCTGGGGCGTTGGCGGCTTGGATGCCGAGGCCGCCATGCTGGGCTATCCGCATGTCTATCCGATGCCGGAGGTCGTTGGCCTGCGGCTGAATGGCCGGCTTGGACCGGGCGTCACCACCACCGATCTCGCACTTACGGCGACCCAAAGGCTGCGCGCCGAAGGCGTGATTGCGGCGATCGTGGAATATATCGGCGAAGGCGTCAGCAGTCTTTCCGTCCCGGAGCGTGCGACACTGGCCAATATGGCGCCCGAATATGGGGCGACCGCTGGCTTCTTCCCGGTCGATGCGCAGACGCTGACCTACCTCAACGCGACCCGTTCGCCCGAACATGCGCGCTTTGTCGAAGACTATTGCCGCGCCAATGGCCTTTTGCGCGAAACAAGCACCCCCGAGCCCAGCTATTCGCGGGTCATTGAGATTGACCTGAGTGAGGTCAAACGCAGCGTCGCTGGCCCGGCCCGCCCGCAGGACCGGCTGGCTTTGCCGCAAGTGGCGCAGGATTTCCGTCGCCGCTTGGAGCTTTCCAAAACCGAGGGCGGTTTCGCGGCCAAACCCGCAGCGCAATCAGGGCTTACCCATGGCGCCTTGGCCATTGCCGCCATCACGGCCTGCACCAATACCTCGAACCCGTCGGTGATGATCGCCGCCGGCCTTATTGCCAAACGCGCCACCGAACTGGGCCTTCAGGTTCCGGCCCATGTGAAAACGTCGCTGGCGCCCGGTTCGCGCAATGTCGCGCGCTATCTGGACGAACTTGGCCTGCTTTCTGCGCTGGCCGAGATCGGCTTTCACGTCATCGGTTATGGCTGCACCACCTGCGGCGGCAAATCTGGCCCGCTGGTGCCCGCGATGGCCGAGACGATTGACCAGGGCGAGCTTGTGGCGGCGGCCGCGCTCTCAGGCAATCGCAACTTCGAAGGTCGGATCCACCGCCAGATCCGCGCCAATTACATCATGTCGCCGCCTCTGGTGATCGCTTTCGCCTTGGCAGGACGGATCGACATTGACCTTGAAACCGAACCGCTTGGCCTGAACGCCAAGGGGCAACCGGTGATGCTGGCCGATCTCTGGCCCGCCGATGACACTGTGGCTGCGCTGGTTGCGGCGGCGGCCAAACCCCAGCCCAGCCCGAATCCGGTGCAAACCGTGGGCAGCCAGCTTTGGCAATCCTTGCAAGCGCCGGTCGGGCCGCGCTTTGCCTGGGATGCAAGTTCGAGCTATCTCTTGCCCTCGCCCTTCTTCGATAAGGCCGCAGGCGCGGGCGATCGTTCGGATGAGATCGCGGGCGCGCGGGTTTTGGGCGCCTATGGTGACTCTCTCACCACCGACCATATCTCGCCCGGTGGCGAGATCCCGATGGACAGCGCGGCAGGGCTTTACCTGCAATCACTGGGGATCGAGCGGCAGGCCTTCAACACCTATGTGGCGCGGCGCTGCAACCATGAGGTGATGGCCCGCGCGACCTTCGCCAATCTGCGGATCAAGAACCTCCTCGTCCCCGAGGTTGAAGGCGGCGTGACCCGGCTTCTGCCGGAGATGGAGATGATGACGGTCCACGCTGCGGCCGAGGTCTACCGTCACCGCGGCCTGCCCCTGGTCGTCCTTGGCGGCAAGGAATACGGCACCGGCTCCAGCCGCGATTGGGCGGCCAAAGGCTCTGTCCTTTTGGGCGTGCAGGCGGTCATCGCCGAAAGTTTTGAGCGTATCCACCGCTCGAACCTTGTCTCTTTGGGCATTTTGCCCCTGCGCTTCCAGCCCGGCGAGGGCTGGCGCCAGCTTGGCCTTACGGGGCAAGAGCCGATCACCATCACCGGCATCCGCAATGCCATCGCGCGCGGCGCGCCCTTGCAAGTGCAGGCTGGTGAGGTCGCTTTCACCGTGACGCTGGATGCCTCCACCGAAAGTGAGCGGCAGCTGCTCAGCAATGGCGGGCTTTTGCGCGCTGTTTTGAATGACTTCGTGGGCGATGCAGCGCCTGCCGCGCAAAAGGATGCACAAGCATGACCTTGGATCTTCTGTTGAAAGATGGCGAGATCGTCTTTCCCGGCCGCGGCCTTCGCAAGGGCTCGATCGGGGTCAGCAAGGGCAAGATCGTCGGCATTTACAGCCAAAGCGCAGAGCCTGCCGCGCGTGAGGTGGTGGATTGCCGCGACAAATGGGTGCTGCCGGGGCTAATTGATCCCCATACCCACATCGGTTTTGGCTCAAACGAAACCGATTTCCAGACCGAATCCCGCTCGGCCGCTTTGGGTGGCGTGACGGGGATGATGACGTTTCACCGCTCGGATGATCTGACGAAATCGACCGGCCCTTGGAAAGAGCGCGGACAGGCGCAGTCCCTGATCGACTTTGGCTTCCATTTCGGCATCACCAGCCACCAACAACTGCAAAGCCTTGCCGTCTGCGCCCAGACCCATGGCGTAACGTCGGTCAAGGTTTACCTGATGTATAAGGGCAAAGCCGGTCAGGCCAAGGGCTTCACCGAGGTTGATGACGGGCTGCTTTACGCCGCGATGGAGACCACGGCCAAGATCCGAGGCGGCGTGGTGGGCGTGCATTGCGAGAATGTCGAGGTGATCCCGCATTTCCGCACCCGCTTGAAAGAGGCGGGCCGCGATGATCTGGCGGTTTGGGACGAGCAAAGCCCCGGCTTCCTTGAGGCTGAGAACGTCTTCCGTGTGATGTATTTCGGCGAAAAGACCGGCTGCCCGGTGAACATCGTCCATATGTCCAGCGCCGAAAGCCTTGAGATCGTGCGCCGGATGCGCAAGCGCGGCGGCCCGGCGGTCCATATCGAGACTTGCAGCCATTACCTCTCGCTGACCCGCGATGCCGGTTGCGGCATCTTGGGCAAGGTGAACCCGCCCTTGCGCCAGCAAGCCGATGTCGAGGCGCTTTGGGAAGGCGTAGCCGAGGGGCTGATCACCACGATCGGCTCGGACCATGTGCCGCGCAAAGTGGCAACCAAAGGCGACAGCATCTGGACCGCGACCGCTGGCTTCCCCGGCATTGGCACGCTTTTGCCGGTGCTGTTGCACGAAGGCGTCCATAAGCGCAGCCTGCCGATTGAGCTGATTGCTGCTGCAACCAGCGCAAATGTGGCCCGGCTTTATTCGATCCCCAACAAGGGCGATATCGCCGTTGGCATGGATGCCGATCTGGTCGTGGTCGACCCTGACCGCCAGATCACCATCGACCATGAAACCCAGCTTTCGCATTCGGATTACACGCCTTATCAAGGTCTTACGATGCAAAGCGCGCCCTGCCGCACCATCTTGCGCGGCCGCACTATCGCCGTAGACGGCCAGCTTCTGGATGACGCCTACACCAGCCCCTCGGGCCAATATCTGCACCGCAGCTGATCTAGGGTCAGGACCCATTGATTATCCACTCGCGGCGTGATTCAGGCTCCGCGAGGAGACTGACAGA
>NZ_JAVDBT010000018.1 GCF_030848395.1 Pseudogemmobacter lacusdianii | reverse complement strand
GCCCGGTAGCTTGTCAGGCTCATAACCTGAAGGTCGCAGGTTCAAATCCTGCCCCCGCAACCAAAAAAACACACAAAACAAACAATATCAAGCACTTAGCGTAGTTGGTTGCAGTTGGCGCTCTATCGCGGAATAGCCTATCAATCTGACTTATCCATTTGATTATCTTACATGATTTGCCGTATGCGAACCGTCGCAGGTTCAAATCGGGTGTCGCTGAGGGGATTTGAACCTGCGACAGCTAAGATGCTGATTTATATCGAAAACCGGAACTCAATAACATCCTTTGCAGAGAGATGTTTACTCAAAGGTTCAGCGGCTGTCGCAGTCGCGTTGGGATCGGTCAGAGCTGCCAAATCTAGCAGCACCTCCAATTTGAACTTGCGGCTTACCGTCCCGACGTAGTGGACCACGATCGCTCTGATGACTTTGCGGAGTAGGCTAAGACGTCTATCGGCTGAGGTAAGCTCGCTGACGCCTGCGGCGAGGAAGGTGATCAGATCCGCCGTTACATCATGCTGAATTACCGGTACCTCTGGCTCTGTCGCCAGTTTAACGAGTTCTCCTAGCAGCTGGTCGCGCTCTGTCCTGATCCGCTCAATGTAGGGGAGGAGGATATCGTCTGGGATGATACCAAGCGCAGCCTTATCCATGATGTTCATGTGCTTCTGATCAACGCTTTGGAGTGCGACCTTGATCTCTTCACGCCTCGCGAGATCAACCGCAACATCTTCCAAACGTTGATCGTACCAGCTCTGTGCAGTCAGTTGCATCTCCTCGGACTGTCCCAGTTGCGCGACCAGTCGCGGGAAGAGCAAGGCATGAACTTCATCCAGAAAGAATGTCTTCTGGGATTTGCAGGCGGCGCGACTGTCGATTGCTGAACACCGCAGACGGGCCTTTCCAGAGCGGTCTTTGCCCGACAGATGCATCGGTGCGCCGCAGGCGCCGCAATAGATGAGGCCTGATAAGGGGTGCTGAGGGCGACGCATCATCCGGGCTTCCTTGAACGGACGGCCAGGCCTGCGGTGCGAGGCGGCATGCGCCCAAAGCTCATCCGAGATTATTCTAAGTTCAGGAACCTGCGCTCGCTTCCAGTCTTCTGGCGGATTAGGGCGAGACACGCGCCGTCCCGTCGCGGGGTGCTTTAAGAAGTGCTGACGGTTCCAGATCCGCTCCCCAATATAGAGCGGGTTATGGAGAATGCCGTTATGACGTGAGGCTGAGCCTAGAAGCGTCGAGGCCGTCCAGTGTTTGCTCTTCGGAGCTGGGACGCCGGCCTCATTCAACTCCCGCGCAATCGCGCGGGGAGATTTGCCAGCTTTGAATGCCTCGAAGATCCGCCGTACAACGGCGGCTTGTTCCTCATCAATCACGAGAACGCCGGTCCTCAGCGGATCAGCGCGATAGCCGTAGGATCTACCTCCAGCTGACAATCCGTCTTGGATCCGCCCGGTCAGGCCGCGGCGGACTTTGTGCGCATTATCCTCGCGGTAGAGCTGGCTCATCAGGCCGCGCAGAGTGACGTTGATCGTGTCGCCTGAGCCATCGTTTACGCTTAGGACATTAACCTTGTTGAACGTAAGATGGCGGAAGATCGAATGCATGTCCGCTTGGTCCCGAGACAGGCGGTCGAAGGCTTCCACGATCAGGACGTCGTAGGCTCCGGCCTCTGCGTCTTTGAGCATTTGACGCAGGCCATCGCGATCAAAGATCGAAGCGCCGGATTTTGCCGCGTCCGAATAGATTTGCACAACGCTGTAGCCGCGTTGGTCAGCGAAGAAGCGACACAAAGTGAACTGATCATCGATCGACCGATCAGATTGAAGGTTGGTTGAAAAACGCGCGTAGATAGCCGCTCGAAGCATGCGAGTGGTCCTTTCGATTTGAGCGTAATGGGGGAGGGGCCTTAGCCGGCCGAGCTGCCGCTCACCGCCTTCACGAGAGCCATCAGCGCCGCTTCCTTATCGAGCAGGGCTTTACCTTTTGCCGTGGCGCCGAACTTGGTCAGCATGACAGCCAGTTGCTGGTAATCATCTCTCGCGAAATAGAGCGTCATCACCCGAAGCTTGTCTGGCGCCAGTTTGTTTTGGACGTAGAGCTTCAAGCGATGTGCGGAGGTGGCTTTGGCGAGTGCAAGTTGGAGAGCCCAACCCTTCTTTTGCAAAAGGGGAGCGATGATCTGCATCTTGGTCCAGCCGACCTTATCAATGGCGGCGGCATTGATCCCGCAGTGCCGCGCGGCGCGGCCGATCTGCGCAAGTGCATAGGCTTTACGCCGCCGCACTCCGGCTTCTGCGCAACACACAAGCGTAAGGCCAGCGTCCAGCTCCATGAGATCGGCAATCCGAAGACTGAGCTGGCCTACCGTGGTCTTCTGCAGGCTTTGCAGTTCGCTTACCGTGGTTGATATAATAGGAAATGAGCTAGGAATATCGGGCATGGATACCTGCCAAATCTAAGGGCTATATCCATAATCCTGATAAAATAACGCAACAAAAACAATTATTTAGTTGATCTGGTGGCGCATTGTTTGCGCGGGAGCTCCGCCGCGGGTCGCAGTCATTGCGCAATCAACTGCGCAAAACCAGGCGCCGCTACAACTTCAGATGCATGAAAGATCACGTAGCCCGAAACGCGAACGACAGCTTGGGGCGGATAGCGGACGGTCGCTGCGACTAGGACGAACGGCAGGTTTAGCGGCGAGTTGCGGCCTGGCAGCTTATGGACGCCAGGTCGAGCGAATCAGACGTTCGCTTGGTACGCCGGTCAATCCGCAACGACCCACAACCCGACGTTCAGACGATCATAGACGCATCCGAGAACCTACCATACGTTCATCTGGTTGAACGGCTGCCTTATGCGATTTCGTAATGCCAATCCGAATTGTCTTCGAAGTGAATCGAGGAATGGGGAACTCTCCTGTACGTTCGGCCGTGCCGAGCGGAGACGACCTGTAGCCGTTCTGCGCGAGCGGTCAGTGCCCGACGGCGCGGCCCACCGCCTCCACCGCATTGATGATCGCTGGCAGCAGCCCGGTGACTTTTGCTACTACCACCGGAGCCACGGCGACCAACACCGCGTCGACGAACTTGGTCGTTCGCTCGCCGATCCATTTCGTCAACTTGAGCGCGAGACCCAGGATGCGCGATATTCCGGCCTTGATCGCTTCCGTGTCCGGCTCAAGCTTCGCAAGCTCGGCCTCCACCGATGTGACGGCTTCCCGGGCGTCCTGTAGATCGGCCCCCTCGATGCCGACATCTTCCTGTTCGGGCGGACCATTGTGCCTGCGCCACGCGAGATCGGCTTCCAGCTCCTCGATTTGTCGACGCAGGATTGCCAAGGCCTTGAGCGCATCGCCGCGGTCGTCGTCCCCGGCATTCGGTGTCGGCGCAAGCAGGCGCGCGAAGTCGGGATCGTTGAGGAGCATGGCGCGAATGCGCGGTCGAACCAGTTTCCCGACGCTTTCGGCGGGCGAGAAGCCCTTCAGCATAGGGCCGTCCATTTCCTGAACCACGGCCGAAATGTTGCGCATGCGGTAGCGGATCGCGGCCTCGTTGCGCAGCGCGAGCGGGCCGCTGAGCAGTGCCTGCGCCACAGACTCCGATCGCCCGTCACCGCCGCTCAGCTGGAGCCGCAGCAGCAGAACATACACCTCGACGGACTGACGAAGCTCGTCGACCGTCCACGGCGTGTTTGCACTGACCTTTTCGCTGTGAGCCATCACTCTACCTCGATCCGTCGGTTTCGCCTGTCTCTCTAGCCCCGAAAGCCCAGTACGCGCGCTTCCTCGATGATCTTCTCGCCTTGCAGGGCCTGCTTTCGGGACGGCTTCCTGCCCGATCCGGCCAGTTTGCCGAGACTGAACGCAAGGGAGCGCTGCCAGGCCTGAAGGGTCTGCGTGTCCTTCGCCCAGGCGGCGATATCGAACCAAGTCTGCGCAGGCACTTCCGTCACCCGGTCGATCAGCTCGCTTTCGCCAGCGTTCGTCTGTTCCTCAAGAACGCTGGCGGAGCCTGATGTTCTGGCCTTCTCGCGGGAAAGCAGCCCCGCCTTGACATCGGCCGGTATCTCGATCGGTGTGTCACGGAAGCGTTCCCAGCAGGCCTCCTTCTTGCACCACTCTGTCACGTTCTGACCGCCCGGCGGGGTGGTCACGTGCGCGTGCGCTTGGACGCTTAACACCTCGATGAAGGAGGCAAGTGGTGCTGGAAGCTCCTGAGCCGCCCAGATGGCATCGAGATCGACCAGCTTGGCGGTACGATGTGACAGCCATGCGATCAGATAGGTGACGATGTTGGCGCGATAGCCTCCAAACTTCTGTCTGGAAACAATGCGCTCGGACTGCTTGAACAGGATCGCACGCGCGACGGCGCGCTGAAAATATCTTTCTTGGGGATCGAACGATCCGCGCTGGTCAAGCGCGTCCATGAAATCCAGATAGCATTTCTGGCCACCTCGGCTGACGATGTGAGGCAGCTGGGACCAGCTGTGCTCATACTTCGCGAGATCGGTCTTGGAGATCAGCTGGTTGCGCGGATGAATGAGCTCCCACTTTCGCCGCTCGGCCTCGGTGCGATTTTCGGCGAGCGCATCATGATACTGACCTCGCGCCCGTTCGTAGAACCAGCGCGACTGCCGCTGAAGTCCGCCTGCCGGCGGCGCCCAGATCGATCGCGAAAGCTCCTGCATGCGCCGATGAAACGGATGGTTCGACGAGAAGTCGGCCATGTTGACCTTGTTCTGGTTGTTCGCCGATTGCGAGATGCGGGGGGCGATCTCCTCGATGTCCCCGTCGCTCAGGATTTCCGTGATCTTGACCGGCACCTGAAGGCGCGCGGCATCCACCTTGTCCTTGCGCCATGCGCGAAAGATCGAACCGGTTGTCTGACCGCCGTTCACGATCTGGAAGTCATCGGCTGCAACGAGGTCGGCGGTGCCGTCGCCATTGTCCTCAATCTTCAGGCCAGACGCCGTGACGGACAGACCGTTGTTAAACGCGAGAAACATCTGCGGTTCGTTGATGATCGTCTTACGGATGCCTTGGTTCACCTTCCCCTTAAGCTGAAGAAAGCTGCGGACGTTGCGCTCCAGCAGCCTCGGGCCGTGCTGCCGGTACATCTCGACCAGCAAGTTGCCCGGCATGATGGTGAGCAGGCAGCGATAACCACTCTTCGCAGGGCTTGCGACAACACATCGCAGGCTGCCGCCGAGGCGCGCGAAGTCGACATGGATCGGCTCACGGCTGGAGCCGGACGAGACTGCGCGGTGCAGGCGACGTAGATCCCACAGGTGGCTGGACACCTCGATCGAACCCCGCATGTAGCTCTCGATCTGGTCGATCGTGGCAAGTCCGTCGGTGAGCACGAACAGGCGCACATGGCTGAGTTCTTCACGCGCCTCCCAGATGGCGCGGCTCATGTCATAGCCAGACAAGGCTTCCTCGCGCTGCTTGTAAAGGCCCGTCAGCGCCTTATCCAGAAAGGCCCCGAGACGCCTGAAGGCCGCATCGACGTCCGCCTTCGGCACCGTCGAGACCGTGCCGTCGAGCCGGGGGATCACGAGGAAGAGGTCAAGACGATCACTGTCCTCGGAGAGGAAGTACCCGGAGCATCGGATGCCGCGTCCGTCGATGGGACAGCCGATGCCGTCGTCGATCTCGCCAGCATCGACGAGATGCTCGAACATCAGCTCCGCAAAACTTTCGGCGCGAAGGGCGCCATCCTCCGCAGCATCGGCCCGGGCGATCACATCTTGGAGGATGTTCACTGCATATTGCTGGAGGTCGTCCTGTTCAGCCATCGGTCTCCCCCACGATTGCCGACACCTCGTCTTCAAGGATCTCGTGCTCGCCCAGATCGTCCGCGATGATGGAGTAGCGTATGTCACCGACCCCGGCAGGCAGGTTAGCCTCGGTCAGTCTCGGAAAGTCGCCTTCGACTCTGAAGTAGCGACGCTCGGAACATTGCCATCTGATCCGGACATAGCGCGGGGCGTGTACGTCGAGATAGCCGCTCATGGCAAGCCTGTCGTCGAGCGCCTGCGTCGCACCCGGAGCGCTGCCGAACCACTGTCGGACCCGCGCGACGACTGCGGGCAGGGAAGCACCGTGCGTTGCGCTCTGGTCGAGGCGCAGGAAGGCGAGAAGCAGCACTGCGTGCGGACGTTCGTCCAGCTGCTTCTCGTTCGCGATCTGGATGCGGGCATGGCGCTTCGCCAGGCTGGTCTTGACCTCGACCGCCAGTCCGCCGCGGATGAAATCTTGATGCCCTGGGTCAGGGCCGGTCCACGCGTCAACCGCCTCGATCTCGCTCATGTGAGGAAGGAAGAGCGTTTCGAGGACAAGAAGCTCGCCGAGCAGCCCGCGCTGCTTCTCCTCGGACAGCCCTTCGGCAGGGATCTTCTCGAACAGTCCCTGCCACATGCAGAGACGATCGATGCATCGCCGTAGCGCCAACGCTGCAGACGGCTGTGCGGCGGTGGCGGCGACAAGGTCTGCGGACATTACCGCAAATATGTCGGACAGGTCCTCCTCTTCCAGCATCACCCGGAGTAGCGTTCGTGGCTCGGTCCCGGGTAGGAGCTCGTGGACCATTCGAACGCCGCGACAGGTGGGAATTCGGTCGCCTGCAGGGCGGTGTGCGCCTTCACCCTCGATCAGCAGGCCGGGACGCCTGCTGGGCCAGAAGATGCAGGCGAATATGTCGGCGGCCGCGACGATGTCGAGCCGGATGCGCTGCAGCCCGGCCGCACTCGGGGGCGCCTCGGCTAGTTCCGTCCAGATCGACAGCAGCTCCTCGGGGCTCATTCGAAGAGCCTTTCGAGCTGCTTCACGCTATTCTCTGCATAGTCGATGAGCGGCGCGTCGTCATCGAAGGGGAAGCTGATCGCAAAGCCCATCAGCGGGAGGTTGCCCGGAAGGCCGCCGTCGATCGGATAGATCAGGAGCAGGCCGCGATCGCGGCTGCGCTGGCGCCGGATGAACGGGCCACTGGCAGTCTTCGGACGATCCTTCTTCGGGTCGGGCTTCTTCTCCCATGCCTCAAGCGTCTGTTCGAGGGCGCGCACCTGTGCCGCGCGGTCGAGATCGGCGACCTCGTCGGCCGGGCTGACCAAGCGGCCGATGCTGATGCGGCCGTCTCCAGATTCGCCGTCGTGCTCGCGTTCCGTGAGGGTGATGTCGTATCCCCCGAGCTGGCATCGGATGCCGGAGCGTCCTTGGCCGGCTAGGACGACGGTCCATTCGTCGAGACGCCCGTTCGCGACGCGATTCGCCACATAGTCGGCAAGCGCCTGCGAGTTTGCTTTCCACGAATCCCTCGACGTCTGGATCTGGCGAAGCAGCGAGACGACGTCTGCGCCCGGAACCGCGTCCCACTGGTGCCGTCCCTTGGCAGAACTGGCGGGCAGACCGGCCAGGAAGGCGTCGAAGGCGCCGAAGTTCCCTTTCGCCTGCGCCGTTTCGAATGACACCGTTTCCGAGATCGTGCCGGAAAAGCCGGCGCGGACCCGTGTGCCGGACCGCATCTTGTTGGCGGCAGTGATCAGCAGGCCATCAGGATGTGTGCGGACCCGATGGCCGAACTCCAGCGGTGTCTGTCCGGTGTTGAAGGCGAGATCGAATTCCTCGCGCAGCTCGGCGGTTGCCGTCGCGATGTGGCGATACCAGCGCACGAGAGTGCGCGACGTGTAGAGCCTGCAAAGATCGGCGTAGCGCGGCCGGTAACCGAACCAGCGCCCCATCTGCATGAGCGTGTCATACATCTTGGTCGTTCGGATGAAGTAGCTGATCGACAGGCCTTCGAGGGTCAGACCGCGTGACAGCTTGTCACCGCCGACAGCGATTACGGAAAGGCCGCCGGGATGATCCGAATAGTCAAGTGCGTCCTTGGCCGATCCGTTCACTTGCTTGACCCTGATCCGCTTGACCGCGTCGAACAGGTTCTCCCGGACGTCAGCCCAGGAAACCTGCGGCAGGTCATGATCGGCCAGCAGGGATCGAAGTTTGTCCGACTTCGCTTCAAATTCGCTCTGCCAGAGCGCGTAAAGTTCATCGAGCGCACTGCCGCCGGTTCCCGGGAACTCAAGCTGGCGCACGACATCGACCAGGAACTCATCGACCAGCCGCGCCACCTTCCCCTGCACCGCGATCAGTCGCGTGACGTGGATGAGCATCGAATTGTCGACATTGATGTCGCCGCGGGCGCGTCGTGCCGCGCAGACCAGCAGGAAGGCTAGCATCGCTTCATGCAGCGAGGCGGGGAGCTTCGTGACCAGAAGGTCCATCTTGTGACCAGGCGGAAAGATCGCTGTTGCGTCCGCGATCCGGCGGATGATCGGCAGTCCCTTTATCTCGCCGTTCGCGCCCGGACGGTTCACGCCGAACACCTTCTCCGGTCCGATATAGTTCGACGGCGCTGGAAGATTGATGATGAAGCTGCTGGGAAAGAGGTCTTTGCCGACATCCTTGTTCGTCGCTTCATGATGCATGAAGACGTTGGCGAACGGCGTGGCCGTGTAGCCGACGTAAGCGATCTTCTCGAAGCCGACGAGCAGCTTGCGGATCAGACGGTTGGTTTCGGTCGGGCTCGCATCCTCGTCGATCGACCCGTCGTCCCTGCGGTATTCGTTCGTGTTTGCCGAGGCATTGTCCGCTTCGTCGTCGATGACGAGAACCGGCACGTCGCGGATTAGCTTGCCGCCAGGCGTGCCGGGGTCCTCCTTGGCGCGTACCGACTGCACCCAGGCGATCAGGTTCTTGAGGATGCTGACGCGTTTCTTAACGACGAGGATGATGGGATCGCGGCCCCCGGGGATCAGCCGCGTGCCATCCGCGGTGCCGATCTTGAAATCGCCGCCTTCGTGGCTGCTTGTCAGCGAATGAGCGACGAGAAACGGCGCGCTCGGCATCTTTCCAGCACCGATGCGCTGATTCTCCTGGTCGTCGGCGAGCAGGCTGAGACGCGTGTCGAAGCCGAGAAAGCCTTCGTCGAGACGAAGCTGGGTCTGGCTGCGCAGGCTGTTGTGGACGCCCGCCAGCACGATGACGAGCGGATAGCCGGCATCTACCGCCTTGCAGATAAGTGCTGTGTAGTTGGACGTCTTGCCCGACTGGACGTCACCGACGACGAGCCCACGGCGATCCCAGGCGCCGGCGGTCTCGGGATTGCGCAGCCTGTCCAGAATGTCGTCGGTCAGACGATCGAGCTGGATCAGCGGGCCGGATGCCCACTTCTTGCCGCGGTCCATCCAGTGCCGGTAGCGTTCCCAGAATTCAAAGGTCCGGTTCTCGCGGGCGGTCTTTACCCAAGCGACGAATTCCTTGTCGTCGATGATGGAATAGCCGCCGACCAGCGTGTTGTTTCGCGCCTCCAGTTCGCGCAGCAGGCGTGTTCGGTCGACGCTGGCATATGGTGGCATGTCCAGGATCGTGTCGACGGCCTGTTCGAGCGCTTCCTGCGTGATCCGCGGCTCCAGCTCTAGCAGCGCGTTGGCGGCGCCGTAGGCGCTGCGCAACTGCTGTTCCGAAGTGACCATCGACATACTGCTTCCTTGCTCATTCTCTATCGTGCTGACTTTGCGGCCTCACGCGCTACCTCGTCCAGAAACGCCGTGACGACCTCGGGCCAACTGCTGAACGGTTCCATTAGCAGCAGCGCGCGGGCTGCCTCCGCCCGGTCCCGTCCGTCCTCGACCATCGCATTGAAGACGGCCTTCATTGCGGCGCGAAGCTCGGCGGGAGCGCCATCGAACGGCTGTCCGAAGGCGTCCGGCGTCTCGGCATTGTTGATCACGATCAGCGGCGCCGGGACTGTCTGCTCGATCAGGCTGAACAGGGCGCGAATCGGTGCGCGCTCCTGGGCAACCTCCAGCACCTTGCGCACAAGCGGATGGTCCCGATTGATCCGATAGAACGACTTTCCGTGCTTCGTGAGGTGTGTCCACAGGAATGCCTCGCGGTCTCCAAGCTGACGCTGGATGATCTTGCCGCGGTGGCGATATATGCTGGACGCCCGATTGCGGGTGGTCCGGGCGATCCGCTGCAGATCACTCCTCAGCACGGCAGGTGGTCGCGCGCGGGACTTCTTTACATCGATCTGCCACAGCAGGTCGGCCGAGTTCGCCAGATCGATGCGGATGCGGGCGAGCTTGAAATGCTCCTCCTTCTGCATGCCGAGTCCGAGCCAGTCGCCGGCTACGAGCAGGCGGCGGTTGCGGTAGATGTAGAAGCCCTGGTGGGCGTTCCACCCATTTGGACCGGCAGCGGCAGCATGCTGATCCGGCGTGAGCCGGCTGTGGTGAGGCAGGACAAAGGGCTTGATCTCTGCCCGCTCGCCTTCGGCGTTCAGCGTTTCGGCAGAGAGCGGTTCTGTGAAATTGATGTCTTCCAAGAACGGGTCCCAAGGCTCGATGGGACGTCCGTTCATGTGGATCGTCACCGCCCCGCGTCCCTTGAGAAAGCGGTGGAACACCATCGCGAGATGATGTTTGACCGCGTCCGCCCGCTCGCGAAAGTGCCGCTGCGCGGTTTCGTCGTCAGCGGGGGCGCTGCCGACAAGCGCGTCGAGACGGTCCCAGAAGAGTATGGTGCCGCTCTTCTGGCAATCCAGACGGGCATGATCCTCGGGAGAGAGGAGATCGGGACGCTTGAGCAGTCGCCACTCCCCTGTTCCCGTCGAGGCGATGTAGTCGAGATCCCATCGACGCAGCACTGCTGCGGAACGCTCCGTTCTGCTGAGCACGGTGAGGCAGCGGCATTGGGATATTGACGCGGTCTTCATGCCGAGCCCGAAGCGACCGAGATCATCCTTCGGGCGATCGGCCAGCGGACTAAGGCTGCCCGGCTTCATCGCCTGCCGCAGGGCATCCTCCGTCATGCCACAACCATCGTCGCGAATCATGATGCGCGAATGTGGACCGGCCCAGTGCATGTCGACCCACACATTCCTCGCACGGGCCGTGATGCTGTTGTCGATGATGTCGGCCAGTGCGGTCGGAAGATCATAGCCGAACGCGCGCAGCGATTCGAACAGCTCGGTCGCACCGGGACTGGCGAGGTCATAGTCATCCGACATGCCTGAGCCTCGGTTCCTGTTGAGTCAGGACTGCTGTCGGTCGGGCGCTCAGGATTGTGGCGAGCGCCTCGCCGATCCACTTGGCGAGAAGCGGCGGCACGGCATTGCCGACCTGGATGTACTGCTGCGTGCGATTGCCCTTGAAGAAATAGTTGTCCGGAAAGGTCTGCAGGCGGGCGGCCTCACGCACCGACAGGGCGCGGCACTGCAGTGGATCGGGATGGATGAAATAATGTCCATCCTTCGAGATGTGGCTAGTGACGGTGGTCGACGGGCCCCCTGACAGCTGGACGCGGAAACGGTCCGCGAACTTGCCCGAATTCCAGTTGTCGTGGTCGGGGGCCAGATCCTCGGGGAAGTCGGATGCCTTGGGCGAACGCCCGGCGACCTCGGCAAACACAGCCGCGAAGAAGTAGCGCGCCAAGTCGCTGGCCATGTGGCTGCGCGACGCATGGTTGGGCAGATTCTCCAACCGATCGTCGACTAGCCAGCTTCGAAGGTCGGCAGGGCAGTCGGGAGAAATTCCGGTGCCCGAGCTCTCGCGCCCCGGAACGACGTTCATCCGCCTGAGGCTGGCTAGGCAGTCGCGTGCGCGCTTCTCGAAGGCCAGTTGTTCGGCTTCCGGAAGACCGGTTTCGATATCTGCCACGAAATCTATAGCAGTGGTGACGACCCTGAGCCACTCCTCGTTACTGTCGAGGCCGCGACTGAGGCCGCTGCGCAGGCGGGGGACGCCGTCGAGGACATGGCCGACCGTAGTCTTGAGCGTATGCCGGACCAAGAGATCGGCAAGCGATGAGTCCGGTATGCCTTTAGCGAGGTCGTCGCGCAGACCGACGACGATAACGCGGTGGCGGGCCTGCGGAACACCGAAATCCTCCGCTCGCACGATGAAGTCGGAGGCGCGGGGCTCGAATGGCGTCAGATCGAGCTGACGCCGTGAGCGCGGGTCAAGCGCTATCAGCCGATAGCGCGTCGCCCCGGGGCGTTCGCCGCTCAGATCGCGCAGCACCTGATCGAAGATGCGATTATGTCCGTCGACCGACGAGGACAGCATGCCCTTGACGTTCTCCATGACAAAAGCCGCGGGCTGCAGGCGGTCGAGGATCCGGATGTATTCCCGATAGAGGAAGTGCTTCTCGTCCTCGCTGGGCACATAGTCCTTCTTGCCCCGATTTCGGGAGCGGCCTACCAGCGAATAGGCCTGACAGGGAGGTCCGCCGATCAGGATCGTGCTGCCCTCGCTCTTCTTGCGGATCGCGTCCAGTCTGGCGTTGAGGCGCAGCTCGGGATCTTCCTTGCCAAGTTCGAGCTGCCAAGCCTCCTCGACCGCCGCCGCCCATTCGGCGGGGTGGCTGACGGACCAGTCGGGTTCCTCGCCCCCCTCGTTCAGGTAGGCGTAATAGGCATCGGGATATCCGTCGCCGAACTGCCGTAGAAAGCTTCGCAGCCGCAGGGTGGCCTGAGCAGACGGTTCTTTCTCGATCGAGAGGGCAATGCGGAAGACGCGTTCGCCGTCGCTCGCGGAAACGCTGGAAAATCCTTCAGCCAGCCCCCCCGGGCCTGCAAAGATGTCGACGACGGAATATGTAGACAAGAATCGTACGCTCTCTGGCCCCGGGACAAGTAACATCATGATTAGCGTTTGCCGTCGGAAATGACAGTGCATAGTCCATGGCGGACGTAGTTGATCCGGCGACCAGATCGCCGATGATGGCCGGCATAGCCAACTTTGCCGAGATCATGGCGAAGCTCCGCCGACGATGCGATCGAATTTGGCGTCGTCGCTTTGCGCGCGGATCAGATCAGATAGGGCATGGACTACGAGGGTGTTCGCCTTCGAACCACCGCATATCTTGAAAGGACGCGCATTCCGCTGACCGTCGACATCGCGTTCGGTGATGCGGTCGCCCCGAAGCTGGAGCCGATGAACTATCCCTCGCTCCTCGGCATGGAGGAGCCCAGCATCCAAGCTTATCCGCCCGCAGCCGTCATCGCCGAGAAGCTCCAAGCCATGGTCGCGCTTGGCATGATCAACGGGCGCATGAAGGATTTTCACGACCTCTGGGCCATTCCGAGAGCGCTCCTCATTTGACCTCCCGATCTGGACGCTGCCATCGCAGCGACGTTCGAACGCAGGAGGACGGCAATCCCTACCGTTCGGCCAGAAGGATTGTCCCGCGCGTTCGTCGATGATGCGGCAAAGCAGCGCCAGTGGCGTAACTACGCCGACTCTCTCGGGTTGCAGGTGGTCACGCTAGCCGAGGTGATGGAGGCTGTCACCTAGTCGGTCCGTCATGCGGGTGACTAACCTCCACCAGTACCGGGGGCTGATCGACCGCGGCACTGTGTGTCGTCAAGCAGATCCAAGGATGTGGTAGCTGCTGTCGCCGGCCCTGTAGAGAACGACCGTTGCCGATTGCGACGTCGGTTTCGAACGCATAGCTGTCCTCATACTCCAGATGAACCCACGTCCGCTATAGCCACCTCGTCATCCCAAAGCAGCCATTCCGTTTCCCACCCAGTTGTGAGCGCCAATCACTCCCTCGAATGACGACTTTCGGGCTCAGCGATCGGCTCGGCGAATGGCCGGGATGGGGCACAGAAGCAGACACCGGTTTGGGACCGATCAGTTGGCGGCTTTGGGCCGAAATGAAACATTTGTAGCCACATCGGAAAACGCCAGATTAGTTTTGTATGGCACGCGCGCATGAGCTCAACTGGCAGGGATTACTGCTCGCCCGATCTACGACGACTTTGTTGCAAATGATTGCACGTTCAGGCTGCCAGAGCAGACGTGGTTGGGATGGACCGAAAGCGCGATCTTGCGCTTAAGACAAGGTGGGCGACCCGCCCATTAGAATTGGCGAAGGATGGTTGCGGGGGAGGACCCGCCGCAGTCCTTCGCCCTAGCGAAATCAGTGAGATAACCGGCGAAGGAATAAGCTGCTTCCCGTCCCCGCAACCAAAAAACACAGACAGAGCAAAGCACACTCAAATAAGACGCATAATGGCGTTCTGAGAAGGCTTAATGAGTGAGGCCGAGCTAAGCCAACGCGTTGAACTGGCTCTACGCGCACGCGCCGCCGATCCGGCTTGGCCCCAATCCTCACCGTGAAGAAACCGTCGCGGGCCTTTCCTTTGCCTTCCCAGCTGTTAGCTGTTTCCTGTCTTCATCGCGGACTTCACCAAGGATTCAAACCTGGTGACCTCATCCTCGTTGGGGTTCTCTGCCCCAAATGCGCGCAGATAGGCGCGGGTGCGGGACAGGCGCAGCGTGAGATCTTCTCGGACGTCGAGCGTGTATTGGCCGATCTGCGTGAAATAGAGCACGCGTGCGCGCACCAATGCGTCTTCTTCCGAGAAGTTATGACGGAGGAACATGCCCTTGATCGCTTCAAGCCTTTGCTGATCGGCGCCTTCGACGACCTTCAAGACGGGTTCAGCGCGCCTGGCCCAGAGACGGACAGCCACGTCCAGATGGGGGTCAAAGAGCTCCTCATCGACCCAGCATTCAAAGACGTTAAGGATGGCTTCGGTGATCGAGCCGCTGGGGCGGAGGGCGCGCTGGATGATCGGGCCGGTGTTCTTGGTCAACCAATGCTCAAGCATCTGGTTGTAGAGGTCCTGCGGGCTTTTGAAATACCAGTAGAAGCTTGAACGAGATACGTTGAGCTGCTTGGCCATGATCTGGATCTTCACCCGGTCGATGCCATCCTTGATCAAAGTCCGCAGCGCCAGGTTCAGCCAGTCTTCATGGGTCGACCGCCCCTGATGTAGGGGATCTTGGGCCTGTCCTTCGATTGAGCTGCTCACGACCGATCTCTCCTTCCGGGCAAGGGAAACAATAGCGGGGCATTGCACGCGTTAACAAGCTTGTCACATAGATATGCTGGCGTTATATCCTAACAATCCTGTGGACACAAATGTCTACACTGTATGGTTGGGAAACAAGCAGAGGGAGGTTGGCATGGAACAGCGGCAGAGTGAACGGCAAGGACGTTCGCGGTCTCGGCGCAAGACGGGAGAGGCCGGCCCGGTTGCAACGCCCTATATCCATCTGCGCAATCCTTTCGTGCCGCAAGAGGCCTATTCCGCGGATGAGATAGCGGCCATCCATGAGGGGGCCTTGCGGGTCTTAGAAGAGCTGGGCATCCGAGTGCTGCTCGATGAGGCGCGCGCGCTTTATCGGGCCGGGGGGGCTTTGGTCGACGAGACCAGCCAAATGGTCCGGATTGGCCGCGAGATGGTCAGCGCGGCCTTGGCCACGGCGCCTCGCTCGATCCGGCTGCGCGCCGCAAACCCTGAGCGTGAGCAGGACTACACCCTTGGCTCGATGCTTTTCATGGCGGGGGCTGGTTGCCCCAATGCCTTTGACAAAGAGCGCGGCCGTCGGCCGGGGGATCTGAAGAGCTACCTCGAGACCTTGCGGCTGCAGCAGAGCTTTGATGTCATCCACATGCATGGCCCCTCGGTCGAGCCGCAGGATGTGGCAATCCATCTGCGACATTATGAGATGATGCGCGGGCAGCTTGAGAATTGCGACAAGCCGCTTTTCGCTTATGCGCGCGGGCGTCAGCAGGTCGAGGAAAGCTTTGAGCTGATCCGCTTGGCGCGGGGCTTGGATGAGGCCGCGTTCGCGGATGGCGTTTGGGCGACCACGGTGATCAACTCAAACTCGCCGCGGCAGTTGGACCTGCCGATGTCGCGCGGCATCATCGACTTCGCGCGACACGGCCAAATGTCGATTATTACGCCGTTTTGTCTGGCAGGGGCCATGGCGCCCATCACCGTTTCTGGCGCTTTGATGCTGCAACATGCCGAGGCATTGGCCGGGATCACTTTGGCACAATTGGCGAAAGCCGGGGCGCCGGTCAGCTACGGCGGCTTTTTGTCGAACGTGGATATGAAGTCGGGCTCGCCGGCCTTTGGTACGCCTGAGCACATCCGCGCCTGTATCGGCTCGGGACAATTGGCGCGCTATATTGGGCTGCCTTGGCGCTCGGCCACGGGGGCTGCGTCGAACACCGCGGATGCGCAAGCGGCGACGGAAACTGTGATGGCGCTTTGGGGCGCGGTCTTGGGCGGCGCGACGGTTACCGTGCATTCGGCCGGTTGGCTCGAAGGCGGGCTGACGCTGGGCTATGAGAAGTTCATCCTCGATATCGAGGCGCTGCAAACCGTGGCGGAACTTGTGCGCAAAGATCCGGCCGATGAGGCGGCGCTTGGCTTTGACGCGATCAAAGAAGTCCAGCCGGGCGGGCATTTCTTCTCAACCGCCCATACGATGGAGCGCTATCAGACGGCGTTCTATCAGCCTTTGGTGGCAGATCTGTCGAACCATGGCAGTTGGACCGAGGCTGGAGCGCTGCGCGCAGATGAACGCGCCACTGCGATTTGGAAGCAAAAGTTGGCTGATTTCGTGCCGCCCGCATCCAGCGAAGGCGTTGCAGATCGTATCGCAGATTTCATTGAGCAGCGCTCGGCTGCTGGCGGTGCAAAGCCTGAAGATTAAGGCTGCACCAAGGGCGGGTTTTGGCGGATCGGTGTGAGGGGCCGGCCTGCCAGTGCGCCTGGAGACAGGCGCGACAACTATGGGCATTCCGGGCTTAGGTGATCTTTCCTTCGGGCGCCCCAAGAAACATTCTATACAGATATGGCTATGTGTGCATTGATGTACACCACTAGGCTTGGACCTCGGTCCGGCGGGCACAGGGAGGTGCTTTATGAACAAGGTTTGTGGTTTGTCTCGGCGTGGCTTCTTGCAAAGCGCAGGGGTTACGGCATTGATGGCCGCCGCTCCGATGGCGGCCTTCGCACAGTCGGGCCCTAAGCGTGGGGGCACGCTGGCGATCGGTATTGAAGGGGCCTCAACAGGCGACAGCCTTGATCCGCGCAGCTTCAACTCGCCCTATTGGGGCGTTGTCTCGGGCACGATCTTCAACACTTTGGTTGAGATCTATGGTCCCTCGAATGAGCTGCGTCCCGGACTGGCCAAATCTTGGGAAGAGAGCGAGGGCGGCAAACGCTGGACCTTTGATCTCGTCGAAGGCGCCACCTTCCACGACGGCCGTCCGGTCACCTCGGCCGATGTGATCTATTCGATCATGTTCCATGATGCGGAAGATTCGCGGTCGAACTCGCGCGCGATTGCGGCATCCGTGGCCGAGGCTAAGGCGGAAAGCCCGACCCGTGTGGTCTTTGATCTGAAAGAGGCCAACTATTTCTTCCCGGCGATGCTGAGCAACTACCCGCTTTGCATCATCCCCGAAGGCACCACGACCTTCGATGGTATCGGCTCCGGCCCCTATAAGATCACCCGTTTCTCGCCCGGCGAGATGATTGAGGCGGTGCGCCACGAAGGTTACTTCAAGACCGATGCCGCTTGGGTCGATCAGGTTGTGATCCTTGCCGCCAATGATCCGGCGGCGCGGGCCAGCGCCTTCCAAAGCGGGCAGTTGCACATTGCCAGCATGTTGGAAAGCCGCACTGCGGCCCTCTTGGGCCAATTGCCGGGCAAGCAGGTGCATTCGTACCAAACCTCGCAATTTGCTGGCTTCAACCTGCGCGCCGATAGCGCGCCCTTCGACAATGCCGATCTGCGGATGGCGCTGAAGCTGGCAATCGACCGCGAGGATATCTTGGCGCGGGTCTATGGTGGTCTGGGCCGGATTGGCAACGACACGCCGATCCCGCCGAATGATCCGCTGTTCGCCGCGGATATCCCGCAAAACAGCTATGATCCTGAAAAGGCGGCGGAATATTTCAAGAAGTCGGGCTTCACTGGCACTTTGACGCTGCAAACCTCGGAAGCGGCCAGCGCGGCGGCGGTCGATATGGCGGCGCTTTTCCGTGAACATGCGGCCAAGGCGGGCATCACCATCGATGTCGTGCGCGAGCCTGCCGATGGCTATTGGAGCAATGTCTGGGGGCAGACGGCCTTCCATTCCACGCTGTGGGGCGCGCGTCCGACGGCGGATATGATCCTGACCACGGCTTACACTTCGGGCTCGCCGGGCAATGACACGCATTGGTCGAACGCGGACTTTGACGCTGCGGTGACCGCCGCGCGGGCCGAGCCGGATGAGGCCAAGCGCCGCGCATATTACACCGAGGCGCAGCGGATTCTGTCTTCGGATGGCGGCGTGATCGTCCCGGTCTTTGGCGATGTGGTCGAAGGGCTGAGCGTCGAGGTGCAGGGCTATGTGACCGGCACCCAGCCCTTGGCCAACTACCGTGCGGCCGAGCAGGTTTGGTTCGCCTAAGGCCTTTGATGGCAGTCTAACGCACCGGCCGAAGAGCGAAATCTTCGGCCGGTGCTGATTTCAGCGCCCCTGATCCAAGGGGCCTTCCCTTCCCGTCACGGTATCCCTGCGCCATGAGCACCGCCAAACGCCCCCCGTCACGGCCGATCCGAGATTTCGTGATTTCACGATCGCTGTCGGGCCTTGTCTCATTGATCCTTGTCACAGCTTTGATCTTTATCGGCACGGCAATGTTGCCGGGCGATACTGCCAGCGCGCTGCTGGGTCAGAACGCCACGCCAGCAGCGCTTGAGGCGTTGCGGCAGGATCTGCGTCTCGATGATCCGCTTTACCTGCGCTATTTCGGCTGGTTCTGGGATGTGCTGCACGGCGATCTGGGCGTGTCGCTGGCCAGTGGCCGCCCGGTGTCTGAGGTGCTGCTGCCACGATTGCAAAACTCGATGCTTTTGGCCTTGGTCGCATCGCTTTTCCTGCTGCCGGTGGCGATTGGCGGCGGGATTGCGGCGGCGATCTGGAAGGACAGCTGGTTTGATCGCGCGCTGGGGTTCACCTCGATGCTGTTTCTGGCCATGCCGGCGTTTCTGGTCGGCTATATCCTGATCTATGCGCTTTCGGTGCGGATGGGCTGGTTCCCGTCGATGTCGGTGGCGCCTTTGATGGGCGGGGTCGGCCCTTGGGTGAAGGTGCTGGCGCTGCCGGTTCTGGCCTTGGTGATCATCGGGCAAGCCCATACGATGAAGCTAACGCGGACGGCGATCCTGTCGGTTTTGTCCACCGATTACATCTTGATGGCCGAGGTGAAGGGGATTTCGCGGCGGCGGATCATCTTGCTGCATGCGCTGCCAAACGCGCTGTCGCCGATCCTCTCGATCAGCATTTTGACGGTGGCCTATCTGATCGTCGATGTGGTCGTGGTCGAGATTGTCTTTAGCTATCCGGGCCTTGGTAAGCTGATGGTGGATTCGGTCGCGTATCGAGACCTTACCGTCGTGCAGGCCTGCGGTCTGTTCTTCGCGCTGATCTTCGTGGCGATGAACTTCCTGGCTGATTTCCTGGCGATGCTGGCGAACCCACGCCAGCGCGTTCCCGCGCGGGGGGCAGTCTGATGCGCAACTTTGGCTTTATCGCCGCGGTGATCTGCTTTGCGCTTTTGGTGCTAGCGGCGATCTTCGCTCCGCTTTTGGCGCCCTATTCCCCCAGTGAGCCGGTGCATATGGCCTATGCTGCGCCGGATAAAAAGGCGCTTTTGGGCGCGGACTCGCTTGGCCGCGATATGCTGTCGCGCATCCTTTTCGGGCTGCGCTACACGCTTGGCATCGCGCTTTCGGTCTCGATCCTCGCGGCGGGCGTTGGGGTGACTTTGGCCTTCCTTGCAGCCTTCCGCAAAGGTTGGACCGACCTTCTTCTTGGCCGCTTGGTCGATGCGGTGATGTCGGTGCCGCAGATCATCTTTGCGCTGGTGGTGCTGGCGGTGGCGGGGGTGTCCTTGCCGGTGCTGATCCTGACCATGGCGGTGCTGGAGGCGACCCTCTTTTACCGCGTCATCCGCCCCGTCGCGGGCGATATCGTGGCGATGGATTATGTCGAGGTGGCGCGGCTGCGCGGCGAGGGGATCGGCTGGTATCTGTTCCGTGAGATCCTGCCCAATGCCGCCCCGACGCTGATTGCCGAATTTGGCATTCGCATCGCCTATGCCGTGCTGTTCATCAGCGGGCTGAGCTTCCTTGGCGTTGGCGTGCAGCCGCCGGATGCTGACCTTGGCGGCTTGGTGCGCGAGAACGCTTTGGCGATCTCGGTCGGGCAGCTTTCTCCTTTGGCGCCAGCGGTTTGCATCGCGCTGATCACGCTTTCGGTCAACGGCATCGTCGATTGGTTCATCCACAAATATTCAGTGCGGGGGGAGTTAGGATGATGACAGAGCCTGTTCTGCGCATTGACGGCCTGAAGATCGCGGCCAAGACGACCACGATCCTTGAGGACATCTCGTTGCAGGTGCAGCGGGGCGAGATTTTCGGCATCATCGGGGAATCCGGGGCCGGGAAAAGCACGCTGGCGATGGCGGTGGTGGGGCTGTTGCGCAGCGGTTGCCAGCGCAAGGCGGGCAGCGTCACCCTTGCCGGCAATGACCTTTTCGCTCTGCCGCAGCCCGAGTTGGAGCGGGTGCGGCGGCGCAAAGTCTCTTATGTCGCGCAAAGTGCGGCGGCGGCCTTTAACCCATTCTATCGGCTCAGCGATCAGATCACCGAACTGGCCGCACTGGAGTTGGGCACGCCCAAGGCCGAGCGGCACCGCATGGCGGCCAAGCTTTTCGCTGAATTGCAGCTGCCGGACCCCGAGAATTTCGGCAAACGCTACCCGCATCAAGTCTCGGGCGGGCAGTTGCAGCGGGCGATGATCGCGATGGCGCTGATCAATGAGCCCGATCTGATCATCTTTGACGAGCCGACCACGGCTTTGGATGTGACCACCCAGCTTGAGGTGATCCGGCTGATCCGCAAGATCGTGTCGGACCGCAATTGCGGTGCGATCTATATCTCGCATGATTTGGCGGTGGTGTCGCAGCTGGCCGATCGGGTGATGGTTTTGCGTCACGGCAAGATCGTTGAGACCGGCGAGACGCGGGCTTTGATTGAGAACCCGCAAGAGGCCTATACCCGCGATCTGGTGGCCAATAAGACCACCACCAGCGCGGCACAGGTGGCGGGTGAGGCGCAAGCCACTGTAACGGTGCAGGGTCTGGCGGCGGGCTATAGCGGCGTCTCGACCATTTCGGGGATCTCATTGGATCTGGCGGCGGGCAAGATCACCGCTTTGGTGGGCGAATCTGGCAGCGGCAAGACCACGCTGGCGCGCACCATTGCCGGATTGGTGGATCTGCATGCCGGGCAGATGCTTCTGAAGGGCAAGGCGCTGCCGGGCCGGATCGAGGATCGCAGCCCCGAGGCGCGGCGGCGGCTCCAGTATATTCACCAACTGCCCGATCTGGCGCTGAACCCGCGCCAAACCGTGCGCGACATTGTTGGACGCCCCCTGACCAAGTTTGGCGGCTTGCGCGGGGCGGCACTTGAGGCGGCGTTGCAGCAGCTGATGCGCGATGTTGAGCTGCCGGAGAGCTTTCTTGACCGGGTGCCGGGCTCGCTCTCGGGCGGCCAGAAGCAGCGGATCTGTATCGCCCGCGCCTTGGCAGCCGAGCCGGATGTGCTGATCTGTGACGAGGTTACTTCGGCGCTCGACCCCTTGGTCGAAGAAAGCATCATCCAGCTTTTGCTGCGCCTGATGGGCCAGCGGCCGCTGAGCATCCTTTTCATCACCCACAACCTGTTGCTGACGCAGCGCTTTGCGCATGAGGTTGTGGTGATGAAGGAAGGGCGGATCGTCGAGGCCCGTCCCGCCGCCGATCTCTTCGCCGCACCGCAAGAGGATTACACCCAGCGCCTTTTGGCCGCGACCCCGCTGATGGAGCGTGGCTGGCTGGAAGCGCGTCTGCACGCCAACGAAGCCACAAACTGATCTGAAACCAGCCCGGAGGGGCCAGCCTATGCGCTGGCCCTTTCGGCACCATAGCAACTTGCTCGCTAAAAATTCCTGTACATTTGTGTACACCATGCTAGGGAGGCGAGCGTTCTGAGATGAGCCAGAGGAATTGAGATGAAAGCCAAGTACCGCGTTGTCATCATTGGTGGTGGTGTTGTTGGGGCTTCGATTGCCTATCACTTGACCAAACTTGGCTGGACCGATGTTGCGATCGTTGAGCGCAGCGTGTTGACGGCGGGTTCCAGCTGGCACGCGGCGGGCGGCATTCACACCCTGAACGCCGACCCCAATATCTCGGCGCTGCAAGCCTATACGATCGATCTTCTGCCCGAGATCGAAAAGGAATCCGGCATCAATATCGGGTTGCATCTCACGGGCGGCATCTTGATGGCGCGCGACCCCGACCGCTGGGACTCGCTGCGCAGCACCTACCGCATCATGCAGTCGATGGGCATCGATGACAGCCAGCTGGTGACCCCCGATGAGATCAAGGCGATGTGCCCGCTGATCAACACCTCGGACCTTCTGGGCGGTATGACCTCGGAGCGTGAGGGCTATGTTGATCCTTCGGGCGTGGTGCATGCTTATGCCCGCGCCGCCAAGAACCGTGGCGCCGATATCATCGAGCACAACCGGGTGATCTCGCTCAAGCAACTGCCCTCGCTGGAATGGCAGGTTGAGACCGAAAAGGGCGTGATTTTGGCCGAGCATGTGGTCAACGCGGGCGGTCTTTGGGCCAAGCAACTCGGCCGGATGGTTGGGGTTGAGCTGCCCGTCACTCCGATGGAGCACCATTATCTGGTGACCGAAGCGATCCCCGAGATCGCTGAATTGCCGAAAGAAATGCCGACGGTCGTGGACCTTGATGGCTTTTCTTACATGCGCCAAGAGCAGCAGGGCATGCTTTTGGGGATCTATGAGATCAACCACAAGCATTGGCAGATGGACGGCGCGCCGTGGGATTACGGCATGGAGCTGATCCAAGAGGATACCGACCGGATCTCGGATGAGCTGGCCTTGGCCTTCCACCGCTATCCGGTGCTGGAAAACGCTGGCATTCGGCGTTGGGTCAACGGCGCCTTCACCTTCTCGCCCGATGGCAACCCCTTGGTGGGGCCGATCCGTGGCATGCGGAACTATTGGGTCGCTTGCGGCGTGATGGCGGGCTTCTTGCAAGGCGGCGGCGTCGGCAAGAGCTTGGCCGAATGGATGGTCCATGGCGAGGCCGAGGCCGATATCTTCGGCATGGATATCGCGCGCTACGGCAAGTTTGCCGAGAACCGCGAATATATCCGCCAGACCACCGGCCAATTCTACTCGCGCCGCTTCATCATGACCTACCCGAACGAGCAACTGCCCGCCGGGCGGCAGCTGAAAGTGCCGGGCGCTTATGAGGGCATGTCGGCGGCTGGCGCGGTTTGGGGCGCCAACTGGGGCCTTGAGATGCCGATGTATTTCGCGCCCAAGGACTTCGCGGAGAAGCCCAGCCTGCGGCGCTCGAACGCCTTCGACATCATCGGGGCCGAGGCTCGTAAGGTGCGCGACAGCGCGGGTCTGCTCGATATCACCGGCTACTCGCGCTATGAGGTGACGGGCGAGGGGGCTGAGGCTTGGCTTGATAAGATCTTCGCCAGCCGCCTGCCGAAACCGGGCCGCGCGCGGCTTGCGCCGATGCTGGGCGAAGATGGCCGCTTGAAGGGCGATCTCACCGTGATGAACTGGGGCGATGGCTCTTGGTGGATCATGGGGTCTTACTACCTGCGCGAATGGCATATGCGCTGGTTCGGCGATCACATGGCCGAGGGTGTCTCGTTGCGCGACATCTCGGATCAGGTGACGGGTTTTGGCCTCTCCGGCCCGAAATCGCGCGAGATCTTGCAAAAGCTGACGCATCAGGATGTGGGCGCTTTGCCGCTTTTGGGCTGCACCGCGATGGATGTGGGCCTGATCAGCGCCCGCGTGGCGCGGATGTCGATCACCGGCGAGTTGGGCTATGAGATCAACTGCTCGGCACTGGAACATGCCACCTTGCGCCGCATCCTGTTGGAAGCCGGGGCCGAGTTTGGCATGACCGAGTTCGGCTTTGCCTCGGGCAATGCTTTGCGGCTGGAGAAAAGCTTCGGCATCTGGAGCCGCGAGTTCACCCAAGGCTATACGGCGGGCCAAACGGGCCTCGATCGCTTCATCGATTGGAACAAATCGGGCTTTATCGGTGAGGCCGCTGCCCGCGCCGAGAAGGATGGCAAGCTATCCAAACAGGTGCTGGTGACCTTGGAGGTTGAGGCGCGTGACGCCGATGCCAGCGGCTATGAGCCGATCTGGCAGGGCGACAAGCGCGTGGGCTATGTCACCTCGGGTGGCTATGGCCATACCATCGGCAAAAGCCTTGCGATCGCCATGATCGACCGCAGCTGCGCTGAGGTTGGCACCGTGCTTTCCACCCATATCGTCGGCGAAGAATGCCGCGTCACCGTGATCCCAACCTCGCCCTACGATCCCGAGGGCAAGGCGATGCGGGGCTAAGGAGCGGATATGACCCGGCATTACTCGGCCATCTCGCTGCTCAAAGAGGGGCTTAACGGCCAACAAGGCTGGCGTCCCGCTTGGCGCAGCCCCGAGCCTAAGAAGCGTTATGACGTTGTCATCATCGGCGGCGGCGGGCAGGGCTTGGCCACGGCCTATTACCTTGCCAAGACGCATGGCCTGCGGAATGTCGCGGTGATTGAGCGCGGCTGGTTGGGCGGCGGCAACACCGGCCGCAACACCACGGCGATCCGGTCGAACTATTACTACCCGGAAAGCACTGCGCTTTATGACCTCTCGCTCAAGCTTTACGAGGGGTTGGCCAAGGAGCTGAACTACAACATCATGCTGTCGCAGCGCGGCATGATGCAGGTCATCTCTAGCCCCGGCGAGATGGAGATGGCGGCGCGGCAGGTCAATGCCATGCAGGTCAATGGCATCGAGGTGGAGCTCTTCGACCGCGGCGAGGTGCAGCGCCGCGTGCCGATCTTCAACTTCGCGCCGGATGCCCGCTATCCGGTTTACGGCGCGATCTTCCAGCCGCGTGCCGGTGTGGCGCGGCATGATGCGGTGGCTTGGGGCTATGCCCGTGCCGCCGACCGTCTGGGCGTCGACATCATCCAGCAATGCGATGTGCAAGAGTTCCTGATCGAGGGCGGGCGCTGCGTCGGGGTGCAAACCTCGAAAGGCGAGATCCGCGCCGATCGGGTGGGGATGGCGGTCGCGGGCAGCTCGGGCGCTTTGGCGGCCAAGGCCGGGTTCCGGCTGCCGATCACCTCATACACTTTGCAGGCCTGCGTCTCCGAGCCGGTGAAGCCGATCTTTGACACGGTGCTGCTGTCGCCGATGACCGGCACCTATGTCAGCCAGTCCGACAAGGGCGAGATGGTGATTGGCGGCGGTTTGGACCGGGTGCCGTCTTACGGGCAGCGCGGCAACCTTCCGCAGCTGGAAACCGTGCTTTCGGGCCTGCTGGAGATGTTCCCAATCTTCCGCCAGCTGCGGCTTTTGCGCCAATGGGGCGGCACGGTGGATGTGACGCCAGACAGCTCTCCCATTTTCAGCGAAAGCCCGGTGCCGGGACTTTTCGTCAATGGCGGTTGGGGCACCGGCGGCTTCAAGGCCATCCCGGCAGGCGGCACGCTTTTTGCCCATATGCTTGCCACCGGTTCCCATCATGAGATCAGCCGTCCCTTCGATCTGGCCCGCTTCCGCAGCGGTCACATGATCGATGAGGCCGCCGGCGCGGGCATCGCGCATTGAAAGAGGCTTGAGATATGCAACTCTTCACCTGTCCCTTCTGCGGGCCGCGCGGCGAAAGCGAGTTTCACTTTGGTGGCGATGCGGGGAACATCCGGCCCGAGGGCGATGTCTCGGCCGAGGTTTGGACCGACTACCTTTATTTCAAGAACAACAGCCGGGGTGCGGCGCGGCAGATCTGGATGCATCTGGCCTGTCGTGAGGTGTTCTTGATGGAACGCGACACCGTCACCCATGAGGTGATCTCCAGCGAAGCCTTGGTTCAGGAGCAACAAGCATGAGCGGTTGGCGCGTTGAAACCCAAGGTTGGGCGGTCGATCGCAGCCGCCCGGTCCGCTTCACCTTTGACGGTAAATCCGTCTCGGGCTTTGCAGGCGATAGCCTTGCCTCGGCGCTGCTGGCGGCGGGTGTCACCACCGTTGGGCGCAGCTTCAAATACCACCGCCCGCGCGGCTTTTGGTCGGCCGGCGCGGAAGAGCCGAATGGCATGGCCGATATCCTTGGCACGCCGCACCGGGTGAACGTGCAGATGACGGTTGAGCCAGCGCAGGACGGCATGGTGTTGCGCTCGATCAACGGGCGGCCCTCGGCCGAGAAGGACCGCAACGCCTTTATCGACCGCTTCGCCCGCTTCATCCCGGCGGCGTTTTACTACAAGACCTTCATGTTCCCCGATTGGCACATGTTTGAGCCGCGGATCCGGGCGATGGCGGGGCTTGGGGCATTGGACCCGGCGGCAGAGGGGCATCTGCCGACCGCGCAAGCCAATGCCTTCTGCGATCTTTTGGTGATCGGCGCTGGCCCTGCGGGTCTGACCGCCGCGCTCAAGGCCGCCGAAGCGGGCCGCAAGGTTATTCTCTGTGACGACCAGCCGGTCGCGGGCGGCAGTCTGCTCTACCGTGAGGCTTTGATCGACGGTGTGGCTGGGCCGGATTGGGCCGCAGCCGCTGTGGCGCGTTTGCGAGAGCTTGGCGCGCAGGTCATGCTGCAAACCACCGCCTTTGGCCGCTATGAGCATGGGCTGACCGGCCTTGCCGAGAGCCTTGGCCAAGGGGATGCGCCGCGCCTCTGGCGGGTGCGCGCGGCGGAAACGCTGCTGGCCAGCGGGGCCATTGAGCGTGGCTTGCCCTTTGCCAATAACGACAGACCCGGCGTGATGTCGGCGATGGCGGCGCTGCAATATCTGCGGCGCTACGGCGTGGCGGTGGGGCGGCGTATCATCGTCGCCACCAACAACGGCATCGCTTATGAGGCCGCGCAGGCTTTGGCGCTGGCTGGGGCCCATGTGACGGTGATCGACCCGCGCGCCGACGCCCCCGCTTGCGATTTGCCGCGGCGGCGCGACCGGATCGAGGCGGTGATCGGTCGGAATGGCGTTGAGGCGGTGCTGCTTGCCTCGGGTGAGAAGATCGCGGCGGATGCGGTGATCGCCTCGGGCGGCTTCACGCCCACGGTGCATCTTTACAGCCAAGCGCAGGGCAAATTGCGCTTTGATGAGGCGATCCAAGGCTTTGTGCCAGAGCGCAAAGTGACGGGGCTAAGTGTCATCGGTGCCGCCAATGGCGCTTTCGGCTTGGCCGAGGTGCTGGCGGATGCCGCTGCCGCCGTGGGGGCGGTTAGCCCCAAAGCCGAAGGCCCGCATTGGCCCTTTAAGATCGACGCCGCATGGCCTGCGCCGAAGGCGAAAGGCCGGATCTGGCTTGATTTGCAAAACGATGTCACGGCCAAAGACGTGGAACTGGCCGCGCGCGAGAATTTCGTCTCGGTCGAGCATCTCAAGCGCTACACCACGCTTGGCATGGCCAATGATCAGGGCAAAACCTCAAACCTGCCCGGTTTGGCGCTGATGGCGCAACTGACCGGCCGCAGCATCCAAGAGACCGGCACCACCACTTACCGTCCGCCCTTCGTGCCGATCCCGCTCGCCTCATTCGCGGGCATTCGCGGTGGCCAGTTGATGAACCCGGTTCGCCGCCTGCCGCTGGAGGCAGAGCATCGCAGCGACGGCGCGCTTTTCCGTGAATATGGCGGCTGGCTGCGCCCGGCATGGTTCGGCAAGGGGGAAGAGGCCGAGGCGGTCAACCGTGAGGCCAAGGCCGCGCGGGAGAGCGTGGGCCTCTTCGACGGCTCGCCCTTGGGCAAGATCGAGGTGATCGGCCCGGATGCAGGTAAGTTCCTTGATTTCATCTATTACAACACGATGTCGACGCTGAAACCGGGCCGCTGCCGTTATGGCTTTATGCTGACCGAACAGGGCGCGGTTTATGACGATGGCGTCTTGGTGCGGCTGGATGAGAACCGCTTCATCGTGTCTTGCTCGTCTTCGCACACCCAAGGTGTTGCACTCTTGCTGGAAGAGTGGCGGCAGGACAGCTTTGATCGCGCGCGGGTACAGATCCACGATGCCACCTCGCGCTACGCCACGCTGACCGTCACCGGGCCGAAGTCGAAGGCTTTGCTTGAGGCGGTTGGGCTTGGCGCGGATCTGTCGGATGAGGCTTTGCCGCATATGGCGCTGACCTATGGCGCTTTCGGCGGTGAGCCGGTGCGCATCACCCGCGTCAGCTTTACCGGCGATCGGTCTTATGAGCTGTCGATCCGCGCCGACCGCGCTTTGCCTTTGTGGCGGGCGTTGAAGGAGACGGGGCGCGCCTTTGACGCGGTGCTCTTGGGCGGTGAGGCCTTGATGGTCCTGCGGGCCGAGAAGGGCTATATCGTGATCGGCAAGGATACCGATGGCCGCACCCGGCCGATGGATCTGGGCGTCTCGGGCCCGTTTGAGAAAAAGCGTGGCGAATATCTGGGCAAACGCTCGCTGCATTTGCCCGCCGTGTCCGATCAGGCGCGGGCCTATGTTGGGCTTGAAAGCCTGACCGGCGAGGTTCTGCCTTGTGGCGCGCATGCAGTGGAGCGTAACGGCAGTGCCAAGCGCAGCATTGGCTTTGTTACCACCAGCCATTTCAGCCCGAACCTGAGCCGCCCCATCGCCTTGGGTTTGGTTGAGAATGGGGCCTCGCGCATCGGCGAGATCCTTGAGTTGCACCATCTGGGCAAAAGCCTGAAAGCCCGCATCGCGCCTGTTTGCGCCTTTGATCCGGAAGGGAAGCGTCTGCATGCTTGATCACGGCAAAAATTGGGATGTGGCACCGGATTGGGCGACGGCCGAGCTGAACGTGGCGGGCGTCACCATCCGCAGCCTTGATCTGGCCGAGACGGCGCTGGTCAGCGGCGATCTGGCGGCATTTGCTGCAACCTCGGGGCTGGACGCTGAAGGAGCCGGGGCCTTTGGCGAGGCGACCGGCGAGCGTTACACGGTCCGTCTGGCGCGTGATCGGCTGCTTTTGGTCGGGCCGCTGCCCGAGGCTGTGACGGAAAGCTGGAATGCGGCGGGCTTTGCCGTCACCGCAACCGGCGGCATGGATCATGTCTTCACCTTAAGCGGCGCTGGGCTTGCGGCTTTGTTGGCGCGTGCCACGACGGTTGATCCTGCCATCGGCTCGCGCTCGGCCATGATCGGCTTTGGCGGTGTGCCGGCGGTGGTCTATCGCCATGCCGGTTCCGACGCTTTGCGGCTTCATGTTGAGCGCAGCCTTGCCGCCTACCTTTGGACTTGGCTGCAGACCGCGCTTAAGGCCTGAACCCGAGCGCGGCTTTGGTGCACAGGGCATAGCAATGAAAAGAGGCACCTTTGCGGGTGCCTCTTTCCGTTTGAGCCAGCAGTCACAGCCGTAAGGCCAGTGATTGGGGTCAATGCGCCTCGATCTCTTGGCCCTTCGGCGGGATGCCGTTGAACAGAACGTTCAAAAGCAGCGCCGAGAAGGTGCCGACCAAAATGCCGCTGCCAAAGATCTTGTTAAAGATCGGTGGCAATTGGTTGTAGATGCCGGGGGCCACGACAGGGATGGCCGACAGCGCAAGGCTGACCGCGACGATGTAGATGTTGCGGCGATTGTTGATGAAATCCGCGCGACCAAGGATCTTGATCCCCGTCGCCGATACCATCCCGAACATCACAACCGCTGCGCCGCCGATCACATAGCTGGGGATCGAGGCACTGATGAAGGCGACCTTCGGCAAACAGCCCAGCACGATCAGCATCGCACCACCCGTGGCCACCGCAAAGCGGCTGAGCACGTTGGTGATCTGCAAAAGCCCAACGTTCTGGGCATAGGTCGTATAGGTGAAGGTGTTGAAAATCCCCCCGATGATATTGCCCAGACCATCTGTGCGCAGGCCGCGCGCCAACCGGTCCTCGGAGATTTTTTGGCCTGCCATATCGCCCACTGCGACGAACTGGCCGACCGCCTCGATCATCATCACGACCATGACTGCACAAAGTGCCACGGTTCCCCATAGGTTGAAAATCGGCCAGCCGAAGTGGAAGGGGGTCACAATATTGACCCAGCCCGCATCGCCCAAGCCGGTGAAATCAACCCGGCCCGCGATGATCGAGACGATGAAGCCCAAAGTGATCCCGATGAGAACGCCCAGATTGGCGACAAAGCCTTTGCAGAAACGGGTGACCACCAGAATGGTGATCAAGACCAAGGCTGCGACCGCAAGGCCGAAGGGCTCGCCGTATTTCGGATTGGGGATCGGGCCATCGGCGGTCATGATCGTGGGCATGCCGCCTGCGGTCCAGTTCACCCCGACGCGCATCAGCGCGATGCCGATGACCAGCATGACCGTACCGGTGACGACCGCGGGGAAGAAGCGCACCCATTTGCTGAAGAACTTAGCCGCAATCAGCGTGAACACACCCGAAGCGATCACCGCGCCAAAGACGCCTTGAATGCCAAGCTCGGGATCGTTGCCAGTGGCGATGATGGCCGGAACAGCGGTGAAGCTGATCCCCATCATGATCGGCAGTCGGGCCCCGACATTCAGCAGGCCCAAGCATTGGATCATGGTGACAATGCCGCAGCAAAAGAGGTCTGCACTGACCAAGAATGCGATCTGATCCTTGGGAAGCCCCAGCGCGTTGCCCACCAAAAGCGGCACCGCGACAGCCCCCGCATACATCACCAAAACATGCTGAAGCCCCAAAGCGAGCAGCTTCGGGGCCGGCATTCTTTCTTCAATCGGATCGATTAGACGACTGTCTCCGATCCCTTCCGCTTCTGTGACTAGGGTCATTCACTATCCTCCCGTGGATGTAGGCGCAGCGGCATTTTTTGCGTCCGCTGTCATTTTTCAGTCCCATAATGGGCGATTGACCATTTATTGAGAAGCCAGCACAATCTTCTTAATGCATTAGCTAAACTGATGAATGTTACGCTTGGGGAGGCCAAATTTGGAGCCGACACTCAAACAACTTCGCGCCTTGGTCGCAGCCGCAGACGCAGGACAATTCACTCGCGCTGCGGAACGCCTCAACATATCTCAGTCCGCTGTTAGCTTGTTAATCAACCAGCTTGAGGAGAATCTTTCGCTGCGCTTGTTTGACCGCCACACCCGGCTTTTGCGCCTGACCGAGGCGGGGGTTGAGGTGCTGGCGGTGGCGCGGCGGACTTTGGCGGACATCGATAGCCTTGTTGAGAGTGCGCAAGATCTGAACAGCTTGCGGCGGGGCAGGGTCTCGGTTGCGGCGGGGACGCTGCAAGCGGCGCTTCTGTTGCCGCGGCTGATCCATAGCTTTCGGCAAAGCCATGAGCAGGTGGATGTCTCGCTGCATGACGTGCCCGAGCGCTCGGTGATCGATATGGTGAAAAGCGGCGCGGTGGACATCGGTCTTGGCACCGTGCCTAGCGACGACAGTGAGATCATCGGCAGCCCATTGATGACTGAAGCCTATCTTGCCGTGCTGCGCCCCGAACATCCTTTGGCACAGCGCAAGCAATTGCGATGGCAAGATCTGGCCGGTGAGACATTGATCCGCCCCCAGCTTGGCAACCCCATCCGAGATAGATTCGAGACCGAATTGGCGCGGGCTGGCCTGTCGCTGCCCTTGCACCGTGCCTTCCAAGATGTGGCCTTGCCGCTGACCATTATCGGCATGGTGGATGCGGGACTTGGGGTTGCGATCATGACGGCCACGGTGATTCCTTTAGCGGAATCGATGGGGCTGAGGACGCTATTGCCTTCGGATCCGCATATCACCCGCGACATCTCGTTGATCATTCGCAGCGACCGCTCGCTGTCGCCAGCGGCGCGGCAGTTCAAGGATTTCTTGCACCGCAGCATGCAGGAAAAGGCCCGAAAGCAATCGAAACACGCCGCCGCATCAAATTGTTGACAATCTATTTGGGAAGTGATTTGCTTTCCCTCGAGTAGAAGCAAAAGGCTGCTAACCTGCGGCGTTAATTGCTCATTTTTCGAATTGAGATCGAAAGGTGAGTGATGCCGTGCTTTTTGCAGACTTAAGACAATCCACCCGCACTCCTGAATTCGCACCGGCTGCTGGTCAGCCCGCGCTGTCTTTTGTCGTCTCGGCTTCCGTTTGGAAGTCGGGTGGATCGTCGCTGCCTGCTCGGAACCTCATTTCACCAAACAGGAGGTCGAACCCGTGATCATAGATCTAAGCTGCTACCCAACTGATCTTGTTGATCTCGCCTGGCGCCATGATGGCGAGCCTTTCACCGGAGAGCGGCTGCTCAAGATGATGGACGGCCCGTTCTATGTGAATGGCAAACCCCGGCGGATTGATAAGGCATTCATCCAACCGCCGCAGGGCAACACCATCTACACCGATGGCATTTTGGAATCGGAAGGCAAGGCGGCGATCCGCCAATACATGGCCTATACCGAGAAGATGGTCACCGAGCATCCGGACCGCTTCTTGGGCTGCTTTGTCTATAACCCGCGCTACGGCACCCAGAACGGGGCCGAGGAAATCGCGCGTTATGCCAAAGAGTTCGACTTCAAGATGGTCCAACTGCAGGCGAATATGCACGCCTATCGCCCGGACCGTGCTTTGGACTGGCTGCGCCCGGCGATGAAGGTCTGTGCCGACCTTGGCCTTATGGTCAAAGTGCACACCGGCGACGGCCCCTACTCGATCCCGACCGAGTTCTACCCGATCATCCGCGAGTTCCCGGAAGTGAACTTCATCCTTGCACACTTCGGCGTGCAGACCGGCGGCGTCTACGTCTTCGAGCCCTTCCAGATGGCGATGGATGCTCCGAACGTCTACGTCGAATCCGGCTGGTGCTTGCAGTCGCGGATCGTGGAATTTGCCAAGGAACTGCCGACCCATAAGATCCTTTTCGGCACCGATACCCCGCCGAATGAGCCCGGCATGTGGCTGCGCCTTCTGGAAGTGTTGTGCCATGAGCCCCCGCAGGGTCTGCGCCTCGATGAGGTGACCCTCGAAGACTATCTCGGCAACAACGTTGCCCGGATGATCGGACTTGAGACCACTCCGCCCCCGGCAAGTGTGGCCGAAGCCGAAGCCTACCTGAGAGCGCACGGCGTTCAGCTCGAGACGGCCTAAGCAGCGCATCAGGTAAACCCAACAGGAGACGAGCATGATTATCGACACGCACCTCCATCCCACGAATCTCGTGGACGAGGCCTGGCGTCACACCGGTGAGCCCTTCACGGGCGAGCGGATGCTGAAGCTGATGGACGGTCCTTATATGATCAACGGCAAGCCGCGCCGGATCGATATGGGCTTCATCCAGCCGCCGCCCGGCAACACCGGCTATCGTGACGGCAACCGCATGGGCCGCGAGGGTATTCGCGACTACATGGCCTATTGCGCCGAGCTGTGCCAGAAATACCCTGATCGGTTCATCGGCAACTTCAACTATAACCCTCGCTGGGGACCGGAAAACGGCGCGGCCGAGCTGGAATTCCACGTTAAGGAATACGGCTTCAAGATGCTGAAGCTGCACGCCAACATGCATGGTTACCGTCCCGACCGCGCGCTGGAATGGCTGCGTCCGGCGATGAAGAAATGCGCCGAGCTGGGCGTAGTGGTTCTGATCCACACCGGCGACGGGCCCTATACGATCCCGACGATGTTCTACCCGATCATCCGCGAATTCCCGATGGTTAACTTTATCATCGGTCACTTCGGGATCCAGACGGGTGGCAACTATTCGTTCGAATCCTTCTGGATGGCGCATGACACGCCCAACGTTTACTGCGAGTCCGGTTGGTGCTTCCAATCGCGGATCGTGGAATTCGCCAAGCAATTGCCGCGCAACAAGATTGTCTTCGGCACGGATTCGCCGCCGAACGATCCCGGCATGTGGCTGCGCGAGTTGGAAGTGCTCTGCCACGAACCGCCGCATGGCATGAACCTCTCGGAAGAGGATCTCGAGGGTTATCTTGGCAACAACATCGCCAAGCTGGTCGGCCTGACCCCGACCCCGCCGCCGGTCAATAAGGCTGATGCCGAGGCGCGCCTGAAAGACACCTATGCCAATGTCGATAAGGCCACCGGCAAGAGCCTTTTGGTCTCGGCCTAAGGTGATCTGAGCATCGTGCCGCCGGTTTGACCGGCGGCACATCCCCGACCAGCCCCGGAGCCTATGATGTCCCAGTCCGACTTCCACCGCCAAGATGTGCGCCATTATCTGGCCAGCTATCGCGCGGCCCATCCTGAAGATGTGCTGACGTTGAACGGGGCGGTTTCGCAGGATCAGGATGCGACGGCCTTGGTGTTTGGACTGGCCGCGAAAGGCCGCGCGCCCTTGATCGAGATGACCAATGTCGAAGGGCTCGGGGCAAAGGTGCTGACGAATATCTTCGGCTGCCGCACGCGGATTGCGCGGATGTTTGGCACCGATGTTGCGGGTCTGCATGACGCCTATCAGGCCGCCGCCCGCCGCGCGGTTGAGCCTGAAGAGATGACCGACGCACCTGTGTTTGAGCAGGTGATCACCGAGAATATCGATCTGAACGACCTGCCGATGCTGAAGCATTTCGCAACGGATGGAGCGAAATACATCACCAGCGGGATCATTCTGGCCGAGCATCCCGAGACCGGGGTCGGCAATCTCAGCTACCACCGCTCGATGATCAACACGCCCGACACGCTGGCCACCAGTCTGCATTCGCGCGGGCATCTGTGGCGGCTTTTGAACATGGCGAAAGAGGCTGGAAAGCCGATGCCCGTTGCCATGATTATCGGCGCGCATCCTTTGTTCATGATTGCCGCCTCGGCCCGGTTGGCCTTTGGCGAGGATGAGCGCAGCATCGCGGGCGGGCTGCTCGGAGAGCCGCTGAAAGTGGTGCGCACGCCGAAATACGGGCTGCGCGTTCCTGCCTATGCCGAAATGGTATTGGAAGGGGTGATCGACCCCGAAGCCCATGTTGCCGAAGGCCCGTTTGGCGAGTTCACTGGCTACTCCTCGGATCGCTCGACCAACAACCTCTTCCGGGTTGAGACTGTGATGCGCCGGCGCGACCCGATCCTTGTCAGCGTGACGGGCGGCAATTCGGCCGAACATCTTAACCTTGGCCGCGTCCCGCGCGAGGCTGAGATGGCCGAGAAAATCAAACAACGTTTCCCCAGCGTGACGGCGATGCATTACCCCGCCTCGGGCACGCATTTCCATGCCTATGTCGCCTTGAACCAGCAGCGTTTTGGTGAGGCGCGTCAGGTGCTTATGGGCATTCTTGGCTGGGATCCCTATTTGAAGACCGTGATCGCGGTGGACAGCGATGTTGATATCACCCGCGATGAAGAGGTGCTCTGGGCGATGTCCACGCATTTCCAGCCGCACCGCGATGTGATGATCATCGACTCGCTGCCCGGCAATGCGCTGGACCCTTCGGCCTCGGGCATTGGCACCACCTCGCGGATGGGTTTGGATGCGACGCGTGGGCCCGATTTCCACGGTGTCCGGGCGGTGATTGATGACGCGGCGCAGGCGCGTGCGGCAGCGCTTTTGAAGGCTGCGGGCGTGTCATGAGCCGAAATGGCGGTGCTCCGACCAGACCGCGCCTGATCGTCGGGATCTCCGGCGCATCCGGGGCGATCTATGGCAGGCGGGTGCTTGAGGTGCTGCGCGAGATGGAGATCGAAAGCCATCTGGTGATCTCGCAAGCGGCACGCCTGACGATTGCCCAAGAGACCGATTTCACCCCCGCCGACCTTGAGGCGATCGCTTCGGTGACGCATTCCAACAAGGATGTTGGTGCGTCTTGCGCAAGCGGGTCGTTCCGCACCTTGGGGATGATCGTTGCGCCTTGCTCGGTTAAATCCCTGTCCGAGATTGCGACGGGCATGACCACAAGCCTTTTGTCACGCGCCGCCGATGTCTGCTTGAAAGAGCGGCGGCGGCTGGTGTTGATGCTGCGCGAGACGCCGTTGCATTTGGGGCATATCCGCTCGATGGCGGCGGTGACGGAAATGGGCGGGATCATCTACCCGCCGGTGCCTGCCTTTTACGCCCAACCCACCAGTATTGCCGAGATGGTGGATCACACCGTCGGCAGGGTGTTGGATCTCTTTGATCTCGACAGCGGGCTTTCGCATCGCTGGGAAGGTCTGCGCCGGGGTCTTTAAGAGGAAGCCCAGCCTGCGCAAAAAGAAAGAAAACCCCGCCGATTTGACGGGGTTTTGCTTTTGTGGATGAGGGGTTGGCGGGGGGCTTAACCCCCGCTCTCCGACAGGCAATTGCGCAGCTCGGCTTCCAGCGCGGCTTTGTCCAGCTTGCGGCCGATAAAGACGATGCGGCTTTGCTTTGCCTCATCCGCCCGCCAGGGGTGATCGGGCCGCAGATCGATCAGCTCATGCACCGCTTGCAGCACGAAGAACCGCTCATCGCCGGCCATCCAAAGGATGCCCTTGGTGCGGAAGGCGGTCTCGCTGTTCTCCGAAAGGTGCCGCTTCAGGAAGGTGAGCAGCCGGTCTTGGTTGAAGGGCTGGTCAAAGGTGAAAGAGACCGAGGTGACGCTGGGGTCATGGCTGTGATGGTGATGATGGTGGTGACCATCCAGATCCAAAAGCTTGGCCCGCTCTTCGACATAGGAGGGGGTGAAGCCGCTGATCCCCAGAATGCCGCCAAGATCGACCTTGCCATATTCCGCCCGCAGAATGCCCGCGGTTTGGTTCAGCCCGCGGATATCGGTTTCAAGCAGAGCAAGCTCATCTTCATTGGCCAGATCGATCTTGTTGATGATCACCCGGTCGGCCGCGACAATCTGGTCCACCGCCTGATTGCTGCTACCGTCCAGCTCTTTGTCATGCAGATGCTGGCCGATATGTTTGGCATCGACCAGCGCCACAATGGCATCAAGCTGCACGGCATCGGTGACTTCGGGATCAATGAAGAAGCTGGTGGCGACCGGAGTTGGATCGGCCAGACCGCTGGTCTCGACGATCACATGATCGAACTTATCCTTTTGCGCCAAGAGCTTCTTCATGACCTGAATAAGGTCGTTGCGCACATCTACGAAGCAGCAGATGCAGCCGTTCTTCATCTGGAAGATCTCTTCATCCGAGGCCAAGACCAGATCGGAATCCACATCAATCTCGCCGAATTCATTCTCGATCACCGCGATGCGGTGACCGTGACGCTCGGTCAGGATGTAGTTGAGAAGGGTGGTTTTCCCCGCGCCCAGAAAGCCTGTGAGGATCGTGACCGGGATCTTGGAGTTCTGAGCCTCATAGACCTGCATTTGCGCCGTCCTTCTGTTTGGCCCGCAGGCCGTTCAACACGTCCTCGGGGGTAATGGGGTAGTGGTGGAAGCGAACGCCGATGGCGTCATAAACGGCATTGGCAATGGCGGGGCCGATGGCGATGATCGGATCCTCGCCAATGCCCTTGGCGCCCCAAGGCCCGCCGGGATCCGGGGCAGCCTCAAGGAGGACCGTCTCGATATCGGGCATATCCATCGAGAGCGGCATTTTGTAATCGACCAGCCCCGCGTTCAGCGAGCGACCGTTGCTGGTGTCGATCACATAATTCTCGGTCAGCGTATGGCCGATGCCTTGCTGAACGCCGCCCTCGACCTGGCCTTGGGCTGCGATCGGGTGGATGATCTTGCCGACATCATGCACCGGCATCACCTTTTTGCATTCGATGATGCCGGTTTCGGTATCCACCTCAACCTCAACGAAATGCGCGCCGAACGAATAGGATTTCGTCGGCATATAGCTGCCTGTGGCGATGAGATGCTCGGCCGGGATCCCGCGCGAGGGGCCCATCGCCTCAAGGATGGTCAGGCTGGTGCCGGGTTTGCCGGTGACGGTGATGATGCCATCAACCATCTCAAGGTTTTCGGCCTTTTCCTGCAGCTTCTCGGCCGCGCGGACCAAGACGCGGGCGCGCAGCTCGGCGGCTGCCATCTTCGCCGCGGTGCCCACCATATAGGTGGTGTGGCTGGCAAAGGCCCCGATGTCCCACGGCACCACATCCGTGTCACCATGCACAACCGAGACGGAGGAGAAGGTCACCCCCAGCTCTTCAGCCACGATCTGCGCCAAGGCGGTATGCGCGCCGGTGCCGAGACCCGCGGCCCCGGTCAAAAGCGTGATGCTGCCGTCTTCGTTCATCTTCACAGTGGCATTGCCCTGCTCTTTGATGCCCGGATAGGCGCTAGAGCCATGCATCTCGCAGCCGATGCCATAGCCTTTGCGGGCCGAGGGCCGACCTGCCACCAGCCGGTCCGGCGCCCCTTTCTTGGCGGCCCAATTAAAGGCTTCGACCCCGTGGCTGATGCAGCTTTCCAAACCATGCCCGATGATCGGATGGCCCGAGGGAGCAATGTCGCCTTCGCGCACGGCGTTGCGCAGGCGCATTTCAGCGGGATCGATGCCCAGCTTCTCGGCGGCCTCATCCATCTGGATGTCGAGCGCATAATAGGTCTGCACCACGCCATAGCCGCGGTAGGCCCCGGCGATGGGGGTGTTGGTATAGACCGCGCGCCCGTTCAGCCGCACATTGTCGCAGCGGTAAAGCGAGGTCGCCGAGGCGGTGCCGACATTGGTCACACCGGGGCTGTGAGAGCCGTAAGCGCCGGATTCAAAGACAACTTTCATCTCGCGCGCGACTAAGGTGCCATCTTTGCGGAAGCCTTGCTTCAGCCAAAGCTTGAACGGGTGCCGCGAACGGCCGGCCACGAAGGTCTCGCGCCGGGTGAATTCCATCTTCACCGGGCGGCGGCATTTCTTCGCCAGCAAAGCGCAAAGGAACTCATGCTGGAAAAGATCCTGCTTGGCGCCGAAGCCGCCGCCCATATGATCCACCAGCACGCGCACTTTGTTCAGCGGCAGACCCAGCACTTCGGCCAATGCACCGCGCACCATGAAAGAGGTCTGGGTCGAGGTCCAGAAGGTCAGCTTGTTGCTGCCATCCCAATCTGCGACGCAAACATTGGGCTCCATATAGGTGGGCGTCGGGCGGCCACCGGCGAATTCGCCTTCAAGGATCAAATCCGCCTCGGCAAAGCCTTTATCAACATCGCCGCGCTCAACATGCACCGGCGGGATGACCAGATTGCCACCCGGACCCACATCATGGATCAGGGGCGCATCGGGCAGTTGCGCGGTGTCGATGTCATAGACGCCGGGCAACGGCTCGTATTCCACTTCGATCAGGTCCAGTGCCTCATCGGCGATCTCTTCGCTGGTGGCTGCGACGGCGGCCACGCCTTCACCCCAAAAGCGCACGCGATCGTCGAGGATATATTGATCCTTGGTGCAAGAGGCCGAGCGCGGATGCGGTGAGCCGTAATGCAAGACGCGCGGCACGTCGTGATGGGTGAGCACGGCCTTCACGCCGGGATAGGCCAAGGCCTTTGAGACATCGATGCTTTTGATCTTGGCATGGGCGATCTCAGAGCGCTTGATCTTGCCGAAAAGCATGCCCGGCATATGATAATCGCCGGTATATTTGCCCTCGCCAGTGACCTTTTCGATAACATCATCGCGTTTGACGCTTTTGCCGACGATGCGGAAATCTTGCTTGGTCATGGATCAGGCCTCCACTTTGGTGGCAGGCAGCGCCATGCCTGTTTCGGCCATGCGCTTGCCGGCAGTGCGGATGGCGTCAAAGATTTTGGTGTAACCGGTGCAGCGGCAGATATTGCCCGACAGGCCGAAACGGATTTCCTCATCCGTGGGCAGTGGGTTGGACTCAAGCAGATGCTTGGCCATGATCAAAATGCCCGGCGTGCAGAAGCCGCATTGCGAGGCGCCATGCTCCATAAAGGCCTGCTGCAACGGGTGCAGATCATCGGGACTGGCCTGCAGGCCTTCAATCGTGGTGATCTGCGCGCCCTGCGCTTCGACCGCCAAGATCATGCAGGCGTTGATCGGTTTGCCATCCAAGATCACCGTGCAGGCGCCGCAATCACCGACATCGCAGCCCTTTTTGGTGCCGGTCAGCCCAGCTTCTTCGCGCAAAGCGTCCAAAAGCGAGCGGTGCCCTTCGACGGCAAAGCTGCGGCTTTCGCCATTCACCACCAGATCCAAAACTGTCTTGGTCATGCTGCGACCTCCAAGACTTGTTGAACGGCGCGGCGGGTCAAAACGCCCACCATCTCGCGGCGGTAGTCGGCCGAGCTGCGCACGTTGCTGATGGGGGTGCATTCAAGCATGGCCTGCTGGGCAGCAGAGGTGACGGTTTTCGGATCAAGCCGGGTGCCGACCAAAAGCGCCTCGGCTTGCGGCGCACGCAGCACCACCGGGCCAACCGCACCAAGTGCGATCCGGGCGGCGGTGCAAATGCCGTCCTTGGTGTCAAGCGAGACAGCAACGCCAACCGTTGCCAGCTCCATCGCTTTGCGCCGACCATGCTTGATATAGGCGCGATAGCTGCCGGGTTGGGGCGGCGGCACGGTGATTGCGGTTGCGATCTCGCCCGCGCGCAGGACCGAGCGGCCGGGACCTGTGAAAAACTCGGCCAGCGGGATGATGCGCGCGCCATCGGGATGCCAGGTCTCGATCGAGGCGCCATCCGCCACCAAGGGCGGGATCGTATCGGCCGAGGGAGAGGCGCGGCAGATATTGCCGATCACTGTGGCCCGGTTGCGCACTTGGATCGAGGCAAGCGCGCAGAGCGCGTCATACAAATTGGGGTAGAGCTGGGCGAGGCCGGGATGAGCCGCCAGCTCACCCGCCGTGGTCATCGCTCCGAAGCGCAAGCCTTGGGCGGCCGAGCAGGTGATACCGCTAAGGCCGGGAACTTTCTTGATATCGACAAGATGCTTGACGGTGCGCAGACGCTCGCGGATCTCGACCAGCAGATCTGTGCCACCGGCAAGGATGAAGGCGCCGTCACCCAAACTGGTCAGAAGGCCCGAGACCTCCTCAAGTGAATTCGGCGCGTGATATTCGAATCTTCGCAATTCGCCCTCCTCTGGCTGTTGGTCACAAGCAACGTTCACTGCCTGGCCGCTTACCGATTGGGGCTACGCCGGGGGTTGTCCTTTTCCTGTCCTGTCAGGTCGGTCCTTCGGCATGTTCGCGAAGGAATTCCCGCTCCAAAGCAAGGAGCAGCTCGGTGTTGACCGCTTCGGCCTGCGCGCCATCGCCGCGCAGCAAAGCTGCCAAAGTTTTGGTATGGGCCGCGACGCCCGAAAAGGCGGATTGGCGGCCGGTTTTGCGCGCGCCCAAGAGCGGCTGGCAATCGATCAGATCGCGCACGAAGCGGGCCATCATCTCATTCCCGGCAAGCTCAGTGAAAGCGACGTGGAAGGCGCGCGACATCTGCCGCGCCTCGCTCAGCTGGCCTTCGTCATAGGCCGCAGCCTCATGGCGCAAGATGGTTTGCAGCCGGTCGCGGCCCGGTTCATCCAAGCTGCCAGCCAGCATCCGCAAGGCCGCGCCTTCGTTGACGATCCGCGCTTTCATGATCTGCTGCGTCGTGTCGGGTGAGCATTGCATCACCCGCGCGCCTTGGTGTCGGGTCAGATGGACCAAGCCCGCTTGCGACAGGCGCAGCAAAGCGTTGCGCACAGCCTGACGATTGGCCCCCGCCATCTCGGAAAGCTGGCGCTCGACCAAGCGCTGACCGGGCTGCAGGCGATGTGATTGAATCTCGTCATGCACCAGCCAATAGACCCGATCCTCGGCCTCAGGACCGCTTTTGCGGTCGTGTTGAGCGGAAGGCTCAATCAGTGGAGCGTGAGATTCAATGTGCTGTGTCATGGACTTCAGGATTGTCAACAATCCTACAGTGTGACTAAACTCTGAGATTGTCAACAATAATGACCCAACTGCTACATCCGGTTTTTTCGGCTTACCCGTTCCCCCTAAAACACCTGAATTTGAGGCGGCCCATGAACTTGGCGAGAACGTCAGCCCTGCCTTTCTTTGAACGCCTGCCAGCCTTGTCAGACCCTTGGGAGGCCGCTTTGGCCTTTGGTCCGGGCACGGTGATGGCGGTGCTCAGTGCCACTTCTGGCCCGGCTTCCCGCAGCCCCGGTGCCGCTATGGCAATTGCGGCCAGTGGCCGGTTTGCCGGGGCTTTGACCTCGGGCTGCATCGAGGCGGATCTGATCTTACAGGCCCGCAAGGTGCGCGAAAGCGGTGCGCCTTTGCATCTGCGCTACGGCGAGGGCTCGGCTTTCATGGATCTTAAGCTGCCTTGTGGCGGCGCGATTGAGGTGCAGCTCTTTATGATTCGTGATGTCGCGCCGCTGACCGCGCTGTCGGCGGCCCGCGCCGATCGGCGTGATGTCACACTGACGCTTCTTGCCGACGGGCAACTGCAGCTTTCAGACAAGGTTGAGGCGCCCTCGACAGGCTTTGCGATGCATTTTGGGCCCGGGCTGCGGTTCCTTATCTTTGGAGCCGGGGCCGAGGCGATGGTCTTTGCCGATCTTGTCCGGACGCTTGGCTATGACCACCGGCTGATCTCGCATGATGCGCAATCCTTGGCGCTGGGCCGCCAGTCGGGCTGCGATGTGCTGGCGCTGACGCTAGGCTTCGAGATCCAAGAACTGGTGTCCGACAGCCGTTGTGCGGCGGTGCTCTTCTATCACGATCATGATTATGAGACCGAGATCTTGCGCCAACTTATGGAAGGTCCGGCCTTCTACATTGGTGCGCAGGGCAGCCGGGCGACCCATGCCAAGCGTCTTGCGCGACTGGAAGATCTGGGCATCGATGAGCGGCAGCTGGCGCGGGTGCAAGGACCGATCGGGCTGATCCCATCGGCGCGCGATCCCAAAATTCTTGCGATCTCTGCCCTTGCCGAGGTGCTGATGCAGGCGGAGGCTCTTGGGCCTTAATCTGCGGCGTGGACCGCAACGGCGTCGCGCAAGATCAGTTCTTTGAACTTTTGCGCGGCCGGCGGCAGGCTGCGCTGGCGGTGTTGCAGCACTGAAATCTCGCGGGTGACGCGTGGCTCAATCAGCTCAATCGTGCGGACATGCACCGCCGAGGCCAGTTGCCGCGCATTCTCGGGCAGAACCGAGATGCCAAGTCCTTCGGAAATCAGACTGATTGCCGTGGTCGAGAACCGCACCTCATAGCTGGGCCGAAAGCTGGGGGAGACGCGCAGCATTGCCCGATCGACAATCTCGCGCAGCGGGTTCTCGGCGGCGAGCACGATCAGCCGTTCTTTCTCAAGATCCTGCCAGCGGACATGTTTCATCTGGGCAAAGCGATGATCCGCTCGGCAGGTCACCATCAGCCGGTCTGAGATCACCGGAGTGGCCTTAATCTCGGGCTCATCATCCGGCAAGGTGCCGATGGCCATATCCACTTGACCCGATTTCAGCGCGGTGCGGATCCGCTCTTCGGCCATATCATGCAACTGCACGGTGACACCGGGGTGCTGCTTGAGAAACCTTGCCATCAGCACCGGCACGATGGTCGCCGCCAGCACGATCGAGGCGGCGATCGCCACCTTGCCATGTTTCAGCGCGGCACTGTCGCGCACATTGCGTGTGGCCATTTCAAGATCTTCAACCGCTTTGCGCGCCTGCGGCAGGAAATCCTTTCCAATCGACGTCAGGCTGACCATCCGCGTGTGGCGGTCAAAGAGGGTGACGCCCATCTCCGCCTCAAGCTCGCGGATCAGAATGCTGACAGCGGATTGGGTGAGGCTAAGTTTATTGGCCGCCAGATTAAAGCGTCCCAGATCCGCAATCGCGATGAAGGCGCGGATCTGGCGCAGCGTGATATTCATCCCAACACCTGCCTTAAGTTCCCATCACGTCAAGGCGGGCTCCATCGCGGCAGCGGGCGCGGACCTTTGACCGGCCATCATCAGGCCAACCTCTTCTAGGCGGCTGCGATCGGCGGGAACTTCGCCCAAGATCTCGCCGTGGAACATCACCAAGATGCGGTCGCAGACGGTGAAAAGCTCTTCCAACTCAGTCGAGATCAGCAAGATCGCGCGGCCTGCATCGCGCTGTTTCAGCATTTCTTGCAAGATGAATTCGATCGCGCCGATGTCGATGCCGCGTGTCAGCTGGCTGACAAGGATGAAGTTCGGATCGCGGGCCAATTCTCGGGCCACCACCAACTTTTGCTGATTGCCGCCGGAGAGATTGGCCAAGAATTCTTCCTCATCGGGTGTTTTGACGCGGAAACGCTTGATCAAATCGCGCGCAAAACTGGCCGTCACGCCGCGCTGCAACAGGCCCTTTTTCGCGAAGGGGCTTTGGTTGTAGCGGTGCAAAATCGCATTTTCGGCCAAAGTGAAGGGCAGCAAGACCCCCATTTTGTGGCGATCTTCCGGCACATGCGCGAAGGAGAGTTGGTTGATTTCGGCCGGAGAAAGGCCGGTGATGTCCTTGCCTTCCAGCGAGACCTTGCCTGCATCAATTGGCAAAAGCCCTGAGATGGCCAAGGAAAGCTCGGTCTGGCCATTGCCCGAGACGCCAGCGATGCCGACAATCTCACCAGCTTTGACTGAAAAGCTGACGCCTTTCAAAGCTGGCAGTCCCAGATCGTTGCGGCACGACAGCCCGTCCACGGACAGAACCACCTGACCCGGATTTGCCGACCCTCGGGGCAGTTCCATCAAGACATCGCGGCCGACCATCAACCGGGCCAGCTCGCGCGGGTTGGTGTCTGTCACGGCCGTGGTGTGGACGACCTTGAAGTCCCGCATCACGCTGATCTGGTCGCTGACCCGCATCACCTCGTCCAGCTTGTGCGAGATGAAGATGACGGTTTTGCCATCTGCGACCAGATCGCGCATCAGATCCAGCAAGCGGTCGGTTTCTTGCGGGGTGAGGACGGCCGTGGGCTCGTCCAAGATCAACAGATCGGTGCCGTGGAATAGCACTTTGAGGATTTCCACCCTTTGCTGCTCACCAACTGAAAGATCCTCGATCACCGCATCGGGACGCACGTCCAGACCATAGCGGTCACTCAGCGCGGTGATACGCTGATGCACGGCTTTCATGTCATTGATCAGCCGCAGTGGCGTGCCCTGACCCAGAACGTAATTCTCGGCCACCGTCAGATTGGGGACCAGCATGAAATGCTGATGCACCATGCCAATGCCATGACGGATCGCTTCTCGCGGGGAGCCGATGTTCAAGGGCGCGCCCTTGTAATGGATCGAGCCTGAATCCGGCTTTAGAATGCCGCAAAGGATGGACATGAGCACACTTTTGCCCGCGCCATTCTCGCCCAGCAGGGCGTGGATCTCGCCCGGCTTCACCTCAAGCGTCACGCCCGCGCTGACTGTGACGGGCCCGAAGGATTTGTAGATCTCCTTCATTTGCAACAGATAGGGGCTGTTCATCGGTTTATCGTCCGTCATAGGCGATCCCCAATTTCCGAGGCGAGGCATTCTTGCCGCCAACCATGACCAGCGCGATGACGGTCATCACATAGGGCAGGGCTTGGAAGACTTGATACGGGATGTTCAGCATCGGCTGCGCCTGCAGTTGCAGCTGCAAAGCATAGAACAGGCCGAACATCAGCGAGACGAAGAAGGCCCCGGTCGGTGACCAGCGCGCAAAGACCACGACCGCCAAAGCGATGAAGCCCCGACCCGAGGTGATGCCTTCGACGAATTGGTTTGAGTGGCCCAAAGTCAGGAAAGCGCCGCCCAAGCCCGCGAGTCCGGTGCCAATCAGCACCGCGCCGTAGCGGTAGGCCGCCACGCTGCGCCCCGCGACATCTACCGCTTTGGGATGATCGCCCACCGCCCGCAAGGTCAGCCCGAAGGAGGTGCGATATAGCAGCACGGCAGCCAGAAGGGTGACAAGTATCGTGCTGTAAACGATCATGTTTTGGCGAAAGAGGGCTTCGCCCAAAAAGGGAATGTCGCTTAGGTAAGGGATTGCGATTGGCGGGGCGATGTCCACGCCGCGCCCGGTTGAGACGTAGTAGGTGCGGAAGAGAAAGGCCGTCAGCCCCATGCCCAAAAGGTTGATGGCAGCGCCGACGACGATCTGATTGGCCTTCACCGTGATGGTGAAAAAGGCAAAGATCAGCCCAAAGGCCATGCCCGCCACGATGCCAGAGCCCAGGCCCAGAAGGATGCTGCCGCTGGCGAAGGTGGCGGCAAAGCCGCAAAACGCGCCCATCAACATCGTGCCCTCAAGCCCGATGTTCAAAACGCCCGCGCGCTCGGAGATCACCTCGCCGATCGAGGTGAAAATCAGCGGGGTTGCCAGTCGCCATGCGGCACCGACCAGCGTTGCCAGAAAGCCGATTGTGATGAAATCCAACATGTCCCGCTCCTATCCTCTGCGCCGCGAAAAGAAGCGCAGGGCCCCAAAGGTGACGACCGAAAGGATCACGATGCCTTGGATGATCGAAACCAGAACCTGCGGCACCTGAGAGCTGATCTGCATCAGCTCGGACCCCGAGCGTAGCACGGCAAAAAGCCCGCCCGAGAAGATCGCATACATCGGGTTGTTGCCCGCCAAGAGCGCGACGGCGATGCCTTCGAAGCCGTAACCGGGCGAGATGTTTTGATAGAGCCGATGGGTGACGCCCGCGATCTCAAAGGCCCCCGCAAGGCCGGCCATGCCGCCGCTGATGCAAATGGCGATCATCATATTGCGGCCGGTGTTCATTCCAGCATAGCGGGCCGCATGCGGGTTGATGCCCACGACGCGCACTGCGTAACCGGCGCTGGAGCGGTAGAGGTAGACGTAAAGCACCAAAGCCAAGGCAATCGCGATCAAAATGCCGATGTGCAGCCGTGCTCCCGAGATCAGGTCAGGCACCCAAGCCTCGCGCAGTAGACGTGCCGATTGCGGATAGGCGGCTTTGGTGTCCTTCATCGGCCCGGTCACCAGCCATGAGGTGGCGATCAGGGCGATGTAGTTGAGCATGATGGTGGTGACGATCTCGCTGGCCTGAAAGCGCACCTTCAGATACCCCGCGATCCCGCCCCAAAAAGCGCCACCCAGCGCCCCCGCGATAAGCACCAAGGGCACATAAATCCAAGAGGTTAGACCAGGAAAGCTGACCCCCACCAAAGTGGCTGCGACCGCGCCCGCATAAAGCTGGCCCTCGGCGCCGATATTCCACATGTTACATCGAAACGCGACGCAAAGCCCGGCCCCGATCAAGATCAGGGGAATGGATTTGAGCAAGATCTCCGTGATCGAACGGAAGTCTTGGAAGACCCCGATGATCATCACATTGATCACGTCCATTCCTTGATAGCCATTCAGCTCAAGCAGAACCGCGCCAAAGCCCAAGGCGGTTCCCACAGCAATGGCAGAGAGGCTTAACGCGAAAAGCGCACGTGCTGCTGCCCGTGCGATCCGCCGCATGAGGGGGGGAGAAGCTGGTCCGCCCGGTTCGATGTCGCTCATATGATTGTCGCCCCAAAGGCTGTCGTGGCCCGGGTCAGAGGCCACGACAGGTCTGTGTTAGTTAGAGTAGGTCTGGATCTTGCCGGCGGCGATTTCAGCGGCGACCTCGGCCACTGCGGCCTTCACCTCATCGGGAACCACGGCGGGGCCATCTTCGCGGAAGGTGAAGCTCATCACCTTCTCGTCTTTCAGGCCAAAGACGACGTTGGTTTCTGGGGGATTGCCCTCTTGGATCCCGCGCACAACTTCGACCACACCTTGGGCGTAATCTGCGACGTAAAGGCCAAGGATGTTTTCCGGCGCGACTTCGGTGAAATCGCTGAAGATGCTGAAGCTTAGCACGCCCGGACCGGATTCGGCGATGCCTTGATAGGCCCCGACCGTTGCACCCGAGGCGTTCGGCACAACAAAGTCAGCGCCTTGGGCGATCATGCTCAGCGCCGATTCTTTTGCAGCGGTGGTGTCGGTGAAGTTGCCGATATAGGTCTCGCTGACCGGGAAGTCGGGGTTGACGTGTTTCACGCCGTTCTTGAAGCCGTCAAAGGCCTGTTGGATTGGCGGAATTTCCATCCCGCCGACCAGACCGGCCTTCTTGCCCATCATGGCCGCGGTGACACCCATCAGAAAGAAGGGCTGGCTGGTATCGGTGTTCAGGCCGATGACCTTGCCTTCCTTGATGTCGCTTGAGGAAATCAGGAACCAAGTGTCGGGATAATCCTCAGCGACGCTCAGCGCGGCATCTTGGAATTCGAAGCCGTGGCCCAGAATGACTTGGTAGCCTTGGCTGGCGTAGTCATGGAAGGCTTTTTCAAAGGAAGCCGGGTTTTGCTGCAACTCGACATAGCTGACCGAGGCGCCCAACTGCTCTTCGACGCCCTTCAAGGCGTTATAGCCGATGCGGTTCCAGCCCTCTTCCGAGACGCTGCCGGGAACCAAAAGGCCCATCTTCAGCTGTTCTGCTGAGACCGTACCCGGCGCCATCAATGCCATGAATACAAAAGGTGCAGCGCCCAGCAAACGGGCACGTCGAGACATACGCGATTCCATCGTTTTCTCCTCCCTAAAGTCTTTTGTTTGATCGTAGCGCCGCCAGAAGTCCGACTGCGCCGCCGTCAACCCGGCTATGCCGCCGGGTCGTGCTCGGCCAAGGCGACCGAGGTCTCAGAGACCAGCCGCCCTTGCGCGAAGACCATTATATGGTCCGCCCCGCCAGCAACCAGCGTATCGGTAGCGTCGCAATCGGTGACCACAAGGTCGGCCCAAGCGCCGGGCTTCAGCCCGTGATCGTCTTGCAGGCCCATTAATGTCGCGGGGGCCGCGGTGATCATGTGATGCGCATCGGCCAGCTCATCGGCATGAAGGTGGCCGGCCAGCAGGGTCCAGCGGGCGATCTCCAAAGCATCGCCGGTCCCGGTTGGGACGAAGGGATCTTGGATATTGTCCGAGGCCGCCGCGATGGTCACTCCGCCGCGCTTCAACTCGGCCACGCGGGTCAAGCCGCGCGGAGGCAAAACGTCTTTGTCGCGGCCTTGCAGATAAAGGTTCGCCGCCGGCAAAGTCACCGCGCCCACTTTCAGATCAATCATCCGTTGCATGATCTTTTCGAACTCGGCCCGCGGCAATGCGCTAAGCACCGAGACATGGCTAAAGACGGTCCGACCTTGCATGCCATAACGCTCGACTGAATCGAGCGCCGCGTCGAAATGCAAAGCGGCGGTGTTCAGATGCTCGTCCAAATGCAGATCGACCGGCTTGCCCGCCCGCGCGGCAGCGGCAAAGAGCTTGTCGATATAGACATCCGGCGCTTCACTGACGGCGGGCGTGCCCCCAACAACGTCACCCAGCGCGACAGCTGCGTCGATATTTGCATCCAGCCAGTCAAAATCTTGCTTGGGATGCGCCAGCATGAACGAAACCAGTTGCAAGGTCATCGTCCCGCTCCATTCGTCTCGGAGCTTTGCCAAGGCCTCGATGCCTTGGAAGCGCGCATCTTTATCGATGTTGATATGGCTTCGGATCGCGGTCGTGCCGCGCGACAGGCAGCGCTGCATGGTGCGACGGGCGCGGCGATAAATGTCCCCGGGCTCGGCGGTGCGCGCGTAAACGGCAAAAGCCTCGCGCGCGCCTTGTAACGTCCCCGAGGGGTTGGGGGTGAAGGGCAGCGTCAGGGTTTTATCAAGATGCTGGTGCATATCGATAAAGCTGGGTGAGATCAGCATGCCAGAGACATCAACCCGCAGCGTATCGGCGCCGGTGTCCAGCTTTGTGCCAATATTCGCAATGCGGCCATCGGCCGAGATCAGAATATCAGCGACAGCAGACGCACCGCCGGTTTGAACGATCTTGCCGCCGGACAAAAGCACAGGGCGGCGTCCTTTTGAGATTTCGGTCGTGAGTGCCTTGAACTGCGCAACCATCTCTCGCCCCTTCATATGCACGTGCGTCGCGACTAGAATAGGAACGGGTATTTTGTTTGGGCAAATTCATTATTCATATTTATTGATATGATAATCTGAACAATCAAAGGTCCGTCGGATCTTCGTTCAATCATTTGAAATCGTTATGATAGTAGGAGCTGAGGCCCGTGCGGCGCAGGTTTGGAACAGCTGCCGCGGATCGTTCCGACCCCGCTGAGGGCGGGCGAGCGATCTTCTGGGGCTGTGAAGGCGGCGACCGCCGGTTGTGGCGCAGGTTGGAACAGGCGCAGGCAGGCCAGTTCACGGCGGCTTAGCGGCTCAGCTGTTCGGAAGCATCTGTCTGCGCAGCGCCAGAAATGTACCAGACGTATCGCAGGATCAAAGGGTTTCATTCCGCCTTATGGGGGGAATGAAACCTATGAACCTGCGCAGGCGCGACGGGCGTGCCGAGATCAGTAAAGCTCTTCGTCTTGGCAGTTGACGGCAAGCTCAGCCACGCTGGAGGCGTTGGGCAGCGCCAAGACCGTGGCGATCAGGGCTGCAAGATCCTCGGGGCGGGTCATCTCTTGGGCGGGACGCTCAGTCAATGCCGTGCCCATATCGGTTGCGACAAAGCCGGGGCAAATCGCGGTCGCGCGAATGCCATGTTCAAAACCGGCATGGCGCAGTCCATGTGCCAGTGCGAGCGCTGCATACTTCGTCACGGAGTAGCTGCCCGACAGCGCCGATTTCACCCGCTTGGCCGAAAGCGAGGCAAGGATGATCACCCGGCCCTGACCATCCGCCTGCAGATCGCTCCATGCGGCACGCGCCAGACGACGGGGGCTGTGGGTGTTCACCTCCATCATCTGCGCCATCTCATCATCGGTGATCGAGATCACATCCTTGGGCACAATCGTGCCAGCATTGGCGATCACGGCGCGGATCGGCCCCAGGGCTTTGCGCGCGGCCTCAATCCAAGCGGTCTCATCCTTGCCAGTCGCGGCATCATAGGCAAAAGCATGCACCATCGCGGGATCGAAGGCTTTGGCCCATTCGGGCATTTGACCGCCTCGCACCCCAAGCGAGACCCTCCAGCCCCGCGCCAGAAGCTCTTTTGCAATCGCAGCTCCAATCCCGCGATTTGCGCCTGAGACGATGGCGACGTCGTTCTTAGTCATGTGTTTGTCCTGAGTTTTTGGAAGGCACGTCGCAGGATGTCGATGACAATGTCATGCTCCTCTTGCGACATGAGATTAAGAAAGAAGCTCTGCGATTGGCTTTTGACCAAGGCCTCAAGCGCATCCGCAGCGTCCAATCCTTGCGAGGTGATATATAGGCCCGTTGCCCGGCCGTCCTGCTCATCGGGGCGCTTTTCGACAAAGCCGCCGGTGACAAGCTCATCGACGATCTTGGTGCCAAGGGATTTGTCGATTTGGCTTGCCTGCGCAAAGGCGCCGATCCGCAGGCCTGGGTGTCGGGCGATCATGAAGAGAGCGGTGATCGCGCCCTTGCGACGGCTAAAGCTCATATCCTTCAAAGAACGATCAATATCGCGGCTCACCGCCATTTCGATCAGGCGAATGTAAAAGCTAAGCTGATCATCAAGGAACCCAAACGAGGGTGGCAACTGCGGATCGACATCACGGCTTTCTTCATCATGCTGCGTCATCGCGGTTTTCCCTTTGCATGTCCTGAGGTCAAGCTAGGTAAATGGTGGAGCACATCAACGATTATCTCGGCACGCTGTGATGCTGCTTAAACTTTGTGCCGGAGGAACGAGGTCCGGTGTGAGCACGGACGGAAGACAGAGTTGCGCGCTAGTCTGCTAGGGCAGGTGGCGGGGTGGCCTGTTGGGTTCGGGCTCTTTCGCGCAATTTGGTTGGGCGAATGTGGTAAAACTCGCGGAACCAGCGCGAGAAATGCGAAGCCGAGGAAAAGCCCGAGGCGATCGCCACCTCGAAGATCGGTTGCTCGGTGTAAAGCAGCAACTCGCGCGCATGTTCTATCCGCAAAGAGATGTAATAGCGCGTCGGCGTGGTGCCGAGATGTTGGCGGAACTGTCGTTCGAGCTGACGCGGGCTGATCCCCGACATCTCGGCCATATCCTCCACATGCATCGGCGTTTCGATGTTGTTTTGCATCAGGCGAACCACCTTTTGGGTGGGCAAAGGCAAAGCGGCCATCTGCTGCAAACGGCCGCCTTGCTGGTTCTCATTCGAGTCGCGAATCCGCTCATGGTGGAACTGGTTGGCAACCGCGCGGGCCAGATCGCGGCCATAGCGCTCGCCCACGATATGCAGCATCAAATCCATCGCCGCCGTACCGCCAGAGCAGGTCAGCCGCTTGCGGTCGATTTCAAAAAGCGTGCCGGTCGCGGTGACATTGGGAAAGTCTTCCTCAAAGGCGATGCGATTTTCCCAATGGATCGTGGCACGGTAGCCGTCCAATAGCCCCGCCCGGGCCAAAAGATAGCTGGCGGTCGACAGCGCGCCAATCGGGATGCCCTTATAGGCCGCGCGGCGCAGCGCAGCGAGATAGGGTTTTTCGCGCATCGGGCTGACGCGCATGCCGCCGCAGATGAACAAAGCATGCGCCTGTTCCAAGGCTTCGGTCACCGGCTCACCGGGAAAGGGTATGTCGCTTGAGGCCAGCACAGGTCTGCCGTCGATGCTGGCCAGACGCCACCGAAACGCTTCGCGCCCCAAGAGCCGGTTCGCTGCGCGCAAAGGCTCGATCGCAGAGGCAAGGCTCATCATCGACAGATCGTCTGTCATCAGAAAAAGGAAGGACAGAGGTTCGGTCGCGCGTTCAAACAACATGGGGGCGGTCACTGGAGCGATAGAGAGAGGAGTGGATGTCGGTTTTACGGCCTTGCCGAAAAGGCTGCTCTGATATCGATAGGGCAGGCCGGGATGTTCTGCGTGGGAAAGTCTAAGTCGGCGGACCCCAATGTGAGGCGAATTTGCCAATCTGATAAGCCACATCGGCGCGGGCAAGCTCTACGATCCCTTCGGGCGTTGGGCAATGTGCTTTGGCAAAAGTTTTGTGCTGTTTCGGGGCGGGATGACATTCATCCGACATGATTGGCCCTGTCGCATAAGTCAGCGATGCGCGGCAGATGATCGACTTGTGACCCGTGGGCGCCTTGCCGGGTCAGTTGTCTTTTTGGCGTTCAGGGCTGGAATGGGCCGTTGATCGGCCTATGCTGACAGTGAAAATTTGAGGGAAGCCACATATGGCGATTGAGCCAGAAGCACCGCAGGCAGTGGTCAATGATTTTATGGCGATGATCGTCGAGATGAACCCGGTCCTCGACCGCATGACCTATGTGTTTTGCAGCATCGACCCGGCGCAGCTGACCAGTGACATCGTTCTGTCCTCTTTGGCTTTGTTCCATGAGGAAGAGGGGCTAAGCCTGATCCTGCCCTCGGCCAAGGCGCGGCTCTTGAAGCTGCCATCGGGGGGGGCGCCAATGTCGCGCATCACGCTGACGGTTTTCTCTGCGCTTGAAGGCGTGGGACTGACCGCTGCCGTCGCCACTGCTTTGGCCGAGCATGGCATCGCTTGCAATATGGTGGCCGCCTATCATCATGACCATGTCTTTGTGCCGGCAGATCAGGCGCAAGAGGCGATGGTGATTTTAGGCGCACTTCAGGCCGCAGCGGCGGAAGAAAACGCCCGCTGATCCGATGCGAAAAAAAGGGCGCCCTGTAGGACGCCCTTTGTCGAAGATGAGAGCGAGGCTCAGTTGCCGCGCAGACGCTTGCCTTCGGGATCGAAGGGCGGCTCGGCCAGAACCACAGCTTTGTGCGGCAGGCCAAGGATTGCGACCTCGACTTCATCGCCAGCTTTCACCTTGTCAGCCTTGAGATAGGCAATCGCCAGCGACTTGCCGACCGAATAGCCGTAGGTGCCCGAGGAAACCTGACCCACCGGCGTGCCATCCATCGCAAAGATCGGCTCGCCGCCGGTCGCGTCGGCGTCGTTCGTCTCGATCGCCAGCATCATCATCAGATCGCGCGGCGCGTTGTGGCGGATCTTCTCCCAAGCGGCTTTGTTGAGGAAGTCCTTGTCATCGCGGATCAGCTTGTCGAGCCCGCTTTCCTGCGGCCAGTATTCCGGGCTGTAATCGCGGCCCCAAGAGCCATAGCCCTTCTCAACCCGCAGGCTCATCAGCGCGCGGCTGCCAACCGGGCCAGCGCCATGGGCTTTGCCAGCTTCCAGCAGCGCCTCGTAAAGCTTCAGCTGGTCGGCTTGGTCGCAATGCAGCTCCCAGCCGAGATCGCCGGTGAAGGAGACGCGCAGAGCCACGCATTCCACGCCAGCCACGGTGATGCGAGCCGAACGCATGAAGGGCATCGCCTCATTCGAAAGGTCGGCATTGGTCAGTGCGGCAATCAGCGCGCGCGACTTCGGACCGGCAACGTTGAAGCCGCACATCTCGACTGTCTTGCTCTCGAAGGTGGTGCCTTCGGGCAGCGGCACGGCGCGGAAGAAGCGCTGGTGGAAGCGCTCGGCCATGCCCGAACCGATCACCATGAACTCCTCGTCGCCAAGGCGGGTGACGGTGAAGTCACCGGCGATGCCGCCGCGCTTGCCGATCAGCGGGGTGAGGCAGGAGCGGCCCACGAGCTTCGGCATCCGGTTGGCGAAGACGGCGTTGAGCCAAGCCTCAGCACCAGCACCTTTGACCGAATATTTGGCGAAGTTCGAGATATCGATGATGCCTGCGGCTTCCCGCAGCATCTTGGCTTCGCGACCGACCGGAGCCCACCAGTTTTGCCGCACAAAACCGGCGGTCTCGTGGTCGGGTTCCCCTTCAGCCGCAAACCAAAGCGGGTGTTCCCAGCCGAAGTTCAGACCGAAGATCGCGCCCATCGACTTTTGCAGCTCATAGGCCGGGCGGACGCGGACCGGACGGCCTGCTTCACGCTCTTCATTGGGGAAGTGGATTTTGAAGCGGTGCGAATATTGGTCTTCGACCCGCGCCTTGGTGAACTTTTTATCCGCCCACGCGCCATAGCGCGCCATATCCCAGCCGAACATATCCAGCGAAGGCTCGCCCTCGACGATCCATTCGGCGGCGAGTTTGCCAAGGCCACCCGATTGCGAGAAGCCGGGGATGATGCCGTTGCAGCAAAAGTAACCGGTCAGCTCCGGCACCGGGCCAAAGAGGGCCGAGCTGTCCGGCGACCAGATCATCGGACCGTTGATGACACGCTTGATACCGGCGGTGCCAACAGCCGGCACGCGGTCGATGGCGCGCATCATATTGGGCTCGATGCGCTCAAGGTCGTCGGCGAAGAGCTCATGGCCAAAGCCTTGCGGCGTGCCCTCTTCGGCCCAGAATTTCATGTTCTTCTCATAGGCACCGATCAACAGGCCTTGGCCTTCTTGGCGCAGGTAATATTCGCCGTCGCGGTCGGCGACCGAAGGCAGGCGGCGGTCCATGCCGGCAATCTCACCGATGGTCTCGGTGACGAAATACTGATGCTCGGTCGGGATCAGCGGCAGATCGATGCCGGCCAGTTTGCCGACTTCGCGTGCCCACAGACCAGCAGCGTTGATCACCCACGGCGTTGCGATATCGCCCTTTTCGGTGCGCACGATCCAAGAGCCATCGGGCTGCTGCTCGGTGCCGATCACCGGGGTGAAGCGGTGGATCTCGGCGCCCAATTGGCGTGCGCCGGTGGCATAGGCATGGGTGACGCCCGAGGGGTCAACGTTTCCGCCATCGGGTTCATACATGATGCAGCGGATGCCGTCGAAGTTGACCAGCGGATGCAGGCGTTCGGCCTCATCACGGGCGATCTCGTAGAAGTTCATGCCATAGCGGCGCGCTTTGGCGGCTTGGATCCGCAGCTGATGCTCACGCTCTTGGGTCTGTGCCAGATAAAGCGAGCCGGGCTGGAAGATGCCGCAGCCTTGGCCAGTTTCGGCTTCCAGCTCTTTGTAGAGCGTCATCGTGTAGTGCTGAAGACGCGAGATATTGGTGTTGTCGTGCAGACCGTGGATGTTGGCAGCGGCGTGCCAAGTGGAGCCGGAGGTCAGCTCGGAACGCTCAAGCAGAACCACGTCTTTCCAGCCCAGACGGGCCAGGTGGTAAAGGATCGAGCAGCCGATAAGCCCGCCGCCGATGACAACGGCTTGTGCATGGGTACGCATGTGTTTGGTCCCTAAGAATTTGTAATCAACGTGAATTTGGCTGGCCCCGATCAGGGCTCACCAAATCCGATGTCTTCGCGGCGGCGGGCCACATAAGCGTCAAGCTCTTCGCGGATCGCTGGATCCATGGCGGGCTCTTCATATTCCTCCAGCGCGCGCTGCCAAAGGGCGGTGGCGCGGGTCAAAGCGTCCTTGGAGCCTGCCGCTTCCCAGGCGCCGTAATTCGTCCAATCCGACAGCATCGGCTGGTAGAAGGCGGTCTCATAGCGTTGCAGCGTGTGATCGGTGCCGAAGAAATGCCCGCCCGTGGGGACCGAGCCGATGGTCTCAAAGCCCAGCTCATCTTCCGAGAAATCAATCGGACGCATGACTTCCATCATGTTCTGCAAGATTTCCACATCAAGGATCAGCTTTTCATAAGAAGCGGTCAGACCGCCCTCCATCCAGCCCGCGGCGTGATAGATCATATTGGCGCCGCCGCCGACCGCACCCCAAGTGGCCATCGAGGTCTCGTAAGCGGCCTGCAAATCGACCGTATTCGAGGCATTGGCGTTCGAGGTCCGGTAAGGGATCTTATAGCGCCGGGCCAACTGGCCAGAGATCAGGTTCGCCTTGGTGTTTTCCGGCGTGCCGAAAGCGGGGGCGCCCGATTTCATATCCACGTTCGAGGTGAAGGCGCCATACATCACTGGCGCGCCTTTGCGCACCAATTGGGTCAGCGTCACACCGAACAGCGCTTCGGCGTTTTGCTGCGCCAAAGCGGCCGGAAGCGAGACCGGGGTCATCGCGCCCATCAGCGTGAAAGGCGTGATCGAGACCGGCTGGCCATGCTCGGCCATGGCGATCAGGCCATCGGCCATCTCACCGTCCAAAAGCCGCGGCGAGTTGACCGAGATGATGGTGATGACGCCGGGGTCTTGCGCCATTTGCTCGGGCGTGATGCCGCGGGCAATGGTCATCATATTGATGCCATCCATCGCCCGACCACGGCCAATCGCGGTGCAGTGGAACGACAGATCCGACAGCGTGAGATTGACGCGATAGGTGTCGAGGTGGCGGTTGTTCGCGGGCAGCTCTTGCGGCGCGGCCACCTGATTGCCGATGATATGGATGCAGTTGAAGTGATGCGCGAGACGGGTGAAGTTCTCGTAATCCTTCATATTCCCGGTGCGGCGGCCGTTGATGCAATCATGCACATTCGGCGGGCCAGCGACCAGACCGAAGACCATATGTTTGCCCCCGATGGTCAGCCGTTTTGAGGGCGTGCGGCCGGTCAAGGTGAAGCTGGCGGGCACGGTCTTCAGTGCCTCGGCCACGATCTCTTCGCCGACACGAATGGTGCCGGTCTCGCGGTCGACCAAGGCGCCGGCCTTCTCAAAGAGGTCCATCACCTTGGTGCTGAGCACGCGAATGCCCAGCTCCGACAGGATCCGCATCGAGGTGCGGTGGATCGCCTCGATCTGCTCTTCGCCCACGATTTGCAGCGGCGCAAAAGGCAGTTCCAGATCGCGCCACGGCAGTTGCAGGATACGCCCGCCTCCGCGTGAGGTTTTAGCGCGGCGGGCGCCTCGGCGGGAGCCAGAGGTCTCTTCGGCGGTCATGCCGGTTCTCCTTAGGTCGTCAATTATCAATGGGGGCCGAGATCAGATCCATGAGCGAGCGGCCGCCCTGCGGAAGGATCTGGTCGGCAAAGGTGCAGACAAAGGTCTGGTGCAAGAACGTATTGCAGCTCTGAGCCATGATCGGATTCCTTGGGACTGCGCCGGCTGCGCAACATCAGATGACGGATGCCACCTTAAGTCTGGCGCCGAACCTAGTGGCAGCGGGCGCATGTTCCGCTACGCCTGATCGACAGTTAATTGCACAAATCCGTCACCTGCCGCGACGGTCACCCGCTCTGCCGCGAGTGTCGGGGGTGGGGGAATGATCCAGCCCGCGACGGTTTGCTTGCGTCTGACTGGGGCTGGAAGGCAATGAATAAGCCGCCGCGCCAGCTCGGCGCGACGGCTTTGTCAGCTTTATGCCCCGTTAGGGGGCTTTGTGTGGTGGCTATCGTTTGGCCTTAAGCCAAAAGGTGATCGACCAGCTTTGCGACGCCAAAGCGCACTGGGTCCGTGGCGGGCAGGCCATGCTCTGCCTCGGCCTCGGCCAAGACGGCAAGCGCCTCGGCTTCGGGAAGGCGGGCGGTGTTGATGCAAATGCCAGCGCAGCGGATATTTGGCGCGACGCGGCGGCTGAGGATCGTGGTCAGCTCGATGATCTCACCGATGCTGGCGGTTTTATGGCCGGGGAAGCCGGAAAGCTCGGTCCGGCCCGCTTCGTGGCAGACGACAAAAGCCTCGGGCTGGGCGCCATGCAAAAGGCCCAGCGAGACCCCGGCATAGGCGGGGTGGATCAGCGCGCCTTGGCCCTCGACCACGTCCCAGTGATCGGCGGCGGCGGCGGGAGTCAGCTGCTCAACCGCACCGGCAAGGAAGTCGGCGACGATGGCATCGACCGCGATGCCGTGGCCGTCGATCAGCACCCCGGTTTGGCCGGTGGCGCGGAAGGTTGCCGGAACCTTGCGGTCTTGCAGCTCGCGGTGGATCGCAAGGGCCGAGTATTTCTTGCCCACTGCGCAATCGGTGCCGACCATCAGAAGACGGCGGCCAGACCGGGGGAGGCCGTTCCCAATCGGGAAAGGCCCGCCCGAAAGCCGCACATCATGCAGCTGCCGCCCGGTGCGATCGGCTGTGGCGGCGAGGTCAGGATTGCTGCGCAGCGGCACATGCAGGCCCGAGGCGATATCAAGCCCCGCCTCCATCGCCTCCACAATGCGCTTGGCCCAATGCGGCGGCAACTGGCCACCGGGGGCCGCAGTGCCGATCACCAGCGTCTTGGCACCTGCTGCGGCGGCTTGTGCCAGATCCATGTCCGGCAGGCCCAGATCGGCGGCGCAACCCGGCTCACGCAGTTGCGCCAAGCAGCGCTCGGGGCGCCAGAAGGCCAGCCCGGCGCCGGTCTTGGCCAGCTCGGCCACAGGCGTGTCGCCCAGATAGATGAGATAGGGGGCGGCGATGGAAGGAAGGGTCATATCTGCTCCTGGTCTTAGCCCCAAAGGGCGGGCGCGCAGCGCGTCAGCTGTCCTGCGGCATAGGTCATGGCGGGGGGGCGGTCCTGGGCCAGCAAAAGCGGGCCATCGAGGTCGGACCAGTCGGAAAGGCCGGCGATCACATAAGCCGGGGCCATCGAGAGCGAGGTGCCGGCCATGCAGCCCACCATCACCCCCATGCCAGCGGCGCGGGCGGCATGGACAAGGGCCAGCGCCTCGGTCAGCCCGCCGGTCTTGTCGAGTTTGATGTTCACGCCTTGGTAAAGGCCGATAAGCTGCGGCACATCGGCGGCGGTGTGGCAGGATTCATCGGCAAAGATCGGCACTGGGCAGTCAAGGCCGCGCAGTTGTGCGTCCTGACCGCGCGGCAGCGGCTGCTCGATCATTTTCACATCCAAGACGGCGAGATCGGCCCCATGACGGCGCAGAAGGTCCAGGGTCCAGCTTTGGTTGGCATCAACGATCAGCTCGGCATCGGGGCGGGCGCTGCGGATCGCACGGACACGGTCGATGATGTTCTCGGCATCCAGCTTGACCTTCAGCACCCGGTGGGCCGAGGCCTTGGCCGCGCGCGCCATATCATCCGGAGTGCCAAGGCCGATGGTCTCATCCACCTCAAGCTGGTCCGCCGCGGCGGGCAGGCCTGCCAATTGCCAGATGTCGGTGCCGCTTTCCTTGGCGCGCAGATCCCAAAGTGCGCAATCCAGCGCATTGCGGGCAGGGCCGGGCGGCAAGGCACCGCACAGAGCCTCAATCGGCGTGCCTTGGGCGAGCGCCTTGGTGAGGCCGTCGAGCTGCGCGGTCACCGCCTCGATGGTCACATCGAAGACCACCGGCAGCACGCCCTCGCCCTGCGCCTGCACGCCGTTTCGCGACAGGCGCACATGGACGCAGTCAAGATCGGTGACGGTGAAGCCTGCAAAGCGGAACGGCTGTTTCAGCGGCCATTTGTCAATGGAGAAATCAAAGCGGATCATTCGCGGAAGCTTTCTTTGGCCGGAGTGCCCGCGTTGCGGCGGCGAAAGCCCATCGTCGGCGCGGCCAGCATCACAAGCACAAAGACCCCGGTGGCGATCTTCAGGTCTCCGGGCGGCAGACCGGCGGCAAGGCAGACTGAGATCAGTTGGTAATAGACCACGGCGCCCACGAAAGGTGCGGCCAATTGGCGGCGCAGGGTGGTGCGGCCCAAGATCGCCTCGCCAATCATCAAAGCGGCAAGCGCGTTAATCAACACGCCAAGGCCCATATTCACATCAGCAAAGCCTTGGCTTTGCACCATCAGCCCGCCACCGAAGGCCGAGAAAGCTCCGGCCAGACCGATGCCGCCGATGGTGGCGCGCCAGACGTTGATGCCCTGCGCTTCGGCCATGTCGGAATTGGCACCCACGGCGCGCATCGCGGTGCCGCGCTCGGTGGTGAACCAGAGGTTCAGCACCAGATAGGTGACCAAGGCCAGCACGCCGACCAGCACGATCTTGGTCCAGCTGGCCGAGAGCGACAGGGGCGAGAGCCAGTCATAGACCTTGGGCTCTGAGAAGATCGGCTGGTTCGCCTTGCCCATGATCCGCAGATTGATGCTGTAGAGCATGGTGGTGATCAGGATGCCTGCAAGCAGCGTGTGGATCCGAAAGCGCAAATGGATGAAGGCTGTGGCGCAACCGGCCAGAAAGCCCGCCGTCGCCGCGATCAAAAGCGCGGGCAGGGGTGGTACTCCGGCGATCAAAGCCACAGCGCAGACGCAGCCGCCCAAAGGATAGCTGCCTTCCGAGGTCAGATCGGGGAAGGAGAGGATGCGGAACGGCAGCATCACCGCCAGCACCACGAAAGACAGGATCAGGCTTTGCGCCAAAGTGACGGGGATCAGCGCGATCCAAGCGTTCAGGATGTCCATCGCTTAGGCCCCCAGCAGCATACGGTCAGATTTGACCGAGAAATGGCCGATCAGATCGGGCACCGTGGCGCGGGCCTTTTCCTCGCCCGAGAGCTCGAGCAGCACCTTGCCAGCATCCAGCATGATGATGCGGTTTCCGTATTCCAGCGCATGGGCCATGTTATGGGTCACCATCATCGTGGTGAGCTTGAGCGCGGTCACCGCGCGCAAAGTGGCGTTCAGCACCAGATCCGCCGTGCGCGGATCCAGCGCCGCGGTGTGCTCGTCCAACAGCAAAATGTCAGGCTCGCCCGAGACGGCCATCACCAAAGATAAGGATTGCCGCTGCCCGCCGGAGAGAAGCGAGACCGGGGTGTCGAGCCGGTCCTCAAGGCCAAGGCCGAGATAAGAGAGATGTTCACGGTAAGTCTCACGCCGGGCGCGGGTCAGGCCACGGCGCAGGCGGGCGGGGTTCTGGCGCATCTCGGCCAGCAGCATGTTCTCGGCAATGGTCATTGACGCGGCGGTGCCCTTCATCGGGTCTTGGAACACCCGGGCGACATGACGGGCGCGGGCATGGACCGGCATCGCGGTGACATCGGCCCCGTTGATGTGGATCGAGCCTTGATCCAGCATCAGCGCCCCGGACACGGCGTTCATCATCGTGCTTTTGCCTGCTCCGTTGGAGCCGATGACGATGGCAAAGTCTCCGCGCGCAAGCGTCAGCGATAGCCCGTCCAGTGCCACCTTTTCATCAGGCATGCCCTGAAAGAACACCCGCCGGGCATCCTTGATTTTCAACATGATTAACTCCGATCCGGGGTTGGGGGGCTGCGCGCCCCCCAGATGGCGTAAAGCCTTAGCCGCTTAGTCGACGATGCAGTCGCAGCCGTCGAAGCTGGCCGGGATTGCCAAACCAAGTGCCTCCATCGCCTTGCGCGAGATGACGACGCTGTGGTCCTCGGCGGCGGGGTTTTGCGGCGGGATGGCGGCCAGATCCTCGCCCTTCAAGGCGCGCAAGGCGACGCGGCCAGCCAGATGGCCGATCTGCTCGTAAGAGACGCCGAAGGCCGCCGGGATCACGCCTTCATGCACAAGGCCGGGATCGGTGTTGATCAGCGGGATGCCAACCTCATTCGCGGCGGCAGCCACGGCCGAGATCGCGGGCTGGATCAGGCTGGAGCCGGGGCCGTAAAGCACATCAGCTTGGCCTGCCAGCGCGGCGATACGGGGTTGGATGTCATTGGTGTTGTCGATGCCGATGGCAATGATTTCAAAGCCATGCGTTGCGGCATGGGTCTTGAAAAGCTCAACCGTGGCCACGTCATTGGCCTCGGCCGGGTTGAAGGGCACGCCAAAGGTCTTGGCTTCGGGGTAAAGCGCACGGGCAAAGGCCAAAGCGGCGTCGAGATCCAGCGCGTCGGTGGCGCCGGACATATTCGCCTCGCCCGCCTCCCAAGATGGCGCAAGTCCAGCCGCGACCGGATCGGTCACCGCTGAGTAAAGCAGCGGAATGCCCTTGCCGCCCATTTGGTTCTTAACGTTCTGCGACACCGGCGTGGTGATCGCCAGCACGAGCGCGGGATTGCCGCTGTCGATCTTGGCAATCATCTGCGGCAAGAGCGTGGTGTCGAAATTGACATGGTCAAGGGTGAAGACCACATCGGTGCCTTCAACCATGCCCGAGGCAAGGATCTCGGCCTTGAAGCCATCCGCGACGGCATTCAGCTGCGGATGCTCGCCGAAATTGGCGATGGAAAGGGTGATCGGCTCGGCCAGAACACTCGAGGCCAAAAGTGCAAAGGGCGCTGCCAGCAGCGCAGGGCGCAAATGTCGGGACATAATCTTCTCTCCTGTTGGGCAGCGCCCTTTCTGTCGGAGGGCTCCCGGCGAGAACAGTATCACGGTTTTCCGATAGGAAAAGAGGGATTTTTCCGATCGGAAAAATTAGCGGCTAGCGCTGTTGCGGCAATTGGCTAGGATGCTGTTTATGGAGATCCCGCCCCAAGCCAATCGCCCGAGTGAACAGCCTGCCAGCGCCCCGGCGATAGCGGGTGCTGAGCAGCAGCGGATCGCTTTTGGTCAGCATCTGCGCAAGTTGCGGCAGGATCGAGGGCTGACGCTGACCGAATGTGCACAGCTGACAGGGCTGGCGATCTCGACCCTGAGTAAGGCCGAGCGCGGGCTCATGGCGCTGACCTATGACCGGCTCTCACAGATCGCCACTGGCTTGCAGATTGACCTCAACGCGCTCTTTCTGCCCGAGGGTGAAAGCTTCGTGCCGGGCAGCGTTGCCGTGGCGCGGCGGGGCGAGTTCCAGCTGCAAGAAACGCCGAACTACTCTTACGAGATTCTGTTCTCCGAGATGTGGGGCAAGGCGATGACGCCGATGACCGGCCTTGTCCGGGCCCGCAGCCGGATGGATTTCAAGGGTCTGATCCGCCATGACGGGCAAGAGTTCGTCTTCGTGATCTCGGGCCAGTTGGTGCTCTATTGCGAGGGGCGCGAGCCGATTGCGCTGGGCCCCGGCGAAAGCGCCTATTTCGACAGCAGTATGGGCCATGTCTATACCACGGCCGGAGAGGAAGACGCCCGGATTTTGGTGGTCTGCTTTGGCCAGAACCTGCCCGAATTGCGCTAATTTGGCTTGAGGCCCGCGCGATCACTCACCCGATTTCGTCCCACCGAAGTCTCGGTTTTGCGTCTGATCCTTTGATCTGAGAGATTAATGGACAGACATGTCCATTTGTTGCATCTTGCCCTCGTACAATACGGCGCGCAGCCCCGCGCTTTGTCACTTTAAAGAACAGCCTTTTCGACAGGGGAAGACCTTTGAGCACCAAGAGCAAACATGTCGTCATCGTAGGGGGCGGCATCATCGGCACCTCTACCGCTTATCACCTGCTGCAAGCCGGGGCCAAAGTGACCGTGCTTGAGGCGGCCACCATTGCCAAAGCAACCAGCGGTGCAGGTGCGGGCTTCGTGGCGCATTGGTCGGCGGGGATGATCCCGATGGGGGCCGAGGGGCGCGATCTGCAGCAGTATGGCCTTGATTTCTATGGCCAGTTGAGCCGCCTTGGCCAAGAGATCGGCTATCGCCCGAATGGCACATTGATTATGGCCTTGCACGAGGAGGGCCGCGAGACCCATCTTCGCGCGATCTTGGAATCGCCCTATGCGCCCAAGGAGATGCAGGATCTGACGGGCGCCGAAGTGGGCGAGAAGATGAAGGGGCTGGTCGATGGCTCCAAGGTCCATTCGGCTGCCTATAATCCCTTGGGGATTCAGCTCGATACCTCGCTGACACTAAAGCTTTTGGTGGGCGAAGTGGCGCGTTTGGGTGGCGATTACCGCGAGATGACCAAGGTTTTGGGGATCCACGACCACGCCTCGGGTGTCACGATTGAGACCGATCAGGGCAAAGTCGAGGCCGATGGCGTTATTCTGGCGGCGGGCGCTTGGAATGACGTTTTTGCGGCTGATCTGGGCTGCCATCTGCCGATGTTGAAGCTTTTGGCGACGCGGATCACCACCCAAAGCTGTGGCCTACCCTCGGATCTGCCCACGATCCAATGCCGCGATCTTGGCCTTTGGCTGCGCGAGACCTTTGGCGCGATCATGTGGGGCACAGGCGGCCATTATCACCCCTATTACAAGCTGGGGCAGGAGTGGATTGAGCCTGGCCAGCCAAAGCTGGAAGAACTGGCGCTGAAGATGTTCCGCGAAGACACGCCGCGCCTGCAAGAGATCTTCCCGACCCTGCGCGGCACTGAAGTTGCGGCTTGGGCGCAGGGCCTGCCCTGCTACACGCCGGATCGCAACCTCTACCTTGGGCCGGTGCCGGGCACGACCAATGTCATCCTTGCCGGGGGTGACAATGAAAGCGGCGTGACGCATGGCCCGGGCATGGGGCGCGTTGCCGCTGAGATGATGTTGGGCCAGAAGACGCTGATCGACGCCACGCGCTTCCGGTTGGATCGGTTTGAGCCGGGCGCTTTCAGCACGGAAGCCGAGGTTGAGGCCGCTTTGGCGAAGAAGCCGATCTTCGCTTCGACCCAAGCGCATTAACGCGGGGCAGGGCGGTCTGAACGCCGCCCACTTCCCTTATGGATATGCAAAAGGCCGTCTGAAACCAGACGGCCTTTCTTATTGTGCCTTGAATGCGGCGGCGGGGTCAGACCCGTTCCAGCGCCACGGCGATGCCTTGGCCCACGCCAATGCACATGGTCGAAAGCGAGCGTTTGCCGCCGCCGAGTTGCAACTCCAAAGCCGCAGTGCCGGTGATGCGCGCGCCCGACATGCCCAGAGGGTGGCCCAAGGCGATGGCGCCGCCGTTGCGGTTCACACGCGGGTCAGCGTCTTCGATGCCCAACTGGCGCAGGGTCGCCAGACCTTGGGCGGCAAAGGCCTCGTTCAGCTCGATCACGTCGAAATCGGCTTGGGTCAGCCCCAGCCGTGCCATCAGCTTTTGGCTCGCTGGCGCTGGGCCGATGCCCATGATGCGCGGCGCGACGCCCGCGACAGCACCGCCCAAGATGCGGGCGATCGGGGTCAGTCCGTGCTTCTTTGCAGCCTCGGCCGAGGCGATGATCAAAGCCGCAGCCCCATCATTGACGCCGCTGGCATTGCCTGCGGTGACCGAGCCATTGGGGAACAAGGGCTTCAGTTTCGCCAAAGCCTCCATCGAGACCGCGCGGGGATGCTCGTCGGCCGAGACGACCACCGGATCGCCCTTGCGCTGCGGGATGGTGACCGGAGCGATCTCGCGCGCCAGACGGCCATTGGCTTGCGCCGCGGCGGCTTTGGCTTGGCTGGCGACGGCCATTGCGTCCTGTGCTTCGCGGCTGATGCCATAGTCATCGGCAACGTTTTGGCCGGTTTGCGGCATCGACTCGGTGCCGTAGGCCTTATCCATCGCGGGGTTCACGAAACGCCAGCCAATGGTGGTGTCATAGACCGCATTGCTGCGGCTGAAAGCGGTGTCGGCTTTCGGCATCACGAAAGGCGCGCGGCTCATGCTTTCAACGCCGCCTGCAATATAGATCTCGCCCTCACCGGCGCGGATCGCGCGCGCGGCCAAGATCACTGCATCCATGCCCGAGCCGCAAAGCCGGTTCACCGTGCTGCCCGCGACCGAGATCGGCAGGCCTGCCAGCAAAGCGGACATGCGCGCGACGTTGCGGTTGTCCTCGCCCGCTTGGTTGGCGCAGCCGTAGATCACGTCATCGATCGCATCCCAATCCACGGACCCATTGCGCGCCATCAAAGCCCGCAGAGGCTCGGCTCCAAGATCATCCGTGCGGACCGAGGAAAGGCTGCCAGCATAGCGGCCAATCGGCGTGCGGATATAGTCGCAGATATAGGCTTCGGTCATCGTGCTCGTCCCTAATCGAAAAATGCCAAGGGGAAGGGTAGCGGCCCAAAGCCCCTTTGGGAAGAATTCAGCCCCGAGCATCGCCGGGGCTGAAGAATGGCTTTAGGACAGCACAGAGACTGCCCTTTGGTCAAAGGCCGATCAGCCTTTGATCACGCCTGCACGGGCGATATCTTGCAGGGCCAGCTCAGCCGCTGCCAAAGCCTGATCGATATCCGCCTCGGTATGAGCGGCGCTCAGGAACATGTTGTGCTTGGGGTGCAGGTAGACGCCGTGGTTCAGCGCGGCGAGGCAGAAGGCATTGCCGATCTTCAGATCAGCGTCACCTTCGAACAGCACCATCGGCATCACCGAGGGGCCGGTCTGACGCAGCTTCAAGCCATGCACTGCGGTCACGCGGTCAAGACCGGCGCGGAAGCGATCACCCATGCGGAAGGTATGGGCCAAAGCATCGGTGTCGCGCAGGATCTTGATCGTCTCAATCGCGGCGGCATGCGAGGCCGCACCATACCAGAAGGAACCGGTGGTAAAGATCTTGCCTGCACCTTCGCGCGCGCGCTCGGAGCCGACAACTGCCGCCAAAGGCCAGCCATTGGCGATGGCTTTGGAATAGGCGGCAAGGTCGGGCGAGACGCCGTAAGCGGCCCAGCTGCCACGCACGTCCAGACGGAAACCAGCGCGCACATCGTCAAGGATCAAGAGAGCGTCTTTCTTGTCGCACAGCGCGCGGGCGGTCGACAAGAACTCAACCGTCGGCATTTCTTGATCGCGGCCAAGGTCATGCCGGAAAGCGGTGATCATGATGCCGGCGAGATCGTCGCCAGCTTCAGCCACGGCTGCCTCAAGGCTCGCCGGGTCATTCCATTCACAATAAAGGATATGGGCGCGGTCTTCAGCCGTCACACCGACGAGCGAGGGCGAGCACCACGGAACTGCACCGTGATAGGCGCCGCGCACGACAACCAATTTGCGGCGCTGGGTGGCGGCACGGGCAACGGTGACGCAAACCGTGGTCGCGTCCGAGCCGTTCTTTTGCAGCATTGCCCAAGCGGCATTGTCGAGGGTCGAGACCAGAAGCTCGGCCAGTTCGACCAAAGCTTCGGTCGGGCCATTGCCGGAATCGACGCGGGCCAGTTGGGCCAGCGCGGCTTGGTCGACACGCTCGTTCTGGTAGCCAAGAACGTTCGGGCCCCATGCGCACATGAAGTCGATGAATTCACGGCCATCGACATCGGTCACCCGGCAGCCTTGGGCGCTTTGGAAAAATTGCGGATAGCCCGCGGTGATCGAGCGGGTTGCCATATGGCCCCACATCCCATTCGGGATCACTTTGGCGGCGCGGGCGGTCAGTTGAGCGTCACGGCTGGTGGACATGATATGTTCCATCTTCTGAACAGAGGATCCCGGCGCATTTTTGCGCCGGGATTTGTTTTTGATTTATTCGCCGATGGAGATTTCGGCCAGCGGCAGGTTG
>NZ_JAVDBT010000017.1 GCF_030848395.1 Pseudogemmobacter lacusdianii | reverse complement strand
TCAAAATCGCCGCCGAGTAACAAAAAGCCCGGCCAAGGCCGGGCTCCCCGCCGCGCGGCGCAGGCTGCAAAGCAGACGGTGGCAGAGCCCAGCTTTTGCTGTTCTCAACCCATCACGATGCCGCACTTGTGGAGCAAATACTGCGCGATCTTCGGCGAAAGCGGTAAACAGCGCTAGCACCTGACCGCTGGGCGGATGAGCCACGATCAAGTTGAACGAACCCAGCGCGAATGTTTGGCCGTCAGACGACGCCGGCCAGTCAAGCGGACCGTCTGACAACAAGGGGGTAACTCTGGGACCGCACCGGGTGAATGAACGGTTGGCCCCAGAGAAATCGGGACAGGATCGACTGGTAATCAGTCACCCGCCCCTGGGGAGACCGTCATTACAGAGTAATGTTGCTTTCGACGCTCTTCAATTTGATCCGCGCCAGACCAAGGTTCGACGATTTGCGGTCCAGCGCCAGATAGATGAAGACGGTCGGAGCCGAGGCCAGCGGGCGGATCAGGTGGTACTGCTTGCCAAGGGTGATCAGGATGTCTTCGATCACATCGTTCAGTTTCAAGGCGCTCATTGCGGACAGCTTGGCCTTAACAACTTGCGTATTCAAAGCCGAAGCGGCTTCGAGGTCGATCTTACCACCGCCCTCAGAAGCGAGCATCAGGCCAGTTTCGCTGTCAACAAGGCAGCCACCGATGAAACCCTCAAGCTCATTCAGCGCAGAAATATTCGTGCTCATCGTCTTCTTTCCTTTACGTTTCTTTTGCACCGTGGGTCCTTTCATCGGCGCAAGTTTCTTAAAAACAGTGGTGAACCATTCAGAGTCCCGGATCGCGCTTGAGATCGACAATCCGGTCACAGAATTTCAGAGCTGTCCGCCGAGGCAGACTGCGCGCCCTGCGGCGCGAAAAGATGGGTCAGGAGCTCGTCAATCATAGCGACGATCGGCCTGTCGCCCTCTGGCACCGCATGACGCGCCACGATGTCGCGCCAGATCTGCGTTTCTTTAGGAACGCTCGCCCCATCACCTTCGGTCGCTGCGGGGGGGGCAGCGGGTTGCGCAGGCGCACCAAAATATCCGGCAAGGACACGCTGCAAGGCTGCCTCAATCCCCGGCAATATAGCGTCGGGCTCCGCAGGTTTTGCAGGAACGACTTGAGTTGCGATAGCTGGCTGATCAGGCACTGCATCGGCTTCATCTGCAGCCAAAGGCCCCCGATCAACGGGCAGCTCGCTAGGCTCATCGGAATGATCGGACTGGGCAAGCTGCTGTTGAAAGGCCGCCAAATCGAAGTCATTCGCCGCCGCTTGCGCAATGGGTTCGGGTTCCGGATCCGCCTCGACAAAATTGCCAAGAGAAGCAGGGGTCCCTGCCTCAGCTTCAGGCTCAGAGACCTCAACCTTCAAAGCCTTGCCGTCTTGGATCTGGTTTAGAGCAAGCTCAAGGCCGACACCTTGGGCGTCAGCGGGCTGGACATCCGTTTCAATCGCAGTCTCGAAGACCATCAAGGGCTCAGGCTCTTCTGCAACCATTGCGTGGTCGACGACGCCGCCCTCGACCACGGCCTGCGCATCGGCAGCCTTCTCCGGTTGCGGTGCCACGAGGACCAGCACCGGCGCGCGCGGCGTGAGGTTTTCGCCAGCTTGCACTGTGGTTGGTGCAGGATCTGGCGTCACATCAGCCCCAGTATCAGGCGCAAATTCTGGCCCAAATTCTGGCTCAGAGACCTCTACCGTTGCCTCAAAAGCCATTGTTGCAGCAAGGGCATCGCCATGGGGCAAATCAAATGTGACCGGCTCCTCATCAAGCCCAACGCTTTGCGCCGCTTCAGGGAAGGCCTGAAGCCCCTCGGAGGGTTCGTCTGCTTTGGCGGCATCCGCCTGATAGGCCGTACCGCTTTGCGATACGGGGGCTGCGTCAGTGACCGACCATTGCGCTTCATCGGTCACGCCCGAGGCACTTTCCGTCGCCCCGGACCACATGGCGCTGGTCAGGGCAAGGGGCTCCGGCGCAGCTTCATGTGCGTCCCTGACCAAGCCATCGCCCTGCCCCTGCGCCACCTTGTAGCGGCCCAGCAGATTGTCGCGCTCTGCGCGGATCGCTTGCGTCTGCTCAAAGAGTGCATCGGTCAGCGCGTCGATCCCGCTGGCCTCCCAAAGCTCAACGTCATTGTCGATGAGGCTGCGCTGCGCCATCAGCGCGGAGATCGGAGCGAAGGCGGTGAAAAGCCCCTGCGCCTCATGCTTCACCCGCCGCACCACCCGCTCTAAATCCTGCTCGCTGCGCAGTTTATCGATGCGGGTGATTGCCAGAATGCTGCGGGCACGGATCCGCTCGGGCACGGCAAGCCAAGCAGCCCTCTCGGATTGCCGCCAAGCCTGCGTCGCCGGGGTGCACCAGATCACACATTGCGCATGCCCCAGCATTTCATATGTCAGATCATCGGTCCGGCTGGGATCTGCCAGCCCCGAGAGATCAAGGATTTCGCAGGTCTGCAAGAAGTCCGAGAGCAGGAACAACCGCACATGACGACTGTCTGCCGGCACCTCGTCAAGGCCACCTGCGGGCAAGTTGTGCCGCTGGCCTTGGGCATCGATGTAATACCCCTCATCATCGCCATAGCTGAGCCAAACTGCAGGCGAGGCTGTGGCCGTGGTCCGCACCGGCAACGCGTCTTCGCCCAAGAAAAGGTTCAACAGGGTGGACTTGCCAGAGCTGAACTCCCCCACCACCGCGAGACGCGGCACGGCATGGGCTTGCGCGCTCAGCCGACGAAAGGCTGTCTCGGTGACGACACGGTCTTGATCTTGGTCATAGGGCATGGCGATGCACCTTCGGGTTGTCGGCAATAGGAAAGGTCATACGTCGCGCTGTGATGAGAACCGACGCAGGTCACGGCTCAGCTCTTCAAGCGCCTCTTTGCGGCTGCGCAATGGGTTCACAGCGCCAAAAGTCCCCAACGGAGCACCTCGGGCGATCGCAATTGCGTAGCCCTCTTGTTCATCCAGGAAGCCGCGCAATACGCTTGCCATTTCATCCAGCGATTGCCGCGCCGTGGCGATCAGCTCTTCCGAGATTGAGCTGACCTCGGCCTCGACAAGGCTGTGATACTCACGCGCCAGTCCACGGCTGTTGACATGCGCGGCCAGCCAAGCCTTCCAACGCGTGGTTTGCAGATCGACCACAATGGTGCGGCCAAGCGCCACCGGCGGCGGCGATGCGGGGGCGGCCGGGGGCTGCAGCTGCATATCCGAGGCCGCCTCGCCCAACATTTGGCCAAAGAGGTCCATCATCGCCTGTGCCGTACCGTCGCTGATCTCTTGGAAGAAAGAGCGCAGCTCATTGGCGTAGCGAATATAGGCGGTGCGCAGACGCATCCGCAGTTGCATCGGGTCGCAAATCTCGACCCCTACCCGGCCATTTTCGCGGGCCCGTTCCAGCAGATCCTGCGCCATCCGCTTGACGTAATCGTCGCTGTATTGTCGCACACGCTGGGCAAAATGGTCGAACTGAGCGCCCATATCGCTTTCAAGATAGCTGTCGACGGCGCGACGCAGATTGTCGATCTTGGCGCGGGTGGTCCCTTCGCTCAGCTGCGAGACGGCCGACTCGGCATAGGCCAATTGCCGGGTGCGCAGCGTAGCGATCATGTTGCTCAGCCGCCGCCAGCTTTCCTCGATCAATTGCGCACCCGAGGTGGCAGCGACCGTCTCGCCAATGGCATCCAAAAGGTCAGGAATGCCGCAATGCATCCAAGCCCGTGCCGCGAAGGCCGAGGGGCATTCCTCGGTGCTGGGATCAAACTGCGACAGGCTGTCGAGGGAGCTGTGCGAGTCTTCGGGCAGGCATGAGCGATCACCGCGCAAAGCCGCTTCGGCCCAAAGCGCACTGCCAAAAACGATCGTGCCGATATCCCCCATCCCGCGCGCCTGCAGCACTTGCTCGAGCGATTGGCGGATCTCGGGGATATCCTGCACAGGATCTTGCAACTCGTCGATCCGATTGACGAAAATCAAAACGCGGCGGCTTTCCAGCGCGGTCAAAAGCTGAACAAGCGCCAGATCAACCGTGTTCATCGCCTGCGCAGCTGAAAGAACGACAACGCAAAGCGAGGCGCTGTTCATGCTGCGCAACGTGACCTGCTCGCGCATCAAGAACGGGTCATTAACGCCCGGAGTGTCTTGCAGCGACAGGCCCATCGGATAGCCGCCGACCTCAAGATACAGATCCGCCGAGCGGGTAATATCGGCAAAGCGCCCCTGCGTCGCCTCTTGCTCGCTGCCGCCATATTGGTCGCCAAGGCAGACATAGCGTTCGATCAATTGCTGGCTGAACTCATCATACTTATGACGATTGCCCAGCAGAAGTTCGAAATTCCGCCCCAACCGTTGGCGCGACTTCTGGTACATCTCTTCGATCTGCACGCGGATCTGGGCCAGTTCGTCATCCGCCCGGGCGCGTTTTGCCAGCGACCCCAGCCGCCCGCCTTCGCGGATCAGCCCCTCCCACTCATCTTGATCGAAGAACGCAAATTCCGCCCGTACATTGCGCGGACGCATCGTGTTCAGATGCAGCGTGGTGACAACCGAAGTCCAAGGGTTCACATCCGACGGCAGCAGGCCAGGATGGCCCGCAAGCGCATTCACTAAGGCAGTTTTGCCGGATTTGACTTGACCGACGAAGGTGATCTGAGTGGTGAAGCCCGCCAGCGCTGCATTCAGCTCGGCGAGTTGGTTTTCAAGTCCTTCGGACACCAAACTGCCCAAGCGACCGGAGAGTGCTGCCAGATCATCAAACTGACCCCGCGTCGCTGCCAAGCGAAGTGTGGCCTCTTCGAAACGGCGCTTTGAGCCTGCGCTGTCGATCTGCTGTGACAGCTCTGGGGTTACATAGTCCCGCATCACATCCAGCCCCCGTGCATAAACAAAACATTACGGTCGGAAACCAGAAAACTCGTGACAAGGCATCAAGAAGGTACAACCAGAGACTGAGTGATCCACACCAATCTGGGCACAAACATGGCAAAGACGCGTTGGATATCGGGCAATAAAACATCGCGATTACAAGAGAGTTTCACAGGACAGCTCCAGGCCCCGCCGCAATTTTGCCGCAGACACAAGCCGCCTCTCATGTGTCAAAAGCGGCATCTATCGCATATGATTTATCCGATAAAAGCCGCGCCACCAAAGCGGGCCGGATGAGATCATGCGCCTGCACGCCGCAGGCCTCAGCGCAGGAGGGCTCTGCGCCTCAGCCCACCAACGAACCTGAAGCGCGCCTCGGCAGAAAGCTGAACAAACGATACATATTACCTTGAAATTAACCACACTGGACCGAAGATAGGTGCTCTCCATCCAGCGAGCTCAACCCAAGATCAACCTTGCCTTCTTGCGCCGCCGCTGCCGGTTTGCAGTGATCAGATCAAGGTCGCGCCAAGGCATCTACCAGCAGAAGAATGGCTCCGAACCATCGCTCAAAAGCGACATCAAGCACCAGCCAGCGTGACGCGAACAGACAGCCACCCAAAGACTATAATTACCACCTAAAGTGTTAAAGAACTACACGCAAAATATAATAAAACTAGCCTAATTCTCCGAAAACTTCCGTCAATATTAGAACAAAGTTCAGTCACATTTGTCATTCAATCCATTATGGAAACAATAATAGTGTTGGAGCGCAGCATGACCGAGCAGACCTCGTTCGCAGAGATGGCCCGGACCCGTCGCGCATTTGCAGTCGAAAAGCGCTCTTTGGCGCGCGATGTCACTGATACCGACATGGCCGATCCAGAGCAGGCCCCCGCCCCGATTCCCCGCGCGTCGTCCAACACCGCGATCAGCCCTTTCACCGGGCAAGTCTGTCGCAAATTGCGTGAGCCGCAAGCCGACCTGCGCCGGATATTCCGCGAGGATGACCCCCTGACGGGTTTCACATCAAGCCAAGCACAGCAGGGAGCAACTTCTGCCGCCGCTGCAGGGATCGCTCGGGCAGAGCTCAGCGCGCCCCGCCCGATCCACACCCCGCCGCGCAACCGCGACTTTGCCAGCGCCTTGCTTGAACAAGTGCGCCAGTAGCACGCCGCGCGCCCCGGCTTGGTCATACGAATGTGCCCTCTCCGTCGCCCCTCTCACGGGGAACATCAGGCCCGGAAAATGGGCTGTCAGCCGCATGCGAAACCGTCTCCGATTGCCCTTCCCGTGCCACCGGTTGGGTGGCGAAAAGCCCCCGCCGCTCAGTGAGTGCGGTGGCGCGGGCCAGCTTGTATCGGTGCGGCTCTGAATATGGCGCCCCATTAGAAAGTGGTGTGGACCGAGGCATGGGCGGAAGCGACCTTCTGTCAGGCTCGCTGTCATCGGGACCGCGAGATCGCTCGTTCCCGTCGGCGGAATCGCAAGTGCAAGTTCTCAGCTCGACTGTTGAGCCAGCACCCCAGCTCCCGATCGTCCCCGCGCCCAAAGTCCTTTAGAGCGGCACGATAGGACCTCAATCGATCGGTCACAATCGTCACAGGTCGGCGATGCCTATTCATTGATTTCCTGAGAAATTTCAATGCTGCCTTACGGTCTACTTGGTAACGAAGCTTTCGAGCCCCCTCTCCCTCATGATCAACCGCTCGTACAGCAAATGCTCCACTTTCCGCAGCGACAGTGGAAATCGGATGTAGAACAGCGCCGCCAAGTGAATGATCTCGGGACTGGTTTTGAAATAGCGAAAGGGCGAACGTCTGGTCACCGGGCGGGGCGACGCCCCATACCTTACCCGCTTTAGCTGTTCCTCTGCCCCCGTGAGCCGGCCTATTCGTAGAACAAAGCCAATGGCTTGCCGTCAATCTCGCGCACCTGGATCTCCATATCATAGACTTCACGCAGAACCTCAGACGTGATCACCTCGGCGGGGGGCCCCTGGCGCAGCACGCGACCGTCCCGCATCGCCACAATCTGATCCGAGTAGTAACCGGCAAAGTTAATATCATGCAGAACCAGCACGATGGTCTTGCCCAGCTCAACAGAGACGCGGCGCAAGAGTTTCATCATGCTGGCCGCATGTTTCATGTCGAGGTTGTTGAGCGGCTCATCAAGCAGCAGGTAATCGGTGTCCTGACACAGGACCATCGCGACAAAGGCGCGTTGGCGTTGACCGCCCGACAGCTCATCAAGGAACCGATGCTGCAAGTCATTCAGAGCCATATAGTCCAAGGCCCGCTCGACATGCGCCTTATCTTCCAGCGTCAGGCGGCCCTGGCTATGCGGATAGCGGCCGAAGGCCACCAGATCGCGCACCGACAACCGCGCCGTCATATGGTTGTCTTGCCGCAGGATCGAGAGCCGCCGCGCCAAAACCGAGGCTGGCGTGGTCCACACATCCAGCCCGTCCACTGTCACCGTCCCGGCATCTGCCCTCATCAAACGGCTGATCAGCGCCAGCAGCGTCGATTTCCCTGCCCCATTAGGCCCCACGATCGAGGTGATCCCCCCAGCAGCCAGTGAGACCGAGACATCATTGATCACCGGCGTCTTACCGAATGACTTCATAAGTCCAGTGGCATTGATCATCTGGCCGCTCCGCGGATCACAAGCACGATAAAGACAATTCCGCCTAGGAATTCGATGATGATCGACAGCGCCGTATCGAAGGCGAAGACCCGTTCCAGCAGTGTTTGACCACCAACCAGACAAATCACTGCCAAGAGCACGGCTGCGGGCAGGATATAGCGGTGGCGGCTATTGCCGATCAACCCATGCGCAAGGCTGGCGACCAAGAGACCAAAGAAAGTGATCGGCCCGACCAGCGCGGTGGAAATCGCCACAAGAACCGAGATGATCAGCAGGATCGTGATCACAACGCGGCGATAATTAACCCCAAGATTGATCGCCGTGGCGCGGCCAAGGTTGAGCACATCAAACACATGCCCCATCCGCCACAACAGCAGGACAATGGCCAGAACCACGACCCAAGACAGCTTCAACAGCATGGGATCAATGGTCGAAAAACTGGCAAAAAAGCTGTCCTGCAAGACCTGGAACGCATTGGGATCCAGCATCCGCTGCATGAAATTTGACACGCTGCGGAAGAAAACGCCGCAGATGATGCCGATCAGCACAACCAAATGCAGGCTGCGCTCTTCGCCAAGGAACAGCCATCGGAACAACAGCCCAGAGAAGCCGATCATCAGCACCACCTCCATGCCAAAGCGCAGGAAAGGATCCATCAGCGCAAAGACACCGGTGCCAAGGAAGAACATGATGCCGGTCTGCACCAGCACATAAAGCGCATCAAAACCCATGATTGAGGGGGTGAGAATGCGGTTATTTGTAACGGTCTGAAACAGCACCGTCGAAAGCGCCACCGCACAAGCCACCAGCAGAAGCCCCGCCAGCTTCTGGCCGCGGTATGGCAGCACAAAGCCCCAATTGCCCTTCACACCCAAAGTCATGAAGCAACAAATTGAGACCAGTGCGATCATGCCCAACAGGCCAAGCACCAGCGCCGGGCGCCCAGGCGTCACAAAACGCTGCTCTCCAACGCGCCGACCGGGCAGACGCAGGTTCGCCTCATGCGGCATTTGTGCGCCTCCGCAGCAAAAGCAAGATGAAGAACGCACTGCCAATCACACCAACCACCACCGAAATCGGCACTTCATAAGGGTAGCGCACAACGCGGCCCAGAATATCGCCGGCCAGCACGAAAGCAGCCCCCCCCACCGCGACCCAAGGCACCGCGCGCCGCATATTATCGCCCAAGATCAGGCTGACCACATTCGGCACCACCAACCCCAGGAACGGGATCGACCCCACCGAGACCAGACAGACCGAGGCAATCAGTGACACGATCACCAGCCCGAACAGCATAGTGCGGCGGTAATTGAGCCCCAGATTGGTGGTGAACTCACGCCCCATTCCGGCAACGGTGAAGCGATCGGCGGCAATCCCGGCGGCAATGGTGCAGCCCAGACCAATCCATAGCAGCTCATACCTGCCCCGCAGCACGCCGGAGAAATCGCCCATGCTCCAGCCAAGCAGCATCGGCAACAGATTGAACCGATAGGCAAAGAAACTGGTGATTGCGCCGATCACCCCGGCCAGCATGATGCCCACCAATGGCACCAAAACCACATCGCGCAAGGGCACGAACTTCAAAAGCCGCAGAAACAAAAACATGCCCATCAGCGCGAAGCCCGCGGCCACCAACATTTTGCCCATGATCGGCCAATCCGGCGCGAGCAGAGTGACAACCAAAAACCCCAGCATCGCGGATTCCGTGGTGCCGGTGGTCGAAGGCTCAACAAAGCGGTTGCGGACGATCATCTGCATCACCAGCCCCGCGATGCCCAAAGATGAGCCCGCCAAGATCAGCGCCAGCGTGCGCGGGAGGCGGCTGATCATCAGGATCTGGCTGGCCTGATCATCCGGCAGCCCCCAAAGCAGTGACAGAATATTGGTGTCAGCTGCGCCGATCAGCAAGCTGATCATGGCCAATACAGCCGTCACCAATAGGCCAAGACCAAGAGCGATCACATTGCTTATCCTGTCGCAGTTTCAAGGCTGGCGGTGCCATTCGCGACCGGCTCTAAGGCCGCAGCGGATGGCATAGCGTGCAGGCTTTCTTGAAAGGCATCAGCCCTTCGAGAAAGCCTCAATCACCTGATCCAAAAGCAGGTTCAGGGCATCATACCCATTCATCGTCACATAAGCGGCCGAGGAATCGAGATAGACGATCCGATCGTTCTTCCAGAAGTTGGTCTGATGGATCAGCTCATTGTCCAGCAGCGCCTTAGCGGTGCCTGCGCTGGAGCCAACACCGGCATCACGGTCGATCACGAACAGCCAGTCGGGATTGGTCTTAAGCAGATATTCAAAGGTGATCGCATCGCCGCCATGGTCTCGGTCATCCACATTGTCGAAGACCGAAGGCACTTCCAGCGCATTATAGATCCAGGATACCCGCGATTCCGGCCCATAGATGCCGATCTTGCTGCCGTTGGTGACGATAACAAGGCCGGTGCCCTTGCCCGCAACCGCCGCTTTGGCAACCGCAACCTTGGCGTCGAGCGCGTCGTTCAGTTCGACGGCTTTATCGGCGCGGTCGAAAATCTGTCCCAGAAGCGTGATGTTATGCTTGGTGCCGCCGATCACATCGGCATTGTCGATCGACAGATCAAGCGTCGACAAAAGTGCCGCCAGCGTCGGATAGGATTGGCGCGAGCGGGCCGCCACGATCATCAGATCCGGTGCGGCCGCCATGATGGCTTCCACGTCCGGCTCCTGCAATGAGCCGATCTGCACCATCTCGGGCGTGATCCTATCCTTCAGATAAGGCGGCACGTTTGAGGCAGGCACACCGGCCACCGGCACCCCAAGCGCCATCAAATTATCAAAAGCCGCCCAATCCGATACCATGACGCTTTTAGGCGTCGCGGCGAGCACGGTCTCACCCTGAGCATGGGTCACGGTCAGGGCTTCGGCCAAGGCCGCGCCAGCGAAGGATTGGGTCAGGGACAGCGTCAGTGCCGCTGCAAGAATGTAGGATTTTGCCATTGGGGTCCCCCAGGAGGAAAGGTCTGGATACGGCTGGCGCTGTGGTCTCTGACCGACAAAGCTGACCTCATCTAAGGCCAGAAAGCGGGGAGGTCAATTAAACCTGACTAATTTAGTAAAACTTGATGGCACGATCGTTGAAATTGATTAGAACGGCTTGACCCCAGCCTAGAATCACCACAATTCTCTCTGGGTCTCAGGCTAACGCCGAGAAAAAATAGCCAGCATTTGCAAGCACTTAACCGCCAGCCATGTACTCATGGCTCGTTTTTCATCGGTGAAGGAGACTGCAATGTCATCCCGACGGATATCGCATGCCCGCGCGCATCTCAGCAGCAGCGCTTGGCAGCTTCGGGGCCAGATCCCGGCCCTTTCGCTTGCCTTTACGGCAGGCATTTCCACCTCTGCTCTCGCACAATCCGTGGGAGAGACCGAGTACCTAGGACAGATCGTGATCACCGCTTCGGGCTTTGAACAGCTCCTGAAAGATGCTCCCGCCAGCATCAGCGTGATCAGCGGCGAAGAGTTGCAAAAGGGTGACTTCTCTTCGCTCACGGATGCCCTGAAAGGTGTTCAGGGCGTTGTTGTGACCGGTGTCGCAAATGAGACGGATATTTTCATTCGCGGCCTATCAGGCGCATACACGCTGATTCTCGTCGATGGCAAACGCCAGAGCACCCGTGACGCCCGCACCAACGGCAATGCCGGTTTTGAGCAAAGCTTCGTGCCGCCGGTCTCGGCGATTGAGCGCATTGAAGTCGTGCGCGGACCGATGTCCTCGCTTTATGGCTCGGATGCCATGGGCGGCGTGGTGAACATCATCACCAAGAAGGTGGGCGATGTCTGGGGCGGCGAAGTCACCGTCGATGCTACTGTCAATCCGGGCGACGATTACGGCGACAAACAGCAGCTGTCCTTCTACCTGAACGGCCCGATCGTGACCGATCGTCTGGGCCTGCAGATCTGGGGCCGCGCCATGCAACGTGACGCCGCGACGGTTGTCGGCGGCATGAACGGTTCAGATGAGCGCGATCTGAACGTCCGCCTGAGCTGGACTCCGGATGACAATCAAGACGTGATGTTTGAGGCTGGCCGCACCAATCTGAAGAATGAACCCCTCGCCGGCTCCAGCTATAGCGACAACAGCCGTGATCACCTCTCATTGACCCATATCGGGCGTTGGGCAATCGGCACGTCGGAAGTATCGCTGTCGAAGGAATGGGCCGAGCGTACCGGCTTCACCCAGAACCCGACCGGCTGGGCCGAGGGCGCCCGTTCACCCGAGATCGCCAACACCGTGCTCGATGCCAAGCTCAACACCCAATTGGGTGCCCAAACACAACATAACCTGACCTTCGGCGGTCAGGTTATCCGCGCCGATCTGACCGACCAAAACCCCGGCATGCTCACCGGGCTGGATGAGAAGTTCCGGGCAGATCAATGGGCCTTGTTCGTCGAGGATGAGTGGCAGTTGACCGACAGCTTTGCTTTGACCGGCGGCCTGCGCTTCAACGACCATTCCGAATACGATGGCCACTTCACCCCGCGCCTTTACGGCGTCTGGACTGCAAGTGATGCGTTGACCATCAAAGGTGGTGTCTCGACGGGCTTCCGCGCGCCGGATATCCGCTCAATCGCACCCGGCTATGCCTATACCACCGGCGGCGGCAACTGCCGCACCACACAGACCTGCGGCGTCATCATCGCCGACCCAAATCTGTCGCCCGAGACCACCACCAGCTACGAGTTGGCCATGGTCTATGATAAGGGTCCGATGCAATTCGGCGCGACGATCTTCCAGACCAACTTCAAGGACAAGATCGAGAATTACCGTCTTTACGACGACGCTGGCAATCCGGTGCCGTGGCTGGAAGGTCCGCAATATACCGCGGCCGACGGCAGCCTGCAGTATTACGACACCTTCTACAATCGCAACGTCCAATCCGCCAGGATCCGCGGCCTAGAGCTGACCTTCGATTGGACGATTGTGGATGATCTGCAAATGCGCGCCAATTACACCTATACCGACTCTAAGCAAAAGACCGGCGAGTACGCAGGCTTCCCGCTGACACGCACGCCCGAGCATATGGCAAGCCTACGTTTTGATTGGGATACTCCGCTTGAAGGTCTGAGCGCCTGGGCTTCGGGGAATTACCACGGCAGTGAAATTGCCGCCGGTTTGCGCCTTGGCAGCAATGGCACTCCGGTCACCATCGGCGATGCCACGGGTCGCAAATATGCGGGCTATACCACGGTGGATCTGGGCGCTGACTATGCGATCAACGACAGCGTCAATATAAGCTTCGCGGTCTATAACGCCTTAGACCATGAGGTGAACAACATCGACAGCAACACCGTTGTCGAAGGCCGTCGCGCCTGGTTGAGCCTAACCAAACGGTTCTGATGACGACAATTGCGCGCGCTTGCCCCTTTCGCGCGCGCGCTTTCCGGGCGCATCCGTGCCCCTCCCCTGTCTTTGCTGCAAGGATATGATGATGATTTTGACTGTTCCCGCGCATCGTCGCGCATTGCTTCGCGCCTTTGGTGCTGCTGCGTTCATCTCCGCCGCTTTCCTGCCGGGTCTAGCCAGCGCTGAAGTTGTGGTCGTTAAACATGCCAAGGGAGAGCTTTCGATTGAAAGCCCACCCAAGAAGGTCGCCGTTTTCGATCTGGCCGCTTTGGATATCATCGACGCGCTTGGCGTTGATGCGGTGGCCGGTCTGCCGCGTGGTGAAGATGGCGCGGCGAATGTGCCGGGCTATCTCAGCGCCTATAATGACCCCAAATTTATCGGTGTCGGCACCTTGTTTGAGCCTGATCTGGCCGCATTGAAGGCACTCGCGCCCGATCTGATTATCATCTCGGGGCGGTCCGCGTCGAAATATGATGCTGTGAAGGACATTGCCCCGACCCTTGACCTCTCGCCAGCAGGCGGCGGTCTGGTCGCAGATACCATCGCCAACACGCTGACTCTGGGCCAGGTCTTTGGGGCAGAAGATGCCGCAGCGGCCAAGATCGCCGAGTTGACCACCGCAGTTGCCACCATGCAAGCTGCCGTCAAAGACGACGATACGGCATTGGTTTTATTCGCCGTTGCCAAGACCAGCATGGCCCATGCCCCTGGCCAACGCTTCGGCACTTTGTACGATTACCTCGGCATGGGTTCGGTGATGGATCCGATTGATCCCAACGCCACAGCGGCCCCCCGTCCCGAGCCGGGCTCGCCCGAGGCAGAAGCCGCGCGCCAGCGTCAACTCGAAGCCCGCGACGCCGCTTTGGCGGCTGAGCCTGATTGGATCATCACCCTCGACCGCGCCGCAATCTCGAGCCCTCAGCCGAGTGATGTGCAAGACCGTCTGAGCAAAGATCCCGCTATTGCCGTGACCAAGGCCTGGCAGGCCGGTAAGGTGATCCATCTTGACCCGCGCGGCTGGTATCTGGTCGGCACTGGGATCCAGAACCTGACCCTGACCGCCCAAGCGATCACCGCCCAGCTCTCGGCAGAGGCTGCCGATCAGTAAGCCTCCCACCGCATGAGCAAGACCAAGGCGGGGCGCGCATATTAGCGGCTCCGCCTTTTGCATGCCCGCCGCCGCCCCCGGACCGGCAGGACCTTCCCGGCCGTCCCGCAACACTCGCGCGATTGTCCGCCCTGCCCTTTGTTCTCTAACAAAGCGAAAGAGCGCAGCCAGGGGCTCGTTATCGGCTCTACAAATGCCATTTGTTGTTCACAAATGGTTAAGCAAGCTGGCAAAATCGGCTCACCCGAAGGCCGCTATCTGACGGTTTACGGTGACAGTCGTCCTGCGCGATCAGGCCGCCCAAATCCCCAGTGACACCTGCCGCCCCTGTACGTTGTCGCCCCGCCCTTTCAAACAGAGGGCGGGGTGATAAAAATTGCATCGTCTAGAATGTCGAACGCTTGGTACAGGCGTCAAAGCAATTGACCTTCGATCCTGTGATACCTCAGTCGAACGACTTAACGCTGGCATCGGCTTCGCCCCTGACCCAGTAACCTGCGGCTTTTATCCAGGCGTGCGGATGGGCGCGCTCATTCTGGAAATGGTCGCGCAGCGCGCGCGCAACGGCCGCCTCTGCCGCGATCCACACAAAGCCTTTGCCGCGCGGCAGCGTCAACGCGGCCACCGCCGCGAGCGCATCCTCTGGCCGGGTCGGGTCCTCGCGGTGATGCCAATAGGCCTGATGGTCGGACCGGCTCTCCCAGAGCTGTTCTTCAGCGGCATTCCTTACAAGGCCCAAAGTGATCACTGACGCGCCTTCGGGCATTTCCTCCACCCAGCGGCCCATGGCAGGAAGGGCGGTCTCGTCTCCGATCAAAAGCCACCAGTCGAACGTTGCTGTCACCACTGCCGATCCGCGCGGACCACCAATCGTCAAACGGTCGCCTGGCTCAGCAGTCACCGCCCAATGGGTCGCAGGCCCCGCATCATGCACGGCGAAATCCAGTGTCAGCGTGCAGGCTTCGGGATCAAAGGCCCGAGGCGTGTAGTCCCGCATCTGTGGCTTTTCGGCGCCGGTCTCAAAGAACAGCTTGATATGGTCATCTGGGGCAAGACTGGTGAAATCGGCCAGATCATCGCCTTCGAGTACAAGACGGATCATACTGGGCGTGATCCATGTCTTCTCTCGCAAGGTGAGGGTGCGGCGGCGGATATCAAACCGATGACGCGTGATGATGGGCTCCATAGCGTTGGTCCTATTTCCTTAAGTTCCGACTTTTATTGAAGTTCAGTCACCGGGCTGTATCCTTCGCCCGTCCTTCGCAGCCGTGCTCACATTGTGACTATTCACCGCCGCCGAACGCAGCAGTCCCCCGACCGCGGCGATGAGATTGGGTTGAGGCTCATTTGGCCTCAACAGCTCGGACATGGCAGATTTGATCGCATACATTCCGGCATGAATCGGATCATGCTCCTCTTCCTGCTTTGTCCAGTCACGGGCAAAAGCTCTTCTGCCGCAGCACGATCTACCAGCACGAACGCGCTGCCCGCATCCGCGACAGAGAATGAGCGCCGGCCAATATCCTAGACCGGGGCAATATAACCCAGCTCCTCAAGCCATGAAAGGTACGGATAAATCCCCCTTGGGCTCTGGATGGAGCGGCCGCCCGATTTTGCGCCGATCGCACGGATCAACTCGTCATCATGACTGGGTAGCTCTTCAATCAAAGCGAGCAGATAAAGCCGCAAATCGCCATAATCCGGCGGACCCCTGCCCCGTCAGTGCCGGCCACGAGGCCCCTTTTTTTCATCGTGATGATTAGGTCTCATCCAGCATGATCTAAATTTTGATGTATCTCAAAACGAGCGATTGCCAATCTTTCTCATCTGCTCAAATTCGGCCTAAGCGGCGTGTTTCAGACGGTCTATTCAAGGGCGTATCCGGCCCACAGGTGTTGGGCATCGGATCTGGCGTGGCGAAAGGAGGCGGAGAGGCGATAGCGGCGAGGACCAGAAGATCGCGTTTATCGAATTATGCACAGCGAGGAAGTTCTGTGCCTACCGTAGTGACCAGAAGGTCCCCATCTGCATCTCGGAAGCTGTCAGGCGCATTCGAAACAGTCTCCGATTGTCCGACCCATCCCGCCGGTTAGGCCACGAGAAGGCCGCGCCACTCGGCAAGAGCGGCGGCGCGGCAGTGCTTGCAATGTTCACGGTTCTGAAGATGACGCTCGGTTGGAAGTGGTTACGGATCGAGGCATGGACTGCCGCGAATTTCTGTAAAATCCGCATGCGCTTGAACCGCGACATCACCCGCTCTCATCGGCGGAATGGCTGGTGGGAGCTCTCAGCTTGGTTGTTGAGCCAGCGCCCCATCTCACGGTCATCTCCACGCCCCATACCCTTTAGGGCCACGCCGTCGAATCTCAGGCGGTCAGTGACGATCACCGCGGGTCGCCCATGCCGTTTCATTAATTTCCCAAGGAATTTCAATGCTGCTTTGCGGTCGCGAGTATTGGTGACAAGAGTTTCTAGCACCTCGCATTCGCGACCATCCGCCCTCCAACGGTCGTGCGTGGCGCCGTTGATTTTTACGGAAACCTCATCCAGGTGCCACCGTCACTGCCGGTGGGTCCGCATTGTTTCAACCCGCCTGCCCCGTATCTCCATTGCATACATCGGCCCAAACTTTTTTCCACCAGAACCGCACAGTTTCGTGGCTGACCTCGACCCCACATTCGTGCAGCAGATCTTCCACATTCCGCAGCGACAGCGGAAATCGAATTTACAGCATTACCGCCAGGCGGATGATCGCAGAACTGATCTTGAAGTCGCAAAACGGAGAATATCTGGTCATCGGGCAAAGCTACGCTAGCGCCCTGCCCCGCTCAAGCGGTTCCCCTGACAACACCGTGCGTGGGGTAGATGGCGGAGGAGGTGGGATTCGAACCCACGGTGGGCTTTCACCCACGACGGTTTTCAAGACCGGTGCGTTAAACCACTCCGCCACTCCTCCGTTACGCAGGGCTTACGCAGCCCGGAGTGATTCTGAAAGGGGCGGCTTGTCAGGAATTCAGCGCAACGTGATGGTCTGCGCCGCGCTCTCCCCTTCCCAGCAGAGACCGAGGGCGATATGATGACGCACGAAGCGCCCCGGAACCGCCCGGAACGGCGTCAATCAGTGCGGCAAACAAGACCGCGCGAATGAGAGGGCATCTATGGCACGGGCATCCATTACGGCGCGGCTCCTTGCACCAGTTTCAGGTGCATCACAGGCATCTGCGCAGCGGGCAACCATTATTTCACCCGAAACGACTTCGGCATCCGCTGTCCGGGCGCTGCTTGTGGCCTCGGCCGCGGCATTGGCTTTGGCCGGTTGTGTCGGGGGTGGCTCTGGCGACAAGACGAGCCCAGCCCCTGCCAAGACGCAGAAATCCACTCGGTTGGTTGAGCGTGATGTGGAAGCCCCAGATGTCTTCCAGATGACCGATGACGCACTTTGGGACGGCCGCCCCAGCTTGGGCGGCGTCTGGGTTGCCTCGTCCAACGCCAAAGACCCCGAGCGCGTGATCATGCGCAACCCTGCCAATGGCAAGTTCGTCATCGGCGCCCTCTTCCGGCGCGAGCGTGAGAACCCCGGCCCGCGCCTGCAGATCTCTTCGGATGCGGCAGCGGCCTTGGGCATGCTTGCCGGTGCGCCCGCCAAAATCTCGGTCACCGCACTGCGCCGCGAGGAAGCGCCGCCGGAAACCCCGAAGACGCCCATTCTCGACAGCGCTGAAACCGTGGCCGGTGCCGCCGCGCCAACGGCCGGAGCGATCACCGCCGGCGGGGTTGAGACCAAACCTTTGGCCGCGCCAGCCCCCGCAGCTTCCGGTCAGAAGGCCGCCGCCACTGCCGCAGTGGCCGGTGCCGCCATTGATGCCGCAGCCCCGAAAGCCGCCCCCGCGGCAGCCACGGGTCGCGCGATCCAGATCGGCATTTTCTCGGTCGAGGCCAATGCCAAACGCGCGGTTGACGCTTTGAGCAAAGCCGGTGTGCCCGCCTCTATCCGCAATGAGTCTGCCAACGGCAAAAGCTATTGGTCGGTCGTTGCGCGCGGCAATGCCGAGACGTTGAAAAAGGTAAAATCGGCCGGCTTCGCCGATGCCTATATGTTGAAGTGAAAGGAGCCACCGTGCTGCACCGTTTGCGCCTGCGTCTGAAAGTGATCGTGCTGGCGGCCCTGCTGCCCGGCGCGGCCTCGGCCTTCGAGACCCAAGCCACCGCCGCTTGGGTCTATGATGTGACCACGCATACCGTCTTGATGGACAAGAACGCCGACCAACCGGTGCCGCCCGCCAGCATGTCAAAGTTGATGACAATCAACATGTTGTTCGAGGCTTTGCGCGACGGTCGGGTGCAGCTCGACACCAGCTTTGCCGTCTCCTCGCGCGCGAAAGCGATGGGCGGGTCGACCATGTTTTTGCAAGAAAGCGACCGTCCGACGGTGGAAGATCTGATCCACGGCATGATCGTGAACTCAGGCAATGATGCCTGCGTTGTCGTCGCCGAAGGGCTGGCGGGCACCGAAGAAGCCTTTTCGGCGCAGATGACTGAGCGGGCGCGGGCGATCGGAATGACCGCCTCGACCTTTGCCAATGCCAGCGGCTGGCCGCACGCCCAGCAGCGCATGTCGATGCGCGATCTGGGCGTTCTGGCGCTGCGTTTGATCGAGGAATTCCCCGAGTACTACCCGGTCTTTGCCGAAACTGAATTCGACTATAAAGGCCGCGCACCGGACAATCGCTTCAACCGCAACCCCTTGTTGAAGCTGGGGATTGGTGCGGATGGTTTGAAGACCGGCCATACATCTGAAGCAGGCTACGGCCTTGTCGGCAGCGCCAAGCAAGGTGATCGCCGGGTCATCTTTGCGATCACCGGCCTGCCGTCGGAAAAAGCGCGTGCCGAGGAATCGGAACGCATTGTCGCTTGGGCTTTCCGCCAGTTTGCCGAGAAGACCGTGGCCAAGGCCGGGGTGCGCGTGGCCGAGGCGGATGTCTTCCTTGGCGAGGCCACGACAGTTGGTCTGGTCCCCGCGCAGGACTTGCGGCTCTTGGTCCCTGCCCTTGTGCAAGGTCAGGTTGAGGCCGAAGTGATCTACAAAGGCCCGCTGATGGCGCCGGTGGCCGCGGGCACGCCGGTGGCGGAACTTGTCGTCAAAGTGCCCGGCTTGCCCGATCATCAGGTGCAATTGGTGGCGGAATCCTCGATCGCCAAAGCCGGCTTCATGGGCCGCGTGGGCATTGCGGCTCAGGCGCTGATGAGCCGCTATCTCGGCGATCCCGCCCCGGCTTCTTGAGCACGGAACTGGGCGTGTCGGGACTGTTCATCTCGTTCGAAGGCATTGATGGCTCGGGTAAATCCACCCAAGCCCGCCGCCTGCATGAGGCTTTGACCGCGCAAGGGCGCGATGTTGTTTTGACCCGTGAGCCGGGCGGAAGCCCCGGCGCGGAAGAGATCCGCCGTTTGGTGCTTGAAGGGGAAACCGACCGTTGGTCGGCCGAGACGGAGATCCTCCTCTTCACCGCCGCGCGCCGTGATCACCTCGAAAAGACCATCCGTCCGGCTTTGGCGCGCGGGGCGGTGGTGATTTGCGACCGCTTCGCCGATTCTACGCGGATTTTCCAAGGCATCACGCGCGGGGATCTCAGCCAAACCGTCGATCAGCTGCATGATCTGATGATCGGGATTGAGCCCGACCTGACCCTGCTCTTCGACCTCGCCCCCGAGGCGGGATTGGCCCGCGCCACGGCTCGCAAGGGCCATGAGATGCGGTTTGAGGATATGGGCTTGGCCTTCCAGACCCGCGCGCGGGCGGGTTTTCTCGACCTTGCCAAACGCTTCCCGCGCTACCGGGTCATCGATGGCGACCGCAGCCAAGAGATCATCGCCGCCGAGGTGCTGCAACTGGTAGAGACAGCACTTTTGCCGCGCGCCGGGGCCCGCTAGCCCCTTCCCCCCGCCCCGCCGCTGGGGCATTGTCCGCTCATGGCAGAACCTGCGTCCCTTCCCGAACCCGACCGCATCGAGGGTGCTCCGCATCCGCGCGAAACCCGCTCGATCTTTGGCCATGCCGAGGCGCAGGCCAATTTTCTTGATGCCTTCCGCTCGGGGCGGATGCATCATGGCTGGCTGGTTACGGGGCCGAAGGGCATCGGCAAGGCCACTTTGTCTTGGCATTTGGCGCGCTTCCTGCTGGCCACACCCGACGACAGCGGTGGCATGTTCGCCGCCCCGCCGCCCGAGACTTTGGACATCCCCGAAGATCACCCCGTAGCGCGCCGCCTGCGGGCGATGGCCGAGCCTCGGCTATTCCTTTTGCGCCGGGGGCCGAATGAAAAGCGCACCGCGCTCAGCCAAGTCATCTCGGTCGATGAGGTGCGCAAGCTGAAGTCCTTCTTCACGCTTTCCGCCGCCGATGGTGGCCGCCGCGTCGCCATTGTTGATGCCGCCGATGAGATGAACCCCTCGGCCGCCAATGCGCTTTTGAAGCTACTGGAAGAGCCGCCGCCCAGCACCTTCTTCTTCCTGATTGCGCATCAGCCAAACCGGCTGTTGCCCACGATCCGCTCGCGCTGCCGCGAGTTGCGGCTGCACCCCTTGCCGCCGCAGGATCTGTCGGATGCTTTGGTGCAAGCGGGTGGTGAGATCACCCCCGAAGACCGCCAGCCTTTGGCCGAACTGGCTGGCGGCTCGGTGGGTGAGGCGTTTCGCCTGACCAATGCCGAAGGGATGCAAACCTATGCCGGGCTGATCCGGCTGTTCTCCGACCTGCCGCGCCTTGACCGCAACCGCGCCACGGCGCTGGCCGAAAGCGCCAGCGGTAAGCAAGGTGCGCATCGCTTCGATCTGATCTTGACGCTGATCGAGACCTTCCTTGCCCGCCTCGCCCGTGCCGGTACGCTGAATGAGGCCCCGCATGAGGCCGCCGAAGGTGAGATGAAGCTTATCGCCCGCCTTTCGCCCACCCCCTATCACGCTTTGGCTTGGGCGGATCTGTCGCATGACCTGACCGCCCGCGCGCGCCGAGGCAAAGCGGTCAACCTTGACCCTGCCGCCCTTCTCATGGATACCCTCTTGAAGATCGACGAGACGGCGGGACGCCTCGCCCCTTAAGCCAAGCGAGAGCTTTCAAATGACCCCCCCGCCTGAATTGGTCGACAGCCACTGCCACCTTGATTTTGCCGATTTCGACGGCGAGCTTGACCAGATCATCGCCCGCGCAAGCGAGGCTGGCGTGAAGCGCATGGTGCATATCTGCACCAAGCCCGACCGGCTGGCCCGCGCGATTGAGATCGCCGAAGCCTATGAAAATATCTTCTACGCCTACGGCATCCACCCGATGAGCGCGGGCGAAGTGCCTGCCCTTTCGGTCGCCGATCTGATTGAGGCGGCAAAGCACCCCAAAATGGTGGGGATTGGTGAGACGGGGCTGGATTTCCACTACACGCCTGACTCAGCCCCCGTGCAGCGCGAGAGCCTGCGTATTCATATCGAAGCCGCGCAAGAAACCGGCCTGCCGCTGATCATCCACGCCCGCGCGGCGGATGAAGAGATTGAGGCGATCCTCGGTGAAGGCATGGCGGCAAAGCCTTATTCTTGCGTGATGCATTGCTTCTCTTCCGGGCCCCGTCTGGCCGAGGCGGCGTTGGAGATGGGGTTCTACCTTTCCATGTCGGGCATTGCGGCCTTCCCCAAATCCTCGGAGCTGCGCGAGATCTTCGCCCGCGCGCCGCTGGACCGGATTCTGGTCGAGACCGACAGCCCCTATCTTGCCCCGCCGCCCTATCGCGGCCGCCGCAATGAGCCCGCCTATACCGCCTTCACCGCCAAGACCGGCGCGCAGGTCTTTGGCGTCTCCGAGGCCGAGTTCGCCGCCGCCACCACGGCCAATTTCGATCGGCTGTTCTGGAAGGCCAATGCTGCAAGAAAGGCTGCCTGATGGCCAGCTTGCGCTTCACCATTCTGGGCTGCGGCTCCTCGGGCGGAGTGCCACGGATCGGCGGCGATTGGGGCGATTGCGACCCGGCAAACCCGAAGAACCGCCGCCGCCGCTGCTCGCTTTTGGTCGAGCGGATCACCGAGGCAGGCACCACCACGGTGCTGATCGACACCTCGCCCGATATGCGCGACCAGCTTTTGGATGCGGGCGTGCAGGCGATGGATGCTGTGGTCTATACCCATTCGCATGCCGATCATATGAACGGCATCGATGATCTGCGCCAGCTGACCTATCGCCAGCGCCGTCGCATCCCGGTCTGGGCCGATGGCCCGACGCAAGAGGCGCTGCTGTCGCGCTTTGGCTATGCTTTCGTGCAGCCCGCAGGCTCGCCTTACCCGCCGATCTTGGATCTGCACACCATCGATGGCAGCTTTGAGGTGGATGGCCCCGGCGGCCCCATCACCTTCCAGCCCTTCCGCGCCGACCATGGCTCGACCGACGCACTTGGTTTCCGGGTTGGCCCCCTGGCCTATCTGCCCGATGCGGTTGAGATCCCCGACGAGACTTGGGCCGCGCTGCAAGGCCTTGATTGCTGGATCGTTGACGCCTTGCGTCGCAAGCCGCATCCGACCCATGCGCATCTGGACCTGACGTTGGACTGGATTGCCCGCGCCAAGCCCGCCCGCGCCATCCTGACCGATATGCATATCGATCTTGATTTCGAAACCTTGCTGGCCGAGTTGGCGGCCCATATCCGCCCGGCCTATGACGGGATGCAAATTCAATACGACAACCTCGCCTAAGCTTGCTGCAGGGGCGCGCCTTCGTTTCTCAACCGACTGCCATAGCTCTCCACCGCTCGCCTTGGGCGGACATCAGCAAAGACCCGCCCTATGACCGCGCTTATCGAAGTCATCTTGCCCGTGTTCCTGCTGATTGGCTTTGGCTATGCGGCGGCAAGGGCCAAGCTTTTCGACGAAGGCTCGGTCGATGGCGTGATGCGCTTTGCGCAGAACTTCGCTTTGCCTTGCATGCTCTTTCGCGCGATCGCGCAATTAGACCTTTCTGCGGCCTATGACATCGGGCTGCTTTTGACCTTCTACCTCTCGGCCTTCGCGGCCTTTGGCGCAGGTTTCTTCGGCGCAAGGCTGGTCTTCAAACGCCCGCTGCCCGATGCCATCGCCATTGGTTTTGCAAGCTTCTTCTCCAACACCCTGCTCTTGGGCCTGCCCATCACCGAGCGCGCCTATGGGGCGGAGGCTTTGGCAGGCAACCTTGCCATCATCTCGATCCATGCCACGCTGCTCTACACCTTTGGCATCGCTCTGATGGAATGGGCCCGGGGGCGCGGGCAAGGCCAATCCGTGCTGAGGATGGGCCGCCAGATCGGCGGCGGGATCTTGACCCAGCCTCTGGTCATCGGCGTTCTGGCCGGATTTGCCGTCAACCTCACCGCCTTGCCGCTGCCGCAACCCTTTTGGGATGCGGTCGAGATGATGGTGCGCGCCTCAATCCCGGCGGCTTTGTTTGGGCTTGGCGGCGTGCTTTTCCGCTACCGACCCGAGGGCGACCGCGCCACGATTGCGATGATCTGCGCGATTTCGCTGATCCTGCAGCCCGCGCTCACCTATCTTTTGGGCCGCTTCGTCTTTGGCTTGGATACGGCGGGGCTGCGTTCTGCCGTGCTGACCGCCGCAATGGCGCCGGGCGTGAACGCCTATCTTTTCGCGCATATGTATGGCGTGGCGATGCGAGTGAATGCCTCCTCGGTGCTTTTCGCCACCGTGGCCTCGATCGGCACCACTTGGGTCTGGCTGAACCTGCTGCCCTGACACTTCCCGCCGAGCGCCGCCCGATCCGCCGCCATGGCGGAACCTTTGCACCCCTCAGCCGTTCACCCAATGGGCACATAAGCTCTGACGGGACCGCTGAGGTGATATGGGGAACGGGGGGCGCTGACAGGCCCCAACCGGACATCGCCCTTGCTCTAAGAGGCCGCATGTATGCCCCCTCATCGGTCCCCTCGACATGCAGCAGAGGAACCCTAGATGGCACCGAAAAGCTATGAGACTGCGCAAGGCAATGCCGGTGAGACCCAGCAACGCGGCGGCGAGGTCCTGACCACCAATCACGGCATCCCCTTCTCGGACAATCAAAATTCACTGCGCGCTGGCGCGCGCGGGCCGACGCTTTTGGAAGACTTCCTCCTGCGCGAAAAGATCTTCCACTTCGACCATGAGCGCATCCCCGAGCGGATCGTCCATGCCCGCGGCTCGGCCGCGCATGGGGTGTTCACCTGCACCAAAGCCATCCCCGAGTTGACCGTCGCCAGCCTTCTGGCCGAGACAGGCAAAGAGACCCCGGTCTTTGTGCGCTTCTCCACCGTGGCAGGCGGCGCAGGCTCGGTCGACACGCCGCGCGATGTGCGCGGCTTTGCGGTCAAGTTCTACACCGACCAAGGCAACTGGGATCTGGTCGGCAACAACATCCCGGTCTTCTTCATTCAAGATGCGATCAAATTCCCCGATCTGGTGCATTCGGTGAAGATGGAAGCCGATAAGGGCTATCCGCAAGCGGGCTCGGCGCATGATACCTTTTGGGACTTCGTCTCGCTGATGCCCGAGACTTTGCACACTGTGATCTGGGCGATGTCCGACCGCGCCATCCCGCGTTCGCTGCGGATGATGGAGGGCTTTGGCGTTCACACCTTCCGCTTTGTGAATGCCGAAGGCGAGGCGCGCTTCGTCAAGTTCCATTGGAAGCCCGTCTTGGGCGTGCAGTCACTGGTTTGGGACGAAAGCACCAAGCTGCAAGGGGCGGATAACGACTACCACCGCCGCGATCTTTATGAGGCGATCGAGGCGGGTGACTTCCCGGAATGGGACTTTGCGGTGCAGGTCTTTGACCAAGAGCTGGCCGATAGCCTGCCCTATGATGTCTTGGACCCAACCAAGATCATCCCCGAAGAAATCGTGCCTTTGCAAGTGATTGGCCGGATGAAGCTGAACCGCAACCCCGACAACCACTTTGCCGAGAACGAGCAATCAGCCTTCCTGCCCTCAAACATCGTGCCGGGGATCGACTTCAGCGAAGACCCTTTGCTGCAAGGGCGTCTCTTCTCCTATCTCGACACCCAGAAATCGCGGCTTGGCACCACGAATTTCCACCAAATCCCGATCAATGCGCCGAAATGCCCCTATGCCAATATGATGCGCGACGGGCTGATGCAGACCGCCGTGCCGAAGGGCCGCGCCAATTATGAGCCGAACTCGCTGGATCAAGCGGGTGAGGATCCGGGTCCGCGCGCGTCTAAACAGGGCTTTGTCACCGCCAAGGCCGAGGTTTCGGGTGGCAAAGAGCGTATCCGGGCGGAAAGCTTTGGCGACCATTACAGCCAGCCCCGGCTTTACTGGCGGTCTTTGACCGAGAATGAGCGGGCGCACACCGCCTCCTCTTTCGTCTTTGAGCTGTCGAAAGTCGGGCTTGAGCATGTGCGCCCGAAAGTGGTGGCGCATCTTTTGGTGATCGACCAAGGGCTGGGCGAGCGCGTTGCCAAGGGTCTGGGGATCGATGTCCCTGCCCCGGCCAAACCCTTCAAGGAGCCAGTCGATCTCGAACCCTCCGCCGCGCTTTCGATCCAAGGCAATTGGAAGGAGACGCTGAAGGGCCGCAAGATCGGGCTTTTGGTCGCAGAAGGCTCGGATAAAGAAAGCATCGACAAACTGACCGCCGCGATTGAAGGCGAAGGCGGTTCGGTCTTTGTCGTGGCCCCGAAGATCGGCCCCCTGGCGCTGAAGGGCGGCTCTTTGGTGCCCGATGGGCAGCTGGCAGGCTCACCTTCCGCGCTTTTTGACGGCATCGCGATGATCTTGATGCCGGATCAGGCACAGAAGCTGGCCAAAGATGCGGCGGCGGTGGGCTTTGTGATGGACGCCTATGCGCATCTTAAAGCGATCGGTCACTGCAAAGGCTCGACGGTTATTCTCGACCGCGCCGGGATTGAGGATGGCGAGGGCGTTGGCCCTTGGGAGGATCTCGCCCAGACCGCCAAAAAGCGCTACTGGGCGCGCGAGCCGGAATTGCGTGATCTGGCCTAAGGCCTTGCGCTAAGGGTAAAAGGCCCCGCTCAACGGCGGGGCCTTTTCATGAGGCAATCACGCCGCCAGATTTTGCCGCCGCCGCGGGCCAAAAAGCGCAGTGCCAGCCAAGATCACCCCGCTGACCGTGGCGATCATCCCCGCAGCCGAGACCGAATGCGGGCTGCCAAACCACATCGGCCCATAGCCCGCCAGCACATAGCCCAAGATGGCCGAAGCGCTGGCAAAGCCCATGCTCCACCAGATTTGTCGGCTGAGCCTATCGGTCATCAGCCGCGCCGCAGCGGGCGGGCAGATAAACATCGCAATCACGATGATCGAGCCGACCGCGTCGAAAGAGGCCACCGCCGCGATGGCAACAAGGCCAACCAGAGCGATGTTGAACAGTCTTGGGCGCGCCCCGATGCTTTGGGCAAAACTGGGGTCAAAGGTGCCGATCATCAGCTCACGCCAGAAGGTCACGGTGAAAAGCGCCAGCCCCGCCAGAACCAAAGCCAGCCGGAAGATCTGCGGCGGCATCCCGGCCAAGGCGGCAGGGTCAAGGAGCGCTGACCAACTGGTGCCCTCTAGCCAGATCAGGCTTTCCAGATTGCCGTAAAGCGCATGCTCCACATCGAGATGCAGGTTGCGGGACGCCGATTGCTCCAGCATCAAGACGCCCAAGGCAAAGAGCGTGGTGAAGACCACCCCCATCGCCGCCCCGGGCTCAACCCGGCCCAGACGACGGACAAGCTCGATCAAAGCCACGGCCAGCAGGGCGGCCCCGGTCGCGCCAAGGAACATCGCCGTGGCCGAGAGCGTGCCGGTCAAGAGATAGGCGGCGACGATGCCGGGCAAAGCGACATGGCTGATCGCATCGCCGATCAGGCTTTGCCGCCGCAGCAAGAGGAAATTGCCCGGCAAGGCGCAGGCGCAGGCGGCGAGCACGCCAATCAGCATCGGCGTCAGGGTGAGTTGCAGAAAGGGGTTCACAGCGCCTCTCCCCTTTTGGCGGCGGCCAGGGCAAGGCGGCTGTCCAGCTCGGCCAGAAGATCGGGCGGCAGGACGCGGGCCATCGGCTCCATCATCCGTCCCGAGAGAAGTTCCGCCTCGGCCGGATGGCTTTGGCGGTAAAGCTGCCAGCGCGCGGCATCAGCCTCGGCCCGGCGGGCGGCCGATAGGCCCTCGGGCGTGACTTGGCCATCCGCCCGCAGCCAACCGCGCGCTTTTAACCGGCGCAAGGTAAGGCTGTCATAGATCGGCTCGTTGCGCAGGATCGCCAGCAGGCCTTGCCGCTCATGCACCAAGGTTTGAAAGCGGCGTTGGCGGATCAATCCGGCCAAAAGCCCGCGTTTGGGTGAAAGGAGAAGTGAGATCACGAAGAGCGCAAAGGCCACCAGCACGATCAAAGCGCCAGTCGGCAGCCCCTCACCGCTGGCCGAAATCGCCGTGCCGATCCAAGCCGCTGCCGCACCCAGAAGGGCGGCGATGACCACCATCTGCCCCGGCCGATCCGTCCAAAGCCGCGCCGTCACCGGCGGCGTGATGGTCAGTGCGACGATCAGCACCAGCCCCGCCACTTTCAACCCGATCACGGTGACGGCAAGCAAAAGCCCCATCAACGCAAGATCGACACGGCCGGTCGGATAGCCGCGCCCCCCAGCATATTCCGGGTCAAAACAGACCAGCGTAAAGGGCCGCCGCAAGGCAAAAATCGCGGCACCCGTCACCCCGGCGGCCACGGCGATCAGCTCAGCCTCACTGCGCAGCATCCCTGCGGTCGAGCCCAAAAGGTATCCCGCCAGCCCTGCCTGCTCGCCCGTGTTCAGCGTCTGGATCACCGTCATCAGCACCACGCCGAAGCCGAAGAAGACCGAAAGCACCGCACCAATCGCAGCATCCTCGGCCAGCCGCGTGCGGCGCGTCAGCCAATCCACCGCCAAAAGCCCAAGCCCCGCCGTCAGCGCCGAGCCGAGCATCAATCCCGGCAAAGATCGCCCCTCGCCCGTCAGCCAGACCATCGCGATAAAGGCCAAAGCCAACCCCGGCAGCGTGGCATGGCTGATCGCATCCGAGACCAAAGCCCGCTTGCGCAATAAAACGAAACTGCCAATCGCCCCGGCACTTGCGCCCAAAAGTGCGGCGCCAATCGTGACCAAAGCGGTGTTATACCCCGCCTGTAAAAACAAAGGCGCGAGTATCTCCATCAGCTGGACGCCCCCGCCAGCCGGGTGACTTGGGCCCCCGAGAGCCGCCCACCATAAGCCGCTTGCAAATTGGCCTCGGTAAAGGCCTCGGCCACGGGGCCTTCGGCGATTTTGTGCATGTTCACGATCAGCACATGGGTGAAATATTCCGCCACCGTGGCCAGATCGTGATGCACGCAGATGATGGTCTTGCCGCGCGCGTTCAACTCTTTCAACACGGTGATGATCGCCCGCTCGGTCGCGGCATCGACCCCGGCAAAGGGCTCATCCATCACGTAAAGCTCGGCATCTTGGGCCAAAGCGCGGGCGAGGAAGACGCGCTGCTGTTGGCCGCCCGAAAGTTGGCCAATCTGGCGGTCGGCAAAATTTCGCATCCCCACCCGCTCAAGGCAATCGAGCGCGGTTTTGCGGTGACGCGCGCCAGTGAAGCGCCAAAGTCCCATCTCACGGTAAAGCCCCATCAGCACCACATCCAGCACCGTGGCCGGGAAATCCCAATCCACGCCAGCACGTTGCGGGACATAAGCGATGCGGTGGCGTTCTTGCGCTTGCGGGCGGCCAAAGAGCGTGACCTCGCCCGTGACCTTCGGCACGATGCCCAAAGCCGCCTTGATCAGCGTGGATTTGCCCGCACCATTGGGGCCGATGATTGCCAGCATCGCGCCCGGAGGGGTGGCGTAATCCACCCCGAAGAGCACCGGCTTATCGCCGTAGCGCACCGTCAGACCCGCAATGGCCAGCGGGCTTTCTGGATGGTCTTGCGCGATCCTGCGCCCGGCATCGACCACAAGTTCGGCGGTGGCTGTCATGTTATTGCCCCAGATTTCCCTGCATCCCCGCCTCGGGGGCCGCGCCGCCCAAAGCGCGGGCGATCACAGTCACATTGTGGTCGATCATGCCGATATAGCTGCCCTCATAGCTGCCCGGCTCGCCCATCGCGTCGGAAAAGAGCGTGCCGCCGATGGTGACTTGGTGGCCCTTGGCGGCGGCCCCTTCGATCAAAGCGCGCACATTGCGGTCCGAGACCGAGGATTCCACGAAGATCGCGCCGATTTTGCGCTCAACCAGCACCGAGACCAAGGCCTCGATCCCGGCAAGGCCAGCTTCGGATTCCGTTGAGATGCCTTGGATGCCCATCACCTCATAGCCATAGGCATTGCCGAAGTAGTTAAAGGCGTCATGCGCGGTGATGAGCACGCGTTTTTCTTGCGGCACCGAAGCAAGGACTTCCGTTGAATAGCCGGAAAGTGCTTCGATTTCAGCCAGATGCGCTTCGGCATTGGCGGCGTAGAGATCGGCACTCTCGGGGTCTATTTCGGTCAGAGCATCGCGGGCGGCGCTGACAACTTCGGTCCAAAGCTGCGGGTCCATCCAGACATGCGGGTCAGGCCGCTCGGCGTAATCGGCCGAGCCAAGGAGTTGATCTTGCGCAATGCCTTCGGCCAAAGCGACCACCGGCTTTTGCGTGGCAAGCTTTTGCAAAAGCTCTTCCAGCTGCGCCTCAAGGTAAAGCCCGTGCCAGAAGACGGCGTCCGCCCCCAGCATCGCCTCGATATCCGAGCGGGTCTGGCGGTAGGTGTGCGGATCGACCCCCGGCCCCATCAGCGCGCGCACCTCAACCCGCTCACCACCGACTTTGGCCGCCGCATCCGCGATCATGCCCGTGGTCGCGACGATGGTCAGCTTCTCGGCCATAGCCGCGCCGGTCGCGCCCAAAAGCGCCAGTGCGGTGGCTCCGGCGAGCATCCATCCTTGGATCATGCGGGGCATAGACCTGTCCAGTTGCGACTTCTTCGCAATATAGATAGCGCTCCTTTGATGAATTGCAAATGAGAACCATTCGCATCTAGATATTTTTTACCAATGACCAATGGCTCTCTTTTGTCAGCAATCGCCAAACCGAGGCTTAGACGCCGAGCCAGCGATCCGTCATCTCGGGAGTAAGATCGCTCAAAGGGCCGGACCAAACGCTTTGGCCGCGCTCTAGCACCACGGCGCTATCGGCGACTGTCTCCAACTCTTTCAAAGACTTATCGACCACAAGGATTGACAAGCCCTCAGCCTTCAGCTGCCGCACGCCTGCCCAGATCTCTTGCCGCACCACCGGGGCCAGACCCTCGGTCGCCTCGTCCAAGATCAACAGGCTAGGGTTGGTCATCAGCGCCCGGCCAATGGCGAGCATCTGCTGCTCACCGCCCGAAAGCGTGCGCGATACCTGCCCCATACGCTCACCGAGTCGCGGGAACAGCGCCACGACGCGGGCGATATCCCAAGGGCCGAGACGCGCCGCCACGGTCAGATTCTCGGCCACAGTGAGCGGCGCAAAGCAGCGCCGGCCTTCAGGCACCAGCCCCAAGCCCAGCCGCGCGACGCGGGGGGCGTTCAAGCCGCCAAGATCCTTGCCACGCAACCGGATGCTGCCGCCGCGATGTGGCAACAGCCGACTGATGCAGCGAATGGTGGTGGTTTTCCCCATGCCATTGCGGCCCATCAGTGCCAGCACCTTGCCCTCATCGAGCCGCAGCGAGACGCCAAACAACGCCTGCACCGGGCCATAAGAGGCGCTGACATCGGAAAGCTCCAGCAAGGCACTCATGCTTCTTCTCCCAGATAAGACTGGCGCACCAAGGGGTTGGCGCGGATCTCGGACACTGTGCCCGTGGCGATCACCCGACCATAAACCAGCACCGTGATGCGGTCGGCCAGTGCAAAGACCGCGTCCATATCATGCTCAACCAGCAAGATCGGCGCTTCGCGGCGCAGCTCTGACAAGATCGCCGTCAGCTGCTTGGCGCCTTCAAGCCCCATCCCCGCCATTGGCTCATCCAAAAGGAACACCTTGGGCCGCAAAGCCAAAGCCATCGCGATCTCCAACTTGCGCCGCTCGCCATGCGACAGGGCCGAGGCTTTGCTCTGCTCACGCCCAGTCAGGCCCGCATGGGCGATATAGCCCTGCGCAGGTCCGGTCAGGCCGGGGTCCGAGAGAGCCGGACGCAGGAAGCGAAACACATGGCCGCCCGCCCCCGCCACCGCCAGCATCACATTTTGCTGCACGGTGAAATCGGGAATGACCGAGGAGACCTGAAAGCTGCGCGCCAAGCCGCGCCGCGCCCGCGCCGCCCCGTCCAGCCGGTCAATCACCTGCCCCTCAAAGGCAATGCTGCCCGCGTCGGGGCGGATCTCGCCGACGATCTGCTTGATAAGCGTGGATTTTCCCGCGCCATTCGGGCCGATCAGGGCATGGATCTCGCCGGGGTATAGGTCCAGCGAGACATCATCGGTGGCGGTCAAAGCGCCAAAGCTTTTCTTCAGCCCGCGGATCGACAGGATCGGATCAGACATCGGCCTTCTCCTTGCGCAAAGCGTCCAAGCCCTTGGTGATAAGGCCAATCAACCCTCCGGGTGCGAAGAGCACGATGCCCAGAAGCATCAACCCCAAAAGCGCCTGCCAATGGTCCGAGACCTTGCCGAGAAGATGCTCAAGCAAGATGAACATCGCCGCCCCCGCGATCGGGCCGCAAAGCCGCCCCACCCCGCCAAGGATCACGAAGACCATGATTTCGCCCGACATATGCCAAGAGAACATCGAGGGGCTGACGAAGCGATTGAGATCGGCGTAAAGCGCACCGGCAAGGGCGGTGATCATTGCCGAGATCACGAAAGTGGTCAGCCGCACTGGGGTGGCGCGGATGCCAACGGCTGTGGCGCGCTGCGGGTTTTGCCGGATCGATTGCAAGGCAAGGCCAAAGCGCGATTGGGTGACAAGGCCCGAGAAGACCAAAGCAAGGCCCAAAAGGCTGGCGCAGATCGTAAAATACTCAATCGGTTTCAAGGTGTTCATGCCCGGAAAGGCATTGCGGACGTAAAAGCTTAGACCGTCCTCGCCGCCATAGCGCGGCCAAGAGATCGCGAAATAATAGATCATTTGCGCGAAGGCCAAGGTCACCATGATGAAGTAAACACCGCTGGTGCGCAGGCTAAGCGCGCCGATCATCAGGGCGGCAAAGCCCGCCGCCAGCATTGCCACCGGCCAGATCACCAGCATCTGATTGCTGCCGCCAAAGCCGAACATCAGCGGATCGCCATTGGCAGCATGGCTGGCAAGAACGCCCGCCGCATAGCCTCCGATCCCGAAGAAGGCGGCATGGCCGAAGGAGACAAGGCCGCCATAACCCAAGGCCAAATTCAGCCCAACGCCCGCCAGCCCCAGAATGGCGACTTTGGTGGCAAGCGTGACGGTGAAGCCTTGCCCCGCCAGATGCGCGCCAATGCCCACAGCGATCAGCAGGCCGAAGATCATGATATTGATGATGAATTCACGGTTCATAGTCATCACTCAGACCCTCGCCCCAAAGAGGCCCTGCGGGCGGACCAGCAGCACCACCGCCATCAAGATGTAGATCAGCATCGAGGCGACCGCCGAGCCTGTGGTATTGGCCGAGGCCGTGTCCATGACGCGGGCGAAAAGCCCCGGGATCACCGCTTTGCCAAGCGTGTCGGTCATGCCAACGAGCAAAGCCCCCACCAACGCGCCTTTGATCGAGCCGATGCCGCCAATCACAATCACCACGAAGGCAAGGATCAAGACGGGCTCTCCCATGCCGACCTGCACCGATTGGATCGAGCCGACGAGGCCTCCGGCAAGGCCCGCAAGCGCGGCCCCCAAGGCAAAGACGATGGTGTAAAGCTTTGCAATATCAACGCCCAAGGCGCCGATCATCTCTCGGTCCGCCTCGCCCGCGCGGATGCGGATGCCAAGCCGGGTGCGGCTGATCAAAAGCCAAAGGCCAAGCGCCACCACGGCGCCGACGAGGATGATCACCAGCCGGAAGAAGGGATATTGCAGCCCGCCGGGCAGAGTGATGGCGCCGGACAGCGCGGGCGGCAGTTTGAGGTAAAGCGGGAAATCCCCGAAGAGCCAACGCGTGCCTTCGGAAAAGACCAAGATCAGCGCGAAGGTCGCCAGCACCTGATCCAAGTGATCGCGGTTATAAAGCCGCCGGATCACCAGCATCTCGACCAAGGCCCCCGCTGCGGCCGCCACGGCAAGGCTTGCCACCAGCCCCAGCCAGAACGACCCGGTCGAGGCCGCCACCACGGCGCAGGCGAAAGCCCCCACCATGTAAAGCGCGCCATGGGCGAGATTTATCAGCCCCATCACGCCGAAGACCAGCGTCAGCCCCGCTGCCATCAAAAACAGCATCATTCCATATTGCAGGCCATTCAGCAGCTGCTCGGCCAGTAGCATCACGGGCCTTCTCCTCTATGCGGGGCGGATGGGGACGAATGTGAGCAAAGGCGGCTCCAAGGCTTGCGCATCTTGGAGCCACCCTTCAGATCACATTTTGCACAGCTCAGCGTAGGCGTCGCCGCGGTCCGTCATGGCATTGCCAACGATCTTGTTGGTCAGGCCACCGTCGCGGTTCTCCACTTCCAAGACGTAGAAATCTTGGATCGGGTGCTGGTTCGGACCGAAGGCAAACTTGCCCCGGACAGACGCAAAATCAGCGGCTTGCAGCGCAGCGCGGAAGCCATCGGGATCGCCCGAGGGGCTGGCTTTGGCCGAGGCCGACAACAGAAGATTGGCCGTGTCATAGGCTTGGGCCGCGTAAAGCGACGGGTAGCGGCCAAAGTCGGCGCGGAAGGCATCCACAAAGGCTTTGTTGGCCGGATTGTCGAGATCGGTCGACCAATGCGAGGTGTTGATCGTGCCAAGCGCCGCATCGCCCACGGCTGGCAGGATGTCTTCGGAAAGCGAGAAGCCCGGTCCGATCAGCGGGATATCCACGCCGGATTCGGCATATTGCTTCAAGAATGCAATGCCCATGCCGCCCGGCTGGAAGAAGAACACCCGATCCGCGCCCGAGGCCCGAATCTGCGCAATCTCACCGGCGAAATCGGTTTGGCCAACTTGTGTATAGACCTCGGCCACCACTTCGCCGTCATAAAAGCGCTTGAAGCCAGCAAGGCTGTCTTGGCCCGCCGGATAGTTCGGCGCCATGATGAACATCTTCTTCACGCCCTCGGCCGCGGCATAGGCGCCTGCAGCTTCGTGCATATTGTCGTTTTGATAAGAGACCGAGAAGTATTTCGGATTGCAGCCCTCACCCGCCAGAGCCGAAGGGGCGGCATTGGTCGAGAGGTAGAACTTGTCCTGCGCCGTCGCCGCTGGCACCACTGCCATGGCAAGGTTCGACCAGATGATGCCGGTCAGCACATCGACATTGTCCGATTGGATCATCTTATCGGCAACTTGCACCGCGATATCGGGCTTTTGCTGATCGTCCTCAAGGATGACCTCAATCTCTTTTCCCGCATCGCCTGCGGCCTTGAGCGCCAACATGAAGCCGTCGCGCACATCAGCCCCGATGCCCGCCCCGCCGCCCGAAAGCGTGGTGATCAGGCCCACTTTCACAGGCTCGGCCATTGCGGGCGCAGTGATCAAAGCCAGCGTGGTGGTCGCTGACAGCAGCAGTGATTTCAATGTCATAGGCTTACCTCTCTTGTTGGTCGTTTTGTTGTTATGCCTTCTACTTTGGCGGGCTTAGCCCCGTCCTTCAAGCAACTTAAAGCGTTGGATCTTGCCGCTTTCGGTTTTCGGCAGGGCGGCGGTAAAGACCACCCGGCGCGGATATTTGAAGGGCGCGATCACCGCTTTGACGTGATCTTGCAGCATTTTAACGGTGGCTGCATCGGGCGAGGCTCCGGCGGCAAGCACCACATGCGCCTCAACAATCTGGCCGCGCTCTTCGTCTGGCGCCCCGACAACGGCGCATTCGACCACGTCCGGATGCGCCAGCAACGCCGCTTCCACCTCGGGGCCAGCGATGTTGTAGCCCGCCGAAAGGATGATGCCATCGGTGCGGGCGGCAAAGTGGAACCGGCCCTCGTCATCTTGCCAAAAGCTGTCGCCGGTCAGGTTCCAGCCGTCCTTCACATAGTCACGCTGCTTGTCAGGGGCCGAGAGATAACGACAACCGACCGGGCCTTTGACGGCCAGACGCCCCGTCTCGCCGCGCTTCACCTCTTGCCCATCGGCGCCAATGATCCGCGCCTGATAGCCCGCCACCGGACGGCCGGTGCAGCCGGGATGATGGTCGGAAAAGCGATTGGTGACAAAGATGTGCAGCATCTCGGTCGAGCCGATGCCATCCAGCATCGGCTTGCCGGTCTTGCGCGCCCATTCCTCATAGACTGGCGCGGGAAGGGTCTCCCCGGCGCTGACGGCGGCGCGCAGGGACGACAGATCCGCCCCCTCCTCCATCGCCCGCAGCATCACCCGGTAGGCGGTGGGCGCGGTGAAGCACACGGTGGCGCGGTGCTTTTGGATGATCTCGATCATATTGGGCGGGGTGGCTTGTTCCAGCAAAGCCGCAGCCGCCCCAAAGCGCAGCGGGAAGACCGCAAGGCCGCCCAGCCCGAAGGTGAAAGCCAAAGGCGGCGAGCCCACGAAAACATCCGAGGGCTGCACATCCAGCACCTCTTTGGCATAAGCATCGGCGATGATCAGCACATCGCGGTGGAAATGCATCGTAGCCTTCGGCTCTCCGGTGGTGCCCGAGGTGAAGCCCAAAAGCGCCACATCATCGCGGCCCGTCGCCACGGCCTCAAACCGCACCGATTTCGACAAAGCCATCCGGTCCAGCTCGGCATCGTGATTGGCGGTGCCGTCGAAGCCGACCACGGATTTCAGGAAACGGCTGCCCTTGGCGGCAGTGACCAGCTCCTCCATCAACCGGGTGTCACAGAGAGCATGTGAGATCTCGGCCTTGTCGATGATCTTCGACAATTCGCCCGCGCGCAGCATCGGCATGGTGTTGACCACCACCGCACCAGCCTTGGTTGCCCCCAGCCAAGCCGCCACCATCGCCGGGTTATTGGCCGAGCGAATAAGAACACGATTTCCGGGCCTTACGCCATAATCTTCAACCAACGCATGAGCAATGCGATTGGTCCAATCGCTCAGTTCCTTATAGGTCCGCATCCGGCCATTGCCGATCAAGGCGGTGTGGTCGCCGTACCCCCGCTCGACCATGCGGTCGGTCAGCTCCACCCCCACATTCAGCCAATCGGGATAGCTGAAGCCCGCAAGATCGATCTCGGGCCACAGCTCTGCCGGCGGCAGATTGTCCCGCGTGAAACTGTCCACATGGCCGCTTGGTCCCAAAGGCGCATTCCCCGTCATTCCGTCTCACTCCCCCATGAGCCGCCGGGTCTGCGCCCGGTCCGGCACAGCCTGTCCCCCTAGTCGGGGATCACTGCGGTTGCTTCAATTTCCACTTTGGCGCGGTCCTCGACCAAGGCCACGACCTGCACCAAAGCCATCGCCGGATAATGCTTGCCGATCACCTCTTTATAGATGCGACCAAGGCCACGCAGATCGGCCAGATATTCGTCCTTGCTGGTGACGAACCATGTAAGGCGCACGATATGCTCGGGCTTGGCGCCGCCCTCATGCAGCACCGCCACGATGTTGCGCAGGGCTTGCTCAACTTGACCCAAGAAGTCATCGGTCTCAAATTCGCAATCGCCGTTCCAGCCGATCATACCACCGGTATAGATCGTGCGGCCCCGGGCCGAGACGCCGTTCGAATAGCCGATGGCAGGCTTCCAGCCGCGCGGGTGTAGGAACTCATGGCTCATCAGGGGCCTCCATAAAAGCAGTGATCCGGTCGCGCAGCTCTTGCGGCCAGGGGTAGGGTCTGCCGTCCGCGACGAAGACCAAGGTCAGATCGGCGGTCAGCCGATGGGTGCCGTCGCAATGCGCCTCCAACCGGCAAGCGAGCGATGAGCCTCCAAGCCGGGTGACCTGCATCCGCCAATCAAGCACCTCTTCAAGACGGCTCGGCAGATGGAAGTTCACCGCAATATTGGCCGCCGGCAGCCCCTGCCCGCGCGCCATCATCTCGGCATAGGAATGGCCGATGATCTCGCGGCAAAAGCTTTGGCAAACCGAGTTCGTCATCTCAAAATAGCGCGGATAGAAAACGATCCCCGCCGGGTCGCAATGGTTAAACTCGATGCGGATCGGCTGGCGAAAGATCATCGCGCCTCTCCCAAAATGGTGCGCGCAATCACCACGCGCTGCACGTCGCTGGCGCCTTCGTAGATCCGCAAGGCTCTGATATCGCGGTAAAGCTCTTCCACTTTCATGCCGTGGCGCACGCCGTCCCCGCCATGCAATTGCAAGGCGGCATCGATCACCTCTTGCGCGGCCTCGGTAGCATAAAGCTTGGCCATCGCCGCCTCGCGGCTGACGCGGGCAGCGCCCTGGTCCTTGGTCCAAGCGGCGCGGTAGACCAGCAAGGCCGCCGCATCCACCTTCAGCGCCATATCCGCCAAATGCCCCTGCACCATCTGCAAATTGGCCAAAGGCTCGCCTTGGATCTTGCGCGCCTGCACCCGCGCAAGCGCCTCATCCAAAGCCCGGCGCGCCATGCCCAAAGCCGCCGCCCCTACGGTCGAGCGGAAGACATCCAAGACCGACATAGCCAGCTTAAAGCCCTCGCCAGCTTTGCCGATCAAAGCGCTCTCGGGCAGGAACACCCCCTCAAGCTTCAGCCGCGCCAAAGGATGGGGCGCGATCACCTCAATGCGCTCGGCGATGGTCAGGCCCGCCACATCCGCCGGCATCAAAAACGCCGAGAGGCCCCGTGCGCCCGGTGCCTCGCCCGTGCGCGCGAAAATCACATAGACATCGGCAATGCCGCCGTTCGAGATATAGGTCTTCTCGCCGCTCAGCCGATAACCACCCTCAACCTTCTCGGCCAAAGTCGCGGTATTGGCGACATCCGAGCCCGAGCCCGGCTCGGTCAAAGCAAAGGCCGCAATCGCCTTTCCGGCACGGGTCTTCTCCAACCAAAGCCGCTGCTCTTCGGTGCCAAACAAAGACACCGCTCCCATGCCAAGCCCTTGCATAGCAAAGGAGAAATCCGCCAAAGCATCGTGCCGCGCCAAGGTCTCGCGGATCAGGCATAGGCTGCGCACATCCAGCTTTTCCCCGGCCCCGGCCCCCGAAGGCTGCAAGAACCCCGCCGCCCCCAAAGCCGCCACCAGCCCCTTACAGGCCGCATCCACATCCGAATGATCCACCGGCAAATGCGAAGCGCACCAGCCTTCCAAAGCCGCCGCCAACACCCGGTGACGCTCTTCAAAAAACGGCCAATTCAGAAAGCTGCTGTCGCTCAATTTCTGTCTCTAAATATCCCGGGGTCCGGGGCAGAGCCCCGGCCTTGCCTCAATTGCCTTCGAAAACCGGCTTTTCTTTCGCAACGAAGGCTTTGTAGGCGCGATTGAAATCCTCGGTCTGCATGCAGATGGCTTGGGCCTGCGCCTCGGCCTCGATCGCCTGCTCCAGTCCCATGTTCCACTCTTGGTTCAACTGGGTCTTGGTGATGCCATGCGCGAAGGTCGGACCGGCGGCCAAACGGCGGGCCAGTTTCATTGCCTCTGCCTCAAGATCTTCGGCTGCATGCAGCGCATTCCAAAAACCCCAAGCCGCGCCCTCTTCCGCGCCCATCGCCCGGCCGGTGTAGAGAAGTTCGGCCGCGCGGCCCTGCCCGATGATCCGCGGCAGCATCGCGCAAGCGCCCATGTCGCAGCCCGCCAGCCCGACGCGAGTGAAGAGAAATGCACATTTCGCCTCGGGCGTGGCAATCCGCAGATCCGAGGCCATGGCGATGATCGCACCCGCCCCCACCGCCACGCCATCCACCGCGGAAATGATCGGTTTTCCGCAAGAAATCATCGCCTTGACCAAATCCCCGGTCATCCGGGTAAAGGCCAGAAGATCCTTCATCGGCAGGCCGATCAGCGGGCCGATGATCTCATGCACATCGCCGCCCGAGCAAAAATTGCCGCCCTGCGAGGCGAAAACCACAACGTCCACGTCTTCCGCATAGACCATATCGCGGAACATATCGCGCAGCTCGGCATAGCTTGCGAAGGTCAGCGGGTTTTTCCGCTCGGGCCGGTTCAACCGGACAACGGCCACCCGATCCTGCACGTCGAGCAGAAAGTTCTGCGGCTTCAGCTCTGCCATCTTGGTCATTTGCGGTCCTTCTTCATCTTACGCAGCAGGGTCACCATCGCCTCAAGATCCGCGTCATCCAGATCCGAGAGCAGCCGGTCCACCTCCATCTCATGGCCCTCTGCCATCCCCTCAAAGGCCCGCAGGCCTTCTTCGGTCAGATCGACAAAGACCGTGCGGCGGTCGGTCTCGGAAGGGCGGCGGCGGGCCAGCCCGTCTTTTTCCAGCCGGTCCACCACTGCGGTGGCATTGCCGTTTGAAACCAACAACATGCGCGACAGCTCGGACATCGTCAGCCCCTCGCGGCGCCGCCAAAGTGCTGCCATCACGTCGAAACGCGGCAAGGTGGTGTCGTGTTGCAGGCGCAAGAACTCACGCAGTTCGGCTTCTGCGGCGCGGGTGACGCCCAAAAGCCGGATCCAAGTCTTCAATCGGCGTTTGGAAAGCTCACTCATAGCTCGCCCCCCGCGATGGCAAGGGCCTGGCCGTTGATGCCCTCAGCGCCCGGCGCGCACAGCCACATGGCGGCCGAGACGACCTCGGCGGGCTGGATAAGCCGCTTTTGCGGGTTATGCGCTGCAAGACTGGCGCGGGCCTCGTCAGTGTTCATCCCGGTCTTGGCGCTGATGTTCTCGACCGAGCGATCGGTCATCTCGGTATCCAAGAACCCCGGGCACAAGGCATTGACCGTAATGGGCTTTTTCGCAACCTCCAGCGCCAAGGATCGGCAAAGCCCAACCACGCCATGTTTGGCAGCGGCATAGGGCGCGACATAGCCATAGCCCTTCAGCCCCGCGGTTGAGGCAACGGCGATCAGCCGCCCCCAGCCCGGCATCTGGGCCAACCCTTCGCGGAAGGTCAGAAAAGTGCCGGTAAGGTTCACCGCCAGCATCGCATTCCATTGATCCAAAGTGATGCGCCCGAAAGGCGCGCTCTCCGCCGCTCCGGCATTGGCAATGACAATTTCACAAGGCCCAGCGGCGGCGAACATCGCCTGAACCGAGGCCTCATCCGTCACATCCGCCTCAACCAGCTGAATAGCGGGGTGGCGGGCAGCCGTCCCCTCCAGCGCCGCCCGCCTGCGGCCAGAGATCACCACCTCTGCCCCTGCCCCGGCAAAAGCCAGCGCAAGCGCTGCCCCCACGCCCGAGCCGCCGCCTGTCACCAAAACGCGTTTACCCGCAACCGCTGTCATGCCCGGATCTGTGCCTCCTGCCGTTCACGCAGCCGGAAGAGAAGATCGCGGCCGCCCTTATAGGGGGCGGGCCATTCGCTGGCCTGATCCCCCTGCTCGGCTGCGGCATGCAGCGTCCAATAGGGATCGGCAAGATGCATCCGGGCAAGGCAAACCAGATCGGCGCGCCCCGCCATCAAGATGCCATTCACCTGATCCCAATCGGAAATATTACCGACGGTCATCGTGGGGATGCCCGCCTCATTGCGGATCCGGTCGCTGAAGGGCGTCTGGAACATCCGGCCGTAAATCGGCTTTTCAGCCGGATCGGTCTGGCCCGAGGAGACATCGATGATATCCGCCCCCGCCGCGCGGAACTGACGCGCGATCTCAACCGCTTCTTCCGGGGTTACCCCGCCGTCAATCCAATCATGCGCCGAAATCCGCACCGCCATGGGCTTCTCGCTGGGCCAAACCGCGCGCATCGCTTGGAACACCTCCAACGGATAGCGCATGCGGTTTTCCAAGCTGCCGCCATATGCGTCGCTGCGCTGGTTGGTGATCGGCGAGATAAATTCCGCCAGCAAATAGCCATGTGCGGCATGCATCTCGACCATATCGACGCCAGCGCGATTGGCCATCTCGGTCGAGGCCACGAATTGCGCCGTCACCATATCCATATCGGCGCGGTCCATCGCCTTCGGAGCGGCATTGGCAGGCTTATAGGGCAAGGCCGAGGGTGCCAGCGTCTGCCAATTGCCCGAAGCCAAAGGCGCGTCAATCCCGCCATCCCATGGCACGCAGGTGCTGCCCTTGCGCCCGGCATGGCCGATCTGGATGCAGAATTTCGCCGTGGTCTCGGCATGGATGAAATCGGCCAGCCGCTTCCATGCCGCCTCTTGCTCGGGCGTGTAAAGACCGGGGCAACCGGGGGTGATGCGGCCTTCGGGCGAGACGCAGGTCATCTCGGTGTAGATCAGCGCCGCCCCACCCTTGGCGCGCTCGGCGTAATGCACGAAATGCCAATCATTGGGCATGCCGTCCACGGCCTTATATTGCGCCATCGGCGACAGAACGATGCGGTTTTTCAGCTGCATGTCGCGCAGCTTGAAAGGCGCAAACATCGGGCGACGGCCCTTTTGCCCACCGGCTTGCGCTTGGAACCAATCCTCGGCCTCGGCCAGCCATTCCGGGTCACGCAGGCGCAGGTTCTCATGGCTGATGCGCTGGCTGCGGGTCAGCAGCGAATAGGCGAATTGGGTTGGGTCGAGCGGCAAATAGCGCTCGACTTGTTCGAACCATTCCAAGGAGTTGCGCGCCGCCGATTGCAGGCGCAGCACCTCAACCCGGCGCTCTTCTTGGTAACGCTCAAACGCCGCCTGCATATCCGGCTCGGAATGCAAATATTCCGCCAAAGCAATCGCAGAATCGAAGGCCAGCCGCGAGCCGGAGCCGATCGAGAAATGCCCCGTCGCCGCCGCATCGCCCATCAGCACGACATTCTCATGATACCATTTCTCGCAGATCACCCGCGGGAATTGCATCCAAACCGCCGAGCCGCGCAAATGCGCCGCATTGGACATCAGATCATGCCCGCCCAGATGCCGCTCAAAGATCTTGCGGCAGGTCTCGACGGTGTCTTCCTTGGTCATCGCCTCAAAGCCAAGCTTGTCCCAAGTCTCGGGCAAGGTCTCGACGATGAAGGTCGCGGTGTTGTCGTCGAACTGGTAGACATGGGCCCAGACCCAGCCATGTTCGGTCTTCTCAAAGATAAAGGTGAAGGCGTCGTCAAATTTCTGATGCGTGCCGAGCCAGACGAATTTGCACTTGCGGGTGTCGATATCGGGGCGGAACACATCCTTATATTCGTTGCGCACCAAGGAGTTGATGCCATCGGTCGCCACCACAAGGTCATAATCCTTGCGGTAATCTTCAGCCGAGCGGAAGGTGGTCTCGAAGAGCATCTCAACGCCCAACTCGCGCGCCCTAGCCTGCAAGAGGATCAGCATCTGCTTGCGGCCAATCCCGGCAAAGCCATGCCCGCCCGAGACCGTGCGCACCCCGTCATGCACCACCGCAATATCGTCCCAATAGGCGAAATGGCTGCGGATCGCATCGGTCGAGATCGGGTCGTTCTTCTGCATCCGGCCCAGCGCGTCATCCGACAGCACCACGCCCCAGCCAAAGGTATCATTGGCCTTATTGCGCTCAAGCACCGTCACCTGATGCGACGGATCGCGCAATTTCATTGAAATCGCGAAGTAAAGACCAGCCGGACCCCCACCAAGGCAAAGCACCTTCATCGCCGAATCCCCCTCACGGTCATATGATTTGAAGAAAGCGTGGCAGCTTGTCCGATTCATTTCAAGCTTAAAGTTTTAGACTTGAAGCACATTGCAGCACTGCGCGGATTATTATCGATAATTTTAATTGTAATCGACAAATACTTAACCCAAACTGCGGACAATCGCATCCGGAGGGGGGAAGCTATGGCACGCGAAAATCACCGAGAGGACGTGGCGGGCCGCGCCAATGTCGAAGACACGCCCGAGCTTTTGGCCTATTACGACGAGCTGGAAAGCTTCAGCGCTGGCGCGCTTTGGACCGTGGCCAATAAGATCGAGCCTTGGGCGCCGAAGTCGCAGTCCCTGCCAATGCTCTGGCGTTACAAGGACTTGCGCGACCATGTGATCCGCTCAGTCGATCTGGTGACGCCGGAGAAAGCCGGTCGCCGGGTGATCTATCTCAACAACCCCGGCCGCTCGGATGTGGCCGCAGCCGTGGGCTGGATCTATGCCGGCCTGCAAGTGATGAACCCCGGGGAAGTTGCGGGCGCGCATCGCCATTCCGCCAGCGCCATCCGCTTCATCATGGAAGGCACCGGCGCCTATACCGTGGTTGACGGCCATAAAATGACCCTCGGCGCCAATGATTTCGTCCTGACCCCCAATGGCACTTGGCACGAACATGGCGTCTCCGAGGATGGCTCGCTCTGCCTCTGGCAAGACGGTCTCGACATCCCCTTCGTCAATGCGATGGAGGCGAATTTCTACGAGGTTCATCCCGATATGAACCAAGCCGTCGGCTTTGCCGTCGATGATATGACCAAAACTTGGGGCAATGCGGGCCTCACCCCTTACGGCGAGAGCTGGCGCAAGGGCTATAGCCCGATGTTCAAATATGAATGGGCGCCGACCTATGAGGCATTAACCAAATATTCCGCCGCCACTGCGGGCAGCCCCTATGACGGGGTGATGATGGAATATGTGAACCCGGTGACCAATGGCCCCGTGATGCAAACACTTGGCGCCTCGATGCAGATGCTGCGCCCCGGTGAGGCGACCAAGGCGCATCGCCACACCGGCAGCTACCTTTACCATGTCGCCAAAGGGCGCGGCTATTCGGTGATCAACGGCAAGCGCTTTGACTGGTCCGAGCGTGACATTTTCTGTGTCCCCTCATGGGCTTGGCATGAGCATGTCAACTTGTCGGACCGCGACGACGCCTGCCTTTTCTGCCTCAACGACCTGCCGGTGATGCGCGCGCTTGGCCTTTACCGCGAAGAGGCGCTTGCCGACAACTCCGGCCACCAGCCCCTGCTTTAAGGACGATCAGATGAAACTTGTAACCTATCGCGCCTCGATCGAGGCAGAGGCCCGTCTGGGCGTGATCGACGGCGATCTGGTGGTGGATGTCGAAGGGCTGGCCGCTTCGCAAGGCGAAGATCTACCCGACAACATGCTCAGCCTGATCGACCTTGGCCGCCCGGGGCTGGAGGCGCTGCAAGAATGCCTTGAGGAAGCCGAAGGCCGCTACGCCCCCGGCACCGCAACCCATTTGGCCAATGTCAAACTCCTCGCCCCGATCCCGCGCCCACGGAAGAACATCTTCGGCATCGGGCTTAACTATGTCGAACATGTCGCGGAATCGGCGGCCTCTCTCGACACCTCGAAAGACCTGCCGAAACAGCCGGTGGTCTTCTCAAAGCCCCCCACCTCGGTGATTGGCCCGGGCGATGGTATTGAGCACAATCGTAACATCACCCAGCAGCTGGATTGGGAAGTCGAACTCGCGGTGATCATCGGCACCACCGCCCGCCGCATCCGCCGCGAAGACGCGCTCAACCATGTCTTCGGCTATTCGGTGATGATCGACATCTCCGCCCGCGACAACCGCCGCGCCGGGCAATGGATCTTCTCCAAGGGTATGGACACATACGCCCCTTTCGGCCCTTGCATCATCACCGCCGATGAGATCCCCGATCCGCAAGCCCTCGACCTCTGGCTCACCGTCAATGGCGTCGAAAAGCAGCGCTCCAACACCCGCCATATGCTCTTCAAGGTCGACCATCTGATCGCCGACATCTCCTCGGGCATCACGCTGGAACCGGGTGATATCATCGCCTCCGGCACGCCCGAAGGCGTCGGCGCCGGCCGCAATCCGCAAGAATGGCTCAAACCCGGCGATACCGTTGTGGCCCATGTCGAAGGCATCGGCACCATCCGCCACCCGGTCATCGACGCCACGCCCGAAGACTGACCAAAGCTCATTTTCTGTCCCTAAATATCCCACGGGGGTCCGGGGGTGTGAAACCCCCGGCGCCTGCCAAAAGCGCCGAGGTCATCCATGTCCGCACCCTTCACCGCCGCCGTCGTGCAGATGGCCGCCTTCCCCACCGACCCGCTCGCCACGGCGGAGAAAGCCACCCAGCGCCTGCGCGAAGCCGCCGCCAAAGGCGCGCAACTCGTGGTCTTCCCCGAGGCGCTGATCGGTGGCTACCCCAAAGGCGCCAGCTTCGGCGCCCCAATCGGCATGCGCAAACCCGAAGGCCGTGAGGCTTTCGCGCGCTACCATGCCGCCGCCATCGACCTTGACGGCCCCGAGGTGCAGATCCTCGCTGAGGCCACTGCCGAGACCGGCGCTTTCGCCGTCATTGGCGTGATCGAGCGTGACGGCGCAACGCTTTACTGCACCGTCCTCTATTTCGACGGCGACAAAGGCCTTGTTGGCAAGCACCGCAAATTGATGCCCACCGCCGGCGAGCGGCTGATCTGGGGCTTTGGCGATGGCTCCACCCTGCCGGTCTTCAAAACCCGGCTCGGCACCATCGGCGCGGTGATCTGCTGGGAGAATTATATGCCTGCCCTGCGGATGCATATGTATCACCAAGGTGTCAGCCTTTATTGCGCGCCGACCGCCGATGATCGCGACACTTGGCTGGCAACGATGCAACATATCGCCCTCGAAGGCCGCACCTTCGTACTCACCGCCTGCCAGCACATCACCCGCGCCGCCTACCCTGCCGATCATGAATGCGCCTTGGGCGATGCGCCCGAGACCGTGCTGATGCGCGGCGGCTCGGCGATCATCTCGCCCTTGGGCAAAGTGCTGGTCGGGCCGGATTTCACAGGCGAGACAATCCTTTACGCGACGATCGACCCATCTGAGATCCTGCGCGCGAAATATGACTTCGACGCCACCGGCCATTACGCCCGCCCCGATGTGTTCCAGCTTACCGTCGACACCCGCGCCAAGCCGGCCGTCAGCACCGAATAGACCGCAAAATAGAACCATTGCAGATGCAACGGAAACCTCCAAGGATTCCTGCATCTGCGAATTATTTATCTAACCCATGAGTAAAACTTTAAGCTAACCTTCCCATACTCCGCCCTTCGAAAAGGGCGAAAGACCAAAGAGACCGGCGGCAAGATCGGTCCTTTTAGGAACCAACAAGGAGTGGACAATGTCTGAAATCAAGGCAACTCCGACGAACCAGCTTCGTCGAAATTCGTTGGGGCTGATCGCCGTCACCTTCATGGTGATCTCTGCGGCAGCCCCGCTGACCGGTGTGGCGGGGGCAATGCCGCTCGCCTTCCTTCTGGGCAATGGCACCGGCGTGCCGCTGACCTTCATCCTCATCACGCTGTTGATGCTTGCTTTCGCCGCCGGTTATGTGGCGATGAGCCGGCATGTGAAGAACGCTGGCGCCTTTTACGCCTATGCCGCGCGCGGGCTTGATGGCCGCGTCGGCGGTGCTGTCGCCATCGTCGCGATGGTCTCTTACAACGCCATGCAATTTGGCCTGATCGGCCTTTTGGGCGGCATCTCGGCCGGCGTCTTTGGCGAGATGGGCCTCAACCTGCCTTGGTGGATGTGGAGCTTGATCGCGATCTTGCTCGTCGGCATCCTTGGCTACCGCCAAGTCGATCTCTCGGCCAAGGTTCTGGTCGCCGTCGTGGCGCTGGAATATCTGATCGTGCTGGTCGTTGACTTCGCGATCCTCTTCTCAGGCGGGCATGAAGGCACCGGTCTCGCAGTCAACATTTTTGATTTCAACGCCTTGACCACCGGCTCGCTGACCACCGCGATCCTGATGTGCTTTGGCTCTTTCATCGGCATCGAGGCCACCACGATCTATGGTGAGGAAGCCCGCGACCCCGAGAAAACCATTCCGCGCGCCACCTATCTCGCGGTGCTGATGATCGGTGTCTTCTTCGTCTTTACTACTTGGCTGATGATCGCCGGCACGGGTGCGGCCGAGTTGATGCCGATGCTCGGCGGCCTTGAAGATCCGACCGCGCATTTCTTCATTCTGGCGGAAACCTATACCAGCCCGACCGTGGCCATGATCGCTGGCCTTCTGCTGGTCACCAGCCTTTTTGCAGCGCTTTCAGCCTTCCACAACTACATCGCCCGCTACAGCTTTGTGGCCGGTCGTGAAGGTCTTCTGCCGCCGGTCTTCGGCCAGACCCATATCACCCATGAAAGCCCCCACATCGGCTCGGTGGTGCAAACCATCGGTGCGGTGATCGTGTTGGCGATCTTTGCCGGCCTGGGCCTTGACCCGATCGTGCATATGTTCACCTGGATCAGCCAGCTTGGCACTCTGGGCGTGATTGCGATGATGTGCGTGACCTCGATCGCAGTCATCGCCTTCTTCCGCAAACCGGGCATCACCGGCTCGCCTTTGCAAACGCTGATCCTGCCCTTGGTGGCAGCGGTGGTTCTGGCCGGGCTCTTCGCCTATATCTTCGCCAATTACGGTGATCTGACCGGCACCACCGGCGGCAATCTGGGCTGGATCTTGCCCTCGCTGATCCCGCTGGCCGCGATCATAGGCTTCCTTCTCGCATCGCGACTGAAGGCCAATGACCCGGCGCGCTTTGCCAAGATGGGCGAAAATCAGCGCTGATCTGTGGATCTGAGGTGAATATTTGCACCCCCGGAGGCAACTCCGGGGGTGTTTTCATGGCCCACCAAGGCACTCCGTAAGGTGCGGAATTCCAGACGCGCCTTTCCCTTGGAGGAACCGCGCCTTATGTCTGCAGTCTGACGCCGCGTTAAGGAATTGTTCATGCGAGTTGAGATTGCAGGCACAGGCCGCGCGCTTCCCGCTGCTATGGTCAGCTCAGCCACGCTCGATGCGCACCACGGCCTGCCCGAGGGGCGGATTTTCAGCCTGACCGGAGTGGCCGAGCGGGCGATCTGTCAAGACGAGAGCCAGATTGATCTGGCGGTGGCAGCCGCGCAAGCCGCGCTAGACGATGCCGGGATCCGCGCCGAAGAGATCAGTCTGATCATCGGCGCCTCTGCTGTGCCCTACCAGCCCATCCCCGCGACAGCGCCTTTGGTGATGGCCCGCCTTGGCATCGCCGATGGCCAAGCGGCAGCTTTCGATGTGAACAGCACCTGCCTTTCCTTTCTGACCGGATTTGAGACCGCCGCGCGGATGATTTCCCAAGGCGGCACAGCTTTGGTCTTTTCCTCCGAGCTTGCCTCGCGCGCCCTGCCTTGGGCGCAAGCTCCCGAGATTGCGGGGCTTTTCGGCGATGGCGCTGCTGCTGCCATCTTGCGTCCCGCTAAAGGCCCAGCCCGCATCGCCGCTTGCCTGATGCGCAGCTACCCTTCCGCCTATGAGGCCTGCGGCATCGGCGCAGGGGGGACAAGGTTCGACTTCACCCAAGAGCCAGAGGCCTTTGCAGAACATGCATTTTTCGCGATGGAAGGCCGCACCCTCTTCCGCCTTGCCGCGCAATATTTCGGTGGCTTTGTCACTGACCTTCTGGACCGCGCCGGCTGGCAGCATAGCGATGTCGATCTGGTGATCCCGCATCAAGCCAGCCCCGCCGCCTTGGCCCATATGATCCGCCAAACCGGCTTTGCGGCGGAGCGTGTGGTGAATATCGCCGCCGATTATGGCAACCAGATCGCGGCCTCGATCCCCTTCACGCTGGATCTGGCGCGGCGGCAGGGCCGCATCCGGCCCGGCATGCGGGTCTTATTCCTTGGCACCTCAGCCGGGGTCTCCTTCGGCGGCATGGCGCTGGAGGTTTAATGTCTGGCCGCATCCTGATCACCGGCGCCACAGGGTTCTTGGGTACCACTTTGCGGCGCGCATTACATGACCGAGACGTCATTGCCCAAAGCCGAGACCCCGCCCGGCTGGAAGCCCTGCCCGAGCCCGGTCTTGCTTGGGATCTGGCCGAGCCGCTGCCAGATACTCAATCCCTGCAAGGGGTTGAAACGATCCTGCATTGTGCAGCGCTCTCTGCGCCTTTTGGCCATTTGCACGACTTCCGCCGCGCCAATGTGGCGGCCACGGCTTTGGTCATCGCCTTAGCCCGCCGGCTTGGGGTGCGGCGGCTCGTGCATATCTCCTCGCCTTCGGTGCTTTTCGCGCCATGCGACCAGTTGGATCTCGATGAGACCACGCCCCTGCCCGCGCCCTACACGTCCTACGCCCGCACCAAAGCCGAAGCGGAGGCTCTGGTCCTAGCCGCCCCGGACCTCTCGCCAGTGATACTGCGTCCCCGCGGGCTTTACGGGGCGGGCGACACCGCCCTTCTGCCGCGCCTTTTGCAGGCCGCCCGCAGCCGCCCCCTGCCGCTTTTCCGAGGCGGTCATGCACGGATTGACCTCACCCATGTGGACGACGTGGCCACCGCCTGTATCGCGGCCCTTGATGCTGGCCCCGAAGCCTCAGGCCAGATCTTCCACATCTCGGGCGGCACCTCGCTACCAGTGACCGAGATCGCCAGCCGCGCCTGCGCCCGTGTGAATGTGGCGCTGCGCTGGCGCAAAATGCCGCTCCCCCCGGTGCTTTTCGCCGCATCCATCGCCGAACGCATGGCCCTTCTCACCCATGGTCGCGAGCCAATGGTGACCCGCTACGGTCTGGCACTCTTCGCCTATGCGCAAAGCCTAAACATCGGCAAAGCCGAGAAAATCTTGGGTTGGCGGCCTCGCATCAGCTTTGATGAAGGGCTTGATCGCACCTTCAAGGCCCGACCATGACACCGATTTTTAGCAACAGCGCCTTCGTCCGCGCGCCCGAAGCGCTGCTGAAACGCGGCGGCGCTTGGCGCGCGGTGAACCTGCAAGTGCGCTACGGTCTGATCCGCCATGCATCAGGCCCGATCCTGATCGACACCGGCTATACCGCCGAAAGCATCACCGCCCCCGGCCGTTCCTTTGGCTTGCGGATCTACGGGCAACTTCTACGGCCAAGGCTGATCGCCACGGGCCAACCGCAGGCCTTCCTCGCCCGCCAAGGCCTGCGCCCGCAGGACATCACCCGCGTCATCGTCACGCATTTCCATGCAGACCATATCTCGGGCCTGCGGCAATTCCCAAACGCCCGCTTCACCGCCAGCGCCCGCGCCTATGCCCGCATCCGCCAGCGCAGCACGGCAGGCAATCTGCGCCACGGGATATTCCCAGACCTCTTGCCCGATGATTTTGCCGCCCGGCTTGACCCTATCGAGCACCAAGCGGAAGGCCCATCGGGCCGTGACCTCCTTGGCGATGGCAGCCTTTTCACCATCGACCTGCCCGGCCATGCTGAAGAGCATTTCGGCCTTTATTTTCCGCAAGCTACGGGTGGCCCGCTCGCCTATGGGACCGATGCGCAATGGCTGATCGCAGCGCTCGAGCCCTCCAAAATCCCCGGTCCGCCGTTGCGCTGGATCGCGGAGAGCCCCGCCGCTTTGGCCCCTTCCTCAGCGCGGCTGACAGCTTTGCGCGATACCGGCGCGCGGCTAATGCTCTGCCACGATCCCGCTCTCACCGCCTTTGATGAGGTGTTGCCGTGATCGCCGCCATTGAGGTGTTAAGCTCCTATTTTCGCACCAAACGCCTCTCGCGCCCCGGTCTTTCGCGTGCCGATTTTGAAGCCGCCCAGACCCGCGCCCTCGCCCGCTGGCTCCACAACGATTTGCCGCAAGTGCGGGCCTATGCAGCGGCGCCGGCAAGGCTCAGCGATCTGCCGATCACCGATAAAGCCCAGCTGATGGCGCAATTTCACCGCTACAACCGCCCCGGCCTCACCGCCGAGCAGGCTTGGGCGGGGCTGGAAGGCGGCAAGATCGGCCGTTTGACCATCGGTTGCTCCACCGGCACCTCGGGCAATCGCGGGCTTTTCGTGATCTCCGAGGCTGAGCGCTTTCGCTGGTTGGGCAGTATCTTAGCCAAATGCATGGACGGCTTGCTAACCCGGCCTTCCCGCGTCGCGATCGTGCTGCCCCGCGACACAAGGCTGTATCACGCCGCGCGCCGCCTGCCTTGGCTGCAGTTGCGCGTCTTCGACATAACCATCGGCCCGGTCAACTGGCGCGCTGAATTGGAGAGCTTCGCGCCGACCGTCCTTCTGGCGCCGCCGCGGCTTCTGCGCCATTTCGCTGAAAGCCGCTATCGCCTTCAGCCGCAACGGATTTTTGCCGCAGCCGAGACCTTGGATCCGCCCGACCGGCCGATGATCGAGGGATATTTCAACCGCCCCCTCGATCAGATCTACATGGCAACCGAGGGACTATTCGCCACCACTTGCCGTCATGGCGGGCTGCATCTGGCCGAGGATGCAACCTTTTTTGAGTTTGAACCGGCGGGGGACGGGCTTGTCACTCCGCTCGTCACCGCCTTCCGCCGCGAGACGCAGATCATGGCGCGCTACCGGATGAATGATCTTCTACGGCTCGCCGATACGCCCTGCTCCTGCGGCTCACCTTTGCGTCACGTTCATGAGATTGTCGGCCGGATGGACGATTGTTTCAGGCTGGCTGGCGGGGTGCTTCTCACCCCTGATGTGTTGCGCAACGCCGTGTTAAGCGCCCGCGACATCGATGATTTTCGACTGGTTCAGCGGTCAGGAACGCAAGTGGAACTGCTGCTGCCGCCAGAGCTGCCGGAGGCCAGCGCCCAAGCGGCAGCCACAGCGGTTCAAGCCCTTCTAAACCAGCGCAGCCCCGGCGTGCAGCTCACTCTGACCCGCCGCCCACTGCCCTTGGACGCAACGCGAAAACTGCGCCGGGTCGAATGCGCCTTGCCGCAGGCTCTGCCATGACGGCGCAGGCCCACAACCGTCCCGAAGATGTCGCAGCCTTCGTGGCGCTCTTTCAGCGGCACGGCACTCCGGCGCTCGTCGCCAACCTAGAGACGAGGCTGCAAGTCGTCCAAAGCGGCGGGCTGAGTTTTCCGCTCAGCCTGAACGATGGGGCGGAGACCTGCTACATTTGCAACCCCACCAGCGGCTACATCGATTACGCCTTGGAAGAGACCCGGCACTTCGCGCGCAACCCTTTCCTGCGGGCCGCCTGCATGGGCCTTATTCGGGCCGCCCGGCCCTTTGTAAAAGCCAGTGGTCTTGATCGACAGGTGCAGATCAACAATTGGCTTTTTTCTACAAATCCAGTTCCGGCGCTTTCGGTGGCGCAAGCCGTAGATCTGCGGGACCAACTGTCCTCCACTTTCAAAACTCACGCCATCCTGCTGCGATCTTTGAACAAACTGGCAGATGCAGAAACCATTGCAGCCCTGCAAACTGCTGGGTTTGACCTGCTCCCGGCCCGACAGGTCTATATCTTTTCGGACATTTCCCCCGATCGCCCGCATAGCCCAAACATGCGCCGCGACCGCCTACATCTTCAGCGCTGCCCCTTCCCGCGCGTTGGCAATGAGGACTTCACCGAGGAAGATTACCCGGTCTGCGCCCAGCTTTACGCCGATCTATATTTGCGCAAATATACCCCGCTTAATCCCGACTACACCGCGCTTTACATCCAAGAGATGCACCGCGCGGGGCTTTTGGAACTCGCAGGCTTCCGCGATGAAACGGGCAGATTGATCGCCGTCACCGGGCTCTTTGCAAGCGGACGCACCCTGACGCAACCCATCGTCGGCTATGACACCTCACGCCCAATGCGTGAGGGGCTGTACCGGCTGATTATGCAAGTCGCACGCGATCATGCGGCCGAAAGAGGCATGTTTTTCAATTGCTCCGCCGGGGCCGCCGCCTTCAAGCGCCATCGCGGCGGCATTCCCGTCATCGAATATACAGCCGTCTACACCCGCCACCTGCCCCGCCGCCAACGCTGGGCGACGGCCCTGATGCGCCAGCTTTTGACCCGCATCGGCGTGCCACTTTTGCAAAGGTTCCGTCTGTGACCTCAGCCTCTCCGCATCAAGATTGGCAAGCCGTCGCGCTAAGCCGCGACATTGGCGCAAAGCCCCGGCAGATCTGGTGGGAAGGTCAGCCTTATGTGCTTTTTCGCGGGGCCGAGGGGCTCAGCGCGTTGCACGACCGCTGCCCGCATCGCCATGTGCCGCTCTCGGGCGGGCGCGTGCATCAGGGCCAGATCGAGTGCCCCTATCACGGCTGGCGTTTCAACGGCGGCGGGCAATGCACCGCTATTCCGGGGCTGATGACCCAACTTCCGCGCTACCGGATCCCGAGCCTCCGCACAGCCGAGCGCGGCGGCGTGATCTTCATCTCCACCGGCGATCCGACGCATGCCCCCTATCTCCACGCCGCCGAGGGGCAGGATGTTCGCAGTCTTCTGGTGCACAGCGAGACCCGCTCAACCCTGATCGATGCCGCCGAAAATATCCTGGACGCGACCCATACCCATTACACCCACAAAGGCCTGCTGCGCGGGCTGTCGTCCAAACGCTATGCGGTGAATGTTGAGGTAACTGGCGGGCCGAATTGGGTTGAGGCCAGCTATACCGGCGAAGATCGCCAGCAGGGCCTGATCTCGGCGCTGCTGGATGGGTCGCGGGTGCGGACCATTGGGCGCTACCGCCATCCCGGGATTGCCGAGTTGGAATATTGGGGGCCGAAGGGACTGGTTCTGGCCACGACCTTCCATCTGCGCCAAGCCAAGCCGGATCACGTGGAAGGCATCGGCCTTTTGGTTGGGCCGCGTCAGGGGGCTTGGGGCTGGCTGAAGATGCAGGCCTTCCGACCGCTTTTCCGCATCGCTTTGCAGCAAGACCGCAAGGTATTGGCGCAGGCCTTGGAGCGCTGGAATGAGGCAGGCCAGCCGCGCCCGCTGATCGGCCCCTTGGACATCCTGCGCGCCGATATCGAGGCGCTGGCGGCGGGACAGGCACCGCAGGCTGCCTCACATCCCCGAAAGCTGCAGATCGAGCTTTAAGCGCCCTGAGGCCCGTTCCATTCGATGTCACGGGTCGAGGCTTGTTGAAGGCTGATCCGCTCACGCAAGGCCTTTGCGGCGATCGCGCGCAGCGTGGCAAATTGGGCGCGCTTCGGCCCCGGATCACCGGGCCAATCGAGCACCTCTTGCACCTCACGCAAGGCGGTGCGGTAAGCCGGCAGCGCGCCCCGGCGCAAGGCCTGCGGCAGGCCGTAAGCCCAAAGTGCGAGCCGCACCCCTTGCGGGGCGGTAACATCAGGGGCCACATCGCCTTGGCCGAAGAGCGCCCGTGCGAACCCCGGCCCATCTTTGAAGAAATGCAGCCCGCTGGTGGCGCGGGGGTTGCATTCCAAAGGCAACACCCGCCCATCGGCCAGACGCATCAGGTCAAAAGAAATTTGGCCAGTCCAACCTGTGCCCGCCACGAAACGCTCAACAAAGCGCCGCGCAGTTGGGTCTTCGAGCGGCGCAAAAGCCACCGAAGCCCCTTTGCCCGCGCGGTAAAGCCCTCGGTAAAGCGACAATGCCCGCAGACGGCCATGATCGGCCAAGGCATAGGCGCAGATCTCCGTGCCCTCTAAATGGCTCTGCGCCACCCAAGGTGCGGCCTTGCTTGGCAAAACCCCCGTCAGCTCTGTCCCCTTGGGACGGATCAAGACTTGCGAGGCAAAGCGCGACCAGACCGGCTTAAGAACAAACCTCTGCAAATCCGGCCCCAACGCCTGCAGATCTTTCACAGAGGTCAAAAGCTGGGTCGGCGGAACCCCTAGTCCAAGCCGCTCGCAAAGGCCGATGAAGGCGTGCTTGTCATGGGCTTCGGCCAAGAGTGCCATCGGGGGCGCGTAAAGCTGCGCATTGTGAGGCGATTTGGCCCAGATTTGCGCAAGGTAGAAGACCTCCTCGCAGCTTGGCAGAACCAAGGTGATCGCTTCTCGCTCGATCAGCTGGCGCAATGCGGCCTCAAAGGCTTCAGGTTCAAAACGCGGTGGAGGCAACAGGTGGAAGCCGTGATGCATACGGCTTGCCTTGGCCATTGGGCAAAGCTGACTGTCGGCCATCAGCACGGTATGACCCGCGCTGCTCAGCAGTCGGGCCAGATGCAGGGCCACTGGGGCCCTTGCGCCCGTCACCAAAATCCGCGCCATGCCAAGCCCCCCTTTCAGCCGAGATGCCAAATTCGGCTGGCCCCTTCAATGGCCGCAAAGGCAAGGGCGCTGCTTTAGGCGGTGCGCGCGATCGCAGCGCTTTGCTTTTGCCCCTCGCGCAGGCGGGCGACGGCGAAGAGCACGCAAAGGCCCAACCCAATCAAAAGCGTGTCGAGAAGGAGCGAAGGCCCGGCCATCGCCTTCGTCAATTGCCCCACATAGGCCAGCACCGTGCCCGTGGCAAAGACCGGCAGAGAATGGCGGCCAAGCCGCGCCAGCACCGCGCCAAACCCGCTCGAGGCAATCGGCTTCAGCACTGGCAGGTAGCTCAGCGCATAGGCCAAAGCCAAGATATGCAGCAGGCGCGGCAGATGCAGCATGCCTTTGTCAAAGGCCACCAGCACCGAAGGCAGGCCAAACCATTGTTTAAGCTGCCATAGTGCGTGGCCTCCGGCTTTGGCGACGGCAGGAACCTGTACCCAGATTGCCGCCATGATCAAAAAGCCCCAAGCCAGTACAACAGCCCATTTATGATAGGGCAGGAAGCGGCGACCTTGCCGCGTGGCAAGCCCGGTTAAGACCCCTGCCACAAACAGCACCTGCCAGCTGAACGGGTTGAAAAACCAAGCGTTTGGCTGCGGATAGGTTGGCAGACGAATGAACCAGAACCCGGCCGCAAACCACATGATCAGTGACCCCAGCATCAGCGCGCGCGGCCAGCGCACCGCCAGCAGGAGCACGCCCGGCGCGGCCAGCAACAACAGAATATAAAGCGGCAAAATGTCGGCATAGGCGAATTGGTGCATCAAGACGGTGACCGAAGGCACATAGCTCCAAGGATCTTGCAGGACCGGCGCGATGTTGCGCGCCGCCGCCATTTTCGCCACGGCAGGATCGCCGATAAGGGCGGCGAAAAGCGCCAAGATCAACAGACAGCAAGGCACATGCACCGCCCAAAGCACCAAGGATCGACGCCAAGGCCGCAACCGCGCCACCATTGGGGCCGCTGCCATATAGGCCGGACCAAAGGCCAGTCCGGTGGCGATCCCTGACATCAGCACAAAACCCTCGGCCGCATCGGAGAATCCGAAATTGCGCGAGGTAAAGTTTTCCCAGAACGTGCCCGGAATATGGTTGATGAAGATCATCACCAAAGCCAGCCCCCGCAGGAAATCAATCCGGTGGTCGCGCGGTTTCTTCAGCTCAGGCAACCTTAGTCTCGCTCTCAAAAGCCCGGCCCCATTCGCGCAAGATCTCGTCATGGCGCTCAAGGATTGCGGGGTAATCCGCATCCTCAGGCACCAAGAACCCCTGCTCCCGGCCCGGTCGCGAGGTCCAAGCGATCAGCACCGGCGCGATCAGCATCGGCAAGGTCACCGGCATCAACCAAAGAAGCAGCACCGGCGCCAGCACATAGGTCGCCGCCATGCCAATCGCGCCGCACAGGCTAATCCAGCGGGCCGCCGCCCAAGCATCGGCCAGATCAAGTCGGCCATCGCCGCGATTGTTCGGCGGCCAGCCGCCATCGCTGCCCAAGATCACTTGGAAGACCGAACGGCTTTGGAACGCCAAAAGCACCGGCGCGATCAGTGAGGACAAAAGCAGCTCCAACCCCACAGATCCCGCAGCCCGTGCCGCTCCGCCAAAGCTGCGCGCGCGGCCCGAAAAGATGGCTTCCAGCAAAACCAAGAACTTGGGCATCACCAGAAGACCGAAGACGCCCACAGCCAAGCCCACCGCCTTGGCGGTCTCATCATTGGGGAAAACCGGGAAAGGCCAGTTTTCCAGCGGGAAATAGTTCGGTTGCCCAACCCAATACACCGCCGCGATTGAAGCCGCGATGAAGGCAAGCCAGATCAGCGGCGCGATATAGGCGAAGATGCCTTGGATAAAGACAAAACGGCTCCACGGTTTCAGCCCCGGTGCCATAAGAACCTTGGAGTGCTGCAAATTGCCTTGGCACCAACGGCGGTCGCGCTTGGCGTGATCGACAATATTCTCGGGGCCCTCTTCGTAACTGCCCTGCAAGTCATCATCGAGCCGCACCGTCCAACCGCCGCGCGCAAGCAAGGCCGCCTCGACATAGTCATGGCTCATGATATGGCCGCCAAAGGGAGCCTTGCCGGGCAGTTCCGGCAAGCCACAGCATTCCGCCCAAGCCCGCATCCGCACAATGGCATTATGGCCCCAGAAGGGACCGGTCCGGCCCTGCATCGCGGCCAATCCGCGGGCAAAGATCGGCGAGTGGAAGCCAGCGGCGAATTGCATCGCACGGCCAAAGATCGAGCGGGCCCGCACCACCTTGGGCAGGGTTTGCAAAAGCCCCAAACGCGGCTCGGCCTCGATCCGGCGGATCATCTCGTGGATCAACGCGCCTTCCATCAGACTGTCAGCGTCAAGGATCACCGCGTAATCCCAAGCCGCGCCGGATTGGACGACGAATTCTTCGATATTGCCGGCTTTGCGGCCGGTGTTCTTTTCGCGGCGGCGGTAGAAGATCCGCCCCTGCCCATGCTGGCGGGCCAAAAGGCGCGAGAACCATATCCGCTCGGCACCCGCAATCGCCTCATCTCGGGTGTCTGAGAGGATGGCGATATCGACCGGCACGCTGGGATCTGCGGCGCGCAAGGAATCGTCCATCGCAGCGACGCGCGCGAAGGTGACCTGAGGGTCTTCATTGTAAACCGGCACGATCACAACCGTACGGCCTCGGATCGGTGCCGTCAGGCTCGGGCGTGGTTTTGCCCGCGAGGTCAAACCCAGCAAAGCGGTCGCCGCCCCCCATGCCAGCCACCAAGTCGAGAGGAAAATCAATAAGCTGCGCACGATGTCGAGCGGGTCGACCCCGTCTGTCGCTCCGTAGATGTAGAACACCATGCCCGCCGCAGCAGCCGCCAGAACGCTTAGCGCCACGGCCAAGGCCCGGGTACCGCCTGCGCGATCCCCGGTGTTTTCACTCTGCTGTGTCATGCTCAGCCCGGCCTACGCCGCCCCGAAGGCAGGGCAGTCACGATGCGGGCAAAGGCCCGCCGCCAGACGCCCGGCTCCGAGATCAGGATCTGCTTGGGCATATGCAAGGGCGCCAAAGGCGGCGCGCCGGCAAAATCCGCCACGACATCCGGCTGGACCGGCTGCTGCGCGTTCATTTGGTCACCCATTGATAAATCCACGTTTCCGTCAGTTTGCGGCCAAATCCGGCCACATGGGCAACGAATTCAACGGTAGCACCGGGCTGCGGCAGTACATCCAACACCAAACGCCAAGTGTCGGTTCCGTCGATCTTTGACAAGGTCTGCACCGCAATTGTGCCGCCTTGGATGTTCACGACCGGCTCAAGCACGGCATTGGGCGGCAGATCTGCCAGCATTCCGCCGGCAAAATCGACCACGAATTTGCGAGTGCCGGCCGCATTGGCGACGCCCGAAACACCGCCCTCGCCTGCGCGGGTTTCTTTGACAAAGGCCAGATCATCCAAATGATCCTCGGTCAGCGCGCCCCAGATCAGCCGATAGGAGAACTCAGCCATCTGGCCGGGCACAGGCTTGGTCTCGGGCACCCAAAAGGCGACGATATTGTCGTTGACCTCAAGATCGGTCGGGATCTCGACCAGACGCACCGCACCACGCCCCCAATCGCCCTGTGGCACCACGAGGGCCGAAGGTCGACGCTCGTAATGCGCGCTGGCGTCTTGATAATTCTCAAAATCGCGGTCGCGCTGCATCAGACCAAAGGCTTTGGGGCTCTCTTCCCCCAACCAGCTTTCGGTAAGCCGCACCGGGTTGTTCAGCGGCCGCCAGATCCGATCGCCATCACGGCGATGAATCAAAAGACCATCGCTGTCATGCACAGCCGGGCGGTAGTCATCGAAGCTAGAGCGGTTCTTTTCCGAGTAAAGGAACATCGAGGTCAAAGGCGCGATGCCGACCTGCTGCACCTCGGTGCGGAAGAAGAGCCGTGCCGTCACTTCGATCTCGGTATGGGCGCCGGGCCGGATCACGAAGCGATAGGCGCCCGTGCAGCTTTCACTTTCAAGGCTGGCGTAAAGCGTGACCGAAAGCGCGTGATCGGCGGGTTTTTCCAACCAAAACCGCGAGAAGCGCGGGAATTCTTCCGGCTGGCCCAACCCGGTATCGATGGCCAAACCGCGGGCCGAAAGCCCGTAGAAATTGTCGCGTCCCAAGGCCCGGAAGTAGCTTGCGCCCAAGAAGGCCACGACCTCATCAAACATATCGGCGCGATTGAGCGGCGCATTGATCCGGAACCCGGCCACACCCGGCAAAGGCTCATGCGCTGGAACCCGGTCTTTAACCCGGTCGTAGTAAAGGAAATCATCGGTCGAAAAGCCGATCGGATAAGCTTTACCTTCCGAGATTTCATAAAGGTTCACCGGCTCTGAGAAGAGCCAACCGAGATGGAAGGCATGCACATGGAAGCCAGCCTTCTCGCCCGCCCAATGCGCACGGGTCGGGTCGAACTGCACCGATTGATAGTCGTCGTAGCTGAAATTGGTAAAGAATCCCGCAGCTTTCGCAGGCGCGCTATGCGGCTTGGTCGCGCTGAGCCGCATCTCATCGGTCAGGCTGTCAAAGCTGAAGGGCTGCCCTTCGGGAGCGGCAGGAGGCGTAGGCTCAGCCGGCTGCGCGACCTCTGCACGCGCAGGGCCAGCCAAGATGGTGCTGCACTGCAGCATCGCCCCGGCGCCCAGCAGCGACAGCAAGCTGCGGCGGGTAAGGACCGCTGGCATCGTCCGGCGACCTGTCATGTCTTAACTCCTGCTCCCGATTCGGGATAAACGCCTCAATCTGTTACATATAAGATAAGGAGCGAAGCCGAGACATGCGGCGAATGCAGGTCAGGCTTGCTGCAACTGCAAACCCCGCATTGCACGCGACTCAAGCCCCGGTCGCCCCGGCTCAATATGCTGCGTTGGCGAAATGCGCGCCTCTTCGAATAAGGTCAATCGTCCTCATGCGCGGAGGCCAAAAATTCGCGCAAGGTTGAGCAGAATCTTGCCCATGTTCTGGGCAGTTGCGACGAATACCAGCACCGCTCCAATGGCTCGACTTTGGAGGCGGCGGGACGTGCCGTAAAACCGGCGTTGCGGCGGCATGATTTCGGTCTTTGCCCGCCGCAGCCGCTGCGCAGACTTGACGTGCAATGGCGGATCGGGTGCCATGCCCTAGCAAGGATTTGCGCCGCCCCAATCTGGGCCAAGTGCTTGCACTGCAAGGGGGGAAAGAAATGGAAATACAAGAGAGTGCCGCCGTTGATTGGGTCAATGGCGACCCAGTTGAGCTGCGCCGGATCCGTGCCAGCTCGGCCGAAGTGGTCTCGCCGGTGCTGCCGCCAGATATCGACATCCAAACGCTCGAACCGCTGGCCCCCTGCCCCGGCGGGCTGATTTTCACCCCGCCCAATCCGCACGGCACGCCGGTGGTCTATTTCCACGGCGGCGGTTTCATCGTGGGCTCGCCCGAGACGCATCGGATCAACACCGCTTGGATCGCGCATCTGACCGGGGCCGAGGTGATCTCGGTCCGCTATAGATTGGCGCCAGAGCACACCCTGCCCGCGCAGCCCGAAGATGGCGTCGCCGCCATTCGGCGCCAGTTGCAGCGCCACGAAAAGCTGCGGGTGATGGGCGATAGCGCGGGCGGCGCCTTGTCGCTTTGGGCCCATGCCGGTCTGACCGAGGCCGAACGCGCCCGGATTGAAGAGCTGGTGCTGTTCTATGCCGGTGGTCTGCCCGATGCGCCACCGCCAACCACCACCGATGAAAGCACCGGGCTTGGACCGCTGTCGATGGCGGCTTACCGGCGCAAGCTGGACCCAACCGGAATGATCGCTGCCACGCCGTCGCTCAACATGCGCCATCCCGACTTCCCGCGCCCGCAAAAACTGACCGTGGTCGCCGCCGGGGCCGATCCTGTCTGCAACCAATCAGAACTGCTCGCCACACTTTTGGGCGGCAGGCTGGTCATGGCCGAAGGGCTTGGCCATAGCTTTCTTGCGGATCTGCCAGCCCCGCATGCGATGCACCCGTTGCGGCAGGCCTTGGGTCTTGAAGGGTAAGATAGCCTAAGAGATTTGGGCGAAAGACCGGCGAGCCGCAGGCGCAAACGCGGCGGTTCGCCGCAAAGCTATGCATTTACCTGACGTAGCGTCATCTGCCAGTAAGGTCTGCAAGGCAGGCTGAGAGCGGAACCTGTTTTGCCTGCTCCACGTTGGTTTGGGTGGTCCGAGACAGGGCCCATGACGGGAACGACCGGAGAAAATGACATGTTTATGCACAGCACCGCGATGGCGATTGCCTCGACCGTGACCGCTGGCGCAATTGCCGCGACCAGCCTGCCCCCGCTCTCGCCCAGCGTTAATTTCGCTGCCGGGAAAGAAGGCTCAGCGCAGGTTGCTGCGGAAGATATCGTCATTCACGCCGCCGTCTCGCCGCAAGCTGCAACGGCTGCGCAGCCCGCGCCCTCCGTCTATGACGCCTTGGGCCATGCGCAAGCCACACCCGCGCAAACCTATTGCGACGCGCATGACGAGATGGTCGAGGGGCTAAAGCACGACTTCGCCGAAAGCCTGACCACCACCACAACCAACAGCGAGGGGCTGAAGATCGAGCTTTGGACCTCGTCCCTGATGGGGACATGGACGGCACTGCATCATGGCTCGGACGGGATCAGCTGCGTCGTTGCCTCAGGTGTGGATTGGAGCGACGCCGTGGACGGCCAAGACTTGATCCGCATTGCCATGCACGAAGTGGCCTATAACGGATAAGGTTTTTACGCTGGCAGCGAAGCCAGATCCGCTCCCCTTCGATCTGTAAAAATGAAAAAGCGCGCGCCTCTATTCGGGCGCGCGCTTTTCGTTCACCCCGTAAGGGCTTCTTATACAGCCAAATCCGCAGCCTCGAGCGCCTCAATCGGCAGGCCAAAGGCCAAGGCCGTTGCCTCTTTCATACCCACGGCCACGGCATCCGCGCCGTTCTTATCAAGCGAGCGCCCCTCTTCCGCCGCCTCGGGATCCGCGGCATTGGGCCAAGTGGCAAGCACCACCCGCAAGCCCGAGAAGCGGCGCCGCAGCTGGCGCAACTGTGTCACGGCGGCAGGCTGGCTAGCACCGTCGAGCGCCACGATCATGAAGGCATCAGCGCCAAACTCACGCAAGGCCCGGCCCGGCAAGGTGCGGTGTTCCATGACCAAAGTCTCGGCTCCGCGCGCGCGCAAGGACTGGCCAACAAGCTCTGCCGCGGCATCGTCAAGCTCAGTCCGCGCGCCCATGACGGCCACCCGCCGCCCTTCGCCCGGCAGGGTCGCGGGCGGCGCTTCGCCCTCGGCCAAGGGTTCGGGGATAAGCTCTTCTTCGATCACCGGCTCCATCTTTTCGGCCAAAGCAAAGATCGAATTGGCGATCCGGTTGGCCTGCTGGTCGGTGAGCTGCCCCGCCTCATGATCGGCTTGCGCCATCACAAGCACCGGCAAAGCTTGCGTGTCATAATAGGCGACGATCTCTTCCGCAGGTTCATCGGCGCCCGAGGCCAAAGTGGTCGCCTCTTCAAAGACAAAGACATGGCCCGTCAGCAACCGGTCATATAGTCGAGAGGTTTCCTCCAGAACCGGGTTGTCGCCCAAGAGCACCGAGAACACGCGCAGACCGGGAATATGTTGGCCAATCACCACAAGGCACACTGTCAGCGGTGTCGCAATGATGAGACCCGCCGGCCCCCAAAGCCAAGTCCAGAACATCGCCGATATGATCACCGCCAGCGGGCTGACACCGGTTTTGCGACCGTAAAACCAAGGCTCGATCACGTTTGAAGTGGTAAACTCGACCAAGACAAACAGACCCGCCGTCCAAAGGACCAAAGACCAGTCCGGCGAGACGGCGAAGGCCATCAAAAGCGGCAAGATCGCCGAAAGCGCGGTGCCGATATAAGGGACGAAGCGCAAGATCAGCGTGACGATGCCAAAGAAAAGCGCGTTTGGCACGCCGATGAGCCAGAGCCCCAGCCAGATCGGCACCGCATAGATCACGTTAACCATCAGCTGCGCGACGAGGTAGCTCGAGACCCGCGCCCCCGCCTCGGCCAGCATACGCGATGTGCCGACGATATTGCCGCCCCCGATCAGCGCCACCAAACGGTCGCGCAGCTCGCCACGCTCGAGCAGTGCGAAGACCACGACCACCGCAATCAGACCAAAGACGATCACCGGGCTTAGCGCGGGCAGGATCACCCCATTCAGCCAATCGGTGAGACTGGTGTGGTCCACCACCTGCACCTGCATCGGTCCCGTGCCGGTATTTTCAACGGGCTGCAAGCGGGCGCCAATATCGCCCACCATCTCTTGCAGCCTTGCCATCACCTTGCTTTCGCTGCCCATCTCAAAGATGGCATCGATCTTGCCGATGACATTTCCCTGATATTGCGGCAGGTTAGAGCCGATGACGCTGAGCTGATAGGCGAAGATCAACACAAAGGCCCCAAGCAAAGCGAAGGCCGCGACCACGGTGATCACCACGGCCACCTTGTCGCCCAAGCCAAGCCGCCGCAGCGCATTGACCACCGGCGTCAAGATAAAGGCAAAGAGCATCCCCATCGCAAGCGGCAAGAACAGCTCCTGCCCGACCGAAAGGATGACACAGACCGCGACAATGACCGCCATCACAGGAAGCGTCACGATCGAGGCACTTTCCGGCCCCTGCGGTTCTTCCAGGGCGCGGGTGCCGATGCGGTGCACCGCGGTCCGCGGCTCGCCGCGCGCGGTCTCGGCCCGCACCTCTGCCCGCCGCGCAGTAGACTTTGCCGCAACTGCAGTCGCCGGCTTCGCAGTGGCTCTCGCGGTGGCTTTAGCCGCTGGCGGCTTGGCCGGCGGTTCTTTCGGCCCTTGGTCGGATGCACTCATGTTCTGTCCCCCACCCGCACTCTCATCAAGATTGGTGCTGGTCACGTTAACGACATCGCGCGCGGCTGGGTTCCGCAGCCTTGCTGACTTTGCACCAAAATCGGCCGCCCCAATACATATTTGTTAAGATACTGATTTAGCGTAAAAAAGCATCAGACAACGCACACCATAGCGGCCCCCCTCCTGTCGGTCGTCACCAATTCTGCAGGGCCAGCCCCCTTTATTCCCGGTGTTATCGGGCTAAGCTTGGGAACCTAGGCTATCGGTCCGCGTTAAGAGGTAACTGCAAAGCACCGGACCGGCGATCTACGGACCCGCCAATGCCAAAGGCAACCCGCGCCACTAGGCCCCCAGTGGGCTTCGGTCAAAGGCGAAAACGGCCCGCAGTTACAGCTGAAGAGGGAAAGTGACGATGGCTAGCCCCCCAACTCCCCCCCGCCGTCCCGTCGTCTTGATCAATGCCGAGGCGCTTTTTCGCATCGATTTAGAGCGCGTGGACAATGCCGATGCCGTGCTTTTGGTCGCGGGTAGTCAGATTGTCGACATGACGCTGGCGGAGCTGGCGGTGCCGGGCGCGCAGATGATCTGGACTGATTTTCGCCAAAGCAGCTCGCTTGGACGGCTGCACCAAGAGATTGACGCCTTAGGCGGTCTGGACCAGATGGTCCTGGCCGGTGACGGCGCGCGGGCGGAGGTGGTGTTTTCCATGATGTGCGCGCTGTTGAGCTTACTTCCTGCCCTGCGCCGCCCCCGCCAAGCACAGGTCACTCTGATGCTGGACGACGGGCCAGCGGTTGCCAATCTGCAAGAGTTTCTCACACGACTCTCGCCCGGCCTGGCACAGCATGGAATCCTCGTCACCCTTGAGCTGAGCGCGCCGCAGATGCAGCCCCCGCATCTTGGAGCACGGCAACTTGGCCGCCCGTAAGCTTGGCCGCCCGTATTTGGGGGACCCTGGCCGCAGCTGATCCGGCCACGGCGCATATTCCCCACCGCACCATCTCGCCAAACGCAAAGATCATCACCCAGTGAGCCTATATCACCTGGCGATCTGTCTTGAGGCTTTTAGGCTTGCGCAGCAGCAGGGTTGAAGGGGGAGGGTCGGCTGGGGAGACCCGCCCGCCCCCTTCAATATCAACCGCGACGCATCACGCGGCCAATGAGCGACAGGACGAACAGCACCAAGAAGATACCAAGAAGATGAAGAACAAGATCTGCGCAATCCCGGCCGAGGTCCCGGCGATGCCGCCAAAGCCAAGGATACCCGCGATGATGGCGATGATCAGAAAAGTGATGGCCCAACCCAACATGTAACGCTCCCTTCACAAAAGGCGTGACCTTGGGAAAGCGCACGCCAGAACTGAAAGCTTAACGCCAATGCGAAAGCCAAGTTCCCGTGATCGCTTCGAAAATTGCGTGCGCAGGCGGAAATTTCAGACCGCGTCAATGCAAGTTGCGCGGGAAGGTCAGTTCAACCATCGAACGGTTATCCGCGATCCGCGTCACCACACGGCCGCGCAATTGGCCAGCAAACTGCGTCAGCATCCGGCGTGGCAGTGAGGCAAGCCCATGCGTTGTTTCGGGCTGGAACTCGGGCACGTTGGGGCCCTCAACATAAAGCCTGATATCCTGCCCCTGCACATCCAGCGCCACATCGACGCCGCCCTTCATCTGATCTTTGGCACCAAAGAAGCAGCTCACCGTCTCAGCCAGAGCCAGGGCCAACGGGATCGCGGCTTGCGCGGGCAAGGTGATCGGTTGGAATTGTTTGCGGGCCGAGCCAATGGGGATGCCGTGGATCTCTTTCAGCCGGTGGATGACGGCATTCAGCACGGCATCCATCGGCACATCCTGCCGCCCTTCCAGACCGTAAAGGCTGGTGTGGGTGGAAGACAAAGCAATCACCCGGTTGATCAGCCCGTCCAGCACGCCGCGCAGCGCCGGATCGCCGCTTTCGCGCCGATACATGCGCAAAACCGAAGCGATGATTTGCAGGCTGTTGCCACTGCGATGATGCACCTCACGCAAGAGCCTGTCTTTGTCGACAAGCAAGTTCTCCAACTCGGCCTCATCCTGCTCAATCGCAGCGATCAACTCGGCATAAACACCGTGCAGCCGCTGTATCTCGGCCGGCGAGTCCGCGATGCCGGGCACCGTCTCGCGCTTGCGATGCGACATATAGGCGGTCATCGCGCGCGCCAAAGCCCGCACATGGCGCACTACCAGCCGCTGCGAGGCAATATACGCTGCGATCAAGGCGGCGGCCCAAGTTAGCGCGGGCAAAAGATAGGGGATCACCCGCGAGGCCCAAGCCGAAGCACCGTGTTCTTGTTCCCAGATCGCCAGCAGATTCACATCATCTGCAACCCGCGTGATCGAGACAATGCGGCGCTGCCCATCAGTGCCGTAGCTGTAGTAAGGCTCTCCAACGCTACCGCCCAGCGCATTCAGCTGCAAGTTGGCCGGAAGCAGTGCGGGGATCTCCTCGACCGGCCTGTCCGCGGCCAAAAGCACGCCTTCAGACGTATATGTTGCCGTAAGGACGGCCTGCCACAGCCCATAATCGCTTTGGTAGGCTGCGGGGGTGATGGCTTGCTGAATAAGCATCAGCGCCACCGCGCCCATCTGGCGCCCTTGCGCATCAATCACCGGCACACCAACCATGATCACCGGCTTGCCCGAAATTGGCCCCTGCGGGATATAGGTCAAAGACAGGTCAGGCTTTTGCGGCAAATCCAGCAAGGCTGGCTCGGCTGCAATTTTGTCGAACTCGTCAGAGGAAGCGCATTCAATTTCGCCCTCGGTCGTGATCATCGTCACCAAAGTGGCCTGCGGCATCTCATCGACCACCGCTTTCATACGGCTGTTACAACTTTGGATGTCCAAAGGCATGCCGACCGAAAAGATGTAAGAAATCGTTCTCGCAGCCGATTGTGCATCTTGGATCAGCTCAATCTGCTTGCTGACCCCGGCCTGCGATGCGCCGTCGATGCCATGCAATATGGCTTGGTCCACTTGCCCGAGCGAGACCCAAGTCTGCACCATCGACAGAATGCCCAATGGCAAAAGCGCCATGACCAGCGTGGATCCCAGCAACACGCCCAATGAGCTGGCCGAGAACCGGGATTTGCGCCGCCAACTCAACTGACGGCCGTCGATGCCCGTAGGACAACAGCTTCCGTGGCGCGATCCGTGCCCGAGAACATGTCTTCACCCTCTTCAAGCTGCAAAAGCTCGGTCAGCCGCTTTCTGGCGCGGCTGGCCCGACTTTTAACGGTACCAACCGCCACATTCATCATGCCCGCCGCCTCTTCGCAAGAAAACCCCGAGGCGCCAACCAATGTCAGCACTTCACGGTGCTCAGGGCTTAGCTGATCAAAGGCACGCTGAAAATCCTTCATCGCGAGACGGCTGTCATGCGCCGGTTTGACCGAAAGTGTGGCGGCAAATGCGCCATCGCTGTCTTGCACTTCACGCCGAGTTTTACGCAGGCTGGAATAAAAAGTGTTGCGCAGAATGGTAAAGAGCCAAGCATCCAGATTGCTGCCTGGGTCAAATTTATCCATATTTGCCCATGCCTTAAGGATTGTATCTTGAACCAAATCATCGGCCGAAGAGACATCACGGGTCAAACTGATTGCGAAAGCGCGAAGCCGCGGGATGGCCAATGCAAGTCCGTCACGTGGATCTGGGGAAGCGGCTGCCAACTCGACACTCAAGAGCCGCCCCCTTTACCGGGCTCGCCGGAACTGTCTTTTGCTTTAAGCTGTGCAAGTAAATCTTTGAATCTATCCGGCAATTCTTCCGAGGCGGTGCGCGCATAAACGCGTTTCAAATTCTCATCAATCTGGGCGCGGATGGCCAAGCGCCGCGTTGTCTCTTTGTCCTGCTCGCTCGACATTGGTCCACATTCCTGCGATCTGTGTGGAACCATACGCTCTCGCAAGCGTTTGGTTCCCACAAGATCGCTAAACAGCAAAATAAATTGGAGCTGAGATGATCGCTGAGGATGCCAACGACCTGTCCACCAAGGTTGCGCGCCATTTGCCCTATCTGCGGCGCTATGCGCGTGCGCTGACCGGCAATCAGAGCAGCGGAGATTCTTATGCTGTAGCTGTACTTGAATCGGTGTTGGCCGACCCCAATCTGGTCGCCAATCATCCCGACAGCCGCTTGGCGCTTTTTGCAATTATGCACTCGATCTGGAACAGCTCGGGCGCACCGACTGGCGAAGCGGACAATGGCGTGTCCGGCCGCGCCCAATCGCATCTGGCGGCGCTGACGCATAATTCGCGCGAAGCTTTGCTGTTGAAAACCATCGAAGGTTTTGACACCGACCAGATTGCTGCGATCATGGGGATCGACGGCGATGAGGCCAATCATCTGGTGGAGATTGCTTTGCGGGAAATGGAAGCCTCGGTGCGCGGCTCGGTGCTGGTGATTGAGGATGAGGCGATCATCGCGATGGACATCGCAGATATCGTCGAGACGATGGGCCACCGGGTCACCGGCAATGCCCGCACGCATGCCGAGGCGGTGAGCATGGCCGCAACCGACCGCCCCGATCTGATCTTGGCCGATATTCAACTGGCCGATAACTCCTCGGGCGTTGAGGCGGTGAATGAGATCCTGGCGCAGTTCGGCGCTTTGCCGGTGATCTTCATCACCGCCTTCCCCGAGCGGCTTTTGACCGGTGAGCGGCCCGAGCCTGCTTTCTTGATCAACAAGCCCTATACCGAAGAGCAAATCCGCTCGGCGGTCAGTCAGGCAATGTTCTTCGCGTCGACCGATACGCTGGCGGTCTAAGTCCCTCGGTCAGGTCGAGCACGAAGGTTCGGGCGGGGTGCGTCGCGCCCTTCCCGGCCGCGCCCCATTCATAGGACATGCAGGGCTGCGGTCAGGGATTTGCAGCATTACCGGCATTCCTAAGCAAAGCTAGCTTGGCAACGGCCCTTGCGCTTCAGTGCCGCGCCCGCTGGGGCGAGCGAGCGGGCGTCCGACATTATGCGCGCCGGCGCGATCTGGGCTGCGATTGGGTCGCTGGCCCGGATTTAGCGGGAAGCGCAGCGCGATCCGCAATCCGTCCGACGCCAGCTCACGGGTGATGCTGCCCGAAAGCTCACTCTTCAAGCTCACCTCGATCAAACGCGAGCCAAAGCCCTTGCCGCCAAGCCCCGCTTGCAGCTTTTCGTCGCTGACCGGGAAGTGCTCGATCCAGTCCATGACCAGTTCTGCCCCCACAGCCCCGGCGGCCGCCCCGTCACGCGGCGCGGCACCCTCTACGGTTTTTGGCAGCACCTGCCACTTCACGTTCAAGTTCTGATGCCCACCCGAAAGACCACCGTATTTCAAAGCGTTGGTCACCAATTCATGTACCACCAGAGCAAAGGCATGCGCCTGACGTTCATCCAGATAGACTGCCGGTCCGTCGATCAGATGCGCCACCTCATCGGTATCAAGGCACTGCTGCAGCTCTTTGCGCAAGATGGCCGTCAGTTCGGCCTGCGGCATCGCGGTTCCGGCCAGGAACTCTTGTACCGCCGCCATTGCTTGCAATCTGGCATCGAAGCTTTCGGTAAAGGCCTTTACGTCCGTCGCCCCACGCGCGCTTTGACGAGCGATGGATTGGATCCGGGCGATGTGGTTCTTAATCCGGTGTTTCATCTCTTGCAGCAGCAGGCTGCGATACTCGACCTCGCGAGAGGCGGCCGAGGCGACTTCACGGGCTTGCTCAGCCTCATGTTGCCGCGCCGCGATGGCAAAGCCGGTTGCTGCGGCAAAGAGTAAGGAGATCAGCCCTACCAGCACAGAGCCAATATGGCGCTGCCAATGAGTGGGCAACGTCTGGGCTATATCGAACTGCCATTGCCGCCCCATCACCGCGACCTCACGGCTCACATGCAGCCCCCCCACCGTCGGCTGCGCCTCACTGGAAAAGAGCGGCATATTGGGATATTCAGTGTCAGTGATGCGCAGGGCGACCGGCAGGTTGCTGGCCTCACCCATCGCGGCATCGACCAGATCCTCGCCTCGGAACGGCGCATAGACCATTGCCTGTGCTGTGCGGTCTTGGCGCGCATCGGTGATGATGCCGGAATAGGCCAAGAAGATCAAAAAGCCGTAGTTCTGACCGCCGCTGGCCTCTTGGATCAGCCGCACCGGGCCGCTCATCTCCGCCTCGCCGGTCAGAATGGCGCGATCAATCGCCGCCCGCCGCACCGGGTTTGAGTACATATCATAGCCAATCGCACCCAGATTGCCGCGCTCAACCGGCTCAAGCAAAACGATGGTGGCCCTCAAATCCTGATCCGTCATCGGATAGGCTTTGATCGGTGCACCATAAAGCGATTGGATCTGCGCCTCGACATTGGAGGTGTCTTCCACGTGGTCAAGCCGCGCCACGCCAATGCCCAGCACACCGGCAAGCTCTTGGTCCAAACCGACCGAGCTGAGGAACACCAGAAATTTCTCGCGGCCCAGCATGCCCCGCTCAGAGGCGAACAGCCCTTTGGCCGCTTTGATCAGCACCAGATGCTCACGCAGCCGCGTCATGATCATCTCAACGGAAAGGTCGGCCGCGCGGTTGAACTCAATCTCGGCCCGCCGCACTTCGGCGACATAAACCGCGCTGGTCATTCCGATGCCGACCAATGCGGCTGCAACCGTGGCGACAAAAGGAAGTCTACGCCCCAAGAAGGCCTTCATATAGCGCACCAGTATTCGATCCACCCACGACCGAGGGACCCCGCGCATAAAGCGGAAACAGCATCAAACATGGCCAAAATCGTCACACCCACACAGTGAAAGATGGCCCGCCGTACCACTTTCCAAGAAGAAGCTTACCTTAAGATATTATTTTTGCAATTGAGAGACAAAAATTCGTGACACTGCAAATAAGGGGCCGCACCTTAAGGCGCGACCCATTATAACTGAAATATAAATTCAGTTATTGCAAAGACATGGCTTATTTCAGCCGCGAAACAACGCCCTCTGCGAAAGCGTCAATCAGCTTGCGGTAGCTTTCATCCGTATCGGTGGTCGAGAGCATCAGCGTCGTCGTGCCCTCGGGTAGGATCACCGCGGCATTTTCCAGCGAAACGCTCAGCTCATAAGCATCATAGTTGGAGTTGTCGGTCTGATCGTTGATATTGACTTGGCCAACCAGCACGGCATCGCCAAGGTTCAATTCGCGTTCAAAAGCATTGGCCAGCTCAACTTCGCGAATATCGACCAAGACATCGGCGCCTTCTTCGGCCATCAGATCGCCAACGCGGGCGCCGATTGCAGCCTCAAGATCCTTCTCGATGTTGCCCCAATAGGCGACAGCCTTTTCGTTCTGGATCGCCGTCAAATCGACGGTGACATCAACTTTGGCGATTTGGTCGACCTTGGCATAGGCAGCCCCGCCCATAAGGGTGGCAAGCAGCGTGGCGGCAATAACTTTACGAGTGATCATGTTTATCTCCACATCAACAAGGCCAGAGATCCGCGTCAGCGTGTCGTGCCAAAGGCGGCTGTCCGGCGATTACGGCAGTTAACGAGGCAGATCGGATCAGGTTCCCGTGCTACGATCACATTCCAGTTTACGCCGCGCTTGAAACGCGCTCCCATGGCATAATTGCGCCGAGCTGCGTTTCGATATGGCACAAGATCGCGCATTGGCTCGGCAATCTTGCCGAACCCGCACCGCTTCGGAACCTATGCGCCAGCTGGGGGTTCTTCTTGCAATGGCAATCACATTTGGAAGGATGACCCGATGAACTGGGATCAAATCGAAGGCAAATGGAAAGAGCTTAACCTGCATTCCCCAAGTGGCGTGTCGTTTGAGGTGAAGATCGCCTGTATCCGAGCGCTAGACAA